>NZ_BOOB01000030.1 GCF_016863015.1 Microbispora amethystogenes | reverse complement strand
CGGACTACAGCAGCACGGTTCACAGCAGCACGGCCGACGACGGCACGGCCCACAACGCGGAGTCGCAGGACCGGGGCTTGGACAGGCAGGCGCCCGGCGCGAGCCCCGCAGCCGCTAGGCAGTCCCACCCGCAGGCCCAGTCGGAGCCGCGTTCCGAGAAGTCCCACTCCGAGTCCCACTCCGAGTCCCACTCCGAGTCCCACCCCGTGCCGCCCATCGGCACAGAGACGCTGCGCCGCCTGCGCAGGCTCGCCGCGTCCTCCGAACCCCGCGCCGTACGGCCCGCCGACCCGGATTTCTCAACCCCGGGCCGGCGCGAATCGGATGACGAGCGGGCCGCGGACCTCCCGGCCGCACCGGTCGTTCCGGAAACCGCCGCAGAATCCGCCCAGGAAACCGCTCAGGAAGCCGTCCAGGAAGTTACTCCAAGGGCGGATTCCGACCGCGACGAGGCCGCGCGACAGGAGGCGACCGCGCCGGGCGACAACGCGGGAGACCGGCACTCCGCCGCCCCCACCGACCAGACAATCCCCACCGCCGCCCCGGGAACCTCCGCCGCCCCGAGAACCTCCACCACCCCGGGAACCTCCACCGCATCCGAGGCCGCCGACGCCGAGCAAGCCGACGCCGAGCTGGCGGCCGAGCCGGCCGACGCCAGGCCGGGTGCCTCGGAACCCGCTGCGAGCGAGCCCATCGCCCCTCGACCTGCCAGCGCTGAGTCCGCTGCCTCCGAGCCCGCCGCTCCCCAAGCCAGCTCCGCTCCCGGCGCTTCCACTCGGCAGCTGCCCAGGCGGGCAGAGGACGACGAGCGGGATCACGGTGAGCGGGGCCAGGGTGAGCGGGGCGAGGGTGCTGGGAGGAGCGAAGCCCCTGCGCGGCGGGACGACGCGGATGTCCTCGCGCAGCACCGCAGGGGGCGGCCGCCTCGGCTGGTGCGACCCCGTGAGCAGGGCGGCGTGTGGGGAGAGGCGCTCCCCGCGATGGCCCAGGCCCATACCTCGCCCGATCAGCCTGCGGACATCGCGGACGCCGGCGACATCAGAGACACCGGTGACGTCCCGGAGAGCGCTGAGGCTGCGGACGTGACGGTCATCGGGCCGGTCCGGACCGGCCTGACAGCGGCTGCCGGTCCCTCGGAGGCCAGCGCCGACACCAACGCCAACGAAAACACCAACGCCAACGAAAACGCCAACGAAAACGCCGACGCCGACGCCGACGAAAACACCGACGCTGGCGTGGGCGCGGAGCGGGCCGGTGAAGTGTCCGCCCCGGCCGCGCAGCCGATCAGGATCAGGCCGCCCTACTCGCAGCCCTCCGCCGCGCACCGCTCCGAGCCGCAGCCGCCCAGTGCCCAGCCCGGTGACACGCAACCCGATGACGCGCAGCCCGGTGCCGGTCACCGGGAGGGGTCGTACGGCTTCGGCCCGGGATCGCCCGGTCCGGCGGGCAAGGGGAACGTCACGCCTCCGGCGGGTCCCGCCGGGGTGCCGATCCGGACGGTCCCGGGAGGGCCCCGCCACGCGGCCTCGTCCGGTGCTCGGCCCGCGCTGCCCGCCGCCAGGCCCGCGACCGGCCGGCCGGGGCACGAGGAGCCGCCGCGGCTGCGCCGAGTCGAGGCGGTGGTGGGCCGCGACCCCTCCGGCGGCTGGCGGCGCCTGGCGCAGGTGGTCGTGGGCGGCAGCCGTACGGACGGCATGGAGGTCGACGAGGCGCGCGCCCGCGTCCCGCTGACCACCAGCAGGCGGATCATGGTGCTCGGCTGCACGGGCGGCGCCGGGCAGACGACCACGGCCTTAATGCTGGGCCACACGCTGGCCCGATACCGAGACGACCGGGTGCTCGCGCTCGACGCGAACACCGGCGAGGGCACGCTGACGACGAGGATCGCCGCCGAGTCGCCGGAGACGCTGAGCTCGCTGCTGGAGGGCTCCGAGGAGGTGAGTGGCTACCTCGGCATGCGGTCCTACACGACGCGCTGCGAGTCGGGCCTGGAGGTCGTCGGAGCGGACACCGACGACCGGGTGACCCAGCGCCTCGCGGAACGCGCGTTCCTGGCCGACTGGCGCCGGACGCTCGCCGCGCTCGACCGGCACTATCGCCTGACCGTCATCGACCCCGCGGCCGCGCTGGCCGCCCGCCTCCTGCCGTACGCCGACCAGCTCGTGCTGGTCGCCCCCGCGAGCGAGGACGCCTCCGAGGCGGTCGCGATGACGTACGAGTGGCTCGACGGCCACGGCTGCTCCGACCTGCGGCGGCGGGCGGTCATGGTGATCAACGGAGTGAGCCGCCGCAGCCTCCCCGACGTGGAGCAGGCGGAGGCGGTCGCCAGCGGCAGGTGCCGGGCGATCGTCCGCATCCCCTGGGAGGACGAGCTGGCGCCCGGACGGCCGGGCCCGGTCGACATCACCCATCTCCGGACAGGCGGCCGCAGGGCGTACGTCGCGCTCGCGGGAGTGATCGTGAACGGCCTGGCGGCGGCCCAGGCCAAGCAGGAGGTGGCGAGATGAACGCCGGACGCGTGCCGCGGCGAGGGCGGTCGCGCGGGTCCGACGGGTCCCGGGACGTGCGATCAGGAGAGCTGGTGAAAGGTCGATGAGCAGGGCGCGCAGTCGCCTGGCGGTGCGGTACTTCGATGATCGGGTTCTGCTCACCGACTCGGCGGCCTGGGCCTACTTCCGCCTGCCGACGGTGAGCTACGAGTTCCTCACCCCCGAGGAGCGCGAGGCGCTGGCCACGAACGTCACGATCGCGCTGGCCGCGATCAGGATGCCCGACGCCGAGGTGCACCTTCGGGTCGCGCACCGGGCGTATCCCGCCGCGGAGTGGGCGATGGCCCTCAACGCGACCTCCGACGAGGGCCCCGGCTGGCGGGAGTACCTGGAGGAGATGTACCGCCACGTCTGGGCCAAGGACTTCTGGAGCAAGGAGGTCTACCTCGGCGTACGGCTCGGCCCGCGCGGCGCCCAGCTCGGCACCGGCGTGCTGGCCCAGCTGTTCGGCTTCTACCAGCGCGGCGAGAAGAAGCTGGGCATCGAGGACGACCACGTGCCGGACAGGGAGATCGCCCGGTGGACCGAGGCCGCCGAGCGGCTCGGCCGGGCGCTGGGCTCCAGCGCGCTCTACGCCCGCCACGCCACCTCGACCGAGATCGCCTGGTTGTTCCAGCACGCCGCGGCGGCCGGTCTCGGTGAGCCGCTGCCTTCGGCGTCACCCCGCCGCAGATGGGGCAAGGGCGAGATCGAGGCGCTGGTCGAGGGCCAGATCCACAACGGCAGGTCGCTGCTGCGCATCCAGCAGCCGGCCGGCGAGGCCTACGTCGCGCACCTGTCGTTCGCCCGGTTCCCCGATCTCATGCCGTTCCCCGACGGCGAGCCGTGGCTGCACTTCACCGACCAGCTCCCCTTCCCCGTCGAGATCTCCAGCCGGATGCGGCTGATCCCGCCCGTACGGGCCAGCAAGGACGTGGCGCGCAAGCTCGCCCACGCCCGCGACATGGACATCCACATCCGCGAGGCGGGGGCCGAGGCCCCGCTGGCACTGGCCGAGCAGATCGACGCCGCCCGCATGCTGGAGCACGGCATCACCAAGGAGCGGCTGCCCTTCGTCTACGGCTGGCACCGGCTGAGCGTCAGCGCGCCGACCGAGGAGATGTGCGTCCAGCGGGTCGAGGCCATCGTCGAGCACTTCCGCGACATCGGCGTCGACGTCGTCAACTCCACCGGCGACCAGTTCTCGCTGTTCTGCGAGGCGCTGCCGGGGGAGCGGCTGCGGGTCAACGCGTACGCGCAGCGGCAGCCGCTGCGGACGATCGCGGGCGGCATGGCGACGGCGACCGTCGAGATCGGCGACCGGGTCGACGAGTCGAACGCCGGGTGGATCGGGCCGTACGTCGGAGAGACGCTGGGCCGGGCGCGCAGCATCGTCCACTTCGACCCGCTCGTCGCGGCGGCGCGCAACCGCCCGACGGCCATCGCGATCACCGGTGAGCCGGGCGGCGGCAAGACCACGCTGGCGCTGCTGCTGATCTACCAGATGGCGCTGCGCGGCGTCACGATCGCGGTGATCGACCCCAAGGGCGACGCCGAGTCGCTCGTACGGCTGCTGCGGGCGCGGGGCCGCAAGGCGAGGGTCATCCCGCTGGGGTCGGCCGCGCCGGGCCTGCTCGACCCGTTCGCGTTCGGCGACGACATCGCGGCGAAGAAGACGATGGCGACCGAGACCCTGCGGCTGCTGCTGCCGAGGATGTCGGAGGAGCGCGAGTCCGCCATGATCCAGGCGGTCGCGGCCGTGTCGAACGAGCCCGACCCCTCGCTGGGGAAGGTGGTCGACCACCTGGAGCAGTCGTCCGACCCCGCGTCCAAGAACCTCGGGGCCGTGCTGCGCTCGATGTCGGAGATGCACCTCGCCCGGCTCTGCTTCGACGCCTACGGCGGCGAGCAGATCGACACCGCGGGCTGGACGACGGTGTTCACGCTCGGCGGCCTCACGCTGCCCGACGTGGCGACGGTCAGGGACGACTACTCCTACGAGCAGCGGCTGTCGGTGGCGCTGCTCTACCTGGTGTCGCAGTTCGCCCGCCGCCTGATGAACGGGCTCGACCGGCGTACGCCGAAGGCCATCTTCCTCGACGAGGCGTGGGCGATCACGTCCACCCCCGAGGGCGCCAAGCTGGTGCCCGAGGTCTCCAGGATGGGCCGTTCGCGCAACACGGCGCTCGTCCTGGTCTCCCAGAACGCCGGTGACCTGCTCAACGAACAGGTCACCAACTGCCTGTCGTCGGTGTTCGCGTTCCGGTCCACCGAGCGGGTGGAGGTCGAGCACGTGATGGAGCTTCTCGGCGTGGACCCGTCGGAGGACCACAAGGGCGTGCTGCGCTCCCTGGGCAACGGGGAGTGCGTCTTCCGGGATCTGGACGGCCGGGCCGGCCGTATCGGGGTGGACCTTATCTCGGAGGAGCTGCTGCGCTGGCTTGACACCAATCCGACACACGACAAACCCGGCGAGAACATGCATGATCTCTTTGACGGGGGCTCCGGTCGGTCGGGGGTCGCGCAGGAGGTGCGATCGTGAGCGTGCGCAGGAACGGTCCCAGAGGCCGCACCGAAGAGGGTGGTAGACGCGGCAGGAGGCTCCGGCGGAGCCTCGCCCTGCTGTTCGTCGCCTTCGCGGCGTTCGTGACGCTGCCGCTGGTCTTCCCGTCCGGCACGGCGAGCGCCGACGGGATCTGCGACCTGTCGCCCAAACTCGCCCCCGAGATCGTCGGCGGCGGCGTCGACGGCCTGGTGCAGCCCCCGGCGCCGGAGGACGCGACGGCCGCCACCACCGGTAAGCCGCCCGCCGGCACGGCGGACGGTGCGGCGAACGGGTCGGCGCCGAAGGAGCCGGTCACCAACTACGAGCGGTACGGCATGGCCGGGCAGTTCTGGCACACCTACGGCCTCGGGTGCTCCGACGTCACCGCCGTGCTCGGCAACGCGTGGGCCAACACGGTCTTCTCCTGGGCCAAGGCCGTCGACCGGCTGACGATCAGCACGTACCAGGCGGCGGCCACCGAGGGCCCGCTGCAGCCCATCAAGGAAGTCGCCGACGACATCGTCAAGAACCTCGCCGACGCGATGTACTGGCCGTACCTGCGCCCGGTCGTCATCCTCGGCGCGATCTGGCTGGCCTGGTACGGCCTCATCCGCAAACGCGCGACGACGACCACCGAGGGCGTCGTCTGGATGGTCCTCGCGGTCACGGTCGCGATCTGGTTCTTCAGCCGCCCGGGAGACTTCACCGGCCTCGGCAAGACCGTGACCGACAAGACCGGCGAGATCGTCAACTCGGCGTTCTCCGGCCTGCCGGGAGCGGGCGGCGCGTCCTGCCTGCCCATGAAGGCGACCGAGCCGGGCGAGGTGCCGAGTGAGCCCACGGCGGGCGGCTACGGCCGGCAGGGCACCCCCGGCGTGGCCCAGAACGCCGACGCGCTGTGGTCGATCCTCGTCTGCAAGCCGTGGCTGATGGGTGAGTTCGCCACGGCCGACCCCAACGCCGGTCTCGTGAAGGGCCTCGGCCAGAAGACCCTCGATCTCCAGGCGATCGACGCCCAGGAACTGGCCGCCAAGCAGACTCCGGCCTCCGACTCGCACCAGCAGCGGTTCGAGGAGGAGGTCGCCAAGCCGCTGCAGAGCACTCCGGTGTTCTTCCTCTTCCAGGGCAAGGACTGGACCAGCCGCCTCGGCATCGCCATCGGGGCGTTCATCGCGGCGATGGTCGCCGGTCTGCTCATCTTCCTCGTCGCGGTGTCGCTGCTCGTGCTGAAGGTCGGCTTCCTGCTGCTGCTGATGCTCGCGCCGGTCTTCCTGCTGATCGGCGTGCATCCCGGCTCGGGGCGGATCATCGCCATGCGGTGGCTGGAGATGCTGGTCGGCACGCTGCTCCGTCAGGCCGTGCTCGCGCTGGTGCTGGGCATCCTCGTGTACGGCTACGCGCTGATCATCTCGACCAACCTGCCGTGGGGCATGCAGATCCTCTTCATGGCGTTGCTGACGATCGCGGTCTTCTTCTACCGGCGGCCGTTCCAGCACCTGTTCGCCTCGATGGACGGGCACACGCTCGCCACGCGGATGCTCGGCGAGGCCGCGACCGCGCCGACGCTCTCCCGGGCGGCCTCCGTGCTGCCGCCGGTCGCGGCGGCCCGGGCGGGCCGGTGGGGCCTGCGCAAGGCCGAGCCCGTCATCGGCGCCGCCGCGATGGCGAGCGGCGCGGGCGCCGCCGCCGCTGCCGCCTCCTCCGTGGCCCAGGGCCGGGTGCGCGGCGAGGAGGGCGCGGGCAACGTCCCCGCCCAGGCCGGAGCGCGCGCGGGGGCGCAACCCGCGCCGCTCGACGCCGACGGGCAGGCGGGCCGCCGCAAGGCTGGCGTCGCCGCCGCACGTCCCGGCACCGCCCCGCCGCTGAACCTGTCCGGCGTACGGGCGGTCGGGGCGCGGGGTCCGGCGAACGGCCAGCCGAACGGTCAGCCGAACGGCACGGCGAACGGCCCTGCGACGGGACGGGCACCTGGACGGGTCACGGGAGGCGGGGCGGCGCCGTCACGGCCGTCCGGGCCGTCGGCTCCGTCCGCGCCGCCGCGGCGGGTGACGGGAGCCGCGGTCACCGGCGTCTCCGCCTCCTCCGCCCCTCCCTCCGCCGCTCCCACGGGCGGATCCGGTGGCGGTTCCGGCAGTGGCGGGTCTGGTGGCGGATCCGGGGGCGGCTGGTTCAGTGGCCGATCCGGCGGCTGGGCCTCCCGGCCGTCGTCCACGCGCGGCTCCGGCGGCTCAGGTGGCGGGTCGGGCAGCATCTTCGGCGGCGGTTCGGGTCGCTCGCCGCGAGGCTCATCCGGCAGCGGGTCGGGGAGCATCTTCGGCGGCGGTTCGGGTCGCTCGTCCCGGGACTCCTCGGGCTCCTCGGGCTCCTCAGGCGGCTCGGGTGGTTCGGGAGGCTCGGGTGGCCTGTTCGGCGGTTCGTCCCGCCGGGGTGACGCGGGCCGTTCCCGTCCGGCGCCGCCGCGTGACTCGGGATCGTCCGCCGGGCGGTCGCGTCCGGCCGAGCCGCCGCCGCTCTGGCTGCCGAGCCGGGGGGAGAGCGCGCGCCGCGAGGGCGACGCTCCGGCCCCGTTCTGGGCCAAGCCGTCCGACCGCGACTCCGGCGAGTGACGGGACCACCGACGAGGCCATGAGAAGCCGGAACAGCGACCGGGGCAAGGGGCTCGCCTTCGTGGCGGCCGTGGTGGTGCTCGCCGCCGTCGGCGTCTACCTCACGATGAGCCCGTCCTCGGACGGCGACGAGCAGGCGAGACAGCAGTCGGTGGGACAGTCGGCGGCCACCGGACGGGCGACCACCGGAGGGGCGACCACGGGCGCGCGGGAGCCCGGCCCGGTCGCCACCACTCCCGGCGCCTTCGACGTGTACGCGTACCTGCCGCTGTCGAGGGAGGAGATCGGCGCGGCGGCCGACCTCGCCCGCCGCTTCACCGAGGCGTACGGCACCTTCTCGTACGACGAGGAGGCGGCGGCCCGCGCCGAGCGGCTCACGGCGTTCGCGACCACCGAGTTCGCGGCCCAGCTCACCAGGACCGTCACCGATCCCGCCGTGGCGGACCAGAACGAGGCCGACCAGGTGGTCTCGAAGGGCTCGGCGAAGGTGGCGTCGATCCGCGACATGACGGGCGCCCAGGTGGTGTTCGTCGTCGACTCCACGCGGCAGGTGACGGACCGGAACGGCCAGAAGGACGTGCCCGAGCGGTTCGCCGTGACCGTCGTCAAGTCGGGCGCCGACTGGCGGGTGTACGACCTGCAACTGGCCGACTCCGGCCAGGACGGGGACACCTCGCCGTGACCGTCCCGCCGCGCGGCACCTCGGCAGTCCGCCGGCTCGCCTCGGGAGGGCGGTCCTGGCGGCTGATCGCCGTGGCCCTCGTCGTGATCGTGCCGGTCACGCTGTTCGCCTCGATCATCCTCATGACCCCGAGCCCGTCGATGCTCCTCGGCGGCGGCGCGGACGGGAACTGCGCCGAGGCCGCCACGGGACCCGGCGCCGCGACGCCTGGGACGGACCTCTCCAAGACGGCGCGAAGCGACATCCCCGAGGACTACCTGGCGCTCTACAAGAAGTTCGGCAAGCAGATCGGCGTGCAGTGGAACGTGCTGGCCGCCATCGGCAAGCGGGAGACGAACCACGGCCGGTCCTCGCTGCCGGGCGTGCGCAGCGGCACCAACTACGCGGGTGCCGCCGGTCCAATGCAGTTCCTCGTCAGCACCTGGGGCGGCCAGGCCAAGATGAAGATCGAGCCGGGCATCAACGGCTACGCCTCCGACGGCGACGGGGACGGCTTCGGCGACGTCTACAACCCGGCGGACGCCATCCTCGGCGCGGCCAAGATGCTCAAGCGCAACGGCGCCCCCGACGACCTCAGGAAGGCGATCTTCGTCTACAACCGCGCCACCTGGTACGTCGACCAGGTCCTGGAGATCGCCAAGCGCTACGCCGCGACGGGGGAGATCGGCGTGCCCGCCGAGGCCGACCCGGCCTGCGACTCGGGGTTCGTCGACAGCGCCCCCGACGACGTCGTCCGCCAGATCCTCCAATACGCTCTGGCGCAGCGGGGCAAGCCGTACCGGTGGGGCGGCACCGGCCCGGACGCCTTCGACTGCTCGGGGATCATCTACATGGCCTACCGGAACGCCGGTCTGAGCATCCCGCGGACGACCTTCGGCCAGTGGCCCTTCGGCGAACGGATCGAGCAGGGCGAGGAGCAGCCCGGCGACCTCGTCTTCTTCAACGCCGGGCCCGGCACGTCCAAGGACAATCCCGGGCACGTCGGGATGGTCGTCTCGCCCGGCACGATGATCGAGGCGAGGTGCACCCTCTGTGGGCCGATCAAGGTGACGACCTACCGCGACCGGCCGAACATCGTGGGCTTCACCCGGCCGCTCCGCAACGACACCGTGCTGGCGCAGCTCAAGCGGGCCCAGACGTGACCGGCAGGCTGGTCGTGGGCGCCGCGATCGTGGAGGACGGCCGGCTCCTCGCGGCCCAGCGGTCCGCGCCGCCGGAACTGCGCGGCGGCTGGGAGTTCCCCGGCGGGAAGGTCGACCCGGGGGAGGACGAGCGCGCCGCGCTGGTGCGCGAGTGCGCCGAGGAACTCGGCGTCGACATCGTGGTCTCGCGCCGCGTCGGCGGGGACTGGCCGCTGCCGAACGGCGCCGTGATGCGCGTCTGGCTCGCCGAACTCGCCGCGGGCGTCCCCCGGCCGATCGAGCACCTCGCGTTGCGCTGGCTGGAGCCGCACGAGCTGTACGACGTCGCCTGGCTGCCCGCGGATCTGCCGGTGGTCGCCGCGATCGAGACGCTTTTGCCCAGATAAGACGTGGAGTTGGCCGGATAGGACGCAGAATCGTGCCCTGAGACCGGCTTTGCGGTGCCGTGGACCGAACTACAATCGGTGTTGACCTCGCACGCGCTGACAGGAGGCGATCGGTGATCGGACGCGCATACATCAGGGCCGCGTCCTCGGCTGCCGCGTCGCTGGCACTCGCCACGCTGGCGGTCGTGGTGATCAGCCCCATGCTCGGCGCGACCGCCGACCCGGTGAACCCGTGTGACGCCTCTCAGGGCGACGACTGCGACGTCGTCACCGTCACCGTCACCCAGACGCCGTCGCCCTCGCCCAGCCCGACCGCCGAGCCGGTGGTGACGAAGACCATCACCGTCACGCCGACGCCCAAGCGCACCACCCGCAAGCCCCAGGCGACCCACACCACCACCCCGCCCGCGTCGACCGGCGGACAGCAGGGCCAGCAGGGGCAGCAGCCTCCCGCGACCACGGAGCAGTTCCCCTCGACGACGACCGAGGTTCCCGCCGGGACGGGCGGCACGTCCGCCACCCCCACCCCGGAGACCGAGGGGCAGGTGAGCCTGCCCCCCGCGTCGGCGCCGGAGGCCACCCCGACTCCCACCGCGGCCGCGTCGTTCGAGGAGCCCGCGCCCGACACGGTGCCGTACGAGATCCGCAACGCCTCGCCCGAGTACGACAAGGCGTCGCTGGCGCACCGGCTCGCGATCCCCGCCGGCGTGCTCCTCGGCATCGCGCTGATCGCCTGGCTGATCTTCGAGGGCCGGCTCCGGCGGATGGCCCACGCCGCCGCCGTACGGCGGGGCGGCCCGGCGGTCGCCACGCCGGTCGTGCCGGAGACGCCGGCCGCCTATCCGGCGGGCTCCGGCTACGCCCCGATGGTCGGCTTCATGCCGGTCCCGTACGGGCAGCAGCCCTACCCCCAGCAGTACGCCGTGCCCTATCCGCAGCAGCCCTACGGCTACGCCGTGCCGTACGGGTACGCCCAGCCGTACGGCTATCCGGCCGGGGACCCCGCACAGGCACAGGGACAGGCACCGGCGCAGGCGCAGCAGGGCGGCGTGCCCGACCCGTGGAGCACGGCGGTCGGAGAGCCCCAGCAGCGTCCGGGCGAGGCCCCCGACGCCCAGCCCCGGCCGTAGATACCGGCAGTAGACACTCAGCACAGAACACGAGAGGCGCCGCCCGGACGAGCCGGGCGGCGCCTCTCGTGTCACGCGCGGGTCAGCGCTGGCGCTTGAAGATCTTCGAGCCCAGCCAGACCAGCGGGTCGTACTTCCGGTCGACCACGCGCTCCTTCATCGGGATGATCGCGTTGTCAGTGATCTTGATGTGCTCGGGGCAGACCTCGGTGCAGCACTTGGTGATGTTGCAGTAGCCGAGGCCGTGCTCGTCCTGCGCCGGCTCCTTGCGGTCCGCCACGTCGTACGGGTGCATGTCGAGTTCGGCGATCCGGATGAAGTAGCGCGGACCGGAGAAGTTCGGCTTGTTCTCCTCGTGGTCCCGGATCACGTGGCAGACGTTCTGGCACATGAAACACTCGATGCACTTGCGGAACTCCTGCGACCGCTCGACGTCGATCTGCTGCATGCGGTACTCGCCCGGCTTGACGTCGGCCGGCGGCGTGAACGACGGGACCTCACGGGCCTTCTGGTAGTTGAAGGACACGTCCGTCACCAGGTCCTTGATGACCGGGAACGTCCGCAGCGGCGTGACCGTGATGGTCTCGTCCTCCTCGAAGGTGGACATCCGGGTCATGCAGCCCAGGCGCGGCTTGCCGTTGATCTCCATCGAGCACGAGCCGCACTTGCCCGCCTTGCAGTTCCAGCGGACCGCGAGGTCGGGCGTCTGGGTGGCCTGCAGCCGGTGGATGACGTCGAGGACGACCTCGCCCTCGTTCACCTCGACGGTGAAGTCCTCAAGCCTGCCCTCGCCGCCCTCACCGCGCCAGACGCGGAACTTCGCCTTGTATCCCATCACGACTCCTTGACGGCGGCGTCGTACTCCGCCAGCTCTTCTTCGGTGAGGTACTTCTCCAGCTCGCCACGCTCGAACAGGCTGATCAGGTCGGAGCGCATCGACGGCTGGACCCTCTCCTCGACGTTCACGCCCGACTCGTCCGGCGTCAGCGTCACGCGCAGCAGCTTCCTGCGCCACTCCGGCGACATGCCGGGGTAGTCGTCCCGGGTGTGCCCGCCACGGCTCTCCTCACGCAGCAGCGCGGCCTTCGCCACGGCCTCGCTCACCAGCAGCATGTTGCGCAGGTCGATCGCGAGGTGCCAGCCGGGGTTGTAGATCCGGCTGCCCGCGGAGGCGGTGTTCTTCGCCCGCTCCTTGAGCTTCTCGATGACCTGGAGGGCCTCGCCGATCTCCTCGGACTTGCGGATGATGCCGACCAGGTCGTTCATCGTGCGCTGCAGCTCGTGGTGGACCTCGTACGGGTTCTCCCCGCCGGTACGCTCCAGCGGCGCCAGCGCCTCCGCCCTGGCCTCCTCGACCAGCCCGGCGGCCGCCGCCGGCCGCCTCGCCAGGCCGTCGATGTACGCCGCGGCGCCCGCGCCGGCCCGGCGGCCGAACACCAGCAGGTCCGAGAGGCTGTTGCCGCCGAGGCGGTTGGAGCCGTGCATGCCGCCGGAGACCTCGCCGGCCGCGAACAGGCCGGGCACCGAGGCCGCGCCGGTGTCGGCGTCCACCTCCACGCCGCCCATGACGTAGTGGCAGGTCGGGCCGACCTGCATGGGCTCCTTGGTGATGTCGACGTCCGCCAGCTCCTTGAACTGGTGGTGCATCGACGGCAGCCGCCGGGTGATCTCGGCGGCGGGCAGCCGGGTCGACACGTCCAGGAACACGCCGCCCTGCGGTGAGCCGCGCCCCGCCTTGACCTCCGAGTTGATCGCCCGGGCCACCTCGTCACGGGGCAGCAGCTCGGGCGGGCGGCGGTTGCCCGCCTGGTCGTCGTACCAGCGGTCCGCCTCCTCCTCGGTCGTGGCGTACTTGTCCTTGAACACGTCCGGGATGTAGTCGAACATGAACCGGCGGCCCTCGGAGTTGCGCAGGACGCCCCCGTCGCCGCGAACCGACTCCGTCACCAGGATGCCGCGCACCGACGGCGGCCAGACCATGCCCGTCGGGTGGAACTGGATGAACTCCATGTTGATGAGGTTCGCGCCGGCGAGCATGGCCAGCGCGTGCCCGTCGCCCGTGTACTCCCAGGAGTTCGACGTGACGACGAACGACTTGCCGATGCCGCCGGTGGCCAGCACCACGGCCGGAGCGTCGAAGACGACGAAGTCGCCGGTCTCCCGCCAGTAGCCGAAGGCTCCCGCGATCGCGTCGCCTTCCTTGAGCAGGCGGGTGATCGTGCACTCGGCGAAGACCTTGATGTACGCCTCGGGGTCGCCGTGCAGCTTCTCGTCCTCCTGCTGCAGGGCGACGACGCGCTGCTGCAGGGTGCGGATCATTTCCAGGCCCGTACGGTCGCCGACGTGGGCGAGCCGCGGGTACTCGTGACCGCCGAAGTTGCGCTGGCTGATCTTGCCGTCCTTGGTGCGGTCGAACAGCGCGCCCCAGGCCTCCAGCTCCCAGACCCGGTCCGGCGCCTCCTTGGCATGCAGTTCCGCCATGCGCCAGTTGTTGAGGAATTTGCCTCCGCGCATGGTGTCGCGGAAGTGCACCATCCAGTTGTCGTTCGGGTTGACGTTGCCCATCGCGGCGGCGGCGCCGCCCTCGGCCATGACCGTGTGGGCCTTGCCGAAGAGCGACTTGCAGACGATGGCCGTCCGCTTGCCCTGCTGCCGTGCCTCGATCGCCGCGCGGAGCCCCGCTCCGCCGGCTCCGATGACGACGACGTCGTATTCGTGACGCTCCACCTTGAGATCCTTACAACGACGTGCTGCTTAAGCGAACGGGAAGTTGATGACGCCCTTGGCGACGAGGCGGACGTACAGGTCCGCGACCACGATCGAGACCATGGACGCCCAGGCGAACTGCTGGTGCCGCGCGTTGAGCTTCGAGACCAGGGTCCACGCCTTGTAGCGCAGCGGGTGCCTGGAGAAGTGGTTCAGGCGCCCGGCGGTGATGTGGCGGCAGGAGTGGCAGCCGAACGTGTAGCACAGGACCAGGACCGCGTTCACCACGAGGATGACCGTGCCGAGGCCGACGTGTCCCCAGTTGCCGTCCGCGTCGCGGAAGGACAGCACCGCGTCGTACGTCAGGATCAGACCGATGATCGCGGCGACGTAGAAGAAGTAGCGGTGGACGTTCTGCAGGATCAGCGGCAGGCGCGACTCGCCCGTGTACTTGCTGTGCGGCTCGGCGACCGAGCACGCCGGCGGCGACATCCACCACGAGCGGTAGTACGACTTGCGGTAGTAGTAGCAGGTGAACCGGAACCCGCCCGGGAAGGCGAGGATCAGCAGTCCCGGCGGGAGTTTGTACCAGTCACCGAACGGAGCGAATCCGAACAGCCGGGCCCCTTCCGGACACGTCGCCGCCGCCAGGCAGGGCGACGAGAAGGGGGCGATGTACGACCCGGCGAGCATGCTCAAGTCGAACATCGCCCAGAAGCCGTAAATCAGGAACAAGAAGAGCCCGGCGAACGTGAGCACCGGAGCAAGCCACCATCGGTCGGTGCGCAGAGTGCGCACCCGGATCTGCGCGCGTTGTTTCCGTACCGCGCTCTCGGCCGTTGTCTGGGTCATCGGAGACCTTCCACCCTCACTGACTCCGCGCACGCCGGAGCGGCCGCGCGTGCTCGGGCCGGCGTTGCTCGGGCCGTGCTGCTCGGGCCGTACCGACCCTGCTGCTCAGGCCGTGCGCGTTATTGGTGGGGCACACATTACGACGAGCACATCACGAACTGTGAGGAGGGTCACTCCTCCCCGCTGTGATCTCGGTCACTTCCCCGGCAGTTTGACCACGGTGACGAAGAATTCGTCGATCTGCCGCACCACTCGGGTGAACTGCTCGAAGTCGACGGGCTTCGTGATGTACGCGTTGGCGTGCAGGTTGTATCCCCGAAGGATATCCTGCTCGGCCTCCGAAGTGGTCAGGATCACCACCGGGATGGTCCGCAGGGACGGGTCGGCCTTGACCTCCTGCAGCACCTCGAAGCCGTTCAGCCGGGGCAGGTTCAGGTCGAGCAGCACGAGGTCGGGACGCGGCGCCGAGCCGTGCGGCCCCTCGCCGCGCAGGAAGGCCAGCGCCTGTTCCCCGTCGTGGACCACGTGGAGGTTGTTGCCGACCTTGTTGTGTGAGAACGCCTCCTGGCAGAGCAGCACGTCGCCGGGGTCGTCCTCCACCAGGAGAACCTCGATCGGGCGGAACTCACTCATCGGGGTCTCCCAGGGCCGGCAGCGTCCAGCGGAACGTGGCCCCGGCGTCCCCGCCGGTGTCGAGCCAGATCCGGCCGCCATGATATTCGACAATCTTGCGGCACAGGGCCAGCCCGATGCCCGTACCGGGATAGACGTCCCGCGAGTGCAGCCGCTGGAAGATCAGGAAGATCCGGTCCGCGTACTTCGGGTCGACGCCGATCCCGTTGTCCGCGCAGCTGAACTCCCACACGTCGCCGTCCCGCCGTACGCCGACGTGGACGCGGGGCGGCTCCTCGGAGCGGAACTTGAGCGCGTTGCCCATGAGGTTCTGGAAGAGCTGGGTGAGCAGGGTCCGGTTGCCGAGGACCCTCGGCATGTCGTCGTGCGTGACCGTCGCCCCGGTGTCGGTGAGCCGGGCGTCGAGGTTGCGCAGCGCGGCGGCCAGCGCGTCGCCGCTGTCCATCTCCGCCCGCTCGTCGCTCACCCGGCCGACCCGGGAGAAGTCGAGCAGGTCGTTGATGAGCAGCTGCATGCGCCGGGCGCCGTCCACCGCGAAGGCGATGTACTGCCGGGCGCGGTCGTCGAGCCGGTCGGAGTAGCGCTGCTCCAGCATCTGGGTGAAGCTCGCCACCTTGCGCAGCGGCTCCTGTAGGTCGTGGCTCGCGACGTACGCGAACTGCTCCAGCTCCCGGTTGGAGCGCCGGAGCTCCTCGGCCTGGTCCGCGAGCTGCTGGCGGGCCTCGACGGACGACTGCCACTCGGCCATGATCCGGCGGCGCATGCCGTCGATGTGGCCGGACAGCTCCCACAGCTCGGCCGGCCGGGAGACGCCGAGCTCGTGGTCGAAGTCGCCCCCGGCGACCGCCCGGACCTGCCGGGTCAGCCGCGCGACCGGGCCGACGACGGCGCGGCGCACGATCAGCGCGCAGACGACGATGGCCAGCACCATCGCGCCGCCCAGCGCCGCGATCGCCGCGTAGATGGTCGTCCAGGCGGAGTAGAGCCGGTCCCGCGCGGTGTCGTGGAGCCGGCCCAGGGCCGCCTGCTGCCGGTCGAGCGCGGTCTTGACGGCCGCGAAGCGCTGCAGGTTGGGCCTCGCCAGGTCGGCGAGCGAGCCGGGGCCCCGGTCGAGCGTCCTGGCGACGACCGGCTCGGCGTAGTCGCGCCGCCAGGCGTCCGTTGCCTGGGTGAGCGCGAGGATCTGGCCGCGGACGCCGTAGCCCTGGGGCAGCCGGGGGACGAGCCTGGCGATGTCGTCCTTCGCCGCCCGCTCGTCGGAGACGCCCTTGCGGTAGGCGTCGAGGTACTGCTGCTCCCCGGTGAGCCCGAACCCGCGGATCGCCCCCTCCTGCGCCTGTACGGCGGTGGCGACCCGCAGCGTGTGGAGGGCGGCCGGGTCGACCGCGTCGACGAGGGTCTGCCGGGCGTCCTGCGCCTGCATGAGCGCGAGCAGGGTCGCGCTGAGGGCGATCAGGAAGACGACCAGCACGCCCGCGCCGGTGAGCAGGAACCAGCGGCTGACGGTCAGGCGGGAGTCCAGCGCGGGCGGGGTGAGCGGGGGAGGACTGAGCGGGGGCGGGCCTGCGAGGGGCGGCGGCGCGTCCGTCTCCGGCCCGCTCGTCTCTTCGGTGCTCGTCTCCGGTGTGGTCGTCATGCCCTGATCTCCCCGGCTCCCGTGATACCCGACAGGCCCGCTTTACCGCGGGAGACGAGGACGGCGGCGACGTCGTCGTGCATGGCGCCGTCGAGACTGGCGATGATGCGGTCGAGGTCGATCCCCGCCTGGGCGCGGATCAGGTTCGCCAGCCCGTCGGTGCCGAGCAGGTCCCGGTTCTCACCGACCGTGGCCTCGATCAGCCCGTCGGTGTAGAGCAGCAGCGACCACCGGTCGCCCAGCGTGACGTCGATGGGCGTCCACTCGATGTCCGGGAAGATCCCGAGCGGCGGGCCGGACGGCGTCTCGGTGACCACCCCGAGCACGCCGTCGCGCAGCAGCAGCGGCGGCGGATGGCCGATGACGTGCAGGCGGGCGGTGGTCAGGTCGGGGCTGATGGCCGCGCTGCACATCGTCGTGAAGATCTCGGGAGACTTGCGCTCGTGCCGCAGCAGCGTGTCGAGCGTCCGCAGCACGTCGTTGCCGGTCTGCCCGGCGAGGACCAGCGTGCGCCAGGCGATGCGCAGCGCCGTGCCGAGCGCGGCCTCGTCGGGCCCGTGCCCGCACACGTCGCCGATCAGCACGTGCACCGCGCCGTCGGGCGTCTGCACGGTGTCCCAGAAGTCGCCCGCCAGCAGCCCGCCCGTACGGCCGGGAAGGTAGCGGGCCTGGTGATGCAGCAGCGTGGGGTCGAGCAGCGGGACGGGCAGCAGGCCGCGTTCGAGCCGCGAGTTCTCCTTGCTGACGATGCGTTCCTGGAGCAGTTCGCGCATGGCGAGATCGGCGCGCTTGCGCTCGATCGCGTAGCGGATCGCGCGGATCAGCAGGCGGGCGTCGACGTCCTGCTTGACCAGGAAGTCCTGGGCGCCGGCCGCGACCGCCTCGATGCCGGCGTGCGTGTCGCCGAGGCCGGTGAGCACCAGCACGGCCGTGTCGGGGGCCATGGCGATGACCTGCTCCAGCGCCTCCAGCCCGGTGGCGTCGGGCAGGGAGAGGTCGACGACCACGCACTGCACGTCGTCGGTCAGCCGCTCGCGCCCCTCGGACAGCGTCCGCGCCCAGGTGATCTTCGGCGGCCTGTCGGCGCCCGCCAGCAGCTCCTCGACGAGGAACGCGTCGCCGGCGTCGTCCTCGATCAGCAGGAGCGTCAGCGGATCGGGCAGGTCAGGTGGGACGGGGGTCACGAACGCCTCTCGGTCAGCGTCGGCAGCAGCGTGGGGACAAACTTATCGTCAGGGGAAGGCGCGGTGCGGCTCACATGCCCACTCGCATGCCTACTCACATCGCTACTCACATCGCTACTCACATGGCGACGAGCGCCTCGATTCCGGGAGCGAGGGTTCCGTCGTGTGCGGCCTCGCTCAGGAACGACAGTAGCGTCGAACGGAAGGCCTGCGCCGCCCGCGTCGGCTCCACGTCCTTGCGGTGGGCGAGGGCGACCGTACGGCGGAGCCCCGGCACCAGCGGCGTGCCCACCAGCCCCGGCCGGTTCTCCAGCACCATCGACGGCACCACGGCGATGCCGAGCCCCGCCTCGACGAACCGCAGCACCGCGTCCATCTCCCCGCCCTCCACCGCGAAGCGCGGCTCGAAACCCGCCTGACGGCAGGCGGCGAGCGTCGCCTCCCGCACGTCGTACCCCCGGCGGAACATCACCAGGGGCCGTCCGCGCAGGTCCTCGATCCGCATGTACGGCTTGCGCCCCCGGTCGCCCCCGGAGGCCACGACGAGATCCTCGCTCAGGATCTCCTGGGTGACCAGGGACGGATCGCTGCTCTGCAGCGGCAGGATGATCAGCGCCAGGTCGAGCTGGCCGCGGGCGAGGTCCCGCACCAGGTCGCGAGACCCGCCCTCCTCGACCCGCAACTCCACGCCCGGGTAGTCGCGGTGGAAGCGGGCCAGCGCGTCGGCCAGCAACCCGGCGCACAGCGAGGGGGTCGCCCCGAGGCGGACCCGCCCCCGACGCAGCCCCGCGAGCTCGGCGACCTCGCGCCGGGCCGTGTCGGCGTCGGCCAGGATGCGGCGGGCGAGCGGGAGCAGCGCCTCACCCGCCGGGGTGAGTGTGACGTTCCCCCGCGCCCGGCTGAACAGCGGGGCTCCCAGCTCCGTCTCAAGGCTCTTGATCTGCTTGCTCAGCGACGGCTGGGCGACCCGCATCCGCTCGGCGGCCTGGGTGAAGTGCCGCGTCTCTGCCACGGCCGTGAAGTAGGCCAGTTGCTGGAGCTGCACGGCTCAATAGCCTACGGCTATGGTCTCCGGCCACCCGATGCGGCCCCCGGATTGTGAGTTTCGTCGCACCCGCGCGCCGCCTCCCGGCCCGGCATCGGTACGGGGCAGAGGGCATAGCCCTCGGCTATCGAAACCAGATCCGCCATGACTTGGACGCCTCGAAAGAGCGAATCTAGCGTTTTGATACGTGACTGCCACCATTGACCACTCTGTCGACCACGGCTCTGGTTCTGTCGATCACGGTTCTGTGGATCACGGCTCTGGGGGACGTGGTTCGGCGACCGCGCCCGTTCCCCGGCGGGACGTGCCCCGCGCGCCGGCCCGCCCCGGCCCGCGTACGCCCGCCCGGCGCGGCCTGTTCGGCACCTCCGCCGGCAGGAAGGCCGTCATGGCCGTCACGGGCGCCGTGCTCGTGCTCTTCCTGGTCGGCCACATGCTCGGCAACCTCAAGATCTTCCTGGGCGCCGACTCGTTCAACCACTACGCCGACTGGCTGCGCACCGTGGGCTCGCCCGCGCTGCCCGACCGGACCCTGCTGACGATCACCGAGATCGCGCTCGTGCTCGCCGTCGCGCTGCACATGTGGGCGGCCGTGTCGCTCGCGCGCCGGGCGGCCAAGGCGCGGCCCGTCAAGTACGCGGCCAAGCGGAAGTCGCAGGCCAGTGGATACGCCACGCACACCATGCGGTGGGGCGGCGTGATCATCGTGCTGTTCGTGATCTGGCACCTGCTCGACATGACCTTCGGCACCGTGAACCCCGGAGGCGGCGACGCCACGCCGTACGACCGCATGATCGCCGGCTTCCAGCCCGGCCGCTGGTGGGTGGGACTGTTCTACCTGGTCGCCATGGTCATGGTCGGCCTTCACCTGCGGCACGGCCTGTGGAGCGCGTTCCAGTCGCTCGGCCTCACCCGCCGCCCCCGCGTCCGGAACGCGCTCAGGGTGGGCGCCGCCGTGGTCTCCGCGGTGCTCGTGATCGGGTTCGTCGCGGCGCCCGTCTGCATCATGATCGGAGTGGTCAAGTGAAGTTCCGCCGCCGCACCCAGCAGGAGCAGAGCACCCCGCCCCTGACTCAGCCTGCGTCCCAGCCCGGCGCGTACCGGACCGGCGAGCCCATCCGGGACACCAAGGCGCCGTCGGGTCCCGTCGAGGACCGCTGGGACACCCGGCGCTTTCAGGCGAAGCTGGTCAACCCCGCCAACAAGCGCAAGCTGACCGTCATCGTGGTCGGCACCGGGCTGGCCGGCGGCTCGGCCGCCGCGACGCTCGGCGAGCTGGGCTACAAGGTCAAGTCGTTCTGCTACCAGGACTCGCCCCGGCGGGCCCACTCGATCGCCGCGCAGGGCGGCATCAACGCCGCCAAGAACTACCGCGGCGACGGCGACAGCGTCTACCGGCTGTTCTACGACACCGTCAAGGGCGGCGACTTCCGCGCCCGCGAGTCGAACGTCTACCGCCTCGCCCAGGTGAGCGTGAACATCATCGACCAGGCCGTGGCGCAGGGAGTGCCGTTCGCCCGCGAGTACGGCGGCCTGCTCGACACCCGCTCCTTCGGCGGCGCCCAGGTGTCGCGCACCTTCTACGCCCGCGGCCAGACGGGCCAGCAGCTGCTGCTCGGCGCCTACCAGGCGCTGGAGCGGCAGATCGCGGCCGGCACGGTCGAGATGCACACCCGCCACGAGATGCTGGAGATCGTCGTCAGCGGCGGGCGGGCCAGGGGCGTCGTGGTCCGCGACATGGTCACCGGCGAGATCGAGACCCACCTCGCCGACGCGGTCGTGCTGGCCACCGGCGGCTACGGCAACGTGTTCTTCCTGTCCACCAACGCCAAGGGCTGCAACACCACGGCGATCTGGCGGGCGCACAAGAAGGGCGCGTACTTCGGCAACCCCTGCTTCACCCAGATCCACCCGACCTGCATCCCCGTCAGCGGTGACTACCAGTCGAAGCTGACCCTGATGTCGGAGTCGCTGCGCAACGACGGCCGCGTCTGGGTGCCGCTGCGCAAGGGCGACGACCGGGCCCCCGCCGACATCCCCGAGGACGAGCGCGACTACTACCTGGAGCGCATCTACCCGGCGTTCGGCAACCTGGTGCCGCGCGACATCGCCAGCCGGGCCGCCAAGAACGTCTGCGACGAGGGCCGCGGCGTCGGCCCGGGCGGTCTCGGCGTCTACCTCGACTTCGCCGACGCCATCGCCCGGCTCGGCCGCGACGCCGTCGAGAAGAAGTACGGCAACCTCTTCGAGATGTACGAGCGCATCACCGGCGAGAACCCGTACGAGGTCCCGATGCGCATCTACCCGGCCGTCCACTACACCATGGGCGGGCTGTGGGTGGACTACGACCTCCAGTCGACCATCCCCGGGCTCTTCGTGATCGGCGAGGCCAACTTCTCCGACCACGGAGCGAACCGCCTGGGCGCCTCGGCCCTCATGCAGGGCCTGGCGGACGGCTACTTCGTGCTGCCGACGACGATCGGCGACTACCTCGCCGGGGCCGGCGCCTTCGGGCCGGTCGAGGAGGACGACGTCGCGGAGGCCAGGACGGCCGTCCAGGACAAGATCGACAGGCTCCTCGCCGTGAACGGCACCCGTACGGCCGACTCCTACCACCGCGAGCTCGGCCGGATCATGTGGGACTACTGCGGCATGGAGCGCACCGAGGAGTCGCTGCGCAAGGCGCTGGAGCGCATCCCCGAGCTGCGCGAGGAGTTCTGGAACAACGTCAAGGTGCCGGGCGACGCCGAGGGGCTCAACCAGGCGCTCGAACGGGCCGGCCGGGTGGCCGACTTCTTCGAGCTGGCCGAGCTGATGTGCGTCGACGCCCTGCACCGCACCGAGTCGTGCGGCGGCCACTTCCGGGCCGAGTCCCAGGACGCCGACGGCGAGGCGCTGCGCGACGACGAGAACTTCGCGTACGTCGCCGCGTGGGAGTGGACCCCCGACGGCCCGGTCCTGCACAAGGAAGAGCTGGACTACGAGTACGTGAAGATGACCCAGCGGAGCTACAAGTGAACCTGACCCTGAAGATCTGGCGCCAGTCCGGCTCCTCCGACAAGGGGCGGATGGTGACCTACCGGGTCGAGGACGTCTCCCCGGACATGTCGTTCCTGGAGATGCTCGACGTGCTGAACGAGCGGCTGATCCTGGAGGGCGACGACCCGGTCGCCTTCGACCACGACTGCCGCGAGGGCATCTGCGGCATGTGCGGCATGGTCATCAACGGGGTGGCGCACGGCGAGCAGCGCGCGACCACCACCTGCCAGCTGCACATGCGGCACTTCGAGGACGGCGCCGTCATCACCATCGAGCCGTGGCGGGCCGCCCCCTTCCCGGTGATCAAGGACCTGGTGGTGGACCGGTCGTCGTTCGACCGGATCATCCAGGCGGGTGGGTTCGTCTCCGTCCCCGCAGGGTCCGCGCCCGACGCGCACGCCATGCCGGTGCCGAAGGAGGACGCGGACGCCGCCTTCGACGCCGCGACCTGCATCGGCTGCGGCGCCTGCGTCGCGGCCTGCCCCAACGGTTCGGCCTCGCTGTTCACCGCCGCGAAGATCACCCACCTCGGCCTGCTGCCGCAGGGGCAGCCGGAGCGCGACTCCCGGGCCAGGGCGATGGTCGAGCAGATGGACGCCGAGGGCTTCGGCGGCTGCACCAACACCGGCGAGTGCACGGCCGTGTGCCCCAAGGGCATCCCGTTCGACACCATCGCCCAGATGAACGCCGACTACCTCAGGTCGGCCTCAAGCTAGCTCTGGGGACCCGACTTCCGGTGTCCGGGCACATAACCTCCCCTGCTCCCGGGTAACGTGTGATTTGTGTTGGCGTAACACGTCTGCCGTGAACCCGCAGACGAGGGAGTGTGCATGGCCGTGTCCGGTCCCCGTTCGACCTTGAAAGTCGCGTCAGTCGCGCGAGGCGACGCCCTCGTCGTGCGCATGCAGGGAGACCTGGACGCCGTCACCGCCCACCTGCTGCGGGAGGAGCTGCGGCAGGTCTGGGAGTCGTCCAGAACCTCCGTTCTCGTCATCGACGTCGCCGAGGTGATGTTCTGCGACTCGCGGGGGCTGAGCGAGCTGATCTCCGCGCTCCAGCGGGGTCAGGCCGCGAACGTCAGGCTGATCCTGACCGGCGTGCAGGGCGTGCTGCGCCGGGTGCTGACGATCACAGGTCTGCGCAACGTCTTCGAGCAGCATCCGACGGTCGAGGAGGCGCTCGCCGACGCGTCGGACGCGGGTCCCCGGGAACCCCGCGGCCCGGAGATGGGCGGCCTGTACGAGATCGCGGGCGACCGCTGACGTGATCAGGCGCCCTTCGCGAGCGGAAGCCACAGCACGAAGAACGCCCCGCGGGTGGGCGACTCCTTGACCCGCAGGCCGCCGCCGTGCGCTTCCGCGATCTCCTTGGCGATGGTCAGGCCGAGGCCGGTGCCGCCCTGCGCACGGCTGCGGGCGGCGTCCAGCCGGTAGAACGGATCGAAGACCCGCTCCCACTGCCCTTGGGGGATCCCGTCCCCGTCGTCGGTGACCATCAGCTCGCCGGTGTGTTCCCCGTGCCGGACCTCCACCCGGACACGGGTCCTCGCATGCCGCACCGCGTTGTCGAGCAGGTTGACCAGGGCGCGCCGGACGAGGTCTCCCGCCACCTCGACCACGACCCCCGGCCGGAGGCTCAGGCGGACGCTGCACCCCCAGGACCGGAGGGTGGTCTCCTCCTGTACGAGGCGGCCCAGGTCCAGTCGCATCATCGACCCGGGCTCCGCGGCGCGCAGCCTGGTGAGCAGCAGTAGATCGGTGACGATCGCCTCCAGCCGGTCGACGTCGCCGAGCGTCTGCTCCAGCAGGGCCGGCAGGCTGGTGTCGTCCGGATGCGACTGTGCGTCCTCCAGCCGCATGCGCAACGCCGCGAGCGGGGTGCGCAGTTCGTGCGAGACGTCGGCGGCGCACCGCCGCTGCCGCTCGCGCAGCTCCTTGAGCTGACGGTTCGCCTCGTCGAGGCGCGCGAGGGTGCCGTTGACACTGCGGCCGAGCCGCGAGACCGGCCCGGACCCGTACGGCTCGGGGACCCGGCCCACGCCTTCGCCCCGCTTCTCTTCGCCATGCCTTTCTTCGCCGCGGTTGACGGCGTCCAGCCTCCGGGCGATCTCGTTCACCCGTCGCAGCGTGCGGTGTGGTCGTTCCGGAGACATGGTCGGTCGCTCCTCGAAGGCCGGGTGGCCTCACGTATCCAGAATCCGCGTTCAACCGCTCCCCTGCCAGGACACACCCAACCTTGGTGCGAGACTCCCCCTCAGCTGGGAAAACGCACCCTAGTGTGGAGGTATGGAACGCAGCCGTTTCCTGGGAGAGTTCCTGCGGGCGCGCCGCGAGGCCACGCCGGTCGAGCAGGTGGGTCTGGCACGGGTCGGTCACCGCCGCACCCCGGGGCTCCGCCGGGAGGAGGTGGCCGTCCTGGCGGGCATCAGCACCGACTACTACTCCCGGCTGGAACAGGGGCGCGAACGCAATCCCTCCGACCAGGTCCTCGGCGCCCTCGCGAGGGTCATGTGCCTCGACGCCGAGGCCGTCGAGTATCTGCACGCGCTCGCCCACCCGTTACCGAAGGTGTACCGGGTCGTGGATCACCGGGAGGAGGCCGCCCCCACCCTCCTGCGGGTGCTGCGCGGGTGGACGCACACACCCGGGTTCATCATCGACCGCTGGATGAACATGCTCGCGACCAACCGCCTGGCCGATGCGCTCTACGCGGGGATGGAGCACAACGACAACCTGATCCGGCTGGTCTTCCTCAACCCCGAGGCCCTCCACTTCTACGCGGACTGGGAGAAGACCGCCTATCTCAAGGCGGCGCATCTGCGGGGGGTCGCGGCGATGGATCCGCACGATCCGCTCCTGCCGCGGTTCGTCCAGGAGCTCTCGGCGCACAACGAGGAGTTCCGCCGCCTGCGGGGCCAGCACGACCTGCGTCCGAGGACGAACGACACCAAACGGTTCCGGCATCGGCTGGCCGGCGAGTTGGCGTTCGAGTACGACTTCTACACCGCCAAGAGCGCCCCCGGCCAGCAACTCGTCCTCATGCAGGTCGGGCCGGACAGCACGGCGGAACAGGGATTGGCGGCCCTGTGCGCCCTCGCCGATTCCGCTGTCAATGTCATCCGGCTCGCCCCGGCGCCCGAGCCGGTGCCGTTCGGAAAGACGGTGGTGAGCGATCGAGGGTGAGGCGTCGTGAACATCACCGCCTTGCCTGTCCCTGTCGCCGTGGGATGCTCAGAGGTGTAGCTTCTCTGTAGATCTTTCCGGGCTGAGGACAGGCGATGACGACGAGACTTGCCGTCACGGTGAGCCATGAGGCGACGCACACTCTCGTCACCCTGACCGGCGAACTCGACGTGATCTCCGGTGAGCGGCTGCGCCCCGCGCTCGACAAGCTGCTCGACGAGGGCCACGCCCGGCTCGTCCTCGACACCACCGGGCTCGGGTTCTGCGACTCCATGGGGCTGCGGCTGCTGCTGGAGGCGCACGACCGGGCCGTCGAGGCGGGCGGCTTCCTGAAGCTGGCCGGAGTGGGCGGCGCCTTCCGCAGGATCCTCACGGTGACCGGGCTGTACGCCGCCTTCTCCATCTACGAGACCCTCCCCGACGCGCTCGCAGCCGTGACCGACTGACCGGCCGGTCGGGCGCACCGGGTCGCGCGGCCGGCGGGAAAACGATTTGCCCTCCGACCTGCGATCTTGCGAGGCTGGAACGGCCATGCGCTCTCTTCCTGTGACCGATCCCGGCACTCCCGACGCCCGCGGGCCCCTCCGGTACCTGTGGTGGGTGGCGCGCGCCCAGGCCGCCCCGCTGCTGGCCGGAATGGGCCTGGCGGTGCTGTGGTGGCTGGGCCAGGCCATGGTGCCGTCCGCGCTCGGCCGGGCGATCGACGCCGTCACCGCGGCGGACTCGGGAACGCTCCTCGCCTGGTCGGCGGTGCTGCTCGGGCTCGGCGTGCTCCAGGCGGTCACCGGTGTGCTGCGCCACCGCTTCGCCGTCTTCACCTGGCTGTCGGCGGCGTACCGCACGGTGCAGGTCACCGTGCGGCAGGCCGCGCGGCTGGGGGCGACGCTGCCCAAGCGCCTGTCCACCGGCGAGGTCGTCAGCGTGGGCAACTCCGACATCGCGCAGATCGGCAACGCGATGGAGATCCTCCTGCGCGGCGCCGGGGCGGCCGTCTCGATCGTCGCGGTGACGGTGATCCTCATCGCCACCTCGGTCCCGCTCGGCCTGGTCGTGCTGATCGGCGTGCCGTTGATGGCGGCCGCCGTGGGCCCCCTGCTCAGGCCGCTGCACCGGCGCCAGCACGAGCAGCGCGACCTGCAGGGCGACCTCGCCACCCGCGCCGCCGACATCGTGGCGGGCCTGCGGGTGCTGCGGGGCGTCGGCGGCGAGCAGGTCTTCGCCGCGCGCTACCGCGAGGAGTCCCAGCGCGTACGCCACGCCGGCGTCCGGGTGGCCTCGGTGGAGTCCCTGCTCGAAGGCGCCCAGATCCTGCTGCCGGGCGTGCTGATCGCGTGCGTGACCTGGCTCGGCGCGCACTTCGCGCTCGACGGCCGCATCACCCCCGGCCAGCTCGTGGCGTTCTACGGCTACGCGGTCTTCCTGATCGCGCCGCTGCGCACGCTGACCGAGGCCGCCGACAAGCTCACCAAGGGGCACGTGGCGGCCCGCCGGGTCTGCCGGATCCTGTCACTGGAGCCCGAGATCACCGGTGGCGACGCCCCCTTCTCCGCCGGCGAGGGCACGCTCCGCGACGGCGAGTCGGGCGTCGAGGTCCGGCCCGGACGGCTGACCGCGCTCGCCGCGGCCTCGCCCGAGGACGCGATCGCCGTCGCCGACCGTTTGGGCGCCTTCGCCCCCGGTGACGTGACGCTCGGCGGCGCGCCGCTGGCGGACCTGCCGCTCGCCGAGGTCAGGGAGCACATCGTGGTCGCCGACAACGGCGCGCGGCTGTTCTCCGGACGGCTGCGCGACGAACTGGACGTGCGCGGCACGGCCGGCGACGAGGAGATCGGCCAGGCGCTGTACGCGGCCTGCGCCGAGGACATCGTGGCGGCCCTGCCCGAAGGGCTCGACGCGTACGTGGCCGAGTCGGGCCGGGAGTTCTCCGGCGGCCAGCAGCAGCGGCTGCGGCTGGCCCGGGCGCTGCTCGCCGACCCCGAGATCCTGATCATGGTCGAGCCGACCAGCGCCGTCGACGCGCACACCGAGGCGCGCGTCGCCGAGCGGCTGGGCAAGGCGCGGGCCGGCCGGACGACCCTCGTCTGCACGACCAGCCCGCTCGTGCTCGACCGGGCCGACCACGTGCTGTACGTCGAGGGCGGCGTGGTGCGGGCCGAGGGCGGCCACCGTGCGCTGCTCGGCACGTCGCCCGGTTATCGCTCGGCCGTCACCCGCGGAGAGGACTGAGAGGTTCGGCAATGGCCCGCGAGATCCTGCCGGTCGCCGACCGGGCGCAGGTGCGCGCCTACGCGCGCCGGCTCACGCTGAAGTATCCACGCGAGCTGGGCCTGGCGCTGGCCCTGCACGCCCTCGCGGCCGCCGCGGGGCTGGTGGCCCCCCGGATGCTCGGGGGTCTGGTCGAGGGCCTCGCCGAGGGCAGGGCCGACCTGCGCGTCGACGCCGTCGCCCTGGCCATCGCCGCGTTCGTGGCCGCGCAGGCGGTGCTGATCAGGTTCGCGGTGTACGCCTCCTCCCGGCTGGGCGAGAAGGTCCTGGCCGAACTGCGGGAGGAGTTCGTCGGCCGGGTGCTCGCGCTGCCGCTGTCGACGGTCGAGCGGGCCGGCGCCGGTGACCTGCTCACCCGCACCTCCCGGGACGTGGACGCGCTGTCGCGCTCCGTGCGGCACGCCGTGCCGGAGACCCTGATCGCGGTCGTGACCGGGGCCTTCGTCGTCGGCGCCGTGGTCCTCGTCGGGCCGCTCATGGCGGTGCCGTCGCTGATCGCCGTACCACTGCTGTGGATTTCCACGAAGTGGTACCTCACCCGCGCCAGGGACGGCTACCTGCGCGAGAACGCGGCGTACGCCGACATGACCGAGGGCCTGGCCGAGACGGTCGAGGGCGCGCGCACCATCGAGGCGCTGGGCCTGCGGGACCGCCGCCACCAGCGGACCGACCAGGACATCGCCCGGTCGTTCGCGGCCGAGCGCTACACCCTCGGCCTGCGCATGGTGTGGTTCCCCACCGTCGAGTTCGGCTATGTCGTCCCGATCGTGGCGACCCTGCTCGTCGGCGGGCTGTTCCACATCGAGGGCTGGGTGTCGGTGGCCCAGGTGACCACCGCCACGTTGTACGTCCAGCAGCTCATCGACCCGCTCGACCGGCTGCTGTCGTGGACGGACGAGCTGCAGGTCGGCGCGGCCTCGTTGGCCCGGCTCCTCGGCGTCGGCGGCGTCCCCGACGACCGCGCGGCCGGGACCGCCCGGCCGGTGGGGGAGGAGCTGAAGGCCAGCGCCGTGCGGTACGCCTACCGCCCCGGCCACGACGTGCTGCACGGCGTCGACCTCGACATACGCCAGGGGGAGCGGCTGGCCATGGTCGGGCCGTCCGGTGCGGGCAAGTCCACGCTCGGCCGGCTGCTCGCCGGGGTGCACGGGCCGCGGACCGGGTCGGTCACGGTCGGCGGGGTCCCGCTGGTCGAGCTGCCGCTCGACGAGCTGCGCGGGCACGTCGCGCTGGTCACCCAGGAGCACCATGTCTTCCGGGGCACGCTGCGCGACAACCTGCTGATCGCCCGTCCGGACGCCGCCGACCCGGACGTACGCCGCGCCCTGGAGGCCGTGGACGCCTGGGAGTGGGTGGCCGCGCTGCCGCGGAGCCTGGACACGACCGTGGGCTCGGGCGGCACGGCGATCTCGCCCGCCCAGGCGCAGCAGCTCGCGCTCGCGCGGCTGGTCCTGGCCGACCCGCACACGCTCGTGCTGGACGAGGCCACCTCGTTGATCGACCCGCGCGCCGCCCGCCACCTGGAGCGCTCGCTCGCCGCCGTGCTGGAGGGCCGTACGGTGATCGCCATCGCGCACCGGCTGTACACGGCGCACGACGCCGACCGGGTGGCCGTCGTGGAGGACGGCCGGATCAGCGAGCTGGGCTCCCACGAGGAACTGGTGGCGGCGGGCGGCGCCTACGCCGCGCTGTGGGACAGCTGGCACGGCACCGCCCGGTAGCTCACCTGGCGATGTTGAGGGACTTCTTCAGGAAGTCGAGCTGCAGGAGCAGCAGGTTCTCGGCGACGACCTCCTGCGGGGTCATGTGGGTGACGCCCGACAGCGGCAGCACGGTGTGCGGGCGGCCCGCCGCGAGCAGGGCCGACGACAGCCGCAGCGTGTGCGCGGCGACCACGTTGTCGTCGGCCAGGCCGTGGATCAGCAGCAGCGGACGCTCCTGCTGCCCGGTCTCACTCCCGGCGCTCTTCTCGGCGTCGCCCAGGAGGGACGACCTCTCGTAGTGGCCCTCGTCGGGGTGGCCGAGGTAGCGCTCGGTGTAGCAGGTGTCGTACAGCCGCCAGTCGGTGACCGGCGCCCCCGCGACGGCGGCGTGGAACACGTCCGGACGGCGCAGCACCGCGAGCGCGGCGAGGTAGCCGCCGAACGACCAGCCCCGGATCGCCACCCGCGACAGGTCGAGATCGCCCGGGTGCAGGGCCGCCACGCCCTGGAGGGCGTCCACCTGGTCCTGCAGGGAGATCGTGAAGTCGTGCAGCATCTCCCGCTCGAAGGCCGGGCCGCGCCCGGGCGTGCCTCGCCCGTCGGCCACGATCACCGCGAAGCCCTGCTCGGCCCACCACTGGGACTCCAGGAACATCCGCCGGGCGGACAGCACCCGCTGCGCGTGCGGCCCGCCGTACGGGTCCATCAGGACGGGCAGCGGACCCGAGCCGGGTACGTGCCAGGACGGCAGCAGGACCGCCGCGGCCAGATCGCGCTCGCCCGCGCGGACCAGCGAGACCCGCGGCTCCAGCCCGGGCCGCTCCGCCACCGACCTGATCGAAGATCCTCCCACCGACGCTGCTCTGACTGACACCGTCACACCCTCGGTGTCGAGGCTCTGCCGGATGACGAGCGTGGTCCCGCCCGCCCGGCGGCCCGAATGGACGCCCGGCTCGGTGGTCACCGGGCTGAGGGTGCCGTCGCGGTACGTCCACAGGTGGATCTCGGTGGAGTCGCCGCTGGCCTGGAAGAGCACGGTGTCGCCGTCTACGTCGAGCACCGCGCGGACCTGCAGCGACGCCGGTGTGACCGGCTCGGAGCCGACCACGAGCCGGCGCCCGCCGTCGGCGTCGGCCACCCAGACGAGCGTCCCGTCGGAAAGGTGCCCCGGCACGCCGGGGACGATCTCCACCCAGGCCGGATCGGTGTCCTCACGCAGGATCGTCGTCTCGCCCGTGTCCGGGTCCGCCGACAGCAGGCGCATGCTCCTCTGGTCGCGCGAGAGCGTCACGAGCGCGAGGCCGTGGGCGTCCCACACGGCCGTGGCCAGGTACTCCTGATCGAACGGCACCTCCGTACGCGTGCCGTCCAGGCCGATGACCAGCAGCGTGACCTCGGCGTTGGCCGTGCCGGCGGCCGGGTAGCGCTGGGGGACGGGCTCACGGGAGGGGTTGGCCGGGTCGGCGATGTGCCAGAGCGCCACCGGCGCCTCCTCCACCCGGGCCACGAGCAGGCGGTCTCCCGAGGGAGACCACCAGTAGCCGCGCATCCGGTCCATCTCCTCGGCCGCGATGAACTCCGCGAGGCCGTAGGTGACGGTGTCGCTCTCCGGCTCGGCGAGCGTGCTGTCTGCTCCGGTGCCGGTCCCTGCGCCTGTCCCGCTGCCGATCTCCAGCACGTGCAGGGCGCCGCCCGTCACGTACGCCACCCGCGTGCCGGTGGGGTCGAGCCGGGGGTCGATGACCGGCCCCGCCGCCGGGAGCCGCCGCACCTCGCCCGTGGCGAGTTCGGCGAGGTACAGCTCGCCCGACAGCGCGAAGACGGCGAGCCGTACCTCCCGATCGGTGGCGTACGCCACGACGCCGCCCGCCGACTCCCGCGACCGCTCACGGCGGGCGCGCTCCTCCGGGGGCAGGTCCTCGTCGGCCGCGCCGAGCGCGAGCGGGTCGACGACCAGCCGCTCGGCGCCGGTCGCGCCGTCGGACAGCACGTCCAGCTCCCACAGGCACGTCACCGGATCGGTGCCCGACCTCGTCCTGAGGAAGACCACGCGACGACCGTCGGGGGAGATCGTGAAGCCGCGCGGCACCCCGAGGGTGAACCGCCGGGTCCTGGCATGCAACCGTGGGAAGCTCTCCGTCATAGCTCCTCATACTGCCAGCAGGAGGGCACTACCCTCGGAGGCATGACTGACCGCCGTCTGCTGCTCGTGCACGCCCACCCCGACGACGAGACCATCGGCACCGGCGCGACCATGGCCAAGTACGCCGCCGAGGGCGCCCATGTGACGCTCGTGACCTGCACCCTCGGCGAGGAGGGCGAGGTCATCCCCCCGGAGCTCGCCCACCACGCCGCCGACCGGGACGACACCCTCGGCCCGTATCGCATCGGCGAGCTCACGGCGGCGTGCAAGGCGCTCGGCGTCACCGATCACCGGTTCCTCGGCGGCGCCGGCCGCTGGCGCGACTCGGGGATGATGGGCGGGGCGGCCAACGACCGCCCCGGCTGCTTCTGGCGGGCCGGCCTCGACGAGGCCGCTTCCGAGCTGGTCAAGGTGATCCGGGAGGTCCGGCCGCAGGTGCTCGTCACCTACGACGAGAACGGCTTCTACGGCCACCCCGACCACATCCAGGCACACCGCGTCTCCTGGCGGGCCTTCGAGCTGGCCGCCGACCCGGAGCACCCCGGCGGGCGGCCGTGGCGCGTCGCCAAGTTCTACTGCACCGCGATGCCCAGGTCCGTGCTGCGGCGTACGGCGGAGACGATGCGCGAGACCCTTGTCGACTTCTGGGTGCCCGACTCGGTCGAGGACCTGCCGGCGTGCCCCGACGAGGACGTGACGACCGAGATCGACGCCCGGCCGTACGTCGAGGAGAAGATCGACGCGATGCGGGCGCACGCGACCCAGATCGCGGTCGACGCGCCCTGGTTCGCGTTGTCGAACAACATCGGCCAGCAGATCCTCGGGGTCGAGCACTACATCCTGCGCGCGGGGGTGCCCGGGCCGCCCGGCATCGGCGTGCCGCCCGAGGCGGGAGGCATCGGAGAGCCGTACAACCGCGAGAGCGACCTGTTCGCCGGCATCGGCTAGGTTGATGTGGTGACCCAGGAGACCGAGGAGACGCCGCCCGGCGTCGAGGCCGGCGCTGTTTCTGGTGCTGTGCCGGGTCCTGTGGCCGGGGCCGTGGCCGGCGCGGCCTACGGCATGCTCTTCCTGCTGGGGCTCGTGCTGGGGGTCGTCGGCGGCTTCCAGCACGCGTGGTACCTGGGCGGGCTGCCGATCGCCGCGATCGCGTGGCTGGCCGTGCTGTTCGCCCTGCCGTACGCGATGGGCAGGATGATGGGCGGCAAGCTGGGCGCGTTCGTCCCGGCGGCCGGCTGGCTCCTCATCTCGTTCGTGCTGGCCACGCCGCAACGGGCCGGCGACCTCGCCATCGCCGGGAACTCCGCCGGCTACTGGTACCTCTACGGCGGCGTCGTCGCCGTCGCGGCCGCCGTGGCCGTGACCCGCTCCACCGGCTCCTGGCTGCTGCGGTCGTACGACCGGGCGTGAGCTTGACTGTGTAGCTTGCCCGGTTCGTAGCTTGCCCGGTTCGCGGGAGTCGCCGATTCTGAAGAGATGCGGCGGTCGCACCGGGTCCGGCAGGTCATCAACTACGCCAATCTCTCCACGCCTCTCGGCCTGCTGATCGCGAGGCTGGGCCGGGCGCGCACGTGCAGGGGGGAGCGGGGGCTCGTCTACGCGCACGGCTACCGGATCCCGTTCCCGGTCGCCGGGGCCTTCACGGTCGGCAACGTGATCCTCACCAAGCACGGCGAGGGCTATCTCAGCGGCCGGTTGCTCGACCACGAGGCGCGCCACGCCACGCAGTACGCCGTCTGTGTCGGCCTCCCGATGGTCGTGTTGTATCTCGCCGCCTCGGCGGTCTCGTTCGTCCTCTGCGGCCATCCGGGCTCGTGGAACCTCTTCGAACGGATGGCCGGCCTCGACGACGGCGGCTATCCCCGGGTGTGTCCCTGGTGGGGGAGAGTGAGATAGCGGGGAATCGAATCTGCCGGTCGTAGGAGGAATATTTCCGTTCTCGTGGGGATCATGAGAGCGGAAGGGAGTTCCCCATGTCGCAGACGATTCAGCCGGAGAGCCCTGAGGCCCCAGAAATTCCCGTTTCTTCCGATGTCGTCGTACGGCCCGCCACCACTCCCCGCCGGTGGCCGTCGAGCTTCGCCGACCGGCTGACCGCTCCCCTCCCGGACTTCCGCGAGGTGACGAGCGTCATGTGGCACGGGCAGCTCAGGCCCGACATCGGCGACGGCGACCAGATTCCTGTCCGACGTGTGGGCCTGTCCCGTGCCGCGGCGACCGAGACCATGGTGACCTGGGTCGGCCACGCGACGTTCGTGCTGCAGATCGGCGGGCTGACCGTCCTGACCGACCCGGTGTGGTCCCGGAAGATCCCCGGCGTGCGCCAGCGGCTGACCCCTCCCGGCGTCGCCTGGTCGGACCTGCCCAGAATCGACGCGGTCGTGATCAGCCACAACCACTACGACCACCTCGACGCGCCGACCATCCGCCGCCTGCCGCGAGACACGGCCGTCTTCGTGCCCGCCAGGCTCGCGGGCTGGTTCCGGCGCCGGGGCTTCCACAACGTGACCGAACTGGACTGGTGGGAGTCGGCCCGCCTCGGCGAGGTGTCGTTCGACTTCGTCCCGGCCCATCACTGGAGCCGCCGTACGTTGTGGGACACCTGCCGGACGTTGTGGGGCGGCTGGGTGCTCACCTCCTCCGAGCACCGGGTCTACTTCGCGGGCGACACCGCCTACGGGGAGCGGTTCGCCCAGATCGGTGAGCGTTATCCGGGTATCGACCTCGCCCTCATGCCCGTCGGGGCCTACGATCCCCGCTGGTTCATGAAGGTCTCCCACGTCGATCCCGAACAGGCCGTACAGGGGTGCCTCGACGTGGGTGCCCGGCGGATGGCGACGATGCACTGGGGCACCTTCGTGCTGTCCGGCGAGCCGCTCCTGGAACCGGTGCGCGAGGCCCGCGCCGTCTGGGAGTCGCGCGGCCTCGACCCGGGCGACCTCTGGGACCTCGCGGTCGGTGAGAGCCGCACACTGCCCTGACGAGGCGCGCTGGCACAATTCCCCGCATGAGCTTCGCCACCGCTGACCTCTACGACGCTCACTACGACACCCATGGCGACGCGCTGCGCAGCTGCCTCACCCAGTTCCGTTCGTACGGCTCGCGCCCCAGGTTCTCCGGCCAGATCTCGACCATCCGCTGCCTGGAGGACAACGCGCTGATCAGGCAGGTCCTCGGGACGCCGGGCGAGGGAAGGGTGCTGGTGGTCGACGGCGGTGGGTCGCTGCGTACGGCGCTGCTCGGCGACCTGATCGCGGCCTCCGCCGTGAAGCACGGCTGGGCCGGCGTCGTCGTCAACGGCGCCGTACGCGACACGGTGGCGCTGACCGGCCTGGACCTCGGCGTCAAGGCCCTTGGTTCCAATCCCCGCAAGAGCGCCAAGACCGGCCTCGGAGAGGTCGATGTCCCGGTGACCTTCGGGGAGGTCACCTTCGCCCCGGGCGAGTGGCTCTACAGCGACGAGGACGGCATCCTCGTCGCCTCCACCCGCCTCGCTCCCTGACCCGCCCCGCTCCCTGACCCGCCCGTCCTCTGACCAGCCCGTCCTCTGACCGGCTCGCCCCCTGGCCGGCCGCCCTCTGACCGGCCCGCCCGGTTCCCGGGCGCCCGCCCCTATACCCGCAGTCGCGTGGTGCGGGGGTTGCGGTAGGTGAAGGCCCAGCGGTCGTCGCCCACCTTGCGGCGGGTGTAGCGGGCAGGGTGGCGGTAGCGGTCGCGGTTGTGGAACTGGCACGCCGGCCCGAGCAGCTTCAAGTCGGTCAGCCCGCCGCTGCACCAGTCGTCGGCGTGGTCGATCTGGCACAGGGTGGCGGGCAGCGGGCAGCCGTCCACCCAGCAGGTGGCGTACCGGGCGAAGATCGCCCGGCGCTGGGCGGGGGTGGCCAGGCGGACCTTGCGGCCCATGTCCAGCACCTGCCCTGCGGCGTTCATGACGATCCTCACCAGAGTGCTGGTGCGAGCCAGCCGGTGCACGCTGGAGACGGGCAGCAGATGCCCGGTCGCCAGGATCAGCCCCGGCAACCCCCGCAACCACACCCCCGGCGGACCATTCACCCCCACCCCCGACCGAGCACCGGCGCTGCCGCCCGCCCAGGTCTCAGCACCAGGCCAGGAGCCACCTCCCAGCCAGGTGTCATCGCCGTGTTCCGCCCCCGGCGGGGCATCGGCTTCCGCCCCCGCCCAGGCGTCACCTCCCAGCCAGGCGTCACTTCCAGGCCGGGCGTCACCTCCCAGCCAGGCGTCACTTCCAGGCCGGGCGTCGTTTCCCGGGCAGGTGTCAGCTCCCGGCCAGGTGTCGTCGCCGGGTTCCGCGCCCGGCGGAGCGTCGGCTCCCGCCCCCGTCCAGGCGTCACCTCCCGCCCAGGGCTTATCTCCCGGCCGGGTGCCGCCTCTCCCCGCTGGGGGTCTTTGCATGGGGGGCTCGTTGGGCTCGTCGGGCTCGGCAGCGGTAGGGCGGTCAGGAGCGGCGCGCTCCCTGCCGGAAGCGGGAGCCTCTGTGGCGGGATTCTCGTCGACGAAGTCGGTAGCCCGGTGCTCATCGCCGTGCAGCGGAGCGTCGCTCTCGAATCGCTCGCCATCGTGCGGGTGCGCGTCGCTCTCGCGGTGCGCGCTTTCACCCACCGGTGCATCACCGGCGCAGGGCTCGCTGCCAGGAGCGGTCGGGGAGTGGCCAGGGTCCAGGTGCTCGCCATGAGGGACAGACGTGTCGCTGGTGGGGTGGTCGCCCGAGGGGTCGTCTAGGCGGTCAGCGGCGTGGTCGGTTGAGGCCTCCGCGTCTGCGGGGTCGTCTGCGGGGTCGTCTGCGAGGCCGTTTGTGGGGTCCGTGCCTGTGTGGTCGGCTGGGGAGTCGGCTGTGGGGGCGGTGTCTGGCGGGTCGTCGGGGAGGGATTCGGCGTTGACCAGCACCAGAAGCTCGGTGGCGATCTTGTTCTCCAAGAGCGCGATCAACGCGTCCGCGTTCCGCACGCTCAGCGTCCGGTCATCACCCTCGGCCTTCGGCTTGGCGTAGACGTCGAGCCAGTGCTGCAACCGTGCGGCGGCCTCCACCGGCAGGTAGAACTCCCCCTCCACACCGCCGTTCCTGCGCCTACGTACCCGGAAGAAGCGGCGGTCGAAGTCGGCCTGCTCGTCCTTCTCATGGCCGTCAGGGTCGAGCACCGCGCGCAGGTATCGCCCCGCCTTGGCCACTTCCGCCGCGCCCGCCGATTTAGCCAGCTCCAGCAGGATCCCTTCGGCGGTGGTGGCCTGGTCGTCGGTCAGCCCGGAGGTCGCGGTGCAGATCGCCTCCACAATGCCCTCGGGCAAGCTGCCCTCCGCGAACAGGCGGCGCACGTCCTGCAGGCGGACCAGCTCCATGCTCATCGTCACCAACCGGCCGGCTCCCGCAGGGGTCATCCCCCCAGCCGAACGCAACCACAACTTGGTGGACGCATGCCCATGGCTCTTCGCCTCCCCAGCCCGGTGCACCCGGCCCACCCGGGCAGCCAGCGCCGAAGTGATGCGGTCGCGGGCCGACAACAACTCCTCAGCCTCCGCAAGGCACACCTCCGCCGCCTCGGGCACCGGTACCAGCGCCACCGCCCGCGCCGCCTCAGCAACCGCAGCCACCGCCACCCACGACGAGCCTCCGGCGTTGTCGGTAGAGACGCTGTCGGTAGAGACGCTGTCGGTAGAGACACCATCAGGAGAGACACCGTCAGGAGAGACACCGTCGGAAGAGGCATCACTCGCGGTCTCGTCACCGGCGTGTTCAGCACCGGGCGCATCGCCGCGACGAGTATCGAATACACGGGCAGAGTTAGGCGATTCCACCGATTCGTCGAACCGGCTCGCGTGCTTCCGGGCCCTGGGCTCGACGATCGGCACATATTCACGGGCAAGCGCACCCTCGGACGACCAAAGGGGCGAGCGGGAGATGAGCCGCTCCCACCAGTCGCCATCACCGTCATTGTTCGAACGATGAGGGTGCGCTGGGTCAGAGTCGAACAGGTCCATCACACCTCCCCATCAATTCGAAAGCCTGTATTAATTCTCCCATGGCCACGCGCCGTGAACATCCCAGCGTGGCGATTAGTTGGGATCACACGTCGGCGGTTTTCTCTGCGTTTCAGCCGTTTATCGAGTGATTTGTCGCTATGGAGTGCCAGATCTGCAGCGCGTTGTCGCCCGTGGTTTCCGGCTCGCCTGCGATGAGCCTGCGGTGAACCCGCGCGGTGGACCTACGCTGAACCCGCGCGGTGGACCCGCGGTGAACGCGCGACCTGCGGTGGAGACGGCCGTGTCTGCTGGCTGCGCGCGCCCAGGCGAGGGCTTCGGGGCGGTTCGCGGGTAGGGGGAATTCAGCTGGCAAGGCGTTTGGAACTCAGCCTGCTGGGAGCGTGGAAGAGCTGCCGAGGACGTATCCGGAACGCTGCCGGGGAGGCATGGGAACGCTGTCGTGGAGGGTCAGGCCTTGCCGATGTCGGCGGACAGGTCGAGGGCGAGTATGTGATCGAAGTGGAGGAAGGTCTCGAACTTGGCCCCCGGCGTGATCGACTCGTCGGTTTCCAGGTCGCCGAGCAGACGCAGGGCCTCTGGAGTGTCGAGATCGTCGTCCAGCGCGTTCTGGACGCGTCCGGCGTACGTGGCGTCGATCGGGCGGCTGGGCGACTCCGCCCACTCGGCCACGCGCCGCCGCAGGCGGCGCAGTTCCGCGTCGGCCGTCTTGAGGCTGTCCCAGGTGAGGTCCACTTGCTGCCGGTAATGGTGCCGCAGCAGGGCCAGCCGTAGGGCCAGGGGGTCGAGCCCGGCCGCGGCCACACGGGCCGGCGTCACCGCGTCGGCGCCGCCAGAAGAGCCGCCAGAAGAGCCGCCAGAAGAGCCGCCAGAAGAGCCGCCGGGAGAGCCGCCCGGAAAGTCGTCATCGGAGCCGTCATCGGAGCCGTCATCGGAGCCGCCATCGGAGCCGCCGTCGGAGCTGTCGTTGAAGCCGCCGTTGGAGTTGTGATCGTCCACCGGCCGGCCCTCGAACAGCAGGCGTCCGGCGTGCGCCCAGTGGGCGGCCGCGTCTTCGCCGGTGGCGGCGTTCGACTGGGCCCGCACCCTCTCGTGGTGCGGGGAGCGCAGGCCCTCAGCGCCGACGTAGAGATCGAAGCGCGGCCCGAGGAACCGGAGCGGCGTCGCCGAGCACTCGATGTCGCGGCTGGGCAGCCCGCGTCCCCAAGGGGCGTCCCAGGCCGTGCCCGCGCGGTCCTCGTCGCCGGGCTCCCACAGTGTCCAGTCGCCGGGAGCCGTCTTGCCGCACATCTCCTCGTACGCCGGGAAGGACGCCGCGTCGAACATCACCGCCCCCTCGGGAGTGGTGTACGCGTGACCATGCTCGATGAGCCGTCCGATGAGCTCGATGATCAGACCCATGGTCTCGCTGGTGCGGGGGGAGTGCTCGGGAACGCGCATGTTGAGCGCGAGAGCGCCGGCTTCGAGGGAGGCTCCGCCGTCGCCCCCGTGCCCGAGGTCGGAGACGTTCCGGCAGGCGAGCACGCGTAACCCGGATCGCTCGCTGACGCGGCGGATCAGGTCGGCGAGCAGATGCGGGCGCGGGTCGCCGAGACCGGCGGGCCCGTGTGCGGCGCAGGTGTGCATCCGCAGGATCCGCGAACCCGCCGGTGCGAGGGGCACGATCTGCCGGGTCAGGGTGTCGTGGAGCCGCAACATGCCTTGAGCCTACGTGCTGTGCCCGGCGTCCCCTCCACCCGAGCAGGACCCTTCATCCCAGCTTCACGAGCAGGACCCTTCACGAGCAGGAAGCCCGGTCAGGAAGCCCGGTCAGGAAGCTTGGTCACGAGAGGAAGCGGAGGATGTCGCGGTCGCCGCGGTCGCGCAGGCGGTCGAGCACCTCTTCCCGGCCGGTCCCGTCGGCCAGGCCGATGCGCGCGCCGATGAGGCGCAGCCCCTCGGCCTCGGACGCCACCGGCGCCGTGTACCCGATCAGGTGCAGGGCCTGGTTGATCGCGGGCAGCCCGGCCGCGGCGGCGGGCAGGAACCGGGTCAGCAGCTCGCCGCCGTCGGAGACGGTGAGGAAGACGTGGTCGCCGTCGGAGGCGTTGTAGTCGGCCAGCACGTTCCTGATCGACCCGATGGTCGGCTGGTTGTGCCAGCTGATCACCACTTCACCCGACGAGGTCGACACGGTGAGCTGCCCCCCGGGCGCCATGCCGAGATGGGCCGCGAAACCCGTCGGCAGCGGCGAGCCGGAGCCCCGCAGGTGTTCGGCATTGACGTCGACCCGGTGCCACCACCGGCCGTCGCGGCTGCGGAAACAGCGCCGGGTCATCGAGACGTCCCGGCGCGGCTGGTACGGCTCGCCCTGGGCCTGCCCCGCGACCCTGATGTAGCCGCGCTGGGTGCGCTCGAACCCCGGCCCTCCGGCGTACGCCCTGATCGAGCTCTCGCTCACGTCGTAGCGCGAGGTGAGGTTGTCGACGATCGTGCTCACCGACGCCTCGCCGCCCGCGCGCTCGATCTCCCGGCTGATCATCTCCCGGATGCCCAGGTACTCCTCGCCGCCCCAGCGGCGCAGGCCGTACTTGCTGCGGTCGAGCCGGATGAAGCGCTCGTCGGCGGCGAGCTGGTTGCGCAGGCCGACCAGGCTGTAGTCCTCGCCGATGCGGGCCTGGATCTCCTCGGGGGTCAACGGCGCGCCGGAGACCGCCAGCACGGCCTCGGCCTTGTCGCCCATGCTGCGCGGCCAGGGCACGACGTGCTCGTCGAGCACGCGCAGCTGCGGCACCGACGCGAGCCAGCGCTCGGCCACGTCTTCGCGTACGCCGAGCTGGGCCACCTGCGCGACCGCCTCGTCCAGCGGGCGGGGGCCGTCGGCGAACAGCTGGCGCGTCTTCTCCCTGAGCTCGTCCGCGCCGCCCGCGACCAGCCAGCCGTCCACCTGGTCGTACCCCGTCAGCAGTGTGCGGACGAACCGCCAGGCGGGGATCGCGAGGGTGATCAGCTCGGTGCGGTGCCACGGCACGGCCGCGGCGAGGTCGTCGGCGGGCACCGCGGAGCCGAGCCGGGTGCGCAGCCAGGCCAGGTGGGCGTTGAGCGGCGCGGCGGCCGGGCTCCGCAGCCACTCCAGCACGTGGTCGCGCAGGTCGCGCTCGATCTGCCGGATCCGCTCGCGGGTGACGGAGAAGCGCTGGGCGAGCTCGTCGAGCGTGGCGCGCTGGGCCTGGCCGGGGTGCTGGCCCGACTGCTGGGAGGTGTCGTAGTAGAGCCGGTCTCTGGCGATGGCCCGCTGGCGGTCGTCCAGCCGGGCGAAGATCTCGTCGATGACCTCGGCCATCGGCCGCTCGGGAAGGGCCGGCGGGACCGGGGCCCCGGCGGGCTCCCCGGCCGGCTCGGTGGCCAGCAGCCGGTCGATGACGTCGATGAACAGCTTGTGGACGATCTCGCGGGGGCCCGGCGTCTGCAGGCTCTCCTCGGGGTGGGTGAACCTCAGCAGCGGCAGGATGTCGCCGAGGACCAGGTGCGCCCAGCAGGCGCTGGTGAGATCGGCGAGCCGGGAGGCGATCTGTACGGTCCCCACAGCCGCGCAGGCCCGGTCGAGGGGGAGCGCCTGCCACCACGCGTCGGGAAGACCGGGGTCGCTCGCGATCGGCTCTACCTGGCTGGGCGCGGTCCAGCGCAGCGGAGGCACGATGTCGCTAAGGCTCAGGTTCATGCAGGTCCAAACCGGCGAGGGGAATATATCCGCAGTTCACACTAGGGGATCAGGGCCAACGTGGTCACACGGGAAGGAAGGGACTGGCGCGTCCCGAATAGGACACGTAAAGCAACTCTCCCGCTCGTGTGCACGCCACGTAGAGCAGCCCCCGTTCGCGTTGCAGATCGTGCGCCCGTGCCGTCGGATCCTCGGCGGCCGGGGTCAGCGCGTCGGGCGCCGGCACGATTCCGTCAGCCACGCCTATCACGGCAACCCGGCGGAATTCCAGCCCTTTCATCCCGTGAAGCATGGCGACTTTGACCGTGATGCCCGCTTCGCGTAGTGCGGTACGGGCGGTACGCACGAGGTCGGCGGTACGCGCGGCGACCGCGATCTCGGCCGTGGGCACACCCTCTTGCAGCCAGTCGGCCACGGTCGAGACGAGGCCGGCGATCTCCGCCGCCGGGGTCACGTACTCGCGCACCATCGGGCGCGGCCCGTGGCCGAGCCCGCGGTAGCCGTACAGCCCGGCGTTGCCCGCGACCAGGCCGTCGGCGGGTCCGCCGCCGCGCAGCCGCACCCCCCACGACAGCATCTCCGGCGGCAGCCGGTAGGAGAGCTTCAGATGGAACCGGCGGACGGGGATGCCGACGTCCGCGAGCGCGACCCTTGTGTCGAACATGCGCTGGTGCGGGTCGCCCAGGATGAACAGGTCGTTCGGGGCGGCGGGGACCGCCGCCCGCAGCAGCCGCCACTGCGCGGGGTGCAGGTCCTGCGCCTCGTCCACCACGATGTGCCGGTACGGCTCCCGCCCCGGCTCCCGGTCGCCGAGGAGGTCGCCCACGGCCCGCCCCAGCAGCCCCGCCGCCTCGGAGGCGAGCTGGAGCAGGGTCCGCCGGCCCGTCTCGCGCAGCCGCCCGATGACGTGCTGGACGGCCTCCCACACCAGGGTCCTCGCCCCCGCGTCCAGCGGCACGCTGCGGCCGGGCCGCGCCGCCGCCTGGTACTCCTCCAGCGTCCGCAGGTCCTGCGCCAGGATCACCTGTTCCCACTCCCGCAGTAGGAACGCGCTGCCGAAGCGCCGGTCCGAGTGCTTCCCGTGCCTGCCGAAGCGCCCGGCGGCCGCCTCCTGCCACAGCCCGGCCAGGTCGTCGGAGGAGACCAGGGCCGGGGCGCGGCCCTCCGCCTCGGAGACGATGCGGTGGGCGATCCGGTCCACGTTCCCCACCTCGACGCGCTTGCGCACCAGCTCGTCGCCGACCATCATGTCGAGCCGCGCGGACAGCTCGGTCGCGAGGCCCTGCGAGAACGTGACCAGCAGGATCGGGCCGGTGGCCGCGCGGGCCAGCAGGGCCGCGCGGTGCAGCGCGATGACCGTCTTGCCGGTGCCGGCGCCCCCGGTGATCAGCACCGGCTCGTCGTACGACGGCCAGTTGGCGTACGTGTGCTGCGGCGGGTAGAGGAACGTGCACCAGTGGGGCTGGGCGACGATCCGCTCCAGCTCGGCGGCGTCGGCGGTGAAGACCGCCCGGTCGGGGCTGCGCCGCAGCGCGGTGAGCAGGTCCTCGGGGTCGACCTCGTCGGCCGCCCGGCAGCGGCAGGCGTCCAGCTCGCGCCAGGCCGCCGCGAGCGAGCCGCCGCGGGCGAGCGCCGACAGCGGCGCGAACTGGCTGCGCGGGAGCAGCGGCTCCACCGCGGCGAGGTGGGCCTCCGACGTCATCATCCGCAGCAGCGGCAGCAGGCGGGCGTCCACGCCGATGTTCAGCAGGTCGGTGTCGCAGAAGTCCTCGAACAGCGGACGGCCGCCGCTCCGCGACGCCCGGCGCAGGGCCGGCTCGATCCGCTCCAGCGCCTCGGCGTCCCAGACCTCGACGATCCCGACCGCCGTGTTCACCCCGATCCGGTGCCGCTGGGCGTACGACCACGCCTCGGCGTCCGGCAGCACGGTCAGCAGCCAGTAGACGTCGTCCTGCCGTACGACCACCCCCCGGTGGCGGTCGGCGAGCCGCAGCGTGGCGACCCGCGGATCGCGGCCGTTGCGCACCCTCTCGGGGTGCGGCGCGGTGGAGGCGTTCAGCAGGAACCGGCGTACGGCGAGGATCGCCTCCCGGCGGACGGGCCGGGGGAGCGCGCCGAGCCCGTGCAGGAACTCCGGGGAGATCGCGAGCCGGGGCATCCCGCTATCCCAGCAGGGTCAGCAGGTCGCGGTCCCCGCGTTCGCGCAGCCGCGCGAGGATCTCCGGCCGCCCGGCGGGCCCGGCGAGCCCGACCCGCGTCGCGATCACCCGCGCCGCCTGCTCGGGCGTGCCGCCCGGAGCGGTGTAGCCGACGAGGCGCAGCGCCCGCCGCATCTCGTCGCCGCCCGCCGCCGGGAGGTGCCGTACGCGCAGCAGGCCCTCCTCGGACAGGGTCAGGAAGATGTGGCTGCCCTCCTCGGCCGAGACCTCGGTGAGGATCCGCCGCAGCGAGCCCAGCGACGGCCGGGTGTGCCAGGAGAGGCCGATGTCCCCGGCGGCGCTCTGCACGGTCCGGGTGTCGCCGGGGGCGAGCCCGACGTAGGCCGCGAACCCGGTCGGCAGCATCACCTCGCCGCCGCCGAGGTGGTCGCCGGAGACGTCGACCCGCAGCCACCACCTGCCGTCCGGCTGCCGGAAGCACCGCCGGGTGAGCGACACGTCCTTGAGCCCGCGCCCCCGGGGCACCCGCTGCGCGCGTAGCTGCGGGACGCTGTCCAGCCACTCCCTGGCCGCGTCGGGACGGACGCCGAGCGAGCGGACCAGTTCGAGCGCCTGCGAGACGGTCGGCGGCCGCTCGGCCGCCGTGATGAGGGCGCGGGTCCGCTCCCTCAGGTCCTCGACGTCCCCGGCCACCAGCCAGTCGCCGGAGAGCCGGTGGTCGGGCAGCGTGGCGAGCACGAACCGCCAGGCGGGCACCTCCAGCGAGCGCAGTTCGCGCCCGTGCCAGTCGGCCGCCGCGACCAGCCGCGCCTTCGGCACCGCGACCCCGAGCGCGGCGGTGAGCCGGGCCAGATGCTCGTTGTACGGCGCCGCCTCCGGAGACGCGAGCCACTGGGCGATCCGGCCGCGCAGGGCCGCCTCGGCGTCGGCGAGCACCTCGGAGGGTACGCCGAGGAGCCTGGCGAGCTGCTCGGGCGCCGACGGGTCGTCGGTGAAGACCCGGTTCTGCGCCACCATCCAGGTCTGGTCGTCGAGGTCGGCGAAGGCCGCGTCGATCAGCTCGGGGATCAGCTCGGGGATCACTTCGGGAGGGTCGGCCGGCCCCGGTTCGGGCTCGTCCGGCAGGCTTCCGGAGACCTCGCCCTTCTGAGTCGTCTTGGAAGCCGTCTCAGAAGCCGTCTCAGAAGCCGTCTCGGCGGAGTCCGCCATCCGGGCGAAGACGGCGGAGAACAGGGCGGCCAGCACCGGCCGCGCCTTGACGAAGGGCTGGTCGGCCAGCTCCCGGCCGGACAGCGCGAGCAGGCCGTGCCATGATCCCGCCCGATCGAGCGCGATCGCGACCTGGGGGTCGTCGGCCTCGTCGGGATCGAGCACGTACAGCGCGGGCAGCACGTCGCCGACGGCCGCGGCGGGCCAGTGCTCCAGCGCGAGGACGGTGAGCAGCTCGGCGAGCGCGTCGGCGTCCGCGACGGCCAGCACCCGGTGCAGGGGAAGCGTGCGCCACCAGGCGTCGGGCAGCCCCGGCCGGTCGAGCGTCCCGATGCGGGCGGCATCACTCCAGCGCAGTGGTGGCACGAGGTCACTCAGGCAGAAGTTCATGCTGTCCCCATCGCTCACAAAGACCAGACCATAGTCTGGCAAATCTCCCCGCCGTGCTGGAGATCCCAGTTAACTGGCTCAGTGGCTAATTGGCTCAGTGGCGTTCGGCGGCGAAACGGAGACGCACGTAGTCGGCCATCCAGCCCGACTCGCGCCGCAGCGCCGGGGCGGCCAGCTCGTTGACCCGCCGGAGCAGCGGCTCCACGGTCGCCGGAGGAACCTGGTCGAGCAGCCGCCCGGCGAACAGCCGCACCCAGTCGGCCGCGCCGTCGGGGCACTCGTCGAGCGGCGTGGGCCGGTCGAAGTGTTCGAGCAGCCGCACCGTGAACCCGCCCTTCTCCAGCCGCAGGGCGTACTCCGCCGGGCCGGGGAAGTACCACGGCAGTTCGGGCTCGCGCAGGCCGTGCTCGCGCCAGGCGGTGAGCATGGCCGAGGTCAGTGCCGCGCAGTTGCCCGCGCCGCCCATCTCGGCGACGAACCGGCCGCCCGGCCGCAGCGCCTCGCGTACGCAGTCGATCACCGCGTCGGGGTCGCGGCTCATCCAGTGCAGGGCGGCGTTCGAGAAGACCGCGTCGTACGACTGGGCCACGGTGAAGTCGTGGCCGTCGCCGACGGTGAAGTCGAGACCGGGGTGATGGGCGATGGCCTGCTCGATCATCGCGTGGGAACCGTCGATGCCGAGCACGTGGGCGCCGCGCGCCGCGATCTCGGCGGTCATCACCCCGGTGCCGCAGCCGAGGTCGAGCACCCGCTCACCGGGGCGGGGGTCGAGCAGGTCGACCAGCGGCGCGCCCACGGGCGAGACGTAGCCGAAGGAGCTGTCGTAGGCGCGAGCGTTCCATCGAGTGGGACTGGGGGTTTCGTACCTCAAGATCGGCTCGCATTCTTACTGGCCGGTGCCGGGATCGCCACACTCTGATCCACAGCCCGGCCACCACGACTCGATCACCACGGTCTCAGCCGACTCGTGAGACTCCTGGGATCTGGTGGGATTCCGGTGGGATGCGACACACTGTACGGCTTCCGACGCCTCTGCGAGTGTCAGTGCTGTGAGTGTCAGCCCACGTCCTTCGCCCAGTGCGCGGCCAGGTAGGCCTTGGCCTTGTCCTGCTCGGGGATGGTGAGGATCACCGGGTCGCCGGACGCCTCGGGCAGCCGGGCGGCGGCGCCCCCGTCGAGGGCCCCGCGCGTCTCCATCGCCTCCATCCGCGACGGCCGGGCGTACGCCTTGAGGAAGAGGTTCTGGCCCTCGTCGGACAGCAGGAACTCCTCCCACAGGCGGGCGGCGGCCGGATGCGGCGCCGCCGCGTCGATCGCCTGCATGTAGTAGGAGGCGAGCACCGCGTTCTTCGGGATCGTGACCCGCCAGGCCGACGCACCGCGCCCGCCCGCGGCCCGCGCCGCGTTCATGAAGTCCCAGTCGACCACCGTCGTGGCCTGGTCGGGACGGCCGAGCATGCCGCCCTTGCGCAGCCGCGCGAACAGGTTCACCCCCCGCGCGGCGTCGGGCAGTCCCCGGCCGAGCGAGGCGGCCATGACGCCGCTGAACGCCGACGCCACCTGCCGGGGGTCGCCGGGCAGCGCGACCGTCGTCCCCGGCCGGGCCAGCGCGGCGTACGACGCCGGGGCGGGCACCTTCCTCGGGTCGTAGCCGATCGACATGTACCCGCCGTAGGCGGCGTACCAGCGGCCGTCCTGGTCCTTGGCCTCGTCCGGGATGTCCGCCCAGCCCGTCACCCGGTACGGCGCGAAGAGCTTGGCGTTCGCGACCGCGACCTCCAGCGTGACGTCGAAGACGTCCGGCGCCTGGGCCGTCCCGCGCAGGCGGGCCGCGGCGTCGATCTCCTGCCGGCTGTTCGCCTCCGGCATGATCGACGCCACCTTGATCCCGTACTTGTCGGAGAAGCGCGCGATGATCTCCTTGTAGCCGACCCAGCCGCCCGGCAGGCCCACGACGGTGAGCGCGCCCTCCTTGCGGGCGGCGTCGACGAGCCTGTCCATCGTGCCGAACCCGTCGGCCAGACTGGCCGCGCGGGGGTTCAGCGGAGGCGGCGGCCTGTCCGGCGTCCGCTGCCGGGAGCATGCGGAGGCCGCGGCCAGGAGGACCGCCGCCGAGGAGATCGTCACGACACAGGCGCGTAGGGTCACGTCGCGTATGCTCCGCCCCGCCGCCGCGGCCGGTCGAGGCGGCACGCTGCGGGATTGCCGCCTGATTACCTCATCCGACGGGCGGGCGGCACGACCTTGGCGGCGGCGAGGGTCTCCTCGGCGATCTCGACGAGGCTTCCGTCCCGTTTCCGTACGGTGAGCACGCCGTCGCGCCAGGATTCCAACACGCCGACGGCGTCCCGGTACCCACCTGGATCCCTGCGCCGGGTGGTCACGCGTTCGCCCACGTCGGCAGGGGTGATCGCGACGACGAGACGGGCTCCGGTCTTAGGGGCCACGACGATTGCCCCCCTCCTGTTCCGGCTGGTAGGCAGGCACCGCAATACTAGGGCTAGCAACCCGCGGTCGAGCCGTGCAACCCAGAAGGAGCCCGAGGTGACGTACGTCATCGCGCAGCCTTGCGTGGACGTCCTGGACAAGGCGTGCATCGAGGAGTGCCCCGTCGATTGCATCTACGAGGGCGAACGCATGCTCTACATCCACCCCGACGAGTGTGTGGACTGCGGGGCGTGTGAGCCGGTCTGCCCCGTGGAGGCGATCTTCTACGAAGATGACCTTCCCGAGCAGTGGAAGGACTTCTACAAGGCCAACGTCGACTTCTTCGAGGAGCTGGGCTCGCCCGGCGGCGCCTCGAAGGTCGGAAAGATCAACAAGGACCACCCGGTGGTCGCGGCGCTTCCGCCGCAGAGCGAGGAACACTAAAGAGTCACCGACCCTCGCGGGCCCGCTCCGTGACGACTGGGGGATTTCCTTTGATCGCGTTGCCCGACTTTCCATGGGACCGGCTGGCGCCGTACCAGGAGCTGGCGCGGGCGCATCCCGGCGGGATCGTCGACCTGTCGGTCGGCACGCCGGTCGATCCGGTTCCCCCCGTCGCCCGCCAGGCGCTCTCCGCCGCCGCCGACAGCCCCGGTTATCCCCTGACGTACGGCACGCCGCGGTTGCGTGAGGCGGCCGCGGGCTGGCTTCGGCGGCGGCACGGGGTCGTCGTCGACCCCGCGGACGTCCTGCCGACGATAGGCACGAAGGAACTGGTGGCCTGGCTGCCGACGCTGCTCGGCGTGCGGCCGGGGGAGCGGGTGGTCTTTCCCGCGCTCGCCTATCCCACCTACGACGTGGGGGCCAGGCTCGCCGGAGCCGAGCCGTACGCGACCGACGGGCTGCTCTCGCTGGGGCCCGAGCGGGTGCCGCTCGTCTGGGTGAACTCGCCGTCCAACCCCACGGGACGGGTCCTGCCCGCCGAGCACCTGCGCAAGGTGGTCGCGTGGGCGCGGGAGCGCGGCGCGGTCGTCGCCTCCGACGAGTGCTACATCGAGCTCGGCTGGGAGGACGAGCCGCTGTCGGTCCTCCATCCGGACGTGTGCGAGGGCTCGCACGAGGGGCTGCTCGCGGTCCACTCGCTGTCGAAGCGGTCGAACCTCGCCGGATACCGCGCGGGGTTCGTCGCCGGCGACCCCCGGCTCGTACGGCGGCTGCTCGAGGTGCGCAAGCACGCGGGCATGATCGTGCCCGCTCCGGTGCAGGCCGCGATGACGGCCGCGCTGGACGACGACGCGCACGCCGACGAGCAGCGGGAGCGGTACGCCCGCCGCAGGGCGGTGCTGCGTCCCGCGCTGGAACGGGCGGGCTGGCGGGTGGAGCACTCCGAGGCCGGGCTCTACCTGTGGGCCGCCAACGGCGAGGACTGCTGGGACCAGGTGCGCGCGCTGGCGAGCCGGGGCATCCTCGTCGCGCCGGGCGAGTTCTACGGCGACGCCGGGCGTGGACACGTCCGCGTCGCGATCACCGCCACCGACGAGCGCGTCGATGCGGCGGTCAGCCGCCTCCAGTAGGATCGCGCGCCATGACGACAATGACCGTGATCGTGCTGGGCCTCGTCACGGTCGTCGTCCTGCTGGGTGTCGTGACGGCTGTGGTGGCGGCGAGCCGGCGCAGCCGTACGCGTCAGCCCGTGCGCACCCCGCCCGCCGCCCCGGGAGAGTCGCCGGCGCGGGACCTCGCGTCCGACCCCGACTACTTCGACCCCCGCACGATCAAGGTGGGGGACACGGTCTACGTCGAGGCCGCCCGCTACCGGGCCGTCGGCGCGGTGCACTGCGCGGTGCAGGGCGAGCAGTGGACCGACTACCTCCTCGACGAGGGCGCCCGCCGCTACGACAACTGGTTGTCGGTCGCGGAACGGCCGGGCCCGGGGGGTGAGCCGTCCCACCTGGAGGTCCTGCTGTGGACCGACGTGCCGACCCAGGGGATGGTGCCGGCCAAGCACATGCTGATCGTCGACGGCGTCGAGTTCTCCCCGATCGAGCGCGGCACCGCCGCCTTCCGGTCCGAGGGGAGGACGGGCCTGCCCGAGCGCGGGCTGCTCGACTTCGCCGACTACCGCGCGAGTGACGGCCGCCTTCTGTCGTTCCAGCGTGTGCAGGGCGGCCAGTGGGAGGCGGCGTACGCCCGCCCCCTCACCCCCGGCTCCGTCCGCGCGGAACGACTGCCCTGATCACCGGGGTAGGTTCTGGATCGTGGAACGGCGCCTTACCAAACCAGTCGTGACCGTCGTGGTCATCGTCGCCCTGCTCGGCGGGGCGATCTACTACGGCGCCTATCACCTGCTGAAGCGGACCGAGCCCTTCGCGCTCGGGGAGCACTGCCTCGTGAAGACCCCCGAGGGCACGCTCGACATCGACATCGAGCAGGCCCAGGTGGCCGCCACCGTCGCCGCCGTCGCCGCCCGGCGCAAACTGCCCGAGCGCGCCCTCCAGATCGCCTACGTCACCGCGATCCAGGAGTCCAAGCTGGCCAATCTCCCGTACGGAGACCGCGACTCGGTCGGGGTCTTCCAGCAGCGGCCCTCACAGGGCTGGGGGACGCCCGAGCAGTTGCAGGACCCGGTCTACGCGACCCGCAAGTTCTTCACCGCCCTGGAGAAGGTGAAGCACTACCGGACCATCCCGCTGCACGACGCCGCCCAGGCCGTGCAGCGCTCCGCCGACGGCTCGGCCTACGCCGAGCACGAGCAGTCCGCCAAGATCCTCTCCGCGGCGTTCACCGGGCGGGTCCCGCAGGCCGTCCACTGCTGGTATCCGCCGCCCGCCAAGCCGGTCAAGCCGCAGCCCGAGACGGCCCGAAAGCAGCTCGTACGGGCGCTCGGCGCCGAGGCCGCCGGCAAGCGCGGCTGGCTGGTCGCCGCGTGGTACGTCGCCCACGCTCAGAAGTACGGCCTGCGCGAGGTGCGGTTCGAGGGGGTGGCCTGGACGGCGGCCGCCGGGCACGACGGCTGGCGCAAGGAGGCCAAGCCCACCGGCGCCAAGCCCACCGACGCCGTCCAGGTGGCGTAAGGTCGGGAGGCATGCGACTTGACCTTGCCGAGGACGTGGGCGCGCTGACGGCGCGGCTGGTGGACATCGAGTCGGTGAGCGGCGCGGAGAAGGCGCTGGCCGACGCGATCGAGGAGGCCCTCCGCGCCCTGCCCCACCTGACCGTGCTGCGGGACGGCGACGCGGTGGTGGCGCGGACCGATCTCGGCCGGGCCGAGCGCGTGGTGATCGCCGGGCACATCGACACGGTCCCGGTGGCGGGGAACCTGCCGAGCCGGACCGAGGACGGCGTGCTGTACGGCTGCGGCACCTCCGACATGAAGAGCGGGGTGGCGGTGCAGCTCAAGCTCTGCCTGCTGGCCGCGCCGAACCGCGACCTGACCTTCGTCTTCTACGACTGCGAGGAGATCGAGGCCGAGCGCAGCGGGCTGCTGCGGCTCACCCGCACCCACCCCGAGTGGCTCGCCGGCGACTTCGCGGTCGTCATGGAGCCGACCGACGGCCTCATCGAGGGCGGCTGCCAGGGCACGCTGCGCGCCGAGATCACGGTGAAGGGCGTCCGGGCGCACAGCGCCCGCTCCTGGGAGGGCGTCAACGCCATCCATGGGATCGCGCCGGTCCTGGACCGGCTGGTCCGGTACGAACCGCGCAGCCCGCTTGTGGACGGCCTCCAGTTCCGGGAGGGGCTCAACGCGGTCGGCGTGCGCGGCGGGGTGGCCGGCAACGTCATCCCCGACGAGTGCGTGGTGACCGTCAACTACCGCTTCGCCCCCGACCGGACGATCGAGGAGGCGTTCGCGCACGTGTGCGAGGTGTTCGACGGCTTCGACGTACGGCTCACCGACGGCTCGCCCGGCGCGCGGCCGGGTCTGACCGACCCGGTCGCCGCGGCGTTCGCCGCCGCGATCGGCGGCACGCCCCGGGCCAAGCTGGGCTGGACCGACGTCGCGCGTTTCTCCGCCCTGGGCATGCCCGCCGTCAACTGCGGTCCGGGCAACCCCGACATCGCGCACACGGCGGGGGAGAACGTGAGCCTGGCGCGAATCGCCGAAAGCGAGCGGCGGATGACGGAGTGGCTCACCGGGCCCCTCTAGGGGCCGCCGACAGGTGCGGTGACCAGGGGTTCCGGGCGCAGACAGGGTTTTGGGGACAGACAGAAGAAAGTGGCTTTCCTCGCCGGCCATTTGGCGGGGAAAGCCACTTTCGTCCCGAGCAGCACCCTCGTTTCTTAGACGGAGCCTCGGCGACGACCGGTTCCCTCCCGCCAAGATTTCACTCAAGATTTTTTCGCCCCTCCCGACGACGGCCGTTAGCGTGACGGGCATGAACTACTCCCGACCCGAACGCCGGCAGGGCCCGTCGCTGGTTCGCGGCGGCCTCGTCCCCGAATCCACCCACGACCAGCGCCTGCTCGACCGCCGGGGCCCCACCGGCTGGCTGCACGAGGACCCCTGGCGGGTCCTGCGCATCCAGTCGGAGTTCGTGGAGGGCTTCGGCGCCCTTGCCGACCTCCCCCCGGCCGTGACCGTCTTCGGGTCGGCCCGCACCGGACCCGACACCGCGGAGTACGAACTCGGGGTGAAGGTCGGCGCGGCGCTCGCCAAGGCGGGATACGCGGTGATCACCGGCGGCGGCCCCGGGGTGATGGAGGCGGCCAACCGCGGCGCGCTGGAGGCGGGCGGCGTCTCGGTGGGCCTCGGCATCGAACTGCCGCACGAGCAGCGGCTCAACGACTACGTCGACCTCGGCATCGAGTTCCGCTACTTCTTCGTCCGCAAGACCATGTTCGTGAAGTACGCCAGCGGGTTCGTGGCCCTGCCCGGCGGGTTCGGCACGCTCGACGAGCTGTTCGAGGCGCTGACGCTGGTCCAGACGCGGAAGGTGACCTCGTTCCCGGTGATCATGATGGGCGTCGCCTTCTGGACCCCGCTGATCGACTGGATCCGCGACACCCTGATGGCGTCCGGCAAGATCTCCCCGCAGGACGTGGAGCTGGTCTCGGTCACCGACGACCCCGACGAGGCCGTACGGACCATCATGGAGGCGGACCGCCGCGGCGAGTAGGGTGTCGGCGTGTTCGTCTGCGTCTACTGCTCGTCCAGCCAGCGGATCGACCGGAAGTACGCCGACCTCGCCAGCGAGGTCGGCACGGAGCTGGCCCGCCGGGGCCACGGCCTCGTCAGCGGCGGCGCCGTCGTCTCCTGCATGGGTGAGGTCGCACGGGCCGTCCGCGCGGGCGGCGGCCACACGATCGGCGTGATCCCCCAGGTGCTCGTGGACATCGAGATCGCCGACACCGACTCCGACGAGCTGATCGTCACCGCGGACATGCGCGAGCGCAAGGGGGTCATGGACGCCAGGTCCGACGCTTTCCTCGTGCTTCCCGGGGGCATCGGCACGCTGGAGGAGCTGTTCGAGATCTGGACGTCCCGGGTGCTCGGCATGCACGAACGGCCGCTGGTCGTGCTCGACCCCTGGGGGCTCTACGGTCCTCTGCGCGTCCTGGTCGACGGCATGTACGAGCAGGGCTTCCTGCGGCCCGACGCCTTCGACGCGATCGCGTGGGCAACCACCGTGGACGAGGCGCTCGACCTGCTCGAACGGCGGGTCCCGCACCTGCGCCCCACCGGAGAGGAACTCGGCGAGAGCTCACCCTGAGCGCGCGCCTCAGGCCAGGCCGCGACGGGTCAGGGCCGGGGGACGGCGGCCCAGCAGGGCCTCGGTCATGTCGAGCGCCTGCCGTACGAGGTGGGAGGTGCCGGGGTGGGAGGCCGCGGGGTCGTAGGTCACGGAGCGGGAGGTCCGGAAGACGCCCGCGCCCGCCCAGGCGTACGCCGCGGCGGCGGCGATCGCCTCGGTCTCGTCCTCCGGCAGCGTCACCAGGACGGTGCGCCCCGCCCGGACCAGCGCGGACACCTCCGGCAGCGAGGCGGCCTCGGCCCACTCCGGGTCGGCCGGGTCGTCCGGCCCGATCACCAGCGTCATGCCTTCCATGCTCGCACGCGCACGAGTTGTGGCACGATTCGTATGTGCTGGTCGTACTCGTCATCGCCGGGCTCGCCGTGATCGCGTGTGTGGTGATGGTCTCGTTGGGCCATGGAGGCGAGATGGCGGAGTTCTCTTCCGACGCGCCGCCGCTCGGCCTGCCCGCCGCCGGAGAGTTAACCCCCACCGACCTGATGACGCTCCGGCTTCCCATCAGTCTCGTGGGCTACGGCACCCATGCCGTGGACGAGACCCTGAACCGGGTGTCGATCGCGCTCGCGGAGCGGGACACCCGCATCGCCGTGCTGGAGCAGCGGGTGGCCGAACTGGCGTACGGACAGCCGCGGGCGCGCGACGCGGCCCCCGAAGAGGGCACTGGGCCGGCCCACGAAGCGGTCGGCGAGAAGGCAGAGGACAAGACCGGAGACCAACCCGAGGTGTCCGTGGCGGCGGTCAAAGACAGCGGGGCCAGAGAGAGCGGGGACGGCGACCGTTCCGACGCCGAAGAGACATGGTGACCCGGCGGTGATCCCATGGTGACCGCGGTGATCCGGTGCGGCTGGGCGGGTTCGACGCCGGACTACGTCGCCTACCACGACGAGGAGTGGGGCCGGCCGGTCCGCGGCGACGACCTCGTCTTCGAGCGGGTCACCCTGGAGGCGTTCCAGTCCGGCCTGTCGTGGCTGACGATCCTGCGCAAGCGGGAGAACTTCCGCAAGGCGTTCGCCGGGTTCTCGATCCCCGCCGTGGCGGCGTTCGACGAGGAGGACGTGGAGCGTCTGCTCGCCGACACCGGCATCGTGCGCAACCGCGCCAAGATCGAGGCCGCGGTCGCCAACGCCCGGGCCGCCGCCGAGATGCCGGGCGGGCTGTCGGAGCTCGTGTGGAGGTACGCCGAGGAGCCCGGGCGCGTCGCCCCGGCCACGCTCGCCGACGTCCCCGCCCGCACCCCCGGCTCCGTCGCACTGGCCAAGGAGCTGAAGAAGAACGGGTTCCGCTTCGTCGGGCCCACCACGGCGTACGCCCTGATGCAGGCCATCGGGCTGGTCAACGACCACGTCGCCGACTGCCACGTCCGCGAGGCCGTCACCACCCTCCGCGGCGCCTGACCGCCGCGGGTCTCAGCTCGCGGCCAGGTTGCGGTCCACGAACGCGGCGGCGGCGGGCAGCAGCCGGGCGGCCTCATGGTCGAAGAACGCGCGGGCCTTCTCACCCGGCCAGCCCGGCGGCAGCAGGTCGGCGGGCAGGCCGGGGTCGCGGAACAGGAAGTTGCGCCAGCCGTGCACCAGTTCGCTGCGGACCGCGAAGACCTGGTCGTCCGGGGCGCCCTCCGGCAGGGAGCCGACCAGGCCGGCCGCGCTGGCGAGCCACTCCTCGTACGCCCTGCCGATGGCGTCCAGGTCCCACGCGCGGGCGAGCAGGTTCCGCGCGTCGCCCTCGTAGGCCGCGTCGAACCAGTGGCCGGGGATCCGCAGCGCGTCGAGCTCGGGCGACGGCCGCGGCCCGATCCAGGTCGTCTCGGACAGCGGCGCGTACCCGAGGAAGGCGAGGTCGGAGCGCAGGCGCTCGCGCCGCGCGCGGTCCCTGACCGGTTCGAGCACCAGGACGTGCCACCGCCCGTCCCAGGGGGTGTCGGCCCCGCGGTACACCCGGGCCGCGGCGTCGTCGAGCCTGCGCTCGGCCTTCGGCGTGACGGCGTACCCCGGCCCCTGCGGGAGCCGTACGGGATCGAGCCAGCCCTGCCGGACCATGCGGGAGATCGCGGTGCGCACGGCCGGCGCCGCGATGCCGAGCGGCGCGAGCAGCCGTACGAGCGCGGCCACGGAGGCGCGGCCGCCACGGGTGCGGAGGTGGTCCCCATAGAGATCGAAAAGCGCGGCTCGGGCGTTCACGCCACCCAGTGTGGGGTCACGTCCCGCCCTCCGACAACGCGTGCGACGCGTGCATTGATCCACCTACCGGAGCCGGGCCGTTACCTTTTTGAGCTCCGAGGCGGGATAATAGAACATCACAGAAACGTGAATACGCCGGTTACCCCCAGGGGCGGCCGACAAGGCGGGAAGGGATACACGCATGGCGGCGATGAAGCCGCGGACCGGTGACGGTCCGCTGGAGGTCACCAAGGAAGGACGGGGCATCGTCATGCGGGTCCCTCTGGAGGGTGGCGGCCGACTCGTCGTGGAGCTCTCGGCGGACGAGGCCAGCGCCCTCGGCGACGCGCTGAAGAAGGTCGTCGGCTGATCTACCGGCCGATTTGCTGATCTACGGCCCTGGCGGCGGGTCTCTCCGCGCCGGGGCCGCTCTGTTGGAGGTGGACGTGCCCATCGAGACCACGCCGGTCCTCTCCGGCCCCCGCACCGCCGGGCCCGCGCCGGAGGCGGACATCGTGGCCGTGCCCTTCGGCCCCGGCCGGACCCCGCCCGCCGTGCCCGGGACGGAGCTGCCGGTGCCGGTGGACGCGCTGCTCGCGCAGTACGAGGCCAAGGGCGAGCCCGGAGAGGTCGTCGAGGCGACCGCCCTGCGCGAGGGCGGGCTGCGGCGCGTCCTGCTGTACGGCGTCGGCGACGGTTCGCCCGGCGCGCTGCGCAGGGCCGGGGCGGCGGTCGCGAGGCGGGCGAGGCGCCGGGAGTCGCTGTCGGTCGTGGTCCCCACCAAGGAGGACTTCGGGGAGGACTTCGGCGAAGGCTTCGGCGGAAGCTTCGAGGGAGACGCCGAGGGGGCCACGGCGTCCCTGGTGGAGGGGGCGCTGCTGGCGTCGTACTCGTTCTCCATCGGCGACGGCCGCCCGGGCAAACCGGTGCGGGAGATCGTCTTCCTCGGCGGGGACGAGCGGGAGCTGCGGCGGGGCGAGGCGGTCGCGCGGGCCACCGCGCTCGCCCGCGACCTCGTCAACACCCCCGCCAGCGTGAAGACCCCCGCCTGGCTCGCCGACCAGGCGAAGGAGGTGGCGGCCGGCGCCGGGCTGGACGTGCGCGTGTGGGCGGAGCCCGAGCTCGGCGAGTTCGGCGGCATCCGGGCCGTCGGCCAGGGGTCGGTGAACCCGCCGCGCCTCGTCCAGCTCTCCTACACGCCGGAGAACCCGCGCGCCCACGTGGTGCTCGCCGGGAAGGGCATCACGTTCGACTCGGGGGGCCTGTCCCTGAAGCCCACCGAGGGCATGAAGACGATGAAGACCGATATGGCGGGCGGCGCCGCCGTCATCGCCGCGATGAGCGCGCTGGCGGACTTCGAGGTGCCGGTGCGGGTGACCGGGCTCGTGGCCTGCGCGGAGAACTCCATCTCCGGCTCCGCGCAGCGCCCCGGCGACGTCATCAGGCAGTACGGCGGGCGGACGGTCGAGGTGCTGAACACCGACGCGGAGGGCCGCCTGGTGCTGGCCGACGCGCTGGCGTACGCGGACGCCGTGCTCGACCCCGACGTCGTGATCGACGTCGCCACCCTGACCGGCGCGGCCAAGATCGCCCTCGGCCCGACGATCGCGGCCCTCTACTCGACCGACGAGGCGCTGGCCGCGGGCCTGGCCGGTGCGGGGGAGGCCAGCGGGGAGCGCCTGTGGCGGATGCCGCTGGTCGACGACTACCGCGCGATGCTCGACTCCGAGGTGGCCGACCTGGCGAACGTCGACCGGGCGATGTCGGGGTCGGCGGGGTCGATCCTGGCGGCGCTGTTCCTGCGCGAGTTCGCGGGTGGGCGGCCCTGGGCGCATCTGGACATCGCGGGTCCCGCGCGGGCGGGCTCCGACGAGGGCGAGATCACCAGGGGCGGCACCGGATTCGGCGTCCGCCTGCTCCTGCGTTACCTGGCCGCCTGACGCCCGCTCAGGCGAGCTTGACGGCGGCCAGCAGGCCGGAGCCGAGCGGCAGCATCAGCGGGCGCAGCCGCTCGTCGTTCCGTACGAGCTTGCCCAGCTCGCGGATCGCGACCGTGTCGGGGTCCCGCTGGGTGGGGTCGGCCACCTGGTCGCCGCAGAAGGCGTCGCCGAACACCACGACGCCGCCCCGGCGCAGCAGCCGTACCGACTCGGTGAGGTAGTCGATGTACTCCTGCTTGGACGCGTCGCAGAAGACCATGTCGTAGCCGCCGTCGGCGAGGCGGGGGAGCACGTCGAGCGCGCGGCCGCCGATCAGCCGGATCCGGCTGCCGGAGAAGCCCGCCTCGGCGAACGTCTGGCGGGCCATGCGCTGGTGCTCCGGCTCCACGTCGACGCTCGTGAGCGTGCCGTCCGGGCGCATCCCGCGCAGCAGCCACAGGCCGGAGACCCCGCAGCCGGTGCCGACCTCCACCACCGAGCGGGCGTTCACCACCGTGGCGAGGAAGCAGAGCGCCGCTCCGCACCCGGGCAGGATCGGGTGCGCTCCGACCTCGATGCCACGCCGGCGCGCGGTCCGCAGGATGTCGTCCTCCGGGACGAACTCCTCCGCGTACTCCAGGCTGGCCGGTGTCGCCATCGGCCTCTCCCTCCCCTGCTTCATCTTGCACGCAGCCTAGGGGAGTCGGCCCGGAACGGGAACTCACGCCACAACGGGGACGTTGCACGCTTTGAACGGTCTTTGTTCAAGACCGCTCGGCCCACGGTGCGCAGGAAGGGGCGAAACCAGGCACTATGGCTGTAGCGACGATCCTGCAGAGAGGAATGCCGGTGGACGAGCACGACCACCAGGCGGAGACTTCGGTGTCCGACTGGACGCCTCCCACATGGGAGGAGGTCGTCAGAACGCATTCCGCACGCGTCTACCGGCTGGCCTATCGGCTGACGGGCAACGTCCACGACGCCGAGGACCTCACGCAGGAGGTCTTCGTCCGGGTGTTCCGGTCGCTGTCGAGCTACACCCCCGGCACGTTCGAGGGGTGGCTCCACCGGATCACCACGAACCTCTTCCTCGACATGGCGCGGCGCAGGCAGCGCATCCGTTTCGAAGGGCTGGCGGACGACGCCGCCGAGCGGTTGCACGGCCGTGAGCCGTCCCCCGCGCAGGCGTACGACGACGCGCACATGGAGCCCGACATCCAGGCCGCGCTCGACGCCCTGGCACCGGAGTTCCGGGCGGCCGTGGTGCTGTGCGACATCGAGGGCCTGTCCTACGAGGAGATCGCGAGGACGCTCGACGTGAAACTCGGCACCGTGCGCAGCCGCATCCACCGCGGCCGCGCGCAACTGCGGGAGGCGCTCGACCACCGGGCGCCCTCGGCGAACCGGAACGGCGACCAAACCCCCCCCTTCATTCAGCAGGGAGGGACTGTGAGTCATCTTGGCGAGCGCGTCTCCGCGCTCATCGACGGCGAACTCAGTCATAACGAGCGGGAACGCGCGCTGGCGCACCTGACCTTCTGCGCGGACTGCCGCGCTGAGGTCGACGCGCTGCGGGCGCTGAAGACCCGCCTGCGGTCCATGGATCCGCCCGCCATGCCGGCGGACCTCACGATGTCGCTCCTGCGGATGGCGGAGCCGGGAGGGCCGTTGCCGCCGCGGATGCGGCCCTTTCCCGACCACCCGGCCTTCGGCCGGCTTCCCGCCATGCACGCGGCCGGGCCGATGGACAACCGGCCCCGGCGCCGGGACGACGGACGGTCGGGGCCAGGACGGCCCGGCAGGGCCAGACGCGCGGGATACGTGGCCGTGGGAATGGCCTCCGCCGCCGTCGCCCTCGGCACCATGCTCATGGCCGGAGGATCGAGCGCCACTCCCAGCAGCCAGACCCCCGGGCAGATGTTCGTTCATCCCGCCCCGAACAAGGCGCCGGTGGTGAGCGTCTCGCCCACTCCGTCACAGAGCGTTACCAGGGGTCTTTCGCGCTGATCGGGGAAGACGGCATACGATCGGACACCGCACCCGTTCGGGTGTGACTGGCGCGTCGTGTGCGAGGAGTGACTGTCGCGATGACCGACAACACGCGTTCCCACGGCGCGTCGGACCGGCCGGAGTTCCTGCCCGCCGGTCATGAGGCGCCGCAGGAGCCCTCCCACGACTCCTGGGGCACCCGGTGGGCGCCCCAGCCGGGGTTCCCGCAGTCGTACTTCTCGGAGACGGCCTTCCCGGAGGCGGCCTTCACGGAGGAGGCGCCGGAGCCCCGCGGGCCCAACATCGCGCTGTTCACGGCCCTGGCCGTGGTGATCGCGCTCGTGGCGGGCGGGGTGGCGAGCTGGGGGACGTTCCTGCTGACCCGCCCCGCCTCCGGCGTCGACCCCGGCTACACGCTGACCGCGCCGTCGTCCCTCCCCACGGCACGGCCGCCCGGGTCGGTCGCGGGAGTGGCCGCCAAGGTCCTGCCCAGCGTGGTCTCGCTGGAGGTGAAGGGCAACAGCGAGGCCGGCACCGGGTCGGGCTTCGTCATCAAGGGCGGCTACGTCGTCACCAACAACCACGTCGTGGCCGTCTCGGGCCAGGTGGGGAACATCCGTGTGCGTTACAACGACGGCACCTCCGCCGCGGCGCGGGTCGTGGGCCGCGACCCGAACTCCGACATCGCGGTGGTCAAGCCCGAGGGGGCCGTCAGGGCGCCGGAGCTTCCTCTCGGGAACTCCGACGGGGCGGTCGTCGGCGACCCGGTCATCGCCGTCGGCTCACCCCTCGGCCTGACCGGCACCGTCACCACCGGGATCATCAGCTCGCTCAACCGTCCCGTCGAGGCCGGCGGCAGCACCGGGTCCGACTACGCGCTCATCAACGCGATCCAGACCGACGCCGCGATCAACCCGGGCAACTCCGGCGGCCCGCTGGTGAACACGGCGGGAGAGGTGATCGGCGTGAACTCTGCGATCGCCACGGTCGGCGGCGGCTCGCTGCTCGGCCAGCAGTCCGGCAGCATCGGCCTCGGCTTCGCGATCCCGGTCAACCAGGTGCGCCGGATCGCCCAGGAACTGATCACCACCGGGGCCGCCCGCACCTCCCGGATCGGCATCACCATCGACCAGAACTATCAGGGCGAGGGGGTGCGGATCGCCACGGAGACCGAGGGCGGAGCCGTGCCGGTCACCCCGGGCGGCCCGGCCGCGAAGGCGGGCCTGCGGGCCGGTGACGTCATCCTGGAGGTCGACGGCCGCCCCGTGGGCGACAGCCGCGAGCTGGTCGTCACCATCCGCAGCAAGGCGCCCGGCGACCAGGTGCGCCTGCGGTTCCGGCACGACGGCGAGGTGCGGACCGCCACGGTCACCGTGGGCGCGGCCCCCGCCCCCAGCGCCGCCCCGTCCTGATCCCCACCGGCCCGTCCTGATCCCATCGAGCCCCCGTCCCCAGCGCGCGGGCGTGGGCATTAGTCTGAATCCAGTCGTACTTGCTGGAGGAGATCGCCATGTTCGGACTCGGCTGGGCGGAGGCCCTGGCGCTCGTGGTGATCGCCTTGCTCGTCTTCGGTCCCGACAAGCTGCCCCAGGCCGCCCAGCAGGCGGGCCGCACGCTGCGGCAGCTCCGTCAGATGGCCAACAACGCCAAGTCGGACCTGCAGGCCAACATGGGGCCGGAGTTCGCCAACTTCGACCCGGCCGACCTCAACCCCAAGAACTTCGTGCGCAAGCACCTGCTCGACGACCTCGAGAAGGACTGGAACGACCCGGGGCACACGGACCACGGGCCGTCGGACTCCCCGACGCCCGAGGTGCCCGAGCTGGGCGTGGGGGAGATTCCGCCGTACGACAACGAGGCGACCTGAGCGCCTGCTGAGCGCTTACGAGAAGCCCCCGGTCAGTGCTTGACCGGGGAGATGTCGAGCTTCAGCCCCTTGAGCCCGGTCGGCTTGCGGCCGAGCCCGGCCGCGATCCTGCGCAGCTCGGCCGCCGCGGGGGCCTCCGGGTCGGTCAGCACGAGCGGCTTGCCCTCGTCGCCGCCCTCCCGCAGCCGCATGTCGATCGGCACCTGACCGAGCAGCGGCACCCGCGAGCCCAGCGTGCGGGTCAGCGCGTCGGCCACGGACTGGCCGCCGCCCTCGCCGAACACGGAGATGCGCTCGTCGCAGTGCGGGCAGGGCAGCCACGCCATGTTCTCGATGACCCCCGCGATCTGCTGGTGGGTCTGGGCGGCGATGGACCCGGCGCGCTCGGCCACCTCGGCGGCGGCCTGCTGGGGGGTCGTCACGACCAGGATCTCCGCCGTGGGCAGGCGCTGGGCGACCGAGATCGCGATGTCGCCGGTGCCCGGCGGCAGGTCCAGTAGCAGGACGTCGAGGTCGCCCCAGAAGACGTCGGTCAGGAACTGGTACAGCGCGCGGTCGAGCATCGGCCCGCGCCAGACCACCGGGGTGTTTCCCTCGGGCTTGAACATGCCGACCGAGATGACCTTGATGTCGTGCGCCACCGGCGGCATGATCATGTCTTCGACCTTGGTGGGCCGCTCGCTCACCCCGAGCATGCGCGGCACCGAGTGGCCGTAGATGTCGGCGTCGACGACGCCGACCTTCAGGCCCTGGGAGGCCATGGCGGCGGCGAGGTTCACCGTGACCGACGACTTGCCGACGCCGCCCTTGCCGCTGGCGACGGCGAAGACGCGGGTCAGCGAGCCGGGCTTGGAGAAGGGGATCTCCTTCTCCGGCCCGCGGTCGCCGCGCAGCTTCGTCTGCAGCTCCTTGCGCTGCTCGGCGCTCATCACGTCCATGTCGACGTGGACGCGCGACACGCCGTCGAGCCGGGACACGGCGCCGGTGATGTCGCGGGTGATGGTGTCCTTCAGCGGACAGCCGGCGACGGTCAGGTACACGCCGACGCGCACCACCCCGTCGAGGGAGATGTCCACGCTCTTGACCATGCCGAGCTCGGTGATCGGCCGGCGGATCTCCGGGTCGTTCACCGTGGCGAGGGCGGCCGTGACCTGTTCAGGGGATGGTGCCATGAATCCATGCTATGGACTCAGCGGGAATCCTCAGAACCCGCCCCGCACGATCTCGCCGGTTCGCCGCCCAGCTCCTCCTGGAGGCGCTGGAGCTCCGACCGGATGTAGTCGCGTGTGGCCACCTCGCCGATCGCCATGCGCAGGGCGGCGATCTCCCGGGTGAGGTACTCGATCTCGGCCTGGTTCCGCTCGGCCGTCGTCTTGTCCTGCTCGTACTGGACGCGGTCGCGGTCGGCCTGCCGGTTCTGCGCCAGCAGGATCAGCGGCGCGGCGTACGACGCCTGGAGGGAGAGCATGAGCGTGAGGAAGATGAACGGGTACGGGTCGAACGTGACCGGCGCGAACAGGTTCCACAGCAGCCACACCGCGACGAACACGGTCATGTAGACGATGAAGCGGGCGGTGCCGAGGAACCGCGCGAACCGTTCGGAGAACCTGCCGAACGCCTCGGGGTCGTAGTAGAGCCGCACGCGGTAGCCGATCTCGCGCGGCTGGTCGAGACGTTCTGTCATGGTCGTTCCGTCATGTTCGGTCCGTCATGGTCGTTCCCGCCAGTCGTCCGGCAGCATGTGGTCGAGCACGTCGTCGACGGTCACGGCGCCGAGCAGGCGCCCCAGCTCGTCCACGACGGGGACCGCGACCAGGTTGTACGTCGCGAGGTAGGCCGCCACCTCGGCCACCGTGAACTCCGGCCTGATCGGGTCCACGGTGATGTCTATCACGCTGCCGAGCAGCGTCGACGGCGGCTCCCGCAGCAGGCGCTGGAAGTGCGCCACCCCCAGGAAGCGCCCGGTGGGCGTCTCGCTCGGCGGCCGGGCGACGTACACCTGGGCGGCGATGGCCGGCGTCTGCTCCTGCTGCCGGATGTGCGCGAGGGCCTCGGCCACCGTCGCGGTCGGGGGCAGGACGACCGGCTCGGTCGTCATCATGCCGCCGGCCGTGTCCTCGCGGTAGCTCAGCAGCCGCCGCACCGGGGCGGCCTCCTCGGGCACCATGAGGCGCAGCAGGCCCTCGGCCTGTTCCGCGGGCAGTTCCTGGAGCAGGTCGGCCGCGTCGTCCGGGCCCATCTCCTCCAGCACGTCGGCGGCCCGGTCCCGGTGCAGCCGGCTCAGCACGAGCACCTGGTCGCGCTCGGGCAGTTCCTCCAACACGTCGGCGAGGCGGTCGTCGTCCAGCGCGGCGGCCACCTCGGCCATCCGCTGGCTGGGCAGCTCGTGCAGCATGTTCGCCAGGTCGGCCGGGCGGAGCGCCTCGAACACGGCGAGCAGGTTGGCCGCGCCCTGGTCCTTCTGGACCCCGGTGAAGCCGGAGACGTCCTCCCAGCCGACGATCAGCGTCTCGCCCCGGCGCCGCGACCCCCGCCGTACGGCGACCTTCGCGATCAGCCAGTCGGAGGGGCGGGTCCGCTCCATGGCGAGGTCCTGCACGGTGACCCGCTCGCCGCGGTACTCGACGGTGCGGTCGAGCATCTCGCCGATGGCCAGCGTCTCGGTGTCCCGGCACTCGAACCTGCGCATGTTGAGCTTGCCGGTGAAGATGACGGCGCGGGCCTCGATGGAGGTGATCCTGGTGACCGGCAGGAAGACCCGGCGGCGTGGCTGCACCTCGACGACGAAGCCGTGGACCCGGGGGAGCAGCGGCCCCCGCAGCGAGACGACGACGTCCCGGATCCGGCCGATCTGGTCGCCGGCCGGGTCGAAGACCGCCACCCCCGCCAGGCGGGCCACGAAGATCCGATCCACCCTGCCAGGTTACGCAAGGATGCGGACCTGTCCGTGTTGTGACAGGATCAAAGCCTTTTATTGGTGATTACATGGGCAGGTGACGATGAGGGCGGTCAGCCTGGCGATCGCGGGCGTCTCGGCCTTCTGCTTCGGGTTCTCCGGACCGATGGCGAAGATCCTCGGCATGGCCGGGCTCGCGCCGCTGGAGGCCGTGTGGGTCCGCATGGCGGGTGCGGGCGTGCTCCTGCTGCTGGTCCTCGCCGTCTTCAGGCCGCGGGCGCTGCGCATCCCCCGCGACCGGCTGCCGTTCTTCGCGGCGTACTCGGTGATCGCGGTCGCCGCCGTGCAGGGCCTGTTCTTCGTGGCCATCACCCGCCTGCCGGTCGGGGTCGCGCTGCTGCTGGAGTACACCTCTCCGGTGCTGGTGGTCCTGTGGGTGCGGTTCGTCCGGCGGATCCGGCTGCCGCGCTCGGCCTACCTGGGCGCCCTGGTCGCGGTCGCGGGCCTGGCGATCGTCGTCCAGGTCTGGGAAGGCCTGCGACTGGACGCGCTCGGGCTGCTGCTGGGCCTGCTTGCCGCCGCCTGCTGCGCCGGATATTTCCTGATGAGTGATTCGTTCGGCGACGACGTGGACACGCTGGGCCTGATCGGCTGGGGCATGCTCGGCTCGGCGGTGGTCCTGCTGCCCCTCTCGCGGCCGTGGCACATCGACTGGGCGGCGTTCACCCGCACGGCCGAGGTCTCCGGGCACGCCGTACCGGTCGCCGTGGCCGGTCTCTGGATGATCGCGGTGGCCACCGTGGTGGCGTACGTGACCGGAGTCACCGCCGTACGGCGCCTGTCGGCGGCGGTCGGCGCGACGGTCGCGTCGGTGGAGGTCATCGCCGGGGCGCTGATCGCCTGGGTGCTGCTCGGCGAGCACCTCGGCGCGGCCCAGATCACCGGGGGCGCGATCGTGCTCGCCGGCGCGTTGTACGCCCAGTCGGCGACCACGCGGATCGGCGCCGCGCGGCCCGCGCCCGAGGCGCCGCAGACCGTACGCGTCTGAGGGGGACGCGTCTAAGGCGGGTGAGGGGGTTCAGGGGCGCCGGCCGTGCCGCGGCGGACGCCCACCCGTCGGGTCTCGCTACCGTAGGGCCATGCGCGCGCGACGTTCCTGCCTGGCGGTGCCCGGCAGCAACCCTCGATTCCTGGAGAAGGCCCAGGGCCTCGGCGCCGACGAGGTCTTCCTCGACCTGGAGGACTCCGTCGCCCCGGGCGCGAAGGAGGAGGCGCGCCGCAACGTGGTCGCCGCCCTGCGGGAGGGCGACTGGACGGGCAAGACGGTCGTCGTCCGGGTCAACGACCTCACCACCCAGTGGACCTACCGGGACGTCGTGGAGGTGGTCGAGGGAGCCGGTGACAGGCTCGACTGCCTGATGCTGCCGAAGGTCCGGGACGCCTCGCATGTGGTCTGGCTCGACACCCTGCTCGGCCAGATCGAACGGGCCGTCGGGCTGCCCGAGGGCGGCATCGGCGTGGAGGCCCAGATCGAGGACGCCCGGGGGCTCGTCGAGATCGACGGCATCGCCCGGTCGTCGCCCCGGCTGGAGACCCTGGTCTTCGGCCCGGCCGACTTCATGGCCTCCATCGGGATGCGCACGCTGGTCGTGGGGGAGCAGCCCCCCGGATACGACGAGGGCGACGCCTACCACTACATCCTCATGCGCATCCTGATGGCCGCCCGCGCGTACGGCCTGCAGGCGGTCGACGGGCCGTACCTCCAGATCCGCGACCTGGACGGCTTCCGGCGGTCGGCGAGGCGGTCGGCGGCGCTGGGTTTCGACGGCAAGTGGGTGCTGCACCCCTCGCAGGTCGAGGCGGCCAACGAGGTGTTCTCCCCATCCCAGGAGGACTACGACCACGCCGAACTGATCCTCGACGCGTACGAGTACTACACGACGGTCGAGAAGCGGGGCGCGGTGATGCTCGGCGACGAGATGATCGACGAGGCGTCGCGGAAGATGGCGCTGGTGGTCGCGGCCCGGGGCCGCGCCGCCGGGCTCGCCCGCACGAGCGCCTTCACCCCGCCCGCCTGAAGCCCGCCTGAAGCCCGTCTGAAGCCTGCCCGAAGCCCCCCGAAGGCCCGCCCGCCTTAGTCGGCTGTGCGAGGGCCGCGAAGAATGGACATATGAGCGAGACACAGCCGGATCCGCGCCGGCTTCCCGCGGTCTACCTGGCTCCCGGGCCGTACGCGGGCGGCACCGCGTGGCCGGCCGGCCCGCCGCCGGGATGGCACCCTGGCCGCTATCCGGCCTCGGGTCCTCCCGCCTGGGGAGGCCCTGCGTGGGGAGGCCCTGCGTGGGGAGGCCCTGTGGCGGGAAGCGCTGGGTGGGGAGGCCCTGCCTGGGGAGGCGCTGCCTGGGGCCCGCCCGCGCGCACGCGCTGGGACGTCGCTCCGCCTCCGGGCACGCCGTACGACCAGATGGCGCGCACGGTCCTGAACCGCTGGTGGCGGCCCATCGCAGGCACCCTCGCGATCGTGGCGACCTTCGTCGTGATCTCCATCGGGGCGGGGCTGGTGGCCTACCTCGTCTCCCTGGTGTCCGGGGTGCCGATGACGGGGTCGGGGGCCCGGCTGTTCGCCGATCCCGTGCTCGATCTGGGCTTCCAACTGGGCGTCATCGCCCTGCTGCTCCCTCTGGTGCTGGGCGCGGCGTGGGCGTTCCAGCGGAGGCCGCCCGGGTCGCTCTCCTCGGTGGCCCTGCGCCTGCGGTGGAGGTGGCTGGCGGCCTGCCTGCTGGTGGCGCTGGTCTCGGTCGTGCTCGGCCAGGCCGCCGAGGCCGGGATGCTGCTGTCGGCCGGCGTGGGCCCGGGATACGCCTGGGCGGGCTGGGGGGCGTTCCTCCCGGCCCTGATCGTCATCGTGCTGCTCGTGCCCTTCCAGGCGGCGGCCGAGGAGTACGCCTACCGGGGCTGGATCATCCAGGGGCTCGGGGCGTACTTCCGCAACCCGTGGCCGGCGATCCTGCTGGGCGCGGTGGCCTTCGCCGCCTCGCACGGATACACGGGCTGGGGGATCGTCTACGTCTTCGTGTTCGGCGTGCTCATGGGGTGGCTCGCGGTCCGCACCGGCGGGCTGGAGGCGCCGATCGCCCTGCACGTCTCGAACAACGTCGTGGCCTTCGGGCTCGTGGCCGCCTCCGGCGAAATGAACGGCGCCCTGGAGCAGGGCGCGGTGCCGTGGCAGGCTCTGATCGGATCGGCCGTCCAGTTCGCGGTTTTCGGGTTCGGTGTCCTAATAATCGCCCGAAAGTGGGCAATCCAGACTCTCTCCCGATAAATCTCACTAGAGAGGTATGGTCCCCAGGGCTTTCCCGTGTTGCTCTGGATTCGTGATGGGGTATCACTGTGATCGCTTTGCCGTAATAGAGGTGGAACGGTCCGGATTGACCTCTCCGGGGAGGAGGTACTGAGCGTGGCCTCGGGCCCCGACGAACGTGACCGCCGGCGCACGCCCGGTGAACAGGAGACGCCCGCGCCCCCTCCGGAGCTGCATCACCGGCCGCCGGGTCCCTCCCCGTGGGCACTGCCCCCCTTCGCCGCCCCCATACCCGAGGACGCCTCATCCGAGGAGCCCTCACCCCAGGAGCGCTCAGGCGGGGAGCCCTTACCCGGAGACGTGCTGGCCGGGGACGACGAGGACACCCGGCCCTACCGAAGGATCGGCGACGCCGAGCCGCGCCCCGAGCCGCGCCCCGAACCGCGCCCCGGGCCCCAGACGGAGTCGCAGGGCGAGGCGCACGACTGGGCGCCGCGGCCGGAGGCGGAGGCCCCGCCCCACTTATCCGGCGGCCACCCGCCCCGGACGGGCCGCAGGCCCTACTCGGCCCCGTACGGCGCCGCGGCCCCGGGAGCCGCGGACACGGGCCCCACTGACGGCTCCACCCCCTGGCACGGCGAGGGTGCCAGGTCGACCGGCCCGTCGGAGGAAGGAGGCCGGCGGCGGCGCGTCGTGGACCGGCCGGACAAGCTGGTCGCCTCGGGCCCGCCCCGGCCGCGCCGGGCGCAGATCCCGCGCGAGAACCCCGACGGTCCCGGCGCCCCCGAGATCGACACTCCGCCGTCCGGCCCGCTGCGTCCCCCGGTGGGCCCCCCGCCCGGGGGCGCGCACGTGTGGACGCACACGCCGCCCGAGCCCGCCTCACGCCACGGCCACGGCGACGACCCGGAGCTTGACGAGCCCGGGACAGACGGGCCTGGGACAGACGGGCCCGAGCCGGGCATCCGGATGCGCCCGGAGATCCCCGTCGAGCCGGAGCCCGGACCCGAGTCCGAACCAGAGCACGGACTCGAGCACGGACTCGAGCCCGGGCCGGTCGAGCGCATCGGCCGCCCGCCGGGAGGCCGCCCGGCGCGGCACGACGTGCTCGTGGCCGTCGGGCCGCCGCGACCAGGCGGAGGGCGCCACCACAGGCGGGTGCTGCCGGGCCGTGGCTCGCCGGTCCGGGGGCTGCCCCGGCTGGTCACACCGGTGGTCGTCGCGGCGGTCCTCATCGTGGCGGCGGTGCTGGGCGTGGCGGTGGTCAAGTGGTCCCGGGGACCGGCCACCACCGGGCTGCGGCTCGCCGCGGGCGACGGCCAGTCGGGCGACACCGCCTTCGCCGCGCCGGGCCTGCCGGGCAACGGCTCCAGCCAGGTGCTCAACGCGTTCGCCTCGGCGGGCTCGACCGTCGTGGCGGCGGGCAGCGACATGACCGGGGCGCTCGCGCGCCCGCTGTTCCTCGTCTCCGCCGACGGGGGCGCGCACTGGCAACTGGGCCGGGTCACCGGAGCGCCGGGCTACGAGGCCGCGGCGGCGGCCGTGGGCCGGGTCGCGGGCGGAGACGGCCGCTGGCTCGCGGTCGGCACCGACGCGCCGGGCCCCGCCGGCCCCGCCGCCCGCGGCATGTGGGTCTCCTCCGACGGCCGTTCCTGGACCGCGGTCGACCCGGCCCGGCTGACCGCGTTCTGGAGCCAGGACAGGATCACCGACGTGGCGCGGACCGCGACCGGCTTCCTGGCCGTGGGCGCGACGACCCTGCGCGACGGCACGGCGGGCCCGGTGGCCTGGGTGTCGGCCGACGGCACCGGGTGGACGCGGGTGGACACCGACCAGATCGGCACGCCCGACAAGGTCCGCGGCATGCGGGCGGTGGCGGCGCGCGGCGACCGGGTGGTGGCGCTCGCCGACCCCGGCTCGGGCGACACGGTCTCGGTCATCCTGCGGTCCGACGACGGCGGCCGCACCTGGCTGCGTACGGCCGCGGCCATCTCCGACGTACGGCCCGAGCCCGGCGCGCTCGCCGCCGCGGAGAAGGGCTTCGTGCTCGTACCCACCCGCCAGCGGTCCGCCGGCGGCGAGGTGCGGGTGTACTGCTCGCCCGACGGCGCCGCCTGGACGCAGTGCGGCGCGATCGGGCCGCTCGGCGCGCAGGGCACGGGCGTACGCGGCCTCGCCGCCTCGGCTGCGGGGATCGCGGCGGTCGCCGAGTCGGCCTGGGAGCGGTACGCCGTCTACACCAGCCGGGACGGGCGTCAGTGGACCAAGAGCGCCGACCTCGGCGAGATCCCCGGCACGCTGCGGGGCCTCGCCATCACCGACGGCGGCACGCTGGTCGCGGGCGGCGACAAGCGGGGCCCCGGCGACGTGGAGAACCTGCCGGTGCTGATCACGGCGGGGAAGGGCGAGGCGGCCCGCGCCGTGCCGCTCAAGGAGATCGGCGGGCTCAACCGGCTGGCCAGGGACACGGCGGACGTCGCCGCGGCCGGCGGCACGTTCGTGGCGGTGGGCTCGGCCAACGGCGACGCCGCCATCTGGACGAGCGGCAACAACGGCGCGAACTGGAAGGACGCCGGCTTCCCCGACCTGCTCGGCGGCCCCGGACGCCAGGTGCTCAGCGGCGTGGCGCACGGCCCGAAGGGGTGGCTCGCCGTGGGCGGCACGATGACCGACCCCGCCGTGACCCGGCCGCTGCTGGTCACCTCGGCGGACGGCAGGTCGTGGCGGCCCGGCCCGCCGATCGAGGTGCCCGCGGGCCACTTCCTGCTCACGCCCCGCGTGGTGGCGGCGGGGGAGAAGGGCTACGTCCTCGCCGGCGAGGACCGCGGCGCGGCGGGGGTGACCGCCGCCCTGTGGTTCAGCCCGGACCTCAGGCGGATCACCCGTTCGGCGCCCGGCAGCATGCCCGCCGGCGGGGTCGGCGTGCGCCTGTCCGGGGTCACGGCGACGTCCCACGGGTTCATGGCGGTCGGCGGCTCGGGCTCGGCCGACCGTGAGACAGGGGTGGTCTGGGTCTCCTCCGACGGGCTCAACTGGACCGCGCGCGGCAGGGTCCTGCCGCCGGACGCCACCTCCGCCGGGCTGCGCCACGTGGTCGCGACGAAGGCCGGGGTCGTCGCGGTGGGCGTCGCCGTGACCGAGGACGGCCCCCGCCCGTTCTCCGCGGTGTCCGCCGACGACGGCGAGCACTGGGAGTACGCCATGCTGCCCGCCGACGGGGATGCCTCGGTCCTCGACCTGACCGCGACCGCGAAGGGCGTGGTCGCGGTGGGATCGCACCGCTCCGCCGACGACGCGGACGGCGACGGGGGCGGCGAGGGGGACAGCACCGCCTGGATCTCCGAGGACGGCCTGGACTGGTCGCGGCACACGCTTACCCAGGACGGCCTCGGCGGGCGGGGCTCCCAGTGGCTCGGCGCGGTGGCCGTCTCCGGCAGCCGGGTCGTGGCCGTCGGCAGATCCACCGACTACGCCGACGATCACCTGACGATCTGGCGCAGCACGGTCACGGACCGATGATGCCCCATCCGGTAAGGGCGTCGGCGAGGCCGTCGGTCAACGGCAGGCCGGGCAGGTCGGCCGGCGCCCACCAGCGGGCGTCGGCGGCGTCGTCCCCGGCGACCGGCGTGCCCGAGGCCGTCCCCGGGATCGTCGCCACGTAGTCGTGGATCTCGTACGTCACGCCGCCGGGGCCGGGCCGCAGCACGGTCCCGGCGAGCCGTACGACCGCGACGTCGAGGCCGGTCTCCTCGCGCAGTTCGCGGCGCAGCGCCTCCTCGTCGGTCTCGCCGGGCTCGACCCTGCCGCCGGGCAGTGACCACAGCCCCTCGCCGGGCGGGCGGCCCCGCCGTACGAGCAGAAGCCGCCCGTCCGGATCGGCGACGATCGCCCCGACGCATCTGACGCGTTTTCCAAGACCAAGATGTCGCACAACACCAAGATTACGACTAGATAACGGGCGGGCTCTTGACTGATGGACATCATCGACGCACCGTGAATATTTGTGAGAACCGCGCCAACCTGCCCGCGGTGCTTCGGGCCGCTGCATGAACCGAACGTCTGGTCGAGCTCGTGGCGGTGCGCCGCCCACGGCGACGTGCTGCCCTTCCAGCCGCCCCACCGGCCCTCGCAGGCCGCGCTCGACGCTCTGTGCGAGGCCGCACGGGTTCCCGTGTGGCTTCCCTGGCCGCTCCCCACAGGGTGGCTGGTGACCGGCTTCGCCGAGGTGGGCGACGAACGGACCGGTGCGCGGGCGAGCGTCGTCGCCCTGACCGGCCCGTCGATCACCCATGGTCCCGCCGACATGCTGATCGTCGCCGAGGAGCCCGGGATCGGCCTCGGGGCCGCGTACGCCGGGCTGCCCGGGCCCGACCCCGGCGCCGGGTTCGACGCCGGCCCGCCGCACGCGAAGATCGACGTACGTGGCCACCCGACGGCGCTGTGGTGCGCGGGGCCGGCCGTGCCGGACGACCGCGCCGTCTACGTCGGGGAGGCCCTCGGAAACTGGCTGTGGACGGTCGCCTGGCCGGCCGAGGCCGGTTGTTTCATCGCGCTGGCCGATCTCTCGCTGCGTGACCTGCGCGACCAGGACCAGGCGGTGGACCCGCCCTTCGGCGCGTTCTCGCCGAGATTGGACGGGCCGAGATCGGACGGGGATGTGCGGTAAAGCAGGTCCGAAGCGCCGGGGATAGTAAGGTTCTGAGCCGTGACAGCGCGTATCGAACGAGTGGTGACCTCGGGCCTCGTGGACATCGAGGGCGAAGAGCACAAGGTCGAGAACAACACCTGGATCCTGGGCGACGACGACGAGGTGATCGTCATCGACCCGGCGCGGGACGCCGAGAAGATCCTGGAGAAGGTCGGCGACCGCGAGGTCCTCGCCGTCATCTGCACCCACGGGCTGCCCGACCACGTGGGCGCCGCGATCGAGGTGGCGGCCAGGGACGAGGCGGTGATCGCCGTCCACGCCAAGGACAGGCGCCTGTGGCGGCAGACCTGGGAGGAGACCTGGCCCGACATCGAGATGGAGGACGAGGGACTGTTCTCCGTCGCCGACGTCGAGCTTGAGGTGCTCGCCACCCCCGGCGTGACCACGGGCGGTGTCTCGCTCTACTGCGAGGACCTCGCGGCGGTCTTCACCGGGAAGACCCTGCTCATGGACGGGCCGGGCAAGCTCGGCGGGGAGTATCCCGCCCTCGCCGACCAGCTCACGTCCATCGGCGAGCGGCTCTTCACGCTGCCGCACGAGACCAGGGTGCTGCCCGCGCACGGCGAGGAGGGCAGGATCGGCGACCTGGAGCCGGAGTTCGACCGCTGGCTGTCGGGGTCGCTGACCGGCGCCCAGGAGGAGGCCGAGCCGACGTCGCCGCTGGTGGACGGCACCGGCGTGTCCGGCATCGCGCTGAACCGCGACGAGTAGGGCCGTGGAGCAGCTCGGCCTCGACGGCATGCCGAGGCGGCTCTACACCTGCACTCCGTCACGCCTGAACACCTGGCTCGACTGCCGGCGCCGCTACCGCTTCACCTATCTCGACCGGCCGGCCCCGCGCAAGGGCCCTCCGTGGGCCCACAACAGCGTGGGGGCCTCCGTGCACAACGCGCTGGCCGCGTGGTGGCGGGAGCCGTACGAGCGGCGCACGCCGGTCGTGGCGGCCACCCTGCTGACCGGCGGCTGGCTCCGCGAGGGGTTCAGGGACGAGGAGCAGTCGGCGGCCTGGCGGGACCGGGCCCGCGAGATGGTCTCCTCCTACGTCGCGACGCTCGACCCGGCCGACGAGCCCGTGGGCGTCGAGCGGACGGTCGCCACGCGCACGTCCGTGCTCGCCCTGTCCGGCCGGATCGACCGGCTCGACCGGCGCGGGGACGAACTGGTGGTGGTCGACTACAAGACCGGACGCCGTCCGCTGACGCCCGACGACGCCCGGTCCTCGCTCGCGCTCGCCGTCTACGCGATCGCCTCGTCCCGCATGATGCGCCGCCCCTGCCACCGGGTGGAACTGCACCACCTGCCCACCGGCTCGGTCGCGGAGTGGGAGCACGGTGAGGAGTCGCTGGCCCGCCACCTGCGCCGGGCCGAGGAGATCGGCCTGGAGGCGGCGGACGCCGACGACGCCTACCGGGAGTGGGCCGGGCCCGCCGCCCGCGCGAGCGGCCGCACACAGGGCCGGACACAGGGCCGGACACAGGGCCGTGCGGGGGGTGCCGTGCCGGCCCCGAGGCGAGGGGAGGGCGCGTCCGCGGAGGACGGCGCGGCCGTCGCGGTGCCGCCGGAGATCGACGCGTTGTTCCCGCCCGAGCCGGGCCCCATCTGCTCGTGGTGCGACTTCCGTGCGCACTGCCCGGAGGGACGGGCCGCCTCCCCTGACCGCCTGCCCTGGGACGGCCTCCCCACGGCCGAGGAGGTCCCCGGCTAGCGCCGGTCGGCTCCCGGGTGCCGACGCGGATCGGTCAGCGCCCGGAGGCCCTGGCCGACGTCGTACCCGGCCGCGCCGAGGCGCTCCCGGGAGGCCCGCAGCATGGCCCTGGTGCCCTCGTCGAGCACGCGCTGGTGCACCGGGTCGGGAATGCTGTTCATGGTGAGCCGGAAGGCCCGCAGCGCCGCGGTGACGGCGATCCCCGGCACCTCGGGCAGCACGCCGTACATGCGGCGGGCCCAGCGCGGCAGCGTGTAGTAGCAGAGCGCGCCGAACGGGAAGTAGACGGGCCTCGCCGGAGACAGGAACCGCAGGTGCTCCGGCAGGCGCGGCCAGAGCAGGAACCGGACGGCGGCGGCCGACTCGGGGATGACCCGCAGGCTGGGCCGCATCCGGGCGAAGTAGTCGTCCATCTCGCGCATGGTGCCCGGCACGTCATCCTGGCGCAGCCCGACGTACGCCGCGCTGCGCCGCTGCTCGGCGAGGTAGCGGTCGGCCTGCCGGTCGGTGATCCGGGCGCCCGCCCGCCGGACGACCTCCAGGTAGGACGTGACCTCCGCGCAGTGGACCCACAGCAGCAGCTCGGGGTCGTCCACCCGGTGGACCCGGCCCGTGTCGGGGTCGTGGACGCGCAGCGCCCGGTGGATCTTGCGGACCCGCCTCGCGACGCGCTCGGCCTCCTCCGGGCTGCCGTACGTCACGCGGCCCACGAAGTCGGCCGTACGGCGCAGCCGCCCGAAGGGGTCCTCCCGGAAGTCGGAGTTCTGCCACACGCCCCGCATCGCGAGCGGATGCAGGGCCTGCAGCATCAGGCCGCGGACGCCGCCCACCCACATGGCCCGGTCGACGTGGACCTGCCACGTCACGGACTCGGGAGGCTGGACGGTGGGACCGCTGACCCCGGTCATGGCCGTCGCGTCAGCCGTGCTGGAGCAGCCGGCTCTCGGCCGCGTTCCAGAAGCGGGTCAGGGCGGCGGCGGTGGTCTCGGGCGCCTCGACGGCGGGCGAGTGGAGCGCCCCCGGCACGACGACGCACTCCGCGTCGAGCCGCCGGGCCATCTCGGCCTGCAACGGCGGCGGCCAGCCGTCGTCGTGCTCGCCGTACAGGACCAGGAGGTCGAGGTCGCACAGGGCGAGCTCGTCGCACCGGTCGGTGGCGCCCAGCACCTCGTGCGCCATGGCCATGAGCCCGGTGGGGTGGTTGGACAGCAGCCGCTTGCGCAGGAACGCCACGATGTCGTCCGGGACCCCCGCCTTCAGCGCCTCCGGCTCCAGCCGGTTGGACCACAGGTAGTCCAGGCCGTACTCGGGCAGTTCGGCGAGCATCACCCGGCCCATCTTCTCCCGGGGTCCGATGATCCCGGCGGGCCCGGAGCTCATGAGCGTGAGCGAGGCGAATCTGGCGGCGCCGTTCAGCGCGGCCTCACGGGCGACGAGGCCGCCGAAGGAGTGCCCCATGAGGTGCACCGGCTCGCCTTGCCCGACGGCTGCGGCGATCGCGTCGACGTCCGCGCCGAGCGCCCCGCACGTGTACGCCGCCGGGTCGTCGGGGCCCGGCGTCTCGTACTGCCCGCGCATGTCGACCGCGATCACCCGGCGGCCGGCCTGCGCGAGGGTCTGCAGGACGGAGATGAAGTCCTCCTTCGACCCGGTGAAGCCGGGGACGAGGAGGGCGGGCCAGCGCTCGGGGATCCCGCTCACGGGAAGCGCCTCCAGGGCCGCGAACGAGCCCAGCGGTGTCTCGATCTGCTCGCTGCTGACGCCCGGAGGGAGGGTCAGGAACCGTGGCGTGCTCACGAGACCTCCTCCATCTCACCCGGGATCCCCGGCATGGACCGTCTGCTGAAGGCTCGCTCACTCACGTGGCATCACGATACCCAGCGGAGACTCCGGCGACACCGTCGAAATATCCAAGCCGGTTGTGGACCGGCCGGGAAGAGAGAGTCCGGGTGGTCATGACGCGTGCCTCCTGTCCAGGTCATACCCACTGCGAACGTGGCGGCCCGCCAGGGGGACCGTGCCCACGTACGAAGGCGCCCGCGTGTAGAGGCGCCCAACGTGCAGAGGCGCCCACATGTGAAGGCGCCCACGTGAAAAGGCAGGGAGCGCGCCGGGTGTCCGGCGCTCTCCCTGCCCTGGTGATCGTGCTCATCGACGAGCGGGCCGTGTCCGGCCCCTCACCCCGTACGGCGCGGGCGCGGCCGGGGCGGGCGGCGCCGCTGCTGGGCGCGCTCGGTCGCGGCGGACGGAGCGGGATCGTCGTCGTCGGTCGCGAGGTCGGGAGACTTGAACACGACCATGAACGGGCTGGCCGGAATGATCCGTTCCGGCTCCTGCCGGGCGACCGGCGGCCGGACGGGCTCGTCCGCCACGCCGTTCACGGTCACCTCGGCCGACGGCACCGACGGCACCGACGGGACGGACAGCGCCTCGTCAGGGGCGCCCGCGTCCGTGCTCCGCGTACGGCGGCGCGTGGGCCGGTCCGCGGAGACAGACGCGGAGACAGACGCGGAGACAGCCGGGGCGTCCTCCGTACCGGTGGCTCCGGCGCGGGTCCCGCGGCGGCGGGCGGGCCGGTCCGCGACGGGCTCCGCAGTGGACGCGGTGACGGGTGCGGTGACGGGCTCCGCAACCGGTGCGGCGACCGGCTGGTCCCCGCTTCGCGGCTCGTCGGCCTGTGGCTCCTCGATCCGGGGCTCCTCGATCCGGGGCTCGTCGATCCGGGGCTCGTCGATCTGGGGCTCGGTGGCCGGGGAGCCGGCCGTTTCGGTGGCGCGGGTCCTGCGGCGGGAGGCCCGGCGCGGGGCCGCCTCCGGCTCGGACGCCGCACCGGCCGGCGGTCCGCCCGCCTGCTCCTCCTGGGGCCGTGCGGCCGGGACCTCGGCCAGCGCGCCGGTCAGGGCGTCCGTGTTGGCGCCCCCTCGCCGGGACCTGCGTCCCTGAACCTGAGTCTGGACCTGAGCCTGGGTCTGCTCGGGCGACCCGGAGCCGTCCCCCACCTGGTCGGCGGCCTGGGAGGTCGGGGCGCCGGCGTCGCCGGAGGAGGACCCTTCGGCCTCCTGGAGGCGCCCGCCACGGGTCCGCCGCCGCTCGCGGGTGCGGGCGGGGCGCTCCCGGCGCTCCTCGGTGTTGTCGCGGTCGCGGTCACGGCCGCGCCCGCCCCGGTCGGACCTGCCGTTGGAGCGGGTGCGCCCGGTCTCGCCGAGGTCCTCGATCTCCTCGGACTCCAGACCCGCGCGCGAGCGCTGGGCGCGCGGCAGCACGCTCCTGGTGCCCTCAGGGATGTCGAGTTCGCCGTACAGGTGCGGGGAGCTCGAATAGGTCTCGACGGGATCGGCGAAGTCCAGCGAGAGGGCGTTGTTGATGACCTTCCAGCGGGTCAGCTCGGTCCACTCGACGAAGGTCACCGCGACGCCGGTGCGGCCCGCCCGGCCGGTGCGGCCGATCCGGTGGACGTAGGCCTTCTCGTCCTGCGGGCAGTCGTAGTTGACGACGTGGGTCACGTCGTCGATGTCGATGCCGCGCGCCGCGACGTCGGTCGCCACCAGCACGTTGATCTTGCCGTTGCGGAAGGCGCGCAGCGCCTGCTCGCGCTGGCCCTGACCGAGGTCGCCGTGGACGGCCGCCACCGCGAAGCCCTTTTCCTTGAGCTGCTCGGCGACCATGTCACAGGCCCGCTTGGTCTCGCAGAACACCATCGTGAGCCCGGCGCCCCTGCTCTGCAGCAGCCGCCCGAGAATCTCGATCTTGTCCATGCGGTGCGTGCGGTACACGTGCTGCGTGGTGAGCGTGGTCGTCTCGGCCTCGGCCGTGCTGCTCTCCGCGCGCACGCGGGTGGGCCGGTCGAGATAGCGGCGGGACAGGTTCACGATCTCGCCGGGCATCGTGGCCGAGAACAGCATGGTCTGGCGGTCGTCCGGCACGAGCTTGATGATCCGCTCGATGTCCGGGAGGAACCCGAGATCGAGCATGCGGTCGGCCTCGTCGAGGACGAGCATGGTGATCTGGCTCAGGTCGAGGTGCTTCTGCTTGACCAGGTCGAGCAGCCGCCCAGGGGTGCCGACGATCACGTCGACGCCGTTCTTGAGCGCCTCGATCTGCGGCTCGTACGCACGGCCGCCGTAGACGGTGAGGATGCGCGACCCCAGCTTCCCGGCGGCGAGGACCAGGTCCTCGGTCACCTGAAGGGCCAGTTCGCGCGTGGGGACGAGGACGAGACCGCGGGGCTTCTTGCGGTTCTTCCTCGGCTTGCCGACCAGTTGGAGCATGGCGACGCCGAAGGCATAGGTCTTGCCGGTGCCCGTGCGCGCCTGCCCGATGACGTCCTGGCCGGCCAGCGCCAGCGGGAGCGCCATCTCCTGAATCGGGAACGGTGAAGTGATGCCCTCGGTCTCGAGGGCATCGGCGATCTCCGGGATGACTCCCAGGTCTCGGAACGTCGTTGTCAGCGTGGCCTGCCTCAATCTGTGAAGGCGGCCCTCCGGGACATCCGGCCGGCAGATCTTTCCCGGTCCGGGTCCTCGCGGACAGTCGCGCCCTCGTCGTGAACAGCGACCGCGGCATCCACTGGTTCCTGAGGTCCGGGGGAGACCCCGGGTCGGCTCGGTTGTCAGCCAGTGCTGGTTGTTGGCCAGTGCGGTCGCACTTCCACGAAGCAGTCTACTCGATACCACAACACGGAACCGATTTCCGCGACTTCTCACTAAAAGTTGTTGTCCTGCGGGGGGTCGTACGGGGTGCCGAAGGGGTTCCGCCGGACCGGACCGGGTGGCTCCGCGGGCGCCCCGCCGACCCTTACGCTGCATCCATGAGTGATTCGTCTCCCGGGATCGTCGACCTGCTGGGTGTCCTCGCGTACGCCGAGCTCACCGCCTTCCTCAGGCTGGCCGAGGACGCCGCGCTGTTCGCGCCGACGCTGAACGACAGGGCGGCGCTCGGGGACGTGGCCGCGACCGAGTACGGGCACTTCCGGGTGCTGCGCGACCGGATCGCCTCCCTCGGGGCCGATCCGGAGGAGGCGATGGCGCCCTTCGTCGAGGCGATCGACGCCTGGCACGCCCAGACCAGGCCGAAGGACTGGTACGAGGCGCTGGTGAAGGCCTACGTGGGGGTGGGGATCGCGGGCGACTTCTACCGCGAGGCCGCCCGCCACGCCGATCCCTCGATCATCGCCCTGGTCGACGAGGTGCTGGCCGACGGGAGCCGTTCGGAGTTCGCGGTGGAGCGGATGCGCGCCGCGCTCGACGCCGATCCGCGCCTGTGCGGGCGGCTCGCGCTGTGGGCGCGCCGGATGGTCGGCGAGGCGCTGAGCCAGGGGCAGCGGCTGGCGGCCGCCCGTCCACACCTCGCCGCGCTGCTCGTGGGCGAGCAGGGCGAGGATCTGGCGGAGGTGGGCCGGATGTTCGCCCGGCTGACCGAGGAGCACGGCAGGCGGATGACGGAGCTCGGCCTCACCCCCAACGGGTGAAACCTCGCCGTTCCTGATTCGCGCATCCGGCAAACGGATGTACGGTGCGAGCATGAGGGCCTCGCGCCGCTACGGCAGTTCCTTGACAAGATGTGGGCCGAACAGCTGGACTCCCCGCCCGATCCTGCGGAGAGGAAGCACGGGCTGTCCGACGATCGGCGGAAGACGGGACGATCCGCATCGGGCGGATCTCACCCGTCGTCCCCGCGGATGCGGTTACAAGCGGTCCTGACCCGGGCGGCCGGATCCGGCCGTCGGCACGCCGCACGTCGCGGGACACCCGCGCCGTCGGCCGGCTCCGGCCGCACGTCAGACATTCTTCAAACCGGACGGTCTGTGAGTCGGACGGTCCAGATCAGAGAGTTCCGCCGAAGCCGACGGGCCGCGTCTCGTCCTCGCCGATCTCGACGAACCCGAGCGAGGTCACGGGGACGACCACCCGGCGGCCCTTCGTGTCGGTCAGGGAGAAGACGCCCTTGTCCGAGGCGAGCGCCTTGCGGAGCTCCTCTTCGATCTGCTCGGCCGACAGGTCGGTCTCCACCACGAGCTCGCGGTGCACCGACTGCACGCCGATCTTTATTTCCATAAGGCTCCCCTTTCGCGAGGGCTGGTCTCTCCCCATCGTCGTCGCCCCGCGGCGCGGCGAGCTCTGTGATCGCGTCAAGCGAACAGGATTCCGGCGAACTGGATTCCGGAGACCCGGTCAGCCGGTGCGGGGAAAACCGCTGATGCCGCGCCAGGCCAGGCGTGCCATCAACTGCGTCGCCGCCTCCTTGGGGATCGAGCCGTGGCTGCTCAGCCAGTAGCGCGCGCTCACCTCGGCCATGCCGACCAGGCCGACGCCGAGCAGGTGCGCCTCGTCGCTGGAGCAGCCGGTGTCCTCCTGGATCACCCGGCTGATCGCCTCGGCGCTCTCGTACAGCGAGCGCTCCATGCGCTGCCGTACGGGCGCCACGTTGCGCAGGTCGGACTCGAAGACCAGCCGGAAGGCCTCTCCCTGGCTCGACACGAAGTCGAAGAAGGCGCCGATGGCCGCCTGCACCCGCTGCTTGTTGTCGGTGGTGGACTCGAGCGCCTGGCGGCACCGGTTCACCATGTCGTCGACGTGCAGGTCGAGCAGCGCGAGATACAGCTCAAGCTTGCCCGGGAAGTGCTGGTAGAGCACCGGCTTGCTCACCCCGGCCCGCTCGGCGATCTCGTCCATCGCCGCGGCGTGGTAGCCGTTCTCCACGAACACTTCCTGCGCCGCGCTCAGCAACTGGCGGCGGCGGGCCATCCGGGGCAGCCGGGTGCCCCGGGGCTTGGCGTCCGGGGTAGCGGTCACGGCAGTCTCCTTGCACAAAGCGCATCGGGGGCTCCCGCCCCGGGGCCTCATCCTACGTGTCGGTATCCGTGATCAGCGATAGTCGTCGTCGTCGAGGTCGACCGTGCGCTCCTGCTCGGTCACGTCGGCCGGGTCGGCGTCGAACGGAACGCGCTCGGGCCAGCGCCTGTCCTCGGCGACCTTGACGAGCTGGTGCTGCTCGACCGCGTCGGCTTCCGGCGCCTCGATCGAGATCTCCTCGGCGACCTCGTCGAGGGGCTCCATCTCTGGCATGTGATCTTCCTTCCGTTCGACGGTCGGCTGCGACAGGTCCAACACTACGGCCAGGGGTGCGGCCGGGCTAAGCGCCAAGGGGCACGAACAGGTCGCCGTGTTCCGCGACGCGCTTCAGCACGTCGGAGGAGGTGAAGACGAGCTGCTCCGGGTTCTCGCACGCCTCGACCTCCTCCCACCGCAGGGGCGTCGACACGGTCGGCAGCGGGTTGGCGCGCAGCGAGTACGGCGCGACGGTGGTCTTGGCCGGATTGTTCTGGCTCCAGTCGATGAAGACCTTGCCCGGCCTTTCCTTCCTGGCCATCACACTGGTCACGAAGGGGTGTTCCTCCTGCATCCGCCGGGCCAGCGCCTTGGCGTAGTCGGAGGTGCCGGGCCCGCGGTCCCACGGGACGTAGAGCTGCATGCCCTTGTTGCCGCTGGTCTTCGGATGGCTCTCCAGGCCGTCGTCGGCCAGCGCCCGCCGCAGCAGGACGGCGACCCGGCAGCAGTCGACGATCGTGGCCGGCGCCCCGGGATCGAGGTCGAAGACGAGGGTGTCGGGCGGCTGCGGCTCGCCGTCCTTTGCCACCCGCCACATCGGCACGTGGATCTCCAGCGCGGCCAGGTTGGCGTAGTAGACGAGTGTGGGCAGGTCCTCCACGACCGCGAACTCGATCTCCTCGCGGTTCTTCGTGCTGCCCGGCGCGGGGAGGGTCACCGTACGGACCCAGTCGGGCGTGTGGTCGGGGGCGTTCTTCTCGAAGAAGAACGCGGCGTCCGCGCCGTTCGGATAGCGCTTGACCGTGAGCGGACGCCCGCGCAGATGCGGGAGCAGGACCGGGGAGATCCGGGTGTAGTAGTCGATCACCTCGGCCTTGGTGAACCCGGTGCCGGGATAGAGGACCTTGTCCAGGTTGGTCAGGACCAGCATCCGGTCCTCGACCTTCACCCGCACCTTCTCCGTCATCACCGCTCCTCCCGCCGCACCTCCGCGGGGATCTTGTCCACGCGGACGCCGCGCCACACCGGGTTGCGCAGCCGTCCGTCGCGGGTCCACATACTGAACGCCACCTCGCCGACCACTTCGGGCCGGAGCCAGCGGGCATTCCTGGAGATCTCTCTCGGCAGCCCGCCAGAGAAGGGGCTCTGCCCGATCTCGAGCGGCTCAATCAGGCCGCGGATGTCGTCCAGCACGGCGTCGGTGAAGCCGGTCCCCACATGCCCCGCGAAGAGGAGAGCGCCCGGGGGAGGCCCGCCGTACACGCCGAGCAGGAGCGAGCCGACGCCGCCCGCGCGGCGGCCCTTGCCGGGCCGCCAGCCGCCGACGACCACCTCGGTGGTGCGCAGGTTCTTGACCTTGATCCACCAGTCCGTCCTGCGCCCCGGCAGGTACGGCGAGTCGAGGCGCTTGGCGACCACGCCCTCCAGCCCCTGCCGCCTGGTCGCCTCCACGACCTCCGGTTCGCAGGGGAAGGACGGCGGCGCGCCCAGGCCGAGCGAGTCGAGCAGCGCCCGCCGGTCCCGGTACGGCAGGTCGAGCAGCGTGTGCCCGTCCAGATGGAGCAGGTCGAAGGGGAGGTAGGACGCCGGCAGGAGGCCGAGCACGTGGGCGCCCGCCGGATCGGTCACGTGCATGCGGCGCTGCAGCCGGGCGAAACTCGGCCGTCCCTCGTGGTCGAAGACGACCACCTCGCCGTCGACGACCGCCCGGTGCCCGGCGAGCGGGGCCATGGCGGCGGCGATCTCGGGGTAGCGGGAGGTGAAGTCGGCGCCGTGCCGGCCGGTCACCCGCACCACCCCGCCGTCGACGTACGCGAGCGCGCGGATGCCGTCCCACTTCACCTCAAGGGCGTAGTCGCCGGGGTTTCGGGGAAGCTCGCCGGCGACCGCGAGCATGGGTTCGACCGGGTACGGCACCGCCATAGTGGGTACCTGCCCATGAGGTAACTCCCTTGAATCCCAGCATAGCGGTATTCGAACACAGAGACGAGAATGTAGCCATGCGGAGCATCTGGAAAGGCGCCATCTCGTTCGGTCTGGTCACCATTCCCATCAAGCTGTACTCCGCGACCGAACAGAAGGACGTCAGCTTCCATCAGGTGCACCGGGAGGACGGCGGGCGGATCAAGTACAAGAGGGTCTGCTCGGTCGACGGCGAGGAGGTGCCGTACGCCGACATCGCCAAGGGGTACGAGCTTCCGACCGGTGAGATGGTCGTGCTGACCGACGACGACTTCGCCGACCTGCCGCTGACCACCTCGCGGCGGATCGACGTGCTGCAGTTCACCCCCGCCGACCAGATCGACCCCATCTACTTCGCGAAGTCCTACTATCTGGAGCCCGACGGGCAGGGGGCGAAGCCGTACGTGCTGCTGCGGGACGCCCTGGAGCGGTCGGGGCAGGTGGCGGTCGTGAAGATCGCCCTCCGCCAGCGGGAGTCGCTGGCCGCGCTGCGCGTCCGGGACGGCGTGTTCGTGCTGGAGACGATGCTCTGGCCGGACGAGATCCGCGAGGCCGACTTCGGCTTCCTGGAGGAGGACGTCCCGGTGCGGCCACAGGAACTGAAGATGGCCGAGTCGCTGATCGACACGATGGTGGCCGACTTCGATCCGGCGGAGTACACGGACGCCTACCGTGAGGCCCTGCAGGAGGTCATCGAGGCCAAGGTCGCGGGCAGGGAGATCGTGGCGCCCGAGGCGCCCGCCGAGCAGGGCCCGGCCGTCGACCTCATGGCCGCGCTGCGCGCCAGCGTCGAGGCCGCGAAGCGGGAACGCCAGGGCGCCGAGGCGGCGAAGCCGCAGGAGAGGACGGCCGCGAAGAGCGCGGCGGGGAGTTCGGCGAAGAGCGCCGGGAAGAGTGCTGCGAAGCCTGCCGCGAAGAGTGCCGCGAAGAGTGACGGCAAGGCGGCCTCGGACGGCGCGGAGGAGGAGAGCGCCCCCAGGAAGCGCAAGACCCGCCGCTCCGCCTGATCGTTCGGCCCGCCTGCTTCCTCGCGCTGCCTCGCCGATCCACGGGAGCCCCGGCGGCTGTCCCGCCGGGGCTTGTTCACTGTACGGATTGTCCACCGTGCGGATTGTTCACGGTGCGGAAGGAAGCGGCGCCGGGTAGCGCCGTCCGGATCAGTCGTCGTCGTCGCCGTCGATGTCGACGACCGCGTCGCCGGACGCGAAGGCGGCGGTGTTCCGGTTGACCTTCTTGATCCTGTAGTACTTGAAGCTGCGGAAGTCGTTCCGGTTCACGAGCTTGTTCTTGTTGTAGTTGCGGCCGTGCCCGTGGCCGTCCCAGCCGCAGCCCCACTTGGTGACGATGGTGGCGGTGGTCGGGGTGGAGGCGTGGGCGCTGACGGTGCTCAGAGCGAGCGCGCCGCCGGCCATTGCCGTGCTGACCGCCAGACCGGTGATGACGTTCCGGAATTTGGGCATAGAGGCCCTCCTCGAAGGATGGATTGCCCGTAGTTCTGACTTCTCCGGTGGGAACCGGAGATGTCCGGTTCTGACCTATATGTCCGGTCATCGCCGTGGTGTCTAGATTGCCGAAGGGGCCCGCGGCCAAACGCGGCGAGGGAGAGTTTGAACTCTCGTTGCGACCCATGGCACGGGTTAACCGGTTGCTGACGCAGTCGGTGTCCGGTCCGCGATTCACCGGCAGTGCCGGAGGGTACTCGCCCGGCCGCATTCCCCGCCTCCGGCTCTCCCAATCCTCGTGACCGTGGTTTCCGCCCGCCGTCCTGGGCCGGGCAAAGGTCAGGGCTCCGGCGAGAACCTCCGCCGGAGCCCTTGTCTCATGCCATAGAGAATCGATGGGCGATTATCCGCGCCGGACGCCCGGCACCTCGGAAACCGCTTGTCTGCACTCTTCTTCGTTTTTGTCGCGGGACGGAGGCGGGAGAGCGGGACCACTCACCCCGCCCCTCCGTGCCCCGTTGAAGCGATACCGCGAGAACGGAGCAGCCCCGTTACTGGCGCAGGCGGTTCCAGTTGTTGCGGTCGAACCGGTCGTTGTTGTTGTACCAGCCGTTGTTCTGCCACCAGTTGTTGTGGAACCAGTTGTTGTCCCGGTTCGTCTTGTCCTGGAAGCCGAGGGCGACGTCCTTGGCGACGACGCCGAACGCGGAGTGGTCGTCCTTGCCGTCCTTGTAGAGGTTCTGGCCCCAGTACCCCCGCTGGTCCCACCACCAGTTGTTGCCGTTGTTGAACTGGTTGTTGTTGAAGTGGTTGTTGTTGTTGGCGTTGTTGTTCCGGTTGTTACCGTCGACGAAGGGGTTGGCGGTGGCGAAGGCAGGGAAGCCCTGGCCGACGCCGTTGCCCAGGCCGGTGTTCCCCTGGGCGATGCCGCCCGTGCCGCCCCGGTTGCCGTTGGAGACGCCGTTGTTGTCGGTGCCCGTGGTGAAGCCGGGGAAGAGCCCGTTGCCCAGGCCGGTGTTCCCCTGGGCGATGCCGCCCGTGCCGCCCCGGTTGCCGTCGGCGACACCGTCCCGGTCCCCGTCCCCGGCGCTGGCGGCCGTGGTCCCGAGGGCGATGGCGCCGCCGACGACCGCGGTGCTCAGAACGAGGCCGGTGATGACCTTCTTGAGGTTGGGCATTATGTGTCCTCCTTGACAGGATTCGATTGTCGATTGCCCGTAGTACCTGGCATTTCCCGCACATATTCCGGCTGTGAGAATTGCCAATATGGCCCTTATCGAGCCTTACTTCCGACGCTAGGGTGATTTCCTCTGTGCGGGTCTGACAAACGAGGATCTGATGCTTTTGGGTAATGATTAGCTGCCTATAGGATTGATTCGAGGGATAATGCGCCTTATGCGGAGAAAGGTACGATTTGCGCCCCTGCTCCGAAGGGCCGTACAGGCATGGCGCGTGTCTCGTGCCGGCGGCGCGAACCGGGACGGGCCGGCGTGTGGCGGGGAGCGGTGCCGAGGCGGCGGTCACGGACCGGCGGTGCGCCGTACGAGGAGGGCCCTGATGTGCGGCAGCGGTGGGGCCTGCGCCTGTGGGCCTGGGGGGCGGGGGTGAGGGCTTGCGGGAGGACCGGGGGAGGGCTTCGGGAGGCTTCGAAAAGGGGGTCCTACAAGGCAGGGCTCCGGCGGAAGGTCCCGCCGGAGCCCTTGGTGGTGCGTCGAGAGTCGGACGGCTGTCCTCGGTTCTCAGGCCGCTCCGGGAGCGGCCGATGTGCCGAGAGACCTGTTTCTGCACTCAACGGCGCCGGTCCGCCGGTCCGGGGCCGGAAGTTCCCGATGGCGCGTGGCTTCTTCCGTCACCTTCGCAGCGCGGCGTGATCGTCTCGCAGGGCCGCTGGGAACCTGCCCTCTCAGCGCACGTTCTCGTTGTTGTTCCACCAGTTGTTGCGCTGGTCGCGGTTGTTCCACCAGTTGTTGTTCTGCCACCAGTTGTTGTTGAAGAAGGTGTTGTCGCGGTTGGTCTTGTCCTGGAAGCCGATGGCGACGCCCTTGCACACGATGCCGAAGCCGGAGGTGTCGTTCCGGCGGTCGGCGAACAGGCCCTGGTTCCAGAAGCCCTGCTGACCCCACAGCGAGTTGTTGTCGTTGTTGTTCTGGTTCTGCTGCAGGGTGTTCCGGTTGTTGTTCAGGTTGTTGTTCTCGACGGGCACCGCGAAGACCGGGAAGGCGTTCCTGCCGACCAGGTTGTCCTGGGCGATGCCGCCGGTGCCGCCCCGGTCGCCGTTCGCGATGCCGTCGTCGACGCTGGAAGCGCCGGCGGCCGTCATCCCCATGGCGAGTGTGCCCCCGGCGACGGCGGCGCCGAGCGCGAAACCTGCGACGATCGTGGTGAGCTTGGGCATTGCGTGTCCCCCTTGACAGGATTCGATGTGCCCTGATCTCCCGGGGCCTTTCTCCGACGGCGCGGAGAAAGTGCCTCGGAATCCCCGTGAGGCTTGAGGTCGTGTGGAGGTCAGGGCTCCGGCGAGAGAGAACCGCCGGAGCCCTTGTGAGTCACGCGTCGGATCGAACGGCCGTTCCCGGTTTTCGTGGGAACGTGTGACTGCGCTCAACTCGGGGCGCCGCGCCGGCGCCGGAGGGCGGGAGAACTTCCGCGAGTGCCTGTCCGGGTCGTCCCGTCACCCGTCCGGAGTCCGAACGGCGCGGTTGTCTCGCAGGCCGTTACGGCGGAGTGGTTTAGAAGCCGTTGCCGAGGTTGTTGTTCCAGCAGTTGTTATTGTTGTTGTTCCACCAGTTGTTGTTCTGCCACCAGCCGCTGTTGAAGAAGTTGCTGTTCCGCTTGGTGGAGTCCTGGAACGCGATGGCGGCGTCCTTGCCGATGACGGCGAAGCTGGAGTCGTCGTCGACGTTGTCGGTGAAGGCGCTCTGGTTCCAGAACGACTGGTTGTTCCAGAACATGTTGTTGTTGTTGTTATTGTTCCAGCAACCGTTGCCGTTGCCGAGGTTGTTGCCGCAGTTGTTGTTGTTATTGCCGAAGTCGCCGAACGGGATGAAGGTGTTGTTCATCATGGGCGGGCTCGACAAGGCGAAGGTGCCGAGCCCGTTGTCGGTCCCCGCGCTCGCCGCCGTCGCGCCCATGGCGATGGCGCCGCCCGCGGCCGCGGTGCCGAGTGCGAGCCCGGCGATAACCCTCGTGAACTTGCGCATTGCTGTCCCCCTAAAGGATTGGATCTCCCCCGCATCCTTCGATATCTCTCGCCTGTCCGGCCGGGAGATATCTTTGAGGCCCCTCACGGGGCCGGGTTCCTGCGCTACGTTGATGTCCGTCGGTATCCTCGGACAAACTCCGCTCTATGCCTTTTGATCAGCCGATAGCTCTTTATGGCGCGAATTAGAGGATAAAAGTGTGACTTGTCCCGTAATGTCCGATTCTCGGGATGGGTGGACCGTCGGCGCGGCCGGCCAGGAGCCGGGGCCGGGAGGGCTGGGAAGGGGCGGGAAAAGCCGGAGGGGCGGGGAAGCCGGGGAAGACGGAAGTGCCCGTGCTCGGGACGTGGCCGGAAAACCGAGCCACACCGCGGCGAGCACGGGCACGTTCGTCCGGCCCCGGGCCTGCGGCCCGGGGCCAGGAGATCTCTGACACTCCCTGGGCGCGGCCGGTCGTCCCGGCCGGCCGCGCGGCGATCATTCAGGATCAGGGAACGGCCTCGAAGTCGTCCGCCATCTCCCTCTTCTTCTTCTCCTCCTTCTTCTTGATGTCGATGTCGGCGTCCACGTCGAGCTTCTTCGCCTTCAGATTCGGGTTGATCTCGGTCGCCTGGTTCGTCTTCGGGTCGGCGAGCGAGGCCTGGCCCTGGCGCGGCAGGTTCTGCGACTGCGTGTTGTCGTACTGGCTCGAGTAGGGCAGCGCCTGCGTCTGGCTCCACTGGGCGTTGTACGGCAGCGCGGCCGAGCCGTTGGACGACTTCTGGAACGGCGTGAGCACGAGCGTGAAGTCCCGCATCAGGAACTGGTCCTGGTACTCGGACTGACGAGCGTGCTGCCACTCGTGGTTCTTGTTCTTGTTCTTGTTCTTGTTGCGGTTGGCCGCCTTGTGGCCCTGCCGCTGCGAGTTGGCGTTCCAGTTGGTGTTGTAGCTGCGCGGGTAGTAGCGGGCCGGAGCGCTCGGAGCGGGGATGTAGCCGCCCATGACGGTCGTCGCGCCGGCCGCGGCGCCGACGGCGCCGCCGAGCACGACGGCCGCGCCGCCCAGCGCGGTGCCGAGGGCAAGAGCCCCGGCGATGTTCTTCAACACGGACATCTGGTTGGTTCTCCTCTGAATATCGCGACCCCGCCCGGCCCCGTACGGAGACGGGCGGGGTGACAGCAGGTAAGTCGCCGCCGTGAGGCGGCGCGATGCGATGACCCGCGCCGGCGGCCCTCTCCTCGGAAACCCGCCGCCGGCGCTCCTTCCTCAACTGCTCACGCGTCCGCGTACGGAGCAGCGGCCCTGGTGACGCCGGTCCGCATCCGCGGGTCTCGGTCGCCGCCCGTCCCGCTCCGCGGGTACGCCGCCGCTCAACCACTCGCGCGTGTGTCCCCCCGGCTCGCGACCGAGGTCCCAGGCGAGGTCGCCCGGTCGCGAGCACGGGATGGGCGTCCGGATGACGCGTCACCCGCCGGAGCGAAGACGTTCACCGGACCGCCGGTCCGGATCGCGTCAGGGCACGAACACGGGGTCCGGGTCCATGTCCTTCTTCTTCTGGATGTCCGCGTCCACGTCGAGGTCGACGTTCGCCTCCTTCTTCTTGATGCGCGGGTCGATCTCGGTGGCCTGGTTGGTCCGCGGAGTGGCCGCGGACGCCTGGTCCTGACGCGGGTTGTTGAGGGAGTCGGCGTTCGTGTACATGCGGTTCCACGGAATCGCCTGCGAGTTGCCGTTCTGCCAGTTGTACGGCAGGGCCCGCGAGTCGGTCTCCGACTTCTGGAACGGCGTGAGGACGAGCGTGAAGTCACGCAGCAGGAACTGGTGCTGGCCCTGGTTCTGCCGCTCGTGCTGCCACTGCTTCGTCTTGTTCTTGTTCTTGTTCTTGTTGCCGTTCAGCGCCTTGTGCTTCTGCCGCTGCGAATTGCGGTTCGAGTTGAAGTTGCCGTAGGGGTACGGGTAGCCACCGCCGCCCACGTAGCCGCCCATGACGGTCGCCGCGTTCGCGCTGCCGGCGACCGCGGTACCCAGCGTGACGGCACCACCGGTGAGTGCGGCGCTGATCGCGAGGATCCCGACCAGGTTGTTGAACTTGGGCATTTCATGTCCTCCTTGAAGGATTGTTGCCCCGACACTCCGGCGTTTTCCAAGTCGTTCGGAAAATGCCCTTACTGATGACCCTTGGTGGATCATCCCTGCATTGTCTTGATTTCCTCGGCGTCCGAGCGACAAACGGCGATCGGCGGCTTTTGCCTTCTGCTTATCGCTTTATTGGCTCCGTTGAACCGCTAGCGCTTGGTTTGCGTGGAATGTCATTCATATCCGCATTTCGAAATGTCCGAATGGGGTGGATATTGGGCTTATGTCGCGCCCGTCTGATCGGGACGAACCGGATGATCGTTCCCGTTCCACCTGGGTAGGGGGAGTGCCCGCCGAGGCGTCGTACCGGCGGGGTTATGGTCGGAAACGCGAGGTGCAGCGGGGGAGGACGCGTGGGATACGAGCCGATTCCGGTGTGGCCCGGCCGGTTCATCGACGTGGAGGGCGGCGGCCGCCTCCATCTCCGGGCGACTCCGGAGGGGCCGCGGGAGACCGCCGTCTACGTCCACGGGCTGGCGGGCTCGGCGACGAACTGGACGGACCTGATGGGCGAGCTCGCCGGCGAGGTGCGGGGCGTCGCGGTCGACCTGCCCGGGGCCGGGCACTCCCCGGAGCCGCCGGACGGCGACTACTCCGTCGCGGCCAGCGCCACCGCGGTGGTCAGGCTCGTCGAGGCGCTCGGGGACGGCCCGGTCCACCTCTTCGGTCACTCCATGGGCGGCGCGGTCTCGGTCCGGGTCGCGGCCACGCGGCCCGACCTGGTCAGCTCGCTGACGCTGGTCTCACCGGCGCTGCCCGACCTGCGGCCGAGGTACGGCCCGGCCAGGATCGCCCTGTCGGCCGCCCCGTCCATCGGCGAACTGGCCGTCCGGTGGCTGAGCGCCCTCCCGCCCGAGCGGCGCGTGCTGGCGACGGTGAGCATGTGCTACGCCGACACGGGCCGGGTGCATCCGGACCGGCTGCGCGAGGCGGTCGAGGAACTGCGCCGCCGCGACGCGCTGCCGCACGCGGTGATGTCCATGGTCGGCTGCACCCGCGCGATCGTGCGGGAGTACTTCAGGTTCGGCGAGGACAACCTCTGGCGGCAGGCCGGGCGGGTGACCGCGCCCACCCTCGTCGTGTACGGCCTGCGCGACCGTCTGATCCACGCGCGCATGGTGCACCGGTCGGGCCGGGCCTTCCGCGACGTGCGCCTCGTCACACTCCCGCACGCCGGGCACGTGGCGCAGATGGAGTATCCCGAGCTCGTCGCGCGCGAGGCGCGCCGCCTGCTGGCGTACACGAGGATGCCCCCCCGCCGAACAGCGTGATTGGGGAATGCGGGGCCACCCCGGTTAAGTTGTGAGAAGAGCTTGTGATGGGCCCATGGAGCCGAGCGCGACCATTGGCACGAAGACGGACACGCAAAGCAGGAGTGGAACTGTGTCGTTGCCACCGCTGGTAGAGCCGGCAGCAGAGCTGACGGTCGACGAGGTGCGCCGCTACTCGCGCCACCTGATCATCCCCGATGTGGGCATGGCGGGTCAGAAGCGGCTCAAGAACGCCAAGGTGCTGTGTGTGGGCGCGGGCGGCCTGGGCTCTCCCGCCCTGCTGTACCTGGCCGCGGCGGGGGTGGGCACCCTCGGCATCGTCGACTTCGACGTCGTCGACGAGTCGAACCTCCAGCGGCAGGTGATCCACGGCCAGTCGGACGTGGGCCGGCTGAAGGCCGAGTCGGCCGCCGCCAGCGTGCGTGAGGTCAACCCGCTGGTCAACGTCATCATCCACAACGTCGCTCTGACGACCGACAACGTGATGGACATCTTCTCCGGCTACGACCTGATCGTGGACGGCACGGACAACTTCGCCACCCGCTACATGGTCAACGACGCGGCCGTGCTGCTGGGCAAGCCGTACGTGTGGGGGTCCATCTACCGCTTCGACGGGCAGGCGAGCGTCTTCTGGGCCGAGCACGGGCCGTGCTACCGCTGCCTCTACCCCGAGCCCCCGCCGCCGGGCATGGTGCCGAGCTGCGCCGAGGGCGGCGTGCTCGGCGTGCTGTGCGCGTCGATCGGCTCGATCCAGGTGAACGAGGCCATCAAGGTCCTCACCGGCGTCGGCGAGCCTCTCGTCGGCCGTCTGATGATCTATGACGCGCTGGAGATGAAGTACCGCGACGTCAAGGTCCGCAAGGACCCCGAGTGCCCGCTGTGCGGCAAGAACCCCTCGATCACCGAACTGATCGACTACGAGGCGTTCTGCGGCACGATCTCCGACGAGGCCCAGCAGGCCGCCGCGGGCAGCACGATCACCGCGGCCGAGCTCGAGGCGATGCGCGACCGCGGCGACGACATCATGATCATCGATGTCCGCGAGCCGAACGAGTACGAGATCGTCAGCATCCCCGGCGCCGTGCTGATCCCCAAGGGCGAGTTCCTGAACGGCTCGGCCCTGGAAGGGCTCCCGCAGAACCGGAAGATCGTGCTGCACTGCAAGTCGGGCGCCCGCTCGGCGGAGGTCCTCGCGGTGCTGAAGAACGCCGGCTTCTCCGACGCCGTCCACGTGGGCGGCGGCGTGCTGAGCTGGATCAAGACGGTCGACCCCAGCCTGCCGACCTACTGATCGCCGCAACGGCGATCCGCCACGACGGCCGCCGCCTCCACCCCGAGGCGGCGGCCGTCGCCGTTCTCACCGGGGCCTGCCCACCGCCTGCCCGCGTTCCTCCGGCGCCACGGTGAGACCGCTGGGCGAGACGATGCGCTGCAGGTTCGCGACGTACGCCGTGAACGCCGCCCGTCCCCTGTCCGTGAGCCTGAACCAGGTCTTGGGCCGCTTGCCCACGTAGCCCTTCCGCACCTGTATGTATCCCGCGGTCTCCAGCGCGCTGCCCTGCTTGGACAGGACCGAGTCGCTGACGCCCAGGGTGTCGCGGACGAACCCGAACTCCGCCTCCTCGGCCGCGGCGAGCAGCGAGACGATCTGCAGCCGCGTCGGCGGATGAATGACGGGGTCGAGTTCCATCACGAGCCGCTCTCGATCCGGCGCGCCAGCAGCGCCGACATCCAGCGGCCGACGAACGGCCCGGTGACCAGCAGGAACGCGGTCATGACCAGCCCGGCCCACGTCCGCGCGTAGGCCACCTCCGCCGCGTCGAGCCGGAAGGCGACGGCGAGGCAGAGCCCGACGCCCAGCGCGAGCCAGAGCATGAAGATGGTCATGACATTCGCCCGCACCAGGCTGCGGTGGGCCGTCATGGTGCGGGTGCGCACCAGCAGGGCGACCAGCGCGCCCATGCCGGCGGCCAGCAGGAGGCCCGTGGCCAGCGTCACCGCGACGGGCGTGCCGGGCTCGGTGACGAACTGCACACCGGTCACGAACAGCCCGACCCCGGCGGCGTACCAGGTGGGGAACCAGGGCCGCGACCTGACCGCCTTCGCCTGGGTCCGCCGGATGAGCGCCAGGCTCCGCTCCGCTTCCTCGACGTTCATGGGGGCTCCGTTCGCATGACAACCACTTTCCAGTATGGAAAGTACTTTCCACTTTCCATCACGTCAAGTACTTTCCTGTCGCATTTGGGGGTATGGCGGGCGGTTGGTCGCGTTAAGGTCACGTAGGAGAGGAGGCCGAGACGCGAACGGAGGCACAGTGGGCGAGACCCGCACCTGGCCGGCCGTCGCCGTGGCCTCCGCGATCACTCTGATCTGCGCGATCGCCGGTGGCATCGCGGCGAGCGCGGCGGTCGCCGAGCTCACCCGGGGGCCCAGCCAGGCCGAGCTGCGCGAGGCGCAGGCGGCCGAGACGGCGCTGCGCTGGGAACGCTGGCCGGTGGGGCGCGTCTTCCCCGCGAGCCTGGCCTACAACAGCGAGCAGGGCGGCCGTGAGCTGGCGCGGCGGGTGGGCGTCTCCACCCGCACCGACTGCCGGTCGGCCGTCGACACCGCCGTCGTCAAGGCGCTGCGCGCGGCCGGGTGCCGGGCGGTCCTGCGGGCCACCTACCTCGACGGCCTGCAGGGCGTCGTGGTCACGATCGGCGTGGCGGCCTTCCCCGACGCGACCCGGGCGCGCACCGCGCTCGCCGCCTTCCCCCGCGAGGGGGCGCCCGTCCCGGGCCTGCGTGCCCTCCCGTTCCCCGGCACCGTGACCGACCGCTTCACCGCGGGCGGGCGGCAGGCCGCGACCGTACGGCAGGCCGGGCCCTACCTCGTGCTCACGACGGCGGGCCAGGTCGACGGGCGGCCGGCCCGCGGGGTCGGGCAGCAGCGGGCGACGATCTTCTCGTTCGCGGGCGACCTGTCCGGGGACGTCGCCGCGATCCTGACCGCGCCGGTGTCCCCGGACTGCAGGGCCCGGGAGTGGCAGTGCTGACCCGGCGCGCACGTACGAGGATCAGGAGGTGCGTCCTGGCCGCGCTCGCGGCCGGGGCGCTCACCGTGCCCGGCGGGGCGTTCCTCCAGCCGGGGGCGGCCCGGGCCGACGACGTACGGCTCAGCCAGCAGGACGTGCTGCGGACCCTCGACGTCGACGACGCGTGGCAGCTGACGAAGGGCGCGGGCGTCACCGTGGCGGTCCTGGACTCGGGCGTGGACCCCGACCACCGCGACCTCGCCGGTTCGGTCGTCATCGGCAGGGACTTCACGACCGGCGCCAACCCCCGTGGGGTGCAGCCGGTGCGGCTGCACGGCACGTACATGGCCTCGCTCATCGCCGGGCACGGACACGGGCCGGACGGGGCCGACGGCATCATCGGCGTGGCGCCGGAGGCCCGGGTGCTGTCCGTACGGGTGATCCTGGAGGACGAGGAGCCCGGGTTCCGCACGTTCAACTCCGACGCGCGCTACGAGGGCGTGGTCGCCAAGGGCATCAGGTACGCCGTGGACCACGGCGCCGAGGTCGTCAACCTGTCGCTGTCGAAGGACATGCCGACGGAGGACGAGCGCGCGGCCATCCGGTACGCGATATCCAAGGGCGTCGTCCTGGTCGCCGCGGCGGGCAACGACGGCGCGGGCAAGCAGACCGCGCCGTACTCCTACCCCGCGGCGATCCCCGGCGTGATCTCGGTGGCCGCGGTCACCTCCACGCTGCGGCGGGCCTCGTTCTCCAACCGCAACTCCTCGGTCATGGTGGCCGCCCCCGGCGTGGACGTCCTCGGGGCGGGCCCGGGCGACGAGTACTGGGTCGGCCGGGGGACCTCCCAGGCGACCGCGCTCGTCTCCGGGATCGCCGCGCTCATCAAGTCGCGCCATCCCCGGATGTCGCCCGCGCTCGTCGCGCAGGCGCTCACCTCGTCGCCCGCCCGGAAGGGGCCCTACAACACGGGCACCGGCTTCGGGGTGGTCAACGCGTACCGCGCGCTGAGCGTCGCGGCCACCCTCGCGCGGCACCGCGCCGTCGCGTCCGGCGCCGGCGTGCTGAACCCCGCGCGTCCCCTCCGTACGGCGGCGGGCGGCCAGGAGCCCATCGTGGTCGTACGGCGCGACACCGGCGCGATCCTGCTCTATGGCGGCATCGCGCTCGCCGCGTTCGCGGGCTCGGGCGCGGGGCTCGCGGTCCTGCTCGTGCTCGCGCGGCGGGCGAGCCGGCGGGAGCGGGAGGACGACGCGCTCCCTCCGGCTCCTTGGCCGTCGCGGTTGCCGACGTAGCATCGGAGTATGCCGCCCGAGCAGCCTCACAGTCCCAGGAGGGCCGGCCCCAGGAAGGCGCGGGTCCCGCAGACGGCCCGGCTGCCGCGCCGCGCCGCGCGGGCGCGGCCCTGGACGGCCTCGCGGGGACGCGCCGCCGCGGCGCTGGCGGCCCGCGAGCGGGCGGAGCTGGCGCGCGGTGTCCGGTTCCGGTCGGCCTACCTCACGATCATGGGTGTCGTCCTCGCCGTGGCCGCGCTCAACGTGCTGCTGGGGGCGTTCGGCCTCGTCCGCGAGACCCGGTCGAGGCCGCTCACCGACGCCGAGCGCGCCCGCTACGTCGCGCAGGACGTGGCCCGCCGATGGCAGGCCTGGCCCGCGGGCATGGTCTTCCCCGAGGAGCTTCCGTACACCGGCCTCGGCCGGACCCAGCAGTACGCGCGCAGGGTCGGCATCGCGCCCGAAGCGGCGTGCGGGTCGGTGGTCGACGCGCCGGTGGCGCCGGTGCTGGGCGAGCACGGCTGCCGGACCCTGCTGCGCGCCACGTACGTCGACCAGACCGCCACGTTCGCCGTCACCGTGGGCGTCGCCGTCATGCCGAGCGAGGACGCCCGCACCGACGCGGCGGCCGACCTGCCCGTGGACGACCGGGTGGGGGTGCGTCCGGTGTCCTTCCCCGGCACGGTCACCGACTCGTTCGGCGCGGCCCAGCGGCAGCGCACCGGCTGGGTGGGCGCGGGACCGTACATCGTCTTCCTCACAGTGGGGTACACAGACGGAAGGACACGCGCGTCCGTCCCCCTGGAGGAACAGGTGAACAGCGAGATGTGGCCCCTGGCCCAGACACTGGCCGGGCGCATCGCGCGTGCCCTCGGAGAGCCCCCGGACGTCCCCCGCTGCACCCAGGGGAACGTGTGCTGAGGGCGGTCTCTCTCGGCGCGGCGCTGGCGGCCCTCCTGCTCGGGACCGGCCCGGCGGTCTCCGCGGCGGCGCTGCCGGCGGCCACTCCAGGCGGCGGGGAGGAGCGCTGGGCGCTCGACCTCGTCAACGCCGCCGACGCCTGGAAGGTGACCAAGGGCGCCGGGGTGGTCGTGGCCCTCCTCGGCGGGGGCCAGCCCGACTCCGGGCTGCCCGAACTGGCCGGCCGGGTCGAGCGCGGCCCGGACATGACGGGCACGGTGGTCGGCGACGAGACGCAGCGTCCGGGCGACGACGCGACCGCGCTGGCGTCGGTGATCGCGGGGAGCGGAAGCGGCGGCGGGCTCTCGGGCGTCGCGCCGGAGGCGCGGGTGCTGTCCCTTCCCGTCGTGGTGAACCGGCCGGAGCGCGACTACGTCGATCCGGAGGAACGGCCGGAGGAGACGCGCGACAGCCCGCTCGCCCGGGGCATCCGGTACGCCGCCGCCCAGGGCGCGAAGGTCATCTGCCTGCCCGTCCCGGCGTACGGCGTCGACCGGGTGGAGCGCGACGCCATCTCGTTCGCGCTGGCCCGGGGCGCCGTGCTCGTGGCCGCGGTGGGCGACGCGGGCCAGTCGGCGTACGCGCGGCAGAACGGCACCTCCTTCTGGGCGTTCCCGGCGGGATATCCCGGAGTGGTGGGCGTGGGCGCGGTCGACCGGCGGGGCGGCAAGACCTCCGGCAGCAGCGACAACCTGTCGGTCCTGGTCGCCGCGCCGGGAGAGCGGGTGCCGGTCACGCTTCCCGGCGGACGCCGGGGCACGGCGTCGGGCACCGGGGTGGCCAGTGCGATTGTCGCGGGAACCATCGCGCTTATTAAGGCGAAATATCCGGATTTGCCGCCGGAATTGGTGTCACGGGCGTTGACCGCGACGTCACGTCCCCATCCGCCCGCCGGTTATGACGACAAAGTTGGATTCGGCGTAGTGGACGCGGCGGCGGCTCTCGCGAAAGCCGGAGAACTGGTCGGATACGGCCAGGCGTCGGCGGTCCAGGACGACGCGCACTTCGGCAAGGGCCCGGTCTCACGGGCGCCCGCGCGCCCGGGGCCGGATCCGGTTAGGCTCTGGGTCTACGGCATCGCCGTCGTCCTCGGGATCGGCGGTTTCTGCGCCGGCGCCCTCGCGCTCAGCCGCCGGTGATCACATGTTGGCCGCCGTTTGGCCGCATTTCGGGCGCGGTCTTCCTGTTGTTCGCGTTTCCCGTCACAAAGCCGGGTCAATTTTCGCTAAGGTCGCGGCTCATGGGGTACGAGCTGCGCGTAGAGCGTGATGCACCGCTCGCCTACGCCGAACTCGCGAGCGTCTCGGCGCAGGCCGGATTCGAGCTGCGCGGGTCGCACGAGGCGGGCGAGGTCCTGGCGCGCCACGGCGACTCCGCACACCAGATCGCGACCTGGTCCGGACGGCTCGTGGGACAGCCGGGGTCGGACTGGCAGGTCGCCCAGCTCGCCCGGCTCACCGATCTCATGGGGGCCCGGCTGGTGGGCGAGGACGGCGAGGCGTACGGCATCAGGAACGGCGTCGTCGAGCAGATCAACGGGGCGGCGACCTACGAGTTCGGCAAGCTCGAAGAGATCATCGCGGCCGGGCCCGCCGACTGGAGTGTCTGAGACCGGCCGCGAGCCCCCGCCGTACGCGGAACGGGTGCTCGACGTGGTGGACCGGATCCCGGCCGGCAAGGTCATGTCGTACGGAGACGTCGCCGAGTATCTCGGCGAGGGCGGTCCCCGGCAGGTCGGCCGGGTGATGTCCCTGTGGGGCGGCGCCGTGCCGTGGTGGCGGGTCATCCGCGCCGACGGGACCCCGGCGGCCGGTCTGGAGGCCGAGTGCCTGGCGCGATGGCGGGCCGAGGGCACCCCGACGCGGGGCGCGCGGGCCGACATGCGCACGGCCCGCTGGGACGGCCGCGGGTGACGCTCCGGATCCGGCCGGGACCCTGACAGGTCACCCTTCGCCATCGGCGCGTCACGCGCCGGATCACACGATATTCACAGGCTGTCCCAAGTCAGGTCTGGCAGTGTCCTGACAGCATTACCATTTTCTGAACACAGGTCTGGCGAAGGGCGGTGCCTCCCTTATGACACCCGCACCCACGAGCGACGCCGTCGCTGAACGATTGCGGGCTGTCCAGGAGCTTTACGACCGGGGCGAGCCCATCGACGCGTTGGTCGCGCTCGTGCGCGCGGAGGGCCTGAGCCCCGCGCAGCGCCGCGAGCTCGACCGTGAGGCGATCGTCGGCCCCCTGGGCCTGCGCCTCGACGCCGCGGCCAAGCGCGGGGCGGCCCGCCGCCGCCAGGCCGTCGACGTGCTCCGGCCGTACCTGGCGCAGGTCGATCCAAAGGTCAAGCGGGAGCTTCCGGTCGGGCGCCGGGTCGCCTGCCACCTCATCGAGACCCAGGATCCGGGCGCGCTCGCCGAGGGCGACGCGCTGGTCAAGCTGGCCGCCGCCGCGGCCGAGCCGTCCCGCCGGGTCCGCCGGGGCCTGCGGTGGTACGCCGACCTGCCGGTGGAGGTCGGCGATCCCTCGCTGCTGCGCCTGCGCGCGGCCGACCTCGTGCCGGTGACCCAGATCGACGACATCACCTGGGTGGGCAACCGGCTGCGGATCACCGGGCACGCCTACATCGCGGGCCTGTCGGTCCGTGGCCGGCGCTTCAACCACGCCACCGTCGTGCTGCGCGGCCCCCGCTGGCTGCCCCGGGTCACACTGCGGACTCGGCGGATCTACCGGCCGGAGGCCACCCACGCCGCCCGCGAGCCCGGGTGCAACTACGACTGGGCGGGCTTCAGCGCCGACCTGCACCCGTTCTCGCTGCGCTGGCGGGCGGGGGTGCGGGCCCTGGTGCGCGGCGCCAAGCGCCTGCTGCGCCGCCGCCACACCGTCCAGGACACCACCACCTGGCGGGCCGAGATCGTCATCTGGAGCCGCGCCGCCCGGTCCAGGGGCGTGCTCCGCGGCCCCGTGATCGGCCGCACCGAGCGCCCGGCCGGCCTGCGGGTGCGCCCGCGCTGGTGGGTGCGCCCGGTGTGGACCTCCGACAAGGCGCTCCAGGTGGTCTACCAGCCCACCCGCGCGGAGCTCACCGGCGTCCGGCTGGACGGCGACAGCGTCGAGCTCACCGGCTTCCTGCCGGGCCGTCCGGTCACCAGGGGCAAGGCCCGCGTCGGCGGGCACCGGATGTCGGCCGACTTCACCCCGGCCGAGGGCGGCAGCCGCTTCTCGCTCTCGCTCGCCGTCCACACCTTGCTCAGCGCCGAGTCCCGGCGGCTGTGGGTCGAGCCGAAGGGCGACCCCGCGGCGGCGGTGATGCTGGAGGGCGCGGAGGAGACCCGGCTGCTCGTGGGCGACCGCGAGATCACCGTGCAGGGCGACCGGCGCGACCGCGTCGTCATCTCCGGCCACAAGATCCTGCCCGTGATCACGTCCGCCGCGTGGCAGGACGAGTCGATCACGCTGACCGGGCGTTACCCCGACCCGGACCACGGCCCGCGCGATCTCGTGCTGCGGCACCGGGGCGGGCTCACCATCCGCGTCCCGCTGGAGCGCGACGGCGAGCGGTTCACCGTACGGCTGTCGCCCGGCGCGATGCCGCGCTTCGGCACGGCCGTGCCGCTGGCCGAGGGCACCTGGAACATCTCCGTGGCCCCGCCCGGCAAGTACGGCCCCGCCATGGTGCCCACCCGGTTCGACCACGCGGCGCTCGACGGGCTGGACGAGGGACCCCGGACGATCGGCGGCCGGGTCTACCGGTTCGTCGCCACCCGGTTCGACGTGCCGGTGCTGGTCGCGGCCGAGGACCGGCCCGGCGACGAGCGCAGCGCGGCGGGCGTGTGGGCGCTCAGCCGCACGTTCTACCCCGCCGAGCGGGCCCGGCCGGTGCGCGACGCCACCGTCTACGTCTCCTTCGACGGCCGCGCCTACTCCGACAACCCGCGGGCGATCTACGAGGAGCGGCTGCGCCGCGGCGACGAGAGCGAGCACATCTGGGTCGTCAGGGACGGCGCGTTCGTCCCGCCGGGCACGCGCGAGCTGGGGCTCGGCGACGGCGTGACGCCCACCGTCGTCCGCGAGGGCAGCCGGGAGCACTACGAGGCGCTCGCCCGGGCGCGGTACGTCGTCTCCAACGGCTTCCTGCCGCAGTGGTTCCGCGCCCGTGACGAGCAGGTGTGCGTGCAGACCTGGCACGGCACACCGGTCAAGCACATCGGCCGCGACCAGGCCCACATGAAGCGCGAGCCCCGGCCCCCGGTCTGGCACCGCCAGGCCGTCGAGGTGCGCGGATGGGACCTGCTGCTGTCGCAGAGCCCCTGGGCGTCGTCGGTGCTCCGCAAGGCGTTCGGCTACGAGGGCGAGATCCTCGAGTCGGGCTACCCCCGCAACGACGTGCTGCTCGCCGGGGACCGCGACGTCGTCGCGGCCGAGATCAGGCGGCGCATCGGCGTCCCCGAGGGCAAGCGGGTCGTCCTGTACGCCCCGACCTTCCGGGACTGGGACCGCAGGAACGCGGCGGTCAAGCTCGACCTGGCCGACGCGAGGCAGGCCCTCGGAGACGACCACGTCGTGCTGGTGCGCGGGCACATGATGCAGGCCTTCCCGCACGTGAACGCGCAGGGCGGCTTCGCGATCGACGTCACGACCTACCCCGACACCGCCGACCTGATGCTGATCGCCGACGTGCTGGTGACCGACTACTCGTCGGTGATGTTCGACTTCGTGGCGACCGGCCGGCCGGTGGTGCTGTTCACGCCGGACCTGGGCAAGTATCGCTCGTCCAGGGGCATGTACCTCGACCTGGAGTCGCAGCGGCCGGGGCCGCGCCTGGAGACCTCCGCCGAGGTGGTGGAGACGCTCCGCCACATCGACACGGTCACCGCGAAGCTGCACGACCGCTACGCCGCCTTCGTCCGCACCTACGCCCCCCACGACAACGGCAAGGCCGCCGCCCGCGTCATCGACCACGTCTTCACGTCCTGACCGGCGCCGAGAACGTCGTGGACAGCGGGACAGAGATGCCGGACGGACGAGAGTCGCAGGAGACGGGACCAGGATCGCGGCCGTACGGGCGGATGCTCGTGCTGGCCGCGGTGGTCCTCCTCCTGGACCAGGCCTCCAAGCTGTGGGCGGTCTCCGCGCTCGCCGACGGCGCGGCCGTCACGGTGATCCCACGGCTGCTCCGCTTCCGGCTGCTGCTGAACCCCGGCGCCGCCTTCTCGATCGGCGAGGGGGCGACGTGGGTGTTCACCCTGGCCGCGGCCGCCGCGGTCGGCGGCATCCTGTACGTCGGGCGGCGGCTGCGTTCACCGGCCTGGACCCTGGTGCTGGGCGCGTTGCTGGGAGGCGCCACCTCCCATCTGCTCGACCGCCTCCTCCGTCCGCCCGCCTTCGCGCAGGGCCATGTCGTGGACTTCATCGACTACGGCGGCCTGTTCGTCGGCAACGTGGCGGACATCGCACTGGTCGGAGGCTGCGCCCTCCTCCTGCTGCTCACCCTCCGCGATGTCCCCCTCGGAGCCGCGCCCGACAAGGCCCGCCCATCCCCATGAGCGAACCACCCCATTCGCCTGACCGAATCTCCGTGGCTGTTCGGTAACGGTAAGTAATATTGAGCGTGTGGCGTTCATGAAGCAGGACGACATCCAGCGCCTGTGCCAGGAGCTCAACGACGCCGGCTATACGGCCGAGATCACCTATGGCCGGGTCGTCGTGAGCCCGAAGGTCAGCCGGGAGCAGTCGAACATCACCTTCCGGCTGATGAACCAGCTTTTCGACAAGGTACGTGAGAATCGGTGGGTCATCCACTCGAACTGGGGCGTTCACATCCCGCCGTACCCCGACATGCGGCTTCCCGACCTGATGATCGCGCCGCAGGACGCCGAGCAGTACGACGACATGCACATTTTCGGCGACGGTGCGTTGCTGGTGGCCGAGGTGTGTTCCAAGGGGACCCGGTCGATCGACTGGGACGAGAAGCCGCTGGAGTACGCCCGGGCGGGAGTGCCGCTTCTCCTGATCGTCGACCCGGTGACCGACCCCGCGACCGTCACCCTGATGCACGAGCCGCGCAAGGATCTCGCGGTGGACGACCTCCGCGAGCCGTACCAGCGGGTCAGCGTGGTCAACGCCGGAGAAACACTCCGGCTGCCGGCGCCGTTCGACATCGACCTGAACACCGGGACGCTGTTCGCCTGACCGGGTCCGCCGCCGGACCGTCCATGCGTGGACGGCGCGGCGGCGGGGCGGCCTGTGAAGGGGAATGGTCAGGCGGGAGAGCGCGGCGGGATGTCCATGACGCCGAGAGCTGCCAGGCCGATCAGGTGCATCCCGGCGCTCCGGGCCTCGGCGAGCGTCAGTTCGACGAGAGCGCGGTCGTCGATCTGCAGGTGGACGCGGGGTTCGTCGTCTCCGGGGCCGAGCACGAGGTCGAGCCACAGCCGCTGGGGGAGCCCCGCGAGGGGGATGGCGTGGAGATCGACGGCCTGAATCCAGGCGTTGTGAACGCGTTCGGTGGAAGGCTCGTCGATGTGGGCCTCCATGCACCAGGGCGGGCACGACCGGGGTGAGGCGTACGGGCTGGAGGAGTGGCCGGGAGCATTCGGGAAGACCCGGTCGGCGAGCCCGCTGCTCAGGTCGGCTCCAAGCGCGGCTGTTCCTGGTCGAGAGCCTGATGGGAGCCCTGGTCACGGGGCCACCGCGATCTCGGCGAGGCTCTCCTGCTCGGCCATGACACGGCACAGCTCGCGCAGGTCGTCGGCGTCCACCGTACGACAGGCGCCCGCCTCCTCGGCGGCCGCCGTGAACGGCCGCTCCCGGCTCGCCCAGAACCGCCCGGCGTCCCGGCGAGCGTACCAAGATCCTCGGCGCCGACCTGGTCCCGGCTCCGGGCCATGTCGCGGACGCGCTCGGCATCGACGAAGGGGACAACGTCGTACGACGCCGACGCGCCTACTACGACGATCTCGGAGCTGTCGCGCTTTCCACCTCGTGGCTTCCTGGCCAGCTTGCCGACGCCGCGCCTGAGCTGCTGGTGAGCCGACCGCTGCCGAAGATGACCTTCGGACTCGTCGAGGAGCGCACGGGACGCCGGGCGGTCAGGCGCCGGGACATAGTCGCGATCAAGGCTGCTCCCGAGGATGTGGCCGCAGCGCTGGGCGTCGATCCCGGGACACCCGTGTTGACCATGACGAACTGCTACTGGGATCAGCATGGCGAGATCACCGAGTACGCGGAGGACTATCTCGGACAGGGCCGCGAACTTTCCGCCGACTTCGACCTCGACTGATCCGGGAGTGGTTGGCCTGGGGTGATGACCATGGGATTCCGGGCGTCTGGCGAGACCGGATAGCGCTGTACTGGGCATTCGGGCACGATCTGCCGCAGGGATCTGGTGGAATGCTGTGTTGTGAGTGGTCAGAACTACCGGCTGGTGCGGCGTGGGGGCGTGGGGCGCCGCGTGGCTCCCGTGCTGGACGAGCACCAGAGGGCCGTCGTCGAGCACGAGAGCGGGCCGCTGCTCGTGCTCGCCGGCCCGGGGACCGGAAAGACCACAACGATAGTGGAGACCGTCGTCGACCGGGTCGAACGGCGGGGCGTGGACCCCGAACGGGTGCTGGTGCTCACGTTCAGCCGCAAGGCCGCCGGGGAGTTGCGCGAGCGGATCACCGCGCGGATGCGCCGGACCACCAGGACGCCGCTGGCCCTCACCTTCCACAGCTACGCGTACGCCCTGCTGCGGCGGGAGGCGGTGCTGGCCGGTGAGCCGCCGCCGCGCCTGCTCACCGGTCCCGAGCAGCTGCTGGAGATCCGGCGGCTGCTGCACGGCGAGCTTGAGGACGGCGCCCGCCACTGGCCGCCGGACATGCGGGAGCTGCTCAAGACCCGGGGGTTCGCCGAGGAGCTGCGCGACTTCCTGTCCAGGGCCGCCGAGCGCGGCCTGTACGGCGACGCGCTGGTGCGGCTGGGCCGCGAGCACGGCAGGCCCGACTGGGAGGCCGCCGGGCTGTTCTCCTTCCGCTACCAGGACCGGTTCGACCTCGATCCCGTGCCCGCGCTTGACTACTCGGAGCTGATCCGGGAGGCGGCCGGGCTGCTGACCGACGGAGAGGTGCGGGAGCGCGAGCGGGCGGCCTACGACGTGGTGCTCGTGGACGAGTACCAGGACACCGACCCGGCGCAGGAGTTCCTGCTCAGGCAGCTCGCCGGGGACGGCCGCGACCTCATCGCCGTGGGCGACCCCGACCAGTCCATCTACGGCTTCCGCGGCGCCGACGTGCAGGGCATCCTGCGGTTCCCCGAGCGGTTCCCGGCCCGGGACGGCCGTGACGCGCCGGTGGTCGCGCTGCGCGTGTGCCGCCGCAGCGGCCCGGCCCTGCTGGAGGCGTCCCGCCGCGTCGCCTCCCGCCTGCCCGCCGTACCGGGGCATGACAACAGGGCCGGCGGGCACCGCGACCTGATCCCGGTCGGGGACGCGGACCCGGGCGAGCTCAAGGTCCTGCTGGCCGACAGCGTCAGCCAGGAGGCCGCGGTGGTGGCCGACACGCTCCGCCGGGCGCACCTGCTCGACGGGGTGCCGTGGTCGCGCATGGCGGTGCTCGTGCGCAGCGCCACGCGGCAGGTGCCGCTGCTGCGGCGGGCGCTGGTGTCGGCGGGGGTGCCGGTCGTGGTCGCGGGTGACGAGCTCCCGCTCGTGCAGGAGCCCGGCGTACGGCCGCTGATCACGCTGCTGCGGGTCGCCGTCTCGCCGTCCGCGCTCGACGTGGCGACCGCTGAGGAGCTGCTGACCGGCCCGCTCGGCGGCACTGACATGATCGGCGTACGCCGCCTGCGCCGCGCCCTGCGGATCGCCGAGCACGAGGCGGTGGCCGCGGAGGCCGCCAAGGAGGAGGCGGGCCAGCCGGCGCTGCCCTTCACCCCGCGCTCGTCGGACGACCTGCTGGTCGCGGCGCTGCGCGACGCCCGGGAGCTGACCGGGGTCGAGCCGCACGTCGCGGCCCCCGCGGATCGCCTCGCCCGGCTCCTCGCGACCGCCCGCGACGCCGTACGGCACGGCCGGGGCGCGGAGGAGGCCCTGTGGGAGATCTGGCAGGCGAGCGGGCTCGCGGAGCGCTGGAGCGAGGCCAGCCTCGCGGGCGGGGCGCGGGGCGCCCAGGCCGACCGGGACCTCGACGCCGTCGTCGCCCTGTTCGACCACGTCGCCCGCTTCGCCGACCGGCTGCCCAAGGCCGGGGTCGCGGTCTTCCTCGACGATCTGACGTCCCAGGAGATCGCCGGTGACTCGCTCGCCGAGTCGGCCCCCGAGGGCGACGCCGTACGGATCCTGACCGCGCACCGGTCCAAGGGCCTGGAGTGGGACGTGGTGGTGGTCGCGGGCGTGCAGGAGGGCCTGTGGCCCGACCTTCGGCTGCGTGGCTCGCTCCTCGGCACCGAGGCGCTGGTCGAGTTCGCGGGCGGGTCGGCGCTCGACACCACCCAGGCCGCGGCGGCCGCGCTGGCGTCGAAGCTGCTCGCCGAGGAGCGGCGGCTGTTCTACGTGGCGGCGACCCGGGCGCGCCGGAGGCTCGTCGTCACCGCCGTCGGCGGCGAGGACACCGACGAGCGCCCCTCGCGCTTCCTCACCGAACTGCTGCCCGGCGGCGTCGAGGCGGCGACCGTGGACGACCGGGCGCGGTGGCTCAGCATGTCCGCGCTGGTCGCGGACCTGCGCGCCGCCGTGTGCGACACGACCAAGCCGGAGGCGGTGCGCCGGGAGGCCGCCGCGCACCTCGCCCGGCTGGCCCAGGCCGGGGTGCCGGGGGCGAACCCCGGCGAGTGGTACGCCCTGACCCCGATCTCCGACGACCGGCCGCTCGGCTGGCCGGACGACATCGTGCAGATCTCGCCGTCGTCGGTGGAGAACTTCACCAAGTGCGGGCTGCGCTGGATGCTGGAGACTGCGGTCGGGGCGGGGTCGAGCAACGTCACCCAGAGCCTTGGCACGGTCGTCCACGCGATCGCCGCGATGGCCACCGAGGACGGGACCGACTACGTCAAGCGGCTCGACGACATCTGGGACCAGTTCGACTTCGGCGGGCTGTGGTTCAACCGCAAGCAGCGCCGCGTCGCCGAGCAGATGGTCGACCGCTTCGTCCGGTGGCAGAAGGACAAGCAGCGTGACCTGGTCGCGGTCGAGGAGGCCTTCACCGTACGGGTGCCGGGCCACGACATCCAGATCACCGGCCGGGTGGACCGGGTGGAGCGGGACGGCGCCGGCCGGGCCGTCATCATCGACATCAAGACCGGCGGTGGCAGGCCCAAGGACACCGAGATCGACCGGCATCCGCAGCTCGGGGTCTACCAACTCGCCACGACGCTCGGGGCGTTCGAGCGGCACGGCCTGACCCAGCCGGGCGGCGCGTCGCTGCTGCACCTGGGCAAGGCGGCGGGCCAGGGCGCGGACGCGCGGGAGCAGGCGCAGCGGGCGCTCGCCGACGAAGACACGCCCGGCTGGGCGGACGACCTGGTCAAGACGGTGGCGACCGGCATGTCCGCCAACGTGTTCGTCGCCACGGTCAACGACGGCTGCCGCAACTGCGCCGCCCGGATCGCCTGCCCGGTGAACGACAACGGAGGACAGGTGTGCTGACGCCGGGCGAACTGGCCGGCCGGCTCGGGATCCTCCCGCCCACCCCCGAGCAGGCCGCCGTCATCGAGGCGCCGCTGGAGCCGATGGTGGTCGTGGCGGGCGCGGGCTCGGGCAAGAGCGAGACGATGGCCGGGAGGGTGGTCTGGCTCGTCGCCAACGGCTACGCGCGCCCCGAGCAGATCCTCGGCCTCACCTTCACCCGCAAGGCCGCCGCCGAACTGGCCGAGCGGGTGCGCCGACGGTTGGCGGGGCTGGCGGAGGCCGGGCTGGTCGAGCCCGAGATGCTCGACTCCGAGCCGACGGTCTCCACCTACCACGCGTACGCCGCGCGGCTGGTGACCGACCACGCGTTGCGCGAGGGCCTGGAGCCCACGATGCGCCTCGTCACGCCCGCCGTGGCCTGGCAGATGGCGGCGCGGGTGGTCGGCCAGTACGACGGGCCGATGGACCGCGTGGACCTCTCCCCGCCCAGCGTGACCGCCGCCGTCCTCGACCTGGCCGGGGAGCTGGCCGAGCACCTGCGCGAGCCGGGGGAGGTGCGCGAGGTCGGCGACTGGCTGCGCGAGCGCCTCGCCTCGCTCACCGGGCGGATCATCAAGGACCAGCGCAAACCGGTCGACATCCAGGCCGTACGCGAGCAGTTGTTGCCGATGGTCGAGGCGTACGGACGGCTCAAGCGCGGCCGGGAGGTCATCGACTACGGCGACCAGATGGCGCTGGCGGCCCGGATCGCCTCCCGGCACCCGGAGGTCGGCGCGTCCGAGCGGTCGCGCTTCTCGGTCGTGCTGCTCGACGAGTATCAGGACACCAGCCACGCCCAGCTCGTGCTCCTGCGGTCCCTGTACGCCGGGGGGCACCCGGTCACCTCGGTCGGCGACCCCTGCCAGTCGATCTACGGCTGGCGCGGCGCGTCGGCGGGCAACCTCTCCCGCTTCCCGCAGGACTTCCCGGCGGAGTCCGGCGAACCGGCGCAGGTGCGACGCCTCTCGGTCAGCTTCCGCAACGGCGAACACGTGCTGGATGTCGCGGCCCGGATTCAGGCGCCCCTGCGGCGGGAGGCCCGGGAGGTGCCGGTGCTGGTGCCGGGCGGCAACCGGACCGGGCGCGGGCGGGTGGTCTGCGCCTTCCACGAGACGGCCGAGGACGAGGCGGAGTGGATCGCCGAGGGACTGGCCGCGATGCTGCACGGCGAGGGCGCCCCGGACGGCCTGCCCTGGGGAGAGGGCGAGCGGGCCAAGCGCGGCCCGGCCCTGCAGCCGCAGGATGTCGCGATCCTCGCCCGCAAGAGGTCGCAGTTTCCCGCGCTGCGCCGGTCTCTGGAGGCGCGGGGCATCCCGGTCGAGGTCGTCGGGCTCGGCGGGCTGCTGACCGTGCCCGAGGTGGCCGACATCGTGGCGACGCTGCGGACGCTGTACGACCCGACCGCCGGGGACGCGCTGGTCCGGCTGCTCGCCGGGCCGCGCCGGCGGATCGGCCCGGCCGACCTCAAGGTGCTCGGCGACCTGGCCCGTGAGCTCAACCGCGAGATCAGGGCGGCCAGGGGAGGGCCACGGCCGGACGACCCGCTCGACCAGGTCGTGGCCGATCTCGCCGAGGAGCGCGGCAGCCTGGTCGACGCGCTCGACGAGCTGCCCGATCGGCCCGACTGGCTCGTGCGGTTCTCCCCGCTCGCCCAGGAGCGGCTGCCCGCCGCCGCCCGCGAGCTGCGTCAGCTGCGCGCCCACGCCGGACAGCCGCTGCCCGACCTCATCAGCGAGATCGAACGCCGCCTCGGGCTCGACGTCGAGGTGGCCGCCCGCGGCCGGGGCGGCGGCCCGCTGGCCGCCCGCGCCGACCTGGACGCCTTCCTCGACGCGGCGTCCCGGTTCGCCGGCGACTCGGAGGACCCGACGCTCGGCGCGTTCCTGGCGTACCTCAAGGCGGCCGAGAGCGAGGAGTTCGGCCTGGAGGCCGGGCGGGTCGGCGACAGCAACACCGTCAAGCTGATGACCGTCCACGCGTCCAAGGGCCTGGAGTGGCCGGTCGTGGTCGTGCCGGGGCTGTCTCAGCTCACCTCGCAGAAGGGCGGGCTGATCAAGGGCAGCGTGTTCCCGGCGACCCCGGTCACCAACTCCCGCTGGACGGAGAACCCGCGCAAGCTGCCGTACCCGCTGCGGGGGGACAGCTCCGACCTGCCCGAGCTGGCCGGGCTGGACCGGGAGGCGCTCGGCGCCTTCGACGAGCGCTGCCGCGACCGCGACCTCATGGAGGAGCGGCGGCTGGCGTACGTCGCCGTGACCCGGGCGCACTACCTGCTCATCGCCTCCGGCTACCGCTGGGGGAGCTCGTCCCGGCCGCTGGAGCCGTCGGACTTCCTGCGGGAGATCCGCGAGGCGGGCGCGGGGGTGGTCCGCTGGGCGGAAAGCGAGGGTTCGGAGCACCTGGAGAACCCTCTGCTGGCCGAGCCGTCGGCGGCCGAGTGGCCGTCCGTCACCGTCCACGACGCCATCCGCGACGGCGCCCGCCTCGTGGAGGAGGCGATGACCGGCGCGACGCCCGCGACGGCCTCTGCCGACGACGGCCCCGCTCCGCTGCGGGACCGGGACCGAGAACGGATGCGGGCCTGGGCCCGCGACACCGACCTGCTGCTGCGCGAGCGCGAGACGAACAGCCGGCGAGCGGGCGCGGTGGTGGAGCTGCCGTCGCGGCTGTCGGTGTCGTCACTGGTGACGCTGGCCCAGGACCCGGCGGCGTTCGCCCGGCAGGTGCGGCGGCCGGTGCCGCGCAGGCCCGCCCCGCTCGCCCGGAGGGGCACCACCTTCCACCGGTGGCTGGAGTCGCGCTGGGGTCAGCAACGCCTGATCGACGACCTGGAGCTGCCGGGCGCCGCCGACGAGCTGTCGGAGACCGAGATGCAGCTCGCCGAGCTGCAGGAGCGGTTCGAGGAGAGCGAGTGGGCCGTGCGGGAGCCGGTCGACCTGGAGGTCCCGTTCGAGACGATGATCGGCGACCGGCTGGTGCGCGGGCGGATGGACGCGGTCTTCCGTGAGCGCGACGGCTATGTGGTGGTCGACTGGAAGACCGGCGAACGGCCGCACGGCCGGGCCGCCGACACCGCGTCGGTGCAGCTCGCGGCCTACCGGGTGGCCTGGGCCGCGCTCGCCGGAGTGCCGCTGGAGCAGGTGGGGGCGGCCTTCCACTACGTCCGCTCGAACGAGACCATCCGCCCCGTGGACCTCCTCGACGCGGACGGCCTCACCACCCTCATCCAGCGGGTTCCCGAGGAGTAGTCTCCGGCTCGTCATCGTCGAACAGAGCACTCGTCTCGATCTTTATCCCGAAGGGCTCGGGCAGTTCCACGACCTCGCCCTCCTCCGCCGTGGCAATCTTCCGGTACGGCTGCCGGACGTCGAACGGTTCGAGGCCGGGAAGGGGATCGCTCATCAGCGTGACCCTGCGTGGAGTCGGCACCGGGTCCACGATCAGGAAGAGCGGCACGCCCGCCCGCGCGTAGTCGAGCGGCTTCTCCTGCCAATCAGCCTTACGTGTGCCAGGCGAGCACACCTCCACGACAAGCAGGAGACTGTGCCCATGTACGCGCAGCGGATCGAGGTACTCGACTTCGCGCCGCGCGACGATCATGTCAGGCAACCGATGGTCGAGCAGTGGTGGAATATGGACCGCCCAGTTGTAGTGGAACCGCCAGCCGTTCACCAGCTTGAGAGGAATCAGAACGTTTGTGAGCCGGTCGATGATGTCGTTGCTTTCCTTGCTCATCCATGGGCTCACGACGATCTGCCCAGAGCGGATTTCCGCCCGGTAATCGGCGGCCTTGAGTTCGAGGCACAGTTGCAGCACCTCGTCGGGGAGCTCTTGGGGCTCGTGCTCGTCTGGGGCGGAGTTGTCCTGCCTTCGCGGGGCGGGGCGGTCGTGCCTGCCGCGACGAGTCGGCTTCGTAAGGGCCATGTCGCCGTCCTCTCCTACTCCTCCATGTCGATGGTACGGAACGTTCTTGCATCGACACGGAAGGTAACCGATAAGTGATGGCACGGGTGCCTCAGGAGGCGGTGAAGTGGAGGAACTTCCACCGGGGGGAGGAAAACCACCGTGGTGATTTCGGTCATTGGCCGTAAATGCCATACCGGCAGTTTCTGAGAGTGATTGTCTCTTTTGTCGGCGCGGGCTGTTCATGATCGGCTATGAATGCCCCATGTCTCTTCTGCGGATGGCGTTGGTGATGGCTGGTGTCGTGGCGGCGGCCGGGTGCTCGGCGTCGGCGAATCCGCCGGATACCCACCTGCCTCTGGACGCATACAGCCTCGGTGCCGAGAACCGGGCCCAGGTCCTGCGGGCGCGGTTCATGCTGGCCGAGGAGTGCATGCGTCGTGCGGGGCTCGATTTCCGGTTTCCCGCCGTCGAACCGGTGACCAACCTGCACAACATCGATTATCTCGGGTGGTTCGATCCCGAAGAGGCCCAGAAGTCGGGCTACGCGGGGGAACGCCGGAATGTGAGTGAGGACACGGGGATCCCCACGTACTCGGGCAGCGACGACGAGTTTCGTGTCCTGATGGGAAACGTTCGGCGGTACCACGGGCGGACGGTGCCGCCCGGGGGCTGCATGGCCGAGGCCGACGCGGTGCTGAACCGGGGAGCGCGGGGCGTGACCCAGGCGGACATCCGGAAGAGGTTCGACGACGACGAGGTCCCGCGTTTCGCCGACAGCGCGTCCGACGCCGCCTCCCGGGACCCGCGGATCGCGGCGGCCGAGCGCGAGTGGAGCGACTGTATGGAGTCGAGGGGCTTCCACTACAGCAGCATCGGCCAGGCCGTCGGAGACCCGCGCTGGGCGACGACCGCGAAGGACGACCAGATCGTCAAGCCACGCGGCACGCGGGCCGAGATCGACACGGCGGTCGCGGACGCGCAGTGCCGGGCCGAGACCGGCTACTCCGACGTCCGCCGCACGGTCTATGTCGAGGCCCAGCAGCGGGTCATCGACCGTGATCGTGCCCGGCTCAGCGTCATCAGGTCGCTCAACGAGGCCCGCCTCGCCAACTCCGCGAAGGTTCTCGGCTCTCAGCCCAAGTAGCGGAACTCGGGCTTCCTCGGCGCGGTCTCCCATGCGGCCTTTGGCGTCTCATGAGTCGTGAAGGGTGCCGGTGTGTGTCACGCCGTGCGTCCCGTCGCCGGCGATGGAGTAATCGGTGGACCCTGGCCGTTGGGCCACGTTACGCGGCTTGTTTCGGGTTTGTTGCGTCCGTTGTATTTGTCCATCGGCCGCCTGAGCGGCGCAAATCCCGCTCTGGTCAGTTCGACCTGAGCTTGGTGCTGAACCAACCCGATTCACGGCCCCGCCGCGCCACGTTGAGGCGTTCGTAACCGTGTTGCGCGTGAGCGCCCGTTCACAGCGAGTTAACTGCGCCTAGCCGCGCGTGAAACATCCGGCTGGCGTCATCATCTCACCCCACTTCAGGAGGAGTGTATGCATTCTCCCCCACGCGGCATTCTCGCCGCCCGACGCCGGGCCAATCGACGACGACTGGCTTGGCTGCTGACCCCGATCCTGGTTTTCGTAACAATCGGGGTCAATCCGTCCTCATCCAACGCGCTTCCGATCGGTGTAGGAACGCCGGTGCAATTCACGCTCACCGACAACCAGGGTGCGTGGTTCGACACCGGTGCGACGCTGTTCGGCACGCGGTCGCTCGGCGTCGCCGTGACGCCGCGGACCAAGCTCGCGTCGCTGCCGCTGAACACCGACACGCTGCTCAACGGCGATCTCGGCGGCGGCCTGCTCAACCTGCCGCTGCTCAACGGCGACGCACCGCTGATCGGCAGCCTCGGTGTGAACGTCAACAGCCTGCTCAACCTCGACCAGCTCAACTCGGCGGTCGACGCGGCGGGCGGCGCGCTCGGATTCCTGAACCCGACGATCCAGCGTGCCAAGACGCAGATCAACCAGCTCAGCCAGCAGCTGTCGACGGTGCCGGACAGCAGCGCCACCCCGCTCGGCAGCCTGCCCGTGGGGCTCGACCTGATGCGCACGCTCAAGGAGGTCGCCGCGCTGGCGCCCACGGACCTGAGCCTCGCGCCGAAGGCGAAGTTCGCGGTGGCGGCACCGGCGGCCGCCTCGGCCCACTCGGTGACCAGCCTGATCTGGCCGGTCGGCGCGCAGCCGATCGACCAGAACAGTGCGTTCATCGGCAACGCCGAGGCCAACCTGACCGAACCGGGCCTGTACGCGTGGGCCTGCAAGATCCACCCGTACATGCTCGGCGCTGTGGTCGTGGACGACCCGCTCACGCCCGGCCTGGACTTCGGCAAGAAGCTCAACGTCAACGTCAAGGGCGGCATCGTCGTGCCCAGCTCGGCCGACGTGGTGCAGGAGCTCGTGCAGAAGTTCTTCCGGATCACCACGCCCGACAACTGGCAGGTCTACAGCAACACGCAGACCAAGAACTGGAACCCCTACTACCCGCCCGCGCCGATCCTGGAGTACGACGCGAACGAGCAGCCGGTGATCATCCCGAGCCTCGACGCGTACTACAACAGCAAGTTCACCGAGGGCGTCACGCTGCCCGCGCTGACCCAGCGGCCGAGCGTGCCCGGCGTCGGTGAGCTCTGGGTCGACACCCAGATGGAGCAGTACGCCGGCAAGGTCAAGTCCGGCGCGGCGACCAAGGTCGACGTGCAGAACTGGACCGTGGACCGGAAGGTGGCGCTCCCACAGATCAACCTCAACAACCCGCACAATATGTGGTCGGACCGCGACGGAAAGTACATCTATCAGACGGAATGGTTCTCCGACCGCCTGACCGTGTTCGACCGGACCACGGGTAAGCTCGTGCGAACCATCCAGGTCGGCCCGGACCCATCCCATGTGATGACCCGGACCGACACCGACCAGCTCCACGTCGCCATCAACGCCGGCAACGCGGTGGTCGAACTGAGTCCGGGTGCCAAGCAGATCGACAGACGCATCCTGGTGCAGGGTCCCGGCCAGACACCGGCCCACCCGCACGCGCACTGGATGAGCGCCGACGGGCACACCATGGTCACGCCGAACGTCAACCACAACAACTCGACGATCGTCGACGTGCCGTCGGGCTCGATCCAGGAGGTGCAGACCGAGCAGCTGCCCATCGCGACCGGCATGATGCCGGACTCCTCGAAGTACTACGTGGCCAACTTCCTCGGCCAGAGCGTCTCCTGCATCTCGCTGGACGGGCCGGCGTGCCATTCCGACAGCGGCACGAACGTCGGCTACAAGTCCATCAACCTGTGGGCGAACTACGACATGGTGACCGGGGCGACGACCGGGGGCTTCGGCGGCCTGCCGATCCAGATCCCGGTCAGCCCTGACGGCAACGTGGCGTTCGTGGCGAACACGCTCACGAGCAACATCGCCGTCATCGACACCAAGACCGACAAGGTCATCAAGTACCTGCCGTGCGACTCCGGCTGTCACGGCATCAACTTCGGTGCCAAGCGCGGCGGCGGCTACTACGCCTACGTGTCGAGCAAGTTCGCCAACACCCTCGCCGTGATCGACCCCGACCCCAACGGCGACGGCAGCCCCGCCGACTCCACAATCGTCGGCAAGATGGTTCTCGACTCGGCCGCGGGCACCGCCGTGGACGACGTCGTGACCGGCTACAACGGCATGGGCGGGCAGGGCGTCTTGCCCTATCCGATCGTCTACAACGGCTGGGTGCAGAACGCCACGCCGGAGATGGCGGACCAGCTCACGTGTGCCCAGCTCAACCCCATCAACCAGGGGGTCTGCGAGTAACTGCGGGCCCGCACTGCGGGGGAGGGACCGTAAAGCGGACGGTCCCTCCCCCTGACCAGGGCCCCCGATCGCGCACCACCCACGCCGGTCCATTCGGCCGCCGACACGTGGGCGCGTGCATCCCACAGTAGACGAGGAAGTACACCCATGTCTGATACGACCGCGCCGGAGCCCTTCGCGGCCCTCCGGCGCGCCCTCTCCGACGCCTCGCCACCGGTACGGCGGCTCATGCTGATCGGCGTGATCGCGCTCTCGATCCTGGTCCCCGGCGCGGCACTGTTCGCGCCGAAGGCCGCGGGCGCGACGAACCACACGATCGCGATCAAGAACTTCGCGTTCACGCCGGACGTGCTCACGCTGGCGCCCGGCGACACGGTCACGTTCGTCAACCAGGAGACAGACGGTACCGTCCACGCCATCCGCGGCGACTTCACGTCCCCGGACCTGCCGCCCGGGGCGAGCTTCATGGTCACCGTCGCCACCGCCGGCTCGTACAACTACTACTGCAGTTTCCACCCGTACATGACCGGCATCATCAACGCCGGAACGGCACCGCCGTCGCCGTCGCCGTCCCGGTCACCGAGCGTGAGCCCGTCGCCGAGCGGCAGCCCGGGCACGAGCCCGAGCCCGAGCGTCACTCCGACGACGCCGCCGCCCGGCTCCGCGCCCTGCGACAACCCGGCCCTCGGCGCCGACCAGGGCGATGGCACCCGGCTGGCCGCCTACAACCTGGTCGGCACCGTCAAGGTGTTCAAGCTGTGCATGTCGCAGACCGACTGGGAGGTCTCGCCCGGGGTGGTGAAGCAGGCGTACACGTTCAACGGCATAGTGCCCGGCCCCACCATCAAGGTCAACGAGGGCGACCAGGTGCGGGTCATCGTGCAGAACGACCTGCCGGAGCACACGGCGGTGCACTGGCACGGCATGCAACTGCCGAACGCGCAGGACGGCGTGCCGGACATCACGCAGCCGCACATCATGCCCGGCAACACCTACACGTACGAGTGGACCGCCAAGTCGACCGGCACGCACTGGTACCACTCGCACATGGGTGGCGGCCAGGTCGGCCGGGGCCTCTACGGCGCGCTCCTGGTGACCCCGACGCTGGGCGACATCGCCGCCGACAAGCACTACACCATCGAGATCGGCGACGGTTCCAACGGGTTCACCTTCAACGGCAAGTCGTACCCGGCGACCGTGCCGCTGACGGCGTCGGTCAACCAGAAGGTCCACGTCCGGCTGATCGGCACGGGCCCCGAGATGATCCACCCGATGCACCTGCACGGGGTGCCGTTCCAGGTCGTGGCCCAAGACGGCAACAAGCTCGCCTCACCGTACACCGTGGACACGCTCAACGTCGGCGTCGGACAGACGTACGACATCGTGTTCCAGCCCAAAGAGCCCGGGAAGTGGCTGCTGCACTGCCACATCTTCTCCCACTCCGAGGGACCCAACGGCATGATCGGCCTCGTGACGATCATCAATGTGACGCCGTAATCGCCGGCTGAACCCGCCTCCGAACCCGTGCCGGTCAGCCGTGCGCGCACCTGGCCGGCACGGGCTCCACATACCGATCGCGCAAGGAGTCCGTGCATGAAGCCCATCCGTGTCGTCGCCGCGACGCTCGTCGCCGGCGTCGCCGTCCTGCTCGCCCCCACCTTGCCGGCGTGGGCCCACGTCACCGTTTCCCCCTCGGTCGCCACCACCGGCGGCTACGGCACGTTCGCGTTCAAGGTGCCCGACGAGCGCGCGGACGCGAACACGACCCGCGTCGAGGTCGTCTTCCCGGAGAACGCCCAGCTCACCAGCGTCTCCCTGCGCCCCGTCCCGGGCTGGAAGGCCACTGTCGCCACCCGGCAACTGCCGAACGCCGCGTCCGCCGGGCACGACGACGAGGCCGGCAACAAGGCCGTCACGGGCATCGTGTGGGAGGGCGGCGCCATCAAGCCCGGCGAGTTCCAGGTCTTCGAGGTGTCCCTCGGTCCGCTGCCCACCACGCCCGGCCAGCTCGTGTTCAAGGCGCTGCAGACCTACAGCAACGGTGAGGTCGTCCGCTGGATCGACATCCCGGAGGCCGGCGCGCCACGGCCCGAACACCCGGCGCCGGTGATCGACGTCAAGCCGGCGGACGCGCAGGCCAACGCGCCCGCCGCGGCCACTCCCACCCCCACCCCCACCGACGACGGCGTCGCTCGCCTGCTCGGCTGGGCCGGCCTCGCGCTCGGCGCCCTCGCGCTGCTGACGGCGGCCGCGACCGGGCTGCGCCGGCGCACCTCGGTGCCGGCCTCCGCGCCGCTCGCGGAGGCGGACACCGCCGCGCGGCTCTCGCCGTGACCCGCATCAGGACGCGCGGCGCGGGGCTCGCCGTCCTCCTGGCAGGGTTCGCCACCGCCGTGTCCCTCGTGGTGGCGAGCCCTGCCTGGGCGCACGCGGAACTGGTCGACGCCGCGCCGGCCAACGGCCAGATCTACCAGGACTCCCCTCGGACGCTGCTGCTGCAGTTCACCGACCCGGTGACCGTGCCGCCGGACGGCCTGCGGCTGTTCGGCCCGGACGGCGCCCGCATCGGCATCGGCGCACCGGTCCACCGCGTGGGCGACGACACGTCGGTGGAGGCCCCGCTGAACGGGAAACTCGCCGACGGCGTCTACACCGTCTCGTGGCGGGTGGTGTCCTCCGACAGCCACCCGGTGCAGGGCGCCTACACGTTCACCGTCGGTACGCCGGGCAGCCGCCCGGCCGGTGTCACGCCCCCGGGCGATCGTTCCGGCGATGCCGCGACGGCGTACGGCGCCGCCCGGTGGGCCGCGTTCGCGGGGTTCGCCGTGCTGCTCGGCACCGCGTTCTACCTGGCGTGGTGCTGGCCGGCCGGTGCGCGGCGACGGCCGGCCCGGCGGGCGTTGTGGGCAGGTTGGGGCGCCAGCCTCGCCGCCGCGATCGCCTCCGGCCTGTTGTACGGGCCGTACGTGGCCGACGGCGATGTGGCGGGCGCCTTCGACCCGCGGCTGCTGTCCACGACATGGGCCACCGGCCTGGGCCGTGCCCTCGGGATTCGCGTCGCTCTGCTGCTCGCCGCGGCGCCCGCACTCGTCTGGCTGCTGAACCGCTACCCGGACGCGCCGGACCGCCGCACCCGGTGGACGGCCGCGGCGGCGGTACTCGCGGCCGCTGCGGCGCTCGCCGCGACCTGGAGCATCGCGAACCACAGCGTGACGGGCGAGGCCGGCGGGTTCGCCGTGCCGGTCGACGTCGTGCACCTCGTCGCCGGCTCGGTCTGGCTCGGGGGTCTCGTCGCGCTCGCCATGACGCACGTGCCGACCCGCGACGCCGTGACCCTGCGCGTGGCGGTGCCCCGGTTCTCGCACACGGCGCTGGTGTGCGTGGCGCTCATGGTCGCCACCGGCCTGTTCCAGGCCTGGCGGCAGGTCGGGTCGCCGCCGACGCTGTTCGCCACCGCGTACGGCCGGGTTCTGCTGGCGAAGGTCGCCCTCGTGGTCGTGCTGGTCGCGTTCGGCGCCGCCGCCCGCGGATGGGTCGCCCGCCACTACGGCGCGGGCGGCAACCGGCGCCGCGGCGGCCCTGACCCGCACCAGCTCTACGCGTTCTACCGGCGGCTGCTGGGCGAGACGGCGGTGGGTGCCGTCGTGCTCGGCCTGTCCGCCGCGTTGGTCGCCATGGAGCCGGCCCGCTCGGCGTACGCCGAGCACCGCTCGACGGCGGCGCCCGCGAATACGGCGGCGCCGGTGCCGGCCGTGCCCACACCCGTGCCGTTCTCGGCCGGCTCCGGCCCCGCCGCGCGCGGTGCGGTGCTGCTCGCGGTATTTCCGCCCAAGGTGGGGCCGGCGCAGCTGCACCTGTCGGTGCTCGGCCCGAACGGCGCGCCGCTCAACGTGCCGGAGGTGCACGCCGCCATGACCCTCACAGACCGGGACCTCGGGCCGATCCCGGTGGAGCTCCAGGGCGCCGGCGGGCACTACATCGGCCAGCTGAACCTGCCGTTCCCGGGTCGCTGGCAGGCCGTTCTCACGGTCCGCACCACGGAGACGGACCAGGCCACGGTTCGCGTCGTGGTCGACGTGAGCGCCTGAAGGGCGGATTCGGGCAAGCCACGCGGCACGCGGGCCGAGATCGACACGGCGGTCGCGGACGCGCAGTGCCGGGCCAAGACCGGCTACTCCGACGTCCGCCGCACGGTCTACGTCGAGGCCCAGCAGCGCGTCATCGACCGCGACCGTGCCAGGCTCGACGTCATCAGGTCGCTCAACGAGGCCCGCCTCGCCAACTCCGCGAAGGTTCTCGGCTCTCAGCGCAGGTAGTGGAACTCGGGCTTCGGGTGCATGAGGAAGTCGTGGTGGGAGATGTTCCAGGCGTACGCGCCGGCCATGGCGAAGGCGACCACGTCGCCGACGGCGAGGGCGGCGGGGACGCGGCGGGCGAAGACGTCCTTCGGGGTGCAGAGCCGTCCCACCAGGGTCACCGGGCCGTCCTCACCCTCTCCACTTCGAGGCAGTACGGCGAACGGCTGGTCGTGGCCCTTCGTCACCGGCGTCCGCAGGTGGTGGGTGCCGCCGGAGAGCACGGCGAAGCGTTCCCCGTGGACCCGCTTCACGTCGAGCACGGTCGTCAGATACCACCCGCAGTAGGCGGTCAGGGCCCGCCCCGGCTCCACGCGCAGCGTCTCGCCCGGCCGGGCCAGCGCCCGCAGGCCCGCGCCGTACGCCGCCCAGTCGAACCGCTCCTCGGGACGGGTGTAGGAGACGGCCATCCCGCCGCCGAGGTTGAACTCCCGCAGGCCCAGGCTTCTGCCGTACGCGAGCACGGCCTCGGCGAGGGTGAGCAGGTCGGGGGCGGCCAGGCCACTCGCCAGGTGGGCGTGGACGCCCCGTAGCCGCAACGCCTCCCACTCGTCCGGCCCGCCTGAGACGTCGGCTGAGACGTCGGGTGAGACAGGGCCTGGCGGGCGCCCCGAAAGCCCGTCTGAGCGCCTCCCTTGGATTCTGTCCGAGGCGGCGTCGCCGGGGGTGGGATGACCGAGCAGGGCCAGGCATTCGGCGACCCCGTCCGGGTCCATGCCGAACGGGGTCGCGCCGCCGCCCATCGCGAGGGCCGCGCCGGTGACGGGCACGTCGAGGTTGACCCGCAGCAGCACGTCCGCCGGGCCGCGCAGGCGCCGCAGTTCGGCCGGGCTCTCGACGTGCCACCGGTGCGCCGAAGGGGCGAGCGCCAGCTCGGCGCCGGTCTTGCCCGGCCCGCCGAAGCTCAGCCGGGCGTCCGGCAGCAGCGCCCTGACGTGCTCGAACTCGCCGCCGGAGGAGACCTCGAACCCGTCCGCGTACGGCGCGAGCGCCCGCAGCACCTCAGGGTCGGGGTTGGCCTTGACGGCGTAGCAGAGCTCGGTCCCGGCCAGTGCGGCGCGTACGGCCGCCGCGTGGCGGGCGAGCCCGGCGAGGTCGTAGACGTAGGCGGGGACGTCGTCCAGCGACTCGGCGATCTGCCGCACACCCAATGGGATGTCCATGCTCATCCGCGCCCCCTGGCGTGGGTCGGCTCGGGCCAGAGCGGGCCGGGGCGGGGCCCGGGCGGCGCAAGCGGGTTGGCGACGTGCACATATCCGGCCTCCCGGTCGGCCGCCCTCGCCCACCGTACGGTGAGGTTCGCCTTGGCGGGCAGCGGCGCCCCCGCCAGCAGCCGGGTCAGCGGCACGAGGGCGTCAGGACCGGCAGCGTGGCTGTCCACGTAGCGCTCAAGGGACGCGCGGGCGGCGGCCCACAGGTCCCGCAGGAGACGCTCACCTCCCGCGTCCGCCAGCCGGGCCGTCGCCGGGCCTGTCGTCCGGCCCGTCGCCGCGTCGGCCACTGCGTCGGCCACTGCGTCGGCCACTGCGTCGGCCACTGCGTCGGCCACTGCGTCGGCCACCGAGTCGGCCACTGTGGCGGCGACCTCCGCCAGGTGGTTGACGAACAGGCAGTAGGCCACCCGGTGCCAGCCGCGGCCGGCGTCGTACGACAGGGAGTCGGCGACCTCGCCCGGCAGGCCGGTCAGGTCGTGGCGGCCGGTGACCAGCTTGGTGCCCTCCAGGTCGCGGAAGACGACCTCGGCGGGCCACCCGTCCGCGTCGAACCCGACGAGCACGTTCTGCACGTGGGGTTCGAGCACGACGCCGTGCCAGATGTAGGCGTCGAGCACCGGGTATGCCACGCGCTCGGCGTACGCCTCGAACCAGGCGACCGGGTCGGCCGCCCGGCGGGCCAGGACGGCCTTCGGGACCCCCTCGCCGCCCGCCGCCACGGCCGCGGCGAGGACCGGCGTGATTCCCGGCCCGCACACGGCCCACGGCCCCGTACGGACGATCACCGAGAGCCCTTCGAGCAGCCGTGTGCCGAGCGCGGCCGACCGATAGCCGGGCTCGGGCAGCCAGCGCGTGCCGGGAAAACGCCTGTCCAGAAGCTCGAAGACGGGGGCGAGCCGCCGGGTCAGCTCCACCGCGCCGGCCAGCTCGTACCACGCGTTCTTGCGCACGCAGTTGGTGATCCGTACGTCGAGGCTGAACTTCAGGCACACACCGGCGCCGGGGTCGTACACGGTCCGGACCGAGGAGGTGGGCACGAGCGTGCGGGGGCCGGGCCCGAGGTCCACGAGCCGCCCGTCCGCGAGCGGCTCCCGCAGGTCGGCGGCGAGCAGGCGGAGCTGCCACGGATGGGCGGGCAGCGGCAGGTAGTCCGGCGGCGCCTCGCCGAAGCCGTCCAGCGCCGTCGTGTCGCCCTCCTGGGCCACCAGGTCGGCGCGCACTCCGAGCAGTCGCGGCGCGAAGCGCGCGTGCGCCTCGGGCGCGTGGTCCAGCCAGCCGTCACCCGCGCGGGCCTTTGGAGCCGGATGGAACGGGTGCCCGGCCACGAGTGCCTGCTCCGAGACGAGCCAGGGGTCTGCGGGCGGGGCGGCCCGCTCGCGAGCGGCGAGGATCGCGGCGGCCGCGTCGCGCCCGGCGCGGACCTGGTCGGCGAACTCCTCGTTGCCGCCGTCGAGATCGCTCTCCACGAGCGCGAGGAGGGAGGGTAGGTCGAGGGGCTGCCACCGCCCCTCCGCCAGGAATTCGGGCGGGCCGTCGAAACGCAGGGCGATGCCTCCGCGTGCGCGGACGCGCACCGGCGTCCCGGCCACCCGGAGCGTCAGATGCGGTCCGGCGGCGCGTACGTCGCCACGCGGGCCGCCGATCTCACGCAGCCAGCAGCGCAGCAGCGCCCCCAGCGCGGTCTCGTCGGCCTTCGGATCCGCAGCTGGGAGATCCACGGAGCGGGCGCCTCTCAGATAGTTGGGGCCGGTCGTTCCGTAGAACTTGTTGACGTCCCGGGCTCCGGTGCGCTCCTTCGCGACGAGCGTCCCGGCGACCACCATCGACTTGCCGGTGAGGCGGGCGGCGTCGAGGGTGCGGGCCCGCAGCAGCCGGGCCATCGGGTCGTCCCCGTACGGCTCCAGCGCGGCCGTCAGCGCCCGCCGGACCAGCGCGGCGCCGGAGTGGGGCAGCAGGCCGTGGGCCACCGCCATGGCGGCCAGGTGCAGGGTGATCGTCACGAAGACGTCGGCGAGCGCGTAGGGGTCGTCGGTCAGCATGCGCGCGTCGTCGAAGTCCGGAGCGTCGAGCCCGGCGGCCCGCAACCGCCCGGGGGAGACGAGCAGCCCGTCGTTGTCCTTGGCCAGCAGCCGCATGGGCCCGTCGCCGAACAGCAGGGCCAGGTTCTGCTGGTGGGCCTCCAATGCGACGCCGTACCGCACGAAGAGTGCGACGTTCCAGGCGAACAGCGCCGAGAGGTAGTCGTCCAGCAGTGCGCGCATGTCGCCGCCGTAGTGCCGCCCGGCCACCTCGTGCGCGACGAGCCGGTCGTCCTCGTCCGGCAGCGGCGCGAGGAGGGCCGCGACCGGGACGATCTCGCCCTCGGGCAGCCCGCGGACCAGCCAGCCCAGATATTCGTGCCCCGCGTGCCCGTACGTCTGCTCGTCGGCGAGCGTGGCGCGCAGGCCGGGCTCGCGCAGCAGGATCCGGCGCAGCAGCGACTCGGCCAGCGCGCCGTCGCGCAGCGTGCCCGGTTTGATCGACCTGCGGTTGCGCAGGCCGAGCGTGCTGGTGGGCAGCGGCACCTTGAGGTGGACGCGCGGGCCGACCTCGACCGTCCGCATCGACAGGGTCGGCCGCACCTCCAGGTACGGACGCCGCCCCGGCACCAGCCCGGAAAGCCCCGCCACCTGCCCGGAAAGCCCAAGCTCAGGCACGGGAAGCGCAGGCTCCGGCCCGGCGAACTCCGGGGTCGCGCCGGAAAACCCGGGGGCCACCCCGGGGAGCCCCGCCACGAGCGGCTGCGCCAGGGGATGGACGGGGAACAGCACGTGCGTACGGGCGAGGCCGGGCGGCAGCCCAACATCTTCTGGCTGGGGCCACCACGCGGGCGGTTCCGGCCGCGACAGCGTCGCAAGCTCCCGCGGCACCGCCGCCCAGCGCATCGCGAACTCGGGGGCGAACTCCGGCGCGTACGACGGCAGGTCGCCGGGGGAGACGCCGAGGCGGCAGCGCGCCGTCGGATAGAGCGGATGGTCCACCGAGGCGGCCAGCGACTCGTAGCGGATCAGTCCGTCCCGCCCGCGCAGCCGCCGGGCCACCTCGCCGCCCAGCCGGTGCCGGGCCTTCAGGGCCGTGAGCGTCTCGCGGCACTCCCGGGCGAAGGCGGCGACCCCCTCGGCGTCGGCCGGGTCGGCGACCTCCCGCAGCGTGTCCAGCACCTCGGCCAGGCGCAGGCGCTCATCAGGGGCCGTCGAGAAGTCCTGGAACGGGCTGCCCGGCGTGAGGCCGGCCCGCCGTCCCGAGGCGAGGACGATCGCGACGCCGTCCCTGTCACGGGTCACCCGGGAGGAGACACCGCCGTAGTCCTCCCGCAGCAGCGCGTCGAGCACCCGCGCGGCGAGGTAGTGCTCCGCCGTCATGCCAGCACCCAAGGGTGCTCCTTCCGGAACGCGTCCACCGCGGCGTCGACGCGCTCCCGGTCCGGTCCGACGGCGCGGAGCAGGCCGAGATAGTCGCGATTGGTGCCGGTCACCTCCACGTGGTCGCCGACCTGGCGCAGCGCCCGGTGCCACAGCCGTACGCCGTCCCCGTCGCCCGCCGCAGGGATGCCCGGCCCGGAAAGACCCGGCGCGGAGAAGCCCTGCGCGGGAAGGCCCGGCCCGGAAAGACCTGGCGCGGGGAGGTCCGGCGGTGCGGAGGTGACCGTGCCGGAGCGCTCGGCCACGAGGCTCACGACAGACCCGTACGCCGGACGTGGGCCGCCGACGCCGGACGCAGCGTGGTCGAACGCAGCGGCGCCGAACGCGTCGAAGTCGAACGTGGAGAGGGGTTCGCCTGCGTGAATTCGCAGGATCCATTCGTGCAGGGGTAGGCCGAGGAGGTCGGCCAGCAGGAAGTCGCAGGTGTCGCCGATGAGCCGATAGTTGATCTCGATGATCCGCGGGCCGTCCCGGGTGACGGCGTATTCGGTGTGACACACGCCGAAACCGACGCCTGCGGCGTCCAGCGCGGCGGACAGGTGGGGGAGGTGCCCGGGGTCCGGGGGTCGCCAGTCCAGGCGTTCCTCGATGAATCGCGGTGGCGGGCCGAGCGTCGTGGCGAACCCGCCGAGGACCCGCCGCGCGCCGCCGCTGTGACGCCCACCGCCGCCACCGCCGTCCCGGCCACCGCTGTAACGGCCGCCGACACTGGCACCGTCGCCAAGGGTTTCCAGTGTGCGCACCGGCCCGTCCAGGAACTCCTCGGCCACCAGGACCTCGGCCGGGCGGCGCTCCCGGATCTCCGCCACCGCCGCGCGCAGCGCGTCCGGGCCGTCCACGAGCACGACGTCCTCGCTCGCCACGCCGAGCGCGGGTTTGACCACCACCGGGTACGGCAGGTCGCGCGGGAGGTCGCCGCCGGGAGGGATCCGTACGGACCTGACCGGTTCCACGGCGGCGAGGGCGCGGCGGGTCAGCGCCTTGTTCTTGGCGGTGACGCAGGCCCGCCAGTCCTTGCCCGGCAGGCCGAAATACTCGGCGGCGAGCGCGGTGGGGGCCTGGAGGTGGTCGGAGTTCGAGAAGATCGCGCCGGGCGCGTGATGGGCGGCCACGGCGTCGATCACGGCCCTGGCGTCGCGGACGTCGGCGGCGAGGACCTCGCATCCCGGGCACCCGGCATACCGATCAGGTTGGTCGGTGAGTATCGTCACGTCCCAGCCCAGCGCGGCCGCGGCGGGAAGGAATCCGCCGGTCACCGAGTCGGTCGGGTTGAGCGTGGTGAGGTACAGCCGCACCGGCCCTCCGATAGGTAAGGCTAACCTAAGTGAGTGCATCCTAGCGCGGTGACGCGAGGAACGGGCTTGACGGGGAGATTGCCGCGGCGGCGCCAGTGGAAGGATGACGGCGTGGAAATCGCGGACGGACTGCTCGGCCCCCTGCTCCTCGCGCGGAGCGCCATCGACCGATCGGCGGCCCTGCGCGGCGACGAGGAGTGGCTGCGAAGGGCCTGGGAGGCGGAGAAGACGAGGGTCCTCCTCGTCCACGACGGCCGCACGCTGATCAGCCGCTTCACCGACGGCGCGGCGCTGGTGCTCACCTCTCCGGCGGAGGCGCCGGAGGGCACGCGCTATCTCCTCGGCGTGGACGAGGACGGCGTGCCCTACTTCGCGGTCAACGCGCCGCTGCCCGAGCCCGCCCGGAGCGCCGGCGACGTGGCCGGCCTGCGGGAGGCCGCGGTGCTGCTCGACGACCGCGACGCGGGGCTGCTCGTCTACGCGGTGGCCCTGGAGGCCTGGCACGCCACCCATGAGTTCTGCCCCAGGTGCGGCGGCCCCACGGACGTGACGGCCTCGGGGCACATGCGGGTGTGCCCGCGCGACGGCAGCCAGCACTTCCCCCGCGTCGACCCGGCCGTGATCATGCTGGTCCACGACGACGAGGGCCGCGTCCTGCTGGCGCGTGGCCCGGCGTGGCCGGCGAACCGGATGTCGGTGCTCGCCGGGTTCGTCGAGCCGGGCGAGTCGCTGGAGCACGCGGTGGTGCGCGAGGTCCTGGAGGAGGTCGGCGTCGCCGTCGCCACCCCGCGCTATCTGGGCAGCCAGCCCTGGCCGTTCCCGCGTAGCCTGATGCTCGGCTTCTTCGCCCGCGCCGTCACGACCGACCTGCGCCCCGACCTGGACGAGATCGCCGAGGCCCGCTGGCTGTCCCGGGCGGAGCTTGACGCCCAGGTGCGGTCGGGTGAGCTGCTCCTGCCGCCCGAGGTCTCGATCGCCCGGCGGATGATCGAGACCTGGTACGGCGGGCCGATCCCCGACTCCGGCCGGTAGAGGTCAGCAGGCGCCCTGGAGGTGCCGCTTGACCTCGGCGACCGAGGGGTTCGTCATGGTGTGGCAGTCGGTGACCACGGTCGGCACGACCTGGTTGCCGTTGTTCACGCTCATGACGAACTCGGCGGCGTCCGGGTGGCGCTCGATGTCGACCTCGCTGTAGGCGATGCCCTCGCGCGTGAGCTGGCTCTTCAGCCGCTTGCAGGGGCCGCACCAGCTCGTGGTGTAAACCGTGAGCGCCATCTTCGTCCCTTTCCTGGGCCACTTCATGGGGCAACTTCATGGGCAACGCGTTGCTTGGGCAGTCATGGCAACATCCCGGACGCGCCGGCTGTTCCCCGGCTGTTCTCGGCGGCCCGATCCGGTCAATCGGTCAGGGGAGGCGGTCGGGCCGGGCGTTCAGCGGGCGGGCTGCGCCAGCCGGGCGGCGATCCACGCCCGCACGGTCTCGGCGACCCCGGGCTCCCGGTAGAGCGGCGCGCTGTGGAAGGTGCCGGCCATCGTCTTGACGGTCATCGGGACCCCGACGTTCTCCAGCGACTCCTTGAGCACCTCGCTCTGGTACGGCGGCACGAACTCGTCGGCCGAGTGGACCGCGAGCATCGGCGCGTCGCCGGGGGTGGCGTGGAACGGCACCTCCATGCTCGACCAGACACGCGGGCACCGGGCCGGGGAACAGCCGCCCGCCAGACGCACCGCCGCCCGGCGCAGCTTGCGCTGCTCGTACGTGCCGAACGCGGTGCCGTCCTCGTACGCCGAGAGCGGCGAGACGGGCGGGGAGATCCCGACGACACCGCGCAGGCCGGGCCGGCCGTCGCCGTAGGTGCCGACGGCGGCGGCGAGGTGACCGCCGGCGGAGAACCCGAGGAGCACGTAGCGCCCGGGGTCGGTGTTGAAGAGGGCCGGGTGCCTGCGCACGGCGGCGACGGCGGACAGGACGTCGGTGCGCTGGGCCGGCCACGGCGCGTCGCCCGACAGCCGGTAGTCGAGGTTGACGACGGTGTAACCCTGCTGGACGTAGTAGCGGGTGACCGACGTCATGTACTTCTTGTCGCCCCCCGACCACCAGCCGCCGTGGACGACGAACACAGCGGGACGCCGCGGGCCGGTGGGATGCCACCACACGTCCATGATCTGGCGGGGGTGCGGGCCGTATGAGTAGGTGTGCATCCTCGCGCCGGCGGGCGGGGTCGGAGACGCCGAAGGCGAGGCGGTGGCGGACGGCGTGGGCGGCGTGGCCGACCCGGACGGCGTGGCCGACGCCGATGACACGGGGGAGGCGGACGGAACCGGAGTGGCCGACGGCTGCGGCGCGGGGTTGCCGACGGGGGCCACAGCGGGGGTCACAGCGGCGGCCGAGGTGGCGGCCCGCGCGCCGGGTGAGGTGAGCATCAGCGCGGCGAGGGCGGCGGCGCCCATGCCCATGGCAGTTCGGACCGCGGTTCCCACGGCGTCATCCTCCCCGATGTCGCGTCGCTGTCGCGTCGTGCCCCGACCGGTCCATGGGACACGCTCGGTCTGCTGCTGCAAGGATGATGCCAGTAACAACGTCCGCCACGCATGTTGGGAGCCGCTCCTTGGACGTCCTCGACGGTCTGGATCCCGAGCAGCGCGAGGTCGCCCAGGCGGTGCGCGGACCGGTCTGCGTGCTCGCGGGCGCGGGCACCGGCAAGACCCGTGCCATCACCCACCGCATCGCGTACGCCGTGCAGACGGGGGTCGTCGAGCCGCAGGGGGTCCTCGCCGTCACCTTCACGACCCGTGCGGCGGCCGAGCTGAAGCAGCGGCTGCGCCGCCTCGGCGCACCGGGGGTGCAGGCCCGCACGTTCCACGCGGCGGCGCTGCGCCAGCTCAGCTACTTCTGGCCCCGGGTGATCGGCGGCGACCCGCCGCAGGTGGTCGAGTCGAAGCTGCCACTGCTGATCGAGGCGGCCCGGCGGCTGCGCAGGAACCCCGAGCGCGGTGAGCTGCGCGACGTCGCCAGCGAGATCGAGTGGGCGAAGGTCACCCAGGTCGGCCCGGAGGACTACCCGGCCGCCGCCGTCAAGGCGCGGCGCACCCCGCCGATCGCCCCCGAGGAGGTCGCGCGGCTGTACGAGGGGTACGAGAGTCTGCGCCGCCAGCGGAACCTGATCGACTTCGAGACGATCCTGGAGCTCACCGCGGCCGTGATGACCGAGCACCGGGAGGTCGCGGCGCAGATCCGCCAGCAGTACCGCTACTTCGTGGTCGACGAGTTCCAGGACGTCAACCCGCTGCAGAAGCTGCTGCTCGACACGTGGCTCGGCGGGCGCGACGACCTGTGCGTGGTGGGCGACCCCAACCAGACGATCTACTCGTTCACCGGCGCGACGCCCCACTATCTGACGAACTTCGCCGTCGAGCATCCCTCGGCGGCCGTGATCCGGCTGGTGCGCGACTACCGGTCGACGCCGCAGGTGGTCACGCTGGCCAACCGGGTCATGGCCCGCTCGCCGCACCGGCTGGAACTGGTCGCCCAGCGGCCGGACGGTCCCGAACCGGTCTTCACCGAGTACGACGACGAGCAGGCCGAGGCCCTCGGCGTCGCGCTCACCGTCAAGAAGCTGATGGCCGACGGCGTGCCGACCCGCGAGATCGCGGTGCTGTTCCGGATCAACGCCCAGTCGGAGGCGTACGAGCAGGCGTTCAGCGACTCCGGCGTGCCCTACCTGCTGCGCGGGGCGGATCGGTTCTTCGAGCGCCCCGAGGTGCGCCAGGCCGTGGTGCTGCTGCGCGGCGCCGCGCGGTCGGCGGGCGACGAGCCGCTGGCGCCCGCCGTACACGCGATCCTCTCGGGCATCGGGCTGACCGCAGAAGCGCCCGGAGGGGGCAAGGCGAGGGAGAAGTGGGAGTCGCTCAAGGCCCTCGCCGACCTCGCCGAGGACATGGCGGCCGAGGGCGCCGACCTGCCCCGCTTCGTCGGCGAACTGGAGCGCCGGGCGGCGGAGCAGCACGCGCCGCCGGTCGAGGGCGTGACGCTCGCCTCGCTGCACGCGGCCAAGGGCCTGGAGTGGGACGCGGTCTTCCTCGTCGGGCTCACCGACGGCATGGTCCCGATCGTCTACGCGGAGACGCCGGACCAGGTCGAGGAGGAGCGGCGGCTGCTCTACGTCGGCGTCACCCGGGCCCGCGAGCACCTGCACCTGTCGTGGGCGCTCGCGCGGTCACCCGGGGGGCGGCGTGCCCGCAAGCCGTCCCGGTTCCTCGACGGCCTCTCCCCGCGTACGGCGAGCGTGAGCCGGGCCGAGCGGCCCGCCGGCGGGGGGAGGGGCAGGCGCGCCGCGGCGGCGCCGCTGCACTGCCGGATCTGCGGCAAGACGCTGTCCGTCGCGGCCGAGCAGAAGCTGGGCCGGTGCGCGACCTGCCCGGCCGACTACGACGAGGCGCTGCTCGAACGGCTCAAGGCGTGGCGCACGGCGGCGGCGAAGGAGGCCAAGGTCCCGGCGTACGTCGTCTTCACGGACGTCACCCTGCAGGCCATCGCGGAGCGGGTGCCCACCGCCGAGGAGGACCTGCTCGCGATCGCGGGAATCGGGCGCGTCAAACTTGACCGGTACGGTGACGCGGTCCTGGGGCTCTGCCGCGGCGACGATAGTGTTACCGACGAGTAATTCCCCCGCCCGCGCTGGAGGCCTCCCGTGAACTCGGCCCTGAAGGAGCTGCTCGACCTGCTCGACCTGGAGCAGATCGAGCTCGACATCTTCCGGGGGCGCAGCCCGGAGGAGCGGTTCCAGCGGGTCTTCGGCGGCCAGGTGGCGGCGCAGGCGCTGGTGGCGGCCGGGCGCACGGTGCCGGGCGACCGCATGGTGCACTCGCTGCACGCCTACTTCATCCGGCCGGGCGACCCCGCCGTGCCGATCGTCTACAACGTGGAGCGGGTGCGGGACGGCCGGTCGTTCACCACCCGGCGCATCACGGCCATCCAGCACGGCAAGGCGATCTTCTCGATGTCGGCGTCGTTCCACGTCGAGGAGCAGGGCGTGAGCCACCAGGCGGCTCAGATGCCGGAGGCGCCGGCCCCCGAGACCCTGCCGACCTTCCAGGAGCGGATGCGCGACGTCTTCGGCGACGAGCCGGGGTGGCGCGACCTGCTGTCGAAGCCGCGCCCGGTCGACGCCCGGTATGTCAACGCGCTGCCCTGGGAGGCGGCCAAGGACCCGAGCCTGGTCACCCCGGAGAACCGCGTGTGGTTCCGGTACGACGCCGACCTGCCCGACGACCCGTTGCTGCACATCGTGCTCGCGGCGTACGCCAGCGACTTCACGCTGGTGGACACCGTGCTGCTGGCGCACGGGCTCGCCTGGGGGTCCTCCGCCGTGTCGGGCGCGTCGCTGGACCACGCCATGTGGTTCCACCGGCCCTTCCGGGCCGACGACTGGCTGCTGTACGCCCAGGAGTCGCCCTGGTCCGGCGCGGCGCGGGGGCTCGCCCGCGGGCAGATGTTCACCCCCTCGGGGGAACTCGTCGTCTCCGTGGTCCAGGAGTGTCTGATCCGGGTGTCTCCGGAGCCACATCCTCGTGTCACGAAGTCGTGAAAATCGCAGGTAGAAAATAGGTTGCCCGGTCTGCTGCGGCGGTTTAGGGTCTTGGACAAGTCAGCCGGACGCTTCTGCCCGGCGAGAACGCACAGCGAACAGTAGAGCGCACAGGAATCGGAGGTGAGTCCAGTGAGGAACATGACGACGTCCCGCGTGCTGTGGCTCGTCTCCGCGCGCCCGGCCGCCGTTGTCGCGTCGACTGCCACGCCGGCTGGAACGCCGGTGAAACTGCGGCGTGACGAGGCCGTCGCCGCCCTGGCTCCGGTGAGCGGAGTCGCGGGCTCGGCCGCCTTCGGCGCGTTCGCCGGCCGCACCGGCCACAGCACGCCCACCCACCTTCCGGTGTATGTGAACCGGCCGATGGGTGATGAGCAGATCCGCGCCGCCGCTCGCGGCGGCGCCGCCCAGGGTCCGCACCACGCCTGGAGAGAACCAGTCATACCCTGACCGGTCTCCCTCTCCGGGCCGCGGATCCGCACCAGGATCCGCGGCCTTCTTGTTTGTCGGCCACGAATCCACACCCCGTAACGAGGACACCAGACCAGAAACACTCGAAGAGGTGACGCAGATGGCGGCCCCGGTCATGGACCTGATCGAAGCCGAAATCCCCTGCCGTACCGAGCCCGACCTGTGGTTCGCCGAGTCCCCCGAGGACGTGGAGTTCGCCAAGGCGCTCTGCGGCGGCTGCCCGATCCAGAAGGCCTGCCTGGCCCGCGCGCTGGAGCGCGAGGAGCCGTGGGGCGTCTGGGGCGGGGAGCTCATCCTGCGGGGGGTCGTCGTACCCCGCAAGCGTCCCCGTGGGCGCCCGCGCAAGACCCCTGTCGCCGCCTGAACCGCACGGCATCCACTCCGGAAGGAAACCGACCGAAATGAACATCGCCCCCATGACGACCATGTATCTGCATCAAGAACTGGTAGACGAGCGAATACGCACCCTGCACCGCGAGGCGGAGCAGGAGCGGCTCGCCGGCCGGGTCAGGAGCGTCGAGAAGGCGCGCCGGGAGGTCGAGCGCGCGTCCCGCAGACTGAGGTCCGCGCTGGCGCGCGTCTGACGCCCGGATAAGAGTGACCAGACCAGACTGACCAGATCAGAGTGAACAGAGAAGGCCCGGGCCAGGGTGAACGGCCCGGGCCTTCGCCCATATCGGGCATCTAACCCGGCCTGTCGCAAAGATTGAGTCATCGGCCGCGCAGCAGAGCGCCTGCCGCGGGAGGTGCTCCGGGCCGCTGGGTATGAGCCGGACGGCCGTTCACGACGCCGGGCGGAAGCGACGGCGGGTGGCAGGTGATGGCGGACGAAATGGCGGGGCGAGCGGCGGACGGGATGCGGATGAGCGACAGGGCGAGACGTTTCCCCGGCCCCACCACCACACCATGGCAGCCGCCCCCCACCAAGATCACCGGCCCCAGCACCGGTCCGGTCGCCGACTCGATCACCGGCCAGAGCACCGACCTGATTGTCGGCCCTGGCACCGGCTCGATTACTGGCTCGATCGCCGCGGGTCTGGTGGCCGCCGGCCTGATCGTCATCAGCCTGCCGCTTCTCTCCGTGCCGGCGGCCGGCGCCGCGCCGGTCCCTCCGAGCCTGCGGTCAGCTCGCCACGCTCATGCCCGCGCTCACGGCAATGATCACGGCAATGATCACGGCGGTGGGCACGGACGCGGGGCGACGCAGAGCACCGGCGGCACCGGCACCTCGAACTCGCCCAGCATCGGCAGCCCCGCACGGCAGGTCGCGACCGGACGGCGCAACGTGAACGCTCCGGCGGCCAACAGCGCCGTCACGTTCGCCGGCATCCAGCAGGTGTCGAGCGTCAGCGTGTTCACCAACACCGTCAACGGCAACTGCAGGCGGGGTATCAACCGCTGCGTCATCAACCAGACCCTGCGGGCCGTCGAGGGTCGCGGCGGCCACGCCCACGCAGGCTAGGTCGCTGTCCGCCGACGTTTCGCGGGGCTGGAGGGAGCGGAGCGGAAGGGAGCGAGGACCGCAGGCGAAGGCCCAGCGAAGCGGGCTTCGCGAGGACCGGAGGTTCCTTCCGGCGCAGTGACCGACTTGGCCAAGGGAGGGCCGGGGGTTTCCGGCGCAGTGACCGACTTGGCCAAGGGAGGGCCGGGGGTTTCCGGCGCAGTGACCGACTCGGCCAGGACCCTCCGCTAGCCGAGGGCGAGGGGGGCGGTCTCGGGGGCGCCGGGGTCGTCGGCGAAGCCGGGGACCCAGCGGACGACCTCGTCCCGGAACCTGGCGGTCGCGCCGAGCTGGCAGAGCACGCCCACGCCCGCCGCGTGCACGCGGTGGATCAGCACGTACGACGCGGGGAGGTTGAGCTGGCGGACCACGTTGTTCGGCCGAAGGTCGGCGACGTTCGCCGCCTGCTCGCGCAGCCACTCCCTGCTGAAGCTGAACTCCTCCACGCGGGTGGGCTCGACGTACGGCGCGAGGAAGGCCCGCAGGGCGTCGACGTCCACCTCGATGTGCGGGCGGATGAAGCCCTCCGCGCGCAGTCCGCGCACGACGGTGTCCATGTCGCCCTGGTTGAAGATGCGGGTGAGCCGGCCGAAGGCGACGGGATGGCCGCCGGGCATCCGGTTGACGGCGCCGAAGTCGAGCACGCCGAGCCGCCCGTCCTCCATCAGCCGGAAGTTCCCGGGGTGCGGGTCGGCGTGCAGCATCCCCACCCGGGCCGGAGAGCAGAACAGGAAGCGGACGAACAGCAGGCCCGCGTGGTTGCGCTCCTCCTGCGTGCCGTCGGTGATGATCTTCGACAGTGGGGTCCCGGTCATCCACTCGGTGACCAGCACCTGCTCGTTGGCGGCGATGACCGCCGGGACGCGGAAGTCGGGGTCGTCGCGGAACTCCTCGGCGAAGGCCTGCTGGGCCTCGGCCTCCTTGAAGTAGTCGAGCTCCTCGGCCACCCGCTCCTTGAGCTCGGCCAGCACCGGTTTGAGGTCCAGGCCCGGCAGCAGTGCGCCGAACAGCTTGCCCAGCCGCGAGAGCTGGTTGAAGTCCGAGATCAGGGCCTTGCCCGCGCCGGGATACTGGATCTTCACGGCGACCTCGCGGCCGTCGTGCCACACCGCGCGGTGCACCTGCCCGATGGACGCCGCGGCGCTCGGCCTGTCGTCGAACTCGAGGAAGTTCTCCCGCCAGTCGTCGCCGAGCTGTTCGGTCAGGACCCGGTGCACGACGGAGGCGGGCAGCGGCGGCGCGGCGTCCTGCAGCCGCGTCAGCGTCGCCCGGTACGGCCCGGCGACCTCGGGTGGCAACGCCGCCTCGAAGATCGACAAAGCCTGGCCGAGCTTCATCGCGCCGCCCTTGAGCTCGCCGAGGACCTTGAAGACCTGGTCGGCCGTGCGGCGCTGGATCTCCTGGGCGACGATCTCCGCGGAGGCGCCGCCGATCCGCCTGCCCAGTCCGAGCGCGGTACGGCCGGCGAACCCGAGGGGGAGCGTCGCGAGCTTTGCCGAGCGGGTCACGGCACCGTGGGGAACGTCACTCACTCAACCATTCTTAGCGATGGCGGGGCCTTTCGACCACAATTCCCTGTTCGTATCCCCCTCCAGGGCCCGGGGACGCCAACGGCGGGCGAGGAATCCGTCAGGTGTGTCATTCGTCACAGTCATGCCCGATCTTCCTTGTGGAGGCCGGCGACGTCGTCGCCGAGGCAGCCGCATCCGGGGTGGGCGTCGAGACGGCGGTGCCGCCAGCGCCAGCCGGGCGACACCTCCGTCAGGCCGCCCGGCACGCTGCCCTCGTCGAGGTAGGCCAGCGCCTGACCGGCCGCCTGCGCCGCGACCAGGCAGGCCAGGGCGACGTCGCAGGCGATCTCACCGGCGGGATAACCCCCGAGCCGGGCGCCGACCACCGGCCAGGACGGGTCCCGGTCGCGGCGGGCGAGGTCGAGGCACCGCAGGCAGGGCGTGAGCCCGGGGACGACGAACGGACCCGTCGAGCCGTACCCCTCGAAGGCGCAGGCGAGCAGGTGCGGCACGCCCGAGGCGACGATCTCGCCGACCAGCGTGGCGCTGAGCGGAGTGGTCGGAGCGAGGACCACGAGGTGGGGGCGCGCGCCGCCGTCCGAGAGGCGGGAGGCGGCCCGGCCGGGCCAGGCGTTGACGCCGGGGGCGATCCGCCGGGCCGCCAGCACCGCGGCGTCCTCCCGGGACATGCCGGTGTCGGACCGGCCGAGACCGCCCGGGACCACGTCGCCCGGCCCGGCCGCGGCGGGATCGACCACGCAGATGTGCCCGACCCCGGCGGCGGCGAGCAGCGTGACCACCTGCGCGCCCACCCGGCCGGCGCCGTACACGCGGACCCGGGGCGCCCGCCTCGCGGCCAGGCCGCTCACGCCGCCGTCGGAGCAGGTCAGCGACAGCCTGTCCAGGTCGGGGCGGAGCCGGTCCCGCTCGGCCGGCGGCAAATCGGCGAGCGGGCCGGGCCGGGTCGCGGCGTCCTCGATGAGACCGTGCGCGGTGAGCCGGGCGACCACCTCGTGGGCGGACGCCTCGTCCAGCCCGCTGCCGGCCACCGCCTGCCCGAGCGTGCGGGTGCCGTCGAGCCCGTCGATCAGGCGGCGGACCGGTGGTTCGACACCGGTCAGGACGACGGCCCGCAGCGGGTGGACGCCGAACTGCAGCGTGCCGCCGTCCCGCTCCACTCTGCGCAGGACGGGCTTGAGGCGTGGTCGAATGGTCTGTCCCATAGTCGGCAGACCTTGGCACAACCGGGCGCGGCCCGGAGCCGGAACCGCCGGTGCTGTGGATAATTACCGGGGTGATCGAGGTTGGTGAACATCCGCAACCCCGTAACTTCCACGCCCGCAAGGTAACGTTCGCCCGATTGACCAGGGAGAACGTGTACCACCCCCTGTGGAAATCGGCGTCTGTCGGCTACCTTTCATATGTGCCCCCCGAGACAGTCGAGGTTCGTCGGAGCGCACGACGGCGGCGAACCGTTTCCGCGTACCGCGATGGCGACAAGACCATCGTGCTGCTTCCGGCCGGTCTGAGCACGACCGACGAGGAGCAGTGGGTACGCCGCATGCTCGACCGGCTTGCGGCCAAGGAGCAGCGAAGACGTCCGAGCGACGACGACCTCCTGGAACGGGCGAGCGAGCTGTCCGCGCGCTACCTGGACGGCAAGGCCGTCCCGGCGAGTGTGCGATGGGTGGAGAACCAGCTCCACCGGTGGGGTTCGTGCACGCCCGACCACGGCACGATCAGGCTCTCGATGCGGCTGCGGGGCATGCCGGCCTGGGTCGTCGACTACGTCATCATGCACGAGCTCGTCCATCTGCTCGTGCCGAGCCACGGACCGCGCTTCTGGGCGCTGGTCGAGCGCTACCCTCGCGCGGAACGTGCCAGGGGGTTCCTCGAGGGTTTCTCGATGGCGGCCAACGGTTCGACGGAGGAATGTTGACCCGCGTAGTCGCGGTGCTGGTCACTCCCGGCATGGCCGGCGCGGCTCCGCCCGGCGTCGACCCGGCCGAGTTCCTGACGGCGATGGCCGAGGACACCTACGAGATGATCGCCGGGCTCGAACTCGTGCGGCCGGTGATCCTGTCGGCCGGGGTGCCGGGGCTCGCCGAGATCGCCTGGCCGGGCACGCCGGTCCTGCCGATCGGCTCGCCCACCGGCGCCTTCGCGGCGCTGGCCGCGCTGAACGAAGCGGGGGTGGAGACGGCGGACGAGGCGGTCGTCGTCAGCGGTGACGCCCCCGACCTGCCGCCGCTGCTGATCGGCAAGCTGTTCCGCGAGCTGGGCCGGGCGGATCTCGCCGTCTGCCCGGCCGAGGGCGGCGGAGCCGTGGCCGTCGCGGCCCGCCTGCCGGTTCCCGGCTGGGCCGCGCCCGACCTCGACGAGCCGGACGTCGTCGCGGCGATGCGCCGCAGGGCGCCGGGGCCGCGCATGGTCGCCACCGGTCCCGGCTGGCACCGCCTGCGGAAGCCGGAGGACGTGGCCCGCCTCGACCCCGGCCTCGAAGGCTGGGACAACACCCGCGCCCTGCTCATGTGACCTTCACGACGGCCGGTGCCGTCACAGGTGTCCGGGGAGGCGGATCTCGGCGAAGAACGCGCGGTGGTCGCTCTCCGGGACGGTGTGGACGCCGGTGTCCACCGCCGCCGCCCTCCGGTCGTACAGCACGTGGTCGATCGTGATCAGCGCCGGGAACCGCCTGTTCGCGGGCCAGGTGGCCGCCAGGCCGTGCCCGGTCGCGCCGGCCGCGTCCGCGTACCCGCGCGCGAGGACCGCGCGCAGCGCCGCGTGGTCGAGGCTGGCGTTGAAGTCGCCGGCCAGCACGCGTACGACGCCGGGGGAGGCGGACGGCAGCGCCGCGAGGTCGGCCGCCCACAGGGCCACGTCGTGCTCGACCGGCGAGAGGGTGTGCACGTCGACGATCTCGACGGGCGGCCCGGAGGGCAGGGCGATCCGGGCCCGCGGCATGCGATGGCCGCCCGCGGGCGCGAAGCCCGGCAGCCTGGTCAGCGGGTGACGCGAGTAGATTCCGCTGCCGGACGCCCCGGGGGCGTCCTCCAGATGCCGGTACGGCAGCAGCCCGCCGAGGCCGGCCGCGTCGAGCGCCTCGACGGCTTGCGGCGTGAGCTCCTGCGTGGTGAGCACGTCCGGACGCAGCCCGCGGACGAGGCCGACCACGGCCTCGGCGTCGCCGACCCCGTAGAAGAGGTTGGCGGTGAGAATTCGCAGCGTCGGCCCGGTGGCGGTGGTGGCGGGCGCTGATCCGATCGCCCGGGGCAGGACGACGGCCGCCAGCGCGGCCGTCGTCGCGACCGCGGTCGCGATCACGGGCCGGCGGCGGCTGCTCAGCGCGGCCAGGACCGCCACCACCGACGCGGCGGCGACGTACGGCGTGCCGGTCATGAGCGCGACCCCCGCACCGGCGGCGTCGAGCCCGGCCAGCCGGGCCACCGCCCACAGGGCGAACGGCGTCACCGTGATCCACGCCAGCGGAGGGGAGACCCGCAGCCTCCGGCGGGGCGGAACGACGATCTCACCGCCCACGTCCACCTTGGTCATGAACCCGACCCTAATGAACGCCGTCGAAAGCGGGCGTAACGCTGACGTGCGCGTACGGTGCGGAACGCCTGTCAGGCGCGCAGCAGGGCCAGGGAGCGGCGGACCAGCCGCCGGGTGGCCTCGTCGCTCAGCTCCGGGATCTCGTCCACCGGGAACCAGCGCAGGTCGAGCGACTCGTCGCTGATCACCGCCTCGGCCCCCGGCGGCGCGACCGCGCCGTACTCGACGTCCAGGTGCCAGCTGTGCGGCGGGTGGCACCACACCTTGTGCCGGTCGAGGGCGAGCGGGCCGTCCAGCAGGGTCAGCCCGGGGATGCCCGACTCCTCGGTGGCCTCGCGCAGGGCGGCCTCGCCGAGCGTCGTGTCGGACACCTCGCAGTGCCCGCCCATCGGCAGCCACATCCCGGCCTTGGCGTGCAGGGTCAGCAGCACCCGCGCGCCGTCGTGGGAGAGGACGGCGGTGGTCGCCGTCAGGTGCCCCGGCACGCACTGGCGCCACATCGCGTCCTCGTGGGCGTCCAGGTGCGCGAGGAAGTCCACACGGAGCCGTTCCTCTTCCGGAGTGGGGGCCGTCCACCCGGTCAGCACGGCCTGCGCGTCACGATTCAGGCTCACCCGGCGCAGCCTACCGGCCGCCGCGGGCCTCTATCGGTCGCTCTCCGGGCCAGGGCCGGGTTCCCCCGCTTCGCCGGATTCGCCCGGCTCTTCCAGCGCGGACAGGTCGAACGCGGTGCCGCCCTTCACGAACGGCTCGGGGTTGTCGAGGTCGTCGGCCGTGGGCATCAGGTCGGGGTGCCCCCAGACGGCGTCCCGGCCGTCGACGCCGCGCTCGTCGCCGAGCGCCCTCCACAGGGCGGCCGCCTCACGCAGCCGCCTCGGCCGCAGTTCCAGGCCCACCAGCGTCGCGAAGGTCCGCTCGGCCGGCCCGCCCGTGGCGCGGCGGCGCCGTACGGTCTCGGCCAGCGCCGCGGCGGACGGGAGCTTGCCCTCGGCGGCGGCGTCCACCACCGTGGCCACCCACCCCTCGACCAGCGCCAGCGCGGTCTCCAGGCGGGCGAGGGCGGCCTTCTGCCGCTCGGTCTCCTCGGGCTTGAGCAGCTCGCCGCCGCCCAGGACCTCCTGGATCCGCTCCGGGTTGCTGATGTCCAGCCCCTGGAGCTTCTCCTCCAGCGCGGACACGTCGACCGTGATGCCCCGGGCGTACTCCTCGACCGCGCCGAGCAGGTGCGCCCGCAGCCACGGCACGTGCTGGAACAGGCGGTGGTGCGCCGCCTCGCGCAGCGCCAGGTAGAGCCGGATCTCGTCCGAGGGCGTCTCCAGACCCTTGCTGAAGGCGGCCACGCCGCCGGGCAGCAGGGCGGCGGTGTCGGACAGGGGCAGGCCGATGTCGGAGGAGCCGACGACCTCCCGGGCGAGCGAGCCGAGGGCCTGGCCGATCTGCTGGCCGACCATCATGCTGCCCATCTGCTTCAGCATGCCCATCAGCGGTCCGGCCACGGCCTGCGCCTCCGGCGGCAGACCGGCGGCGCCGAGCGTGCCGCCCATCGTCTCCACCATCTGGGCGGCGACCGGATCGCACAGCTGCTTCCACACCGGGATCGTCTTCTCGATCCACTCCGACCGGCTCCAGGCCTGGGGCGCCGTCACGCCGCCGGGCAGCGGGGTCACCTCGTTCAGCCACAGGTCGGCCAGGTTGAGGGCCTCGGCGATCTGCCGCCGCTCGCCCTCCATGACGCTCGGATCACCCTCGGCGACCACGGCGTGCCGTGCGATGTTCTTCGCCATGTCCCAGTTGACGGGCCCGGCCTCCGGCGAGGCCGACAGCATGTCGGCGAACTGCCGCATGGCCGCGGCCATCTGCTCCGGACTGCCGAACATGGCGAACGGATTGTCGTTGGGGTCGTTTTCGCGACCTGGCAGGTCAGTCACCGCGCCACCTCGTGCAGGATGGAGGAGTCCACAACCGCCACGTTAGCCGCCGTGGGGCGGATCAGTGCAAAGTGAGGACCTCGTGCCTACCTCGAAACGCCTGCGTCCCCCCGTCGTCGCGGTCACGGGCGCCGCCTCCGGTCTCGGCCGGGCGTTCCTCGCGAAAGTGGCCTCGTCTGCGGATTTCCGCCGCGTCGTGGCGATCGACGAGCAGCGCGGAGACGTCCAGGACGTCACCTGGCGAGTCCTCGACATTCGTGATCCGCTCTTGGCGAACCGGATCTCCGACGTGGACGTCCTGGTGCATCTCGGCGCGGACGAGTCGCTCGACACCGACGCCGCCGAGCGCCGGCGCTACAACATCCGGGCCGCCCAGACCGTGCTGACGGCCTGCGCGGCGGCGCGGGTGCGCCGGGTCGTGCTGGTCACGAGCGCGATGGTGTACGGCGCCGCCGCCGACAACCCGGTCCCGCTGCCGGAGGACGCCCCGGTCGCGGCGGAGCCCGACACCGGCCTGGTGGGCGACCACCTGGAGATCGAGGCACTCGTACGCCGGTCGCTGCGGTCGCATCCCGGCCTGGAGGTGACCGTGCTGCGGCCCGCCGCCCTGGTCGGGCCGGGCGTCGACACCGTCATCACCCGCCACTTCGAGGCGCCCCGGCTGCTTGTGGTGAAAGGCTGCCTGCCCCGCTGGCAGTTCTGCCACGTCGACGACCTGGTATCGGCGCTGGAGGCCGCCGCGCTCGGCCGGGTCTCCGGGGTGGTGGCGGTCGGCTCCGAGGGCTGGCTGGAGATGGACCAGGTGGAGGAGATCTCGGGCCTGAAACGGTTCGAGCTTCCGGCGGGGGTGACGTTCGGCACCGCGCAGCGGCTGCACCGGCTCGGCATCACCCCGACCGCGGCCACCGACCTGCACTACGTCGTCTATCCCTGGGTGGTCGACGGTGTGGCGCTGCGGGAGGCCGGCTGGAAGCCGGTCTGGTCCAACGAGGCGGCCCTGCGCGAACTGCTCGAACTGGTGCAGGGCAGGCACGCGGTCGTCGGCCGCCGCCTGTCGGGCAAGGAGGCCACGATCACCGCCGCCGGCGCGACCGTGGCGGTCATCGGCACGGCCGCGATCGTCCGCGCCGCCCGTCGCAAGCGCCGCACCTGACCCCGGTGCGGATCGAGGCGGGTCTCCGGTCCCGACCCCCGGTCACGCGAGGATCACGTACTACCCTCGGGATGGTGGACGTCATCCGATTGCTGGGGATCCGCGACACCCCCCTGTCCGTCGACGAGGTGCTGGGCGCCGTCGAGGACCACGCGGCCGGAGGCACGGCGGTCTTCGTCGGGACGGTGCGCGAGCAGGACGGAGGGAGGCCGGTGACGCTCCTGTCGTACTCGGCGCACCCGTCCGCGGAGGAGCACCTGCGCAGGGTCGCGGAGAAGGTGGCCGCCGATCACCAGGTGACGGCGCTGGCGGCGGTCCACCGGGTGGGCGACCTGCGACTCGGCGAGATCGCCGTGGTCGTGGCCGCCGCCTGCCCGCACCGCGCCGAGGCCTTCGACGCGTGCCGCAGGCTGATCGACGATCTCAAGCACGAGGTGCCCATCTGGAAGCACCAGGTGTTCGCCGACGGCGGCGCCGAATGGGTCGGTGCCTGCGAATAGCGCCGTCCGGAACGCATAGAGTTCGTTCATGTCCCGACGCGCTCTGACCCTGCTGGTCGCGGGTTTCCTCGCGCTCGCGTTCGCGGTGATCGGCGCCATGGTCCCGGTGCCGTACGTCGTGCTGAGCCCCGGGCCGACGGAGAACACGATCGGCGACGTCAAGGGCAAGCCGGTCATCTCGATCTCGGGTCATGAGACGTACCCGACGCAGGGCAAACTGAGCATGGTCACCGTGGCCTACCAGGGCGGGCCGGGCAACCGCCTCGACCTGGTCACCGCGCTGCGCGGCTGGCTCGACTCCACGGTCGCGGTGGTGCCGGAGGAATCGCTGTTCCCCAAGACCTCCACTCCGGAGAAGGTGGAGCAGCAGAACACCCAGGAGATGGCCACCTCGCAGGAGTCGGCCACCGCCGCCGCGCTAAATGCGCTGAAGATCCCCTTCGGCAGGACGGTCAAGGTCGCCTCGACGAACAAGGGGGCGCCCGCCGACGGCAAGCTCAAGCCCGGCGACGAGATCACCGCGGTGGACGGCACCCCGGCGACCGCGCTGGACTCCGTCGCGGGAGCCGTCCGCAAGCACAAGCCAGGCGAACAGGTGACGTTCACCGTCAAGCGTGGGGAATCGGAGACGCAGATCCCGGTGTCCACCATCGCCGGCAAGGACGGCGCGGCGATCGTGGGCGTCACGATGCAGCAGTCGAGCGGCTACCGGTTCCCGTTCAAGGTCGACATCAGCGTCGGCGACATCGGCGGGCCCAGCGCCGGGCTGATGTTCTCGCTGGGCATCTACGACAAGCTGACCCCGGGGGCGCTCACCGGCGGCATGTCCATCGCCGGCACCGGCACGATCCGGGCCGACGGCACGGTCGGTCCCATCGGCGGGATCGAGCAGAAGATGGTCGGCGCGCGCCGGGCGGGCGCCACCGTGTTCCTCACCCCCGCGGACAACTGCGCCGACGCCGTCAAGGCCGTGCCCGAGGGGCTGCGCCTGGTGCGGGCCGACACCCTCGAAAGCGCGGTCAAGGCCATCGACGCGCTGCGTGACCACTCGGGCGAGGTGCCCGCCTGCCCCGCCGCCTGACCGTACGGCAGGCTCGCGGGGTGGCTGACCTGCCCCTTCCGCTCTCGGCCCGCGTTCGTTCCGCGTTCGTCCGAGGGCGACGTGGCGCCGCCATAACGATCAGATCCGTTACCGCGCGCACGCTCCCCGCAGTGTAGGTTTCCAAGCACGGACCGTTTGCGCCGCGACAATCTGACACCCATCTGAGTTTCCGACAATCCGAGACAAGGGGTTGAGCGTTGAGCTTCCGGAGCCCCGGAGCCGGACGGGCGGTGCGCTTGCCCCGACGGCCGCGCCTGCTGATACCCGTACTGATCGCCCTGGTGGCGATCGTCGTATTACTGCTCGTCTTCGCGGGGATCTACACCGACTACCTCTGGTACGACTCGGTGCACTTCTCCTCGGTGTTCTCCACGATGCTGCTCACCCAGGTGCTGCTGTTCGTCGTGGGCGCCGCCCTGATGCTGGTCATCGTGGGCGGCAACATGGTGCTCGCGCACCGTACCCGCCCGATGTTCGGCCCGGGGATGTTCGGCGCGCCGCAGGGCGCCGACCGCTACCGGGTGGCCCTCGACCCGCACCGGCGGCTGGTCTTCCTGGTCGGCATGGGCGTCCTCGCCCTGTTCACCGGGTCGTCCACGGCCGGGCAGTGGAAGACCTGGCTCCTGTTCGCCAACGCCACGCCGTTCGGCCAGAAGGACGACCAGTTCGGGCTCGACCTCTCGTTCTTCATGTTCACGTATCCGTTCCTGCGGATGCTGCTGAACTTCCTGTTCACCGCCGTGATCCTGTCGATCATCGCGGCCACCGCCGTGCACTACCTGTACGGCGGCTTCCGCATCTCCTCGCCCGGAGGGGTGCACGCCACCCGGGCCGCCCGGGTCCACCTGTCGGTGCTGCTCGGCGTGTTCGTCCTGCTCAAGGGCGCGGCCTACTTCCTCGACCGGTACAGCCTGGTCTTCTCCGACCGGGGCAAGGTCTTCGGCGCCTCCTACACCGACGTGCACGCCGTGCTCCCGGCCAAGGGGATCCTCGCCGCCATCTCCATCATCTGCGCGCTGATCTTCTTCGCCGGCGTCATCAGGCCCGGCGGGATGTGGCCGGGGGCGGCGTTCGGACTCCTCGTCCTGTCGGCCGTGCTGATCGGCACCGTCTATCCCTCGCTCGTCGAGCAGTTCCAGGTGCGGCCGAACCAGCAGAGCAAGGAGCAGGCGTACATCCAGCGCAACATCGACGCGACCCGGAAGGCGTACGGCGTCGATACGGCGAAGGTGACGGAATACAGCGCGAAGACCGACACCGACGCCTCCGTGCTGCAGACCGAGGCGTCGGCCATCCCCGGCATGCGCCTGCTCGACCCCAGCCTGCTGTCGCCGACCTTCCAGCAGAAGCAGCAGATCCGCGGCTACTACCAGTTCCCCGAGCAGCTCGACATCGACAGATACTCGGTCGACGGCAAGCTGCGCGACACCGTCGTGGCGGTCCGGGAGATCGGCCTCCCGCCGGAGGGCCAGCGCAACTGGATCAACAGCCACCTCGTCTACACGCACGGCTTCGGGTTCGTCGCCGCGCCGGGCAACAAGGTGGACAGCAGCGGCCTGCCGGTTTTCAGCGAGAAGGACATCCCGCCGGTCGGCGACCTCGGCGACTACGAGCCCCGCGTCTACTTCGGGGAGAACTCGCCCGACTACTCGATCGTCGGCGGCCCCAAGTCGGCCAAGCCGATCGAGCTCGACTATCCCCAGCAGGGACAGCAGGGCGACGACCAGCAGAACAAGACGGGCCAGGTCAACAGCACCTACGAGGGCAAGGGCGGCGTCTCGGTCGGCAACTTCTTCCGCCGCCTCCTCTACGCCGTGAAGTACGGCGAGACCAACCTGCTGCTGAACTCCAACATCAACCCCGAGTCGCGCATCCTCTACAACCGTGAGCCGGTGGACCGCATCCAGCAGGTCGCGCCGTTCCTCACCCTGGACCGCGACCCGTACCCGTCGGTGGTGGACGGCCGCATCGTGTGGATCGTGGACGCGTACACGACCTCCGACTCCTATCCCTACTCCGAGCGCAAGAGCCTGGAGTCGCTGACCACGGACGTCCAGAGCAGCCGGCTCGGCGTGCCGCAGGTGCCCAGGGACGAGGTCAACTACATCCGCAACTCGGTGAAGGCCACCGTGGACGCCTACGACGGCACGGTCACGCTCTACGCCTGGGACGAGAAGGACCCCGTCCTCCAGACCTGGCGGAAGGCCTTCGGCGGCGTCGTCAAGCCGGCCTCGGAGATCAGCCAGGACCTGCGCAACCATCTGCGCTACCCGGCCGACCTGTTCAAGGCCCAGCGGGAGATCCTGACCTCCTACCACGTCACCGACGCCAACGCGTTCTTCGGCGCGCAGGACTTCTGGAAGGTCCCGGAGGACCCGGCGACCCAGAAGAGCAAGCAGCCGCCGTACTACGTGACGATGAAGATGCCGGGCAGCGACACCGAGCGGTTCTCGCTGACGACCACGTTCGTGCCCAACCAGCGGCAGAACATGGCGGCGTTCATGGCGGTCGACGCGACCGCCGCGACGCCGAACCCGCAACTGGAGATCCTGCAGCTACCGAGCACGACCGCGGTGCAGGGACCACCCCAGGCGCAGAACCTGTTCGAGTCGAACCCCACGGTCTCGGAGCGGCTCAACCTGCTGCGCGGCACCGCGGGCGCGACCGACGTGCTGTACGGGAACCTGCTCACGCTGCCGTTCGGCGGCGGCCTGCTCTACGTCGAGCCGGTCTACATCCAGCCGCGTGCGGAGAGCTCGGGCAAGTATCCGACGCTGCGAAAGGTCCTCGTGCTGTTCGGCGAGAAGGTCGGCTTCGGCGACAACCTGAGCGAGGCGTTGCAGCAGGTGTTCGGCGGCACGGTGGCCACGCCGCCGGAGCAGACGCCCGAACAGCAGCCGGAGCAGCAGCCCAACCAGCAGCCGGACCAGGCCAATCAGCAGCCGGCCAACTCCTCGGCGCTCTCGTCCGCGCTCGACCGGGCGGAGCGGGCGTTCGAGGACTCGCAGAAGGCGCTGTCGGGCACCACGCCCGACTGGAAGGCGTACGGCGACGCGCAGAACGCCCTCAAGAAGGCGCTGGACGACCTGGCCAAGCTCAAGGCGGGAACGCCGTCGTCGACGGCGACCCCGGCCCCGAGCGGGAGCGCGACGCCGAGCGCGAGCGCGAGTCCGAGTGGCAGTCCCACGGCCGCCGCTCCCACCCCGGCGCCCAGCGGCTGAGCCCGTCCGGAGCCCCGCGCCCGTCAGGGCGCGGGGCTCCGGTTTGCCTCCTGGGGCGTGGCGGGATAGTCTCGTAGAGCCGACGCGGGGTGGAGCAGCTCGGTAGCTCGCTGGGCTCATAACCCAGAGGTCGCAGGTTCAAATCCTGTCCCCGCTACTCGAAGTCGAAGGCCCGGTGTCCGGAAACGGACACCGGGCCTTCGCGTTGTCAAGAGCACTGCGCGTTGCCAGGAGCACGTGACGTTCTCTAGCGTCGTCGTGTGAGTGGAGTGTTCACGGTCACCGAAGCCGCACCCGAGGACGGGAGCGTGGTCGGTGAAATCCACGCGGAGTCGTGGCAGGCGGTCTACGCGAAGTTCTTCTCCCCGGAGTTCGCCGCCGAGGCGGTCGGGCACCGGCGTGGCAAGTGGCGCGACGTGCTCCTCGAGAAGCGGGACACCGTCATGCTCGGCGCGCTGGACGGCCGGCCGCTCGCCTTCACCTACTTCGGCGCCTCGCCGGCGCGGCCGGGGTACGCCGAGATCTTCGGCTGCTACGCCCATCCGGACGGCTGGGGGACCGGTGTCGCCAACGCGCTGATGGCCGCGACCCTGCGCAGGATCGGCGAGCAGGGCTTCGGGCGGGTCCACCTCTGGACGCTCCGGGACACCCCGCAGTCGCGCCGCTTCTACCAGAAGAGCGGCTTCACCGAATCGGGCGCGGTCCGCGGCCACGACTTCGGCGACGGCAACCCCATCGACCAGATCGAATACGAGTTGATCCTCCCCTGACCCGGACGCCCGGTCCCACTGGAGCCGCGCCGGTCACACGTCCGCACGGCTTTGGAAGTGGCGCTCCGTCGTCGCATGGTGGTCGCCGGGACGGGAAACGATTTGGTGTTCGGTCCGTGGGGTGGGTAACATAGAGACACAACGACGCGGGGTGGAGCAGTTCGGTAGCTCGCTGGGCTCATAACCCAGAGGTCGCAGGTTCAAATCCTGTCCCCGCTACCAAGAGTCAAGGGCCTGGTCTTCTGAATCGGAGATCGGGCCTTTGGTCATTTTCGGGCTCAATCCGCCACGACCATTTGGAAACCTTCCACCACGGTGGAGTCGCACATGATCAGGTTGGATCGCTTGGTCAACGTGCTGGGCGGGTACGGCGTACGGCTGTGCGGGCGGCCCGAGACACGTTCGGCACAGTTGCGAAGCGTGGCGATACCGGACGCGACCGACAGCCGGGTCACCGGTGACGTGCTCGTGGCCGTGGGAGCCGCGTCGGTGACCGAGGCGGTGCGGTGGGCGGTCGCGGCGCAGGCGAAGGTGGTCCTGGTGCGCGCCGGAGCCGAAAGCGAGCACGAGGCCGCCGCGACCGGTGACGACCAGGGCGTGGCCGTGCTGCGGGCCGACCCCGCGGTGCCCTGGAGCCACCTGGTGGGCCTGGTCTACGGCCTGGTGCTGGAAGGGCGGGAGACCGAGTCGGGGCGGGGGCCCACGGACCTCTTCGCGCTGGCCGACAGCCTGGCGGACGTCGTCGGCGGCGCGGTGACCATCGAGGATCGGCTCTCGCGGGTGCTCGCGTACTCCCGCTCCCAGCAGGCGGGCGACCCGGCCCGGCTGGAGACGATCCTGGTGCGGCAGGTTCCGGACCGCCTGCGGGCCCTCTTCCGGTCACGGGGGGTGTTCGCCCGTCTGTCGTCGACGGACGAGCCGATCTTCGTCGAGCCGGACCCGGACCACGGCCTGACCGGGCGGATGGTGGTGGCGGTGCGGGCCGGGCGCGAACTGCTCGGCTCGGTGTGGGTGACGTGCGCCGACCCGCTGACCGGGGCGGCGCACACCGCGCTGGCGAACGGCGCGCGCACGGTGGCGTTGCACCTGCTGCGCTCCCGGGCCAGCGCCGACCTGGAGCGGAAGGTGGAGTCCGACCTGGTCATCCGGCTGCTTGAGGGCACCGCCGACGCCGAGACGGTGGTCAGCCAGCTGGGGCTGGCCCCGCGGGAGATGCGCGTCATCGCGGTCCGCGCGCACACGGCCGAGGACCGGCACGCCATGCTTCTGCTGGCCTTCGACCGGGCCACCGCGGGTTTCGGCTGGTCCAGGCCCGGGCGGAGCGCCCTGCTGGGCGACACGCTCCATACGATCCTGCCGGGCACGCGGGCGTCGGCGGCGCGGGAGTGGGTGGGCGCGCTGCGGGCCGCGCTGCCGTCGCGGGTGCGGATCACGGCCGGGATCGGCGGCGTGGCCCAGGCGGCGGAACTGCCGGCCAGCCGGCAGGAGGCGGAGGAGTGCCTGGCGCTGCACGAGAGAGGCGCACCCCAGGCCGAGCCACCCGCGTACGACGAGTCCTGGGACGACATCCTGCTGCAGCGGTTGCGGGCCGCGGCGCGCGCGGGCCGGACCCCGGCACGCGGGCCGGTGAGTGTGCTGCGACGGCACGACGCCCTTCACGACACCCACTACGTGCCGACGTTGCGGGCATGGCTGGAGGCCCAGGGCGATCTCGCGGTCGCCGCCGAACGGCTCGGCGTACACGCCAACACGGTCCGCAACAGGCTGCGCAGGATGAGCGAGGTGACTCTGCTGAACCTGGACGACCCGCGCAAGCGCCTCGCCATGGTCATCACTCTGGCCGCCGAGGACGAATAAGGGTTGTCTGGAACCCACAAGACGGACGTTGCGATTGTGCGGCCGCTACAACGGTTCGCGGCGCCGTACGGGCCACGCTGGGGGAGGTAGTCGCCTGGTGTGGAGGTGGGGTATGTCCGGCGCCGAGCGCGTCAGCGAGTGGCCGCGATCGGTGATCGTGGTCGGCGCGGGGATCGTGGGTCTGTCGACCGCGTGGTTCCTGCGGGAACGCGGTGTGGAGGTCACCGTGGTCGACCGCCGGGGCGTCGCGGCCGGCGCGTCCTGGGGCAACGCGGGATGGATCGCGCCGGGCCTGGCCATTCCCCTGAACGAGCCCTCGGTCCTGCGCTACGGCCTGCGCTCGCTGCTGAATCCGGCCGCGCCGCTGCGCATCCCGGCGACCGTCGATCCGGGACTGTGGGCGTTCCTGGCCCGCTTCGCCGCCAACTGCCGGTGGCCGTCCTGGACCCGGGCGGTGCGCGCCAACCTGCCGCTCAACGACGAGTGCATCGAGGCGTACGGCGTGCTCGCGGCCAACGGCGTGGCCGCCCCCGTCGAGGACGCGCCGATCACCGCCGGGTTCCGCACGCCGCGCCAAGCCGAGGGCCTGCTCCATGAGCTGCGCAGGATGGCCGAGGCCGGGCAGCCGGTCGACCACACGCCGCTGGACGCCCGGCAGCTGGTCGAGACCGTGCCGCTCGCCTCGGAGGCCCTGACCGCGGGCGTGCGGATCGACGGGCAGCGCTACATCGACCCCGGCCGCTTCGTCCACGCGCTGGGCGAGGCCGTCACGGCCCGGGGCGCCACGGTCGAGAGGCACGAGGTCGCCGACGTGCGCAGCGACGGCAGGAAGGTCGTCGTGGTGGCCCGTGACGGCGCCGTCCTGTCCGCCGACGCGGTGGTGCTGGCCACCGGCGCCTGGCTGTCCAGGCTGGCGGGCCGCTGGGGCGTACGCGTCCCCGTGCGGGCCGGCCGCGGCTACTCCTTCACCGCCCCCGTGGACCACCCCGTCCCTGGCCCGATCTACCTGCCGGACGTACGGGTGGCGTGCACGCCCTACCAGGGCGGCCTGCGGGTGGCGGGGACCATGGAGTTCCGCGACCCCGACGCCCCGGCCGTCGAGGCCCGGCTGCGGGCGATCATCGCCTCCGCCCGCCCGCTGCTGCGCGGGGTGCGCTGGGAGGAGCACACGGACGTCTGGGTCGGTCCCCGGCCGGTCACGCCCGACGGGCGCCCGCTGGTCGGCGCGACGGCCGCCCCGGGGATCTACGTGGCCGGCGGGCACGGCATGTGGGGCCTGGCCCAGGGCCCGGCCACCGGACGGCTCCTCGCCGAGCAGATCACCACCGGCAAGCAGCCGGCCGCTCTGCGGGAGTTCGACCCGCTGCGCAGATAGCAGTTTTTCCGGATTTGTCGTGGGGCGACAACAATCTGGTGATAGATGTCGCACTGTGACATTGAGGCGGCACCCCCCGGTGGTGAAGGCTCCCCGCATGCAGGCCCGCATCACACTGGAGGACGTCGCCGCCCTGGCCCGTGGCTGTGCCGTGCTCGGCACCGGCGGCGGCGGTGACGTGCGCCCCGGCGCCATCGCCGCCCGGCGCGCGATCCGCGAGCACGGCGAGGTGCCGCTTGTGTCCCTGGACGATCTGCCCGCCGACGCGCTCGTGCTGCCGCTGTCGGGCATCGGCGCGCCGACCGTCAGCCACGAGATGATCCACGGCGAGGACGAACCCGTACGGATCGCCGAGGAGATCGAGCGGATCCTCGGCCGCCCGCCGGCCGCGGTGATGTCGTCGGAGATCGGCGGCGGCAACGGGGTCGCGCCGGTCGCCTGGGCGGCCAGGCTCGGCCTGCCGCTGCTCGACGCCGACGCCATGGGCCGGGCCTTCCCCGAGGTCCAGATGGTCTCGATGTACGTGGCGGGCATCCCGGCCAACCTCGTGGTCATGGCCGACGTCGCCGGCAACGTCGTGACGATCCGCCCGATCGACGGACTGTGGTCGGAGCGGATCGCCCGGGCCGTCTGCGTGGCGGCGGGGTCGAGCGCGCTGATGGCCGACTACGTGCTGACCGCCCGCGAGTGCGCGGGAGCGGTGATCGAGGGCACGGTGAGCCGGGCGATCGCGGTCGGCCGGGCGACCGAGGGCGCCGCCGACCCGCTCGCCGCCCTCACCGCCGAGCTGGGCGCCGTACGGCTGCTCACCGGCAAGCTGGCCGATCTGGACCGCCGGACCACCGGCGGCTTCGCCCGCGGCACGGCGACGGTCGAGGGCACCGGCGACGACCGGGGCAGGACGCTGACCCTGGAGATCCAGAACGAGAACCTCGTCGCCCTGGAGGACGGCCGGGTCCGGGCCATGGTGCCCGACCTGATCACGGTGGTCGACACCCAGACGGCGACGGCGGTGCAGACCGAGGCGCTGCGGTACGGCCAGCGGGTCACCGTGCTCGCCTGGCCCTGCGATCCCCTCTGGCGTACGCCGAAGGGCCTGGAGACGGCGGGCCCGCGCGCCTTCGGCTACGACCTCGACTACCTGCCGGTGGAGAAGATCGCATGAGCGAGCGTAGCGAGCGAATCAGTAAACACAGCGGACTGCGCGAATGCGCCTCCGAGCCGCAAGGCGAGGAGGTGGCATGAGTATGAGCCTGCGGGTCGGGATCGACGTGGGCGGCACCAACACCGACGCGGTGGTGCTGGACGACGACGACCGGGTGCTGGCCACGGCCAAGCGGCCCACCAGCCCCGACGTCACCGAGGGCCTGCGCGCGGCGCTCGACGCGGTTCTTGCCGGGCTGCCGGACCCGCGCCTGGTCACCAGGGTGATGCTCGGCACCACCCACGCGACCAACGCGATCCTGGAGCGGCGGGCGCTCGGCCGGGTCGCCGTGCTGCGGCTCGGCGCCCCCGCGACCACGTCGGTGCCGCCGCTCAGCGAGTGGCCCGACGACCTGCGCGACACCGTGGCGGCCGGGACGGCGATCGTCCGGGGCGGCTACTTCGTCGACGGCAGTGAGATCGCGCCGCTGGACGAGGACGCGGTGCGGAAGTTCGTGGCCGGCACGCCCGCCGACGCGATCGCCGTCACCGGCGTGTTCAGCCCGGCGAGCGCCGACCAGGAGAACCGGGTCGCCGAGATCATCCAGGCCGAGATCGGCGACGTGCCGGTGAGCCTCAGCCACGAGATCGGCTCGCTCGGCCTGCTGGAGCGCGAGAACGCGGCCGTGCTCAACGCCGCGTTGTACGGCGTGGCGCGCGACGTCACCGCCGCGTTGCGCGAGGCCCTGGCGTCGAGGGGCCTGGAGGTCGAGACGTACTTCGCGCAGAACGACGGCACGCTGATGGCGGTCGGCTACGCGGCCCGCTACCCGGTGCTCACGATCGGCTCGGGCCCGGCCAACTCGCTGCGCGGCGCGGCGTACCTGTCGGGCGTCGCCGACGCGATCGTCGCCGACGTCGGCGGCACCTCGACCGACCTCGGCGTGCTCGTGGGCGGCTTCCCCCGGGAGTCGGCCGCGGCGGTCGAGATCGGCGGCGTCGCGACGAACTTCCGGATGCCCGACATCCTGTCGATCGCGCTCGGCGGCGGCACGATCGTCGGGGCCGAGCCGCGCTCGGTCGGCTACCGCATCGGCGCCGAGGCCCTCGTCTTCGGCGGCTCCACGCCCACCATGACCGACGCGGCCGTCGCGGCCGGGCGGGGAGTGGTCGGCACCCACCCCGTCCCGGGGGAGTGGAGCGAGAGGCTGGCCCGCGCCGTACGGGCCGCCGACGAGGCCGTCGCGGACGCGGTGGACCGGGTGGCGCTGGGCAGGGCCGACCGGCCGCTCGTGGCGGTCGGCGGCGGCGCGTTCCTGCTGGCCGAGCGGGTGCCGGGGGCGCGCGAGGTGATCCGGCCGGAGCACGCGGAGGTCGCCAACGCCGTGGGCGCGGCCATCGCGCTCGCCAGCGGGCGGATCGAGACGATCGTCCCCGCCGCGGGGGGCGGGAGCGCCAGGGCTAGATTGATCGACAACGCCAAGGAGGAGGCGGCCGCGAGGGCCGTCGCCGCCGGGGCGGACCCCGAATCGGTCCAGATCGTCGAGCTCAGTGAGATCCCCCTCAGCTACCTGCCTGAGCCCGCGGTGCGCCTGCACGTCAAGGCCGCCGGTCCTCTCGCCCGGCCGGCCGGATAGGAAAGGAACCCCTCCTCATGCGCTGGCACAAGCGTCTTCTCGCGGCGGGAGCCGTGGCCGCAGTGACCCTCTCCGCCGCCGCCTGCGCGGGTGGGCAGGTCCGCGGCGCCGCGGACTCCACCGAGCCCGCCCCGTCGGCGGGCGGGGCCGGGAGCGCGGCCGACAGCACGTTCACGTACGTCCCGAACCTCGACGTCGTCACCGACTGGGACCCGGCGAGCTCGTATTCCAACGAGATCATCGCGATGCAGAACATCTACGAGTCGCTGACCCGGTACAACCCGCAGACGAAGAAGGCCGAGCCGCGGCTGGCCTCGTCGTGGACCTCCTCGCCCGACGGCAAGAAGTGGACCTTCACCCTCCGGGAGGGCGCGACCTTCCACACCGGCAAGCCGGTGGACGCCGCCGCCGCGAAGGCGTCGATCGAGCGCACCATCAAGGAGGGCCAGGGCGCGGCCTACATCTGGAGCGCGGTCAAGAAGATCGAGGCCAAGGACGCCACGACGCTGGAGTTCACGCTCAAGTACCCCACCCCGCTCGACCTGGTCGCCTCGGCCGGATACGCGGCGTACGTCTACGACACCACGGCCGCCTCCGGCGACCTCAAGAAGTGGTTCGGCGAAGGCCACGACGCGGGCTCGGGGCCGTACACGGTCGAGAGCTGGCAGAAGGGCAAGGAGACCGAGCTCACGCTCAAGGCGTACGACGGCTACTGGGGCGGCTGGGACGGCGCCCACTACAAGAAGCTCGCCTTCCGGGTCACGCCCGAGCTGACCACCGCCTGGCAGCTGCTGCAGCGCGGCGAGGTGTCGTTCGTGCAGCGGCTCAACTCTCAGCTGTTCGCCCAGGCGGGGAACACGAACACGGTGCAGACCGCGCAGACGCCGTCGTTCCAGAACCTGCTCGTGCTGTTCAACACGGCCGACGGCCCGCTCAAGGACGTGAAGCTGCGCCAGGCCCTGCAGAAGGCGATCGACTACGACGGCCTCGTGGCGGCGCTGAAGGGCGCGGGCGTGGCCGCCAGCGGCCTGGTGCCCGAGGGCCTGCTCGGCTACACGCAGGGCCTGACCCCCAAGCAGGACCTCGCGGGCGCCGAGGCGCTGCTCAAGGAGGCCGGCTACGGCCCCGGCGGCAAGCAGCTGGAGCTGTCGCTGACCTACGCACAGGGCGACAGCGACCAGGAGCTGCTGGTCACGCTGCTCAGCTCGGCGCTCGACAAGCTGAACGTCAAGCTGTCGGCCAAGCCGCTGCAGTGGACCACCCAGTGGGACCAGGGCAAGGCGAAGGACCCGGCCAAGCGGCAGGACGTCTTCGTCATGTACTGGTTCCCCGACTACGCCGACGCCTACTCGTGGTTCGTCAACGTCTTCCACGGTGAGGACGCGCCGCAGTTCAACCTCTCCTACCTGAAGGACGCGGCGGTCGACAAGGAGATCGACGGGCTGCCCGCGCTCACCGCGACCGACCAGCCCGCCGCGGAGAAGGCGTACTCCGGCCTCCAGGAGAAGATCATCAACGAGAAGGCCGCGGTGGCCGTGCCGTACGTGCAGACCTACCAGCGGGCGTTCGCCAAGTCGGTCCAGGGCTACACGGACAACCCGGCCTACCCGAACGTGGTGTTCGCCTACGACCTGAAGCCCGGCGCCTGACCATGCCGGGGTACCTGATCCGCCGGCTCGGCCAGGCCCTCCTGGTCGTGGCCGGCGTGATCGTCCTCACGTTCGCCGTCATGCGCCTGGTCCCTGGCGACCCGGCCGTGGCGTACGCGGGGCCCAAGGCGACGGCGGCCGAGCTCGCCGACGCCCGGCGGCGTTTCGGGCTGGACGACCCGCTGCCGGTGCAGCTGTGGAACTACGTGCGCGACCTGCTGGGCGGCGACTGGGGGACCAGCCTGCACACCCGGCGTCCCGTGCGCGACGACCTCTTCCAGGCGTTCCCCGCCTCACTGGAGCTCGTCGGCGTCGCGCTGGTCGTCGCGCTGGTCGCAGGCATCCCGCTGGGGATCGCCGCCGCCCGCTACAAGGGCCGCCTGCCCGACCTGTCCGTACGGCTGTCGTCGATGCTGGCCGTCTCGGTGCCGGTGTTCTGGCTGGCCCTCGCCCTGCAGACGGTCTTCGCCAGCGGCCTCGGCTGGTTTCCCGTCGCCGGGGAGTACGACGCGTCGCTCGACCGGACCAGCCCGCTGCACCTCTACACCAACATCACCGCCGTGGACGCGCTGATCACCGGCAACTGGCCGATCCTGGCGAGCACGCTGTCGCACCTGGTGCTGCCCGCCCTGGTGATCGCGGCGTACCCGGCGGGGGTGGTCGCCCAGATGACCAGGGCCGCGCTCATCGAGGAGTCGTCGCGCGAGCACGCGCGGCTGGAGCGCGCGCTCGGCTTCGGGGAGACCGCCGTGCTCACCCGGTTCTCCCTGCGCCCGGCGCTGAACCCGGTGCTGGCGCTGATCGCGCTCGTCTTCGCGTACTCGATCGTGAACGGCTTCCTCGTGGAGGCCGTCTTCAACTGGCCGGGCCTCGGGCGGTACGCCGCCGACTCGATCCGCTCGCTCGACACGCCCGCCATCGCGGGGGTGACGCTGCTGGTCGCCGTGCTGTACGTCGTCGCCAACCTCGTCGTGGACCTCCTCCAGGGCGTGGTGGACCCGAGAGTGAGGGCGCGATGACCACTCCCGCCCTGCCCCTCTACCGGCGTACGCCGCTGCGGCGCCTGGCCGGGGTGGACCGGCTCGCGGTGGCGGGCGGTGTGCTGCTCGGGATCGTCGTGCTCGCGGCGCTGCTCGCGCCGTGGATCGCCCCCTATCCGGAGGACGGCGGCTCGGCCACGCATCCCCTGGAGGCGCTGCTGCCGCCGGGCGGTGACCACTGGTTCGGCACCGACCAGGTCGGCCGCGACGTGTTCAGCCGGGTCCTGTTCGGCGCGCGCACCTCGCTGTTCATCGCCGTCGCGGTGCTCGCCGTCAGCGGCGTGGCCGGAGTCGCGCTCGGGGTGGTCGCGGGGTACGCCGGAGGCTGGGCCCGCGACGTGATCATGCGGGTGACCGATGTCTTCCTCGCCTTCCCCGCGCTGCTGCTGTCGCTGGCACTCGCCGTGGTGCTCCAGCCGAGCGTGACCACCGTGATCGTGGCGATCGCGATCACCTGGTGGCCCTGGTACGCCCGGCTAACGGCGTCGGTCGCCGCGTCGGTGTCCACCCGGGGGTTCGTCGACTCCGCGCGCTGCCTCGGCGTGCCCGCGCCGCTCATCGTGCTGCGGCACGTGCTGCCCAACTCGCTCACGCCGGTGCTGGTGCAACTGTCGCTGGACGGCGGCGGGGTCATCCTCACCGCCGCCGCGCTGTCGTACCTCGGCCTCGGCGCCCACGAGCCGACCCCCGAGTGGGGCCTGATGGTCCAGCAGGGCCAGTCGCTCTTCACCACCGACTGGTGGGTGGTGACCTTCCCCGGCCTCGCCATCCTGGTCACCGCGTTCGCCTTCAACGTGCTCGGCGAGGGACTGAGGGCGAGGCTGGCCCGATGACTTTGATCAGCGTCAGGGACCTCGTCGTCCGGATCGGCGACCGGGTCATCGCGTCGGTCCCCGAGCTCGACGTGGCCGCCGGGGAGTGCGTGGCGATCGTCGGCGAGAGCGGGTCGGGCAAGACGACGACCCTGCTCAGCACGCTCGGCCTCCTCCACGGTGCCGACGTCGCCGGGAAGATCCGCGTCGGGGAGACCGACGTGCTCACGGCGAGCCCGGCGCGGCTGCGGGAGATCCGCGGTTCGCGCGCCGCCCTGGTCGTGCAGAGCCCGCAGGCCGCGCTGAACCCCACCATGCGCCTCGGCACGCTGATGCGCCGCGCGCTCGCCCGGCACGGGGTGAAGGGCGCGCGGGCGCGGGAACGGGCCGAGGAGGCCGTCCGCGCGGTGCTGCTCGACCCGGAGATCCTGCGCCGCCATCCCCACCAGGTGTCCGGTGGCCAGGCGCAGCGCTTCGTCATCGCGCTGGCCCTCGCACTCGGCGCGCAGGTCCTGCTGGCCGACGAGCCGACCAGCGCGCTGGACGTCACCGTGCAGGCCGAGGTGGTCGCGGTGCTGCGGCGGCTGCGCGACGAGCGCGGCCTCGCCGTGCTGCTGGTCTCCCACGACCTCGCGCTGGTCTCCACGATCGCCGACCGGGTCGTGGTGATGCGCGACGGCGCGGTGGTCGAGAGCGGCCCCGCCGCCGAGGTGTTCGCCCGCCCGCGCGACCCCTACACCCGCGAACTGATCGCCGCCGTTCCCCGGCTGCCGGAGCCTGCTGGCATGGACGAGGAGGGGTCATGACGTTGCTCGCCGCCGAGGGGGTCACCCTCGCGTACGGCACGACGGCGGTGGTCCACGACGTGAGCCTCAGCGTGGACGAGGGCGGGGTGGGCCTGATCGGGGAGAGCGGCTCGGGCAAGACCACGCTCGCCCGCGCCCTGCTCGGCCTCCTGCGCCCGCGCTCCGGCGTGGTCAGGTACGGCTCCGCCGACCTCGCCGGGCTCGGCCGCGCGGGCCGGGCGGAGTTCCGCCGGGCCGTGCAGCCGGTCTTCCAGGACGGCAGCGAGGCGCTCGACCCCCGCATGACCGCGGGGGCGTCGGTCGCCGAGGCGCTGACCACCCATCACCGCGTGCCCAGGGACGAGCGGCGCGACCGGGTGGCCGCGCTCCTCACCGGCGTCGGGCTCGATCCCGCGCTGGCCGGCCGCAGGCCGCACGAGATGTCCGGCGGCCAGCGGCAGCGGGTGGCCATCGCCCGCGCCCTCGCCGTGGAGCCCCGGCTGCTGGTGCTCGACGAGCCGACGAGCGCGCTCGACGTCACCGTGCAGGCCCGGATCCTCGACCTGCTGGAGGGCCTCGCCGCGGACCGCGGGCTGGGCTATCTGCTCATCACCCACAACCTCGGCGTCGTGGGGCGGCTGTGCCGCACGTCGTCGGTGCTGTTCGCCGGGCGGGTGGTCGAGTCGGGCCCGACCGCCGACCTGCTCACCCGGCCGGCCCACCCGTACACCCGGGCGCTGCGCGACGCGGTGCCGCGCCTCGGCGGCGAGCCGCCGCGTACGGCCGGGCGGACGGAGGCGGCGCCGGCGCCCACCGGCTGCCCGTTCCGGCTGCGCTGCCCCTGGGCGGCGGACCACTGCCGGGACGAGGCGCCGGAGCTTCGTGAGCTGGGAGGACGTAAGGTGGCGTGTCACCGCGCGGAGGAGGTGCTGACCACCCCTGCCTCCTCCATCCCGGCCTCCCCGGCCGCGCGGGTTCCCCGCGACGGAGGTGAGGCACCCGATGCGCCGCGTCAGTGACCTGCTGAGGACCCCGGCGGGCCGGCGGCTGACGCTCGTCGCCGGGCCCTGGGACGCCCGGGAGGTCGACAGCGTCGTCCTCGTCGACGAGATGCGCGAACTCGCCGAGGCGGCCCCCGGAGCGCTCGCGATCCTGTCCCGCCACGCCATGCGGTCGTGCGACGTGCCCGGTGCGCTGCGCCTGGCCGGGGGCCGCGGCCTCGCCGGGATCGTGCTGCCGGGCCCCTCCGGCACGTCCCCGGAGATGGTGGAGGTGGCCCGGCGGGAGAGGGTCGCCCTGCTCGCCGGGGCCTCCGGCCACTCCCTCTCTGACACCGTGCTCGGCCTCAGCGCCGCCGTGCGCGCCGACCCCGGGCTGCTGCTGCGCCGTACGCGGGAGGCGATCGACGGCCTCGGGGCGATGGAGGGCGCGGGTGAGGACGACATCCTGCGCGCGGCCTCCGCCTCGGTCGGGGTCGACTACCGGGCATCGGGTCTGGCCGCGCCGGGGGCGAACGCGACCGTGATCCGGATCGGCGGACGGCCGGACGGCTACGTGTGCTGGGACGGCGAGGACCCCGCGGCGGCGATCGTCGCCCAGGTCGTCGCGACCACGCTCGGCCGGGTGCGGGCGGCCGCCCGCGAGGCGGAGGCGGCCCGCGAGCGCGCGCTGCTGGCCCTGCTCGGCGCCAGGGACGGCGGGGCCGCCGTCCGCCGCGCCCGGCACGCGGGCGTGCCCGTCGAGGGCTGGCACGTGGCCGTGTTCCTGCGCGACCCCGCCGGGGTGGCGGACGTCGTGCTGCGGGAGGCGCGCGCGGCGGCCGGCGCGGCCCTGCCCGGCCTGGTGGGCCTCGGCGAGGCCGCCGACCTGTCCGCGCCGCCGCTGGTCGCCCGGTGGCAGGACGGCGTGCTCGTGGTGCTCACCACCGACGAGCGGACGACCGCCCGCGCGCCCGCCGGAGGGCCGCCGGGCCGCAGCACGGACCCGGGCGCGGGACCGGGTGCGGGACTGGGCATGGGAGTGGGGACCTGCCAGGCGGGGCCCGACGGGCTGCGCCGTACGGCGTCGCAGGCCCGCGCCGCCGCCGCCCGCGCGGAGGCGGGGCAGGCCGTCGCGTTCGACCGGCTGGGCGTGCACGCGCTCCTCGCGGAGCTGGGCGGCAGCGAGAGCGCCCTGATGGCCGCCCGCGACCTGCTCGCGCCGCTGGAGCGTCTCGGCGCCCTCAGCGCCCACGCGGTGCCCACCCTCAAGGCGTACCTGGACTGCTGGGGCTCCCGGACCAGGGCGGCGGAGCTGCTCAGCCTGCACCCCAACGCGGTGGCCCACCGGATCAGGCGCATCGCCGAGACGCTCGACGCCGACCTGTCGGATCCGCAGACCCGCTTCGCGCTCCAGCTCGCCTGCCACGTGGTGCTCGACCACGACTGTCTCCCGGGGACAACAACGTCGATCACGTCGTCGTGAGGACACATCGACGCGGCGTGCGCCTCGTCCTACCGTGCCGGGCATGACCACCGTGATCGGAGTGGACGTCGGCGGCACCTTCACCGACCTCGTCCTGCACGACGCCGCGACCGGCGAGATCAGGGTCGCCAAGCGGCCCACGACGCCGGCGGCGCCGGAGCGCGGGGTGCTCGCCGCGGTCGACGCGGCGGTGCCGCCGGACCTGCTCGCCCGCTGCCGCCACTTCGTGCACGGCACCACCGTCGGCCTGAACGCACTGCTCGAACGGCGCGGCGCGACCGTCGGACTGATCACCACGGCCGGGTTCCGCGACGTGCTGGAGATCCGCCGCGGCGACCGCGACGACCCCTATGACCTGTTCTGGACCCCGCCGCCGCCGCTCGTGCCCCGCCGGCTGCGCCTGGAGGTGACTGAACGGGTCGCCGCCGACGGCTCGGTCGTACGGACCCTGGAGCCGGAGGACGTGCGGCGGGCCGCGGAGGTCTTCGCGGCCGAGGGCGTGGACGCCGTCGCGATCGTGCTGGTGAACTCCTACGCGAACGCCGCGCACGAGACGAGGGTCGCCGAGCTGCTCGCGCGGGCCGGGTTCACCGGGCCGGTCTCGCTGTCGCACGAGGTCTCGGGGGAGTACCGCGAGTACGAGCGCACCTGCACCACGGTCGTGGACGCGTTCGTCCGGCACCGGATGGGCCCCTACCTGCACGACCTCGACCGCGAGCTGCGGGCCAGGGGCTTCGCCGGAGAGCTGCTCGTCACCCGCTCCGGCGGCGGGGCGCTGACGCTGGCCGAGGCCGCGGCCCGGCCGTTCGAGACGATCCTGTCCGGCCCGGTGGCCGGGGCCGCCGCGACCGCCCGCCTCGCCGCCTCCCTCGGCATCGGCACGGCGGTGGCCGCCGACGTCGGCGGCACCAGCTTCGACACCGCGCTCGTCGAGGACGGGCGGCTGCCGCTGCTCTACCAGGGCGAGGTCGTCGGCCTGCCGCTGCAGAGCCCCTGGGTGGACGTGCGGTCCGTGGGCGCGGGCGGCGGGTCCGTGGCGTACGCCGACGCGGGCGGCCTGCTGCGGGTCGGCCCGCGCAGCGCGGGCGCCGACCCCGGGCCGGCCTGCTACGGGCGCGGCGGGACCGAGCCGACGGTCACCGACGCGGCCCTGCGCCTCGGCATGATCCCGCGCGGGCACATCTCGGGCGGCATCGAACTGTCCGAGGACGCGGCGGCCCGCGCGCTCGCGCCGCTGGCGGGCCCGACCGGCATCGACGGCGTGGACGCGGTCGCGGTGGGCGTGATCAGGATCGCCGCCGCGCACATGGCCCAGGCCGTGCGCGGCGTGACCGTGGAGCGGGGCGTGGACCCGCGCGGCGCGGCCGTCGTCGCCTTCGGCGGCGCCGGGCCGGTGTTCGGCTGCCTGCTCGCCGACGAACTCGACGTGGACACCGTCGTCGTGCCGCCCAACGCGGGCAACTTCTCCGCCGTCGGGCTGGTGCAGGCCGACGTCGTCCGCTCGGCCGCCCGCACCCTGGTGCGTCCCCTCGACGACGCGGCGCTGCCGGTGGTCGGACGGCTGGCGGAGACGCTCTTCGAACGGCTCGCGCAGCCGGAGGCCGTCCGGGAGGTCGACCTCGACCTGCGCCACCGGGGGCAGGAACACACGCTGACGATCCCGGTGCGCCTGGCGGACGACGACGTGGCGGCCGTGTCCGCCCGGTTCTCCGAGGCCTACCACCGGGCCTTCGGCCACACCCTGCCCGACCCGCTGGAGGTCGTCACCGTACGGGCGACCAGCCGGATCGTGCTCGACGACGCCCGCCCCCTGGTGCCGGCCCCGCCACCCGCCGAGCAGGAAGCCGGGCGGGGGACGACGCGGCTGTGGTCGTTCCGCCGGGAGGCCTTCGCCGAGGCTCCGGTCGTCCGCCGGGAGGACCTGCGCGGCGTGGCCGAGGGTCCCCTGCTGGTGGTGGAGCCGACCGCGACCACCTACGTGGACGCCGGCTTCGCGGTGGAGGCGCACGAGAGCGGCAGCCTCATGATCACAAGGAAGGAACGGCGATGAGCGTCGTCCGCACCCGCTACGCGGAGGTCCACCCCGGGCTGGGCGACGGCGCCGACCCGGTCACCACCGAGATCATCCGGCAGGGCCTGAACGCCGCCGCCGACCAGATGAAGCAGTCGCTGATCCGCACCGCCTTCTCGCCGATCATCTACGAGGCGCTGGACTTCGCGGTCGCGTTCTACGACGCGGACATGTGCATGCTGGCGCAGGCCCCGACGCTGCCGGCGTTCATGGGCACGCTCGGCTTCTGCGTCCGGGAGGCCGTCGAGGGCGTCGGCGGGCCCGCCGCGCTCAGCCCCGGCGACGTGATCCTCTACAACGACCCGTACGGCACCGGCTCGCACCCCCAGGACGCGGCGATGGTCGTGCCGATCTTCCACGAGGACGTGCTGGCCGGCTACTCGGTGATCAAGGCCCACTGGCTCGACATCGGCGGCAAGGACCCCTACTGCACCGACACGATCGACGTCCACCAGGAGGGCACGATCTTCCCCGGGGTCAAGCTGTACGACGCGGGGCGCCTCGTCAGCGACGTCTACCGGATGATTCTCGCCAACAGCCGGATGCCCGAGATGGTCATCGGGGACATCAACGCGATGGTCGCCGGGGCGCGGACCGGGGCCGAGGCCCTCGGCGCGCTCGTGCGGCGGCACGGCCTCGGCGTCTTCCGCCGGTGCGTGGCCCGGATGTACGCGCACGGCGAGGCACTGGTGCGCGGCTGGTTCGAGCGCCTCCCGGACGGCGTCTACCAGGCGTCCAGCGTGATCGACTCCGACGGCGTCACCGGCACGCCGATCCCGTTCGGCGTCGAGGTCGTCGTGGACGGCTCGTCGGTGACCGTCGACCTGACCGGCTGTCCCGACCAGGTGGGCGGGCCGGTGAACTGCCCGCTGCCCTCGACGGTGGCGGCGGTGCGGATCGCGGTGTCCTTCCTCGCCGGGGCGGGCGAGCAGCCCAACGAGGGCCACTTCCGCCCCCTGGAACTGCTCACCCGGCCCGGCTCGCTGTTCCACCCCGTGCGGCCCGCGCCCTGCTTCATGTACGGCATCCCCTCCGACCACGCCATCGAGCTGATCATCAGGGCGCTCGCCGGGGCCGTGCCGGGATCGGTGCCCGCCGCGAGCGGCGGGGACATCAACGCCCTGGTGTGGTGGGGCAACCGCGAGGCCACCGGAGAGCCCTGGGCGGACGGCGCGCCGCACCCCGTTGGCCAGGGCGCCTCACGGTCGGCCGACGGCGCGAGCGCGCTGATGTACATCTCCGAGTCGGCCACCCGCTTCACCCCGGCCGAGGTCTGGGAGGCGCGCAACCCCTGGCGGATCGAACGGCTGGCACTGGCGGAGGACTCCGGCGGCCCGGGCCGTCACCGCGGCGGGCTCGGGCTCGACCTGTCCTTCCGGATCCTGGAGGACCAGTACCTCACCGCGGGTCTGGCGAGGACGGCGCTCGCGCCCTGGGGCCTGGAGGGCGGCCTGCCGGGCCGGCCGAACCGGCTGACCGTGGAATATCCCGACGGGCGGGCCGAGGAGTTCTCGCTGAAGACGCGGATCTTCCTCCCGAAGGGGGCGGTCGTGCACCTGCGCACCGGCTCGGGCGGCGGGTACGGCCCGCCGGAGGAGCGCGACCCGGAGGCCGTGCGCGCGGACCTGCGGGAGGGATACATCACCCCCGGGCACGCCCGGCGCCACTACCCCCACGCGCTGTGAGAACCGGGGGTCACAGGGCCGTCACAGGGCCTGGAGGCCGCCGATCACCTCGGTGAGGAGCTTCTCGGTCGGGAAACGCGCGACGTTGGCGGGCGGGCGCACCTCCACGAGCCCCTGCTCGTGGAGGTCGCCCACGAGCACCCGTACGACGCCGAGCGGCAGGTCGATGGCCACGGCGATGTCCGCGAGCGACGCCGACCGCGCGCACAGGCTGAGGATCATCCACTGCTCCGGACCGAGACTGACCGGCGTCGGCCCGCCGATCGCGGTCACGATCGCGACGATGTCGATGTCCTTGTTGGACGGCCGGACGCGCCCGCGAGTCAGGGCGTAGGCCGGGACGACGGGTCCCGCGTCCTCGTCCAGCCACTGGTCCTGCATGCGGTCGCTCACCTCGGGTCCTCCTGGCCGGCGTGCTTGTCGTTCTTGGGCCCTCGGTTGAACGAGGCGAGAATGATGTCCTCCGGGGTGACCTCCTCCGTCTGCAGACGGGTGAGGTCGTCGTCCTTCGGATAGACCATGAGCGCGGATGGGATCAGCACGATGGCGGTCGTTCCTCCGTATGGCGAGGGCCGCAGGGTCACGCGGACGTCCCGCCGGGCGGCCAGGCGCGCGACGACGAACAGCCCCATGCGGTCGGTGTCCGCGATGTCGAACTCGGGGGCGTTCGCCAGGCGCTCGTTCAGCTCCGCGAGCCGTTCCTTGGTCAGCCCGAGCCCGCGGTCCTCGATCTCCACGGCGAAGCCGGTACCCACGATCTCGCCGCGTACCGCGACCGGCGTGTGCGGCGGGGAGTAGACCGTGGCGTTCTCGATCAGCTCGGCGATCAGGTGGATGACGTCGGCGACCGCGGACCCGTCGAGCCCGTGCTCCTCCATCGGCAGCACGTTCACCCGGGCGTAGTCCTCGACCTCGGCCGCGGCGCCGCGTACGACGTCGTACATCGGGACGGGCTTGCGCCAGGCGCGGCCCGGGACCGAGCCGGACAGGATGATCAGGCCCTCGGCGTGGCGGCGCATGCGGGTCGTCAGGTGGTCGAGCCGGAACAGCTCCTCCAGCATGTCCGGTTCGGTCGCGTACCGCTGCATGCCGTGGAGCTGGGTGCGCTGCCGGTGCAGCAGCGTCTGGCTGCGCCGGGCGAGGTTGAGGAAGACCTGGCTGACCCCGCGCTGCAGGCGGGCCTGTCCGATCGCGGCCTCCACCGCGGCCTGCTGGACGGTCGAGAACGCCCGCCCCACGTCCTGGATCTCGGCGGTCCCGCCCAGGGTCCGGATCGGCGGCGCCTCCGTCGCCAGGTCGACCTCGTCGCCGCTTCTGAGCTTGGCCAGCACCCGGGGCAGCCGCTGGTTGGCGAGGTCGAGCGCGGCCTGCCGCAGCCCGGCCAGCTCGCGGGCGAGACGGCCGCCGACGTGCATCGAGATGAGGATCGAGGCGACGACCGCGAGGAGGCCGAAGCCACCGGCCAGCACGGCCCGCCGCAGGATCGAGTCGGCGATCGGCGCGGCCCGCCGGGCGAGCAGCGACGCGGCCTCGGTCTGCGCCTTCTGGAACGAGTCGGCGAGGTCGTCGGAGGTCGACTGCCAGACCCGCTGCGTACGCGCCGAGATCCGCGGTGCCTTGATGATCTGCTCTTCCTGGAGCCGCAGCCGCTGGTAGAGGGGCGTGGTGATCAGGTTCACGTGGAGCTGCCGCAGGGTCGTGTCCAGCTCGGGCAGCGCCTGGTCGATGAGGAACCGCCGGTTGCCCACGAGCTGGGTGAACAGCTTGCGCTCCTCGTCGGTGAGCCCGCCCGACGCGGCCGCGGCGAGGGCCTGCTCCCGGGTCAGCAGCTCCTTGGCGTACCCCAGCGAGATCACGACCCGCGACTGCTGGTAGATCGGGATGTCGTTGATCAGGGCGAGGCTGTAGTGCATCCGGTAGATCGCGTCGCTGACGAGGTTGTAGGTCTCGATGGCGTGCAGCCGCTCCGACAGCCCCTCGTCCACCTCGGCGCGGATCTCGTCCACCCGGGCCAGCCCCTGCAGCATCTCGTCCACCTGCGCGCGCATGGCGGGGGTGGTGGCCGAGCGGGACTCCCGCGACAGGGCCAGGGTGCGCACCCGCTCCCGGGCGGCGTTGGTGCGCTGCCGCTGCAGGCCGAGTGCCGTGCGGTCGTTCTGGCTCCGCGAGCCGAGGGAGCGGGCCGTCGCCATCCGCTCCGCCTGCAGTTCGACGATCAGGGAGTCGGCGGGCTGCCGCAGCGTGGACCACAGCGTGTTGTACGTACGCAGGCTCAGGCTCTCCTCGATGGTCACACCGGCGGTGACCGCCCACAGCGTGACCAGCGAGAACAGGGGGACGAGCAGCAGGCCGATGATCCGGGACCTGATCGGCCGGTCACGCCCGCGCGCAGTCATGGCACCTCGCCACGTGAGGGACAAGCCTCACATTGAACACTTTTGCGACAGAGATAGAGGTTAGCAGTGAGATCGCCAGCACGCGGCCCCGGTGATCAATTGCCGGAAATATCATGGCCAAGCGTGATCTTGCAGTAGCTTCGATCATGATAGACACGGAAAGGACCCGCCCGCATGCGCCGTTTTCTCGTCATGGGAGTGATGGCGGTGCTGGCCCTCACGGGGTGCGGCGGGGGTGAGCCCGCCGAGATCTCCGCGGCGGGGCTGTCCTCGGCGAAGGACTCGACCTTCGTCTACCTGCACCATCTCGACATCGTCACCGACTGGGATCCCGCCAGTTCCTACTCCAACGAGATCGTCGCGATGGAGAACATCTACGACTCGCTGACGATCTACAACCCTCGGACGAGGCGGGCCGGCCCGCGCCTGGCCGTGGCCTGGACGTCGTCGGCCGACGGCAAGACCTGGACCTTCACGTTGCGCGAGGGCGTGCTCTTCCACACCGGCCGGCCGGTGGACGCGGCGGCGGTCAAGGCGTCCGTCGAGCGCACCAAGCGGTTGGGCGCCGGAGCGGCCTACATCTGGGACTCCGTCCAGCAGATCGTCGTGCGGGACCCGCTCACCGTCGAGTTCCACCTCAAGTACGCCGCCCCGCTCGACATCATCGCCTCCTCCGGCTACGCCGCGTTCGTCTACGACACCCACGCGGCGGGTTCGGGCGACCTCGCGAAGTGGTTCCAGACCGGCCGCGACGCGGGCTCGGGGCCGTACACGGTGGCGAGCTGGACGAAGGGCAGGGAGAAGGAGCTGGTCCTGCGGGCCTTCGACGGCTACTGGGGCGGCTGGGACGGCCCGCACTACCGGAACGTCGAGTTCCGCGTCACCCCCGATCCCGACCGGGCGTACCGGATGCTGCTGCGGGGCGAGGCGAGCTACGTGCAGCGGCTGAACACCCAGCTGTTCCTGCGGGCCAGGGCGACCGCGGGCGTGCGGACGATCCAGGTGCCGTCGTTCCAGAACCTGCTCGTGCTGTTCAACTCCGCCTCCGGCCCGCTGGCCGACGTACGGCTGCGCAAGGCGGTGCAGAAGGCCATCGACTACGACGGGCTGATCACCCGGATGAGGGGAGCGGCCGCCCCCGCGTCCGGCCTGGTGCCCGAGGGCCTGCTCGGCCACGTGCCCGGCCAGAGATCGCGGCAGGATCTGGCCGGCGCCGCCGAGCTGCTCGCCCAGGCCGGGTACGGCCCCGGCGGCGCGCCGCTGCGCCTCACGCTGACCTACGCCGAGGGCGACGACGACGAGGCGCTGCTCGTACGCCTGCTCACCGACGCGCTCGCCTCGCTGAACGTCCAGGTCGAGGCCAAGGCCATGCAGTGGAACGACCAGTGGAGCCGGGGCAAGGCCACCGATCCCGCGAAACGCCAGGACATCTTCGTCATGTACTGGTATCCCGACTACGCCGACGCCTACTCGTGGTTCCTGAACGTTTTCCACAGCGCCGAGCCGGTGTCCTTCAACCTCACCTACCTGAAGGACAAGAACCTCGACGAGCGGATCGACACCCTGCCGTCACTCGCGACGAGCGACCGCGGGGCGGCGGAGAAGGCGTACGCCGACCTCCAGAAGAGGCTCGTCGAGAAGGAGGCGGTGGTGGCCGTGCCGTGGGTGTCCACCTATCAGCGGGCCTACCTGGGCAACGTCCAGGGATACACCGACAACCCCGCCTACTCCAACGTCGTCTTCGTGCACGACCTCATCCCGGGAGGCTGAACGACGGCCCGCAGGGGTGAGCGGAGGCCGCAGGGGTGAGCGGCGGCCCGGGACGACGGGTGGCTCAGCTCCGGAGCCGGCGGCTGACGCCGCCGCAGCGGGGGCCCCGGGGCGCGCGGGACCGCGGGGGAGCCGGCTCGTCGAGGTGGGCGAGCATGGCCTGCGCGCCCGCGGCGTCCGCCAGGATCCGCGGAGCCTGCTCCCCGTCGGGAAGCTGCCCGTGCCTGGCCAGCTCGTGCTCCAGGAAGGTCAGCGGCGCCAGGTCTCCGACGGCGTCGGCTGCGACGGTGGCGCGAGCGGCGGTGAGGAGCCCGAGATAGTGCGAACGCAGGATCGCCTCGCGCATGCGGAGCTGCTCCAGATCGTCGAGCAGGGCGTGCGCGAGCTCGAGCAGGTCTCCCGGGCGGGCCGGCTCGGCCGCGATGTGGGCACGGATGTCGTCGAACTCCGACCGCATGATGATGGCCACCTCCAGCGGCGGAAGTCCGGGCGGCCGGGTTGGCGCCGAACGGAGACTTCCGCGTCTTGTACGTACCGCGGGGCGATTGCGAGCGGCTTGACGTTTGGTTGAGGGGGGAGGCGACGTCCTTGGGGGGCCGTCACCGCCACCGTCTCCGTCACCGGACGAGGAACGACGCGCGACCCCGGGGCGTTGTCCCGCACGTCGCACCTCCCCGATCCTCCGCGCCTACACCGGCGTGATCGCCGCAGCGCTAAGTAGATGCCTGAGGGCCGGATCTGGTTGTCCGCGCTCGCCTGTGCGTTTCATGAGATCCCGTACGCGCCTGATGTCGTGCCCGCCGACCTGCGGGAATAGGTCGGGCCCCGGGAGCGTTCTTCTCGGGCTGGGTCATGGTGCCCCCGAACCCTGGTAATCTTCTGGAGTCGGCGCGGTCCGGCGCACTCCTCTTCGATCACCTTGGTGGTTGTCTTGGCGTGTGCGGCCGGTTGGTCGGCGC
>NZ_BOOB01000029.1 GCF_016863015.1 Microbispora amethystogenes | reverse complement strand
CCCGACGCGGCCTTCGACGCCGCCTTCTCCTCCGAGAGCTGATCTGTCAGCCGGCTGACGGGTAGCCCAAGGGGGGACACCTCCGGGGGCTACCCGTCCGTCCGGTGGAGCCGCCTACCGATCAACGCCATGCGGCGATGAGGTTGTCGGCGTTCCACACCAGGTCAGCGCCGATGGTGCCGTCGGTGCCGGACAGGGAGACCACAACGAGACCGCTCGTACCGGTCTCGAAGCCAGGCACCTGTAGTGCGTCGCGACGCAGCGCGGCCAGGTCGTGGCCGTCGAACGGCGTGCCGAGCCACTTGATCGAGCCCGCGAACAGCACCCGTCGTGCCACCGGCGCCCGATCCGCTCCCACCAGATCCACTTCCGGGGAGAACCGGCGGTTCCACCATCCGCCGACGGTCTCCGCGTCGGGCCAGGGCAGTTCTCCCGCCGCGGCCGCCATGCCCAGCGCATCTCTGACGACCGGTTCGACGGCCCGCCCTCTCAGGCTCGCCCAACGTCGCTGCACGAGCCGGAACGCGAGATCGGGCCGCCCACGATGCGAATGTTCCGCTGCGGCGCGCAGGACGCCCAGGTACATCCGCAGATTGTGGTCGCGGATGCGGTAGAGCGCCGGCTTGCCGGCCTGGACTGACAACGGTTCGTCCATCGCCAGGACACGCTTCTCCTCGGTGAGCCGGCGAAGAAGAGGAGAGAGCGACCCCGACTGCACAGGCCCCTCGCGCCCACCCGCCGTCGCGGCGATGGCGGCGTGTGTCCTGTCACCGCTGCCGACCGCCTCCAACACCCGGCGCGCCTGATCGGGTGAGGGAAACTCCGCGAGAAGGACGGATTCGGGCACGCCGAACAAGGCGGACGCCGGGTCCTCGCACTCCTGCCGGATGAACTCCTGCGTGGGAGTGCCGTGCGGCCAGGCCCGCAGGATTCCGGGCAGCCCTCCACTGGTGAGGTATGCGTCGATCGCGTCACCGCCGGTAAGACCGAGGGCGTCGGCGGTCTCCGCGGGATCCAGCGGGTCGAGCGCCATTGTGTCGGCGCGACCGTAGAACGGGCGGTCGTAGGCGGTCAGCCGCTCCATCATGTGGAGGTCGCTGCCGAGCAGGAGCAGGAGAACGGGCTTGGCCGACAGGAGTCTGTCCCAGGCCGTTTGCAGCGCGCCGTCGAACAGGTCGTCCTGTTCCGCGAGCCAGGGCATCTCGTCGAAGACGACAATAGAAGGGGCCAAGGGGATCGCCGTGTGCAGCACCCGAAACGCCTCCGGCCAGCTTCCGCTGGAGACGTGGACGACTTGTTCGGGGTCGGCGGGCAGGCACGACTCCTTGAGTTCGGCGCAGAGCGCCCCAACCGCCTCGACCGGCGACATCCCCTTGGTCGCGGTGAAGAAGAGGTACGGCACTTCAGCCCGGTCGCAGAACTCTTGAACGAGCCGGGACTTGCCGACCTGGCGACGTCCCCTGATGGCCATCGCGGAGCCGGCGCCGGTCCGGCGGACCCGGTCGAGGCGCTTGGTCAAGGCAGCCAGCTCTCGTCGCCTGCCGATGAAAGGAACCGCACTCACTCTGACATTATGTAGATTGTATCTACGTAGATGCAATCTACACACAACGGCCTCTGTGGGTTTCAGACGGGCCGGCGGGGTGGGAGCAGGGCGTTGACGCGGTCGGAGCCGGGCCAGACGTAGGGGAGGTCGTCGGGCTCGCCGGGGAAGAGCGGGCCGTAGAACCCGGGGTCCTTGCGCAGCAGGGCGGAGCGGTGGCTGAGGTGCAGGGCGGGATCGCCCAGCCACGGCGGCAGCTCGCCCGCCTCGGCGAGGGCCGTCTGGGGGCGGGGCGTCTCGATGCCGCGGCAGCCGAGCAGTTCCCTGGTCATCGTCCCGGCGCAGGTGTCGGCCCGGCCCATGTCGCACCACGCCGCGACGATCTCCAGGCCGTATCGGACCAGCGCCTCCTCGTATCCAGCCCACATGTGGGCGACGGGATGGTGCCGCCAGCCGTACCCCGGGATGGTGAGCGTGCGCAGGACCTGCAGCGCCTCGACCCGCTGCTTGCCCAGGCGGAGCGGGTCGAGCACGCGTGCGGAGGCGGTGAAGTCCGGGTACGGCAGGAACGTCTGCATGTCGCCGACCGGGGTACCCGTGACCGCCGGAGATATCCCCTCGGACGGGGAGATCTCAGTCGAACAGCACGATCTGCCGGAGCACCTCGCCGCCGCGCAGGGCGGCGACCGCCTCGTTCAGGTCGCCGATCCTGATCCGCGCGCTGATCATGCTGTCGAGGTCGAGTCTGCCCGCCTTGTAAAGGTTCACGAAGCGGGGGAAGTCCCTGCGGACGTCGGCGCCGCCGTACAGCGAGCTGAGGATGTTCTTGCCCTCGAACAGCAGGCCGAAGGCGTTGAGGGGCACCTGGTCGTCCACGGCGCCCGCGCCGACGACGATGACGTCGCCGCCGCGCCGGGTCGCCCGCCAGGCCGTCATGATGGCCGCCGACTTGCCGACCGCCTCGAAGCCGTGGTCGAAGCCCTGGCCGCCGGTGAGGGCGCCGATCGCGTCCGTGAGCCGGTCGGGGGTGCAGGCGTGGGTGGCCCCCACCTTCAGGGCGAGCGCGTGCTTGGACTCCAGTGGGTCGATCGCGAGGATCGTGGTCGCGCCGGAGATCCGGGCCCCCTGGATCACCGACAGCCCGACGCCGCCGCACCCGACCACGGCCACGGTCGCCCCCGGGCGCACCTTCGCCGTGTTGAGCACGGCGCCGACGCCCGTGGTGACGCCGCAGCCGATCAGCGCCGCCACCTCGTACGGCACGTCGGGGTCGACCCTGATCGCCCCCTGCCAGGGCACGACGATCTCCTCGGCCCAGGTGCCGCACCCGGCCATACCGAACGCCGGGGTGCCGCCGCCGAACCGGAAGCGCGGCTCGGCGAAGCCCTTCATCATGTAGGTCATGCACAGGTTCGGCTGCCCGGCCAGGCAACTCGGGCAGTCGCCGCAGGCGGGTGTCCAGTTGACGATGACGTGGTCGCCCGGCCGGACCGTGGTGACGCCGTCGCCCACCTCGACCACCTCGCCCGCGCCCTCGTGCCCGGGGATGATCGGCAGAGGCTGGGGGAGCACGCCGGTCAGCACCGACAGGTCGGAGTGGCAGACGCCGGTCGCCCGCACGCGCACGCGCACGTCGCCCGGGCCCACCGGCGTCAGCGTGATGTCGTCGCGGATGTCCAGCTTCTCGTCGCCGACCGCGTGCAGGATCGCGCCGCGCATGGTGACAGGCACGGTCACTCGTCCACGAGGGACAGCGCGGCCTTCGGGCAGGACCGGACCGCGTGGCGGACCCGGTCGAGCAGCTCGGCGGGCGGCTCGGGCATCAGCACCCAGAGGTTGTCCTGGTCGTCGACCTCGAAGACCTCGGGAGCCAGACCCATGCAGACGGCGTTGGCCTCGCACGCCTCGTAATCCACAACGATCTTCACGACGCGTCCTCCTCATCGGGGGCCCGGGTAGGGTGCCCGTCATGGTAACTCCGATGCCCCTTCCGCTGCGCCGTGCCGCCGAGGAGGCGCGCGGCTTCATGCCGCCCGCCGAGGGCGAGGCGCTGTACGAGACCGCCGCGACGTACGGCCTGCGGGGGCCGGTCTGCGAGATCGGCACGTACTGCGGCAAGTCGGCGATCTATCTGGGCGCCGGGGCGCGGCAGGCGGGGACGGTGGTCTTCACCGTGGACCATCACCGGGGATCGGAGGAGATCCAGCCCGGCTGGCCGCACCACGACCCCGACCTGGTCGACGCGCGGACCGGGCGGATGGACTCGCTGCCGTTCTTCCGCGACACGATCGCCGCCGCCGGCCTGGAGGACGAGGTGATCGCGGTCGTCGGCGAGTCGGCGACGGTCGCCCGGTTCTGGGCCACGCCGCTCGCCGTGCTGTTCGTCGACGGCGGCCATTCGGAGGAGCCGGTGACCGCCGACTACGAGGGATGGGCGCCGCACGTCATGCCGGGCGGCGCGCTCGTCTTCCACGACATCTATCCCGACCCCGCCGACGGCGGGCAGGCGCCGTACCACGTCTATCTGCGCGCGCTGGAGTCCGGCGCCTTCACGGAGGTGCGGGTCACCGGGTCCCTGCGGGTGCTGGAGAAGAGCTCATCAAGCGCAGTGTGATCGGGCGCAGTGTGATCGGGCGCGGTGTGATCAGAAGCAGGCTGATCAGGCGCGGGCGCGCTCGCAGCCGCACTCGCCGGTGACGCGGGCCTCCCGGCCGCCGGCGTCGCGGAAGATCCCCGAGCCGGGGGTCGCGTGGGCGAGCGCATCGGCGGCGAGCACCACCGCGGCCGCCGTGTAGCCCGACCGCTCGTCGGGGAAGTGCCGCTCGTTCACGAACTGCCAGCCGGTCCAGTAGGCCCCGTCCTCGTGGCGCAGGTGCTGCATGTCCGCGAACACCGTCAGTGCGCGGTCCGGCAGCCCGGCGGCGTCGAGCGCGAGCGCCAGCTCGCACGACTCCGCGCCGGTCACCCACGGCTGGTCGGAGACACAGCGCGCCCCGAGGCCGGGTTCCACGAAGGTGTCCCATCCCAGGTCGAACCGGCGTACGGCGTCCACCCCGCGTACGGCGCCGCCGAGCACGGGGTAGTACCAGTCCATCGAGAACCGGCTCTTGTCGGCGAACGCCTCGGGGTGGTGGGCGACGACGTGGCCGAGCCGGTCGGCGGCGAGCTCCCAGTCGGGCTGCGGGTCGCCCAGCCGTTCGGCGAGCAGCGCCCCGCACCGCAGGCCCTGGTGGATCGACGAGCACCCGGTGAGCAGGGCGTAGTCGGCCGGGCGGCCCTCGGCGTCGCGCTGCCAGAGGATCTCGCCCCGCGTGGTCTGCAGCCCCATGACGAAGCCGAGGCCCCGGACCACCGTCGGCCACATGGCGCGGGCGAAGTCCTCGTCGCCGGTCACCAGCAGGTCGTGCCAGACCCCCACCGCGATGTAGGCCGCGTGGTTGGACTCGCCGGCGGCCTCGGCGGGCCGCCCGTCCCGGATCCGCATCGGCCAGGAGCCGTCCGGGCGCTGATGCCGTACGAGCCAGTCGTAGCCCCTGCGGGCCTCCTCGCTCAGCCCGGCCACGGTCAGCGCCATCAGGCACTCGATGTGGTTCCAGGCGTCGATGTGGCCCTCGGGCCAGGGCACCCCGCCCTCGTCGTCCTGGATGGCGGCGATGCTCTCGGCCGTACGGAGGACCTGGTCGGCGGTGATGATCCCGGGAACGTGCGGCAGCCGCCTCATGCGGGCTTCCGGACGTAGACGACCACGCTCTTGCCGATCAGGGGGTTGAGCACGGCCTCGGCCAGCCGGGTGGCGAGGGGGCGCTTCATGATGTCCCAGACGAGAAGCTCGTGGTACGCCTTGGCGAGCGGATGCTCGTCGTTCTTCACTCCGACCGCGCACTTGATCCACCAGTACGGCGTGTGCAGCCCGTGCGCGTGGTGGTGGCCGCCGACCTCCAGGCCCGAGGCCTTGAGCTTCGCCTGGAGCTCCGCCAACGTATAAATCCGGATATGTCCGCCGGGGGTGGTGTGGTAGTCCTCCGACAGCGCCCAGCAGACGCGCTCGGGGAGGAAGCTCGGCACCGTGATCGCCGCCCGGCCGCCGGGCTTGAGCACGCGTACGATCTCCCGCATCGCGGCCATGTCGTCGGGGATGTGCTCCAGCACCTCGGCGGCGATGACGCGGTCGAAGGAGGCGTCGGGGAACGGCATGTCGAGGGCGTCGCCGACGACGGTGTCACCGGTCGCGCCCGCCGGCACCTCGCCCTCCTTGTCCATGGCCGCGAACATGGCCGCCACGCTCTCCATCTCGGCGGCGTCCATGTCGAAGGCGGTCACGTCGGCGCCGCGGCGCAGCACCTCGAAGGCGTGCCGGCCACCACCGGCCCCGAGGTCGAGGACGCGGTCACCCGGTCCGACCGGCAGCCGGGCGAAGTCGACGGTCAGCACTCGGTGCCTGCCTTTCGTGGGTGGCGCTGCGTGGGGTGGCGCTGCGTGGGGTGGTGCCGCGTGGGGTGTGCTTCGGGGGCCGGGGAGTCACCGCGAGGGGGTGTGAGCGGCGATGGCCTCGTGGTAGGCCTCGACGGTGCGCCGGGCGACGACCGGCCACGCGTAGCGCTCCATCACGCGGTCGTAGCCGCGGCGGCCGTACTCCTCGCGCTCCCGCGGGGAGTCGAGCAGGCGGCGCAGCACGGCGGCCAGCTCCTCCGGGTCGCCCGGTGCCACCTGGATCGCCGCGTCGCCGACCACCTCGGGCAGGGCGCCCGTACGCGAGGCGACCAGCGGGGTGCCGCACGCCATGTGCTCGACGGCCGGCAGCGAGAAGCCCTCGTACAGGGAGGGGACCACCGCCACCTCGGAGGTGGCGATCAGCTCGGCCAGCTCCTCGTCGGGGATGCCGTGCACGAACCGTACGCGGTCGTGCAGCGACAGCTCGCCGACGAGCTGTTCGGTGGGCCCGCCGGGGGTGGGCCTGCTCACCACGGTCAGGTTGACCTCCCGTTCGGTGGCGAGCTTTGCCACGGCCCGCAGCAGCGTCGCGACGCCCTTCATCGGGGAGTCGGCGCTGGCCACGGCCACGATCGAGTTCTCCCGCTTCGGCAGTTCCGGCCGGGGGTGGAAGAACCGCGTGTCGACGCCGAGGGGGATCAGCCGCATGTTCGACTGCGGCACGTTGAAGTCGCGGTGGATGTCGGCGAGGGACGACTCGCTGACGGTCAGGATCGGGCTGAGCCGGGGGGCGACGACGCTCTGCATGCGGACGAATCCGTACCAGCGGCGCATCGACAGCCGCTTCCATCCCTTGGCGGCCTTCAGCTCGATCCGCCGGTCGACGCTGATGGGGTGGTGGATGGTGCCGACCACGGGGAGCAGCTTCTGGATGCCGAGCAGGCCGTACCCAAGCGTCTGGTTGTCCTGGACGACGTCGAAGTCGCCCCGCCGCTTCCTGAGCTCGCGGAAGGCACGGAGGCTGAACGTCAGCGGCTCGGGGAACCCGGCCGTCCACATGGTGGCGACCTCCAGCGCGTCGATCCAGTCGCGGTATTCGGCGAGCTTCGGCGTGCGGAACGGGTCCTCGTCGCGGTAGAGGTCCAGGCTGGGGATCTTGTTGAGGATCACGCCCTCGTCCAGCTCCGGGTAGGGCTGGCCGGAGAAGACCTCGACGTGATGGCCCAGGGCGACGAGCTCACGGCTGATGTGGCGTAGGTACACCCCCTGGCCGCCGCAGGTGGGCTTGCTGCGATAGGACAGCAGCGCGACTCGCAGCCTCTCCGCCAAGAGGCACCCCTTTCCAGTCGTGCCCCCGTGGGGCTGCTGCCAGGAACACTACCATTTGACCTTATCTAGGGTGATGTGAGGTGGAAGGGGTCCTCGCTCGACCCTCACCCTCCCCGACCTGGGGTGTTAGGTTACCCGAACGAGATTCGGTGTAACGCGTTCTACTACCGGCTATGTGGGTGAGGTCGGGCAGGGCGGTACATTCGCCTCTCATAGGCCGAGTTGGGTGGTATGAGGAGGATCCGTTGGCCAGGCGTGCGCTGATCACCGGCATCACCGGTCAGGACGGCTCCTATCTCGCCGAGCACCTGCTGCGTGAGGGATACGAGGTCTGGGGGCTGGTCCGCGGCCAGGCGAACCCGCGCGTGCCGCGCGTGCGCCGGCTCCTGCAGGACGTGCGGCTCGTGCGGGGCGACCTGCTCGACCAGGGATCGCTGATCTCCGCGGTGGAGAAGGCGCAGCCGGACGAGGTCTACAACCTCGGGGCCATCTCGTTCGTGCCGATGTCGTGGGAGCAGGCCGAGCTCACCGGGGAGGTGACCGGCATGGGCGTGCTCCGGGTGCTGGAGGCCATCCGCGTCTGCTCGGGGATCACCGCCTCACGCGGCTCGTCCGCGCGGCAGATCCGCTTCTACCAGGCGTCGTCCTCCGAGATGTTCGGGCAGGTGAGAGAGACGCCGCAGACCGAGCGCACCCCCTTCCACCCGAGGTCGCCGTACGGCGTGGCCAAGGCGTACGGGCACTTCCTCACGCAGAACTACCGCGAGTCGTACGGGATGTTCGCGGTGTCGGGCATCCTGTTCAACCACGAGTCGCCCCGGCGCGGGGCGGAGTTCGTCACCCGCAAGGTGTCGCTCGGCGTCGCGAGGATCAAGCTCGGCCTGGCGTCGGAGCTGCGCCTCGGCAATCTGGAGGCGCGCCGCGACTGGGGCTTCGCGGGCGACTTCGTCCGGGCCATGCACCTGATGCTGTCGGCCGCCGAGCCGGAGGACTACGTCATCGGCACCGGGCGCACGCACTCGGTGCGCGAACTGGTCGAGGCCGCCTTCGGCGCCGCCGGGCTGGACTGGGAGCGGCACGTCGTCTGCGACTCCTCCCTGCACCGGCCGGCCGAGGTCGACCTGCTGTGCGCGGACCCGAAGAAGGCCCGCACCCAGCTGGGCTGGGAGCCGACGGTGTCGTTCGAGGACCTCGTGGCGATGATGGTCGAGGCCGACCTGCGCCTCCTCGCCGACGGCCGCGATCCCGAGCAGGACAATCCCTCCTGGCCGTGACCGTGCCATGACCGGTGACAGGACCGTCCCGCCCGGGACGGCGCGGTTCTGTCGGTGCGCTCTGGTACGACAGACGCATGGGTGTGAGCGTCGAGGAGTTCCTGGGCATGCTGGACCGGCTGCCCGAGGTGCGGCAGAGCGAGGGGGGCGACTGGGTCGCCTTCAAGGTGCGCGACAAGGGGTTCGGCTACCTCTGGGAGCGGACCCGGACGGTCGGCCTCAAGGCCACGATCGAGGAGCAGATCGCGCTGGTGGCCGAGCGTCCCGAGGTGTTCGAGCCGCAGTTCACCGCCGGGCGGTTCGGCTGGGTCGTCGTCCACCTGGAGGGGATCGAGCCGGACGAGCTGTTCGAGCTGGTCACCGAGGCGTGGTGCCTGACCGCGCCCAAGGCCCTCGTCGAGGCATTCGAATGACGCCCTGTTGAACTGGAACCCGTTCCAGCCCGATTGCGGGGGCAGGGTGAATACGGGGGCGGCGGTGAATACAGGGTCGGGTGAATACGGCCGACGGTGAATATCAGAAGCCGGCGAGCAGCCGCTCGGCGGCGAGTTCGATCCGGTGCTGGATCTGCTCGTAGGTTCGCCGTCCGCGCAGCATCTCCAGCAGCTCCTGCACCCACACGCCCACCAGGGACGCGGTGAGGGCGAGCTGATCGTCGGGAGGAAGGTCCGCGGTGTGGCCGCCGGCGGCGACGCGCAGCACCAGGCTCGCCATCCGGTCGCCGAACGGCGCCTCCACCTCCGCGATGATCAGGGAGCGGATCAGCGCGTCGGCCAGTTCCGGCTCGCGCATCAGCCCCCGGGTCGCCCGCATCAGCACGTCGACCGCGCGGCCGGCGGGCTGGGCGGCGGTTGGGGGCCGCCGCTCGATGCTGGACTCCAGCAGGTCGATCTCCTCGCCCACGACCGCCACGACCAGGTCCATCTTGGAGGGGAAGTAGCGGTAGAGCGTTCCCAGCGCGACGCCCGCGCGTTCGGCCACCGTGCGCATCTGCATCGCCTCGACGCCCCCGCGGGAGGCGAGGGCCGCGGCCGCCTGCACGATCCGCCGGCGTCGCTGGTGCTGGCTCCGGGCGCGGACTCCGGGGGTGGCCGGAGCCGGATGCGCGCCCGTGCCGGAGGGCGCGTCGGGGCGCGGCGGCGGGACGTCGGCGACCACATGCGAAGTGCGCATGGGAACACGCTATCCGACTCCCGCCCGTCCAGGCTGGTTACCCGCCAGTCGCGAAAACGCCGGGATTTCGCGAAATGTAATCGGTTCTACTTCGCTGTCCCGAGCGGGGAGGTCAGTGCGTGACGATCGTCGGCACGGTGAAGAAGACGACCAGTGCGATTATCAGGCAGATCAGGAAGCCGACGGCCTCCCACAGCCAGTCGTAGTGCCGGTCGCTCTTCTTGCGCGACCCCTTCCCCGCAGCCCTGGCACCGGCCTCCCCGGCGTTCCCGGTGCTGCCGGCCTTCTCCTTGGCGCTGCCGGCCTTCTTGGCGCCGCCGGTGTTCGTGTGCTTCTTGGCCGTGCGCTTGCCGTCCTTCCGCCCGGGCGCGACCGGCGAGGAGGCAGGGACGGCAGCAGGGACGGCGGCTGGGGAGGCGGCAGCGGCGGCCGGTGCGGTAGCCGATGTCGATGTAGTGGCCGATGCGGTGTCAGGCGCCGGGGTGGGGTCCAGGGCCTCGGCCTCCGCCTGAGGCGCCTCGGGGGCTCCCCCCTCGCGGAACGCCGCCGGATACTCACCGGTGAGTGCTGTGTCCTGGGAGACGTCGCGCGAGGCGCTTGCGGAGACCGCCGGGGAGACGTCCTCGCGGAATGCCGCCGGATACCCGCCGGTGAGTGCCGTGTCCTGGGAGGCGTCGTGCGAGGTGCTCGCGGAGACCGCCGGGGGGACGTCCTCGCGGAACACCGCCGGATACCCGCCGGCCGGATCCTCGACCCGCTCCTCAACCTGCGGGAATTCGACCTGCGGGAACCCGGTCGCTGGGAACTCAGCCTGTGGGAACTCAGCCTCCGGGAACACGACCTGCGGGATCGCGGCGCTCTCGGCCGGGGGGAACGCGTCGGATGGGGTGGAAGGTTCGGGGTGCTCGGACTGCCAGAACTGCCCGGACGGCCCGGATGCCTCGGGCGGCGAGGCGGCCTCTGTCGCGGGCCGTGGGTCCGGCTCAGCGGCGCCGGCCGTGGGCTGAGGAGCCGACTCGTCGGCTGGCTTGGGGGGCGCCTCGCCCGGGGCGGCGAAAGCGTCGAAGGGTTCGGCGGAGCGGAGCGTCTCGAACAGGAGCGTGTGCGCCGCGTCGAACGGCTCGCCGGGCCTGGAGGCGGTCGCCGGGTCCGCAGGGGTGAAGGCGTCGAAGGACTCGCCGGTCGGGAGCGGACTGACGGGCGTGAAGGCGTCGAAGGACTCCCCGGGCGGGAGCGGACCGGCGGGCGTGAAGGCGTCGAAACCGCGCCGTTCGCCCGGCACCTGTCCCGGTGCCTGCCTCTGCGGATCATCCGCGAAGACGGCGTGGCCGGGCAGTGGATCGGCGGATGGTGACTCGGCGGATGGTGACTCGCCGGGCGGTGGGTCGGCGGGCCGGGCCACGCCGGGAGGAGTCGCGGGAGCGAAGGCGTCGAACGGGTCGGCCGGTTCGGCTGGGCGGAAGGCCTCGAACGGCTCAGCGTCCGACCGCTCGGCGTCGAAGCCCTCGGAGCTGAACCAATCGACGTTGGACCTGTCTGCGGCGAGGCCCTCGGCACCCACAGCCGTCGCATGACCCGCGTGTCCCACCGAGCCCGCCGACTCCGGAACGCCGAAGCCGGACGGCTGTGACAGGTCCTGCGACGGCGGCTGTGACAGGGCCTGGGACACAGCCTCGGGCAGGGCCTGAGACGGGAACTGCGGGGAAGCCAGCGGCTCCACGGGCGCCGCCAAGGACTCCTGCGCCGGGCTTTCCTGCGCCCGGGTCTCTGCCGGTGTCTCCTGCTCCCGGGTCTCCTGTGATCGGGGCTCGGGCCGGGTGGCGCGCTTCCTGCGCAGGCGGCCCTCGGTGAGCGAGTTGAGCAGCGCTCCGCGCAGCCGGGGCATGGGCTCGGTCGTCGCCTCGTGCTTGGCCTTGCGCCGGGACTCCTGGGGCGTGATGGCCTCGGTATTGACCACGCAGGTGTTGGTGACCTGGTCGGGGTCGCTCAGCGGCAGCGGCCAGGTCGGTGTGGTCGGCCACAGCCTCTTGGTGACAAGCCCCCCGGACCGAGCCCCCGACTGCTCCGCCGCCTGCTCCGGACCGGCCTCGGACGAGTCGCCGGGCTCCTCGTACGGCAGCGCCGCCAGCACCCGGTTGCGTACGGAGGCGGACGGGTGACGCCAGGGCAGCCGGGCCAGCACGTCGGCGATGGGGGCGACCCCGATGGCGTCGTACACCTCCGCGACGGGGGGAGGCACGAACGGCGCGGACCTCGCCGCGGCGACCGCCGTCGCCAGTGTCTGGGTGAAGCGGCGCCTCGCTCCGGCGGCGAGCTCCTCCGCGGTGTCGCCCGCCACGTCGAGCACCAGCGACAGCTCGGGCGGCGTGAGGCCGCAGACCTCCGACAGCAGCAGGACCTCCCGCTGGTGCGGCCGGATGTCGCGGAACACCCGCTCGATCAGCGCGGTCGCCGGGTCGGCGACGGAGTCCACGGCGGGCAGCGCGTAGCTGACGTCCCGGCGGTAGATCTCGCGGCGGGCCAGCGCGTACAGCACGGCGCGCGAGGGGGGCTCGGGGGTGGCCGGAGTGGTGGTGAAGACGGCGACCACGGCGTCGGCCGCCGAGGCGGTCTCGCCGAGCTGGTCGTGGCAGTAGGCGAACAACCCCGCGGCGTGACGCTCGAAGAGCTCGGCGATCAGCTCGCTCCTGGAGCGCTGACCGGTGAGCGGTGAAGTCACGACCGGCTCCTCAAGGGTTCGTGGCTGGTCCCTACGGGAGGAACGGAGCGGAGGGACAGGAGAGGCGTGAGAGTAATCATGCCAACACATCGGCGCACCACGCATCAGGAGATGCCCTATTGATAGATATTCAGGCCCGGATCTCGCGAGTATCTCCATAGGCTGACTGCCGGGCTGACGAACGCGGTGGGGGCCGCCATGATTTCCGGGGAGCTGACGGGGAAGAGCGAAGGCGCCTCCGGTGTTGCCTTGATCGCACACTCTTTCGAAGGGCAGATACGGCGTGATCACATTCGAAGGTGTCACCAAGCGCTACCGGGACGGGACGGTGGCCGTGGACGACCTGAGCCTCGAGGTGCCCACCGGTGCGATCACCGTGTTCGTGGGCCCCTCCGGCTGCGGCAAGACCACCTCGCTGCGGATGATCAACCGCATGATCGACGCCACCTCCGGGCGTATCGCCCTCGACGGCCAGGACGTGCGGGAGATCGACCCGCCCACGCTCCGGCGCGGCATCGGGTACGTCATCCAGCAGGCGGGCCTGTTCCCGCACCGCAAGATCGTGGACAACGTCGCGACGGTGCCGTACCTGCTCGGCTGGAACAAGAAGAAGGCCCGTGCCCGGGCGATGGAGCTGCTCGAACTGGTCGGGCTCGACGCGGGCCTCGCGAACCGTTATCCCTTCCAGCTCTCCGGCGGCCAGCAGCAGCGGGTCGGCGTGGCCCGGGCGCTCGCGGCGGACCCGCCGGTGCTGCTGATGGACGAGCCGTTCAGCGCCGTCGACCCGGTCGTGCGGGCCAGCCTCCAGGACGAGTTGCTCCGCCTGCAGTCGGAACTGCGCAAGACGATCGTGTTCGTCACCCACGACATCGACGAGGCGGTCAAGCTCGGCGACACGGTGGCCGTCCTGCGCGTCGGCGGGCGGCTGGCCCAGATGGCGGGCCCGGCCACGCTGCTCACCGAGCCGGCCGACGACTTCGTCCGCGGCTTCCTCGGGCGTGACCGGGGCATCCGGCGGCTGTCGTTCATCTCCGCCAAGGAGGTGCGGCTCGGCCCGGCGCCGCCCGACCTCGTGACCGACGGGGACGGCAGGCCGCTCGGCTGGCGGACCGGCGACGGCCTCGCGGCGTACGGCACCTTCGACCCCGAGACCGACTCGCTGCGGGCGGCGCTCGACGCGGCGCTGCTGTCGCCGAACGGCGTCGCGGTCGCCGTGGACGAGGAGGGCCGCGTGCGCGGGGTGGCCGGGCGGGACGCGATCGACGACCTGCTCGCCGAGTACGCGCCGCCCGTCAGGGGCGCCGGCTCCGCCGCGGCCGAGGAGGCGCCCGCGTGATCGAGGAGCCCCTGGTCCGCTGGGACTGGATCGCGCGCAACTGGGACAGCGGAAGCCCCTCGGCGATCAGCACGCTGCTGGAGAACCACGTCGTGACGGCCTTCCTGCCGGTGCTGCTCGGGCTGGTGGTGGCGCTGCCGCTCGGCCTGGCCTGCGCTCGGTGGCGGTGGCTGTACCAGCCGACGGCGGCGCTGATGAACGTGACCTACTCCCTGCCCTCCCTCGTCCTGTTCTCGATCTTCCTGTCCGTCACCGGGCTCACCCGTGCGACCGTCGTCATCCCGCTGACGTTCTTCGCCCTGGCGGTCCTGATCCCCGCCGTCGTGGACGGGCTGGCCTCGGTCCCCGATCCCGTACGGCAGTCGGCCGTGGCGATGGGCTTCCGGCCCGCGCGCCGCCTGCTCCGGGTCGAGTTGCCGGTCGCGGTGCCGGTGGTCCTCGCCGGGCTGCGGATCGCGACCGTGTCCAGCATCAGCCTGGTGAGCGTGGGCGCGCTGATCGGCCAGGGCGGGCTCGGCAATCTGTTCATCGACGGCTGGCAGCGGCAGTTCTACACGCCGATCGTGGTCGGGATCGCGCTCATCGTGCTGCTCGCGGTGCTCGCAGACGGGCTGCTCGTGCTCGCCCAGCGGCTGCTGACCCCCTGGTCCCGGGCAAGGAGCGCGGCGTGAAGGGGGGCACGGCGTGAACTGGCTGGCCGACTTCTTCGGCGACGCGGCGCACTGGTCCGGCCCCGACGGCATCCCGGCCCGGCTGCTGGAGCACCTCGGATACTCGGCGGCGGCCTTCCTCGTCGCGGCGCTGATCGCCGTGCCGCTCGGCATGCTCATCGGCCACACCGGCCGGGGCGCGCTGCTCGTCGTCGTCGCGGCGAACGCCGCCCGGGCCCTGCCGACGCTCGGCCTGCTCGTGCTCGTCGTGCTGCTGGCCGGGGTGGGGACCGTGCTGCCGGTGCTGGTCCCGCTGATCGTGCTGGCGGTCCCGCCCATCCTGGTCAACACGTACGAGGGCCTGCGCGGCGTGGACGCCGACCTGCGCGACGCCGCGTACGGCATGGGCCTGCGCGGGCGGCAGGTGCTGTTCCGGACGCTGACGCCGGTCGCGCTGCCGCTGATCCTGCTGGGACTGCGCCTGTCGGCCATCCAGGTCGTCTCCACGGCCACCGTCGCGGCGTTCGTCGGCCTCGGCGGGCTCGGCCGGTTCATCATCGACGGCCTCGCCACCAAGGCGTACTCCAGCGTGATCGGCGGCGCGGTCCTGGTCGCGGCCCTCGCGCTGGCCGTCCAGTTCGGCTTCCTCCTCCTCGACCGGGTGGTCGTCTCGCCGGGAGTCCGGCAGACCCGCTAATCTCCGTATTATCTCCCAGAAATGAAGGGTTTTTCCTTATGAGGCGTATGTTCGGCGTCGCGGCGGTCGCCCTGACCACGGCGCTCACATTGTCGGCCTGCGGGGGGTCCGACCCGCTCACCACCGCGACCGCGGCCCCGGCGGCCTCCGGGTCCGGCGGCGCGGCCGCCGCCAAGGTGGTCGTCGGCTCCTTCGACTTCCCCGAGAGCGTCCTGCTCGCCTCGATCTACGCCCAGGCACTCAAGGCCAAGGGCGTCACGGTCGAGGAGAAGCCCAACATCGGCAGCCGCGAGGTGGTCTACGACCAGGTCAAGAGCGGCGGCCTGACCGTCCTGCCGGAGTATGCCGGGTCGCTGCTGGCGTTCATCGACAAGTCGAGCACGGCGCGGACCAAGGACGACATCCTCTCCGGGCTGAAGGCCAAGCTGCCGCCCGAGCTGGAGATCCTGGAGCCCGCCGCGGCCGAGGACAACAACTCGCTCACCGTCACCAAGGCGACGGCCGACAAGTACAAGCTCGCCACGATCGAGGACCTCGCGAAGGTCTCCAAGGACTTCACGGTCGGCGGCCCGCCGGAGTTCAAGGACCGCCAGGAGGAGAACTTCAAGAGCGTCTACGGCCTGGAGTTCAAGCAGTGGAAGCCCACCGGGGCCACCACGGCTGACGCGATCAAGAGCGGCACGGTCCAGGTGGGCAACGTGTTCACCACCGACCCCAAGATCGTGCTGAACGACCTCGTGCCGCTGCAGGACAACAAGAACGCCTTCGGCTCGGAGAACGTGACGCCCCTGGTCCACAAGGCCGAGGCGAACGAGACCGTGGTCTCCACGCTCAACGCGATCTCCGCCAAGCTGGACACCGAGACGCTGGTCTCGCTGATGAAGCGGATCGCCGTCGACAAGGACGACCCGCCGGCGGTCGCCAAGGACTGGCTGACCCAGAACGGTCTCGTCTAGGTGAGTCCTGAGTGAGTCCGGTGCAGGGGCTGTTCACCGAGGCCATGCGGCAGCTCGCCGCGGGCGTCGCCGTGGTGACGGTGAAGGACGACCGTGACGACCTCGGCACGACGGTCGCGACCCTGATGTCGGTGTCGCTCGATCCGCCGCTCGTGCTGGTCAGCCTCGACTCGGCCGGATATCTCGCCGAGGTGCTCCTGCGCCGGGACCGGTGGGCCGCCAGCCTTCTCGCGGACGGCCAGCAGGCGGTCGCCTCCCGCTTCGCCGCCGCGGGGCGGCCGGGGGCGCGGCTCCTGCTGGCCGGGGCCGCCCACCACCGCGGCGAGCACAGCGAGGCGCTGGTGGTGGAGGGCGGCGTGGCGGCGATCGAGGCCGAGACGACGCAGGTCGTCCCGGCCGGTGATCACACGCTGTTCGTCGGCGCGGTGCTGGGCGTCGACTACGTCGACGCCGCCAAGCCTCCGCTCGTACGGCTGCGCTCCCGCTACCGGATGGTCCAGTAGCCCGGCAGCGCGAGCGGGCCGTACGCCGGGAGGCCGAGCTCCCCGGCGAGCCGGGCCAGCGGTCCCCACGCCTCCAGGCGGATCCGGGAGATGGCGGCCGACCTGTCCTCGCTGGACTCCGCCGGCCGCAGCCGCTCCAGCGGGTGCATGCGGGGATAGGTCCGCACCGGGGCGGCGGTGGGGAGCCCGGCCCGGCGGCGGGCCATGGCGAGGGCGTCCTCCAGGCCGCCGAGCTCGTCGGCGAGGCCGGCCGCCCGGGCGTCGGCGCCGGTCCACACCCGGCCCTTGGCCAGCTCGTGCGCCCGCTCCCTGCTCAGGCCGCGGCCGTCGGCCACCTTGCCGACGAAGTCGTCGTAGATGCGGTCGAGCCAGGCGTTGACCCGCTCCCACTGCGTCTCGGAGAACGCGGTCGTCGGCGAGAACATCCCGGCGTTGGCGCCCTCGGCGACCGACTCCGTCGCCACGCCGAGCTTGCCGAGCAGCTCACCGACGACGGGCTTACCGCCGAACACGCCGATCGAGCCGGTCAGCGTGCCCGGCTGGGCCACGATCACGTCGGCGGCCATCGACACGAAGTAGCCGCCGGAGGCGGCCAGGTCGCCCATCGACACGATGACCGGCTTGCCCGCCTCCCGGGCCAGCACGACCTCCCGCCAGATGGCGTCGGAGGCGACGTACGAGCCGCCGGGGCTGTCCACCCGGAACACGATGGCCTTGACCTTGTCGTCCCGCCGGGCCGCGCGGAGGGCGGCGCAGACGGTGTCGGAGCCCATGGCCCCTCCGCCGCCGAGGGGAGACCTGCCGCTGCGCCCGAGGCGGATCATGCCGGTGCCGTGCACCAGGGCCACGGTGTCGGCGCCGGGGTGCGGCAGCTTCCCGGACAGCGCGCTCTTGGCGTACCGGGACACGTACAGCAGGTGGGCGCCGTCCTCGACGGTCTCCGCGTAGACCTCGTCGCGGTACTTGAGCCCGTCCACGAGCCCGGCCTCGACGGCCTCGGCGCCGATGAACGGGCCCTGGTCGATCAGCTCGCGCACCCGCTCGGGGGTGAGCCGGCGCGCCTCGGCGATGCCGGCGGTGATCTGCTCGGTCACCGACTCGGCGATGCGGGCCGCCGACTCGCGGTGCGCGTCCGTCATGTGGTTCTGGGTGAACATGTTGGCCGCGGTCTTGTACTCGTGCCGCTGGCCGAGCTGATACTCCACCCCGGCCCTCGCGAGCGCGTCACGCAGGAAGCGCTGCTCCAGCGCCACCCCGGTCAGGCCGACGTCGCCGGAGGGCTGGAGGTAGACCCGCTCGAAGGCGCTGGCCAGATAGTACGGAACCGTCCCGGCGCCGAACTCCCCGAAGGTCTCGGCGAACGCGACGGTCGGCTTGCCCGCCGCGCGCAGCTTCACGACGGCTTCGCGCAGTTCCTGCACCATCCCCAGGCCCAGGGGGTTCCCGCCGATCTTGACGATGAGCGCGGTGACCCGGGGGTCCTTGCGGGCGCGGCGCAGGCCCGACAGCACCTCCGCCAGGCGCGGCTTGCGCATCGACAGCAGGGCGGTGACAGGGTCGGCGGGCGGTCCCTCGGACAGCCCTTCGGTCAGGTCCAGCTCCAGCACCAGCGGCCCGGTGCGGCGCTGCCGCAGCTTGGCCACGGTCTCAACGATCGTCCTCGACGCGTCCATAAATGCCACCATAAGCGACGGTTTTGGCCGGTATGCCCCGACGGTCAGGGCCCCCGCGTGAGTGTGGCACGCGGAGGCCCCGATCGGTGCGAAGTGGTTACCTCAGGCCGCTCGACATCGCGGTGATCAGTTCGCCGTTGGCGGTGTCACCGCTGAACTCCCAGAAGAAGGCCCCGCCCAGACCCTGGTTCTTGGCGTAGGTCATCTTGCCGCCGATGGTGGCGGGGGTGTCGTAGCTCCACCAGTTGGAGCCGCACTTGGCGTACGCGGTGCCGGCGACCGTGCCGGTGGCCGGGCAGCTGTTCTTGAGGACCTTGTAGTCCTCGATGCCCGCCTCGTACGTGCCGGGCGCGGCGCCGGTGGCGGTGCCGCCGGGGGCCGACTGGGTCACGCCGGTCCAGCCGCGGCCGTAGAAGCCGATGCCGAGCAGCAGCTTGCTCGCGGGCACGCCCTTGCTCTTCAGCTTCTGGATGGCCGCGTCGGAGTAGAACCCGGCGGTGGGGATGCCCGAGTAGGAGGTCAGCGGGGAGTGCGGAGCCGTCGGGCCCTGGGCGGCGAAGGCGCCGAAGTAGTCGTAGGTCATCACGTTGTACCAGTCGACGTACTGCGCCGCTCCCGCGTAGTCGGCGGCGTCGATCTTGCCGCCGTTCGTGCCGTCCGCGGTGATGGCGGCGGTGACGAGATAGCTGGAGCCGAACCTCGCGCGCAGGGCCGCCATCAGGTTCTTCAACGCCGCCGCGCCGCTGGAGTCACAGCTCAGGCCGCAGGCGTTCGGGTACTCCCAGTCGATGTCGATGCCGTCGAACACGTCGGCCCAGCGGGGGTCCTTCAGCAGGTTGTAGCAGGAGTTGGCGAACGCGGTGGGGTTGGCCGCGGCCTGGGCGAACCCGCCGGACCAGGTCCAGCCGCCGAAGGAGTAGAGGACCTTGATGTTCGGATACTGCGCCTTGAGCTTGCGCAGCTGGTTGAAGGCGCCGCGCAGCGCGCCGGCGTCCCAGGTGTCGGCCTTGCCGTCCACGCTGTTGGCCGTCGTGTAGGCCATGTCGTAGTCGGCGTAGGAGTCGCCGATCGCGCACTGGCCGTTGGTCACGTTGCCGAACGCGTAGTTGATGTGGGTGAGCTTGGCGGCCGAACCGCTGGTCACGATGTTCTTCACGAAGTACTGGCGGCCGTAGACGCCCCAGTCGGCGAAGTAGCCCAGCACCTTCTTGCCGCCCGGCGGCGGTGTGACGGTCGGGGTGACCGTCGGCGTCACGGTGGGCGTCGCGCTAGGGCTGGGGCTCGGGCTCCTCGTGGGGCTCGGGCTCGGGGAGGGGCTCCTCGTGGGGGTCGCGCTCGGGGAGGGGGACGAGGTGGAGCCGCCCGGCAGGAGCTTCCACAGGGCCGGCACGATCGGCGGCTCCCACCCGGTCAGGGAGGTGTGCGCCTGGATGCACTCGTAGTCCTTGCCGGCGTACGTGACCCGGGCGCCGACGGCGTACCAGGTGTTGGGGGCCCAGGCCGCGTAGGCCAGGGTGACGACTCCGGCCTTGGGGGCGGTGGCGGCGGTGCTCGTGGCGACGGTGGCGGAGGCGGTCCCGATCGCGAGCGGCGCGAGCAGCGCGGCCCCGGCGATCATGGACCCGAGGAGGATCTTTCGCAACGGAAACTCCCGGTCTGGGGGGATAAACGATAGGAAAGTTTCCTATTAGTTGGCAGCGTAAGCACCGATCGCCGGAGGGTCAACGCCCCTGCGGCCGGTTAATCGCCGGTTAACTCCTCGCTAAGGTCCCACCCGCGCGCGACCTGCCCCGAAGGCGCGGGCTCCCGTACGATGATGCGGTGAGCGGTCTCGTTCGCTCGGTCTGGCACGAGCCCCGTCCCCCCGACCCGCCCAGGCGGGTGTGGCGCGACTGGGCGCTCGTCGTGGTGCTGGTGCCGCTCGCGGTGCTGGAGGGGGTGCTGCGGCCGGACCTGCCGTGGCGGGTCTTCTCGGTGGTCGTCACCGCGGGGCTGACGCCCGCGCTGCTGTGGCGCCGGACCCGGCCCCTGGAGGCGCTGGCGGCCTGCTTCGTCGTCACGACCCTGGTCCCGGTCGCCCTGGACGGCGCGACGCTCGACATGTACTCCCTGGCCTACCTGCTGATCCTGCCGTACGCGCTGCTGCGGTGGGGGTCGGGCCGCGAGATCGTGATCGGCCTCGCGGTCATGCTCGCCGGGGCCGGCCTGTCCGTGCTCGTCGAGCACGCCGCGCTCGCCGACGCGATCGGCCCGTTCGCCGTCGTGCTCTCCACGACCACGCTGGGCTGGGCGTTCCGCTACCGGGCCAGGGCGAGGGCCCGCGAGCTCGACCAGGTCAAGCTGCTCGAACGCGAGCAACTGGCGCGCGAACTGCACGACACCGTCGCCCACCACGTCTCGGCGATGGCGATCCGCGCGCAGGCGGGCCTCGCCACGGCCGCGTCGCGGCCGGACGCCGCGACCGACGCGCTGCGGGTGATCGAGGCCGAGGCGGCGCGCGCCCTCGACGAGATGCGGGCCATGGTCCGTGTCCTGCGCCGGGACGAGCCGGCGGACCTGACCCCCGGACGGCAGATCGCCGACCTGGAGGGGCTCGCGGCGCCCGGCGGGCCGGACCACCCGTCCGTCGGGGTCGAGATCTCCGGTGACCTCGGCGGCATCTCCCCGTCGGTCGAGGCGGCGGTCTACCGCATCGCCCAGGAGGCGGTCACGAACGCGCTGCGGCACGCCCGCCACGCCACCCGGGTGGCGGTGCACGTCGCCGGGGACGGCCCTTCGGTGTGCCTGCGCGTGAGCGACGACGGCGACGGCGGCTCCGCCCGCCCGCCGGGCCCCGCAGGACACGGCGGGGGATACGGCATCGTCGGCATGGCCGAACGCGCCGACCTGCTCGGCGGCACCTGCGTGGCGGGCCCGGACCCCGGCCGGGGCTGGACCGTCACCGCGGTGCTGCCCAGGAACGGGGTGGCGACGTGAGCATCCGGGTGCTGGTCGCCGACGACCAGGAGATCGTCCGCACCGGGCTCGCGATGATCCTCGACGCCCAGCCCGGCATCGAGGTCGCCGGCACGGCCGCCGACGGGCGGCGGGCCGTCGAGCTCGCGCGGCGCCTGCGCCCGGACGTCTGCCTGTTCGACATCCGCATGCCCGGCGTCGACGGCATCGAGGCGACCCGCTGCCTCGCCGGGCCGGGGGTCGCCGACCCCCTCGCCGTCGTGGTCATCACCACGTTCGACCTGGACGAGTACGTCTACGCCGCGCTGCGGGCCGGCGCCCGGGGGTTCCTGCTCAAGAACGCCGGCGCCGAGATGCTCTCCCAGGCCGTGCACGCCGCCGCCGGAGGGGACGCGCTCATCGCCCCGAGCGTCACCGCGCGGCTGCTCGGAGCCTTCGCCCGGTCCGGCCCCGCCGCACCGGCGGCGCGGCTCGTCGAGCCGCTGACCTACCGGGAGGAGGAGATCCTGGCCGCGGTGGCGCGCGGGCGGACCAACAGCGAGATCGCCGACGAGATGCACATCTCGCTGAGCACGGTCAAGACACACGTCGCCAGCCTGATGGCCAAGCTCGGCGCCCGCAACCGCGTCGAGATCGCCATGTGGGCCTATCAGACGGGCCGCGTCACGGGCTGACGGGCGCGGGCCGGCGGGCGCCGGGCTTACGGGCGCCGGGCCGGCGCCGGACGGCCCACTCGGCCACGGCGAGGTTGATCACCCACGCGAGGGTCATGAGCAGCGCGCGGGGGAGCGGGCCGGGCTGCCCGCCGGTCACCACGACCCAGGGCAGGATGGTCAGCGCCTGGGTGCCCGCGCCCATGCCGAGCGCGTAGCCGCGCGCCATCCACGCGCGGTGCCGGGTGACGTCCCGCCGCCGGATCGCCGTGAAGCCGAGCACGATCGACACGATCATGCCGCCGCCCACCGCCAGCCGTACGCCGACCAGGAGGGCGCTGTCGTCCGGCATGTGCGGGTAGAACAGCGTCATCCACAGGCCCGACAGGGCCGTGACGAGCCCGGCGGGCACCAGCACCCGTCCCGAGACCCGGTGCCAGCGCGGCGCGCGGCGGCGGAGCGCGGGGGCGAACTGCAGGGCGCCGAGAAGGCTGAACAGGGTGACGGCGACGATGTGCGCGACCACGGGGAAGGGCGTCGCGAAATACCGGGCGCTGTCCGCGGTGACCGGTCCGCCGCCGGTGAGCTGGGACAGCCGGGCCGCGCCGGCGACCACGGGCACGGCGCTGAGCGCGATCAGCCCCGCCGGCACCAGCCACTCCCTTTTCCTCCGGCCACCTCGCGGGGGTACGGACCGTCGCGTCGATGTCACGTCTGCCGATGTCAGTTCTGTCATGGCCCGATCGTCGTACGCGGGGCGGGGGCGGTTCATCGGCGGAACGGCTCGATCCGCACCGGTCCATCGGCTGCCGATCGGGCGTACTTTCGGCCGATGAGTCCCGGGCGCGGCGCTTCCTACGCTGGCTCTCCCAGCCACCACCCAGCCACCACCCAGCCAGCCGCAGAGGCGACGAGGAGAGATGCCATGAAGGCCTACGTCCTACGCTCGTACGGCCCGCCCGAGGTCCTGGAGCTCGGCGACGTCCCGACGCCGGCGCCCGGTCCCGGGGAGGTGCTGGTCCGGGTCCGCGCCACCTCCGTCCAGCCGTACGACTGGCACCACATGAGAGGCGAGCCGTACGTCGCGCGCCTGATGGGCGGCACGCTCGGCCCGCGCGGGCCGCGGATCGGCATTCTGGGCGCCGACGTCGCGGGGGAGGTCGAGGCGACCGGTGCGGGCGTCACGGCGTTCCGGCCCGGCGACCAGGTGTTCGCGATGGTCACCGGGGGCGGCTTCGCCGAGTACGTCAGCGTGCGGGAGAGCGAGCTGGTCCGCAAACCGGAGAACCTGTCGTTCGAGCAGGCGGCGGCGGTGCCGCTGGCGGCCGCCACCGCGCTGCTGGCCCTGGACGAAGGGCAGGTCCGGCCGGGGCACGAGGTGCTCGTGAACGGTGCCTCGGGCGGGGTGGGCACCTTCGCCGTGCAGCTCGCCCGGGCGTTCGGCGCCGAGGTCACCGGCGTCTGCGGCCCCCGCAACGTGGACCTGGTCCGGTCGCTCGGCGCGGGCGAGGTCGTCGACTACAGCAGAGCGGACTTCACCCGGACCGCCCGGCGGTACGACCTCCTGCTCGACATCGCGGGCACCCGGCCGGCGGCGGCCTGCCGGCGGGTGCTCAGGCCCCGGGGGACGCACGTTCTCGTCGGCGGGCCGGCCGGACGGTGGCTGCAGCCCGTCGGCCACACGATCGCGGCGCTCGCGACGTCGCCGTTCACGTCGAGGCGGGTGGTCCTCGCCGACGTGACCCGATGCCGCGAGAAGCGGGCGAAGCTGGTCAGGCTGGCCGCGCTGATCGAGCAGGGCGACCTCACCCCGGTCGTCGACCGCGTCTACCCGTTCGACGACCTCCCCGCGGCCGTCCGCTACGTGGAGGAGGGGCACGCGCGCGGGAAGGTCGTCGTCAGCGTGTAAACGGCGTCAGGACTCGGCGACCAGGCCCTCCGGCTCCTCCAGCGCCGCCTCCGCCTGCTCCGGCTCCGTCTCCGGCAGGGCCGTCACGGTCTGCTCGTCCATCTCGGCGCTCACCGGGGTCGGCGTCTCCACCGGCCGCAGCCACACCACGCCGAGCGGCGGCACGCGCAGCCGCGCCGAGCAGGGCAGGCCGTGCCGCGGCGTCTCCACCGCCTCGACGGAGCCCATGTTGCCGACCCCGCTGCCGGCGTACTCGTACGCGTCGGTGTTGAGGATCTCCTCCCACCGGCCCGGGGTCGGCAGGCCCAGGTGGTAGTCGTCGTGCGGCGCGCCGGAGAAGTTGGCGACGCAGGCCAGCACCGAGCCGTCCGCGCCGTACCGGAGGAACGACAGCACGTTGCCCGAGGCGTCGTCCGCGTCGATCCAGCGGAAGCCCTCGTGGGTGTTGTCGCGGGAGTAGAGCGCGGGCGAGTCGCGGTAGACGTGGTTGAGGTCCCTGATCAGCCGCCGCACGCCCTGGTGGAAGTCGAAGTCGAGCAGCCACCAGTCGAGGCCGCCCGCCTCCGACCATTCGGCGCCCTGGCCGAACTCGCCGCCCATGAACAGCAGCTGCTTGCCGGGGTGGGCCCACATGAAGCCGTACAACGCGCGCAGGTTGGCGAAGCGCTGCCACTCGTCGCCGGGCATCTTGCCCAGCAGCGATCCCTTGAGGTGGACGACCTCGTCGTGCGAGAGCGGCAGCACGAAGTTCTCCGAGAAGGCGTACATCAGGGAGAACGTCATCTGGTGGTGGTGATACTGCCGGTAGACGGGCTCCCGGGACATGTAGCTGAGCGTGTCGTGCATCCAGCCCATGTTCCACTTGAAGCCGAATCCGAGACCGCCGAGGTACGCCGGGCGCGAGACGCCGGGCCAGGCCGTCGACTCCTCCGCGATCGTCACGATTCCGGGCTCCTCGCGGTAGACGACCGCGTTCATCTCCTTGAGGAACTCGATCGCGTCGAGGTTCTCCCTGCCGCCGTACTCGTTGGGCGTCCACTCGCCCTCGCGGCGCGAGTAGTCGAGGTAGAGCATCGAGGCCACCGCGTCCACCCGCAGGCCGTCGACGTGGAACTCCTTCAGCCAGAAGAGCGCGTTGGCCACCAGGAAGTTGCGCACCTCCTTGCGGCCGAAGTCGAAGACGTACGTGCCCCAGTCGGGGTGGGTGCCGCGGCGTGGGTCGCCGTGCTCGTAGAGCGGCGTGCCGTCGAAGCGGGCAAGGGCCCACTCGTCCATCGGGAAGTGCGCGGGCACCCAGTCGACGATCACGCCGACGCCCGCCCGGTGCAGCTCGTCCACGAGGTGGCGGAAGTCGTCGGGGGAGCCGAAACGCGAGGTCGGGGCGTAGTACGACGTCACCTGGTAGCCCCACGAGCCGCCGAACGGATGCTCGGCGACCGGCAGGAACTCCACGTGCGTGAACCCCATGTCCGTCACGTACTCGACCAGCTCGCGGGCGAGGTCGCGGTAGGACAGGCCGGGCCGCCAGGAGCCGAGGTGCACCTCGTAGGTGCTCATCGGCTCGACGAGGGCGTCCCGCGACGCGCGGGCGGCCATCCACTCCTCGTCACGCCACTCGTACGCCGGCTTCTCCACGATGCTGGCGGTCGCGGGCGGGATCTCGGTGCGCCGGGCCATGGGGTCGGCCTTCTCCCGCCAGACCCCGTCGAGGCCGAGGATCTGGAACTTGTACCGCGTGCCCTCGCCGATCTCCGGGACGAACAGCTCCCACACGCCGGTCCCGCCGAGCGAGCGCATAGGGTGGGCGCCGCCGTTCCAGTGGTTGAAGTCGCCGATCACCCGCACGCCCTGCGCGTTCGGCGCCCAGACCGAGAACGCCGTGCCGTCCACGTCCTCGTGGCGGACCACCCGCGCCCCGAGCACCTCCCAGAGCCGTTCGTGCCTGCCCTCGCCGATCAGGTGCAGGTCGAGCTCGCCCAGCGTCGGCCAGTGGCGGTACGGATCGTCCGTCTCGTACGGCGGGGCGTCGGGATAGGTGATGCGCAGGCGGTAGTCCGGGACCTTGTCGAGGCCGGGCAGCGTCACCTCGAACACCCCGAAGTCGGTGTGGGCCATCTCGTGCGCCGAGCCGTCGGCCAGCACCTCGACCTTCTCCGCGAAGGGCCGCAGAGCCCTGATCGTGACGCCGTCGGGCCCGGGATGGGCCCCGAGAATCGAATGGGGGTCGTGATGAGCGCCCCCCGCCAGCCGGTCCAAATCCATGTCGCAAACCTGCCCTAGATGTATCCCACCGAACACTGCGATCTTGTCAGCGGAAGGCGGCGAGCGGTATGGGCAACCAGGAGGGCCGGTTGCGCGCCTCGTAGACGACCTCGTACACGGCCTTGCTCAGCTCCAGCGCGCGCAGCAGGACCGCCTCGTCGCCGCGGACCCGCCCGCCGCCCTCGGAGTAGCCGGCGAGGAACGCCGCGCGGTTGCGTTCCGACCACTCGCGGGCCCGGTGCTCCAGCCCGTCGGCGTCCGGGTGGTCGGCCAGCAGATGCCGGGCGGCGTACTCGAACGAGCGCAGCATGCCCGCCACGTCGCGCAGCGGCGAGTCGAGCGCCCGGCGCTCGGCGAGCGGCTGCCCCGGCTCGCCCTCGAAGTCGAGCACGACCCAGTCGGTCATGGTGCGCATGACCTGGCCGAGGTGGTAGTCGCCGTGCACCCGCTGCACCTGCACCGCGTGCCCGAGCTCGCCGAGCCGGTCGAACGCCTCGGCCGCGACGTCGGCGTGCTCGCCGAGCAGCGGCACCTCGGCGACCGCCTTGTCGAGCCTGCGGCGGAACCGCTCGGTCATCCGCTTGAGCTCCGGCGGCTCGATCGTGCCCGTGGGGAAGGCCCGGGCCAGCTCCCGGTGGACCTGCGCGGTGGCCACCCCCAGCCGCCGGGCCTCGCCCGCGAAGTCGCCTCCGGCGTCCTCCGCCGGCATGCCGTCGGCGGACGCGTAGAGATCGCGCACGCTGGTCAGCGCCATCGACCAGCCCTCGTTGGCGTTCCGCAGGTACTCCTGCATGATCGCCAGGGTGGTCGGCTCGTCCTCGAGCGTGGTCTCGATCCAGCCGTACGGCCGGGCCACGTGGGACGAACCCGCGCCGGCGAGCGCCGTGATGATCTCCAGCTCCGGGTTGGTCCCCGGGCTGAGCTGGCGGAACAGCTTGAAGATGTACGTGTCGCCGAACACCAGCGAGGTGTTCGACTGCTCCGCGGTCAGCACGAGGCTGCGCTGCGAGGTGTCGATCTCCACGCCGTCCGCGCGGTGGAAGGCGAGGCCGTCGAACGCGTGGTCCGCGGCCATCCCCTCCAGCAGGTGCGTGGTCAGGGCGGAGTCGTGCAGCGCGTCGTAGACGTCGGCCTCGCGGCCGTCGCGGCGGCACCTGCCGATGCGCACGTGCTCCAGCCGGTCGGGCAGCCGCTCGCGCAGCCCGACCGGGATCTGGTAGCGCGTGCGGCGGTCCCCCTGACGCACGCACACGACCAGATGGAGCAGCGCCGGGTCCCCGCCGGCGATCTCGATCTCGGAGTCGATGGACAGGTCGTCGATGGCGCGCCCCTTGCCGGCGAACCACCGTTGCCCGGTGATCCAGCCGGCCAGAAGCTCCTGAAGTGAAGTCGTCACTCCTCCTTCGTGCCGGCCGTCCGGTGCGTGACGGGCAACGTGAACCAGTAGAACCCATGCCCAGGGAGCGTCAAAAGATACGGAAGTTCGCCGATCGGGGGAAAAGGAACTCCGCCCATGCACTCGACCGGTGTCGATCCCTCGAACCTGCGCAGGTCGAGCTCGACCGGCTGGGGGAAGCGGGAGAGGTTGTTGACGCACAGCACCCGGTCGTCGCCGAGCTCCCGCACGAAGGCGAGCACGCTGGGGTTGGAGGAGTTCAGCTCGGTGAACTCGCCGAGGCCGAACACGGGGTGCCGCTTGCGGATCTCGATCATCCGCTTGGTGAAGTGCAGCAGCGAGCTGGCGCTCTTCTGCTGGGCCTCGACGTTGATCGCCTGGTAGCCGTAGATCGGATCCATGATCACGGGGAGGTAGAGCCGGCCGGGGTCGCAACTGGAGAAGCCCGCGTTGCGGTCGGGGGTCCACTGCATCGGGGTGCGGACGCCGTCGCGGTCGCCGAGCCAGATGTTGTCGCCCATCCCGATCTCGTCGCCGTAGTACATCACCGGCGAGCCGGGCAGGCTCAGCAGCAGTGCGGTGAACAACTCGATCTGGTTGCGGTCGTTGTCCAGCAGCGTGGCCAGGCGCCGCCGGATGCCGACGTTGGCCCGCATCCGCGGGTCCTTGGCGTACTCCGAGTACATGTAGTCGCGCTCTTCGTCGGTGACCATCTCCAGCGTCAACTCGTCGTGGTTGCGCAGGAAGATCCCCCACTGGCAGTTCTCGGGGATCTTGGGCGTCTGGGCCAGGATCTCCGAGATCGGATAGCGCGACTCGCGGCGCACGGCCATGAAGATGCGCGGCATCAGCGGGAAGTGGAAGGCCATGTGGCATTCGTCGCCCCCGGTGACGGGGTCGCCGAAGTACTCCACCACGTCGGCCGGCCACTGGTTGGCCTCGGCCAGCAGCACCCGGTCGGGGTAGAGGCGGTCCACCTCCGCCCGCACCCGCTTGAGGTAGGCGTGCGTCGGGGGCAGGTTCTCGCAGTTGGTGTCCTCCTGCTCGAACAGGTACGGGATCGCGTCCAGGCGGAACCCGTCGATCCCCAGGTCCAGCCAGAACCGGATGACCTCCAGCATCGCGTCCTGCACGGCCGGGTTCTCGAAGTTGAGGTCCGGCTGGTGGTGGAAGAACCGGTGCCAGTAGTACTGCCCCCGCACCGCGTCGAACGTCCAGTTCGACGCCTCGGTGTCGACGAAGATGATCCGCGCGCCGGGGTACTGCTCGTCGGTGTCGCTCCACACGTAGAAGTCGCCGAACGGCCCCTCGGGATCGTTGCGCGAGGCCTGGAACCACGGGTGCTGGTCGCTGGTGTGGTTCATCACCAGGTCGGCGATCACCCGGATGCCCCGCTTGTGCGCCTCGTCCACCAGCCTGATGAAGTCTCCCAGGTCACCGAAGTCCGGGAGGATCTTCATGTAGTCGGAGATGTCGTACCCGCCGTCCTTGAGCGGGGACTCGTACAGCGGGAGCAGCCAGAGGCAGTCGATGCCGAGCCACTGGAGGTAGTCCAGCTTCTCGATCAGGCCGCGGATGTCTCCGGTGCCGTCGCCGTTCGAGTCGGCGAAGCCGCGGATCAGCACCTCGTAGAAGACGGCCCGCTTGTACCAGCGCTGGTCCCGTGGCTCCTCCTCGGTGAAGGTGTTCGGGATCGGCTGCGTGTGGCTGGGCTGTGTGTGGCTGGGCTGCATATGACTGGACTGAGGCGTGGTCGAGCTCACCTGTTGACTCCCCGGAGTGTGCAGGGCTGCGTCACGGGCGGAGCACTGACCCGTGGCGGAGCGTGAGGATGTGTGCGGGTTGTACGTGCGGGTCGAGGCGCACGTAGTTCGCCTGCCCCCAGCGGTACGACTCGCCCGACAGTTGGTCGTCCACGACGAAGTCGGCATGCCAGTCGAGACCGAGGGCGGGCATGTCGAGCCGGACCGTCGCCTCGTGGGTGTTGTATGGATCCAGGTTGACGACGGCCAGTACGACATCGCCTAGTCCGTGCCGTCGTGAGGCCGTGTCATAGGCGCCGGGCAGCCGCTTCGAGAAGCAGATCACGTCCGGCTGGTCGACGTTGTGAAACCGTAGGTTACGCAATTCCTGGAGCGCCGGGTGCGCTCTTCGCAACAAATTGAGCTGGGTAATGAACGGGGCAAGGCTGCGGCCCTCACGCTCCGCCGCCGCCCAGTCACGCGGCCGGTACTGGTACTTCTCGCTGTCGAGATACTCCTCACTGCCCGGGCGGACTGGGACGTTCTCGGCCAGCTCGTACCCGGAGTAGACCCCCCAGGTGGGCGCCGTCAGCGCGGCCAGCACCGCCCGGATCCTGAACGCCGGCACGCCGCCGTGCTGGAGGTACTCGTGCAGGATGTCGGGCGTGTTGACGAACAGGTTCGGCCGCAGGAAGTGCGAGGTCTCGTGGGACAGCTCCCACAGGTACTCCTCGGCCTCCTGCTTGTGGTTGCGCCAGGTGAAGTACGTGTAGGACTGGTGGAAGCCGATCTTGGCGAGGGTCCGCATCATGGCGGGACGGGTGAACGCCTCGGCCAGGAACAGCACGTCCGGGTCGGTCGCGTTGATGTCGGAGATCAGCCGCTCCCAGAACCGCACCGGCTTGGTGTGCGGGTTGTCCACCCGGAAGATCCGCACGCCGTGGTCCATCCAGTGCCGGACGACCCGCTTCACCTCCGCGTAGATCCCCTCGGGGTCCTTGTCGAAGTTCAGCGGATAGATGTCCTGGTACTTCTTCGGCGGGTTCTCCGCGTACGCGATCGTGCCGTCGGCCCGGATGTTGAACCACTCCGGGTGCTCCTTGACCCACGGGTGGTCGGGGGAGCACTGCAGCGCGAGGTCGAGCGCGACCTCCATGCCCAGCTCGCGGGCCTTCGCGACGAACGCGTCGAAGTCCTCGATCGTGCCGAGATCGGGGTGGATCGCGTCGTGGCCGCCCTGCTCCGAGCCGATGGCCCACGGCGAGCCGGGGTCGTACTGGTCGGGCGTCAGGGTGTTGTTGCGGCCCTTGCGGAACTGCGTGCCGATGGGGTGGATCGGCGGCAGGTAGACCACGTCGAAGCCCATCTGGGCGATCGCCGGGAGCCGCCTGGCCGCCGTCCCGAAGGTTCCCGACTTGGGGGCGACGCCCTCCTGCCCCGCCACGGCTCCCTCCGAGCGGGGGAAGAACTCGTACCACGAGCCGAACAGCGCCCGCCGCCGCTCCACCCGCACGCGGAGGCGCCCGGACCGGGTGAGCAGGTCGCGCAGCGGATGCGCGGCGATCAGCTCGGCGGTCTCCGGCAGTTGCGTGACCGCGAAGCGCGCCCGGGGGTCCACGGCGTCGTCCCGCAGGCGGGCCGCCAGGGCCAGCAGCGCGGCCCGGTGCCCGCAGGTGCCGCCCGCCTCCGCCGCCGCCCGGCAGTCCGCGGCCCGCACGCCCTTGGCCGCCCGCTCGAACAGCCGGGCGCCCTCCTCGCACATGAGGTCGGCGTCCATGTCGCGGGGGATCTTGATGCCCGCGTCGTGCGTCCACGTGGCGATCGGGTCGCTCCAGGCCTCCACCCGGAACTGCCACAGCCCTTCGGCGGGCAGCGACACCTCCACGCTCCACCGGTCGGTGCCCGGCCCGGCCTCGCGCATGGGCAGCATCCGGCCCGGCGCGCCGTCGGGGTCGATCAGGACGACGCCGGCGGCGACCGCGTCGTGCCCCTCGCGGAACACCGTCGCGCTGATCTCGAAGGTCTCTCCCGCGGCGGCCTTGGCGGGCCACTGGCCGCAGTCGACGACGGGCTGGATGTCCTGGATGGGAATTCGTCCGATCATCGTCACTTCGTACTCAGGGGCGGCACACCGGGTACCGCCGGCAGGCGGGCAGCACGACAGAAGGGACCCGTAGACCGGAGTCCCACCTCGCTCATACTGGGGTTGCCCTAATAGTCCACTCTTACCCCTGCCGAACGAAAGACCGCTCGCCGTGTTTGGCGCGACGAGGCCTGGAGATCGATCACTGGTGCCGGGGTAGATCGTCCGGCATGGACATCACCAGGTCAAGGGTACTTTGGTGAGGTTTGAACCTGCGTGCTGGGGGTGAAAGCGTTCATCGAAGAACTTGATTCTGCAGTACGACAGGTATGTTTTCGGTCGCGCGTCGTGGCGCTGAGTAACTAGGGTCTGACCTCGTGAGAGCTATCCGCAGGTTCACTGTCCGAACCGTTCTTCCCTCGCAGCTCGCACCTCTGGGTGAGCTGGTCCAGAACCTCCGCTGGTCGTGGCACCCCGAGACCATGGACCTGTTCGCCGAGGTGGATCCCGAGGTCTGGGAGCGTGTCGATCACGACCCCGTCGCGCTGCTGGGCGCGGTCGAGGCCGACAGGTTGCGCGTGCTCGCCCAGGACCGGCGCTTCCTGCGCCGCCTGGCCGACGCCGCCGACGACCTGCGGGAGTACATGACCGCCCCCCGGTGGTACCAGTCGCTGGAGGGCGCCCCCAGGGCGATCGGCTACTTCTCGCCCGAGTACGGCATCGCCGCCGCGCTGCCGCAGTACTCCGGCGGCCTCGGGATCCTCGCCGGCGACCACCTGAAGGCCGCCAGCGACCTCGGCGTGCCGATCCTCGGCGTCGGTCTCCTCTACCGGCACGGCTACTTCACCCAGTCGCTGTCGGCCGAGGGCTGGCAGCTGGAGCACTACCCCTCCCTCGACCCCGGCGGCCTGCCGCTCACGCTGCTGAAGGAGCAGGACGGCGCGCCGGCCCGGGTCGCGATCAGCCTCGCGGGCGGGCGCACGCTGCACGCCCAGGTCTGGGTGGCGCAGGTCGGCCGGGTGCCGCTGCTGCTGCTCGACTCCGACGTCGCCGAGAACGACGCGGTCGCCCGGGACGTCACCGACCGCCTGTACGGCGGGGGCGGCGACCACCGGCTGATGCAGGAACTGCTGCTCGGCATCGGCGGCGTACGGGCCATCCGGGCCTACTGCCGGATCACCGGGCACCCCGAGCCCGAGGTGTTCCACACCAACGAGGGGCACGCGGGCTTCCTCGGCCTGGAGCGCATCCGCGAGCTCACCGAGGCCCGGCTGTCGTTCGAGGAGGCGCTGGAGGCCGTACGGGCCGGGACGGTGTTCACCACGCACACGCCGGTGCCCGCGGGCATCGACCGGTTCCCCGCGGAGATGATCGCCCGCCAGTTCGGCGGCTCGAACGCCTGGCCGACGGTGTCGGTCGACCGCATCCTGGAGCTCGGCGCCGAGCCCGAGGGGCCCGAGGCCGACCCCGCGGTGTTCAACATGGCCGTCATGGGCATGCGGCTGGCCCAGCGCGTCAACGGCGTGTCCGAGCTGCACGGCCGGGTCAGCCAGGAGATGTTCCAGGGCCTGTGGCCGGGCTTCGACGTCGACGAGGTGCCGATCGGCTCGATCACCAACGGCGTCCACGCCCCGACCTGGGTGGGCCGGGAGATGATGGAGCTCGCCGGCAAGGAACTGCCGTCGCTGATCGACAAGGCGCAGGGCTGGGAGGGCGTGCACAAGCTCTCCGACGCTGACATCTGGGGCATCCGGGGCACGCTCCGGGCCCGCCTGGTGGAGGAGGCGCGCCGGCGGCTGCGGAAGTCGTGGCGGCAGCGCGGCGCCACCGAGGCCGAGCTGACCTGGGTGGACGAGGCGCTCGACCCGGACGTGCTGACGATCGGGTTCGCCCGGCGGGTGCCCTCCTACAAGCGGCTCACCCTCATGCTCAACCAGCCCGACCGGCTGCGCAGGCTGCTGCTCGATCCGGACAAGCCGGTTCAGATCGTCATCGCCGGCAAGGCGCACCCCGCCGACGAGGGCGGCAAGAAGCTCATCCAGCAGATCGTGCGCTTCGCCGACTCCGAGGACGTGCGGCACCGCATCGTCTTCCTGCCCGACTACGACATGGCGCTCGGGCAGCTCATGGTCACCGGGTCGGACGTGTGGATGAACAACCCGCTGCGCCCCCTGGAGGCGTGCGGCACGTCCGGCATGAAGGCGGCGCTCAACGGCGGTCTCAACCTGTCCATCCGCGACGGATGGTGGGACGAGTGGTACGACGGCACCAACGGGTGGGCGATTCCCAGCGCCGACGGGGTGGACGACGTCGACCGGCGCGACGAGCTGGAGGCCACGGCGTTGTACGACCTCGTCGAGCGCGAGGTGGCCGACCGGTTCTACGACCGGGCCGCCGACGGCCTGCCGCGGCGCTGGCTGGAGATGGTCAAGCACACGCTCAGCTCGCTCGGGCCGAAGGTGCTCGCCGGCCGGATGCTTAACGACTACGTCACCGACCTCTACACCCCGGCCGCCACCAGCGCCCGTGTGCTCGCGGCGGACGGCTTCGACAACGCCCGGCTGTTCGCCGCCTGGAAGCTGCGCGTGGCCAAGGCGTGGCCGGGGGTGCGGGTCGAGCACGTGGAGGCGGCCGGTGTGGGGGACACCCCCGAGCTGGGAGCCCAGCTGGAGCTGCGGGCCACGATCGCCCTCGGCGAGCTGTCCGCCGAGGACGTGCGGGTCGAGGCGGCGTACGGCCGCGTGGGACCGCACGACGAGCTTCTCGCGCCGTGCTACGTCACGCTCAAGGCCGACTCGTCGGGCGACGACGGCCGGGCGCACTACACCGGCGCCGTGCCGCTGGACCGCACCGGCGCGTTCGGCTACTCGGTGCGGGTGGTCCCGTCCCACCCGCTGATGGCGTCCCCGGCGGAGCTGGGCCTGATCGCCGTACCGGAGGAGCCGGTCGGGATGACCAACGGCACCCTGAGGTAACCCTGGGCCGATGCGTGGCCTGTCCCCCCTCGTCCTGCTTTCGCCGCAGGTGAGGGGGGGTAGACCCGCACCATGGCACAGGTGCTGCACATCGGGATGGTCGCGCCGCCGTGGTACGACATCCCGCCCCGCGCGTACGGCGGCATCGAGGCGGTCGTGCACGGGCTGGTCCAGGGTCTGCGGCACCGGGGGCACCGGGTGACCGTGATCGGGGCCGGCCCGACCGTGGACCTGCGGACCTACGACGAGCCGCCCTCGGCGCGCATCGGCGACCCCTTTCCCGAGGTGGTGCACGCGGCCGGGGCGGCCCGCCTGCTGCGGGGCCTGGACGTGGACGTCGTCCACGACCACTCGCTGGCGGGGCCGCTCACCGCCGCCGCCCGGCTCGTGCCGACGATCGTCACCTGCCACAACCACGTGGGCGGTGAGCTCGGTGACTACTACCGGAGGCTCGGGCCGGACGTGGCGCTGGTGGCCGTCTCCGCCGCCCAGCGCGCCCACGCGCCCGACCTCAACTGGACGGCGCGGGTGCACAACGCGGTGGACGCCGCGGCGTGGCCGTTCCGGGAGCACAAGGACGAGTGGGTCCTGTGGCTGGGGCGGATGAGCCCCGACAAGGGCGCGCACCTCGCGGTCGAGGCGGCGCGCGCGGCGGGCCGCCGCATCCTGCTGGTCGGCAGGCAGGCCGAGCCGGTGGAGGTCGCCTACTTCCGGCGGCGGGTGTCGCCGCTGCTCGGCCCGGACGCCGAATACCTGGGTGAGGCGGACGGCGCGCTCAGGAGCGAACTGTTCTCGCGGGCCCGATGCCTGGTGCTTCCACTGCTCTGGGACGAGCCGTTCGGCATGGTCATGATCGAGGCGATGGCCTGCGGCACGCCGGTGGTCGCGCTGCGCCGGGGCGCGGTCCCGGAGATCGTGGTGGACGGGGTGACCGGATTCGTCCGCGACACGCCGGCCGAACTGCCGGCGGCGATCGAGGCCGTCTCCGCGCTGGACCCGCGCGCGGTGCGCGCCCGCGTCGAACGGCACTTCGACCTGCCCGTCATGGTGCAGGGATATGAGCAGGTGTACCGCAAGGCGATGGCGCGGGAGCCCGGCGCTCCCCGGCGGCCCCTCCCGCTCGGACGCTGATCTCCGTTCTAGGGTGAGGGCCATGGGTGAATTCGTCAGGGTGGAGACCTCGGGGCACATCGCCACGATCCGGCTCGACCGGCCGAAGATGAACGCGCTGAACCGGCAGGTCCAGGAGGAGATCGCGGAGGCCGCGCGGCTCGTGGACGCCGATCCGGACGCGCACGCGGTCGTCGTGTACGGCGGGGAGCGCGTCTTCGCCGCCGGGGCCGACGTCAAGGAGATGGCGGTCATGTCCTACGCCGAGATGGCCGTGCACTCGCGTACGCTGCAGGACTGCTTCACCGCCGTCGCGCGGATCGGCAAGCCCGTCATCGCGGCGATCACCGGGTACGCCCTGGGCGGCGGCTGCGAGCTCGCGCTGTGCGCCGACCTCCGGGTGGCGGGCGAGAGCGCGAAGCTCGGCCAGCCGGAGATCACCCTCGGGATCATCCCGGGCGCGGGGGGCACCCAGCGCCTGCCCCGGCTCGTCGGCCCGGCCAGGGCGAAGGACCTGATCTTCACCGGGAGGCACGTCTCCGCCGCCGAGGCGCTCGCGATCGGCCTGGTGGACCGGGTCGTCCCCGACGAGGAGGTCTATTCGGCGGCGCTCGAACTCGCCGCCACCTTCGCCGGGGGAGCGGCTGCCGCGATCCGGGCGGCCAAGCTGGCCGTCGACCACGGCCTGGAGACCGACCTGGACACCGGCCTGGAGATCGAGCGGCTCCAGTTCTCCGGTCTGTTCGCCACCGAGGACGCCAGAGAGGGCATGACGGCCTTCGCCGAGAAACGCCGCCCCACCTTCACCGGCCACTGAAACGGCCTCCGGAGTTGGGCCGAGATCGCTCCAAAATGCCGCTATCGTGGCGGTTCATGATGCGGTTGCGAGTCCTGACCCCGTCACGGTTGCGCCGGGCGCTGCTGTCCCGGCTCGATTCGCGGTACGTCACCAAACCCGACCACCGGCAGGACCTCAAGGACGCCCTGTGGGAGGTGCAGATGCTCCGCCGGGAGGTCGTGGCGCTGCGCGACGAGATCGACCGGCTGCGGCGGGGGAGCGCGGCGCCGGTGAAGGCGGCCGCCGACCCGAAGGCGGCCGAGGCGCACCGCCTCGCGACCGAGACCGCCGAGGCGGTCGACACGCTGCTGCAGAACGAGATGCGCATCTGGCAGGCGATCGACGGCCTGTCGGCGCGCGTGGGCGACTCCGGGCGTGTGGGGTAGCCGGTCATGCGGGTGACATGGACGCGTGACGAGGGCGTGTGGCGGCTGGTCTTCCTGCTCGACCCCGAGGACGAGACCACGGGGGCCTGCACCGACGGCACCCCGGTCGAACTGCGGACGAACTCCTGTCACGTCCACACGGGAGCCGGCGGCGGGTCTCCCCACCCCGACCTGCTCGCGCTGTCCGCCTGGACGGTCGTCGCCCCGTGGACCCGCCGCCGGGTGACCTTCGACCGGCCGATCTCTCCGGGACTCGCCGAGGCGCTGCGTACGGGATGGGGGGTGGACGCCGGGCCGGTGGGAGAGGACGCCAGGAGCGGCGCCCGCCTGGCCGTCTCCTACAGCGGCGGCGCCGACTCGATGGCCGTGGCCGCGATGTTCCCCGACGCGCCGTTCGTTCACTTCCAGCGGGTGAGTCATCCGCGCGTGCCGAACCGGTGGACGCACTACCGCGCCGAGGTGCTCGCCGATCTCGCCCGGCGCACCGGCCGGGAGCTCCACATCGTCCCGTCGGACCTGGAGTTCCTGCTCAGCCGTCCCCGGCCCGGTTATCCGGAGCACCACGCCGTCACCGTGGGGGCGCTGCTCCTCGCGGACGACCTGGATCTGGGCGGCGTCGCCCTGGGCTACGAGCTGGGGTCGCGATGGCTCGACAACGGCCGGCAGGCCGACCGCTTCACGTCGGACAACCCCATGTGGGGGACGCACGGGCCGTGGGGCCGGCTGTACGCCGCCGCCGGTGTCCCGCTGGCGCTCCCGGTCGGCGGGGTGAGCGAGCCCGTGACCATGCGCATGGCGCTGGGCTCCGACCTCGCGCATCTGGTGCGCTGGTGCCTGCGTGGTGACATGTCCGGACCATGCCAGAAGTGCGGCAAGTGCCTGCGCAAGGAGCTGATCCTCGCCGCCGTCGAGGGACGCCCGCTCAAGACGACGCTCACTGCCCGATCAGTCCCCGCCCGCCCCTGGCAGCAGCCGCCGCCGTACCCTGGCCAGGAGACGATCGAGTACGGCTGCGCGCGGGTGCCGGGCATCGAGACCACGCCGTTCGCCAACGCGGCGGAGCATCTCCGGGCGACCGTGGAGTCCACCCGCTGGATGGACCACTGCTATCCCCCCGCGATCGACGAGACGCCGGAGCCCTGGCGCGGGGAGGTCGGCGCCTACATGCGGGAGCACGTCGGGCTCATGACCGCGGACGAGCAGCGCCAGGTGGAGGCATGGACGGCGGTATGAAGATCTATCTCTCGGTGGACATGGAGGGGGTCACCGGCCTCACCGACCCCGAGGAGATGCACCACGGCGGCCGGGGCTACGAGCGCGGCTGCGAGCTGATGACGGGGGACGCCAACGCGGTCGTCCAGGGCGCCTTCGACGCCGGCGCGGCGTCCGTGCTGGTGAACGACGCGCACGGGTCCACCAAGAACCTCAGGATCGACCTGCTGGACGAGCGGGCCACCCTCATCAGGGGCCCGGGCAAGCCGCACCGCATGGGCCAGGGCCTCGTCGCGGGCATGGACGCCGCCTGCCTCGCCGGCTACCACGCCCGCGCGGGGGTGGCGCACGGCGTGCTCAACCACACCTGGATGGGCAGGGAGATCCAGAACGTCTACCTGAACGGCGAGATCTGCGGCGAGACCCGGCTGGTCGCCGGCTTCGCGGGGTCGATGGGCGTGCCGGTCGCGCTCGTCGCCGGCGACGAGGCGGTCTGCGAGGAGGCCCGGGAGCTGCTCGGCGACGTCGAGACCGTCGCCGTGAAGAAGGGCGTCGACAGGTTCTCCGCCGAGTTGCTGCCCCCGGCCGTCGCCTGGCGGCGGATCCGCGAGGGCACGGCGCGGGCCCTCGGCCGGCTGGCCGGCTTCCGGCCCTACGTGGTCGAGCCGCCGTACGTCCTGGGCGTGGAGTGGAACTCCACCGCCATCGCGGCGGCCTGCGCGATCATCCCCGGCGTGCGGCTCGTGGACCCCCGGCACACCGAGTTCGCCACGGACGACTACCACGAGATCATGGCCCTGTTCGGGCTCTTCTCCATGATCGGCGGGCAGGTCGCCTGCGGCAGCGGCCGGTACGGCTGACGTCCCGCGCCCCACACTCCACCTACGCGGTCAAGGAGGACCGAATGCCGCTCGAATGGGTTCCCGTCTCCGACCGGCCGGATCTGCTCGCCGATCCCGTCGCCAAGGCCGTCGCCTCGCTCGGCGTGCCGCCGCGGGTGGCCGAGATCGACCCCGGCCTCGCCGACACCGCGGCCTTCTGCGAGCGGTACGGCGTGGCGATGGAGGACTCGGCCAACTGCGTGATCGTGAGCGCCAGGCGCGGTGGGGAGACGAGGTACGCGGCCGTCATGGTGCTCGCCACGATGCGGGCCGACGTCAACGGCGTCGTGCGGCGTCATCTGGACGCCAGGAAGGCGTCCTTCGCCCCGCAGGCGGAGGCCGTCGAACTGACCGGAATGGAGTACGGCGGCATCACCCCGATCGGGCTGCCCGACGGCTGGCCGGTGCTCGTTGACGAAAACGTGACCCGGCTGTCGTTCGTCGTGATCGGCAGCGGCGTCCGCCGCTCCAAGCTGGCGCTTTCCGGCGAGGCGCTGGTCGAGGCGACCCGTGGGGAGGTCCTCGCGCTCACCGTGTGATCACCCGCCCGGAAACCGATCGCGTCCTTTCTCCGTTGTGCTGAGCGGAGATGTGGCGCGATGGTTCACTCATGGGCGTTCTTTTAGTCGGTATGGTGCTAAGGCGATGAATCAAGACGACCGACTCGGCCCGTACCGGCTGCTCCGGCGGCTCGGTGAGGGTGGCATGGGGGTGGTCCACCTCGCCCTGGACCCGCAGGGCCGGCAGGTGGCGGTCAAGGTCCTGCGCCCGGAGGTGGCGGGGGACGACGTGGCGCGCAGGCGGCTGTCACGCGAGGTCGAGACCATGCGCAGGGTGCGCGGGCGGCACATCGCGGAGGTCGTCGACGCCGACGTCACCGGCCGCCGGCCGTACATCGTCACGCGGTACGTGCCGGGACGGGCGCTGGACGAGATCGTCAAGAAGGACGGCCCGCTGCCGCTCGACGGTGTGCTCAAGGTCGCCATGGGGGTCGCCGAGGCGCTCGCCGCCGTCCACGCCGCTGGGGTCATCCACCGCGACCTGAAGCCGGGCAACGTGCTGATGCTGGACGGCCAGCCGGTCCTCATCGACTTCGGCATCGCCCAGGCGGTGGACGCCACCCGGCTCACCCAGACCGGGATGTTCATCGGCACGCCCGGCTATCTCGCCCCGGAGATCATCGAGGGCCACGAGGCGGGGCCGCAGGTCGACGTGCACGCCTGGGCCGGCACCGTGCTGTACGCCGCGACCGGCCAGCCGCCGTTCGGCAAGGGCACGCTGGAGATGATCTTCTTCAACATCACCTCCGGGCGGGCCAACGTGGACGCCGCCCCGGCGCCGATCCAGCCGGTGCTGCGCGCCGCGTTCAACCGCGATCCGGTCAGACGGCCGACGTCGGCCGAGCTGGTGCGGCAGGTCGGCCGGCTCATGCCGCAGGGCGCGGGGGGCAGGCCGCGGGTGCCCGACGAGATCACCACGGTGCCCAACGTCGACGACACCGGCGGCCAGCAGATGCCCGACTTCGGCGGCCGGTCACCGGCGCGACCGCAGACGGCCGGACCACAGGCGGCCGGACCGGTGGTGACGCCGCCGGTCGCGCCCGTGGCGACGCCTCCGGTCACGCCGTCGCGCCCCGCCGACCGGGCGGAGGAGTTCGTCTCGCTGCTGCGGGACACGCCCGTGGCGGGCCAGGGCGGCGATCCCTTCCCGACCGTGCGGGTCACCGGGGAGGACCTGCGCAAAGCGGGCCTCGGGTCGCCGGCGGAGGGCGACATCCCCACCCGGACGCCCCCGTCCCGCCCCGGCACGCACCCGGCCACCGGGTCTTCTCCGGCGACCGGGCCCGACGAGTGGCGCACGCCGATGCTGCGGCCGGAGGGGGACGTCCCCACGCGGCGGGTCACCTCCGAGGAGGTGCGCCAGGCCGTCACCGGCGGCGCCGCGCTGCCGCACGACCCGCCGCCGCCGCCGCGCCAGGCTCCGCGCGAGGCGGGCCCGCACGGGCCGGGCTCACAGGGGATGGGCTCGCAGGGGACGGGGCACCGGGACGTCGCGGCCCGCGACCAGGCCCTCTTCGGGCACGCGCCGGAGATCTACGAGCAGACGCCGCACATCCACCAGCACTATCCGCCCCCGCAGAACGCCCATCAGCAGAACCTCCACGAGCAGAACCTCCACGAGCAGAACCTCCACCAGCAGAACACCGTCCAGCAGAATCCGGCACCGTACATGCCGACGCTGCGGGTGCCGCCGCCGACCGTGCCGCCGTTCCCGCCCGGTGGGCTGCTCCAGCGCTCCAGGGCGTACGGCGTGGCGAGCGCGCTGCTGCTCGTCGTGATGACGAGCCTCGCGGTGGTCGCGCCGATGCTGGTCTGCCTGCTGGCCGTGCCGGTCGCGGTGCTGCTCCGCGCCGCCGACCTCGACCAGGCGCACCTCAACACCCGCCGCGCGGCGGGCGCCGCGGCCACGGACGTGCTGCGGGTGGTGGGCCGGCCGGCGGCGCTCGTCAGGTCCGCCGGGATCACGCTGGCGCTCGTGCCGTACGCGCTGGTCCTGGGGCTGGCCGTGACGCTGGCGCTCACCGTGCTCGTGGGGTCGGCGCCCTTGCTCGCCGCGCTGAGCTGGGGCGTCGCGGTGGCGCTGTGGACGCTGTGCGCGGGGCCGGGGGTGACCGGCCCGAGCCGGCAGATGCGGCGGACCCTCGCCTCGCTCGCTCCCGGCGACGGCGCGGCGCAGGGGCTCGCCTGGGGGATCGGGGCGTTCGCGGTGCTCACGGCGGCGATCGCGCTCGCCGCCCTCCTGGGTAAACAGACAGCAGGGCACTTCTGGGGCCCAATCGACGTTCTGTCAGTACTTGATCGGCTCGGGGACCTGCGGAGACAGGCAGGGTATGGGTGACGGGGGACGAGATGTCGGCTACTGAGGCTCCCGAGAGGATCGGCCCCTACCGGCTGCTGCGGCAGCTCGGCGAGGGCGGCATGGGGGTGGTCCACCTCGGCCTGGACGCGGAGGGGCGGGAGGTCGCGGTCAAGGTCCTGCACCCGCACGTCGCCTCCGATCTCAAGGCACGCGACCGGCTGACCCGCGAGGTCGAGACCATGCGGCGGGTGCGCAGCAGGCGCGTCGCCGAGGTCCTCGACGCCGACCTGACCGGTGCCGCGCCGTACATCGTGACGCGGTACGCCCCCGGGCGGACCTTAGAGCAGACCGTGCTGGAGGACGGCCCGCTCCGCGACGACGCCGTGGTCCGGCTCGCCCGGGGCCTCTGCGAGGCCCTGGTCGCCATCCACGCGGCCGACGTGATCCACCGCGACCTCAAGCCGGCCAACGTCATGCTGGTGGACGGCGAGCCGCTGGTGATCGACTTCGGCATCGCCCACCTCGTCAACGCCACGCGGCTGACCCAGACGGGAATGTTCGTCGGCACGCCCGGCTACCTCGCCCCCGAGATCATCCGGGACACCCAGATCACCCAGGCGGCCGACGTGCACGCGCTGGCCGCCACGGTGTTCTTCGGGGTCACCGGCAAGCCGCCGTTCGGCTCGGGCACGTTCGAGTCGGTCTGCTACAACATCCTCGAGGGCAAGGCCCAGGTGGATCTCGCGCCGGCCTGGCTGCGCGGCTGGCTCCGCCTCGCGCTGGCGTCGGACGCCGTGTCGCGCCCCACCGCCGCGTCGCTGCTGCGGCTGACCCGGTCGCTCGACCCCACGGTCACCGTGTTGCGGGAGACCCCGCAGGACGGCGGGACGAGGGTCCTCGACGGCACCCGGCTGCTCGACGAGACGGCGGTCCCCGGCAACGGCCAGGGAAACGGCCAGGGAAACGGCACGCGCAACGGACCCCGGACCAGCGTGCTGCCGTCGGACGACGACAGCTACTCCGACCTGCTGCCGCCGGTGAACTACGTGGAGCCGGAGCGGCCCTACCGGGAGCCCCGGGCGCCGAAGCAGCGCCGTCCGGTGTCCGCGCCGCCTCCGGCGCACCCGCAGGCCCCGCCGTACGGCCAGGGGGGCCCGCCCCCGCCGCCGTACCAGCCGGCGGTCTTCCAGCCGCACACCGACCAGCGGGTGGCGGGTTATCCCGAGCCCCAGGTCGCGCGGCCGCCCGCCCCCGGCCCGGCCACACCGGCCGCGCCGTACGCGCCGGAACCCCCGCGCGCTCCCTACCGCGCGCGGCACCCCGTGCTCGCGGCCCTGCTGCTGGCCACGCTCGTGGCGCTGGCCTGCCTGCTGCCGGTGGTGGTGAGCCTGTTCGCCGCGGTGGCGGCGCTGTGCCTGCGGGTGGGGCAGTACCTGCTCGGCGACCTCGCCGACCGCAGGGCGGCCAGGGGCACCAGCGGCGCCGATCCGCTCCTCGCGGTGCTCGGCACGCCCTGGGCGCTGATCAGGGCCGGCCTGGCCACGGTGGTACAGGTGCCGCTGGCCGTGATGTTCGCCATGTGCTGCTGGGGCGGGTTCCACTACCTGGGGGGAGTGCATACCGACCCCGCCGCGGCCTACGCGGCCGGCGCCTTCGTCGCGGGGCTGTTCCTCCTGCCCGGCGGCAAGGCCCCGCGCAAGGCCGTGGCCCGTACGCTCACCGCGGTGATCCGCAGCCCGGGCGCGGGCATGATCGTCACCATCGTGGTCGGCACGGTCGCGCTGTTCGCGATCATGACGGCGCTGTCCGCGGACGCCTCCTGGGCACCCTGGCAGCCGCCAAAGGTGGCGATCGACAAAATCGTCGGGGATCTCCAACGGAAGGGTGAGGACACCGTCGTCAACCTGATCGGCGGCGTCGTGGGCGACATCATGGACCGCATCGGCCTGGGCTTCCTGACCTTCTGGACCTGACCCCGTCCCGACCAATCGGCCAGCTAAGTGGAAACACCGAGCGAGCCGGAGGGGCGCGCCGGTGTCTGGACTGAGGAGCGCGCGGGAGCGAAGCGACCAGAGCGCGACGAGGGAAGACACCGGGTGTGAGCGCCCCGATGAGCGAAGCGGGAGGCACAGTGCAGCTCGGTCCCTATCGTCTGATCTCCGCACTCGGGTCGGGAGGGTTCGGGGAGGTCCATCTCGCGCTCGACGCCGACGGGCGCACGGTCGCCGTCAAGGTCCTGCATCCCCACGTCGCCTCCGACGCGTTCGCGATCACCCGGCTGGCCCGCGAGGTGGAGACCATGCGCAGGGTGCGCGGGCGGCACGTCGCCGAGGTGCTCGACGCCTCGCTGTCGGGGGAGCGGCCGTACATCGTCACCCGGTACGTCCAGGGCAGGCCGCTCAGTGCGGTGGTGGCGAAGGACGGGCCGGTCACCGGAGCGGCCCTGCTGCGGCTGGCGCTGGGGCTGGCGGAGGCGCTGGAGTCGATCCACGCGGCCGGGGTCGTCCACCGCGATCTCAAGCCGGCCAACGTCATCGTCTCCGACGGCGAGCCGTACGTGATCGACTTCGGCATCGCCTGCGCGCTGGAGTCGGCGTCGGTGACCGCGTCGGGCGCGGTGGTGGGGACGCCCGGCTATCTGGCCCCGGAGGTGCTGGAGGGCCGGGACGCCGGGCCGGAGGCCGACGTGTTCGCCTGGGGGGCGACGGTGGCCTTCGCCGCGTCCGGGCGCCAGCCGTACGGGACGGGACCCGCGGCGGCCGTCGCCTACCGGGTGGTGCACCGGGAGCCCGACCTGTCGGGCGTGCCGGCGTGGCTCGCCCCGCTCGTGGAGCGGTGCCTGAGCGGCGATCCGGCCGGTCGCCCCGAGACGGCCGAACTGGCCGGCCGCCTGAACGAGGCCGCGCCGGTGCTGGACGGGATCGAGCCCTCGCGGCAGGCCCTCTCCGAGGCGTCCACCCGCGAGTGGCGGCCGGGCGACCGGCGGCCCGCCCGGCGCGCGAGGCGGGCGGAGGTGGACGACCCGCGGGCCGCGCACCGGGAGAAGCTGCACCGCCGCTGGGTGGTGGGCTCCGCGGTGGTCGTGGGCCTGTTCGCCGCCGCCGCGCGGGCGAACTTCCCGGAGGTGTCCCTCCTCCTGCTGGTCCTCTACGGCATCGCCCTGGTGGCCGACGCGGGGTTCGGGCTGCTGGCCAGGTCGCGGCGGCGCAGGCTCGTGGTGGACGCCGTCAGCGGTGTGGGCGCCGTCGGGGTCTGGGCGCTGCTCAGCACGCTGTTCAGCACCACGACGCTGCTCATGGCCGTCGGCACCGTGGTGTTCATCCTCGGCACGCTCGTGTTCGCGAGCTGACCCGGCGACCCGCGGCCGCTCGGGCCCCGGATTCCGGAACAAAGTTCGGTAGTGTGAGATGGGCCGGTATGTGACATGGGCACGGTGCGGGCCTGGAGGTTTGCGGCTAAGCTACCCATGGGTAACATTGTGCGTAATCGCGGCGTCAGCCGTACGGAAAGGGGAGGTCGGCCACCGGCCATGAACATCGTCGTCTGCGTGAAGCAGGTCCCCGACACGGCGACCGAGCGCAAGCTGAGGTCCGAAGACAAGACGCTCGACCGCGACGCCGCCGACGGCGTCGTCAACGAGCTCGACGAGTACGCGGTCGAGGAGGCACTGCGGCTCAAGGAGGCCCACGGCGGTGAGGTCACCGTCCTGAGCATGGGCCCGGCCAAGGCCACCGAGACCATCCGCAAGGCCCTGGCGATGGGCGCGGACAAGGCGGTGCACCTGCACGACGACGCGCTGCACGGCTCGGACGCCCTCGGCACCTCCTACGCCGTCTCCCAGGCCCTGAAGAAGATCGGCTTCGACCTGGTCATCCTGGGCTCGGAGTCGACCGACGCCCGCACCGGCATGCTCGCCGCGATGCTGGCCGAGCGGCTCGGCGCCCCCCAGCTCACGCTGGCGAGCAAGGTCGAGATCGAGGGCACCGCCATCCGGGTCGAGCGGATCACCGACTACGGCTACGACAAGGTCGAGGCCTCGCTGCCGGCCGTCGTGTCGGTGGTCGAGAAGATCAACGAGCCGAGGTACCCGTCGTTCAAGGGCATCATGGCCGCCAAGAAGAAGCCGGTCGAAACGCTCGGCATCGCCGACGCGGACATCGCGGCCGACCAGGTCGGCCTGGCGAACTCGTGGAGCGAGGTCGTCGACTTCGCCGCCGCCCCACCCCGGGCCGCCGGCACCGTGATCAAGGACGAGGGTGACGGCGGCGCCAGGGCCGCCGAGTTCCTCGCGTCGAAGAAGTTCATCTGAGGGGCCCCGAGATGACTGAGATTCTGGTTCTCGTCGACCACGTCGACGGCGACGTCAAGAAGGTCACCTTCGAGCTGCTGACCCTGGCCCGGTCGCTGGGCACGCCCGCCGCGGTGTGGGCCGGCCCCGGCTACTCGGACAGCGCGAAGGCCAGGCTCGCCGAGTACGGCGCGGAGAAGATCTACGTGGCGGCGGCCGACGAGATCGGCGACTACGTGGCGGCGCCCAAGGCCGAGGTGCTCGCGCACCTGGTGGCCGAGCGTTCCCCGGCCGCGGTCTTCCTCGCGGCGACCGGTGAGGGTAAGGAGGTCGCGGGGCGGCTCGCGATCAAGACGGACTCCGGAGTGATCTCCGACGCGGTGGGCGTCGGCGAGGGCTTCGTCGCCGAGCAGTCGATCTTCGGCGGCGGCGTCAACGTCCACAGCCGGGTGACCCGGGGCCTTCCGATCATCACCGTACGGCCGAACAGCACCGCTCCCGTCGCCGCGGCCGGCGCCGGCGCCGAGGAGAAGATCGAGGTCGCCCTGTCGGACGCCGCCCGCGCCGCCCGGATCGTGGAGCGGGTCGTGCAGGAGAAGGGCGGCCGGCCCGAGCTGACCGAGGCCGCGATCGTGGTCTCCGGCGGCCGGGGCGTGGGCTCGGGCGAGAACTTCGCGATCATCGAGAAGCTCGCCGACTCGCTCGGCGCGGCCGTCGGCGCCTCGCGCGCCGCGACCGACGCCGGGTGGTACCCCCACCAGTTCCAGGTCGGGCAGACCGGCAAGACGGTGTCGCCGCAGCTCTACATCGCGGCGGGCATCTCCGGCGCGATCCAGCACCGGGCCGGCATGCAGACCTCGAAGACGATCGTGGTGATCAACAAGGACGCCGAGGCGCCGCTCTTCGAAGTCGCCGACTACGGCGTGGTGGGCGACCTGTTCCAGATCGTCCCGCAGCTCACCGAGGAGATCGAGAGGCGTAAGTAACACCCCGGATCGGAAGCGGCGCCGCGCCTGACGCGGCGCCGCTTCCGGCGTTCATGGGGTTGTATGGAGGCGGCGCGGCGATCCCGCGCGAAATCTTCTCCGGCACCTGGCAATCTGTCTTATACATACGTATGATACAGACAGATGACCAAATTCGAGGGGATGGTTCGGATGGCAAGCGGGATCAAGATGCTCATAGGCGGTTCGGCCGGAACGGCGGTGCTCGCCGCGACGGTGGCCGCGCTCGGGAAACTGCGCACCACGCACCTCATCACGGTCACGCGGCAGACCACGGCCGAGCCGGAGCACATCTGGCCCCTGTGGGCCGACGTCCCCGCACGCGTCCGCTGGGACGACGGGCTGGACTGGATCCGCCTCGACGGAGGGCCGTTCGCCCTCGGCGCCACCGGCCGCGTCAAGCTGAAGGGCCAGTCGGCCGTCCGCTTCGAGATCATCGACTGCGAGCCCATGCGCAGGTACACCGACCGGTTCTTCCTGCCCGGGGGCACCTTCATGGACTGGGAGCACACCATCGACGACCGCGGCGACGGCACGCGGGACGTGACCTTCAAGGTCTCCGTGAAGGGGCCGACCGCGCTCGTGCTGACCCCCATCATGAAGAAGATCCTGGGCGGCGCGCTGCCCGAGACCGTGGACCGGCTCGTCACCCTCGCCGAGGAGGCCGCCCTGGCCGGCCGGGGGTGACCCCGGGCGGGCTGGGCTCCCGGGACGGGCGTCAGGCGGCCAGCGGCAGGTGGGGCTCCTCGCCTCTGTCGCGGGCGGCCGCCCGCAGCGGGACGATCTCCGTACGGGACGCGGGCAGCAGCCGCCCCGCCGCGGCGATGACGACGCCGAGGACGACGGCCACTCCCATGGCCAGCCGCAGCGACGCCGCGGCGGACAGGAAGCCGATCACGACCGGCCCGAGCAGCAGCCCCGCGTAGCCCATGGCGCTCGCCTGCGCGATCGCGGGGCCCGGCTCGGCCGTCGCGGTGCCGGCGAGCGACAGCGCCATCGGCGAGATCGTCGCCACCGCGAGCCCGACGAAGAACAGCGCGGCCACGGCCGCCGCCGTCACCGGCGCGGCGACGACGGCGAGGAACGCCAGTGCCGTGGCCCCGCCGGACAGGGCGATCAGCGCGCGGGCGCCGAGGTGGCCGCGCAGCCGGTCGCCGCCGAGTCGCGCGACCAGCATGCCGGCCTCGAACACCGGATAGCCGAGCGCGGCGACCGCCTCGGAGGCGTGCAGCGTGCCGAGCAGGTAGAGCCCGTTCCAGTCGGCGACGACGCCCTCGACCATGAACGCGGCGAACGTGATCGCTCCGAGCAGGTAGACGACCCCCGGCAGCCTCCGCCGGGCGCGGCCGCTCTCCCGCGCGGCGCCCGTCTCCGGCGCGCGGTCGGGCAGGTGCATACGGCTGAGCGCGAGAGCCGCGGGCGCCGAGACCAGGGCCACCAGGAGGATGTGGGTGGTGAGGGACAGGCCCAGCGCGATGGCGGCCGTGCCCAGCAGGCCCGCCGAGATCGCGCCGACGCACCAGCCCGCGTGCATGCCGATCATGATCGGCCGGCCGTACGCGCGCTCGACCAGCGAGCCCTGCGCGTTCATGCCGACGTCGACCGCGCCGAACGCCATGCCGAACAGCGCGGTCGCGGCGACCAGCGCCGGGAAGGACGGCGCGAGCGCGACGAGGACCAGTGATGCCGCGCACAGGGGAACGGCCGCGCGCAGAACGCCGCGGCTCCCGGCTCTGCCCAGCACGACGCGCATGATCTGCATGGTCAGCAGCGCGCCGACGCCCCAGCCGAGCAGGGCGAGGCCGACCGACGACTCCGGGAGGCGGAGCCGGTCGGCCAGGGCGGGGAGGCGCACGGTGAACGTTCCGCACATCAGGCCGGCCAGGACAAAGGTGAGGACTGCCCCGTGACGGGCCTTCCTCAAAGCGCGGGTCATCACAGCTTCCTTTCCATGTGAGTCAAGTGGGTTTCCGAACCCGGAGAAGTGGGCAGACAGCAGCAGGTCGCCCTTTCACGGCGTCAGCCGGAAGGAAGGGCGACCACCAGTCGCGCGTGCGGCACGGTGTAGTGGGCAGCGGTGTAATGGGCATGGTCCGCGCCCGGCGCGGACGCGCCGCAGGGGGCATGTCACAGAGGGCGTGTCACAGAAGGCGCCGCTGCGGTGGCGCCTGGGGGAAGAGCTCTGGCGGAGCCCTATAACAGGGCGAGCAGCCTGGCGCGGACGGCGGCGAAGTCGACGATCGCCGAACAGTGGGTGGCGACCTCCCAGACGCCCTCGCAGGCCAGCCGTACGATCTGGGACGCGGGCGGGTCGGGCTCGTCGTCCAGTCCCTGCCGCATCCAGCGGGCCATCGCCTCACGCAGCGGCGCGAGCAGCGCGGGATCGCCGGCCGCGCCGGTGACCACCGCCCAGCGTCTGAGCCGTCCGGTCTCCACCGCCTCGAACGTCGCGGCGACGTAGGAGCGCGTGTAGGTGCTCTCCCCCTGTGCCTCGATCAGCGCGTCGAAGTCGGCGATCAGGCGCTCGATCATCCCTTTGACGAGCGCTTCCTTGGTGGAGAAGTGGTAGAGGAGGCCGCCCTTGCTGACGCCGGCGCGCTCGGCCACCGCCGCCAGGGTCAGGGCCTGGGCGCCCTGGTCCTGCAGCAGGGCCTCGGCCGCGTCGAGCAACTCGTCTCGCCTCATGCCACCCTCCTCATGCCGCCTACTGTACCGGCTGGACGGTTAACCCGCGACACCGTTCCGGTGTTCCCGGTCTCCCCGGATACGCTTGGTGCGCACGAAAGGCGTTCAGGGGAGGGGTCATGGGATCTGCGTACTTGGACCATGCCTCGACCACCCCGATGCGGCCCGAGGCGATCGAGGCGATGACGGCCCAGCTCGGTCAGGTGGGCAACCCCTCCTCGCTGCACGCGGCGGGCCGCCGCGCCCGCCGGGTCGTCGAGGAGTCGCGCGAGACGATCGCCGGAGCGCTCGGCGCCCGGCCCAGCGAGGTCGTGTTCACGGCCGGCGGCACCGAGGCCGACAACCTCGCCATCAAGGGCCTGTTCTGGGCGAGGAAGCGGCCGAGGATCCTGGTCAGCGCGATCGAGCACCACGCCGCCCTCGACCCCGCCCACTGGCTGGGCGACAACCACGGCGCCCGGGTCGAGTTACTCCGGGTCGACGAGCAGGGCCGGGTCCACCCCGAGACGCTGCGCGAGGCCATCGACCGTGACCCGGACGACGTCGCGCTGGTGAGCGTGATGTGGGCCAACAACGAGGTGGGCACCGTGCAGCCGGTGCGCGTGCTGGCCGCCATCGCGCACGAGCACGGCATCCCGTTCCACACCGACGCGGTGCAGGCGGTCGGCCAGCTTCCGGTCTCGTTCGCCGACTCGGGCGTGGACGCCATGACCGTCTCCGGCCACAAGGTCGGCGGGCCCGTGGGCGTCGGGGCGCTGCTGCTGGCGCGCGGCGTCGATCCCGTCCCCGTCCTGCACGGCGGCGGGCAGGAACGCGACATCCGCTCCGGCACGCTCGACGCCCCGGCCATCGCCGGGTTCGCCGCGGCCGTCGAGGCGGCCGTCGCGCGCCAGCCCGCGGCCGCGGAACGCCTGTCGGCGCTCCGCGACGATCTCGTCGAGCGCGTACGGCGGGCCGTGCCCGACGTCGTGCTGAACGGCGACCCCGCCGACCGGCTGCCGGCCAACGCCCACTTCTCGTTCCCCGGCTGCGAGGGCGACGCCCTGCTCATGCTGCTCGACGCCAAGGGCGTGGAGTGCTCCACGGGCTCGGCCTGCTCGGCCGGGGTGGCCCAGCCGTCCCACGTGCTGATGGCGATGGGTCAGGACGGCGTGCGCGCCCGCGGGTCGCTGCGCTTCTCGCTCGGCCACACGTCCACGGAGGAGGACGTCGACCGGGTCATCGAGGTCATCGGACAGGTCGTCGAGCGCGCCCGGCGCGCCGGTCTGTCGTAGCTTGCCCTGTTTGTCGCTTCGGGTCGCGGGCACGCCCCGGGACATGACGCGGCAGGTGCGCAGGACGAGGGTGGCGGGCGCCGACGCGGACCTCGACATGGTGTCCGGCCTGCTGGACGAGCTGCGCGAGCTCGCCTCCGCCTCCGGCCGGTCACGTGACCAGGGGCGGATCTACGACTTCCGCGTCCGCTGGGGAATCGCGATCGCGGGACGGCTGGAGCGGCTGGCCCACTACCACGCGGCGGGCGCGCTCGCCCCGGACGAACGGGTGCGCTACGAGGCGCTGCGCGCGCGGTTGCGGGAGAGCCTGCCGCTCATGGACCGCCTCGCCGTCCCGCGCCCGCGCGTCCCTCTCGTCTGACCTCGTCTGAGGTTCTACTGGTCGAGGAACTCCGATGCGCGCAGCCTGATGCCGGTGTAGGTCACCGGACATGAGGGGTTGGGGCAGGTGAGCCCGACCATGTACGCGTCGGCGGGCTCACTGAGGAAGGCGAACCCGAGGAACAGGGCGTCGCCGATCCCCAGGTCCTCGCTGCCGCAGGCCGGGCACGCGCCGTGACCCGCGCGCAGGCGGGCGCGCACCCGCTCCCGCTGTTCGTCGCCGAGCGGCACGATCTCGGAGAGGCCGGTGCGGGCGCCGTCCATCAGATCTCCACCTCCATGTCGAAGTAGACGTTGTCCTCGCGCCAGCCGCCCATCCCGTGGCCCACCAGGCGATAGTCGGAGACGAACTCGATGTCGTGGATCCACTTGGCCATCTTGAAGCCGAGCTGGGTCTCCAGGCGCAGCCGCAGCGGGGCGCCGTGCTCGATCGGCAGCGGGCCGCCGTTCAGCTCGTAGGCGAGCAGGGCCTGCGGGTGCCGGGCCAGCCGCAGGTCGACGATCTCGTAGAAGTGCCCCTCGCCGGGAGCGCCCGGCTCGTCCCTGCCGGTGTCCTGCATGGTCAGGAAACACACATATCGGGCCTGCGGCAACGGCCTGACCAGGCCGATCAGATCGCGCAGGGGCAGCCCGGCCCACTCCCCGACGCTCGACCAGCCTTGTATGCAGTGGTGCAGCACGCACTGGGACTGCCGGCCGTCCAGGGCGCGCAGGTCCTCCAGCGTGAGAACCAGAGGGTTCTCGACCAGGCCGCCGACGGTGAGCCGCCACGGCGCGAACCCGTGCACCGCCATGATCTTGTACGTCTCGCTGTCGGGCGGCCTGCCGTTCACCCGGTGCCGGGCGGAGACCGCCGCCCGGGGATAGCGCTGGCGGGAGACGGCGGGCCGGAGCAGCGCCCGGCGGACCGCCGTGACCACCGCCCCGAGAACGCGCTGCACGCTCCGGGGGCGGCGCAGGGACCACACCGTGACCGCGGCGTTCACCGCGACGATCGCGGCGATGACGACGAGCGAGACCCAGAGCCCCGCCGCCGGCGCGTCGCCGTGCCCGAAGAGCATGAGGGAGTTCTCCCGGCCCCAGCCCCACACGGCGATCATCAGCAGGTGGACGGCGGTGAAGGCGAGGAAGGCGAGCAGGACCAGGAAATGGACGCTCCGCGCCCGCTGGCGGCCGCCCCACAGCCGCAGGTACCAGGGGAAGCGGGCGTCGACGGCGGGCGACTGCGCGAGCCCGGTCAGGATCGCGACCGGCGCCAGCACGAAGATCACCAGCGCGTACGCCAGCTTCTGCAGGGCGTCGAACGGCTCGCCCGGCAGGCGCGAGGGAAGCCGGAAGCTCAGGTAGGTGACCAGGTCGTGCCACGCCTGGGGGAAGATCGCCCAGGAGGCCGGGACGTAGCGGCGCCACTGGCCGGTGGCGAACAGCAGCGCGATGTAGACGGCGCCGGTGAGCACCCAGAGGATCGCGGCGAAGAAGTGCCAGTGCCTCCCCATGCCGAGCTTCCGGCGCCCCGGCAGGGAGACGAGCGGCGAGTAGGACTCCTCCTCGTCCAGCGTGTCGTAGAGCCTGTCCCTCGGCATGGTCTTGCGGGTGAACCGCGCCCACTCGGATCCGGGCCTGCTGTCGTCGTGCCAGTACAGCTTGGGATGCGTGGCGATGATCTCGACTCCGCTTCGCACGAGCAGCGTGACGAACAGGACGTTGATCCAGTGCTCGATCCGGATCCAGGCGGGAAAGCCGTAGAGGTCCACTGTCGCCTCACTCAGTCGTGCCAGTCGCGCCGCCGGGGGAAGGCCACGTTGACCCCGGCCAGGACGCTGCCGTGCAGGGCGAGGAAGAGCGCCGCGGCGCCCATGGTGACCGTGCCGAGGGGGCAGTCCCACCGGCCGATGAGCTGCGGCATGCGGGGAAGGCCGGCAGTGCGGCTGACCAGGTGGACCGCGAGCGCCACCGCCGACACCGCCGAGCCGAGCCACCATCCGGCCCTCGCCGGGCGGCGGAGCGTCATCAGCACGGCCGCCGCCGACGCGCCGGCGGCGATCAGCTCCCGGTACGCGATCAGGTAGGCCGGGTCCGCCGTGGCGTCCGCGATCAGGTACGCGTGGACGGCGCCGAGCCCGGCCAGCAGCGTCACGCCGGCGGTGGTCGTCGTCCTCGGCAGGGCGAAGGCGAAGTACTCCAGCAGCCCGGCCAGCCTGCCGAGCCCGGTGTAGCGGAGCACGACCGTCGCGAGCGGCCCCCGCCGGATCTCGTGTCCTCCCGCCGTCCCCATCGCCGTCCCGCCTGTCGCCGTACGGCCTCTAGCGGGCCGTCAGGCGCAGCAGGGCCCGTTGCAGGCGGAGGAGCGTCCGCGTGCGCCGCGACGAGCGCAGCCGCGCCAGCCGGTCCCGGAGCCGGTCACCCAGCTCGACCAGCAGGTCCTCGTCCGCGAAGCGCTCGATCTCGGGGAACATCTGCCGTTCCTCGTCCAGGTGAGCGTGCGACTCCAGCGCGTCGTGCATCACCCCCAGCTCCCGGTCGAACCGCCCGGACCGCGGGTCGGCGCGCACCAGCGCCGCGAGCTGGTCGCTGAGCTGTCGGTGCTCGGACCAGGCGGCCGCGATGCCCGGGGTGACGTCCCGCATCGCCGGATAGAAGACGTCCTCCTCGATCATCTCGTGCATCCGCAGCTCGTCGAACAGCTCGTCGGCGAGCGCACGCCGCCGACCGGGCTCGGAGCGCGGCGTCTCCAGCAGGCGCCGCATCAGCCCGCGCAGCACCTCGTGGTGCTCCACGAGCACCCGCGTCGCCTTCTCGCGCTCCGGCGGGGCCGGCGCCTCCCGCACCTCGGTGAGCACCTGCGGTCGTCTCCTCATGGCCGCACCTCCTGCTGGTGGACCAGGGTGCTGCCGGGCGGCGCGCCGACCACCGTGGGCGCCCGGCGCACCTCGATCCACCCGTCCCGTACGCGGGTCTGGAAGCACGGCGCGGCCGCGACGGCCGGGCCGTTCAGGCTCTCTCCGCTGTGCAGCTCGAACGCCGAGCCGTGCCAGGGACAGGTGATGGAGCCGTCGCGGAGCCAGCCCTGGGACAGCGGGCCGCCCAGGTGCGGGCAGGCGTCCTCCAGGGCGTGGATGCGGCCGTCCGAGCGGACCAGGACGACATCCACGCCGCCCGCCCGCGCCCGGTGCGGCCTGCCGTCGGTCAGGTCGCGCTCGGCCAGCACCCGGGTGAAACGGCGTGGTTCGAGCCGCCGGTCCGTCTGGTCGACCCCGATCCGGTGGTTGTAGGTGAGCGCGCCGCCCAGGTAGCCGCTGACCATGATCAGGGGATAGCCGAGCAGGGCGGCGAGCAGGCCGCGCAGGTGGCGTTCCCGGCCCCGCTGCCACCACGACCAGCCGTACAGGCCGAGGGCGAGCGCGTTGAGCGTGCCGTGGACCAGCCCGACCCGCCGCGCGTTGTCGTGCGTGTACTGCCAGTCGTGCAGACCGGTGACGGCCGCGGCCAGCGCCCCGGCGAGACCGACTCCCACGGCTGTGCGCGCCGCGCGCTTCTGCCCGGTGAGGTCCAGGACCAGCGCCATCGTCCATGAGCCGATCGGGACGTCGGTGAGAAACGGATGAACGGGGTGTCCCAGCCAGACGCCGTGCAGGAGGCCGCGGGCGCGGCCCCTGGTGACCCCGAGGAGGTTCTCCGTGAACGCGAGACCCTGTTCGAGCCGGTGGCCCGGCCGGTCGAGGCGGCCGTCGCCCTCGATCGCGTCCAGCATCCGGTCCAGTGCGCGATGAGCCATGTCCGATCCCAATCCCATCGCCGGATCGGCCCCGCAGGCTGCGGGAACGGGCGGAGCGCGGGCGCTCGCCCGCGCGTCGGTCTATCGCGGCGTGCCCGTCCCGTATGTCATGAAACGCGCTGAATTTCTGGTTCGGGTCAGGAGCTGGTCGGGGTCGGGAAGCCGGCTCAGGTCAGGAGGGGGCTCAGGTCAGGAAGGGGGCGACCGCGCTCCAGGAGGGATCCTCGGCCGTCTCGACCCGGGCGGGCCCCTCCTTCCAGCCGGCCGTGACCTCCTCGATCACCGGCGGCACGTCCGCGGCGGGGTCGGCGTAGAGGTGCAGCGTCCGGGTGCGGTCGGCGCTCAGGTGGGCCGCCAGCACGGCCGACCCGTGCGCGGCCAGCCGTCCGGTCAGCCGCTCCTCGAACTCGCGCAGCGCGTCCAGCGAGGCTCCGGTGGGCTGCCCGTCCGCGTCGGCGTGCTCGTACGGCACCGTGACGGCGATGTGCTGGTCGAACAGCGGGAAGTCGACCGGGCGCAGGGGATAGCGGGCCGCGGCGGTGAGACGGCCGCCGGTGGCGGTGTGGCCCTCCAGCAGCGCCCACTGCTCCTCCGCGAACCCCTCCGCCACGTCGGCGACGACCGAGGGCAGGTGGATCGCCGGCAGGGCGTCGATCGGCTCGAACTCGGCGGCCTGGATCTCGCCGACCCAGCGGGCCACCTCGTCCTCGCCCAGCAGCCAGTCGAGGGCGGTGAGGGTCGCCTCCATCCGGGCGTCGTCATCGATATCCGGAAATATGGGGTGAAAGGCGGTGACGTCCACGCGCGGCGTGCCGGGCGGCACGCGCAACGCCACCACCAGCCGGTCGAGCCCGAACTCCCGCCCGCCGACGTCGATCGTGACGTTCTCGGCCTGCGGGTTCGCCTGCCGCGAGGGGTGGAACTCCCACATCGCGTCGACCGGCGGCGCGGCCAGGGCCCAGCGGTGGGCGAACGGCCGCAGTTCCGGATCGCCCGACGCGCTGACGACCAGGGCGTGCACGGCGAAGCGCCCGGGCACGACCTCCCAGACGAGGGACGGGTGCAGCGCGGCCACGGCCGGCCCGATGGTCTCGGCCAGGGCCTCGGGATCCTCCGCCTCGACGTGCGCGTCGATCCCCGGACGGGCCTGTTCCCACCAGGCCCAGAACGCGGCGATGGCCTCGGCGGGGTCGGCGTGCTCGCTCTCGCGCCCGAACAGTCGCATGACCCCGCATCCTCCCAGCCCGCCCGCCCCGATGCCAACGCGGGCGCGCGCCCGCGCCGGCATCGGGGCGGTAACCTCGAACTGTTATGGCTCCCACAGCAAAGCCCACCGGAAAGCCCACGGGAAGGCTCCGCGTGCTCGCCGCCATGTCCGGCGGGGTCGACTCCGCGGTGGCCGCCGCCCGGATCGCCGAGGCGGGGCACGACGTGACCGGCGTCCACCTGGCGCTGTCCTCCAACCCGCAGTCCTACCGCACCGGCGCGCGCGGCTGCTGCACCCTGGAGGACGCCCGCGACGCGCGCCGCGCCGCCGACGTCATCGGCATCCCCTTCTACGTGTGGGACATGGCCGAACGGTTCCACCGCGACGTGGTCGAGGACTTCGTCGGCGAGTACGCCGCCGGGCGCACCCCCAACCCCTGCCTGCGCTGCAACGAGAAGATCAAGTTCGAGGCGGTGCTCGACCGGGCGCTCGCGCTCGGCTTCGACGCCGTCGCCACCGGCCACCACGCGCGGCTGGAGGACGGCGTGCTGCGGCGCAGCGTCGACGACGCCAAGGACCAGTCGTACGTGCTGGGCGTGCTCACCCGCGAGCAGCTCGCGCACGCGATCTTTCCGCTGGGCGGCTCGACCAAGGCGGAGGTGCGCGAGGAGGCCGCGCGGCGCGGGCTGACCGTGGCCGACAAGCCGGACAGCCACGACATCTGCTTCATCGCCGACGGCGACACCCGGGCCTTCCTCGCCGAGCGGCTCGGCGGGGCCGAGGGACCGATCGTCGACGCGCTCACCGGCCAGGTGGTCGGCAGTCACCAGGGGGCGTACGGCTTCACGATCGGGCAGCGCAAGGGCCTGCGCGTCGACCGGCCCGCCGCCGACGGCAGGCCGCGCTACGTGCTGTCGATCGAGCCGGTGTCCAACACGGTCACCGTCGGTCCGCGCTCCTCGCTGGAGGTGCGCGCCGTCGTGGGCGAGCGGCCGGTGTGGAACGGACCGCTGCCGGAGCCGTACGAGCCGATCACCTGCACGGTGCAGCTACGCGCGCACGGCGAGGTGTACGGCTGCCGCGCCCAGCTGTCGGGCGGTGAGCTGCACATCGCGCTGGACCAGCCGGCCACCGGCGTCGCGGCGGGCCAGGGGGCCGTCCTGTACGACGGGGACGCCGTCCTCGGCTCCGCCACGATCGCCTCGGCCGGCTGAGGTCAGACCTCCACACTCTCCCCGGGCGGGATGCGGCGGAAGTCGGCCTTCTGCCGGCCGGCCTCCATGCCGAGCCAGTTGTCGATCAGCTTCGCGCCGATGTCGTTGACGATGCCGTCATGGGTCGAGTACGCCCGCGCGGGACGGACGTACCGCAGGTAGAGCAGCATCTCGGCGGCCTTGAGCCACGGCGCGTTGGTCGGCACCAGCAGCGTCGGGACGTCGCGTCCCGGCGGCGTGAGGGCGTCGCCGGGATAGAACACCTCGTCGTCCACGAAGAAGCCGATGTTCTGCACCGGCGGGACGTCGGGCAGGTTGAGCGCGTGCCACTCGCCGACCGCGCTGACGTGGAAGCCCGCCGCGTCGAAGCCGTCCCCGTGGGCGACGACCTGGACCTTCGCCGGGATCTCGGCGAGCTGGTCGGCGACGGCCTGGCAGGTGAAGACCTCCAGGTCGGGGCTCGCGCTTGCGAGCAGGCCCGCGTCCACGTGGTCGAAGTGCTCATGGGTGATCAGCACCGCGTCCGCGCCGTCGAGGAGCCCCGGGCCGCTGAAGGAGCCGGGGTCGATGACGAGCGTCCGCCCGTCCTTCTCCAGCCGCCAGCACGCGTGACCGAGTTTGGTGAGTTTCATGTCTCTAAGCTAGTGACCGTGAGCGAGTACCCGTGGAGCGAGGCCACGGCCACCGGGGTGGGGTCCTACCCGGGCGAGGACCATCTTGAGGCGTTGCGCACCGCGTTCGGCGAGCTGCCCATGCCCTATCTGCCCGAGTTGCCCGCCCGAGGAGTCGGCGCGGACATGATCGGCCGTACGGCGTCGCTGCTGGTCGAGCTGCCCGTCGAGGTGCAGCCGTCCGGCTGGCGGCTCTCCGACCGTCCGGGCCGGGATTTCAAGCGGGCCAGGGACCATCTCACCCGTGACCTCGACGGCCTGGAGGAGGTGGCGCAGGGCTACCGGGGGCCGTTCAAGATCCAGGCGTGTGGCCCGTGGACGCTCGCCGGGGCGATCGAGCTCAGGTACGGCGACAAGGTGCTCGCCGACGCCGGAGCCGTACGCGACCTGACCGAGTCGCTGGCCGAGGGACTGGCGCAGCACGTGGCGGAGGTCCGGCGGCGGGTCCCCGGAGCGGACCTCGTCGTCCAGATCGACGAGCCGGGGCTGCCCGGCGTGCTGGCGGGCACGGTGCCGACCGCGTCCGGCTTCGGGCGGCTGGCCGCCGTCGAGTCGCCCGTCGCGGCCGAGCGGCTGAGGACCGTGCTGTCCGCGCTCGCGCCCGCGTTCCCGGTCGTCCACTGCTGCGCGCCGGGCGTGCCGTACGAGGTGATCCGTACGGCGGGCGCGCGCGGCGTCTCGGTGGACGCGGGGCTGCTGCGGCGCAGGGACGAAGACGATCTGGGCGAGACGATCGAGAAGGGCCTCGCGCTGCTGCTCGGCGTCGTGCCCGGCACGGACACCCGGCTGGCGGACGTCGGCGTGGTGGCCCGGCCGGCGGTGGAGCTGTGGCGGCGCCTCGGCTTCCCGCCCGTCCGGCTCGCCGAGCAGGTCGTGCTCACCCCCGCCTGCGGCCTGGCCGGAGCCTCGCCCGCGTACGCCAGGGCGGCGCTGGCCCGGTGCCGGGAGGCGGCCCGCGTCCTGCGCGAGGACCCCGGCGAGTAGGTGCGGGGGACGGGCGATCCAAGCGATCTCCCAGCCCGTTCCCAAGTGATTCACAAGCCCCGGGGCCTATCTCTTGACGTGCTGGAAGTTCACCCGTCAGGAGAAAGACCCATGCGAAGCGCTGTGCGCCTTCTGCTCCCTCTCGCCGCCACCGGCCTGTGTGTGGGGCTCGTCGCGGCTCCGGCCTCGGCCGCCACGGCTACCACTGCGGCGGAGACCTGGAAGTGGGGGCCGACGGCGTCCTCCGACTACAAGGGTTGGGCGAGCGGATCGGTCCGGTCGAGCTCGTCGGGCCTGCGCATCGCCGGCGACCTCTACGACGCGGGCGGGGCCAGGACCTGCTCGTGGGTGACGATCAAGTGGCTGACCGACCACGGCAGGTATCGCACCGCGACCTTCCGCAACTGCTCGCAGTCCACCCCGCGCGCCTTCCGGGTGAACGCCGGATACATGCTGCTCGCCAAGGCCAGGGTCTGCCGGGGCACCGCGACCCGCGTCACCGGCCGTTGCTCGCGCTGGGAACGGGTCTGGACCCAGGGCGGCTGAGCTCTCGGGCCGGTCCCCCTCCATCCACCCTGACCGGCCCGAGTAGACCGGACAAAAAGGAATGAAAGTGGGCTGCAAGCGGTCTACCGTAATTCTCGATCGCTCCTGAAAACGAGGGGCCGCGCGGTCTGGAGCGGTCCCCTCGCGGAGTGGTCCGGCGGGAGCCGTTCCTCGTCCTCGGCGCGGCTCCCGCCCCCGTCCTTCGCGTTCTGTCGGTCCCCGGGGATACGGTTGGCCTGGGTCGTTGACGAGGGGAGACGGGCGACGTGACCGACAGGGCGGACGGGCTCGACGACATCGTGGACGAGTCCGAGGATGTGACAGACGAGCCCGCCGAGAGCGGGCAGGCGCAGAGCGCGAAGAGCGCGGCGAATGCGGAGAGCGCGCCGAGCGAGGCGCGGGAGCGGCACGCCGAGCTCGCGGAGCTGCTTGATGAGGCCAACTGGCGCTACTACGTGCTCGACTCGCCCACGGTGAGCGACGCCGAGTACGACGGCTGGATGCGGGAGATCCGCGCGCTGGAGGAGCGGCATCCCGACCTGCGAACGCCGGACTCGCCCACCCAGCGGGTCGGCGCGCCCATCTCCACGGACTTTCCCGAGGTCACCCACCTGCAGCGGATGGAGAGCCTCGACAACGCGTTCAGCCAGGAGGACCTGGCCGCCTGGCAGGCGCGTGCGCAGCGGCTCATCGAGGCCGATCCCGGGCCCTATCTGTGCGAGCTGAAGATCGACGGGCTTGCCGTCGCGCTCGTCTACGAGAAGGGCCGCCTGGTGCGGGGGGCCACGCGTGGCAACGGTCGTACGGGTGAGGACGTCACGCCCAACGTCCGGACCCTGCGCGACGTGCCGCAGCGGCTCACCGGAGACGACGTGCCCGACCTGGTCGAGGTGCGTGGCGAGGTCTTCCTGCCGGTCAAGGGCTTCGAGCAGCTGAACGAGCAGCTCATGGACGCCGGCAAGGCGCCGTTCGCGAATCCCCGCAACTCGGCCGCCGGTTCGCTGCGGATGAAGGACCCGCGCATCACCGCGCAGCGCCCGCTACGGATGATCGTCCACGGGGTCGGCAAATGGGAGGGAACCACACCGCCCGCCACCCAGTCGGAGATGTACGAGCGGCTCGCGTCCTTCGGGCTGCCGGTGAGTGACCGCTACAAGGTCGTGGAGTCGCTCGACGAGGTGCGCGAGTTCGTCGAGTACTACAACGACCACCGCCACGATCCGGAGTACGAGATCGACGGCGTGGTCGTGAAGGTCGATCGGGTTCCGATTCAGCGGCAGCTCGGGTCCACGAGCCGGGCCCCGCGCTGGGCGATCGCGTACAAGTACCCCCCGCAGGAGGTCAACACCCGGCTGCTCGACATCCAGGTGGGAGTAGGCCGGACCGGCCGGGTCACACCGTTCGGCGTGATGAAGCCCGTCGTGGTTTCCGGGTCCACCGTGGAGCGCGCGACGCTGCACAACGCGTCGGAGGTGAAGCGCAAGGGGGTGCTGATCGGCGACATGGTCGTGCTGCGCAAGGCGGGCGACGTCATCCCCGAGATCGTCGGGCCGGTCGTGGACCTGCGGCAGGGCGACGAGCGGGAGTTCGTCATGCCCACGCACTGCCCGGAGTGCGGCACCGAGCTGGCCTACGAGCGGGAGGGCGACGCCGATCTGCGCTGTCCGAACGCCCGCTCCTGCCCCGCGCAGCTCCGTGAGCGGATCTTCTTCGCGGCCGGGCGCAACGCGTTCGACATCGACGGACTGGGCTACGTCGCCGCGACCGCGCTGACCCAGCCGCTGCCGCCGCAGGAGCCGCCGGTCCGCACCGAGGCCGATCTGTTCGACCTGACGATCGACAAGCTGCTGCCGATCAGATCGGTGGTCCGCGACGCCGACACGGGCCTGCCCAAGACCGATCCGGAGACCGGCGAGCCGAAGGTGGTCTCGTTCTTCGCCAACATGTCCGGAGAACCGAGCAAGCACGCGGAGCTGATCCTCCAGCAACTCGAGGAGAAGAAGGACCAGGCGCTGTGGCGGGTGCTCGTGGCGCTGACGATCCGGCACATCGGGCCGCCGACGGCCCGAGCGCTGGCGGACGGGTTCCGCTCGATCGACGCCATCGCCAAGGCGTCGGAGGAGGAACTCGCGGCGGTCGAGGGCATCGGGCCCAGGGTCGCCACCACGATCAAGGAATGGTTCGAGGTCGACTGGCATCAGGAGATCGTCGACAAGTGGCGGGCCGCCGGAGTCCGGATGGCCGACGAGTCCGCGGCCGACGAGGGGCCGCGACCCCTTGAGGGGCTGACGTTCGTCGTCACCGGCACGCTCGCGGACTTCAGCCGCGACGAGGCGAGCGAGGCCATCGCCGGCCAGGGGGGCAAGGTCACCTCGTCGGTGTCAAAGAAGACCAGCTTCCTGGTGGTGGGGGACAACCCCGGCTCGAAGTACGACAAGGCGGTCAAGGCCGGCGTTCCCATCCTCAACGAGGAGGGCTTCCACACGCTTCTCCGCGAGGGTCCCGACGCCGCCCGCGCCGCCGCCGTCACCCCCGAGGAGTGACCCCGAGGAACGCCTCCGTGCCCCCCGCGCCCGTACTCGGAGTCGCCAGGGCCGGCACTCGGAGTCGCCGCGAATCAGACCAGCGCGACGCGAGGCGTACGGCTGCCGAGACGGCCCTGGGCCGTCACGGCCAGGCGGCCAGCAGCTCGTCGGGACCCCAGTGCGCGGCGAGCGGCAGGTTGCCGTCCACCCCCGACCGTGAGACGGCCACGCCCGCTAGCACTGCAGTGGCTCCCTCACCTAGAGGTCGCTGCCAGCCAGGTCGTGCCGGTTATACGTAGAACCGATCTAACGTAGATGCGATCTTACATTGTGCGATCCAGGCGCTTCCTGAGCCGGTGCCGCTGAGCGGCAACACAGCGCTCCCGGTCCTGTGCGGATCGGGAGCGCTGTGTTGCCCGGTGGTCACCCGAGGAGGTCGACGTCAGCAGTCGACCAGCTGCGCCATCGCGTTCTTGGTCTCGCTCGCGATGTCGAGGCCCATGGAGAGCTGGTCGAACACTGCTTTCAGCAGACCCAGGCGCCTGATCGTCTCGCCTTCGACGGGAGCGCCCGAACGAAGTCGTGCGTTGACAGCGAGAGCCGCCATGATCTGCTTGCCAGTGAACGCTTGATCGAGCAGGAGAGTGAAGTCTTCACCCTGGCCTTCCTGGATCTTCTGCACCTCGGCCGCGTCGACGTGGGCATACACCCATACGTTGCCTTCCATAGCGTGGCCTTCGAGGCAGTCGAACACGAAGAGCTTGTGGTTCTGCCTGATCAGGCCGGCGGTAGGCATATTGAGACGGTCGAAAACTTCGATCATCTCCGAATCGGGGGTAGGCAGCCAGGGGCGCTCTCCGATACCCAGCTTGATCAGGTCGCTCACAGGATGCCTTCCTTCCAGCTTGTCGACTCGAAGCAGGCGTCAAACCTGTCCCTGTCATCATTGGTCCACAGGCGGTCGTCGTCTACCAGTGCTACGGAGACATGCCCGGGTATACGTCTCGTTGGACTGGCCCATACCCGAAATCCGGCAGCTCGCAGCTTGCCGACTAGCGCATAGCGTACGCCTTCTCCCGGGATCGCTCCTTGAACGCGTCGGTGGTTCACCGCCATCGCTGCTTCGTCTGGCGTCAGCTTGCCCCTGAGGAGTGAGAGTTCGTGTGGAACTTCGTGGGCCGAGGGATTCCGTTTGAACGGCGTACCGTCGATCGGCTTGTGGATCGTTCCATACTGTGTGACCCAATCCTCATCGTTGAGGTGGTTGTTCATCTATTCGCCTGCGAGCTCGCTTGGGGATCAACAGTTGATGGGGGTGCTTGATTCGATGAGGTTGTCGAAGACGAGGGCGGCCATGGATGGCCTGTCGGCGAAGAGGGCGTCCAGCAGGCGGATGAGGTCGTCACCCGCGGCGTTCTGGAGGCGGCTGACCTCGATGGCGTCGACCTGGGTGTAGGCCCAGAAGCTGACTTTCGACCCGCGGCCGTCGATGCAGTCGAAGACGTAGAGCCTGCCGTCCTGTTCGATCAGTCCCGCGGTGGGCGGGTCGCACTCCTCGTAGATCTCGACCACCCGGGTGTCGGGAGTGGGCAGCCAGGGGCGCTCTCCGATCTGCAACCGGATCGGGTCACTCCCTCGTCGCCGGCTGAAGGGACGCAGCTCGATCACCTTGCCGTCGATCACGTCGTGCCGGCCTGCCTGCTCTTCGCAGAGGGCGTCGTCACCCATGAGCACCTACTGGGGGAGTAGTGACGGTAGTTTCCCTCGACATCCTAAACGCTTCGCTGTCCACCGGTTACCTAGTGTGAGTGCCAGTGGATAAAGAGGCTGCGAGCAAGACCGTACGAGTGGCGGTGCCGCGGTGGCCGGGAAGTCGGCCGGGGACGTGCCCGGGACGCAGCCTTCGTGGCCATCACACGCGAAGGCGTGCCGTACGGCTGGGGAGGACCGTACGGCACGCCTGGCTTCATGCGGGGATCAGGAAGCGGTGCAGCTCAGCGGGTTGGGAGTGGAGGGGGTTCCGCTGGAGTTGGCGAGGAAGCCGAACGTGGTGCTGGAGCCCGGAGCGAGGTTCCCGTTCCAGTTCAGGTTCGAGGCCGTGATGCTGGTGGTGCCGGTCAGGTTGGCGTTCCACGACTGGGTGATGGACTGCCCGCCGGGCATGTTCCACTTGACCGTCCAGTTGCTGATCGCCGAGGAGCCCGCGTTGGTCACGGCGACCTCACCCTGGAACCCGCCGCCCCACGCGCTGACGACCTTGTAGACCGCCGTGCAGCCCTTGTCGCCGGTGAAGGTCGGCGACGCCGAAGGCGAGGCGGAGGGCGACCGGGTGGGCGAAGTGGACGGAGAGGGGGAGGGAGTCAGGGAGGGCGACGGCGACGGAGACGGGGACCGCGTCGGCGAGGCCGACGGGGACTGCGGCGGGGTGTACGGGGCGGCGATCGCAAGGTCGTACGCCCGCTGCGGGACGAACTGACCGGCCGGGGCGATGCAGCCGTCGGACTCGCCCGGAGGCTTGACCCACAGGTACGCGGCGATGGCCGAGTCGCCGGTGTTGGTGGTGCTCCAGGTGCCGGTGGCGCGGCCGGCCGGGTCACACCACTCGCTGCCGACCGGGCCGTTGCCGTTGCGGCTGGTGTCGATCACGGCCTTCAGCCAGGACAGGCCGGTGGCCCCGATGACGTTCTTGGCGTAGGAGACCGTGGCGGAGGTGGACCGGTAGTTGGAGACGTTGAGCGAGATGCCGTCCGCGCTGTTGGCGATGTCGGCGCCCCGCAGCCGGTTGGCCATGTCGGAGGCGCCCACCCAGGCCTCGTTGCCCGCGTCGAAGTAGACCTTGACCTGCGAGGAGGTGGCCTTGAACTTCTTGCCGGCGTACGCCATGGAGGCCTGGACCTCGGCCTGCTGGGAGGAGTTCATGCAGTTCGGCATGATCGACAGGGCGTCGGGCTCCAGGATGATGTAGGCCGGACGCCCGCCGAGGCCCGCGGCGACCTGGTCGATCCAGGCACGGTACGACGCGTGGTCGGGAGCGCCACCCGCGCTCGCGCCGCCGCAGTCGCGGTTCGGCATCTCGTAGACCACCATGATCGGGATCTTGCCGGCCGCCGCGGCCGCGCCCACGTAGGCGTCGACCTGGCTGCGCACCGCGGAGGGGTTGTAGCTGGCGAACCAGCGGCCCTGCGGGACGGCGGCGATGCGGTCCCGGATGACCGCGGTCTTGCTGTCATTGGGGTTGGCGGCGACCCACTTGGCGGCGCTGGTCGTCGGATCCACGTAGAAAACGGAGTCGGCGGCCTGGGCCGCGGTGGAGGTCACGACGGCCGCTCCCACGGCGACCGTGGTGGCCGCGGCGAGAATGGCCGCCGTCAAGGGCCTTCTGCGAGACATGGAATTACTCCGTCCGGTAATGTGGGAGCGCTCCCACAGTTCCCTCGGATCGTAGGGACCGGGACGGGGGTCCAAGAAGGGCCGACATGAGTTCGGCTGGACGATCAACCTAATAGACGCAGGCGGGCGGGGGAATGGGCGCGTGGATCACTTGAAAGTTTCACCACGAGTCCAACCGTGCCGTGATTTCTCCAGAAATCATGGTGACGCAGTGTGCCCAACCGGTTTCGCGAAGTGGCCCAGAGGCCGTACCCTCCGATAGTGACCTCTTGGGGGGTTTCTTACCTATGACGCTTTCACGCGGTCTCATGCCGCTCGCCGGGGTGCCACGCGTTCTCCTCCCCGCCGCCGACCTGGGCGAACTGGGTGCGCCGGTCGACACCCGGGACACCGGGCCACGCCCCGGATCGCCTTTATGGGCGTACCTCACCATGGTCAGCGCCGCCGGTGTCACCGCGCTCGCCGTCGCCGAGTTCGGGCTGGGCGCCGGCCCCGGCACGCTGGCCGAGGCGGCGCGCACCCCGTTGTTCTGGATGCTGACCGTCCTGGTGGTGCTGGGCGAGCTGCGTCCCGTCATGTTCAGCTCCTCGACGCTGGTCGGAGGCACGCCGACCTCCACGATGTTCACCTTCGCGGTGCTCATGTACCAGGGCCTGCCGACGGCGGCGCTGATGCAGGCGGTCGCCGTGGTGGTCAGCGGGCTGGTGCACCGCAGGGCCTGGCACCGGGTGCTGTTCAACCTCGCCCAGGTGACCCTGGCCTGCACGGCCGCGGCCGGCGCCCTGGCCGCGTTCGGCGCGCACCCGCAGCCGCGCTCGCCGTGGACGCCCGACGGCCTGGACATCCCTGCCATCGCGCTGGCCGCGGCGGCGTACTTCGTGGTCCGCGCCGTCCTGGTCTGCCAGGCGGTGGCGCTGCACGAGCGCCGCCCCCTGCTCCGGGTGATGAAGGCCTCGCTCGGCCCGCAGGCGCTCGTCTACGGGACGCTGCTCGGCCTCGCGCCGCTGGTCGTGGTGGTGATGGCGCACTCCCCGGCGCTGGTCCCGCTGTTCGTCGCGCCGCTGGCCGCCGTCCACTGGACCGCGACGCTCTCGCTGCGCCGTGACCACCAGGCGACGCACGACGGGCTCACCGGCCTGCCGAACCGCAAGATTTTGATCGTCCGTACGGAGGAGGCGCTGGCCGAGGCGCGCGCGCACGAGCGGGTGGGGCTGCTGCTGCTCGACCTCGACCGCTTCAAAGAGGTCAACGACACGCTCGGCCACCCGGTCGGCGACCGGCTGCTGCAGATCGTGGCCCACCGGCTCACCCACAGCGTGCGGCCGGGTGACGTGGTCGCCCGGCTCGGCGGGGACGAGTTCGCGGTGCTGCTTCCGTCCATCAGGGACGCGCAGGCGGCCAGGGAGGTCGCCTCGCGGCTGCGGGTCGCGCTGACCGAGCCGGTACGACTCGAAGGCATGACGTTCGACCTCGACGCGTCGGTCGGCATCGCGCTCTATCCCGACCACGCCCCGGACTTCGAGCTGCTGATGCAGCGTTCCGACGTCGCGATGTACCTCGCCAAGGAGGGCCGCACGGGCGTCGAGTTCTACCTGCCGGGCAAGGACCGCAACTCGCCCGAGCGGCTGAGCCTGCTCGGCGACCTGCGGCGGGCGATCGACGCCGACGAGCTGGAGCTCCACTATCAGCCCAAGGTGAGCCTGGAGGACGGCACGGTCGAGGGCGTCGAGGCGCTGCTGCGCTGGTGGCACCCGGTGCGCGGGCCGATCTCGCCCGCCGAGTTCATCCCGCTGGCCGAGCAGTCGTACCTCATGCGCGAGCTCACCCAGCATGTGATCGGGAAGGCGCTGGGGCAGGCGGCGCGCTGGTGGCACGCGGGCCTCGACGTGCCGGTCTCGGTGAACGTGTCGGCCCGCGACCTGCTCGACTCGGGCCTGCCCGAGCAGCTGGAAGCGGGGCTGGAGAAGCTGGACCTGCCGCCCGAGGCCATCCGGCTGGAGGTCACCGAGCGCATCCTGATGACCGACCAGGCCTACAGCGCCGAGGCCATCCGCACGCTGGCCGGGCTTGGCGTCCAGCTCGCGCTGGACGACTTCGGCACCGGCTACTCCTCCCTGGTCCGGCTCCAGCGACTTCCGGTCTCCGAGGTGAAGATCGACGCGTCGTTCGTACGGCGGCTCGGTGAGCCGGGGGACGACGAGCGGATCGTCCGCTCGATCATCGACCTCGTCCGGTCTCTCGGGCTGAGGTCGGTCGCCGAGGGCATCGAGTCGCCCGAGATCGCGGCATCGCTGCGGGAGATGGGCTGTCACGCGGGGCAGGGATGGTGGCTGGCCAAGCCCATGTCCGCCACCGAGGCCACCACCTGGCTGCGCGCCCGGCTCGGCGCCGCCCTGGGCGGTCACCCGGGTGACGCCCGGCTCGCCTCGCACTGAGTCGCCGTCCCGGGCCGCGGGCAGCCGCCCGGGGCGGGAAAGCTCGGATTAAGACCGTGTGACGCGGCGTCGCCAGGTCGGTCGCGCTCGGCGGCGAGCCCTAGGATGGGTAGGTCCAATCTCCATCATGAAACGGGTTCGACGACTCATGTCCGCCATAACCCGCGATGAGGTCGCTCACCTCGCCCGGCTGTCCCGGCTGGCACTGGCCGACGACGAGCTCGACCACTTCGCCGCCCAGCTCGACCAGATCGTCGGCGCCGTCGCCCGCGTCTCGGAGGTGGCGGCCGGTGACATCCCGCCGTCCTCGCACGCGCTGCCGCTGACCAACGTCTTCCGTCCCGACGCCGTACGGCCGAGTCTGACACCCGAGGGAGCCCTGTCCGGCGCGCCCGCGGTGGAGGACGACCGGTTCCGCGTGCCGCGGATCCTCGGGGAGGAAGAATGAGCTTGATCCAGAAGACCGCCGCCGAACTGGGCGCGCTCATCGCCGCCCGCGAGGTCAGCGCCGTCGAGGTCGCCCAGGCTCACCTCGACCGCATCGCCGAGGTCGACGGCCGCGTCAACGCCTTCCTGCACGTGGACGCCGAGTCGACGCTGGCCCAGGCCCGCCAGGTGGACGAGCGCCTGGCCGGGGGCGAGAACCCCGGCCCGCTCGCTGGGGTGCCCATCGCGCACAAGGACGTCTTCACCACCGCCGACATGCCGACGACGGCCGGTTCGAAGATCCTCGAAGGCTGGCGCCCGCCGTACGACGCGACCGTGACCGGCCGGCTGCGCGCGGCCGGCCTGGTGATCCTGGGCAAGACGAACCTCGACGAGTTCGCCATGGGGTCGTCCACCGAGAACTCGGCGTACGGCCCGACGCACAACCCGTGGGACCTGTCCCGGATCCCGGGCGGCTCGTCGGGCGGCTCGTCGGCCGCGGTGTCCGCCTACGAGGCGCCGCTGTCCACCGGCACCGACACCGGCGGCTCGATCCGCCAGCCCGCCGCGGTGACCGGCATCGTCGGCATGAAGCCGACGTACGGCGGCTCGTCCCGATACGGCCTGATCGCGTTCGCGTCCTCGCTCGACACGCCCGGGCCGTTCGCCCGCACCGTGCTCGACGCGGCGCTGCTGCACGAGGCGTTCTCCGGCCACGACCCGCTCGACTCGACCTCCATCGACGCGCCGGTGCCGCCGGTGGTGGAGGCCGCACGGCAGGCCGACGTGGCGGGGATGCGGATCGGCGTGGTCAAGGAGTTCGGCGGGGAGGGCTACCAGCCCGGCGTGCTCGCCCGCTTCCACGAGGCCGTGGACCTGCTGGAGTCGCTCGGGGCCAAGGTCGTCGAGGTCTCCTGCCCGGCGTTCTCCTACGCGCTGCCGGCCTACTACCTGATCGCGCCGTCGGAGTGCTCGTCCAACCTGGCCCGCTTCGACGCCATGCGGTACGGCCTGCGGGTCGGCGACGACGGCACCCGCAGCGCCGAGGAGGTCATGGCGCTCACCCGCGCGGCCGGCTTCGGGCCCGAGGTCAAGCGGCGCATCATGCTCGGCACGTACGCCCTGTCGTCGGGCTACTACGACGCCTACTACGGGCAGGCGCAGAAGGTCCGCACGCTGATCATGCGCGACTTCGAGGCGGCGTTCCAGCAGGTGGACGCGCTGGTCTCGCCGACCACGCCGACCACCGCGTTCCCGATCGGGGAGCGGGCCGACGACCCGATGGCGATGTACCTCGCCGACCTGTGCACGATCCCGACCAACCTGGCCGGCAACGCCGCGATCTCGGTGCCGTGCGGCCTCGCGGACGAGGACGGCCTTCCGGTCGGGCTCCAGGTCATGGCCCCGGTCCTCGCCGACGACCGCTGCTACCGGGTCGGCGCGGCCGTGGAGAAGGCGTTCGAGAGCCGGTGGGGCGGCCCGCTGCTGTCCCGCGCGCCCGCGCTGTAGTCGCCGAGGGGAGGGGAACGGCGGCATGATCACCCGCATCGAGATCGACGGCTTCAAGTCCTTCCTGGACTTCCAGCTCGACATCCCGCCGTTCCTCGCCCTCGTCGGCCCCAACTCCAGCGGCAAGTCCAACCTCCTCGACGCCCTGGAGTACCTGGGCGATGCTCGCTGGTTTAGAAAGAATCCCCTGCTCTCAGCTCGACGTGGACGGCCGCACGAGCTGTTTCACCGGGTGAGCAAGGGGCGACCGGTGAGCTGGTTCGAGATCGGGGCTCATACGCTCACCGATCTCGGGAACGGCCTCGTGCCTCTACGATTCGAGAGCGCGGCGGAGCTGAGCCCGGACGGCGCGCCGATACCGGCGAGTTTCGGCCATGAGCCGTCTCTGGGCCCGGTCCCAACGCTGCCCAAATGGGTGCTTGACCAGAGGGAAAGGGCGCTGACGGGGTGGACTCGGATCGAGGCCAGGTTCAGAGAAAAGCCAGACCTCGCGCTCTTCCAGCCACTTGACGCGGAACTCGCCTCGTGGCGCTTGCATCAGCCCGATCCGCAGGGTCTGCGATCGTGGTCGTCGGCTGCGGACTACGGGCCACTTCGAGTGGATGGGAGCAACCTCGCTACCGTCCTGGGCCGGTTGAAGGCAGTAGGTGCGATCGAGGACCTTCTGGTGGATCTCACTGCTCTTATTCCGGACTTGGCTGGAATCGAGCCGATTCTGGAGGAGCGGCGTCAGGAGTGGACGTTCGACGTGTTCGTGGACGGGCAGGGAGCGGTGCCGAGCACGTTGCTCTCCGACGGCACGCTCCGGGTCATCGCGCTGCTGGCTGCGCTCCACGACCCGGACCACGCCGGGGTGCTGCTCATCGAGGAGATCGAGAACGGGCTGCACCCCAGCCGCCTCGCGGAACTGCTCCGCAGGATCCAGGGCAGGGTCACCGATCTCAGCGACCCGGAGTGCGTCAACCGGCCGTTGCGGCAGGTGATCCTCACCACGCACTCGCCGGTGGTCGTCTCCGAGCTGTACCGCCTCAGGCCGGACGCGCTGGTCTTCCTTGACGCCGCCGTACGCGTCGATCCCGAAAGGGACAGGATCTCCAGGGTCACGGTCGCCAAGCCGGTGCGGGCGGAGGGAGAGCCCGGCACGTTCGTCTCTCCGCGTCAGGTGCGCAAGTATCTGAGCGCGGTGGGCGAGGTGCCATGAGCAGGCCGCTCGTGCCCGGACTCATCGCCGAGGGGGAGACCGACGAGGTCTTCCTCGGCGTGGTGATCTCGCGGCAGCTTCGTGAGATCACCGTCCAGTCCTCTCGCTGCGCGGTCGACGTGGAGAGCACGGAGATCGGCTCCCGTCGATCGATCTACGACCACGACCGGACGACCGGCGCACTCCGCGAGCTGGCGGGCGACTGCCATCTCCTCTTCGTGCACAACGACCACAAGGAGCGGGACAAGGCGGAGCGGGTCGTGCGCGACTCGGGCCTGTCCACGCCGGTGATAGCGCTGGTGCCCGTTCAGGAGACGGAGGCGTGGCTCCTGGCGGATGTCGCCCTGTGGCGCCGCTTGAGCGGGAGCGACCACGGGCGCCTGCCTGCCCGCCCACCGGATGTCGAGAAGATCGCCGATCCCAAGAAGGTGCTCGCCGAGGTGGCTCCTCGTCGTGGGAAGCCCGTACGCGACTACTTCGAGTACATCGCTCGTAACATCGACCTCAACGTCCTCGCCCAGGTGCCCGCGTACGCGGAATGGGTCGTGGACGCGAGAAACGCATTGAAGGGACTTGGTTACCTGTGAGCAGCACTGAGACGCTCATGCCGTACGACGAGGCGCTGGAGCGCTTCGAGCCGGTGCTGGGGCTGGAGACGCATGTCGAGCTGGGCACCGCGTCGAAGATGTTCTGCGGCTGTCCGACGGCCTTCGGGGCACCGCCGAACACGCAGGTCTGCCCGGTGTGCCTGGCGCTGCCCGGCTCGCTGCCGACGGCCAACGAGCAGGCGATCGAGTCGACGATCAGGATCGGCCTCGCGCTGAACTGCACCATCGCGACGTGGTGCAGGTTCGCCCGGAAGAACTACTTCTATCCGGACATGCCGAAGAACTACCAGATCAGCCAGTACGACGAGCCGCTGTGCGTGAACGGCTACCTCGACGTCGAGGTGGACGGCCGGACCGTCCGCGTGGAGATCGAGCGGGTGCACCTGGAGGAGGACACCGGCAAGTCCACCCACGTCGGCGGTGCGACCGGGCGCATCCACGGCGCCGACTACTCGATCGTCGACTACAACCGGGCCGGCATCCCGCTCGTCGAGATCGTGACCAAGCCCATCGAGGGCACCGACCGGCTCGCGCCCGAGGTCGCCCGTGCGTACGTGACCGAGCTGCGCGAGGTGATGCGCTCGCTCGGCGTGTCGGACGTGCGGATGGAGCAGGGCTCGCTGCGCTGCGACGTCAACGTCTCGCTGATGCCGCGCGGCTCGTCCGAGTGGGGCACCCGTACGGAGACCAAGAACGTCAACTCGCTGCGGAGCGTCGAGCGCGCGGTGCGCGGGGAGATCGAGCGCCAGGCGGCCGTCCTCGCCGGGGGCGGGCGGATCGTGCAGGAGACCCGCCACTTCCACGAGGACACCGGGCAGACGACCTCCGGGCGGTCGAAGGAGGAGGCGCAGGACTACCGCTACTTCCCCGAGCCCGACCTGCTGCCCATCGCCCCCGATCCGGCCTGGGTCGAGTCGCTCAAGGCCGCGCTGCCCGAGCTGCCCTCGGCCCGGCGCAGGCGGCTGCAGGACGAGTGGGGCGTGTCCGACCTGGACATGGCCGCCATGCACAACGCGGACGCGATCGACCTGGTCGAGGCGACCGTGGCCGCCGGCGCCCCGGCGGCCGACGCCCGGAAGTGGTGGATGGGCGAGCTGGCCCGGCGGGCCAACGAGTCGGCCACGACCCTCGCGGATCTGCCGATCACCCCGGCCCAGGTCGCCCGGGTGACGGAACTGGTCGCCTCCGGCGCGCTGAACGACAAGCTGGCCCGCCAGGTGCTGGAGGGTGTGCTGGCCGGCGAGGGCGGCCCGGACGAGGTCGTGGACAAGCGCGGGCTCCAGGTCGTCAGCGACGAGGGCGAGCTCATGTCGATCATCGACCAGGTGCTCGCGGACAACGCCGACGCCGCGGAGAAGGTGCGCGGCGGGAAGATCGCGGCCGTCGGGGCGCTGGTCGGCGGCGTGATGAAGGCCAGCCGGGGCAAGGCGGACGCGGGCCGCGCCCGTGAGCTGATCCTGGAGCGGCTCGGCGTCCAGGGGTAACGAAGCGTCCCGCGCCGCCCGCCGCGGAAGCGGCGGGCGGCCGGCAGGGAGTGGGCCCGGGCGACACCTGCGTCCCCGCGTGAGGGGTGTGCGCCGCCGAGGCCGTCTCCACTGTGCCCTCTTTTGCTCGGTCCCGCTCCGCCGTACCGAGGCCACGTGTGCGGCGGTGCGGGGTGATCTGTGCTCGGGCGGCGGCGACGACCGGTTGGGTGACAAAGGCGTGCGCACTCCACGGAAAGCGTGGCAGAGCTGTTGCTTCCGGAGATATCCAGCGGAGGGTGTTTTAGGGTTAACTGATCGGAGTTGACCTTGAGCCTGAGGAGAGCGAGGCGTGCGTAACGCCGGAGCGTCCGGCGACCCGCCCACGGATCCCGCGGATCCGTCCGGAGCGGCGTCTCCCCCGCCGCGCGTACACCCGGTGCGCCGGGTCACGTCCCTGCCTCGAGGGGTGTCGGCGCTGCCCAAGGGGGTGTCGGCCGACCTCTTCGCCGAACCGCCCGCCCCGGTGGCGCCTGCCGCCCGGCCGTCCGGTGCGGGCGCCGTTCCGCCCGCACCGCCGATCGAGCCGTGGCCGGTGCCCGACCGCGCCGTCCGGGAGGAACCGGTCGTCGTCGCCGCACCGGACCTCGACCTGCTCGACCCGCCGAAGAAGGGCGGCATCCTCGGCCGCACGCTGATCGGCCTGGTGGCGCTGCTCGTCGTGCTCTATCTCGTGCCGGCCTTCACCATGACCGGGAAGGTCCTGCCCGGCACCAGCGTGCTCGGTGTGGACATCGGCGGCCAGAGCCGGACCGAGGCCGCCGCCACCCTGAACGAACGGTTGTACGCCCAGACCAGGACGCCGGTGATCGTACGGCAGGGCACGCGGCGGCTGACCGTGAACCCGGGGGACGCCGGTCTGTCGCTCGACGTCGAGGGGACGGTCCGCCGGGCGGTGACCGGCTTCCCGAGCCCGTGGGCGGTGTGGGCCGCGCTCACCGGCAGCCGTGAGGTGGAGCCCGTGGTGTCGGTCGACCGGCGCCGCCTCGACGACCTGGTGGGGGACATCGCCGACCGGCTGGACAACCCGGCGCGGGAGGGCGGCGTCTCGTTCGACGGAGTCACCCCGGTCCCGGTCTATCCCCGGGTGGGCCGCGTCCTCGACCGGAAGGTCACCGCCGACCAGATTGTGAGGGGATACCTCGACCCCGAGATCGTCGTGGTGGCGCCCACGCTGCGGGACCTGCCGCACATCACCCGCGCCGAGGTGCACCGGGCCCTGCGCTGGGCGAGCCGGGCGGTGGCCGCGCCGCTCACGCTGACCAACGGGACCCGCTCCGTCTCCCTGCCGCCGGCCGTGGTGGCACGGCACCTGACGTTCACGCCGGACGGCGCGGTCCTGCGTCCCCGCTTCGACGCCGTCGCGGCGGCCACGCCCGTCGCGCCGAGGCTGCTCGACCCCGGGCGGGCGTCCCGCGACGCCTCCTTCACGATCAGGAGCGGGCGGCCGGCGCTGGTCGGCGCGAGGCCGGGGGAGCGCGTGGACACCGACCGCCTCGCGGCCGACGTGGTGACCGCTCTTGGCGCCGGTGATCGTACGGTGGCCGTGCGGGTCGTGGACGGGCCGCCGCGGAGCGGCGACGACGACGTGCGCCGTATGGGGATCAAGGAGGAGGTCGGCCGTTTCACGACCTCCTACGCCTGCTGCCCGGAGCGCGCCGGAAACATCCGGGCCGCGGCCGCGCTCCTGGACGGCCGCCTGGTCCCTCCGGGGGAGACCTTCTCCTTCAACGAGGCGCTCGGGCGGCGCGACGCGGAGGCGGGGTTCGACGGCATCGTCCCCACGCTGATCGACGGGAAGGCCGGCACGGACGCGCCAGGGATGTCCCAGGTCGCGACCACCCTGCTGAACGCGGTGATCCGGGCCGGGCTGCGGGTCGCCGAGCACACCCCGCCCGAGGTCCACGCCCCGCAGTTGCCGGTGGGCACCGAGGCCGCGGTGTCCTTCCCCGACCCGGACCTGCGGTGGAGGAACGACTCGCCGTACGGCGTGTTCGTCCAGGCGTCGGCCACCGGCACGTCGCTGGACATCGCGTTGTGGAGCACCCGGCGGTACGAGGTGGACCTGCAGGGGCCGGTCTCCGGCGCCCAGGTCACGCTGCCGCCGATGACCGGGCACGGGCCCGGCTGCGTCGAGGCGCCGGGGCAGCCCGGGTTCACCGCCACCGTGACCCGCGTGCTGCGGCAGGGCGGCGAGGTCGTCTCCCGGCAGACCTTCCGGACCTCCTACCGGGCCCAGGCCAAGGTCGTCTGCCGTGCGGCCAAGGGGCGCGGCGGCGACCGCGGAAAAGGCCAGGGCCAGGGGCAGGGCTCAGGACGGAAACAAGGGCAAGGCCAGGGGCAAGGCCAGGGGCAAGGGCAGAGAAAGGGATCAGGACGGGGGCGCGGCGGCAACCAGAAGAATGCGATCGTCGCCGTCCCGGGGGGAACCCCGTCCGTCGCGGTTGCTGGTGCTCACCCACAGGGTTCCGTCGGGCGCGGCGGCCACCGCGCGCAGCCGGCCGTATTCGCCGTCGTAAAGCGCGGTGGGCCGCCCGGCGCGTCCTGACCCGTCCACCGGCACCCGCCACAGCCGCTGGCCGCGCAGGGCGGCGGCCCACAGCGCGCCCCGCGCGTACGCGAGACCGGACGGCGACGCCTGGTCGGTCGACCAGGTCAGCAGGGGATCGGCGTATTCGGGACGGCCGCCCACGCCCTCGACCTCCGGCCAGCCGTAGTCGCGGCCCTTCTCGATGAGGTTGATCTCGTCGTAGGTGTTCTGGCCGAACTCGGTGGCGTACATGTGGCCGCGCTCGTCCCAGGCGAGCCCCTGAACGTTGCGGTGGCCGTACGACCAGACCAGCGTGCCGAAGGGGTTGCCCGGGGCGGGCCGGCCGTCGGGGGTCATGCGCAGGATCTTGCCGCCCAGCGCGTTCCGGTCCTGGGCCATGCCGCGCTCGCCGGTCTCCCCGGTGGAGGCGTAGAGGTAGCCGTCGGGCCCGAAGGCGAGGCGGCCCCCGTTGTGGATGGCCCCCTTCGGGATGCCGGTGACGATCACGCGGCGCTCGGAGAGCCGCCCGTCGTAGCGGTAGCGGACGATCCGGTTGTCGTCGCCGGAGGTCAGGTAGACGAAGACGTGGTGGTCGGTCGCGTAGCGGGGCGAGACGGCCACGCCCAGCAGGCCGCCCTCGCCGCTCGCCGACACCCCCTCGATCACGCCCGCCTCGTGGACCCGGCCCTCCGGCGTGATCCGCAGCAGCCGTGCCGACTCGCGCTCGGTCACCAGCGCGTCGCCGCCGGGCAGGAACGCGATCGCCCAGGGGACCGAGAGCCCGCGGACCAGCGTGCGCGGCCGGCCCGGGGCGACGGCGGTCGCGGCGCCGTCCGGACCGGGCTCCGTGCCCGCGCCGGAGTCGCCGGAGCTGCCCGAGTCGCCCGAGTCGCCGGAGCCGCCGGTGGCGCTCGCGGCGGGCAGCGGCGGGGGAGTCCTGCCCGCCTCTCCGCCCTGCCCGCACCCCGCGACCACCGGCAGGGCGACCGCCAGCAGCGCCGCCGACAGTCTCGCCATCGACAGGGCAGTGCCCGCGCCGTGCCTGTCCGTCATCACCGTGACCTCCTCGTCCACCCTTACTCGCGGGCCGTCGCGATGGTTCCCTAGGTTGTTGCCTGTGAACATCTGGGTCGCCACACAGGACATCGCCGACGATCTGTCCACCCTGCCGGACGGGCTGCCCGTCCCCGACCGGAAGGTCTACGACGGGACGGGCCCGCTGCCGGGACCGCCCGAGGAGGTGGAGATCTGGGTGCCGCCGCTGGTCCCGGTGCCGGGCATCCCCGGCCTGCTGGGCCGCATGGGCAACCTCCGCCTGCTGCAGACCGTGACGGCGGGGGTCGAGCCGTACCTGCCGCACCTCCCGCCGAAGGCGGTGCTGTGCAACGCGCGCGGGGTCCACGACGCGGGTACGGCGGAGTGGGCGGTGGGCGCGATGATCGCGATGCGGCGGGACTTCCCCGGCTTCGTGACCGCGCAGGCGCGCGGGGAGTGGACCTACCACCACACCGGGGTCCTCGCCGACTCCACCGTGCTGATCGTCGGGTACGGCTCGATCGGCGAGGCGCTGGAACGGCGCCTCGCCGGGTTCGAGGTGGAGATCGTCCGGGTGGCGCGGACGGCCCGGGACAACGTCCACGGCCAGGACGAGCTTCCCGCGCTGCTCCCGCACGCCGACGTGGTCGTGCTGCTCGTGCCCGCCACCACGAGCACGGCCGGCCTGGTGGACGCGGAGTTCCTCGCCCGGATGAAGGACGGCGCGCTGCTGGTGAACGCGGCGCGCGGATCGGTGGTGGACGGCGACGCACTGCTGGCCGAACTGCGGGCGGGCAGGCTGCGGGCGGCCCTCGACGTGACGCCGGTCGAGCCGCTGCCCTCCGATCACCCTCTGTGGACCGCGCCGGGGGTCTTCATCACGCCGCACGTGGCCGGCAGCACACCCGCCTCCGTCCGGCGTACGCGCGAACTGGTGCGCGAGCAGATCATCCGTCATCTGACGGGCCGGCCCCTCGCTAACATGATCACCGGGCATTACTGACCGCTCCGTTAAGGATTCCGGAACGTGGCTGCGCCGTGACCTGGGGTGCGTAGGGTGAGGCTCATCGTGCACGGCTTGGTTATCAGATCGGTGACGACTCGTCGGTTGTCCTCCTCTCGATCAGCGGCTGTGCGCACACTGGCCATGTGACAGGGAGAGTAAAGCCGAGTCGAGGACGGGAGGGGCAGTGACGGCACACCCCACCGGAACCGGCGACGCTGACGCGACTCCGGACCCCGCCGAAACCCCGGAAGGCGCCTCCGCCACGGGTGAGGCGGCGACAGGTGCAGAGGCGACGCACGTGAACGTCAGGCGCGACCCCAGGGTCCCCCTCACCACCGCCGCCGGGCTCGGCGCGGTGGCGATCGTCGTGGCTCTGATCACCGGGGGTTCCGCCCCGGTGGTGACCGCGGTCGCGGGAGTCGTCACCGGTCTCCTCGCGGCGGTGTCGCTGATCATGGCCGCCTCCCGCGTGACTCCCGGTCACCGGCGCCAGCCCGCCGCCTGGCGGTGGATGACCGCCGGATCGCTCACCTGGCTCCTCGGCGTGGGCGTCCGCCCGGTGGCCGACGGCACGCCGTTCGTGCTCACTTTCGCCGACCTGCTCATCCTCGCCGGATCGGTGCTGCTCGCGATCGGCTGCGGTCTGTCCGTGAAACCCCCGGCGTACACGCGGGGGGTGATCCGCCAGGCCGCCGACGCCTATCTCGGCGCGGCGTCCGTGTTCGCCGTGGCCTGGGTCGCCGTGCTCGGCCCGGCGTTCCGCCGTACGGAGGACACCGGCGCGTTCTTCGCCGCGCTCGCGCTCCCCGTGATCTGCCTGCTCGCGACCTGCGCGGTGACGCCCGCGGTGGCCGCGTCCCGGTCGGGCAACCGGGTGGTCGGGCTCACCGGCGTCGGGGTGCTCGCCGCGATAACCGTCGCGGAGCTGGCGACCGCGCTCGCCCGGCTCGGCGGCGACCATCCGCCCCTCGTCGCCGGACTCCTCGTGCCCGCCCTGCTGCTCGTCCTCGCCGTCACGCCGTGGGTGGAGCAGGACCGGCCGGCGAGGCCGCTGACCGCGGCGGTGACCGCCGCCACCCCGCTCGTGCTGGTCGCCGTCGCGACGCTGGTCGCCACCCTGCACGCCGTCGGGGGCACCCGCGACGCCGCCCTCGCGATCGTGGCCGCCACGGTCGTGCTCGTCCTGCTCGGCCGCCTGTTCGTGCTGCTGGTCGAGACCGCGGGCATGCGCCGCCTCGTCGACGTGGGGGAGCAGCAACTGCGGCGGCTCGCCGAGAACACCGGCGACGTGGTGCTCGTCTGCGACCCCGAGGGGATCGTCCAGGAGGCGGGTCCCGGCCTTGAGGCGACGTACGGCTACCGCCCGGAGGACCTCGCCTTCCGGCCGATCTTCGACTACGTCCACCCCGAGGACCTCCCGGCCGTGCAGGCGCTGATCAGCCGTATGGCGGACGAGGACGACGGGCCGGAGCAGGAGGGCGGCACCCGTGTCTCCTGCCGCTTCCGGGCCTCCGACGGCACCTGGCGGCCGACCGAGACGGTCGCCGCCCGGCACGTACGCGACGACGACCTCGTCCTGGTCACGATCCGTGACCTGAGCGACCAGGTCGCGCTGCGCAACCAGGTCACCCATCTGACCTTCCACGACGGGGTCACCGGGCTGCCCAACCGGGCCTACTTCGAGGAGCGGGCCCGCGACGTGCTCACGCGCCGCGGCGCGGCCGGCACCGCGGTGATCTTCCTGGACCTCGACGGCTTCACCGCCGTCAACGACTCCGTCGGGCACGCGAGCGGCGACCACCTGCTCGGCCAGGCCGCCCGCCGCCTGCGGTCCGCCGTACGGGCCGACGACACGCTGGGCCGGTGGGGCGGGGACGAGTTCGCGGTCCTCCTGGAGGGGGGCGCGTCGGGCGGCAGCATGTCGGGCGGCACTGTGGGCGGCGCCGACGCGCAGACCGCCATCGACCTGGCCGAGCGGCTCGTCCGCGCGGTCTCCAACGAGCCCTTCCGGGTGGCCGACCGGGACATCGCGCTGACGGCCAGCGTCGGCGTCGCCTTCGCCGAGGAGGGTCTGCCCTCCGGGGACCTGCTGCGCAACGCCGACGTGGCGATGTCGCGGGCCAAGGAGCTCGGCGGGCGCCGGGTGGAGGTCTTCGCCACCCACATGCACGCCGACGTCGTACGCCGCCTGGAGATCGCCTCGGACCTGCAGCGGGCGCTGATGGAGAACCAGTTCGCGATCGAGTACCAGCCGGTCGTCGACCTCGCCACGTCGCGGGTGACCGCCGTCGAGGCGCTGATCCGCTGGTGGCGTGGAGGCACGTTCGTGCCGCCGGAGCAGTTCCTCGGCCCGGCCGAGGACACCGGGATCATCGTGCCGCTGAGCGAGTGGATCCTGCGCGAGGCGTGTCAGGAGGTGGCGGCCTGGCGCGCGTCGTCCTGGGACATCGGGCTGGCGCTGAACCTGTCCGCACGGCAGATCATGGCGCCGCGCTTCGTGGAGACCGTGTCGGAGGCGCTGAGCGACAGCGGGCTGCCGGCCAGCGCGCTCACCCTCGAAGTCATCGAGGAGATGCTGGTCGAGGACGCCGGCGAGATGATCGGCAGGCTGTCGGAGCTGAGAACCCTTGGCGTACGGCTGGCCATCGACGACTTCGGCACCGGCTACGCGTCGCTCGCGTTCCTGCGCCAGCTTCCGGTCGACATGATCAAGATCGATCCGTCCTTCGTCTCCGGGCTGGGGCGCGACGACACGCTGACCCTGCTGACGCGGACCATCGTGCAGCTCGGCAACGATCTCGGCCTGATCGTCGTCGCCGAGGGCATCGAACGTCCCGAGCAGCTCGACCTGCTCCGTAAAATGGGCTGCACGCGTGGGCAGGGCTACCTGGTCGCCCGCCCGATGACCGCCCGCGGAGTCGACGACCTCATGCCGGGCACCACCCTCCAGAACACCGCCTAGCCGGGAAACACCGAGCGAGCCGGAGGGGCGCGCCGCCGGTCTGGACTGAGGAGCGAGGGACGAGCGACGAGGGAAGACGGCGGGTGTGAGCGCGCCGACGGTGAAGCGGGAAACACCGAGCGAGCCGGAGGGAAGACGCCGGGTGTGAGCGCGCCGACGGTGAAGCGGGAAACACCGAGCGAGCCGGAGGGGCGCGCCGCCGGTCTGGACTGAGGCGCGAGGGACGAGCGACGAGGGAAGACGGCGGGTGTGAGCGCGCCGACGGTGAAGCGGGAAACACAGTCTTGGATGGTGAGATGGGCGTCCCAGATGATTTGACGTGAGGGCGGTCATCGGACATCGTTGTAGCCATGAATCGCGGTGGGATCCTCGTAGTACTTCGCAGGCGCGCAGCCTGACGAAGCCCTCAGTCCTGCGCGCGCCCCAGCTCCGCCCAGCGGAACGGGGCATTTTTTATGCCGGTAGAAGACCAGCCACCAGCACAGCCACCACAAGCTCAGCCACAAGGAACGAGCCGATGACCGAAAAGATGACAGGTGCACAGGCCCTGGTGCGGGCACTGGAGCACGTCGGGGTCGACACGGTGTTCGGGATCCCGGGCGGCGCCATTCTCCCCGCCTACGATCCCCTCTACGACTCGACCAAGGTCAGGCACGTGCTCGTACGGCACGAGCAGGGCGCCGGCCACGCGGCCGAGGGCTATGCGCAGGCGACCGGCAGGGTCGGGGTGTGCATGGCCACCAGCGGCCCGGGGGCGACCAACCTCGTCACCGCCATCGCGGACGCCTACATGGACTCGGTGCCGATCGTCGCGATCACCGGGCAGGTCGCGACCCCGCTCATCGGGACCGACGCCTTCCAGGAGGCGGACATCTCCGGCATCACCATGCCGATCACCAAGCACAACTTCCTGGTCACCAACGCGGAGGACATCCCGCGGACGATCGCCGAGGCGTTCCACATCGCCGCCACCGGCCGCCCCGGGCCGGTCCTGGTGGACATCGCCAAGGACGCCCTGACGGCGACGACCACGTTCTCCTGGCCCCCGGTCATGCAGCTGCCCGGTTACCGCCCGGTGACCCGGCCGCACTCCAAGCAGATCCGCGAGGCCGCCCGGCTGATGACGGAGGCGAAGCGGCCGGTGCTCTACGTCGGCGGCGGCGTGCACAAGGCGCGGGCGTCGGCCGAGCTGCTGGAGCTGGCCGAGCTGACCGGCATCCCGGTGGTCACCACGCTCATGGCGCGCGGCACCTTCCCCGACAGCCACCCCCAGCACATGGGCATGCCCGGCATGCACGGCAGCGTCTCGGCGGTCGGCGCCCTCCAGCGCTCGGACCTGCTGATCGCGCTCGGCACGCGGTTCGACGACCGCGTCACCGGCCGGCTGGACAGCTTCGCCCCGCACGCCAAGGTCATCCACGCCGACATCGACCCGGCGGAGATCTCCAAGAACCGCCACGCCGACGTGCCGATCGTGGGCGACTGCCGCGAGGTGATCGGTGACCTGACCAACGCGGTCCGCACCGAGCAGGCCGACGGGCGCAAGGGCGACTACGCCGACTGGTGGCAGCTCCTCAACGGTTACAAGGAGACCTACCCCCTGGGCTACGAGGAGTTCGCCGACGGCTCGCTGGCCCCGCAGTACGTCATCGAGCGGGTGAGCGCACTGGTGGGCCCGGAGGCGATCTACACGGCGGGCGTGGGCCAGCACCAGATGTGGACCGCGCAGTTCGTCAGGTACGAGCACCCAGGGACGTTCATCAACTCCGGCGGCGCCGGCACGATGGGCTTCGCGGTCCCGGCGGCGATGGGCGCGAAGATGGGGTGCCCGGACAAGGTCGTGTGGGCGATCGACGGCGACGGCTGCTTCCAGATGACCAACCAGGAGCTGGCCACCTGCGCCATCGAGGGCGTGCCGATCAAGGTCGCCGTCATCAACAACGGCAACCTCGGCATGGTCCGCCAGTGGCAGACGCTGTTCTACGACGAGCGGTACTCCAACACCGACCTGCAGCAGGTCAAGCGGATTCCGGACTTCGTGAAGCTCGCCGAGGCGTACGGTTGTGTCGGCCTGCGGTGCGAGCGGCCGGAGGACGTTGACGCGACCATCGCCAAGGCGATGGAGATCAACGACGTGCCGGTCGTGATCGACTTCGTCGTCCACAAGGACGCCATGGTCTGGCCGATGGTCGCCGCCGGCACCAGCAACGACGACATCAAGTACGCCCGCGACATGGCGCCGAACTGGGAGGGCGGAGAATGAGCGCGATCCCGTCCCGTCCCGAGCCCGGCCCGCAGCACGAGGAGATGGCATGAGCGAGCGCAGCGAGCGAATCAGTGAACACAGCGTCTGGCTCAGGCCACTCCGAGCCGAAGGCGAGGAGGTGGCATGAGCCGCCATACGCTGTCCGTCTTGACGGAGAACAAGCCGGGTGTGCTGGCCCGGGTCGCCGCGTTGTTCAGCCGCCGCGGCTTCAACATCGACTCGCTGGCGGTCGGGCCGACCGAGCACGACGACATCTCGCGGATGACCATCGTCGTGAACGTCGAGGAACTCCCGCTGGAGCAGGTCACCAAACAGCTCAACAAGCTGGTCAACGTCATCAAGATCGTCGAGCTCGACAACAGCCAGTCGGTGCAGCGCGAGCTGATGTTGATCAAGGTGAGGACCGACTCCGAGAGCCGGTCCCACGTTCTCGAACTCGTGAACCTCTTCCGGGCGCGCTGCGTGGACGTGGCCCCGGACGCGGTCACGATCGAGGTCACCGGGACGACCGACAAGCTGGACGCGTTCGTCCGGGTCCTTGAGCCGTACGGCATCAAGGAGCTCGTGCAGTCGGGCATGGTGGCCATCGGCCGCGGCGCCCGTTCCATCACCGACCGCTCGCTCCGCGCGATCGACCGCAGCGCATAGCGCCGCGGTGGGACCGTACGGCGCGAGGGAAACTGTTCGAAAGGCAAGCATGTGACTGAGATCTTCTACGACGACGACGCCGACCTGTCGATCATCCAGGGCCGCCACGTCGCGGTGCTGGGCTACGGCAGCCAGGGCCACGCGCACGCGCTGAGCCTGCGCGACTCGGGCGTCGACGTCCGGGTCGGTCTGCCCGAGGGTTCCAAGAGCCGGGAGAAGGCCGAGGCCGACGGGCTGCGCGTGCTGTCGCCGGGCGAGGCCGTCGAAGAGGCCGACCTCACGATGATCCTCGCGCCGGACCACATCCAGCGGCACCTGTACGCCGAGCACGTCGCGCCGAACCTCGTCGAGGGCGACGCGCTGTTCTTCGGCCACGGCCTCAACATCCGCTACGGCCTCATCGAGGCCCCGTCGGGTGTCGACGTCGCGATGGTGGCGCCGAAGGGCCCCGGTCACCTCGTCCGCCGTCAGTACGCCGCCGGCCGCGGCGTGCCCTGTCTGGTCGCCGTCGAGCGTGACGCCACCGGCAGCGCGTGGCCGCTCGTGCTGTCGTACGCCAAGGGCATCGGCGGCACCCGGGCCGGCGCGCTCAAGACGACCTTCACCGAGGAGACCGAGACCGACCTGTTCGGCGAGCAGGCCGTGCTGTGCGGCGGCGTCTCCGAGCTGATCAAGGCCGGGTTCGAGACCCTGATCGAGGCCGGCTACCAGCCGGAGGTCGCCTACTTCGAGTGCCTCCACGAGATGAAGCTGATCGTGGACCTGATGTACGAGGGCGGCGTCTCCAAGATGTACTGGTCGGTGTCCGACACCGCGGAGTACGGCGGTTACACCCGTGGCCCGCGCGTGGTGAACGAGGAGACCAAGAAGGAGATGCGCCGCATCCTGGACGAGGTCCAGGACGGTCGCTTCGCCCGCGAGCTGGTCGAGGAGTTCGACGGCGGGCAGACCAACTTCAAGCGTTACCGCGAGGAACTGGCCGTCCACCCCATCGAGGAGACCGGCGCCAAGCTCCGCCCGATGATGAGCTGGCTCAAGGGCGAGCAGGCCTGATCCTCCGCACCGGGGAGCGTCCGACGCGACCCGAGGCCCGTGTGACCGCGGCGCCGCTACCCGCCTGAGGGCGGGGAGCGGCGCCGCGTCGCGTTCACGACCCTCGCGAGCGGTCAGGCCGGCATGGAGACCAGGAACTCGCAGTCGCCGAAGGCCACCTCGTCGCCGGCCCTGACGGTGGCGGGGCCGACCAGCCGCCAGCCGTTCAACCTGGTGCCGTTCATCGAGCCGAGATCGACGAGCAGCCAGGAGTCGTCCTGCCGCCGTAGCTCCGCGTGCATCCGGGAGACGGTCAGGTCCGCGAGAACCAGGTCGCAGGCGGATCCGCGGCCGACCAGATAGCGCGCACGTCCGTCCGCGGGCAGGGCGAGGCGGGGCAGCCGCGGACGCCGCCAGGCGGTCTCGAGGCGGTTGCTCAGCTCCGACACGGAGGCGACCGCGTCGGTGATCCTTCTGCGCCAGCGCCCGCGCTGCGGGAGATCGGCGACCAGTTCGTCCAACTCGCCGCGGCTGCGCGCCCGAAGCGCCAGGTCAACCCGGCCGACGAAGGTCTCCATGGACAGGCGTCCTTCGGCGGCCCGGTCGCGGAGTTCGCTCAGCGCACGCTCGCGGTCCCCGTCGGAGGCGCGCACCGGGGGAGAGCTCATGACTGGAGTATCCGCCGCTGTGGTCCGAGGTGTCCAGAAGACGCCGTATTCCGCTGCCCTCGGAACCGTCGCGCACCCGTTCCCTTGCTGTGCGTGATCACATTTAAGCGGCCTTCAGGAAATCTGACAAGATCTGTTACCTCCAACATCAAGATCTTTGTCATGTACCGAATACGCATTCCGATCGGATAGATCCTCTTTGACACTCAATTTGTCGGCATTCCCTACTTAAGGAGAGACCGTTGGTCCGCTCCCTCCTCCGTGTCCGGTGGTTGACCGCCGCTCTCATCGTGGCCTGCGTCGCGGTGTTCGGCACGACCCCGGCGAACGCCGTTCCGCACCCCCCGAAGTCGGGTGTGACGACGGCAGGCGTGTACGCGCTCACCACGGGGTACAACGGCACCATCGGCAACACCCGTGGCTGGACGGTCACCTGGAAGGTCCCCGCCCTCAACAACGGCAGCACCGCCTGGGGTGCTATCGGGCAGTGGTACTACAACCTGGAGTCCGGCATCTACCGCGGGCCCAGCTCCTGGTCGGTCTACTACTACGGAGACGACAACGGCACGACCGGGAACAACTCGCTCTGCAACGCGAGCCTCTGGGGAAGCGGGGGCACCTGCACCGGCGTCATGACGAACCTCAACGTCGGACAGGAGCTCACCTTCATCTACGAGTGGTGTGACTCCAACCACTCGGCCAACGTGAACGGTTCCCTGATCTGCCTCTACGTCGACCTGAAGGACGGCAACGGCAGGCGCTTCCTGGCGGACGACAGCCGGACGACCGTGGAGATGTACGCCCACGACATCGAGGACTTCTCCGACTCCGGTTCCGCCTACCCGATCCCGCAGATCAGCTGCACCCAGCCGACCGTCATGGTCGCGCAGACGGTGAAGAACTCCTCCGGCACCTGGAGCAACATGACCGGCAGCCTGTGGAACTTCAACGACAGCACGCCGAACTACAAGTTCCAGAACACCAACACCTCGGCCAACCCGGCCACCTGGCAGTCGTGCACCGGCTGACCTGACCCGCACTGATCGGCACTGATCGGCACTGATCGGCACTGATCCCGGCCCGCGGCGCCGCCGCGGGCCGGGATTCGTGTCGGTGGGGTTCTACTGCTTGCCGAAGTCCTGCGTCCAGTAGTTGCCGGAGGCGGCGTATCCCACGCCGATGTCGGTGTAGGTGCAGTTGAGGATGTTCTGCCGGTGCCCGGAGCTGTTCATCCAGCCCTGCACCACCGCCTGGGCCGAGGGGTAGCCCATGGCGATGTTCTCGGCGGCGGCGCGGAAGGAGTAGCCCGCGGCCTTGATGCGGTCCGCGAAGGAGCGGCCGTCCTTCGACGTGTGGTCGAAGTACTTCTGCGCGGACATGTCGGCCGAGTGGCCGTACGCGGCGGTGCGAAGCCGCGCGTCGTGCTTCAGCGGGCCGCAGCCCGCCTTCGCCCGCTCGACGTTGGTGAGGCGTACGACCTCGTTCTCGACGGCGGTGCCCACCGTCGTGCCGCCCGTCGGAGAGGCGCTGGGCGCCTGACTGACGGTGGGCTTCGCGGACGGGCTGGGGGCGGGGGTCCCGGGAGTGGGAGTCGCCGGGCCGGTTGTGGGGGTGCTCGCCGAGGGACTCGGCACGGGCGTGGGGGAGGAGCAGTCGAGCCGCACCGGCTTCGACCGCGACACGTGGCCGCGGTAGTCGGTGACGAAGCTGTAGTAGACGCCGTCGACGCAGGTCGTGGTCACCGTGACGCGTGCGTTGCGGACCGCCTTCGAGCCGCTCTTGACCACGCGGTCGGGGCCCGGCCTGCTCTTCAGGATCCGGACCCGGAACCGGGCGCCGTTCTCGCAACCGGCCCGCGAGCCCGCCGCGCGGATCTTCCCGTCCACGGCGACGTACGGCTTCGCGGCGGCGACCCGGCAGCCCGCGTGCTGGGTCTCGGCCTGAGCGGGGCCGGCGGACACGCCGATGGCCACGACACTCCCGAGGCACAGGGCCGCTCCGAGCGCTCTGTTCACGATCATTCTCCAGTGGGGGTTAGACGCTGGGGAAGTCGTCATTATGGTGCGCTCCGACCTGACATGTCCGAAAAAATCACCCCAACCTCTAAAATATCTACCCTCCCTTAAGCCTCACTTATCCCCCGCACACCACACGATCTCGGACAATCTGCAGGTCACGGGCAGGTTACGGCGAGAGGGCCGCCTTAAGGCCGTCCCAAGCGTCCGGGAGCGCCTCGGGAGCGCCTCGGGAGGCGCGGCTCAGCGCTCCGGAGAGGTCTGGTCCTGCCGGGGAAGGGGGGCGGGCTGTTCCGGGTGCGCGTGCGCCATCGCCTCGGCCAGGCGGGCGGCGGTCAGGTCATACCGGAACGTCATCAGCACGCCGGCGAGCGTGATCAGGGCGGGCACCGCCGTCACGCCGATCATCACGGCGACGTGGGCGCTCTCGGGCTGAGTTACCGGGTGCTCGGGATCGGACGACAGGAAGCCTCCCGCGCTCAGCACCCAGCCGTAGATGGTCGCGCCCAGCGCCGCCACTGCGTTCTCCACGGCCGTCCACAGGCCCGTGAAGACGCCGCCCCTGCGCTCGCCGCTCACCACGCCGTCGTGGGCGATCACGTCGGCGAGCATGGAGTACTGCAGCAGCTGCAGACCGGCGTAGCCGATGCCGACGACCATCACGCACAGGTGCGCGTACAGGGCGCCGAGGGCCGGCGTCGCGAGGAGCAGCAGCCCGCCGCCCGCGAACATCGTGCCGGAGAGGATCATCGCGCCGCGTTTGTCGAGCCGGCGGGCCAGCCACACCCACAGCGGCATGGTGACCAGCATCGGGCCGACCAGCGCCGCGAAGAGCGTGGTGGTGGCCTTCGGGTCGCCGATGATGTAGGCGGCGAAGTAGGGCGAACCAGCCAGCATCACGCCCACCGCGAGCGTCTGCGCCGAGCTCAGCCCGAGCAGCCACATGAACGGCCTGCTCGTACGGGCCGCGGCGAGTTGCTCCCGCAGCGTCCCCTCGGACTTCTGCTGCCCGGTGAAGGGGGCGCGGGCGGTGCCGAAGAACGAGGCCAGCATCGAGGCGAGCAGGACGAGGCCGAAGACGACGCCCATGGTCCGGTATCCCCCGGCCGTCCCGCCGGCGATCATGGGCGCGAGGATGCCGCTCATCGCGATCGAGATCGCGATGAGGACCATGCGCCACTGCAGCAGCGAGGTCCGCTCGTGGTAGTCCGTGGTCATCTCCGCCGGCATCGCCTTGTACGGCACCTCGTACAGGGCGTATCCGGTCGCGGCGGCCAGGAAGGTGAGACCGACGTACACGGCGGCGGGAGCCCCGGTCAGCGGCGGCCCGGCGAACATCAGGGCGAACGACACAGGCAGCACGACCGCCCCGGCGAGCAGCCAGGGACGGCGGGGACCCCAGCGCGAGACCGTGCGGTCCGACCAGCGGCCGACCAGCGTGTTGGCGACCAGGTCCCACGCCTTGGGGAGGAAGAGCACGACGCCCGCGAGCGCGGCCGGCACCGCCAGCACGTTCGTCATGTAGAAGAGCAGCAGCAGCCCGGGGATCGTGGAGAAGTTGGCCGTGCAGAACGAGCCGACGGCGTACCCGAGGCGCACACCGAGGGACACTGCGGAGGGGGAGGGCGTCGCCGCGGTGGGGGCCATTGCGTCATTCAAGCCGAGCGCGGGCCCGGCCGGAAGATCTCCCCGGCAACGGTTCGGCGGCTAACGGCTCCGCCGGGACGGCGGGGCGGGAAAGCCGGTCCGCCGCCGGGGCGGACCGGCGCCGCCCGGCGCGAGCGGGACGGCGTCACGAACTCCGTGCCCGCGGACCCATGGGAAGCGGGCCCGCGGGCACGACGTTCAGTCGCGTACGTCGGGGCAGACGACGTGCGCGCCGATCTCGATCAGGCGGCGCTCGGTGTGCGCGTCGGCGACGCGGGCCATGAGCACCGGAGCCTCGCTCGCCGCGAGCTGCGGCAGCCGGGCGCGCACCCGGCGGTGCAGTTCCTTCACGATGTCGTCGGCGACGGGAGTGCGCACCTTGACGTGCAGCATGATCCCCCACAGGCCCGCGGCGGTCCGCGCCTCGCAGATCCACACGTGGTGGACGAGTGGATACTCGCGCAGCAGCTCGCCTATCGCCACCCGGAGCGCGGGCAGGATCGGGTGGCTCGACCTGCGGTAGCCGGGGTCGACGACCTGCATCGCCCCCGACAGGTGCTGGCGGGGCGCCGGGATCCACTGCGACGGCAGCCCCGTGGGCGCGGCCGGAGCCGGGGCGGGCGGCGGAGCGGCCGGGCGCGCGGCCTGCGCGCGGGTCACGGTCGCCATCGCCCCCGTGGCGTACGCCGTGGGGACGGGCGAGCCCAGGGCCGACAGGGCCGGCGTGGGGCCGGTGCGGGTCGCCTCCAGGTAACGCCGCAGGTCGTCGATCGGCACCGCGGCGGCGGCGGGGCCGGCCGCGTCGATCACGATCTCCCGCACGCCGGTGACGCGCTGGATGTCGAGGACGGTGTCGGCGTCGCACGCCGACAGGGAGTGACTGCCACGGTGCCGGGCGTACGTCGCCTCGGACGTGTAGCCGAGCAGAACGCGTTCGCCGTTCTGCGTCGTGCCGAGCACCACGGAGCGGTCGGGTCGGACCGCCACCAGGATGCCCCACTCCGCGAGGGCCGCCAGGAGTTGCCGGGGGCTGCCATGTCGCGCGAGAACGTCGCCCAGGGAGGGGTTCCCGATGCTCATAGCCAGAACGATAGGGACTGGACCATGGCGAATCAGGCTAATCCCCAAGAATAGGTGCGATCAATACCAAGATGGCGACAGTCCGGATGGGATCTCCCGGGGTGGGGTACACCGACCGATCGGGCGTGTACATGAGGGAGTCTCATGACTCCCCTCCGTCATAATGGCACCCTCCGCCTCCGGCCGTTCCTCTGCGCCCGCCGGCCTGGCGGAACCAGCGGTGCCGAGGGGCCGATCTGAGACCGGGTCGTCGTGCCGCCGCGACGCCCGCGTGACGTCCGTCTCGTATGCCGGGCTCTCGTGAGGACTTTCACAAGCCCCGGATAGACTCGCGTCGTCCAGGCAGTCGCACCTCACGAAGGACTCATCCAGTGACCAAGCCCGTCGTACTCGTCGCAGAAGAGCTCTCCGAAGCGGGCCTCGCCGTGCTCGGCGCGGATTTCGAGGTCCGTCAGACCGACGGCGCCGACCGGTCGCAGCTGCTGCCCGCCCTCGCCGACGTGGACGCCCTGATCGTCCGCAGCGCCACCCAGGTGGACGCGGAGGCCATCGCCGCCGCGCCCAAGCTGCGCGTCGTCGCGCGCGCGGGCGTGGGCCTGGACAACGTCGACGTCGAGGCCGCGACCAAGGCCGGCGTCATGGTCGTCAACGCGCCGACCTCCAACATCACCAGCGCCGCCGAGCACACGGTCGCCCTGATCCTCGCCAGCGCCCGCAACGTCGCCCAGGCGCACACCGCGCTCAAGGCCGGCGAGTGGAAGCGCTCGAAGTACACCGGTGTCGAGCTGGACGAGAAGGTCGTCGGCATTCTCGGCCTCGGCAAGATCGGTCAGCTCGTGGCGCAGCGGCTCCAGCCGTTCGGCGTGGAGCTCATCGCCTACGACCCCTACCTCCAGCCGGCCCGCGCCGCCCAGATGGGCGTGCGGCTGGTGTCGCTGGACGAGCTTCTCCAGCAGGCCGACTTCATCACCGTCCACCTGCCCAAGTCGAAGGAGACCGTCGGTCTCATCGGCGACCGCGAGCTGCACATCGTCAAGCCGACCGTCCGGCTGGTCAACGTCGCCCGCGGCGGGATCATCGACGAGAACGCCCTCTACTCCGCGCTGAAGGAGGGCCGTGTCGCGGGCGCCGGCATCGACGTCTTCGCCAAGGAGCCCTGCACCGACAGCCCGCTGTTCGAGTTCGACCAGGTCGTGGCCACGCCGCACCTCGGCGCCTCCACCCACGAGGCCCAGGAGAAGGCCGGCACGCAGGTCGCCCGCAGCGTCAAGCTCGCGCTCGCCGGGGAGTTCGTGCCCGACGCCGTGAACGTCCAGGGCGGCGCGGTCGCCGAGGACGTCAAGCCGGGCCTGCCGCTCACCGAGAAGCTGGGGCGCATCTTCACCGCGCTCGCGGGGGAGGTCGCGACCCGCCTCGACGTCGAGGTCCGCGGCGAGATCGCCGCGCAGGACGTGCGGGTGCTGGAGCTGGCCGCGCTCAAGGGTGTCTTCTCCGGAGTGGTGGAGGACGCGGTGACCTACGTCAACGCGCCGCTGCTGGCCAAGGACCGCGGGGTGGTCGTCGAGCTGGTCACCAGCGCGGAGAGCCCCGACTGGCGCAACGTCATCACGGTCCGCGGCGTGCTCGCCGACGGCCGTACGGTCTCGGTCTCCGGCACGCTGTCCGGCCCGCGGCAGATCACCAAGATCGTCGAGGTCAACGGCTACGCGATGGAGATCGAGCCCACCGAGCACCTGGCGTTCTTCACCTACGCCGACCGTCCCGGCATCGTGGGCACCGTCGGCCGCCTGCTCGGCGAGCACGGCGTGAACATCGCCTCGATGCAGGTCTCCCGTGACGTGAAGGGCGGCAAGGCGCTGATCGCGCTGACCGTCGACACCGCGATCCCGTCCGAGGTCGTCGAGCAGATCGCCGGGGAGATCGGGGCCGACAGCGGCCGCTCCGTAGACCTGGAGGACTGATCCCCCGGAACTCCGGTCACCTGGAGAACCGTCGAGAACGGCCCGGCGCGCGTGCGCCGGGCCGTTCTGTTCTCCGCCGGCTCACGGACCCGCGTCTCACGATCCGAGATAGTAGGTCGTCCTAGGAGATTCTGGGGTACTGTCTGGGTTGACGCCCCGCACGTGACACCTGTCACGACGGAGCCCGATCAGGGCGGGCCGGCCCGTCGTGGAGCGTGGCGTCATCGGCCTTCGGTCCACCTGTGCCGCGTGACCCGCGGTCCACCGGTGGCCGGTGCACCCGGATCCGCGACGCGCGGAGACGCCTCGAACGACGTACGGATCCGCATCCACTCCTCGGTCGAAGTGAGATTCGCCATGTACGACATGTATCCCTGGAATCGTGCCCCCCTGACCCGCGCCGACGAGGCGGAGGACGAGGCGGCCGCGGCCCTGCAGATCGCGCTGGACCGCCGCGACAACGGGGGCGTGCCCCAGCGCTGACCCCGGACGCTCCGGTGCCGGCAGTGGACCGAATGGTGAGATCGGTGTTTCGGTCTCCGAGACAACCGGTAAGGTGAACGCATGGAGTCGAGCAACATCCGCCTGGCAGTCATCCCCGGTGACGGTATCGGCACCGAGGTCGTCGCCGAAGGCCTCAAGGTCCTCAACGCCGCGGGCGTCAAGTCCGAGACCACCGAATACGATCTCGGCGCCAGGCGTTACCACGCGTCCGGTGAGACGCTTCCCGACGAGGTGCTCGACGAGCTGCGCGGATACGACGCGATCCTGCTGGGCGCGGTGGGCGACCCGAGTGTGCCGCCCGGCGTCCTGGAGCGCGAACTGCTGCTGCGCCTGCGCTTCGAGCTCGACCACTACGTGAACCTCCGCCCGGTCAAGCTGTTCCCCGGCGTGGCGACCCCGCTCGGGCAGGCGGGCCCCGAGGACATCGACATGATCGTCGTCCGGGAGGGCACCGAGGGCCCGTACGCCGGGGCGGGCGGCGTCATGCGCCGCGGCACCCCGCACGAGATCGCCACCCAGGAGTCGCTGAACACGGCCTACGGCGTCGAGCGCGTCGTGCGCTACGCCTTCGAGAAGGCCCTCGCCCGGCCGCGCCGCAAGCTGACCCTCGTGCACAAGACCAACGTGCTGACCTACGCGGGCGACCTGTGGGCCCGCACCGTCGACCGGCTGAGCCTGGAGTTCCCCGAGGTGGAGACCGACTACTGCCACGTCGACGCGGCCTCGATGTTCTTCGTCAGCCAGCCGCAGCGCTTCGACGTCATCGTCACCGACAACCTGTTCGGCGACATCCTGACCGACATCGGCGCGGCGGTGGCGGGCGGCATCGGCCTCGCGGCCAGCGGAAACGTCAACCCGGCCCGTACGGCGCCGTCCATGTTCGAGCCCGTCCACGGCAGCGCCCCCGACATCGCCGGCCAGGGCAAGGCCGACCCGACCGCCACGATCCTGTCGGTCGCCATGCTCCTCGACCACCTCGGCCACGCCGGGACCGCGGCCCGGGTCGAGCAGGCCGTGGCCGACGACCTGGTCGAGCGCCAGAGCGCCTGGACCGCCCGGTCCACCCGTGAGATCGGCGACGACATCGCCGCCCGAGTAGCCGGCTGATCCCGGCCGCTCATCCAGACGACGCGCATGGCGGCCCGGTATGGGCCGCCATGCGCTTTTTCATACCTGTCGAATGCCCTAGTTTTCCCTTAGCCGACTCGTCGCACAATGACTACGACGACGAAGAGAGAAGGACCTCGCCATGACCACCCACCTCAGGTTCGACGTGCAGCACAACCCCCAGGCCCGCGGTGCGGCCGAGCGTGAGCGGATGCTGGCGAGCCCCGGCTTCGGCCAGGTCTTCACCGACCACATGGTCTCCATCGACTACACCGAGGGGGAGGGCTGGCACGACGCGAAGCTCCAGCCGTACGGCCCCCTCGTGCTCGACCCCGCCACCGCGGTGTTCCACTACGCCCAGGAGTTGTTCGAGGGGCTCAAGGCCTACCGGCAGTCGAACGGCTCGATCGTCGCCTTCCGGCCGTACGCGAACGCGGCGAGGTTCAACCAGTCGGCGGCCCGGATGGCGATGCCCCCGCTTCCCGAGGAGACGTTCGTCGAGTCGCTCGAACTCCTCGTCCAGACCGACCGCGAATGGGTGCCGACGACCGAGGGCCACAGCCTCTACCTGCGCCCCTTCATGATCGCCACGCAGACCGCGCTCGGGGTGAACCACCCGTCGCAGAAGTACAAGTTCATGGTCATCGCCTCGCCCGCCGCGTCGTACTTCACCGGCGGCCTGAAGCCGGTGTCGGTCTGGCTGTCCACCGAGTACACCCGGGCGGCGCCCGGCGGCACGGGGTTCGCCAAGTGCGGCGGCAACTACGCGGCGGCCTTCGTGGCCCAGCGGCAGGCCGTCGAGGAGGGCTGCGACCAGGTGGTCTGGCTCGACGCCTTCGAGCACCGGTGGGTCGAGGAGATGGGCGGGATGAACCTGTTCTTCGTCTTCGGCGACCGCCTCGTCACCCCGTCGCTCACCGGGACCCTGCTGCCCGGCATCACCCGTGACTCGATCCTCAGCCTCGCCGGCGAGCTGGGCTACACGGTCGAGGAGGGCAAGATCTCGATCGAGGACTGGCAGGCGGGCTGCGCGTCGGGCGAGCTCACCGAGGTCTTCGCCTGTGGCACCGCGGCGGTCGTCACTCCCGTCGGCTCGGTGAAGGGCACCGACCGAAGCTGGACCGTGGGCGACGGCACCCCCGGCCCCGTCACCATGCGGATCCGCGAGGAGCTCGTCGGCATCCAGTACGGCGCCCGCCCCGACACCCACCACTGGGTGCACAAGATCTGCTGACGCGGTCGCGGGCGGCCCGCGCCGGAGACGTGCTCAGCCGGGGCAGGCCGCGCCCCTTCCGAGGAGGGACAGCGACAGCAGCCCGTCGAGCAGACCGGAGCCCCTGCCCACACCGACCCCGGCGCCGACCCTGCCGTCGATGCTCAGCAGGGGCCGGGGGGCCGGGCACGGCGCCGGTGCCGCCGGAACGGCGAGTGGTGCCGGCGCGGGCGCCGGTGTGGGGGTCATCGTGACCGTGACGGTGACCGTGGGCACCGGAACCGGCTTCGCGGCGGGCGTCGCCGGCGGCGAAGGGCTGGGAGTCACGGTCACGCGCGGACCGGCGATGGTCACGTGCTGGGTGATGTTGCAGACCCGGGCGCGCCGGCACAGCGCGTTCTGCACGTTCGAGGAGCCGCCGGACGTGTTCGCCGAGGTGTGCTGGTAGCCGTGGTTGCGGGTGGAACCGCCCGTGGCCGACCTGTCCCCGGGCGGGTCGCCGGGTCGCTCCCCACCGGGGGACTGTACGACGTTCCGCTCGGCGCGGTCGTGTCCGTTGTCGGCGGCGGCGCCCATCGGCGCGACACCGGTGATGAAGGCGGTCGAGGCCGAGGCGCCGGCGACGAGAAGACCGGCGACCCTGCCTGTGAGAAACGCCCCGCCGCGCCGGTGAGTCATTCGTCGCCCCCTGCTTTCCAAGTGCATGTGCTTCCGCGCGCATGTGCTTTCCGGTGCACTGATGTCCGTGCATGACGAGTCGGGCGGTCGGCCCGCGAACAAGAACCGATTCGCGAGCGTACTCGTCGGAGGAACGCCGATCATGAGTCCGGCGCCTTCATGGCGGGTTATTACTCCATCATTGCCGTGGCGCGGCCGGACGCCGCGGGCTCAGTTCTTCCTCGGCGGCCGGGCCGAGGCGCGGTTCGACGCGGCCGCCGAGGCCCGCCTTCGCCCGGCAGCGCCGGGCCACGTCGCTCCACTCGCCCCGTGCCGAGGGCTGCCACAGCGGGCTGAGCTGGGCGTTCACCTACTCTGGAAGGAGGGCCGGAGAAAGGGCGCCGAGGTGATGAAGCCGACGATCGATTACGAGGCGGTGTTCAGGGCGGGCCAGGTCCCCTCGCTGATCCTGACTCCCGATCTCGTCATGATCGCCGCCAACGACGCGTACCTGAAGGTGGTCGGCCGTACGGCGGAGGACCTGCTGGGCAGGCATCTGTTCGCCGTCTTCCCGCCCAACCCCGGGGCGCCCCCGGACGCCGAGACGCAGGGGGCCGACAGCCTGCGCGCCTCGCTGGAGCAGGTGCTCACCACGCGGCGGCGGGACTTCATGCCGCTCCAGCGGTACGACGTCGAGGCCCCCGGCAGGGCGGGGGCGTTCGAGGAGCGCTACTGGAGCAAGGTCAACACGCCCGTGCTCGGCCCGCACGGCGAGGTGCTGTGGATCATCCTCAGCGTCGAGGAGGTCACCGGTCTCGTCCAGGCGCTCCGGCGGCCGCCGGAGGCCGGCGAGGAGGGCGGGGGCGGCGAGGTCGGTCCCCCGGCCAGGGATGTGGACACCTTCGCCCGTGGGTTGCAGGCGCTCAACGAGGAACTCAGGCAGGCGCACAAGGAGCAGCACCACACGATCTCCGCGCTGCGCGAAAAGATCTCCGTGCTGCGCGAGGCCATCGAGCGGCAGCGGCGGCTGATCTTTGACGCCTCGCACGACCTGCGCAACCCCATCACCGGCCTCATGATCGAGCTGGAGTCCGCGCTTTCCGAGCCCGGCATCGACCTGCAGCGGATTCTGCGGAAATCCCTCTGCGACGCCGAACGGCTCAACGACATCGTGGCCGACCTGCTCGACCTCGCGCGGGTGGACACCGAGTCCGGCGAGCCTCCGGCCCAGACGGTCGACCTCGCCGAACTCGTCGACGACGAGCTGAACCGCCGCGCTCCGGGCACCGCGGTCGCCGTCCACACCCGCCTCGCCCCTGACGTGCTGGTGCGGGCCTCGCGGATCCGGATGGCCCGCCTGCTGGGCAACCTGATGGCCAACGCCGAACGGCACGCCCGCACGAAGATCGAGATCCACGTGGTCGCCGACCCGCCCGACGCCGTCCTGGAGGTCGTCGACGACGGTCCCGGCATCCCTCCTGCGGACCGCGAGCGGGTCTTCGAGCGCATGTACCGCGGGAGGGAGGCCCGGGAACGGGACCCTGGCGGCTCGGGGCTCGGCCTGACCATCGCGCGGGCGATCGCCGAGATGTACGGCGGCACCCTGTGCCTCGCCGACAGCCCCGTCGGCGCCATGCTCGTCCTGCGTCTGCCTCTCGCGTCGTAGAGGCGGGCCGGTCAGGCGGAATGCCGGGGATACCGGGGTAGCGGTTCCCCCCGATCAGCGCGGGCTCAGTTCTTCCTGACGAGGGTGAGCCCGTCGGCGACGGGCAGCAGCACGCTGGTGACCCTGTCGTCCCGCGCGACGAGGTCGTTGAACTCCCGCATGACCGGGACGTTGCCCCCGGCGGCGGGGTCGGTGATCGCGCCGTGCTGGAGCGTGTTGTCCACCGCGATCAGGCCGCCGGGCCGCAGCCGGGTCAGGACCTCCTCGTAGTAGACGGGGTAACCCGCCTTGTCGGCGTCGATGAAGGCGAAGTCGACATGCTCGTCCGGAGGCATCGCCCGCAGCGTGTCGGCGGCCGGGCCGAGGCGTAGTTCGACGCGGCCGCCGAGGCCCGCCTTCGCCCAGTAGCGCCGGGCCACGTCGGTCCACTCCTCGCTCACGTCGCAGGCGATCAGCCGGCCGTCGGCGGGCAGCCCCCTGGCGATGCAGATGGAGGAGTATCCGGTGAAGGTCCCCACCTCGACGGCCAGCCGGGCGCCGCTGATCTGGACGAGCAGGGTGAGCAGGGTGCCCTGCTCCGGGGCGATCTGCATGGTGCTGCGGTCGCCCATCAGCCTGCGGGTCTCCTCCGCCAGCTCGGCGAGCAGGGCGTCGGGCGGTGTGGTGTGCGCGGCGGCGTACTCGGCGACGGCGGGTGCGATGAATTCGGCGGCCTTCATGGTGATCACTCTAAGCTGTGACCCGCTGAGCTGGGCGGACACCCGCGCACATCTCGTAAGATGAGATCGATGTGCCAGAGGGCGACCGGCTGTGGCAAACTGCTGAGCACCATGAACAACGGTCTGCTCATTATCGGCAGGCGCGCCGGCTGAAGGACACATCGCCGGCGCGCAGACCTCTCACGTCCGTGAGGGGTCTTTTTGTTTGGGCCCCGTACCGGTGAACACAGGTCACTGAACACAGTCCGGTCGACGCGGCCCGGTGAACAGAACGCGCGGCGAGACGCGACCCCGCGAAGGAGACACAGAGATGGCCGACGACCGATTTCACGTATACGACACGACGCTCCGGGACGGAGCCCAGCAGGAGGGGCTCAACCTGAGCGTCGCCGACAAGCTGGCCATCGCGCGGCACCTGGACGGCCTCGGGTTCGGCTTCATCGAGGGCGGCTGGCCCGGCGCCAACCCCAAGGACACCGAGTTCTTCCGGCGGGCTCAGACCGAGCTCGACCTGAAGCACGCGCAGCTCGCCGCGTTCGGCGCGACCCGCCGGGCGGGCGTGAAGGCCGCCGACGACCCCCTGGTGGCCGCGCTGCGCGAATCCGGCGCGCCGGTCGTGACGCTTGTCGCCAAGAGTCACGACCGGCACGTCGAACTGGCTCTGCGGACCACGCTGGAGGAGAACCTCGCGATGGTCCGCGACACGGTCTCCCACCTGGTCACGGAGGGCCAGCGGGTCTTCCTCGACGCCGAGCACTTCTTCGACGGCTACCGGTCCAACCCCGCGTACGCGCTGGAGGTGCTGCGCACGGCGGCGGAGGCCGGGGCCTCGGTGATCGCGCTGTGCGACACCAACGGCGGCATGCTCCCCGACGAGCTGGCCGACGTGGTGCACGACGCGGTCGGCACGGGGGCCCGCGTCGGCATCCACTGCCACGACGACACGGGCTGCGCGGTCGCCAACACCCTCGCCGCGGTCAGGGCCGGCGCCACGCACGTGCAGGGCTGCGCCAACGGGTACGGCGAGCGCTCCGGCAACGCCAACCTGTTCACCGTGGTCGCGAACCTCCAGCTCAAGCGGGGCTTCGATCTGGTGCCGCCGCAGTCGCTGCGTGACATGACCCGCATCGCGCACGCGATCACCGAGGTCACCAACGTCACGCCGAACTCCCACCAGCCGTACGTCGGCATGTCGGCCTTCGCGCACAAGGCGGGCCTGCACGCGTCGGCGATCAAGGTGGACCCGAACCTCTACCAGCACATCGACCCCGCCCAGGTCGGCAACGACATGCGGATGCTCGTCTCCGACATGGCCGGCCGGGCCTCGGTCGAGCTCAAGGGCCGCGAGCTGGGCTACGAGCTCAGCGGCGACCAGTCGCGGTGGCTGGTCGAGCGGGTGAAGGAGCTGGAGGCCAAGGGGCACACCTTCGACGCCGCCGACGCGTCCTTCGAGCTGCTGCTGCGCGACATGGTCGAGGGCGGGCAGCGGCGGCACTTCACGGTCGAGTCGTGGCGGGTCATCGTCGAGCGCCGGCCGGGCGGCGACGTGGTCAGCGAGGCGACCGTCAAGCTCCACGCCAAGGGGGAGCGGATCGTCGCGACCGGCGAGGGCAACGGCCCGGTGAACGCGCTCGACCGCGCGGTGCGGCTCGGCCTGGAGAAGCTGTACCCTGAGCTGGCCGAGGTCGAGCTGATCGACTTCAAGGTGCGGATCCTCGAAGGCACCCACGGCACGGACGCGGTGACGCGGGTGCTGATCACCTCCAGCGACGCGACCGGCGAGTGGGCCACGGTCGGTGTCGCGGAGAACGTCATCGAGGCGTCCTGGCAGGCGCTGGAGCAGGCGGTGACGTATGGTCTGCTGCGGGCCGGCCACAGCGCATAATCCCCGCACCACCGGACGAACCGGGATGATCGGATCGCGATCGGACGCTCACGGGACGTGAGTTAACGTCTGTGGTTTTAGTGACATTTGGTCTAGTTAGTGCTTAGATAGGCGAAGCTCCTGAGGCGGTCTTCGCCATGATCGGCGATCCCGGCCACGGTTCCAGCCTCAGCGTCCATGCTCTGGCTCAACGGAGGGTGACGGCAAGAAGCATCTGCGCACCGAACCCCGTGCTTTCGCGCGCCCGCCCGGCTTCTGATCGTGTCCCCCGGAAGCGGCGGGCGCCGCAGGAGCCGAGCCATGTCCATCACCATGACCAGCCACGTGACTGAAATCCGTTCGAACATTTTTCGGACATCGGTCATCCCCTCGCTGGCACACCCGGAATGGGAGGGTCTTGTGATCACCTCGCCGTCTTACTATGACCAGATCGGTGGCGCGCCGGTCGTCCGCGACGTCGTCGACGCCTTCTACGTGCGCGTTCTCGCCGACGACGACCTGAAGCCGTACTTCGCCGGCATCGACATGCCCAGGCTGAAGCGGCACATGGTCGTGCTGCTGTGCTCCGTCCTCGGCGGCCCGGAGCCGTACGAGGGCCGTGACCTCGGAGAGGCGCACGCCGGCATGGGCGTGACGTCCGAGCACTACGACAAGGTGGGCGAGCACCTGTTCGCGGTCCTGCAGGCCGGCGGCGTCGGCGAGGACATCCTGCGCGACGTCGGCCTGGTGCTGGGCAAGGTGAAGCCGTCCATCGTGACCGGGCCCGCGGATACGCCGGCGGAAACGGCCGGCTGAGTGGACACGCAGGCTCTCAAGGACAGCTGGCACCTCGTCTCCCGTTCGGGTGACCAGGTGCCGCTGTACTTCTACTCCGTTCTTTTCCTCATGAATCCGGACGTGCGGGACATGTTCCCCGTGTCGATGGCGCGTCAGCGCGACCGGCTCGTGGGCGCGCTCGGGCAGGTCGTCAGCAACGTCGACCAGGTGGAGGACGTCGTCCCGTTCCTCCAGCAGCTCGGCCGCGACCACCGCAAGTTCGCGGTGACCGCCGCGCACTACCCCGCCGTCGGCCAGGCCCTGCTCGCCACGCTCGAACACTTCCTGGGCGAACGGTGGACCCCGGCGCTCGCGCACGACTGGACGCAGGCCTACAACCTGGTCGCGCAGGTGATGGTCGAGGCGTCCAACGAGGCGGCGAAGGTGTCCCCGCCGTGGTGGGAGGCCGAGATCATCGGCCAGGAGACCCGCACGCTCGGCATCGCCGTCATCCGGGCGCGGCTGAACTACCAGTACCCCTTCCGCCCGGGGCAGTCGGCGTCGATCTCCTACTCCATGCGGCCGCGCATCTGGCGGTTCTACTCGTTCGCCAACGCCCCGCGCCAGGACAACACCATCGACCTGCACGTACGCATGGTCGACGGCGGCGCGCTCAGCTCCGCGCTGGTGATGGGCGCGCGCCGCGGCGACGTCCTGCGCGTCGGCGCGGCCGTGGGCGAACGGCTGACGCTCGCCCCGGACGTCACGGGCGACCTGCTGATGATCGCGGGCGGCACCGGCCTCGCGCCGCTCAAGGCCCTGGTGGAGCAGATCGCCTTCGAGGGCCCGTCGCGCAGGGTGGACCTCGTCGTCGGCGCCCGTACGTCGAGGGACTTGTACGACCTGGAGGCGCTGGGCAAGATGGCGGCCGAGCACCCCTGGCTCAACGTCGTCCCGGTCGTCTCCCACGACCCGTTCTACCGGGGCACCCGCGGGTACGCCGTGGACGTCGCGTTGCAGGGATGGCGTGGCCAGCACGTCTTCGTCTGCGGCTCGGAGGAGATGGTCCAGGCCACGAACGGACGGCTGCTGGACGCCGGCGTGCCGTCCGAGCAGATCCACTTCGACGAGTTCACGAGCGACAGAGGTCGGGAGTCATGACGGCGGATATGCCTTGGGGAAGCCCGGCGGGTGAGCGCCAGCCTCTCACCCCGGATCGGGTACGCAAGCACGAGTTCACGCGCACCCCCCTCGGGCGCCGTGGCTACAGCGAGGACGAGGTGCGCGCGTTCCTGTACCGGGTCGCGGACGACATGGCCGCCGGCGACAAGGAGAAGGCGGACCTGCGGGCGTACATCGACCGCATGAAGCAGTGGTACAAGGAGCACGGCCTCAACCCCGAGCAGGCCACCGGGTCGCAGACGCCGAGCGTCGACGCGATCAACATCCTCTCCCGCGCGCAGCAGACCGCCGACGCCCAGATCGCCGAGGCGGAGGACTACGCCCGGCGGATCGTCGGCCAGGCCCGCCAGCAGTACGAGGAGATGCTGACGGAGGCGCAGCGCCAGGCGGAGGAGGCGGCCAACCAGGCGGTCGGCGCCTACCGCGCGGGCGACGGGGTTCAGAGCGCGGAGGCCGAGGAGCTGGAGCGCCGGATCGCCTACCTGCGGACGTTCGCCGACGTCACGCAGGTGCAGCTGCGCGCGGTCCTGGAGGGGCTCGCCAACGAGGTCGGCAAGCTCGGCCACGTGCCGGACCAGGCCAAGCAGTTCGCGGCCGGCTCCCCTTCGGTCTACGGGTAGCCGCCTGCCTGCCCCCGGGGGGAGGGCTACGACAGCGTGCCGGACGAACTCGTGCGCAGCGTGACCGGACCGGCCGGAGTGTGCACGATCAGCGTGCGTCCCGAACAGGTGACATCCGGCCGGTCGGTCCCGGGCACCACCACGGTCAGCAGCGAGCCGGCCACGGGCGAGACGATCACGTCGGCGGGCTCCTTGCGCATGTACGCCGGAGAGATCCAGCCCTGGTAGGGCGAGGTCCGCCCGCGCACCACCCGCTGGCCTCCGACCGGCCGGCACGACGGCATCGCGAGCTGGACGATCGACGCCTTCCACGCGCCGTCGGCGACCACCACCCGGCCGCCCGCGTTCGACACGACCTTCAGGTTCGGGGCGAGGTGCCACAGGTTGCGCAGCTTGCCGCCGCCGCCGTCGAGCACCGCCATCACGTCCTGGTGATGGCTGACCAGCACCGACCGCGTGCGCGCCACGCCGTACGCCCGGTCGGTGAACGTGAACGACTGCCGCTCCTTGTCCAGCGACCGGCGCACGAGCGTGGTGGGGGTGTGCCCCCGGAACCTCCGGCCCACGAGGACCGGCACGTTGTGGGCCTCCGGGCTCAGCGTCCACCGCCGGTACGGCGTGTTCTCGTAGGAGTGGAAGCCCGCCTCGGTGAGGATCGAGCGGCCCTGGGCGTAGTAGGTGACGCCCATGTGGTCCTCGTGGCCGTGGAACTTCAGGGCCGGCCCGAACCGGATCGAGTAGTAGGCCGACTGGGGGTCGCCCCAGGCCGTACGGCCGAAGACGTACCCGGCGTCGAAGACCTGCACGGTGGCGTCGGCGTGGTCGAACGCGGCGGGCTGGACGTCGGCGGGCCCGTCGCCGATCGGCACCATGTAGCCGTTGGGCTGGGTCGCGGCGCTGATGTGCCGCGGCAGGCTCTCCCAGCGGCTCGCCAGCGCCGCCGGCACCTTCATCCCGCAGTCCTTGATCGTGTCGACCGCCACCCTGAGCCGGTCGTGCACGTAGATCGCGTAGCGCGGCGCCTGCTCGCGCAGGGCGCCCTGCCCGTCGATGTCGAGCGTCATCGACCTGACCATCCGGCTCACCGCGAGGTTCTTCCACTTCGGGTTCCCGTAGCGGCAGCCGATGCGCAGGAGGCCGATGTCCTGGTCGAGCCCGTGGTTGTGGCCGAGCTCGTAGTGCTTGGGGTCCGACAGCAGCTTCGCGTGCAGGGCGAGGCTCGACGTGAGCCAGCCCGCCTTCACGTACCTGCTCAGGCACACCAGGGCCGGGGCGCGCAGCGCGATGGGATGCTCGGCCCAGGCGTACTTCGCGGTCGTCCGGCCGCCGTACGGGTTGTCCGCGACCCAGTCCCTGGCGATCTCGACGGCCCGGTCGAGGTAGTCGGTCTTGCCCGTCGACTCGTAGTCGGCCACGAGCCGGCCCATCCACCGCAGCGACTGGAACACCATCTGCCAGGACCGGTTCCGGTACGGGTCCATGCGCCAGTTGACGTCCTTGCCCACGGTGACGGCCGGGAGATCGAGGAAGGACAGCCTGCCGTTCATGACGTCGGGGGAGGTGGGGGTGGAGGGCAGCCAGTCCCCCTGACACTCCGGCGTGCGCTGCGGCGCCCGGGCCGCGGCGGGCATGGCCGTCGCGGCGGCGAGCGCGCCGAGGGGGAGCACGGCCGACAGGAGGAGGGCGGTGAGGCGGCGGGGCACGCCGGTTCCTTCCGGGATCAGGGCAGGGGTGCGCCATGCTGTCCGGTTTTTTGTGATCCGGTCAAGCCAGTTTGATCACAACTGCACAACTGGCCTCGGTCTTCACCCCGTAATGGCCCCGCCGCCGCCCGGTGATGGCCCCGACGTCGCCGCGTCGTCGCTCACCGTGGCGACGCGCCCTCGCGCGACGCGAGCCGGGCCGCGCGGCGGCCGGCTCCGTCGACGGCGACATCGGCGGCCGGATCGCCGCCGATCCTCCTGGACGCCCGACCGGCTCGCGGGCCCGGCCCAACCCGCTGATGGGGCCGGGTCACTCCTCCTTGGGTCCGGCGCTCTCGACCACCTCGAAGGACCACAGCTCGGAGCCGGTCGCGGCGGGACCGCCGTGCCCGTGCCCGTGGCCGTGCCCGTGTCCCTGTCCCTGTCCCTGTCCCTGTCCCTGGCCCTCGCCCTGCGCGGCGGCCTCGGCCGCGGCCCGCGCGTGTCCCGCCTGGAACGCCTGGCTCTCCTGCCAGCGCCGGAAGTCCTCCTCGCTGCGCCAGCGGGTGTAGACCAGGTAGCGGTCGCCGCCCTCCACCGGCCGCAGCAGCTCGAACCACTCGAACCCGTCGGCGGACTCCACCATCCCGGCCCGGCCGGCGAACCGCTGCTCCAGCTCGCGCCGCATCTCCTCGGGCACCGTCAGCACGTTGATCTTCACGACCGAAGGCACATCGACTCCCGTACGCTCGACTTCATCGACTCCAGACCACCTTAAGTACGCCCATGGTGCTTACCCCACTAGGCTCGTGACGTGCGTATCGCGAGGTTCTCGATGGGCGACCAGGTCGCCTTCGGCGTGGTGGAAGAGGGCGAGCAGGTCATCGCCAGGATCGGCGGGCACCCCTTCCACGGGGTGGAGTTCACCGGTGAGCGGTTCCCGCTGGCGGAGGTCCGCCTGGTGGCCCCCATGCTGCCCAGCAAGATCGTCGCGATCGGCAAGAACTACGCCGACCACGCCAGGGAGATGGGCGGCGAGCCCCCGGCCGAGCCGGTCGTGTTCCTCAAGCCCAACACGACCGTGATCGGGCCGTCGGAGGCGATCGCGTACCCGGGGAAGCTGTCGGAGCGGGTCGACTTCGAGGGCGAGCTCGCCGTGGTGATCGGGCGGCTGTGCCGCGACGTGCCGGCCGAGCGGGCCGGTGAAGTGATCTTCGGGTACACCTGCGCGAACGACGTGACCGCACGCGACCTGCAGGCCAGGGACGGCCAGTGGGCCAGGGCCAAGGGCTTCGACACGTTCTGCCCGCTCGGCCCCTGGATCGAGACCGAGCTCGACCCGGCCGACCTGGCGATCACGACCACGCTCAACGGCGAGGTCAGGCAGAGCGCCCGCACCTCCCTCCTGCTGCACGACATCCCCGCGCTCGTCGCGTACGTGAGCGCGGTCATGACCCTGCTGCCCGGCGACGTCATCCTGACCGGCACCCCCGCCGGGGTGGGCCCGATGGCCGTCGGCGACGAGGTCGGCGTCTCCATCGAAGGAATCGGAACTCTCACTAACCGGGTGATCTCACGTGACTAGGGTGCGCTTCGCCCCTTCGCCCACCGGCATGTTCCACGTCGGTGGCGCTCGTTCGGCGCTGTTCAACTGGGCGATCGCCGAGCAGTCCGGCGGCACGTTCGTGCTGCGCATCGAGGACACGGACGCCGCGCGCAACCGGCCGGAGTGGACCGAGGGCATCATCTCGGCCCTCGCCTGGATCGGCATCAACGGCGACTCGCCCCGCTTCGAGGGGCCCTACTTCCAGTCCGCGTACGAGCAGCAGCACCGTGAGGCGGCCGCGAAGCTGCTCAAGGACGGCAAGGCCTACCACTGCACCTGCACGCGGGACGACGTGAAGGCCAGGACCGGCTCCGAGCACCAGGGCTACGACGGGCACTGCCGCGACCTCGGCCTGACCGAGGGCGCCGTACGGTTCCGCACGCCCGACGAGGGCGTGACGGTCGTGGACGACAGCGTCCGCGGGCGGGTGGAGTTCCCGAACGCCGCGATGGAGGACTTCGTCATCGTCCGCGGGGACGGCTCGCCGCTGTTCATCCTCGCCAACGTGGTCGACGACATGGAGATGCGGATCGACCACGTGGTCCGCGCCGAGGAGCACCTGTCGAACACGCCCAAGCAGCAGTTGCTGTGGCGGGCCCTCGGCGCCGAGCCGCCGGTCTGGGCGCACGTGCCGGTGATCGTCAACGAGAAGCGGCAGAAGCTCTCCAAGCGGCGCGACAAGGTCGCCCTGGAGTCCTACCGCGACGAGGGCTACCTCGCCGAGGCGATGGTCAACTACCTGATGCTGCTCGGCTGGGGGCCCGGCGACGACCGCGAGATCATGCCGTGGTCGGAGATGATGCCGCTGTTCCGGCTGGAGGACGTGAACCAGGCTCCGGCGTTCTTCGACGAGAAGAAGCTGCGGGCCTTCAACGGCGAGTACATCCGGGCGCTGCCCCGCGAGGTGTTCGCCGCCCGCTGCGAGCCGTGGCTCGACCCGTCCTGGGACCGCGCGGTGTTCGCCCGCGTGGCCGACCTGGTGCAGACCCGGGTCGCGGTGCTGTCGGAGGTCACGGCCAACGTCGACTTCCTGTTCCTGGACGAGCCCGTCTTCGACCAGCCGTCCTGGGACAAGGCCATGAAGCCGGGGGCGGACGCCATCCTCGCCGGGTACGCCGAGCGCCTGGAGACGGTGAGCTGGGACCCCGAATCGCTCAAGACCGCGCTGGAGGAGGTGGGCCTCGCCCACGGTCTCAAGCTCGGCAAGGCGCAGGCGCCGGTCCGGGTGGCGATCACCGGCCGGACCGTGGGCCTGCCGCTCTTCGAGTCGATCGAGGTGCTCGGCCGGGAGCGTTCGCTCGACCGCCTCCGCGCCGCCCTCACCCGCCTCCAGGGCGCGTCCTGATCCCCTGAGGGGTCAGCGGAGGCCGCGCCGGTCGAGGAGCGGGGTGATCTCGGGGTCCCGGCCGCGGAACGCCCGGAACGCCTCCATCGAGTCCACGCTGCCGCCCCGGGAGAGCAGGGCCGTACGGAAGGCGTCCCCGTTCTCCCGGCGCAGCCCGCCGTTCTCGCCGAACCACTCGACCGTGTCGGCGTCGAGCACCTCGCTCCAGATGTAGGAGTAGTAGCCGGCGCTGTAGCCGCCCGCCCAGATGTGGGCGAAATACGCGCTGCGGTACCTCGGCGGGACGGCGGGCAGGTCCACCCCGGCGTCCCTGAGCGCCCGCCGCTCGAACTCCTCCACATCCTCGTCGCCGTCGTACGCCGTGTGCCAGGCCCAGTCGAGCAGGGTCGCGGCGAGATACTCCAGCGTCGCGAAGCCCTGGCCGAACTTCTGGGTCTCCAGCATCCGGTCGACGAGGTCGCGCGGCATCGGCTCGCCCGTCTCGTGGTGCCGCGCGTACTCCGCCAGGATCTCCGGATGCGTCGCCCACATCTCGTTGACCTGCGAGGGATACTCCACGAAGTCGCGCGGTACGGCCGTACCGGAGAACCGGGGGAAGCGCACGTCGGAGAACAGGCCGTGCAGCGCGTGCCCGAACTCGTGGAACATCGTGTTGACCTCGTCGAACGTCATCAGGGTCGGCTCGCCCCTGACGACGTTGAGGTTGTTGACCACCACCGGCCGGGTGCCCTCCAGGCCCGACTGCTTCACGAGGCTGTTCATCCACGCCCCGCCCCGCTTGGACGCCCTGGTGTGGTAGTCGCCGAGGAACAGGCCCAGCGGCGAGCCGTCCTCGTCGCGCACCTCGAAGACCCGCACCTCCGGGTGGTAGCCCCGCAGGTCGGGCCGCTCGTGGAAGGTGACGCCGTAGAGGCGCGTCGCCGCGTTGAAGACGCCCTTCTCCAGCACGGTGTTCAGCTCGAAGTACGGCCGCATCCGGCGGCTGTCGATGTCGTGGCGGGCCTTGCGCACCTTCTCCGCGTAGAACGCCCAGTCCCACGGCTCGATCGGGTGCCCGGCGATCTCTTCCAGGTCCGCCTGCTCCTTGCGGGCGTTGGCCACCGCGGGCGGCACGAGCCGGTCCAGCATCTCGGTGACGGCCCGCGTCGTGCCCGCGGTCTGGTCGGCCAGGACGTACTCCGCGTGGTTCTCGTAGCCGAGCAGCCGCGCCCGCTCACGCCGCAGGGCGGCCATCTCCCTGATGAGGCCGGCGTTCCCGGCGCCGCGGCCGGCGGAGGCGCGGTGGATCCGCTCGCGCAGGGACCGGTCGGTCAGCTCCGCCAGGGCGGGCTGCCCGGTGGGCAGGACCAGCGAGATCAGATATCTGCCGTCCAGGCCACGCTCCCCGGCCTGGTCGGCGAGCGCCTGGATCGCGTCCGGCGAGAGCCCGTCGAGCTCGGCGACGTCCTCGACCACCACCGCGCGCTCGTTGGTGTCGGCGAGCAGGTTCTGCTGGAACGTGGTCCCGAGGGCCGAGAGGCGCTCGTTGATCTCCCTGAGCCGGTCCTGGTCCCGCGCGTCCAGCGTGGCGCCCGCCCGGGTGAAGTCGGTGAGGTAGCGCTTCAGCAGCCACCGCTGCTCCTCGTCGGCCGCCTCGACCGCCTGGACGCGCTCGAACAGCCTCCGGTCGAGGTGGATCGCGTCGGCGTGCTGGGCGAGCCTGGGCGTGACGGCCTGCTGGATCTCCTGCACGCCCGGAGTGGTGTCGGACGACGCCTGGTTGAAGAAGACCGCCGAGACGCGGTCGAGCAGCGCGCCCGACCTCTCCAGCGCCTCGATGGTGTTCTCGAACGTCGGAGGCTTCGGGTTCGCGGCGATCGCCTCGACCTCCGCGAGGTGCTCGGCCATGCCCTGCTCGAACGCCGGCGCGTAGTGCTCCTCCCTGATCTCCTCGAACGGAGGCAGCCCGTACGGCAGGTTGCTGGGACTGAGGAAGGGGTTCGCGGCCGAGGTCATGGCGGGCGGCTCCTCACGTGGCGCTGGCGTTTGTCCCAGCCTCGCACAGAAGCGCCGGGGCCTTCGCCCGGGAGGATCGGATCACGAGATCGAGGGGCACGCCGCAATCGTTTTGGTAGTGGGTCGCAAGCTGGGCTATCCTTTCGGAGTCGCAAGCGGGAGCCGCGAGGCCCCCGCAAGCAGATGGGGTATGGGGTAATTGGCAGCCCGACGGATTCTGGCTCCGTTAGTCTAGGTTCGAGTCCTGGTACCCCAGCTGGATCCCCCCAAGGGATTCTGCTGGAAGCAGCGCAGTGCATGGTCCCGTCGTCTAGTGGCCTAGGACGCCGCCCTCTCAAGGCGGTAACGGCGGTTCGAATCCGCTCGGGACTACTTCACTGCACTCGGCTCCGTCGTCTAGTGGCCTAGGACGCCGCCCTCTCAAGGCGGTAGCGCCGGTT
>NZ_BOOB01000028.1 GCF_016863015.1 Microbispora amethystogenes | reverse complement strand
GTGCGGGCGCGAATCCGGTCGGGGCTACATCATCGAAACCCTCGGCACCTCCCCGTGCCGGGGGTTTCGTGGTGCCTAGAGCTGGCGGGCGCCGGCGTCCTGGCTGGAGACGGTCAGCACGCCGTCGATGCCGGCGAGGGCGGAGGTGAGGTCGCCGATCGAGCCGGGGCCGTGGACCGTCATGGAGACGGTGACCGTACGGGCCTCACGGCGCTCGCCGGGCTGTTCGAGCGACAGCTCGCTCACGGCGAAGTCGCGTGCGCCGCACTCGGTCAGGATCCGGGAGAACGCGCCGCGGCCGTCGATGTAGGACACCGTCAGGGCGTACGGCGTGTGCCGGGAGCGGGGGAGCCGGGCGGCCAGCGGGGTGAGCCCGAGCATCACGACGAAGTGCCCCACGGTCGCCAGGGCGGCCAGCAGCCACAGACCGGCGCCCGCGGCCATGCCGACGCCCGCCGTGAGCCACACGGCGGCGGCGGTGGTCAGGCCCTTCACCGCGTCGCGCCGTACGAAGATCAGCCCACCGCCGATGAAGCCGATGCCGGAGACGATCTGGGCGGCGACCCGGGACGGGTCGAGCGCGATGTGCTCGCTGAGGATGTCGGAGAAGCCGTGCTTGGACACCAGCATGAACAGCGCGGCACCGAACCCCACGAGCGTGTGGGTGCGCAGCCCCGCGCTCTTCTGCCGGATCTCCCGCTCCGCCCCGATGGCGGCCGACAGCACCAGCGCGATGGCGAGGTCCACCGCCTGCTCCAGTTCCGGGACCGCCTCCACGGCCAGTGATACCGGCGTCACGAGAACCAGACTAAGACCGGCCACCCGCCGGTTACACGACCCCGAGAGCCCGGCCCGGCGCCGTGCCGGGGTCCGTTTCGCTCGTTCCGCCGGCGAACGCCCGGAGGATCCCGGCCGTCGTGGCGTCCGCCGGCAGGAACGCCTCCAGTTTCAGCTCGGCGAGCGTGACGTCGACGGCGGTGGCGAAGGTCGTCACGGTCGTCAGGAGACGCAGCTCGCCGAGCGAGGTGCGCAGGTGGAGCGGCACCGCGAAGCCGAGCTGCCCGGCGGACGGCTCCAGGGCGGGCACGTGCCGCGCCAGCTCGTCGCGCAGCTCCGGCAGGTGGCCGAGGCGCGTCAGGATGTGCCGGGCCCACTCGGCGAGGTTTCCGATGCGGGGCGCCAGGCCGCGCGGATGCAGCGCGAGGCGGTACACGTTCGCCCCGGCGCCGAGCAGGTCCGGATCCGCGTCCTCGGTGATCAGGCCGAACGCCTCGTTCGCGGCGACCAGGCCGCCGTCGCGGTCCACGACCAGCGCGGGGTAGGGCAGGTGGCCGCGCAGGATGTGGCCGATCGCCGTGCGCACCGGGGCGAGCGCCGGGTCGTCGAGGGAGCTTTCCGGATAGGCGGGGGCGTACCCGGCCGCCACGAGCAGTTCGTTGCGCTCGCGCAGCGGCAGTTCGAGCCCTTCGGCGAGCCGTACGACCATGTTCCGGCCGGGCACGGACCTGCCGGACTCGATGAAGCTGAGGTGGCGCTGGGTGGTGCCCGCCCGCAGCGCCAGCTCCAGCTGGCTGAGGCGACGGAGGGTCCGGCGGTCGCGGAGGGCGCGGGGGAAGTCCACGACGACCCTTCTAGCGGCATCCGCGGCGTCCCGGCCATTCCCTGCGGGGAATTGCCGCCGGTCCGCGCGGGTCGCGAGCATCGCCGGCATGGACATCGGTGTGCTGCTTCCGACCGGAACCGCCCAGTGGGGCGCGGACGGCGATCCCCGAGAGCTGGTCGCCTTCGGCCGCCAGGCGGAACGGGCGGGGTTCTCCTCGCTCTTCGTCAACGACTCCCTGATCAGCCCGCGCGTCGAGGCGCTGACCATGCTGGCGGCGCTCGCCCCGGCGACCGCGAACGTGACCCTGGGGACGGGCGCGCTGCTGCCCTTCCTGCGGCGGCCGATCCAGGCCGCCCAGGCCCTCGCGTCGATCGACCTGCTCAGCGGGGGCCGGCTGACGGTCGCGGTCGGCGCGGGGTTTCCCGGCCGGTTCGGGCGGCCGTTCTACACCCTGTCGGAGGTGCCGTGGGAGCGCCGCTTCACGCGGCTCGACGAGACCGTGGCGCTGTGGCGCGCGCTGTGGAAGGGCGAGACCTCCTTCCACGGCGAGATCCTCCGGTTCGACGACATCCCGCCCGCCACCCGGCCGTTCCGCCCCGGTGGGCCGCCGATCTGGCTCGGCGGCGCCACGCCGGCCGCGCTCGACCGCGCGGGGCGGCACTACGACGGGTGGCTGCCCTATCCGCCCGACCCGGCCGACTACGCCGCCGGGCTCGCGGCCGTACGGAACGCGGCGGGCGGGGCGGGACGGCGGCCCGGGGGCGTCACCCCGGCCCTGTTCGTGTCCGTGTGGATCGACGAGGACGGGCCGGAGGCCGGTCGCCGGGCTCTCGACGCGTACGCGCGGGCGGCGTACGGCATGCCGCTGGAGGAGCTGGAGCGGATCCAGGCGGTCGTCACCGGCACCGCCGACCAGGTGCTCGCGGGCCTGCGCCGCTACGTGGCCGCCGGGGCGCGGCACCTGGTCGTCCGCCTGGGCGCCCTGAGCCTGCACGGCCAGCGCGACCAGCTCGACCGGGTCGCCGATCTGATCGCGCCGCTCCGTCAGGCCCAGCCAGAGGCCGGGCTCGCCCACGACGGGACGAGGCGGGTCACCGCCCCGAGCGCGCCTTGAACAGGGCCCGCTTGGCGGCCTTCCCCACCTGCTTGTCCGGGTGGGCCTCGTCGATGAGCTCCAGCAGCTCTTCGAGGTGCGGGTGCCGGACCTTCCAGATCACGTCGAGCAGCCCGATGAGCGTCGGCGCCGGGCCGATGTCGTGCAGGCTCGACACGAACTCCGGCCGGCCGAGGCCCGCGGAGATCGTCCACATGTCCAGGATCAGCCAGTGGGTGTCCGCCTGGGTGGGCTCGGGGGCGTCCTCGACGTCCATCTGGGTCAGGTGCGTCGCGGCGTACGGCCGCAGGGACGGCTCCTTCAGCGCCTCCTGCCAGGCCGGTATGGCCGCCTCGCCCAGTGCGCCCACCAGGCTGGCCGCCTGCACCCGGACGAGGGCGTCCGCCTCCTCCTCGGCGGCGGCGCCCAGCAGCTCGGCGGCGGCCCGCGCCGGGTCGCGCAGGGCGAGCCAGGCGGCGAACTCCTCGTCGGCCTCCTCCTCGGACATGTCCGCGCTGAACGACAGCAGGTCGAGGGCGGTCATCGCGTCGATCGCGGGCCGGGCGTCGACCTCGATGTCCTCGTCGTCCAGCAGGTGGACGAGACCCTCGGCGCCGAGCGGCGTCAGGGTCACGGTGTCGTTCTCGACGGTCACCATGCCGTACCCGGTCAGCCAGGCGAGCACGGAGGCGAGCGGGTCGCCCGCGGCGGCCCAGGCGTCAGCGCCGAGGTCGTCGTACTCGGCCGCCGCCTCGGCCAGCTCCTCACGCAGCTCGGGCACCCGCCGGCCGCCCCCCGCCAGCAGCAGGCGGACGAGCAGCGCGCGGGTCAGGCCGGACAGGGCCAGTGTGAGGTCGTCGTCGTCCAGCTCGGGGTCGCCGTAGTCGACCGAGTGCAGGCCGAGCATCCAGACGTCGAGGACGTCGTCGTCGTCCTCGTAGGGCCAGCCCTCGGTGTCGGAGTCGACGCTGACGGTGTCGTCGCCGTCGGGGGCGAGGAACTCCAGGTCGATGGCGAGGTTCCACAGGTTCCAGATGTTGCGCGGGTCGGACAGGCCGAGCGTGCGCACCGCCTCGTCCACCTCGGCCTCGCCGAGCAGGGTCTCCTCGCCCACCTTGCGCCCGGTGCCGACCCACAGCGCCAGGTCGCGGGCCTGGGCGATGAGCGGGACCCCGCGCGCCGCCTCGGCCAGCTCGACGTCGGGGCGCAGCCGGATCGTCGGCAGCGCCGCGATCTCGTCGGCGAACGGCTCGAAGTCGCCGAGGCCCTCGTCGGACCCCTCCTCGTCGAGCTCGTCCTCCTCCTCGTCCCAGTCGCGCTCGGCGATGACGTCCTCCATCGCCTCCACGAAGTCGTCCTCGACCTCGTCCAGCTCGGCCAGCAGGGTCTCCAGGGAGGCCGAGCCGGGCGTGAGCCGTCCGGTGGAGGACAGGAAGGTCAGGTACGCCCGGACGGCCGGGATCATCCCGTCGGCCGCGGTGTCGGGGTCCTCCACGACCTGGGGCATGCGTTCGAGGAGGATCGTGCGCAGATCGCCGCGCTTCCACAGCCCGACGTCCGTACGGGCGATCAGGCGATGCCACAGTGCCACGGGGCCCACGAGATCGGGGTCGCTGCCCGGCGCGTTGCCCGGCGTCCAGAGGATGAATTCTTGGAGCAGGGGGCGCAGTTCAGCGGCGGCTGCCTCGATGCGATCTGTCACCCCGCCAGCCTAGGGCTATCGGGACGCCGCTCTCCAATCAGTTCGCATCAGTTCGCACGCTCAGTTGCACGGCCGGTCCGTGCGTCAGTTCGCCCGGCGCATGGCCTCGGTGATCCGCTCGGCCGCGGTGACGACCGGCGCGGCGTGCATGCGGCCGGGCGTGCGGGTCAGCCGCTCGATGGGCCCGGACACGGAGACCGCCGCGATCACCTTGCCGCCCGCGCCGCGGATGGGCGCCGACACGCTCGCGACGCCCTGCTCGCGCTCGCCGACGCTGTGCGCCCAGCCCCTCCTCCGTACGCTCGCGAGCGTGGCGGCGGTGAACTTGGCGCCGCGCAGGCCGCGGTGCAGCCGGTCGGGCTCCTCCCAGGCGAGCAGGATCTGCGCGGCGGACCCGGCGGTCATGGGCAGCGCGGAGCCGACGGGCACGGTGTCGCGCAGGCCGCTCGCGCGCTCGGCGGCGGCCACGCAGACCCGCTCGTCGCCCTGGCGGCGGTAGAGTTGGGCGCTCTCGCCGGTGAGGTCGCGGAGCTGGATGAGCACCGGCCCGGCGACGGCGAGCAGGCGGTCCTCGCCCGCGGCGGTGGACAGCTCCGAGAGCCGGGGGCCGAGGATGAAGCGGCCCTGCGTGTCGCGGGAGACGATGCGGTGGTGCTCCAGGGCGACGGCCAGCCGGTGGGCCGTGGGCCTGGCCAGGCCGGTCGCCTGGACGAGCTGTGCCAGGGAAGCGGGGCCCGCCTCCAGGGCGTTGAGCACGAGAACCGCCTTGTCGAGTACTCCGACCCCGCTAGAGTTGTCCATACCCCGATACTGCCGTCTCGCCATACGAGATGCAAACGCAATGGTGGGGATAACTAGATAGACTGTCCATATCCCGATATATCCGTCTCATCATGAGAGACATGACCGGGGGTATGAACGCGAGGAGGCGTCAACCATGGGTCGAACACTGGCTGAGAAAGTCTGGGAGCAGCACGTCGTACGCCGGGCCGAGGGCGAGCCCGACCTGCTCTACATCGACCTGCACCTCATCCACGAGGTGACCAGCCCGCAGGCGTTCGACGGCCTGCGCATGGCCGGCCGCCCCGTGCGCCGCCCCGAGCTCACGATCGCCACCGAGGACCACAACGTCCCGACCGTGCTCGGGCCGATCGCCGACCCGGTGTCGCGCGCGCAGGTCGAGACGCTGCGCAAGAACGCCGCCGAGTTCGGCGTCCGCCTGCACCCGATGGGCGACGCCGGCCAGGGCGTGGTGCACATCATCGGCCCGCAGTTCGGGCTGACCCAGCCCGGCATGACCATCGTCTGCGGCGACTCGCACACCTCGACCCACGGCGCGTTCGGCGCCATCGCCTTCGGCATCGGCACCTCCGAGGTCGAGCACGTGCTGGCCACCCAGACGCTGCCCGCCTACCGGCCCAAGACGATGGCGATCGAGGTCAAGGGCGAGCTTCCGGTCGGCGTGACCGCCAAGGACCTGATCCTCGCGATCATCGCCAAGATCGGCACCGGCGGCGGGCAGGGTCACATCGTCGAGTACCGCGGCGAGGCCGTGCGCAACCTCTCCATGGAGGGCCGCATGACCGTCTGCAACATGTCGATCGAGGCCGGCGCGCGGGCGGGCCTGATCGCCCCCGACGAGACCACGTTCGAGTACCTGCGCGGCCGTCCGCACGCGCCTTCCGGCGAGGCCTGGGACCAGGCGGTCGAGTACTGGAAGACGCTGCGCACCGACGACGACGCCGTGTTCGACAAGGTCGTGGAGATCGACGCCGCGGCCCTCACGCCGTTCGTCACCTGGGGCACCAACCCGGGGCAGGGCGCGCCGCTCGGCGCCGACGTGCCGTCGCCCGAGCAGTTCGCCGACCCGGTCGAGCGGGCCGCCGCCGAGCGGGCGCTGGAGTACATGGGCCTCACCGCCGGCACGCCGCTGCGCGACGTCCAGGTCGACACGGTCTTCGTCGGATCGTGCACCAACGGCCGCATCGAGGACCTGCGCGCCGCCGCCGAGATCCTGCGCGGGCGCTCGGTCGTCACCCGCACGCTGATCGTCCCGGGCTCCATGGGGGTCAAGAAGGCCGCCGAGGAGGAGGGCCTGCACGAGGTCTTCACGGCGGCCGGCGCCGAGTGGCGGGAGGCCGGCTGTTCGATGTGCCTCGGCATGAACCCCGACACGCTGAAGCCGGGCGAGCGCAGCGCGTCGACCTCCAACCGCAACTTCGAGGGCCGCCAGGGCAAGGGCGGGCGCACCCATCTCGTGTCGCCGCAGGTGGCCGCCGCTACCGCGGTGACCGGCCGGCTGACCGCCCCCGCCGACCTCTAGTCCGTCCACGTCCCAGGAGAAGATCATCATGGACGCCTTCACCACGCACACCGGCCGGGCCGTGCCGCTGCGCCGCAGCAACGTGGACACCGACCAGATCATCCCGGCCGTCTGGCTCAAGCAGGTCAGCCGTACGGGCTTCGAGAAGGGCCTGTTCGCCGCCTGGCGGGAGGACCCGTCGTTTGTGCTCAACGACCCGGCGTACGAGGGCGCGTCGATCCTCGTCTCCGGGCCCGACTTCGGCACCGGCTCCTCGCGTGAGCACGCCGTCTGGGCCCTGCAGCAGTACGGCTTCCGCGCCGTGATCGCCTCGCGGTTCGGCGACATCTTCCGCAACAACTCCACCAAGATGGGCCTGCTGCCGGTCGTCCTGCCCGAGGACGTCGTCAAGAGCCTGCAGGACGCCGTCGAGGCCGACCCGAAGACGGAGATCACCGTCGACCTCGTGGAACGCCAGGTGCGCGCGGGGGACCTGGTCGCGCCGTTCGAGATCGACGACTACACCCGCTGGCGGCTGCTGGAGGGCCTCGACGACATCGGCCTGACCCTGCGTCACGCGGACGCCGTCGAGGAGTACGAGAATGGACGGCAGCCATGGCTGCCGACGACCGTCTGAACGCGCCTCAGACCGAAGACGCGCTGCTGGCGCGGCGACTGCGTGATGCGCATCGCCGCGTCAGGGCGTTAGCCTTACCACAGGAGGAGCAGGCACGCCTGGCGCGACGGCTGCTTGCTATCTGTGACGTGGCAAAGCGGGACATAGCCCATGCGGCCGCCCGGCTGGACGTCTTCATCGCCTATCTGGACGGCGCATCCGACACGCCGAGCAGGCGAAACATGCCCCCCGGTGATTGAGTCCCGCGACCTCGTCCCCTAATTTCAAGCGCGTAAGGGGGAGGAACCGAAATGAACAAGAAGGAACTCGTCGACGCGATCACGGATCGTGTCGGTGACAAGAAGACGGCCACCGAGGCCGTCAACGCCGTCCTCGACGCCATCCAGGGTGCCGTCGCCAGCGGCGACAAGGTCTCGATCACCGGCTTCGGCGCCTTCGAGATGGTGCACAAGCCCGCCCGTACGGCTCGCAACCCCTCCACAGGCGACCCGATCAAGGTGGAGGAGAGCTGGGCGCCAAGGTTCCGCCCTGGCGCGGACTTCAAGGAGCAGGTCAACGCGGGCGGCAAGGCCGCCAAGAAGAAGTAGCCGGCCCGCGGGGTCCGGCGACGGCCGGCCCTGTGGTCGTCGCCGGCATCGTGGTTTCAGCAGGTTCCACGCAGGTTTGGCACACGCTGGTTCGACACTGTGAACGGCGCCCGGGGAATCCCGGGCGCCGTTCGTCTTGTGCCCGTCATGGCGGGGTAAACAGGGGGAAACTGGGGCCTGACCTGCGCAAACCTGTGCAACCATCAGGTAAGCGAATCGCTGGGCGCCGGTCGGCCCCGGCGGGACGCGCCTGATGCGACCGGGGGAAAGTCAGTGCACGTCGGCCACGAACGAGAGACCAGCCGCATTCCACTCGACCTGTTCGACCAGGCGCCGGTCGGGGTCCTGGTGACCGTGGGCGAGGACCATCGGCTCGTCTACACGAACGCCGCCTTCGCCGCGATGTTCGGCGAGCGGCCGGACGGTGGGTGGTCGGGCGACGGGTGGACGTGTGGTGACCGGCCGGGCGGCGAGTGGCCGGCCGGGACGCCCGTCCGGGAGGCCTTCCCCGACCTCGTCCGGCGGATCTCCCCCGACGCGCTCGGTCACGTCCTGGAGACGGGAGAGGCGGCGTGCCTCGACGAGGTCGTCGTCACGGTGACGGGTCCCGGCGGCGCGTCCCGCGAGGGCTCCTTCCGGCTGAGCCTGTCCAGGGTTCCCCTCACATCCGGGGAGAGCGGCCTGCTGGCGGTGGTCCAGGAGATCACGGCGCATCTCGCCGCCGCCCGGCGCGTCCGGGTCATGGAGAAGGAGTGGCGCCGCATCCAGCGCCGCTACCAGAGCATGGTGTGGGCGGACGCGCACCTGGTGTGGGTGGCCGGCCCGCGCGGCGAGGTCAGGGAGATGAGCCAGGGCTGGCAGCGGCTGACGGGACAGACCGTGGAGGAGAGCCTCGGCGACGGCTGGTTCGGTGCCATCCACCCCGAGGACCGCGCGGCCGCCGAGGAGTCCTGGGACAGGGCCACCGAACAGGCCGTCTCGCTCTACGAGCAGATCTACCGCGTCCGCACCCCCGAGGGCCGCTACCGTCACGTCCGCTTCCGGGCCGTGCCCGTGCACGAGGACGGCGAGGTGGTGGAGTGGGTGGGCGCCTCCACCGACGTCGAGCAGGAGTGGCAGGAGGCCCGGCGGCGCCGGCTGCTGGACCGCGCCGCCGCCGCGGCGAGCGACATCTCCAACCTGGAGGAGATGTGCGAGGAGTTCGCCGGCGTGATCGTGCCGGAACTGGCCGACTCGTGCTACGTCTACCTGCTGCCCGAGGCGATCGGCGCGCCGCCCGCGTCGATCGTCACCGAACGCGTCGCCTCCGCCGTACGGGAGGGACTGCCGAGCCTGCCGCCGCGGCGCAAGGAGTATCACCCCGCCGACAGCGGGTTCGTCCGCGCGGTGCGGCAGCGCCGGCCCCTGCAGGCGACCTTCCCGCCCGGGCAGCCGCCGTTCCCCTGCGCGGACAACGTGATGAGCTGGATCAAGGAGGCCGGGGAGCACAGCCTGGCCATCATGCCGGTCGTCGTCGAGGGCGAGGTGGCGACGGTGGTCGTGACCGGCGTCTGCGGTGACCGCCCCCCGATCGGGCCGGACGACGTCCGGCTGATGCGGGAGATGCTCGACCACACGCACGACGCCGTCAGCAAGGCGCTGCGGTTCCGGCGCAACCAGAGGGTGGCGCTGGCCCTGCAGCACAGCCTGCTGGTCGAGCCGCCGCGGGTGCCCGGCCTGGAGATCGCCGCGCGCTACCAGGCGAGCCCGACCGCCGCGGAGATCGGCGGAGACTGGTACGACGCGTTCGCGCCTTCCGGCGGCGTCCTCGACCTTGTGATCGGGGACGTGGCCGGGCACGACCTCGCCGCGGCCGTGTGCATGAGCCAGGTGCGGAACATGTTGCGGGCGCTCGCCGTCGACCGCGACGAGTCTCCCGGGCACGTCCTGCGACGGCTCAACGACGCCCTGGAGACCCTGAACGGGGAGAGCACCGCGACCTGCGTCCTGACCCGCGTCGAGCGGGACGAGGAGGACGGATGGCGGCTGGCCTACTCGGTGGCCGGGCATCCGCCGCCGCTGCTGGTGACCGGCGACGGGCGGAGCCGCTTCCTGCGGGACGCGCGCAACCCCCTCCTCGGCCTGCGTCACGGCAGGCCGTGGGCCAGCGCCGTGGAGCCGCTGCCGCCGCACGGCACCCTGCTGCTCTACACCGACGGCCTCGTCGAACGGCGGGGAGAGGACATCGGCGACGGGCTCGAACGGCTGCGGCGGTGCGCCGAGCCGCTCGCCCGTGCGCCCCTGGGCCGGTTCTGCGACGAACTGCTCACCGGGATGCCCCTGACAGGAGAGGACGACATCGCCATGATCGCCCTGCGCCTGCCGCAGGCAGGTGACCACGCGGGAGTCACCTCTTAAGGCGGGGAGTTTTTCGACCCGGGCAGGTGTCAAGACGGCGGCGGCGGCTCCGACCAACCGGTGGACGGGCTCGGTGGAGGCTCGCGAACCTGAGGAGAACGAGATGAAGTTCCTGATCGGCATGCACATCAACCCGGCCGTGCTGGACGCGCTGACCGACGAGGAGAGGGCGGCGATCGGCGCGGGTCACGGCAGGTTCATCGAGGAGCTGAAGCAGTCCGGCGAGCTGATCACCACGCAGGCGCTGGCCGACCCGTCGCAGGCCGCGGTGGTGTCCGTGCGCGACGGCCGGACGGTGGTCACCGACGGCCCCTTCCTGGAGGCCAAGGAGTATCTGGGCGGCTTCTACCTGGTCGACTGCGAGAACAAGGATCGGGCGATCGAGCTGGCGGCGCGGATCCCGGACGCCGCGATCGAGGGTCTCGGGATCGAGGTGCGGCAGGTCATGTTCGCCGACGGACAATTGGAGGCATGACGGCACCGGCCATCGAGGACCTGCTGCGTGAGCTCACGCCGCAGGTCCTCGGCGCGCTGGTACGCCGGCAGGGCCAGTTCGAGGGGTGCGAGGACGCCGTGCAGGAGGCCGTCCTCGCCGCCGCCGTGCAGTGGCCGGCCGAGGGAGTGCCGGGCAACCCGCGCGGCTGGCTGCTGACCGTCGCGTCCCGGCGGCTCATCGACCAGCTGCGCAGCGACCACGCGCGCCGCGAGCGCGAGTCGGCGACGGCCGCCGTCGAGGCGCCGCCGGAGGACGTGCCGGACACCGACGACACGCTCGTCCTGCTGTTCCTGTGCTGCCATCCCACGCTGACCGCGGCCTCCCAGATCGCCCTGACGCTGCGCGCGGTCGGCGGCCTGACCACCGCCGAGATCGCCCGCGCGTTCCTGGTCCCGGAGGCCACGATGGCGGCCAGGATCAGCCGGGCCAAGCAGCGCGTCAGGGCGGCCGGCAGCTCGTTCAGCCTGCCGGCCGGCGCGGAGCTCCAGGAGCGGCTCCAAGTCGTCCTGCACGTGCTCTACCTGATCTTCAACGAGGGCTACACCGCCTCCTCCGGCAGGGAACTGCACCGCGCCGACCTCGCGCACGAGGCGATCCGGCTGACCGGAATGGTGCACGCCCAGATGCCCGAGGACGGCGAGGTGACCGGGCTGCTCGCGCTGATGCTGCTGACCCACGCCCGCCGGGAGGCCCGTACGACGCCGGCCGGCGACCTGGTGCCGCTGGACGAGCAGGACCGGACGAAGTGGGACCGGGGGCTGATCGACAAGGGCGTCGAGCTGGTCAAGGCGTCGCTGGCCGGCTCGGCGCTGGGGCCCTACCAGCTGCAGGCCGCCATCGCCGCCACGCACGCCGACGCGGCCACGGCCGAGGAGACCGACTGGCCGCAGGTGCACGCCCTGTATCTGATCCTCGAGCGGATCGCGCCCAACCCGATGGTCACCCTCAACCGGGCGATCGCGCTCGCCGAGACCGAGGGGCCGCAGGCCGGGCTCGCCCTGCTGGCCACCCTGGACGGTGACGAGCGGATGGCCGGGCATCACCGGCTGCTGTCCGTGCGCGCGCATCTGCTGGAGAAGACCGGCGACACGGCCGGGGCGTACGAGCACTACCGGCGCGCCGCCAGGTCCACCGCCAGCATCGCCGAGCAGCGTTACCTGGAGTCCCGGGCCGGTCGGGTCAGGGCATAGCCCCCTCCGGACGCTCGCCGCCGGCGGGCGCCAGGAGCCCGGTTCCTCTCACGTCCCCAGCAGGCGCCGGAGGACCAGCAGCCCGATCTCCAGCCCCACGACGAGGCCGACTCCCGCGTCGGCGCCGCCCACCAAAGCGAGAGCCAGCGGCACCAGGACGGGGAACAGGGCGCGAGCAGCCCTGACCAGGGTCTGCGGCAGCCCGTACGGAACGGTGATCGTGATCGTCATGACGGACCTCCTGTCTCGTGCCGGGCGTCCGGCACGGATGAGAACCCGTCACCTGGCGTGACAGCGGGCGGGAGCCGCCTCGACGACGCGGGAGCCCCGCGTCGTGCCGGGGCAGGTGACGGGATGGATTGGTTGCGGACTACTGCCGGAACTCATCCCGACCACCTCCTCAGGGTCGTGGGGGCGGCGACCGCGCCCCTCGCCGTACGGCGTCGTGAACAGTGCGCACCCCTCACGTAAGAGCTTCGGCACTGCGCGGCGTGATCCCCGCGACGGGGAAGCCACTTGGGGTCACCCCTTAAGCCGGGGAGACCTGTCCTGACCCGGGACGTCTCTCGACGAGGAGGGTCAGTGGCCTGTGTCCGCGCAGACGCCTCACCGAACGAGGTGCCTGTGATTCCAGTAGACCCCTGGCCAGGGCGTCCGGTCAAACCCGCCCGGTGTCAACCACGAGGTCCCCTTCTCCGGGCACGGGGAAGGTCGACAACGTGAGGTAGGAGACCCGGCCGTCCGCCATGACGAGGGCGACCCGCTGGCCGGGGCGCAGACGGCGCAGCGGCCCGGCGTCGAACGCCTCGCCGTCGAAGGGGACGCGGGTGCCGTCGTCGAGGAAGACCACGCCCGACCGGCTCTCCGGAGAGAAGCTCCGCACCGTCGCCTGCACCGTCACCCGCACGTCGTCAGCCTATCGCCGCCGCCCGAACCGTCGCGAAACTCCTTTGACGCCCTGATCGCGCGGGTGCCAGCATCGCCGGCGTGACCACGACGGCGAGCGGGAGCCTGTGGCGTGCCCGGGACTTCCGGCGCTACGCCGGCGCCGACGCGATCAGCAAGATCGGCAGCCAGGTCTCCCTGGTCGCCCTGCCGCTCACGGCGGCGATCACCCTGCGCGCGAGCCCGTTCCAGGTGGGTCTGCTCACCGCCGCGGAGATGCTGGCCTTCCTGCTCGTCGGGCTGCCCGCCGGAGCCTGGGTCGACCGGATGCCGCGCCGTCCGGTGCTGGTCGCGGCCGACGTGGTCCGCGCGGCGGCGCTGCTGTCGATTCCCGCCGCCGCGGCGGCCGGCGTGCTCGGACTTCCGCAGATGTACGCGGTGGCCCTGCTGACCGGGGTGTGCACGGTCTTCTTCGACGTGGCGCACCAGAGCTACCTTCCCGCGATCGTGGGCCCGCAGGGCCTCGCCCGCGGGCACGGGGTGCTGGCCGCGAACATCTCGGTCGCCGAACTGTCCGGCCCCGCGATCGGCGGGTGGCTGGTCCAGGCGCTCACCGCGCCCGCGGCGGTCGTCGCCGACGCCCTCAGCTACGTCGGATCCGCGCTGCTGCTCGTCCGCGTACGGACGGACGAGCGGCGCGGGGAGGCCGGTGAACAGTTCGAGGGGCGCGGCGAGGCGGCTCGGGGCGGGCTGCGGTCCGAGATCGCCGAAGGGCTCCGGTTCGTCCTCGGGCAGCCCGTCCTGCGCCGCGTCGCCATGGTCGGGGCGCTGACGATGACGTCGTTCGGCCTGTGGTCGGCCACGGTGCCGCTGTACCTCGTCCGCGAGGTCGGCGTGTCCCCGGGCGCGTACGGCACGCTGCTGTCGGCGGGCGCGGCCGGCGGGGTGTTCGGCGCCTGGCTCGCCCCGAGAGCCGTCGCCAGGATGGGCACGGGCCGGGCCATGTACGCGTCGGCGCTGGCGGCCACGCTCTTCATCCCTCCGCTCGTGTTCACCGCGGGAGGCGCGCGCCTGCTGATCTTCCCGGCGGCCCTCGCGGTCAGTGGCGTGGCGACGACCGTCTTCTCCGTGGCGCAGGGGACCTACCGTCAGTCGATCTGCCCGCCGCACCTGCTCGGCCGCCTGAGCGCCACCATGCGGTTCCTCATGTGGGGCCCGGCGCCGCTCGGCGGCCTGCTGGCCGGCACGCTCGGGCAGCTCGCCGGGGTGCGCGTGGCGTTCTGGACGGCCTGCGGCGCGTACGCGCTCGCGCACGTGCCGATCCTGCTGGCGCCGGGCATCCGACGGCTGGGCCGGGACTAGTCGTCCGGCTCGCCGACGTAGGAGGCGATGCCGCGCAGGATGATCTCCAGGCCGAGTTCGAAGCGGTAGTCGTTCGACTCGTCCACCATGACGTCGGCGAGCTCCACCAGGTTCGGGAACCGGTCCGGCGGCAGCGAGGCGAAGTAGCCCTGGATCTCCTCGCGCATCTTCTCCGGAGCCGCTCCGCCGCTCTCGGGATAGCGGTCCCGCCAGAGGCTCTCCTCCAGCACGAACCCGTCCATGTACGTCGACAGCAGGTCGCCCGCGATGGCGACGACCTTCTTCGGCAGCCCGGCCGCGACGAACATCGCCAGCAGCCGTTCGACGTGGGGGAGCAGCTCCGGGGTGAAGGGGATGTGGGCCATCGAGATCTTCGCCATGTCCCGGTGACTGAGCAGGCGCTTCCTGCCCTGACGGGCGAAGTTCCTGAGTTGCTCCCGCCAGTGCTCGGGATCGGGGTCGGGCAGCTCGTAACCGTCGAACAGCCGGTTGTACATCAGCCGCAGCAGCTCGTCCTTGTCCCGCACGTGGACGTACAGCGCCGAGACGGCGACGTGCAGCTCCGCGGCCACCTGGCGCATGCTCAGCCCGTCGTAGCCCTCGCGGTCGAGGACGGCGTACGCGGCGTCCACGATGCGCTCCCGGCTCAGGGGCACCCTGGGCGGCCTGCGCCGCTTCGGCGGGCGTTCCCACGGCGGGGTCGGCATGTCGGGCTGCGTCAACGAGAACCTCCCACTCTCACGCTCATGGTAGTGAACACCGCTCCCGTTCAGCGAACACCGCTCTTCGAACGAGATATATCTTGTGTCGAGGCCGGACGAGATATATCTTGAGAACAGCGGACTTTGTACTGAACGATGTTCAATGATAGAACAGCGCTCAGTTATTGGTGAACAGTGTTCAGAAACTCAAGGAGGGGTGATGGCGAACACCGTCAGCACCGCGGCGTCCGAGCCAGTGGGCGAGGCGCCGGTGGACGAGGCGCCCGCGTACCGGTGGCGCTGGGCCGCGCTCTTCGTGGTCCTCGCGGCGGAGATCATGGATCTGCTCGACGCGATGGTCACCAACATCGCGGCGCCGAGCATGCGCGCCGACCTGGGCGGGTCGGAGTCGGTCATCCAGTGGCTGGGTGCCGCCTACACGCTGGCCATGGCCGTGGGCCTGATCACCGGCGGCCGGCTGGGGGACATCTTCGGGCGCAAGCGGATGTTCCTGATCGGGGCCGCCGGCTTCACCGCGGGCTCCCTGCTGTGTGCCGTCGCGCAGTCGCCCGAGATGCTCATCGGGGCCCGGGTGGTGCAGGGCCTGTTCGGCGCGGTCATGCTGCCCCAGGGGCTCGGCATGATCAAGGAGATGTTCCCGCCGGCCGAGATGGGCAAGGCGTTCGGCATGTTCGGGCCGATCATGGGCCTGTCCGCCGTGGGCGGCCCGATCCTGGCCGGCTGGCTCGTGGAGGCCGACTACTGGGGCACCGGCTGGCGCATGATCTTCCTGGTCAACCTGCCGCTCGGCCTCGCCGCGCTGGCCGCCGGTCTGCGCTTCCTGCCCGAGTCGCGGTCGCCGCACCCGCTGCGGCTCGACCTGGGCGGCGTCGTGCTCGCCTCCGTGGGCGGCTTCCTGGTGATCTACCCCCTCGTGCAGGGGCGTGAGCACGACTGGCCGGTGTGGGCCTTCGTCATGCTGGCCGCATCGGTGGTGGTCTTCGCCGCCTTCGGATGGTTCCAGTCCCGCAGGAGCCGCGCGGGCGGCGACCCGCTGATCGTGCCGAGCCTGTTCCGCAAGCGCGCGTTCACCGGTGGCCTGTTCACCGGGATGGTGTTCTTCTCCGGCATGGCCGGGTTCATGCTGGCCTTCAACCTCTACTGCCAGATCGGGCTGCACTACTCCGCGCTGAAGGCCGGCCTGGTGCTGGTCCCGTGGTCCGCCGGAATGATCGTCGGCTTCGGGGTCGCCCAGCCGCTGCAGAAGCTCGGGCGCAGGCTGCTGCACCTCGGCACGCTGGTCATGACGCTGGGGGTCCTCGGCGTCCTGCTCACGCTGACCATCACCGGGACGCAGGTGAACCCCTGGCAGCTCGTTCCCGCCCTGCTGGTCAGCGGGGTCGGCATGGGCATGCTGATGTCGCCGTTCTTCGACATCGTCCTGGCCGGGGTGGAGGAGCACGAGACCGGCTCGGCCTCCGGCACGCTGACCGCGGTGCAGCAGCTGGGCAACGCCTTCGGCGTGGCCCTGCTCGGCACGATCTTCTTCGACCTGCTCGGCGACCTGCCCACCGCCGCGAGCTTCGACCAGGCCATGAAGGTCACCCTCTGGGTCGTCGCCGGGATGCTCGTCGTGACGTTCGCGGTGGCGTTCCTCCTGCCCAGGCACGCCCGCGAGAACGCGGAGGCGGCGCACTAGCGACCAACGGGCACGACGGCGTCGCGGGCGGTCATGCCGGAGCGGGGGCTCGGCGTGACCGCCCTCTCCGTTCCGGGGCGTCAGCGGAGCGTGCCGCCGAGGATCCGGGCCGCGACCTCGGCGGTCGCCGGGCCGACTCCGAGGGCGAGGGCCTCGCGCAGGTCCTCGATCGTGTCGACGTCCCGGCGCACCGAGGCGATCTCGGGCGGGGCCAGTTCCTTGGCCCCCCGTGAAAGGTGCCGGGCCCGTGACTCGCCGCCGAACCCGGGCCGGAAGGGCACGCCGGGCCGTACGCCGTAGAACGTGGTGCCCACCTCGGCGGCGTCGGGGACGAACGCCTGGTCGAACTCCGGCGCGGCCCCGAGCACCGTCTCCAGCTCCGCGGGCCGCAGGGCGGGCAGGTCGGCCTGCAGGGCGCCGACGGCGTCGCCCGGCGCGAGCCGTACGGCCTCCTCCGCGCCGGTCCGCAGGGCCGTGTTCAGCCCCCGGTCGGGATCGGTCACCACCTGGGCGCCCAGGGCGGCCAGCCGCCGCGCGGGCAGCGGGTCGGCCGTCACGACCACCACCCGCGCCACGAGGCGGCAGCGCAGCGCGGCCGCCACGGTGTCGCAGGCGACCGCCACCGCCAGGTCGGCCCGGTGCGGCCCCGCCGCGGCGGCGAGCCGCGTCTTGGCCCGGATCAGGGTCTTCACCGGAACCACAATTGACCATCGCACCAGGGGCATGGTTGTAGCATCCCGCCTCGACATCGCGCATGGCCAACCGGGAGACTTGTCCCGGATTCTGGTGATTTTGGAGACCTTGTGAGCCACCCCAGCGACCCCGCACCCGACCCGAGCACTCCCGCGCCCCGCGCCGCCAGCCCTGTCGGCGGGGAGGTGAGCCGGCGTGCCGGGCGGCCGCCCCGCCGGTGGGAGGCGCTCGCGGTCGTCGTCGTCAAGCCGATCTCCCGGCTGTTCGTACGGCGGAAGTGGCGCGGCGGGGAGAACATCCCGCGCACCGGGGGGCTGATCATCGCGGCCAACCACCTGTCGTGGTCCGACCCCGTGCTGCTCGCCCACTACCTCTACAACAACGGGCGGTGGCCGACGATCCTGGCCAAGGCCGGCCTCTTCCGGCTGCCCCTCCTCGGCCGCGCCGTCAGGCAGCTCCAGGCCATCCCGGTCGAGCGCAACAGCACCGAGGCCACCCGGTCGCTCAAGACCGCCGAGGAGCGGCTCCGCAACGGCGCCTGCATCATGTTCTATCCCGAGGGCACGATCAGCCGCGATCCCGAGATGTGGCCGATGGCCGGCAAGACCGGCGTCGCCCGGCTGGCGCTCACGAGCGGCGTGCCGGTCATCCCGATCGCCCACTGGGGCGCCCAGGACCTGCTTCCGTACGGCGAGAAGAAGCCGCGCCTGCTGCCCCGCACGACCTTCCACGTGCTCGCCGGGCCGCCGGTCGACCTGTCCCGGTACGCCGGGCAGCCGCTGCGCGGCTCGGTCCTGCGTGACGCGACCGCCGACATCATGGCGGCCATCACCGCCCTGCTCGCCGAGATTCGGGATGAGAAGGCGCCAGAGGTCCCCTATGACCCGAAGAACGACTCCAACGGCTGACCGGAGCGTACGGTGAGGGGTGAGCGGGCAAGGCAAGAGGAGTGGTGCGTCCAGTGACCAGGGCGGCTGTTTTTGGTACGGGCTCGTGGGGCACCACGTTCGCGATGATCCTCGCCGAGGCGGGCACCACTCCCACCCTGTGGGGCAGGCGGGCGCAGATCGTCGACGCGATCAACGAGACCCGGGAGAACCCGGAGTACCTGCCGGGGACGCGGCTGCCCGACACCCTCCGCGCGACGACCGACCCCGCCGAGGCGATGGACGGCGCTGACTTCGTGGTCCTCGCCGTCCCGTCCCAGACGCTGCGCGCCAACCTCCAGGAGTGGAAGCGCCACATCCCGCCCGGGGCCGTGCTGGTCAGCCTGATGAAGGGCGTCGAACTCGGCACCTGCAAGCGGATGAGCGAGGTCGCCTGCGAGGTGGCGGAGGTGCCGGAGAGCCGGGTGGCCGTGGTCTCCGGGCCCAACCTGGTCCCCGAGCTGGCCCGGCGGCAGCCCGCCGCGGCCGTCGTCGCCTGCGCCGACGAGGAGGTGGCCGACCGGCTGCAGGAGGCGTGCCACCTGCCGTGGTTCCGGACGTACACGAACCCGGACGTGGTCGGCGTCGAACTCGGCGGCGCGGTCAAGAACGTCATCGCGCTGGCCGTCGGCGTCGCGGCCGGCATGGGCCTGGGCGACAACGTGCGCGCGACGCTCATGACGCGCGGGCTCGCCGAGATCGCCCGGCTGGGCGCGGCGCTCGGCGCCGACCAGCACACCTTCGCCGGCCTCGCCGGCATGGGCGACCTCGTCGCGACCTGCACCTCGCCGCTGTCGCGCAACCGGACCTTCGGCGAGAACCTGGGCCGCGGGATGACGATGGCCGAGGTCGTCGCGGCCACCAAGCAGACCGCCGAGGGCGTCAAGTCGTGCGAGTCGGTGCTCGAACTGGCCAGGAAGCACGACGTGGAGATGCCGATCACCGAGGTGGTCGTGGGGGTCGTCCACGACGGCATGACCCCCGGCGAGGCCGCCGTGCTGCTCATGTCCCGCACGCCGAAACCCGAGCGCTACGGCGTCTGACCAGCCGTCCGGCTCTCCGCGGCGCGCGGCTGACAAGCCGTTATGCCCCTCGAACACGGTAGATTCGGGCATCATGAATGAGGATCGCGAGTCCCCGTCACGCGTGCGCGTGGCAGTCGTCTTCGGCGGGCGCAACTCCGAGCACGCCGTCTCGCTGATGGGCGCGGGCAGCGTGCTGCAGGCCATCGACCGGACGAAGTACGAGGTCGTCCCCATCGGCATCGCCCAGGACGGGCGCTGGGTGCTGGCCTCCGGCAGCCAGACGTACGCGATCGAGTCGGGCCGCCTGCCTGTCGTGGACGACTCGGGCACCGCGCTCGCGCTGCCGGGGGATTCGGGCGCGCTGGTGGCCCTGGAGCCCGGTGAGATCCCGCGCTCCCTCGGGCAGGTGGACGTCGTGTTCCCGGTGATGCACGGCCCGTTCGGCGAGGACGGGACCATCCAGGGCCTGCTGGAGATGGCCGGGGTCCGTTACGTCGGCTCGGGCGTGCTGGCCAGCGCGGTCGGGATGGACAAGGCGTACATGAAGCTCGTCCTGCGCGCCGCCGGCCTGCCGGTCGGCCCGTTCGTGGTCGTCCGCGACCGCGACTGGCGCCTCGACCGCGGCCGGGTGCTGAAGGAGATCGAGGAACTGGGCTGGCCGGTGTTCGTCAAGCCGTCGCGGGCCGGGTCGTCGCAGGGCATCTCCAAGGCGCACGACCCCGAGTCGCTGGAGCGGGCGATCGAGCGGGCCCGCGAGCACGACCCGAAGGTGCTGGTCGAGGCCGCCGTCGTCGGCCGTGAGATCGAGTGCGCGGTGCTGGAGTCGCCGGACGGCGCCGCTCCCGAGGCCAGCGTCCCCGGCGAGGTGCTGGTGCGGGGCGACCGCGAGTTCTTCGACTTCGAGGCCAAGTATCACCCCGGCCAGATGGAGCTCCGGGCCCCGGCCGACATCCCCGCCGAGGCGGCCGAGACGCTGCGGGCCATGGCGGTGCGCGCGTACGAGTCGCTCGGCTGCGAGGGACTGTCGAGGGTCGACTTCTTCTACACGCCGTCCGGCGAGCTGATCGTCAACGAGATCAACACCATGCCGGGGTTCACCTCGCTGTCGGTCGCGCCGCAGCTGTGGGCCGCCACCGGGCTGCCGTACGCCGACCTCGTGGACCGCCTGATCCAGCTCGCCCTGCGCCGCCCCGCCGGGCTGCGCTGAGCTACTCCGGGACGTTGCGCTTGACCGGCTCGGCGAGATCGACCAGCACCGCGGCCGGCTGGTGGCTCTTGGCGATCGTGACCTCGACGTACGCCACCCGGTTGACCGAGGTGAACAGCGTCGGCAGCCGGGGGTCCTGGAACCAGCCGACACCGTTGACGTCGACGACCTCGGCCGTGGGCTCCATCTCGGCCGGGCGCGGCACGCCGCAGCGCAGGGCGATCTGGCCGTCGCCCCAGACGGCGACGTACGGCGAGGGCGGCTCGGACTCGGCCCGGCCGAGCCCGTCGAGCGTCCCGGGCAGGGCGGGGCCGAGCCTGCGGCAGGCCGCGGCGGCCTCGCCGGCCGGTGCCGGCGGTTCCACGTGGACGGTGGACGAGCAGGCCGTGAGCAGGGCCAGCGTCACACCCGCCGCGGTCGCGGCCGTGCCCCTCGCCACGCGCATCGTCCCCCCGGTCGGTTCGTGGTCAGATGTGGACGATCGGGCACGTCAACGTGCGGGTGATGCCCTGCACCGCCTGGATCTGGGCCACCACGAGCTTGCCGAGCTCGTCCACGTTGTTGGCCCGGGCGCGGACGATCACGTCGTAGGGGCCGGTCACGTCCTCGGCCTGTGTCACCCCAGGGATGGAGGAGATCTCCTCGGCCACGTTGGCCGCCCTGCCGACCTCGGTCTGGATAAGGATGTAGGCCTGCACCATGACGCCCTCCGGGTAGAGATCAGTGCCGGAGCGTAACCGTACCTCGGATGCACAAGGGGTGTGCCATCACAGTCGGAGAACTGGGCGAATTCGGAGTAATTCAGCGAATATCGGGACGGCTTCCCCAGGGCGCGGCCGTACTGCTGGGCCCTGGTGACGACGCCGCGATCCTGCGCGCGCCCGACGGCCGGGTGGTGGTGAGCACCGACCTTCTGGTGGAGGGAAGGCACTTCCGCCGCGACTGGTCGGGCGGCTACGACATCGGCCGCAAGGCGGCGGCGCAGAACCTCGCCGACATCGCCGCCATGGGGGCCGAACCCACCGCGCTGGTGGTCGGGCTCGGCCTGCCCCCGGACGCCGCCGCCGACTGGCTCGACGCGCTGACCGACGGCTTCCGCGACGAGTGCGACCTCGTGGGCGCGACCGTGGCGGGGGGCGACGTCACGCGTTCGGAGACCGTCGTGCTCGGGGTGACCGCGCTCGGAGACCTCGGCGGCCGGCCGCCGGTGACCCGTTCGGGCGCACGGCCCGGCGACGTGGTCGCGGTGGCGGGCCGCCTCGGCCACGCGGCGGCGGGTCTCGCCCTGCTCACGGCGGGGGCGGGCGCCGGCGCGCCGGAGCTGCGGGAGCTTCCGGAGGCGCACCGGCGTCCCCGGCCGCCGTACGCCTGCGGGCCCCGGGCCGCGCTGCTCGGCGCGACGGCCATGCTCGACGTGAGCGACGGCCTGCTGCAGGACCTCGGGCACGTCGCGGAGGCCTCGGGGGTGGGCGTCGCCCTGGACGCCGCCGCTCTCCCCGTGGCGGAGGTCCTGGCCGCGGCGGCCGGCGAACTGGGAGCCGACCCGCTGGAGTGGGTGCTGACCGGCGGCGACGACCACGCGCTCGCCGCGACCTTCCCTCGCGCCGTACGGCTGCCGCCGGAGTGGACGGTCATCGGCGAGGTCGAGCAGGGTCAGGGCGTACGCGTCGACGGGCAGGTCCGGGCGGTGGGCGGATGGGATCACTTCCGTGAATGAAGTGAAATTTGTGACATAGGTGTATTAGATCTGTTATTAAGTATGGCGGTCGGCGACAGAGAGGACCGTCATGGGCCGTCACGCGGCAGGACGAAGCACCGGAGAAGGCACGCTCGCCCCCGCCGGGGAGGAGACGCCGCTCGTGGGTGAGCCCGCCGACCCGAACCCGGGGCCGGGCACCAGGACCTTCGCCGCGCTGTCTCCCGAGAGCCTCGCCTCCCACGACGACGGCCCCCCTCGCGGCTTCCTCGGCTCGGGCTGGAACGACCGGCCGGAGCCGCCGAAGCGCCTGCGGCGGGTGGCGCTGGTGTCCGGCCTGTCGGTGCTGCTGGCCGTCGGCGTCACGACGGGCGGGGTGCGGCTGATGGCCGGGCGGACCACGCTGACCGCCGAGCCGCCCCGGCAGGCCTGCGCGTCCGCCGTGGACTGCGCCGTGACCGGTGCTCCCTCTCTCGGCGCGGGGACGCAGCAGGAGACCGGCACCGCTCCCCAGATCGGCGAAGCAGGGGGCGAGACGACGGGCGGCACGGCCGGGGACGGAGCCGCGGGGGACACGGCGGGAGACGGAGCCGCGGGCGGCCGGACCGGCGAGGACCCGGCACGGGGTGACACCGGTCCCGGAACGCCCCCCGGCCCCGGCTCCCAGTCTGCCTCCCAGCCCGACTCCGGCCCCGCCGGCCCGGGAGCCGATCCGGGTCGCACTCAGCAGAAGGCGCGCGCCTCCGCCTCGCCCAAGGCGCGCGCCACGTCGCCCGCCGGGCACGGGAGCGGCGCCCGGACCGGCGCCGGTTCCACGCCCGCCGACGTCGGCGCCCCGGCGACGGCCGACGCCCCCGGAACGGACGGCAAGACCGACGGCGCGGACCCAGGCAGCCCCGCCGCTTCGGACGCCTCGGACTCCTCGGATCCGGGCGGCGCGGGCTCGTCGGACTCGGGCGGGGAGGCCCCGCACACCGACTCGGCCGCCCCGGCCGCCGCGCAGGGTGACGGTGCCGTCCGCGTCGCGTACGCGGTGACGGGCAGGCGCGGCGCGGCCTACACGGCCCGGCTCGCCGTACGCAACGAGGGGCCGGCGCTCTCCTCCTGGACACTCCGGCTGCCGGTCGGCGGACGGGTGATCGCGGTGCGGGGCGCCGCCCACTGGGAGCAGCAGGAAGACACTCTGGTCGTCACCGGCGAGTCACTCGGCGAGGACGGCGAGATCGGCGTCGTCTTCGACGCCGAGGGCTCCTCCCGCGCCCCGGCCGAATGCGCGCTCGCCGAGGGCCGGTGCGCCGTCGCAAACAACTCCGGCCGCCACCACCACTGACACCCGCGGTGAGGTTCCCTTTCCCGGCGGCGGTCACCGAGAAGTGTTGCGCCGCCGCGCGCGGCTCCCCCCGCCACCACCGCTGACCCCGGCGGGAGGTGCCTCGACCTGGGGGCGCGTTCGCTGGGGTGTGGTGGGGCGTCGAGGGCGGCTCGCCGCGTGGTCACAGCGCGCGGTGGCATCGGTGCCGGAGCCCGTGCGTGCCCGGCCCGTCTGCGTCGCGAAGGGGCACGGCGCACGTCGGAGGGGACCTGGTTGGATGGAGGCCATGACCACCCCACCACGTGTTCTGACGATCGCGGGCTCCGACTCCGGCGGCGGAGCCGGCATCCAGGCCGACCTGAAGACCATGCTGGCTCTCGGCGTACACGGCATGAGCGTGATCGCCGCGGTGACGGCGCAGAACTCGCTGGGCGTCCAGGGCTACTGGGAGCTGCCCCCGGAGGCGGTGCGGGCCCAGCTCGACTCGGTCCTCGGCGACATCGGAGCCCAGGCGGTCAAGACGGGCATGCTGGCCTCGCCGGCGCTGGTGGAGACCGTCGCCGAGGTCCTCGCGGGCGTCGCCGTTCCCGTCGTGGTGGACCCGGTGGGCGTGTCCAAGCACGGCGACAGCCTGCTCCGGCCGGAGGCCGTGGAGACCGTCAGGAGGGCGCTGCTGCCCACGGCGACCGTGGTCACCCCCAACCTGTGGGAGGTCGAGCAGCTCACGGACGTCAAGGTCGAGGACGAGGCCGACCTGCCCCGCGCCGCCGAGGCGGTGCTGGCGCTCGGCCCGAAGTGGGCGCTCATCAAGGGCGGGCACCTGCCCGGCGAGCCGGTCGACCTGCTGACCGACGGATCGGCCGAACACCGCTTCACCGCCGAGCGGCTCGACAACCGGCACACCCACGGCACCGGCTGCACGCTCGCCTCCGCCATCGCGTCCTACCTCGCCCTCGGCGAGGACGTCCCCGGCGCCGTACGGCGGGCCAAGGAGTACGTCACCGGCGCGATCGCGCACGGGTTCCCGCTGGGCGCGGGCATCGGCCCCGTCGACCACGGCTGGCGCCTGCGCCGGGACGCCTGAGCGGGCACCGCGCCGGCCGCGCCCGCACCCGTGGCGCGGTTGGCGTGGTCGGCGACGGTCCGGCGTGTCATCGCTCCGGTGTGAGGAGGGGTTTGACGTCGAGGATCGGGGTGGCGTCGAGAGCTTCGAGGTTGCCGACCTGGACGCGCGTTCCGGCGATGGCGAGGATGCGGACCTCGTGCAGGCCGATCGGGTTGGGCCGGTCGGGACTGCGGGTGGTGAAGACGCCGGCGCGCGGACGCGTGATGTCGCCGCGCGGGTGGACGGTGAGCGTGTCGCGGTCGGCACGGTCGAGCCAGGTGAGCAGGAGCACGTCGGTGCCCGGGGACAGGCCCTCCAGGGCGGGCGCGTACCGCTCGTCGAAGATCAGCCAGGCGCTGGGGGCGCCTTCGTCGGCCTGCAGGGGTGCCGTCGCTCGATCGGTGAGGGGCGACTCCACTCGACCGATCACGCGCAGCGTGCATTCGCTCAACAGCCTGAATCCTTCCTGGCTCGCCGACTCCTGGAACGGCGTCGGCGTCACGGACCGGATCCACATGATCCCGCGTGCGCGGGCCCGCCGAAGCGGATGATCCCGAACCGGAATCCGGCTCCGTTGGAGTCGTGCGCGGTCAGCGCGTATGCGCCGCCGGGGTCCGGGCACGCGAAAGCCCGTCACCGGCAGAGGTGACGGGCTCGGGCGAAGCGTCAGTAGGTCAGCGGGTCAGCGGGTGACCTTGCCGGCCTTGATGCAGGAGGTGCAGACGTTCATCCGCTTCGGCGTCCCGTTGACCACCGCGCGCACGGTCTGGATGTTGGGGTTCCAGCGGCGGCGGGTGCGGCGGTGCGAGTGGGAGATGTTGTTGCCGAAAATCGGCTTCTTGGCGCAGACGTCGCAGACGGAAGCCACGGTAATCGCTCCTTTGAATCAGTCGATCGGCCCGGCGCCGGTGCAGCGGCTCATCCGAGCAATGCCGGGACAACCGGCTGGCCACACGAGGATATCCGATGTGCGCCGGTCCACGCCAAACGGGAGGCCGACGAACGGGGATAGTCTCGTACCCGCCAACGGTAGCGCATCGAGGGCCCGGAGCGCGCGGAAGGAAGGACGGCGGATGCTCAAGGAGCTCGATCCCCCTGCCGTACGGCGCTGGTCCCGGCACTGCGCCACGGCGCTCGGCCGGGCCAGGGCGGAGATCGACGCGCTCAACGTCTTCCCCGTGCCGGACGGGGACACCGGGACGAACCTGCACCTCACGCTCCTGTCCGCGGCGGACGCGCTGGACGCGCTGCCCGCGGGCGCGGACGGCGGCGCCACCTGGGCCGCGCTGGCCCGCGGGGCGCTGCTCGGCGCGCGGGGCAACTCCGGCGTGATCGTCAGCCAGGCGCTCAAGGGCCTCGCCGACACGCTCGGCCCGGCCCGGGGCGACGGCGCCGACCTGCGCGCCGGCCTCGCGAGGGCGGCCGAGACGGCCAGGGCGGCGGTGGCCAGGCCGGTGGAGGGCACCCTGCTCACCGTGCTGTCCGCCGCCGCGCGGGCCGTACGGGACGCGCCGGACGACCTGGCCGGGGTGGCCCGCCTGGCGGCGGAGGAGGCGCGGCGGGCGCTGCGCCGCACGACCGGCCAGCTCGACGTGCTGTCCCGCAGCGGAGTGGTCGACGCGGGCGCGGCCGGGCTGGTGATCGTCCTGGAGAGCCTGGCCGAGGTGGTGACCGAGGCGTACAGCGAGCGGCACGAGGTACCCGCCCCGGCCGGCCGGGGCGTGCCGGAGGCGCGCGTCGGGCTCGCGCCGGAAGAGGCCGGGCGGCACGCGGACGGCCCCGGGTACGAGGTCATGTACCTCCTGGACGCGGGCGCGGACGAGGTGAGCCGGCTGAGGGCGGAGCTGGACACGCTCGGGGACAGCCTCGTGATCGTCGGCGGGGAGACCCTCTGGAACGTCCACGTCCACGTGGACGACGCGGGCGCGGCGATCGAGTCCGGGCTCCGGGCCGGACGCCCGCACCGGATCAAGGTCACCTGGCTCGGGACACGGCCGCACGAGCCGGGACCGGTCAGGGGAGTGGTGGCGGTCGCCGCCGGAGACGGCCTGGCGGGCCTGTTCGCGGAGGCGGGCGCGGTGGTCGTACGGCGCGATCCGGGGGCGGTTCCGCCGGTCGCCGCGCTGGTGCGGGGGATCCGCGACGCCGGCGCGGAGGTCGCGGTGCTGCCCAACGACGCCGCCGTGTACGACGTGGCCGTCGCCGCCGCCGAGATCGCCAGGGAGGAGGGCGCGACGGTCAGCGTCCTGCCCACCCGGGCCTCCGTGCAGGGACTCGCCGCGCTGGCCGTGCACGACCCGCTCCGCCGGTTCGACGACGACATCGTGGCGATGACCGACGCGGCCGGGCACACCCGCCACGGGCACGTGTGGGTGGCCGACCGCGCGGCGGTGACCAGCGCGGGCCTGTGCCGTCCCGGCGAGGTGCTCGGAGTGGTGGACGGCGAGGTCGCGCTGATCGGCGCAGACCTGGCCGCGACCGCGGTCGAGGTCGCCCGGCGCCTGGTGTCGGGCGGCAGCGAGATGGTCACACTCGTCGTCGGCGCGGGCGCGCCGCCCGAGGTCGCGCGGGCCGTCGAGGACGACCTGGAGCGGACGCGGCCCGACCTCGAGATCGTCGTGTACGAGGGCGGGCAGGGCGGGTATCCCCTCCTGATCGGCGCCGAGTGAGCCCGATTGTCGGCGCGTACGGGTACTAATGAGTGTCGTGACGAGCTTCGACGAGCCGCTCAAGAAGGCGGTCGGCAGGTCCGCCGCCCCATTGGAGACCGCGCTGGGCATCAGCACGGTCGGCGAACTGCTGCGCCACTATCCGCGGCGCTACGCCCAGCGGGGTGAGCTGACGCCGATCGCGTCACTGGAGAACGACGAGCACGTGACCGTGGTCGCCAAGGTGTCGTCCGCGGTCCGCAGGCCGATGAAGAACCGGCAGGGCACCTGGCTCGACATGGTGGTGACGGACGGCAGGGAGCGGCTGCACCTGGCGTTCTTCGGCAAGGGCGCCTACGTCGCCGAGCAGCGGCTGCCGCCGGGCACCGAGGCGATGTTCTCGGGCAAGGTCAACGTCTTCGTGGCCGGGAAGTCCCGGCGCGTGTCGCTCACCCATCCCGAGTACGAGTCGTTCGACGAGACGGCGGAGACGGCCGAGGAGTTCGCCTCCGCGCTGGTGCCGATCTACCCCTCGGCCCAGGGGCTGCCGAGCTGGAAGATCCGCCGGGCCGTGCAGACCGTGCTCGACGTGCTGAGCCTGGACGACCCCGTCCCCGGCGAGCTGCGGGAGCGGCTGGGCCTGCTGCCGATCGAGGACGCGCTGCGCCTGGTCCACCGGCCGCGCGGTCAGGGGGACGTCGCGCGGGCCCACGACCGGCTGAAGTTCGACGAGGCGTTCGTGTTGCAGGCCGTCCTGGTGCGGCGGCGGATGGCCGCCTCCGCCTGGGCCGCCACGCCCCGCGCCCGGCGCGAGGGCGGGCTGCTCGGGGAGTTCGACAAGCGGCTGCCGTTCGAGCTCACCGAGGGGCAGCGGCGGGTCGGCGAGGAGATCGCGGCCGACCTCGCCCGCGCCCATCCCATGCACCGGCTCCTGCAGGGCGAGGTCGGCGCGGGCAAGACCGTGGTCGCGCTGCGCGCGATGCTCCAGGTGGTCGACTCCGGCGGCCAGGCCGTGCTGCTCGCCCCCACCGAGGTGCTCGCCCAGCAGCACCACCGGTCGATCGTGGCCATGCTGGGCGATCTCGCGGGCGGCGGCATGCTCGGCGGCACCGCGGTCGCGCTGCTCACCGGGTCCATGGGCGCGGCGGCGCGCAGGAGCGCGCTGCTCGACGCGGCCTCCGGCACGGCCGGCATCGTGATCGGCACCCACGCCGTGCTCCAGGAGCACGTCCAGTTCTTCGACCTCGGGCTGGTCGTGGTCGACGAGCAGCACAGGTTCGGCGTCGAACAGCGCGACGCGCTGCGCGAGAAGGGCGGCGGCGGGCGGCCCCACGTGCTGGTCATGACGGCGACGCCGATCCCGCGCACCGTCGCGATGACCGTTTTCGGCGACCTGGAGGTCTCGACGCTGTCCCAGCTTCCCTCCGGCCGCGCTCCCATCACCACCCACGTGGTGCCCGCCGCCGAGAAGCCCCACTACCTCGACCGGGCGTGGCAGCGGGTCCGCGAGGAGACCGGGCTCGGCCGCCAGGCGTACGTGGTGTGCCCGCGCATCGGCGACCAGGAGGGCGACGAGGGCGACCTGGCGAAGGCCGACGACGAGCGCCGGCCGCCCCTGGCGGTGCTCGACGTCGCGCGCACGCTCGCGGAGGGTCCCCTCGCCGGGCTGCGGATCGAGGCGCTGCACGGCAAGCTGGCGCCCGAGGACAAGGACGCGGTGATGCGCGCCTTCGCCCGCGGGGAGATCGACGTCCTGGTGGCGACCACGGTCATCGAGGTCGGCGTCGACGTCCCCAACTCGTCGGTCATGGTCATCATGGACGCCGACCGCTTCGGCGTCTCCCAGCTGCACCAGTTGCGCGGCCGGGTCGGGCGGGGCGGCCTGCCCGGGCTGTGCCTGCTGGTGAGCGAGGCGCCGGAGGGCACGGCCGCGCGCCGCAGGCTCGACGCGGTGGCGACGACCCTCGACGGCTTCGAGCTGTCCCGGGTCGACCTGGAGCAGCGCCGGGAGGGCGACGTGCTCGGCGCCGCCCAGTCGGGGCGCAGGTCGTCGCTCAAGCTGCTGCAGCTGCTGCGGGACGAGGACGTCATCGAGGCCGCCCGCGCCGAGGCGACCTCGCTGCTGTCCGCCGACCCCGGGCTGTCGGGTCACCCGGCGCTGCGCGCCGAGATCGACGCCCTGGTCTCCGACGAGCGCGCCGAGTTCCTGGAGAAGGCCTGACGGGCTCGCTCGGGCCTCGGCGGGGTGGATGCGGAGGAGTGGGGGGCCGGAGGATCAGAGGTCCGGCGGCGTAGGGCTCGACGGGAGCCAGGGGAGACCCGGGAAGCCGGGGACGGTCGCGGGTCGTCAGGGGCAGTCGCGCACACGGTCACGGAAGGCGCGGCGAGGCGGGGGATCCGGGGGAATTGGAACGGGCGTCGTGCGAACACGACGCCCGTGTGACGACCCAGAGCCCGGCTCAGGGGACGGCCTCCCCCCGAATGCCGTCCCCGGCCGGGCCCGCCTCCGGGTCAGGTGCCGGAGGCGCCGACGTGCGGAAGGGCTCACGATCACGCCGGCCGGCCTCCCGCTGGGTCACCGTGGAGGCCGCAGAACTCATGATGCGCATGGGACGGAGCCCGCGATACGGCTCTTACCCTTTCCTCGCCGCCGCTTGCCCACTCTTGACCCGGCTGATCTACGCCGCTGATCTACGCCCGGCCCGTCCCCGGCGTGCCGCGGCGGCCGTCGCGGGCGGGACAATGAGGACGTGACGCGGGTGATCGCAGGGACGGCGGGCGGCCGCAGGCTGGCCGTCCCGCCGGGGAGATCGACCAGGCCGACGAGCGATCGCACCCGGGAGGGCGTGTTCGCGACGGTCGGCTCCACGCTCGGGCCGCTGGACGGGGCCCGGGCGCTCGACCTGTACGCCGGGTCGGGCGCCGTGGGCCTGGAGGCGCTGAGCCGGGGAGCCGTCCACGCGCTGCTCGTCGAGTCGGACGCCAGGGCCGCGCGGACGATCAGGGAGAACATTGCGTCGCTGGGGCTGCCGGGGGCGTTCCTGCGGGCCGAGAAGGTCGAGCGGGTGGTCGGCCGCCCGTGCGAGGAGCCGTACGACTTCGTCTTCGCCGATCCGCCCTACGCCGTCTCGGACGAGGCCGTTTCGCGGGTGCTCACGGCGCTGCGCGACAACGGCTGGCTGGCGGAGGGCGCGCTGGTGGCCGTGGAGCGGGAGTCCAGGGGTAAGGACCTGGTGTGGCCGGAGGGATTCACCGAGGACAGGGTCCGCCGGTACGGCGAAGCGGCCGTTTGGTACGGTCGCGCCGCCGGGAACCCGTGAATCTATGGGGGTGCGCGTTGCGCCGCGTCGTCTGCCCGGGGTCGTTCGATCCCGTCACCAACGGACATCTGGACATCATCGGCCGGACGTCACGGCTGTACGACGAGGTCGTCGTGGCCGTGTTGATCAATATCGAGAAGCACAGCCTGTTCACCGTCGACGAGCGCATCGAGATGCTCCAGGCGGTGACGAAGGAGTACGGCAACATCCGGGTCGAGAAGTTCCACGGGCTGCTGGTGGACTTCTGCCGGCAGCAGGGCATCCCGGCCATCGTGAAGGGCCTGCGAGCGGTCAGCGACTTCGACTACGAGCTGCAGATGGCCCAGCTCAACTACCGGATGTCGGGGGTGGAGACGCTGTTCATGTCCACCAACCCGGAGTACTCGTTCCTGTCGTCGAGCAGGCTCAAGGAGATCGCCCGGTACGGCGGCGACGTGTCGGGCCTGGTCCCGGACCTCGTCCACCAGCTGCTCATCGAGCGGCTCAGAGGCTGAACGGGGCTGGTATTCTTGCCTTTCAGCCTTGCACGACGGCGGTGATTCGCCATGCCTAACGAGAGCAGGATGAGTCTGCGCAGCCTCGATCCCCGAGCCCCCTGGGTGATTTCCACCCACGATCTGGGACGCCGACCGGGATCGATGCGCACCCTCACCCCGACCCTCCCGGCGCCGGTGGACCTCGCGGTCGGAATGATCGGCGTTCCCAAGGACGCCGACGTCGAGCTGGACATCCGGCTCGAGGCGGTGATGGAGGGCGTGCTCGTGACGGGCACGGCGCAGGCTCCCCTCACGGGGGAGTGCTCGCGCTGCCTGGACCCGTTGACCTCGGAGATCGAGGTCGACTTCCAGGAGCTCTACTTCTACTCGGCGGAGGACGCCGGAGAGGACGATCTGCTCCTCGACGGCGAACTGCTCGATCTCGAGCCGGTATTCCGTGACGCGGTGGTGCTCGCACTGCCGCTGAGCCCGGTGTGCGGTGAAGACTGCCCCGGTCTCTGCGCGGAGTGCGGAGTCAGGCTGGCGGAGGCCGGCCCGGACCACCGGCACGAGACGGTCGACCCCCGCTGGGCGGCGCTGCAGGGTTTGGTTGAGGAACAGAAAGACGATCAGGAGGGTTGACGTGGCCGTCCCCAAGCGGAGAATGTCGCGGGCCAACACCCGCGCCCGCAGGTCCCAGTGGAAGGCGGCGGCAGTCGCGCTCGTGAGCTGCCCGCAGTGCCGCTCGCCCAAGCGCCCGCACGTGGCGTGCCCGACCTGCGGCACCTACAACCGCCGTCAGGTCGTCGAGCCGTCGGCCTGATCGCGCGCAAGCTGCCGCGAGTGCGACCCGGAGACCAAGTCTCCGGGCCGCGCGTGGAAATCGGGACGCCGGCCGGATCGTCAACAGGACCCGGCCGGCGTTACCGTGCTTTCAGGAACGTGCGGCGGTAGGACGGTAGACACGCACCGGCATGCACGCCCGCGGCCGTGGTGGACGCCGGGGCCATCGGCTCCCGGCGGACCGGCGTCCACCACGCCTTCGGGCCATCGGCGGATCCACCTGCCTCCCGCGCACGGCTTTGTCCCGCGGAGGAATTGGGAGGATTCCATGGCCGCACCATCGGCGAAACCCGTGCCCGTCGAGATCGCCAGAGACGAGCTTCACCAGGTGCTGGACGTCCGGCTCAGCACCGGAATCCTGGAGCGGGCGCTGACGCACCGCTCGTACGCGTACGAGAACGGCGGCCTGCCGACCAACGAGCGCCTGGAGTTCCTGGGTGACTCGGTGCTGGGCCTGGTGGTGACGGACACGCTGTTCCGCAACCACCCGGACCTGCCGGAGGGCCAGCTCGCGAAGCTGCGCGCCGCCGTGGTCAACATGCGGGCGCTCGCGGACGTCGCCAGGGCGCTCGACCTCGGCAAGTACCTGCGGCTCGGCCGCGGCGAGGAGGGCACCGGCGGACGGGACAAGTCGTCCATCCTGGCCGACACGCTGGAGGCCCTGATCGGCACCGTGTACGTCGACAAGGGCCTGGACGAGGCGTTCCGCGTCGTCCACCTGCTGTTCGACCCGCTCATCACGCGGTCGGCGTCACTCGGCGCCGGACTCGACTGGAAGACCTCCCTGCAGGAGCTCACCGCCGCCGAGATGCTCGGCGTGCCGGAGTATCACGTCGACGAGAGCGGGCCCGACCACGCCAAGTCCTTCTCGGCCGTCGTGCGCGTGGGCGGCAAGGAGTACGGCAAGGGCGCCGGTCGCAGCAAGAAGGAGGCCGAGCAGCAGGCGGCCGAGGCGGCCTGGACCGCGATCCGCGCGCTGCGCGACGCCCGCGAGGGCGCCGGGCCCGTCCGCGCCTGACCCCGCCCGGGGAGGGAACATGCCCGAACTGCCCGAGGTCGAGGTCGTACGCCGGGGCCTGGAGCGCTGGGTCGCCGGCCGTACGGTCGCCGCGGCCGAGGTGCTCAATCCCCGCGCGGTCCGCCGCAACCCCGGCGATCTCGCCGCCCAGCTCAAGGGCCGCACCCTCGCCTCGGCGGAGCGCAGGGGCAAGTACCTGTGGCTGCCCCTGCTCGACGGCCCTCCTACGGAGACCGAGGAGGCGGGGGAGGCGCTGCTCGCCCACCTCGGCATGAGCGGCCAGCTTCTCGTCGTGGACCCGATGGCGCCGATCGAGAAGCACCTGCGGGTGCGCATGGGCTTCGCCGACGGCGGCCTGGAGTTACGTTTCGTCGACCAGCGCACCTTCGGGCACCTGCTGGTCGCCCCGATGACCGCCGGCCGGGGCCGGGCGGTGCCCGAGCCGGTCGCGCACATCGCCGCCGACCCGCTGGAGGACGCCTTCGACGACGCCGAGTTCGCCGTCCGGCTGCGGCTGCGCCGTACGGGGATCAAGCGGGCGCTGCTCGACCAGTCGCTGATCAGCGGGGTCGGCAACATCTACGCGGACGAGGCGTTGTGGCGGGCGCGGCTGCACTGGGCGCGCCCGACCGAGACGCTGAGCCGGCCGAAGATCTTCGAGTTGCTCGCGGCGGCCCGGGCCGTCATGACCGAGGCCCTCGGCGAGGGCGGCACGTCCTTCGACAGCCTGTACGTCAACGTGAACGGCGAGAGCGGCTACTTCGACCGGTCGCTCGCCGTCTACGGCAGGCGCGACGAGCCCTGCCGCCGCTGCGGCACGCCGGTCAGGCGGGAGGCGTTCATGAACCGCTCCTCCTACAGCTGCCCGAAGTGCCAGCCCCGCCCGAGGAACGCCCGCCCCTAGCCCGACCCCCGGCGATCGCGGCCGGAGCCGATCTGGATACTTGTATTCGTGATTCGGTTGACGGCATGGGTCCGGGGACGGGTGCAGGGTGTGGGGTTCCGCTGGTGGACCCGCGCCCGCGCGCTGGAACTCGGGCTGGTCGGGTGGGCCGCGAACCTGGCCGACGGAAGGGTCGAGGTCGTCGCCGAAGGTCCCAGGGAGTCGTGCGACAAGCTCCTGGACCTGTTACGCACCGGTGACACGCCCGGCCACGTCGAGGGGGTGGTCGAGCGCTGGAGCGAAGCGAAGCGGAGTATCGCCGGGTTTGTCGAGAGGTAGGGCTTCCCTCAAACCCCGTAAATCCGGTATATTTACCTAGCGAGAGTGCCCACCGGCTTCATCGTGCGGAGCGTTCAACTTGACCGTCTCCAATGCCGGTGCGACTCTTGAGAGGAACCACGCGCACCCCTCCCGCGGCATGAAGTGCGCGAACCAGTCTGGTCACTCAGCGTGGAGGACCCTTTACTATGGCGAAGGCTCTACTCGGCCACGTCGGCGGTCCTGATCCTCGAATGATCTCGGAAATGCGTCGCCTCCAGCAGCGCATCCGCGACCTCGAGGCAGAACTCAACCGGCTCCAGGCCCAGAACGACGCGCTCGAAGCGCAAACTCGTGATGAGGCCCTGGTCCGGCTGCAGGATCGCGAGCCGGCTCTCACCTAGGGGACCGGCGGAACGGGAAAAGGATTGTAGGGACGCCCCGCAAAGGCGTCCCTTGCCATTTCCGGGACTGTCCCACGGGAATTGCCTCCCCGGGAGGCCGGACGTCGAGCGGCGTCTATTCCGCGTACTCCGGCGCCGGGACCTGTAGTCTTTCCCCCCAGCCGACGGGCGGCACCGAGGGGGGCGGACGTGTACCTGAAGACGCTCACCTTACGCGGCTTCAAGTCGTTCGCCTCGGCCACCACCCTCCGTTTCGAGCCCGGCATCACGGCGGTCGTCGGCCCCAACGGCTCCGGCAAGTCCAACGTCGTCGACGCCCTCGCCTGGGTGATGGGCGAGCACAGCGCCAAGTCGCTGCGCGGCGGCAAGATGGAGGACGTCATCTTCGCGGGCACCTCCAGCCGCCCGCCCCTCGGCCGCGCCGAGGTCACCCTGACGATCGACAACGGTGACGGTGCGCTGCCGATCGACTACACCGAGGTCACGATCAGCCGGCTGATGTTCCGGTCGGGCCAGAGCGAGTACGCCATCAACGGCGACACCTGCCGCCTGCTCGACATCCAGGAGCTGCTCTCCGACTCCGGCATCGGCCGGGAGATGCACGTCATCGTCGGCCAGGGCCAGCTCGACCAGGTGCTGCACGCCGGGCCCGAGGAGCGCAGGGCGTTCATCGAAGAGGCCGCCGGCGTGCTCAAGCACCGCAAGCGCAAGGAGAAGGCGCTCCGCAAGCTCGACGCGATGCAGGCCAACCTCACCCGCGTCCAGGACCTCGTGGCCGAGCTGCGCCGCCAGCTCAAGCCGCTCGGCCGGCAGGCCGAGATCGCGAGGAAGGCGGCCGTGATCCAGGCCGACCTGCGCGACGCGCGGCTGCGCCTGCTCGCCGACGACGTCGTGACCCTCCGCGACACCCTGCAGCGCGAGGAGGCCGACGAGGCGGCCGTACAGGCCAGGCGGGCCCGGGTGGAGGCCGAGCTGGCCGAGGGGCAGCGGCGGGAGACCGAGCTGGAGGCCGCGGAGAACGAGGCCCAGCCGCGGCTGAAGGCGGCCCAGGAGACCTTCTACCACCTCTCGGCCCTGCGGGAGCGGCTGCGCGGCGTGGAGAGCCTGGCGGCCGAGCGCAGGCGGCACGCCGCCGACGCCGCGTCCGTCGAACGGCGCGGGCGCGATCCGGAGGACCTGGAGCGCGAGGCCGCCGAGGTGCGCGAGCAGGAGCGGGTGCTGGCCGCCGAGCTGGACGAGGCGCGCGAGCGGCTCGCCGCCGCCGTCGAGGTCCGCGCCGAGGCCGAGGAGGCCCTCGCCGCCGAGGAACGGCGCCTTTCGGTCGCCGCCCGCGCCGCGGCCGACCGCAGGGAGGCGCTCGCCCGGCTGCGCGGCCAGGTCGAGTCGGCCAGGAGCCGGGCCAGGGCCGCCGGGGACGAGATCGGCCGGCTCACCAAGGCCGTCGAGGACGCCACCCGCCGCGCCGAGCGGGCCCAGGACGAGCTGGACACGGGCGCGCTCGACGAGCCACCGGCCGACCCCGAGCTCGCCGCCGAGCTGGAGACCGCGCAGGAGGGCGTCGGCCTCGCCCGCGCCGCGGTGGAGGAGGCCAGGGCCGTCGCGGAGCAGGCCGGGGCTGTGGTGGAGCGGGAGCGGGCCGCCCTGTCCGCGCCCGTCGCCGCGCTGGCCGCCGCGAAGGCCGCCGTCGGCGCCGCCCGCGCCGCCGACTCCGAGTCGCAGCGTGCCGTCGCCGCCCTGCAGGCGCGGTGCGAGGCCCTGGAGATGAGCCTCGCCGGAGGCGCCGACGGGGCCGCCGCGCTGCTCGGGGCGGGCCTGCCCGGGATGCTCGGCCCCGTCGCCACGCTGCTGGCCGTACGGCCCGGGGCTGAGGCCGCCGTCGCGGCCGTGCTGGCCGTGGACGGCGTGGCCGTCGCCTCGCTCACCGCGGCCGTGGCGGCCGTGGAGCACCTGCGCGAGACCGGCGCCGGACGCGCCGCCCTGCTCGTCGCGGCCGACCGGCACGAGACATACGACCGGCCGGAGCCGCCCGTCGCGGGCGCGGAGTGGGCGGCCGACCTGGTGGCCGTGCCGGACGAGCTGCGCCCGGCGGTGGAGGCGCTGCTGTCCGACGTGGTCGTGGTGCCCGACCTGCCGGCCGCGCGCAAGGTCGTGGACTCCCATCCGGACCTGCGGGCCGTCACCACGTCGGGCGACCTGCTCGGGGTCCACGCGGCGCACGGCGGCTCCGGCGGCGGGTCCTCGCTGCTGCAGATGCGGACCGCCCTCGACGAGGCCGCCGCCGACCTGGCCACCGCCAGGGCCGGGGCCGAGCGGCACGCCGAGGCGCTCGCGGAGGCCGTGGCCGCCGAGCGGGAGTGCCAGCTCGCGCTGGAGGAGGCCCAGGCGCGGGTGGCCGAGGCGCAGAGCGGTGTGAGCGCCGCCCAGAGCGGCGTCAACGACGCCCAGAACCGGCTGAACGCGGCGCAGGCGGTGCTCGACCGGCTGCGCGGCAGGCAGCGGGAGGCCGACCAGAAGGCCGCGGCGGCGGCCAAGCAGCTCGCCCGGCTGGAGGCCGCCGTCAAGGCCGCCCAGGACGAGGCGGCGCGGCTGGGCGGGTCGGTGCGCGACGCGGAAGAGGCCCGCGAACAGGCCCAGGCCGTGGTGGTGGAGCTGGAGGAACAGCTCGCCGAGGCGGAGTACGCCGCCGAGCTGGAGGCGGAGCCGACCACCGACACCCGCGACGATCTCGCCGCCGTCTGCGGCGTCACCCGCCAGGCCGAGATGGAGGCCCGGCTGACCGTCCGTACGGCGGAGGAGCGGGCGCGGGGCATCGCGGGCCGTGCCGACGCCCTGCTCCGCGCGGCCCAGCGGGAGCGGCAGGACCGCGCGCGGGCCGCGGCCGACCGGGAACGCCGGCGCAGGCAGGCCGAGATCGCCGCCGCGGTCGCCGAGGGCGCCCGCACCGCGCTGACCGCCCTGGAGGGCTCACTCGCGCGGGCCGCCGAGGAGCGCGACGAGGCCGAGCGGGCCCGCGGGCAGATCGACGCCGAGCTCAAGCAGGTGCGCCTGCGTGTCCGCGAGCTCGGCTCCGAGCTGGACGCCCTGGTCAACCGGGTCCACGGCAGCGAGATGGCGAGGACGGAGCGGCGGCTGCGCCTGGAGCAGATGGAGCAGCGGGCCCTGGAGGAGTACGGCATCGAGCTGGAACCCCTCCTCGCCGAGTACGGCCCCACGGCGCCGGTGCCGGGCGAGCCGCCCGTGCCGTACGTGCGGGAGGAGCAGGAGAAACGGGCGAGGACGGCCGAGCGGCAGATGACCCAGCTCGGCAAGGTCAACCCGCTGGCGCTGGAGGAGTTCGCCGCGCTGGAGGAACGGCACGCCTTCCTCACCTCCCAGCTGGAGGACCTCAAGAAGACCCGGCGCGACCTGCTGCTGGTGGTCAAGGAGGTCGACGACCGGGTCGAGCAGGTCTTCGCGGCGGCGTACGAGGACGTGGCGCGCGAGTTCGAGCAGATCTTCGGCCGGGTCTTCCCCGGCGGGGAGGGCCGGCTGCTGCTCACCGACCCCTCCGACATGCTGACCACCGGGGTCGAGGTCGAGGCCCGGCCGCCCGGCAAGAAGGTCAAGCGGCTGTCGTTGCTGTCCGGCGGCGAGCGGTCGCTGACGGCGGTGGCGTTCCTGATCTCGATCTTCAAGGCCCGCCCGTCGCCGTTCTACGTGATGGACGAGGTCGAAGCGGCCCTCGACGACACCAACACCCAGCGGCTGCTGACTCTCTTCGAGGAACTGAGACAAGCCTCACAGCTCATCGTGATCACCCACCAGAAGCGCACGATGGAGATCGCCGACGCGCTCTACGGTGTGTCGATGCGCGGCGACGGCGTCACCCAGGTCGTGAGCCAGCGCCTGCGGGAGAAGGTGTAGCAACCAGGTCCCGGACTGCGGCGTGAACCCGGGGCCGTGGCGCGGCGGAGGCGCGCGACGGGCGGGTCCGCGCGACCGAGCACTGCCGGTTGTCTGGGAAACTGCATGGTGTGGACGGTTACCTCGGCATCATCGTGATCGTGGCCATCGTCGCCATACTGGCGGTGGGTGGCCTGTGGCTGCTGTTCCGGCCGAAGGCGAAGGACCTGCCGCCCGCGCCGCCGGCCCCGCCCGAGCCGAAGGCTCCCGTCGTCGAGGAGCCGCTCAAGGGAGGGCTGGGCGAGGAGGACGGCGGCACGACGACCACGCTGCCGCCTCCCCCCATCGAGGAGCTGATCAAGGCTCCGGAGATCGAGGTCCCGCCGCCCTCGGCGGGACGGATGATCCGGCTGCGCAGCCGCCTGGCCCGCTCGCAGAACGTCCTCGGCCGTGGACTGCTCGAACTGCTGTCGCGGGACCGGCTCGACGACGACGTCTGGGACGAGATCGAGGAGACTCTGATCACCGCCGACGTCGGCGTCGCGCCCACCCGCGCGATGGTGGAGGAACTCCGGACGAAGGTGAAGGTGCTCGGCAGCCGCACCCCGGACGAGGTGCGCAGGCTGCTGCGCGAGGAACTGCTCACGCAGGTCGCGCCGGACCTCGACCGCACCCTCCACACCCGGCCCCACGGTGAGCGGCCCGCCGTCGTGCTCGTCGTCGGCGTCAACGGCACCGGCAAGACCACCACCTCGGGCAAGCTCGCCCGGGTGCTGGTCGGCGACGGCGGGAAGGTCGTGCTCGGCGCCGCCGACACGTTCCGGGCCGCCGCGACCGACCAGCTCCAGACGTGGGGCGACCGGGTCGGCGCGGGCGTCGTACGCGGCCCCGAGGGCGGCGACCCGGCGTCCGTGGCGTTCGACGCCGTGGCCAAGGGCATCGAGGACAAGGCCGACACCGTGATCATCGACACGGCGGGACGGCTGCACACCAAGACCGGCCTCATGGACGAGCTGGGCAAGGTCAAGCGGGTCATCGAGAAGAAGGCGACGGTGGACGAGGTGCTGCTCGTCCTCGACGCGACCACCGGCCAGAACGGCATGCGCCAGGCCCAGGTCTTCGCCGAGGTGGTCAACGTGACCGGCATCGCCCTGACCAAGCTGGACGGCACGGCCAAGGGCGGCATCGTGATCTCGGTCCAGCGTGAGCTGGGCGTGCCGGTGAAGCTCGTCGGCCTCGGCGAGGGCCCGGACGACCTCGCGCCGTTCGACCCCGAGGTCTTCGTGGACGCCCTGATCGGCGACTGAGGCGCTATCCGACTATGGGCATTTCCCGATCAAGCCTTGTTGGCCGGTCTCGTTCGTGTTGATATATCCCTCATTCGAACAATGGTCGAAGGGGGCACCATGAAGAAGATCATCGTCCACAAGCCTGGCACGGCCAAGCTGTCCGCCGCCGCCAGTCCCCGGCACCTGACCTGATCGATCACGGAGCCGGCGTCCGAGGGGTTCGACCCGGGGCGCCGGCTCCGTTCTCTGTCTGCGGGGATCTTCCGGCGCCGATCACGGGGAGGCCGATCGCGTGCGCCATCTGTGGATCAGGGCGACACACTGGACGGGGGAGCCGGTCCCGGAGCCGCTGCTGCCTCCGATCGACGCGCACCGGCGGCGGTGCGGGCCGTACACCGCGGCGGGCGCACTGCTGCACGCGCTGGTGCCGCGGGCCCTGGAGCACCGGCCCGACCTGGTGTCCGCGCACGACATCGAGATCCGTGCGGCCGCCCCCGACCTGTGCGATGTGGTCCCGGCCCGGCGGCAGTCGATCGCCGCCGCTCTGCCCAGGAGCCAGCGCATCCTGGTGCCCGCGCCCCGGCGCACGCTGCGCATCGCCAACGGCCTGGCCGAGTTCCTCCGCGACTACCCGGCGCGGGGGCCGCGCGCGCTCGTCGTGGAACAGGTGGACCACGCCGACCACACCGACCGCGAGCTTCTCACCGTCCTGCTCCGCCGCCTCGACCCCGCCCTGCTCACGCTCGTCGTCTGCGCGGCCGATCCCGATCCCGAACTGGCCGCCGCCCTCGAACGGTACGCCGAGCGACGGGTCACCAGGAGGGACCACGTCACCGAGGGGAACGCCGAGGGGGACTATGTCGAGCTCGACGGCACCTGCGACGCGCCCTCGGTGCGCGAGCCGTACGAGCGGGCGAGTCCCGGAGAACGGGCCCGCAGGCACCGGGAGAGGGCCGACGCGCTGGCCGCGACCGGGCTCGTCGCGCCGCGGCTCGGTGCGATCCCCTACCACCGCGAGCGCTGTCACCTGGAGCAGGGGGGCGACCCACGGGCGGTGATCGACGCGTTCGCCTTCGCGGTGGACCGGTGCCTGACCGAAGGCTTCCACCACGCCGCCGCCGAGCTGGGCGAGCGGGCGTTGCGGATCATCGAGCGGGAGGCCGACCCCGAGGTGTGGTGGCGGATCCTGCACGGCACCGCGTCCGCGCTCGGCGCCACCGAGCGGGAGGAGGCGGCCCGCGCGCTGTTCGATCTGGCCCGTAGGGAGATCGTCGACCCGAAGGACCGGGCGACCGCGGCCTACGCCACCGCGATGCTGCTGGTCCGTCACCACGACCCGGCCCGGCGGGACGCCGACGAGGCGCTGGCCTGGATCAACGAGGCGGTGGCGCTCACCTCTCTGCTGCCCGACCGCCGGCTGCGCGCCTTCCACCTGGGCTTCGACCTCAACGGCAAGGCGCTCGTGGTGAGCCGCCACGGCCGGCTCACCGAGGCGTACCGGCTCGTCGAGGCGGCGATCGAGCTGGCGGAACGCGACCTGGACCCCGGCGAGCACCCCATCCACCGGCTGGTCCTGCGGGCCAACCGGGCCCAGTTGAGCGTGCTGCTGGGGCGGCCGCACGAGGCGCTGGCCGACCTGACGGCGGCGGTCGAGGCCGACCCGGAGTATCCCGACTACTACGTCGACCGCGGCAACCTGCTGTGCCGCCTCGGCAGGCACGACGAGGCGGCGGCCGACTACGAGACCGCGATGCGGGTGAGCCCGCCCTTCCCCGAGCCGTACTACAACCGGGCGGAGATCCGGTTCGCCGAGGGGGACCATGAGGGGGCGCTGGCCGACCTGGACCACGCCCTGGAGCTGGACCCCGGATTCGCACTCGCCTACGTCAACCGGGCGGGACTGCTCACCGCCGCCGGGGAGTACGGCAGGGCCAGGGAGGACGTGGAGCTGGGCCTGGCGCTGGATCCGGGAAACGCCCATCTGCTGTGCGTGCTGGGTCAGGTGGAGGCGGCGGAGGGCAGGCACGCCGAGGCGCGCAAGGCGCTCGACGCCGCGCTGGACCGGGACCCCGCGCTGGCGTCGGCGTGGGCCGCCCGGGGTGCCCTCGCCTTCGAGACCGGAGACCCCGAAGGTGCCGTGGCCGACCTGACCCGGGCGCTCGAACTCGGCGAGGACGCCGCGCTGCTGTACAACCGGGCCGTCGCACTGCGCGCCCTGGGCAGGCGGGAACCGGCCAAGGCCGACCTCCTCCGGGCGGCGGACCTGGCGCCGGACGACGCGGACGTGCGGCAGGCTCTGGAAGATGCCTGACGACACGGTGCCGGGCGAGGCCTTGGCCGCCTATCCCACCCACCGGTACTGGCTGCTGCTGGGCGCCTATCTCACCTCGTCCGTCGGCAACTGGATGTACCGGCTGACCCTTCCTCTGCTGGTGCTGCACCTGACGGGCTCCGCCTTGGCCACGGGCGCGCTGTACGCGCTGGAGTACCTGCCCTATCTGCTGCTCGCGATGTTCGGAGGTGTGATCGCCGACCGGTTCGACCACCGGCGGGTGCTGGTCGCGGGTGACCTGGCCGCCGGGGTGGTCGCCTGCGCGCTGGCCCTGTTCGTGATGGCGGGAGCGCGGCCGGTCTGGCTGGTCTTCGCGCTCACCTTCCTGCTGGCGTGCGCCGAGCCGCTCTACCAACCGGCGTTCCAGAGCATCCTGCCGACGCTGGTGCCGCCGCGGCGCCTGGCGACGGCCAACGCGCGCGTCCACATGGGCGACTACACGCTCGGCACGGTGGGCCCCCTGATCGGCGCGACCGTCGTGATGGCGCTGGGCTACGAGACGGCGATCTTCCTGGACGCGGGCACGTTCTTCGTGTCGGCGCTGCTGATCCTGTTCATCGGGCGCACGGCCGCGCGCCCCGGCCGCGCCGCCGCCCGCAAGTCGGTATTCGGTGACATCCGGGAGGGACTGCGCTACCTGTTCGGGGAGAACCGGATCGTCCTGTCCAGTGCTCTGCTGGCCATGGCGGGCAACTTCACGATCTGGCTGGCCCTGGCCGACCTCGTCTTCTACCTCACCGAATATCACCGGTTCACGCCGGCGCAGATCGGTGTGGTGTACGCGATGCAGGGGATGGGCGCGGTCCTCGGCGCCGCGGCGGCCGGCCGCCTGCTCAGGCGCCACCCGCCGGGCACGCTCCTGACGGCGGCGATGGCCGTGGGCGGCCTCGCGGTGCTCTGCCTGGTCCCGGCGCGTGGCCCGGTGGCGATCGGGGCGGCCTGGCTGGCGCAGTTCGCCGCGGCCGGTGTGGTGGGGGTGTCCGCGCTCACGCTCCGCCAGCGGCTCGTCCCCGAGCGGCTGCTCGGCCGGGTCCTCGCCACCACCCGGATGCTCGGGTTCGCCTCCATTCCCCTCGCGTCGATCGTGACCGGCGTGCTGGAGCACGCGCTGCACGACACGTACGTGATCCTGGCCTTCGTGGGCGTGAGCTGGCTGCTGCTGTCGGTGGCCGTGTCCCGGTCCCCGCTGCGCGACGCCGTCCTCGAGCCCGCATCCGGGTGAGGAGCGTCAGCGAGCCGGGCGCGGGTCAGCTCGCGAGGAACGCACGCAGACCGGTGAGGTGCGGCCCGATGTCGATGCCCTGCCCGGCGAGCCAGCGCGGGCTTCCATAGGTGTCGCGATAACGCTCCGCGCCGTCGCAGATCAGGGTGACCACGCTGCCCCGCTCGCCGCGTTCGCGCATCTCCCCGATGATCCGTACGGCCGCCGCGATGTTGGTGCCGGTCGAGCCGCCGACCTCCCGGCGGGTGACCTCCCTGACCCAGTGCATGGCCGCGATCGACAGGGCGTCCGGGACCTGGCACATCCGGTCGATGACCGTCGGCAGGAACGACGGCTCGACCCTCGGCCGGCCGATCCCCTCGATCCGCGATCCGGCGCCGTCGCGCTCCTCGCCGGAGACCCAGGACGGGTAGAACGCCGAGCCCTCCGGGTCGGCCACGCACAGCCGGGTCTGGTGGCGGCGGTAGCGGATGTAGCGGCCGATCGTCGCCGAGGTCCCGCCGGTCCCCGCGCCGACCACGATCCAGGCCGGCTCCGGGTGCCGCTCCAGGGCCATCTGCTGGAAGATGCTCTCGGCGATGTTGTTGTTGCCCCGCCAGTCCGTCGCCCGTTCGGCGTAGGTGAACTGGTCCATGTAGTGGCCGCCGGTCTCGGCGGCCAGGCGGTGCGATTCGTCGTAGATGGCCCTGGGGTCGTCCACGAGGTGACACTTGCCGCCGTAGAACTCGATGATCTCCCGCTTCTCCGGGGACGTGCCCGCCGGGATCACCGCGATGAACGGCAGGCCGAGCAGGCGGGCGAAGTACGCCTCGCTCACGGCGGTCGACCCGCTGGACGCCTCGATGATCGTCGTGCTGGGGCCGATCCAGCCGTTGGCGAGGCCGTACAGAAAGAGGGACCGGGCGAGACGGTGCTTGAGTGAACCGGTGGGGTGCACCGACTCGTCTTTTAGATAGAGGTCGACACCCCAGTGCGAGGGGAGCGGGAAGGCGTGGAGATGAGTGTCACAGCTTCGGTTGGCGTCGGCCTCGACGGCCTGGATGGCGTCGGCCACCCATGCCCGTGTCGCGGCGTCATGCCGGTCCAGGTGGTTCATGGCGCCACTGTAGCCAGTGAAGTCCGCCACATTTTACGCCGGATTGAGCCTTCAGTGTTACGCTAATGAGACTTGTTCGGCTTGCGCGTGACCTGGCCGCGTGGGACCGGCCCCCGGAAGCGACGGCGCTGAGCGATGGGCTGAGGGACGAGGAATGACCGCTCCGGACGAGCTAACGGCGTGCTTAGGCCCCGACCGGCACGATGTCCTTGGCAGAACAATGAACGGTCGTCCTCGCATGTGTTCGGGCCGGACGGGTAACGGGGGATAAGTTCCGTAGGGGGAAGAGATGATCTCGACCGACGAGCAGCGGCAGACATGGTTCGAGCGTGAGGTCGTGCCGGTGACGAGCCAGCTCTACGCCTCCGCCATGCGCCTGACGCGCAACCCCGCCGACGCGGAGGACCTGGTCCAGGAGACGGTCGCCAAGGCCTACACCTCCTACCACCAGTTCCGCGAGGGCACGAACCTCAAGGCGTGGCTGCACAGGATCCTGACCAACAACTTCATCAACGACTACCGGAAGAGGCAGCGGTCGCCCAAGCTGTCGGCCGCCGAGGAGATCGAGGACTGGCAGCTCGCCGCGGCGGAGTCGCACATGTCGACCGGCCTGCGCTCCGCCGAGACCGAGGCGCTCGACCTGATCCCCGACAGTGTCGTGATGAACGCCCTGCGCGCCCTGCCGGAGGAGTTCCGGGTCGCGGTCTACCTGGCCGACGTCGAGGGGTTCGCCTACAAGGAGATCGCCGACCGGATGGGCACCCCGATCGGCACCGTCATGTCCCGCCTGCACCGCGGCCGCCGGCAGCTGCGCGGAATGCTTGAGGGCTACGCCCGCGAGGAGGGCGTCGTCCGGGTCCCCGAACCCGCCTGCGCCGCCTGAGCCCGGGCTCTTCGAGCCGGGCTGCGCTGCCTGAGCCCGGGCTCTTCGAGCCGGGCTGTGCCACCTGAGCCCGGCCCCCCGGCGGGGTGGTTCAGGCGGCGGCGATGAGGGCGATCGCGCCGAGCGCGAAGCCGACGCCGGTGATCTGCACGGGGCTCAGCCGCTCGCCCAGTACGTACCTCGCCAGCAGCAGCGTGCTCGCCGGATAGAGCGACACCAGGACCGCCACCAGGGTGAGCATCCCCCGCTGCGCCGCGAAGAGATACAGCACGTTGGCGGCCATGTCGAGCACGCCGGCCACGACCGTCACCCGCAGGGAGCCCGGCGCCGGGCGCAGGCCCCTGCGCGTGGCGAGGGCGAGCAGGGCGACGAGCGTGATCGACGCGAGCCTCGCCCCCAGCAGCGGCCAGGCCCCCGAGTCGGCCGGAGCCAGCTTGAGCAGCACGAAGAACCCGCCGAAGCCCGCGCCCGACACCAGCGCGGCGACGACCGGGCCCAGCCTCGGGCGGCCGGCCCAGCCGCCCGGCTCGCGGCTGACCAGCAGCACGGCGAAGAGGCCGAGCGCGACCCCGGCCAGCGCAAGGGGCGACGGACGGTCGCCGGTGACCAGCCCGAAGACCACCGGGACCGCCATGGCGGTCGTGGCGGTGGTGGGGGCGACCACGGACATCATGCCGGTGGCCAGGCCGCGGTAGAACAGCACGATGCCGAAGGCCCCGGCGACGCCCGACGCCGTTCCCCAGAGCAGCGCCGCCGTGCTCGCATGCCCCGGCAGGATCGGGAGCAGGGCCACGACCAGCAGCATGCCGCCCAGTTGCGAGAGCACGACGACGGCCAGCACCCTCGAGCGTCTGGTGGCGAGCCCGCCGAAGAAGTCGGCCGTACCGAAGATCACCGCGCATGCGGTCGCGAGCGTGATCGCCGTCACGACCAACCCCCAAGGAAACTTCACGGATAGTGCAATGGACTGCAATGTTAGGCCAATATAGTTGACCCATGCCTGAGCCCGGGACGATCACCGCCGCCATCGCCGCGAACGTGCGCGGCCAGCGCGCCCACCGGGGGATGACCCTCGACGAACTCGCGGCCAGGTCGAACGTGAGCCGCGGCATGCTCGTGCAGATCGAGCAGGGCCGGACCAACCCCAGCGTCAACACGCTCACGCGCATCGCCGACGCGCTCGGCGTGACCCTCGCCCGGCTGGTGGAGGTCGCCGACACGCCGGTCGTCCGGATCGTGCACGAGTCGGAGGTCGTGACGTTCGAGCAGCCCGGGGGAGGCTCGGCCCGCCTGCTCGTCGGGACCGACGCGCCCGCGATCCTCGAACTGTGGGACTGGCGTCTCGCGCCGGGCGAGCACCACGACGGCGACGCGCACCCCGCGGGCACCCGCGAGATGCTCACCGTGCTGGAGGGACGGCTCACCCTCGGGGTGTACGGCCGGAGCCACGTCGTCGGGACCGGCGACGCGGTCGTGTTCAGCGCCGACCGCCCGCACCGGTACGCCAACGAGGGTGACGCGCCGCTGCGGTTCGTGATGGTCGTCACCGAACCCAGAGACCCCTCACCCTGAGCGATGCGCCGGGGCCACATGACTCACGAGTAAGGGCTGCGCGGTGACGCTGCGTGGCCGATGATTACAGAATGAATCGGAAAGCGCCGCCTCAAGCTTGGGTACATCCCTTTTTGTACGTGTCTGGTGGGCGGGGGGCGGTGCCCGGTGAGTGAGTCGCGGGTCGCGGTGGAAAAACTTCGCGCGGAACTCGCCGCGCTCGGGGTGGCCGACGCGTACGAGATCGGCGACGAGGCTACCCTCTCGGTGTGGATCGGCCTCGTCGTGACGTTCCGTGACGGTTTTTACCGTTGGCGCGAGGGTGCCGTGAAGTGCCGGCACCTGGGTACGGATCCCGCAGGGTGCGCCGTCCGGGTGGCTCGCAGACACGCCGAACTGAAGGTGGACGTGCCGCCCTGGTGGGAGGAGCTGGACAGAGTTCTGCGGGGGGGAGCCGCCGGCGGCTATCCGTGACGTTCGTGGCCCCCCGCCTGCTCCGGGGGGTCGGATGCGGATCGGATACGTGCTGCTGTCGTTGGCGCTGCTCGCCGGATGCGCCCAGAACAGGTCCGCGCCCCCGCTGCGGGGAACCGAGCGCAAGGCGGTGCGGGCCGTCGCGCCACACTTCCGTTTCGGGCCGGTGCGGCGGTTCGACGCCGACCTGCTGCGCTGGCGGCTCGCCGGGGCGCAGCGCGGAGCGCCCGGGCCGCGCCTGCCCGCGGTGCCGCCGCCCCGGCAGGTCGACTGCCGGCAGCACCGGTGCGTGGCGCTGACCTTCGACGACGGGCCCGCCGAGTACACCGGGCACGTGCTCGACCTGCTCGCCGCGCATCACGCCCGGGCCACGTTCTTCATGCTCGGCCAGATGATCACGGGGGAGACCCGGGACTTCGTCCGCCGCATGGCCTCCGAGGGGCACGAGGTCGGCAACCACTCCTGGGACCACGCCTCGCTGTCCGGCCTCTCGACCGAGGCCATGCGGCGCGAGCTGGAGCGGACCCAGGAGGCCGTACGCGCGGTCACCGGCGTGCGGATGCGGCTCATGCGCCCGCCGTACGGCGCGACGAACAAGTCGGTGGAGGAGGAGTCGAAGCAGGAGGGGCTCGCACAGATCCTGTGGGCGGTCGACACCCTCGACTGGCTCAACCGCAACCCCACGGTGATCGCCCAGCGCAGCGCCGCGGCCAAGCCGGGCGACATCGTGCTCATGCACGACATCCATCCCACGACCGTGCAGGCGCTGCCCCACCTGCTCGACGAACTCGACCGCAAGGGCTTCACGTACGTGACCGTCTCCGAACTGCTCGGCAGCCCCGCACCGGGGAAGACGTACACCAACCGCTGACGTGGCATACGGGGTCAGGCGCGCGGCCTGACCACTCCGCAGCCGATCCGCGCGCCGGCGTCGCCGGTCTTGCGGGTGGTCAGGTCAGGGCCGGTGGCGCCCATGGAGTCGGGGCGGTGGAAGTACCTCTTCGGGATGTGGGCGAAGTTGTCCGGCCCGGCGTGCACCACGACCGCGCTGCCATCGGCGTCGGCGAGGTCCTCGACCGTGAACCGGTCGGTCACGAACGAGGCGGAGGCGGTTCCGTCGTCCGCGGCCAGCAGCGGAGGCATGTCCCCGGCCCCCGCACCGTGCGTGCCCGGGCCGAGGTGGCTCCCGGCGCTGGAGAACGCCGTGCCCGTGGCCCGGTCGACGGCACGCGGGTCGCACACGCCCGCCGCGTGGACGTGGAAGCCGTGGAACCCCGGCTCGAGCCCCCGCACGCTGACGCTGACCCTGGTCTTCTCCAGGTCGTACCGCTCGAACCGGACGCTGCCCAGGACGCGCCCGGTGGCGTCCCTGATGACGGCGGCCGCCGTCTCGCCGGTGCGTGACGATGCCGCGGAAGCGGCGGACGCCCGGGGGACGGCCGTGCCGGCCCGTCCCAGGGCGAGGCCGCCGGGCAGCGTGAGCACCAGCGCGAGTCCCAGCGGGAGACCCAGGGCGACACGCGGTGGGGCGAAACGGGGTGGGCGAGGCATGGTCGCTGTCCTCCTCAGACGCTTGACGCATCCGACAGCAGAGCACGGCGAGCCGAGCCGAGGAGGAGGAACGACGCCGTCCGTACCCGTCGTTTACCCGCTCTTGGCGTCGCGGGCCGGGTGATCAGACGGCGAGGTCAGTTGGCTCGCTTGGCGCGGGCGGCGGCGCGGCCCCGGCTGGAGGAGTCGAGGACGACCTTCCGGATGCGCACGGTCTGCGGGGTGATCTCCACGCACTCGTCGTCGCGGATGAACTCCAGGGCCTGCTCCAGCGACAGCACGCGCGGCGGGATCAGCTTCTCGGTCTCCTCGCTGGTGGAGGAGCGCATGTTCGTGAGCTTCTTCTCCTTGGTGATGTTCACGTCCATGTCGTCCGAGCGCGAGTTCTCGCCCACGATCATGCCCTCGTACACCTCGGTGCTGGGAGAGATGAACAGGGTGCCGCGCTCCTGCAGGTTCATCATGGCGAACGCGGTGACCTGGCCCGCCCGGTCGGCGACCAGCGAACCGGTGTTGCGGGTGCGCAGCTCGCCGAACCACGGCTCGTAGCCGTCGAAGACGTGGTGGACCAGGCCGGTGCCCCGGGTCTCGGTGAGGAACTCGGTGCGGAAACCGATCAGGCCGCGCGACGGCACCACGAACTCCATCCGGATCCAGCCGGTGCCGTGGTTCGTCATGTGCTCCATGCGGCCCTTGCGTACGGCCAGGAGCTGGGTGACCGCGCCCAGGTACTCCTCGGGGCAGTCGACGGTGAGGCGCTCGACCGGCTCGTGCAGCTTCCCGTCGATCGTCCTCGTCACGACCTGCGGCTTGCCGACGGTCAGCTCATAGCCCTCGCGGCGCATCTGCTCCACCAGGATCGCCAGGGCGAGCTCGCCGCGGCCCTGGACCTCCCACGCGTCCGGGGTCTCGGTGGGCAGGACGCGCAGCGAGACATTGCCGACCAGTTCCTTGTCGAGGCGGTCCTTCACCAGGCGGGCGGTGACCTTGGCGCCCTTGACCTTGCCCACCAGGGGGCTGGTGTTGGTGCCGATCGTCATGGAGATCGCCGGCTCGTCGACCGTGATCAGCGGCAGCGGGCGCGGGTCGTCCGGGTCGGCCAGGGTCTCGCCGATCATGATGTCCGGGATGCCGGCGATGGCGATGATGTCGCCCGGCCCGGCCTCCTCGGCGGGCTTGCGCTCCAGCGCCTCGGTCATCAGCAGCTCGGAGATCTTGACGCGCTGGACGGTGCCGTCGGTGCGGCACCAGGCGACCTGCTGGCCCTTGCGGATGGTGCCGTGGTGGACGCGGCACAGCGCGATCCGGCCCAGGTAGCTGGAGGCGTCGAGGTTGGTGACGTGCGCCTGGAGCGGCGCGGAGGGGTCGTACACCGGCGCCGGGATCGTCCGCTTGATCGTCTCGAACAGCGGCTCGAGGTCGTCCGAGTCGGGCATGCCGCCGTCGGCGGGACGCGCCAGCGACGCCCGGCCGGCCTTGGCCGAGGCATACACGATCGGGAAGTCGATCTGCTCCTCGGTGGCGTCGAGGTCGATGAACAGCTCGTACACCTCGTCGACGACCTCGGCGATCCGGGCGTCCGGCCGGTCGACCTTGTTGATGCACAGGATGACCGGCATCTTCGCCGACAGCGCCTTGCGCAGCACGAAGCGGGTCTGGGGCAGCGGGCCCTCGGAGGCGTCCACCAGGAGCACGACGCCGTCCACCATCGACAGCCCGCGCTCGACCTCGCCGCCGAAGTCGGCGTGGCCGGGGGTGTCGATGATGTTCAGCGTCATGCCGCCGTGCCTGACGGCGGTGTTCTTGGCGAGAATGGTGATGCCCTTCTCGCGCTCCAGGTCGTTGGAGTCCATCACGCGCTCGTCCACGTCCTGGTTGGCCCGGAACGCGCCGGACTGCCAGAGCATGGCGTCGACCAGCGTGGTCTTGCCGTGGTCGACGTGCGCGATGATCGCGATGTTCCGCAGGTCGTCGCGGGTGTTCATAGGCATAGGGAAGTCTCGCTCTGGTTCGTCGGGGTGTCGTCCGCGTCCCGGGACCGAAGCGAGACGCACAGCAGCCGCAAGACGCGGCCATACCAGTTTAGTTGATCCCGATCGCCACCACGCGCCGACGGCTCCGGGACCCTCGATCTCAACGCCTGCGCCGCGGCCCGCATTCCATGGTCTGGCGGCCGCCTGGCGGGGGACGTGTGACATGGGGGAAATAAGGTCGGAGGCATGGCTCTCGCTGCTGCTTACGGAGCGATGCTGCGCACCGCGGACGGTGTCCGCATCGACGCGGCGCACACGCCCAACGGATCTCTCGACCTCGGCGTCGTGGTCGCGCACGGGTTCACCGGCACGTGGAGAGGGCTGGACACCCGACGCATCGTGCACGTCCTGTCGAGGTTCGGCGGCGTGGTGTCGTTCGACTTCCGGGGCCACGGACGCTCCGGCGGCCGGTCGACCGTGGGCGACCTGGAGGTCCTCGACATGGACGCGGCGGTCAAGCACGCCCGCTCGATCGGTTACCGCCGCATCGTCACGCTCGGCTTCTCGATGGGCGCGGCCGTCGCCGTACGGCACGCCGCGCTGCACCGGGGCGTGGACGCGGTGGTCGCGGTGAGCGGCCCGGCCCGCTGGTACTACCGGGGCACCAAGCCCATGCGCCAGGTCCACTGGGCGATCGAGCGCTGGCACGGGCGGCTGGCGGTCCGGCTGGCCAAGCGGACCAGGATCGCGGTGGAGGGATGGGACCCCGTGCCGCTCCCGCCGCACGAGGCGGTGGCGATGATCGCCCCCACGCCGCTGCTGATCGTGCACGGCGACCGGGACCCGTTCTTCCCCGTCGAACACGCCTACCAGCTCTACGAGAGCGCCGGGGAGCCGAAGGAGCTGTGGATCGAGCCCGGCTACGGCCACGCCGAGGCCGCGGCCACCCCCGACCTGGTCCGCAGAATTGGTCACTGGATTTCGCGAACCAAATCCGCATAAGGGTCGTCTATACGTACGCACAACCCGTTGGTGAAGCGGGAAACACCGAGCGAGCCTGAGGGGCGCGCCGGGAAACACAGCGTCGCGGGGGCGCGCTGAGTTGTCTGCCGGCTCGGTGCGGCATGCGTGCCGCACCGGGCCGGAGGGACGCTAGGGAGTGTCTGACAAATGCTGCCCGTCGCGAGCTGGGCCACGCGCAGCAGGGCTTGATTTGTCAGACACGACCTAGCCGAGGCGGGCGATGGACTTGTGCTCCAGGTAGGCCGACAGGCCCTCGGGGCCGAGTTCGCGGCCGAGGCCGCTGGCCTTGAACCCGCCGAACGGCGTGTTGGGGTCGAGCGTGTGCATCGTGTTGACGCCGTACGTGCCGGTGCGCACCCGGCGGGCGATCTCCATGCCGTGCTCGGCGTCGCCGGTCCAGACCGAGCCCGACAGCCCGTAGTCGCTGTCGTTCGCGATCCGCACCGCGTCCGCCTCGTCCTCGTACGGGATCACTGTGAGGACCGGGCCGAAGATCTCCTCGCGGGCGATGCGCATGTCGTTGGTGGCGTCGGCGAAGACGGTGGGGGCGACGTACCAGCCCCGGTCGTACGGCCGGTCGAGGCCGCCGACGACGGGCTTGGCGCCCTCCTCGACGCCCGCCCTGATGTAGCCCTCGACCCGCTCCTGCTGCCGCCGGGCCACGAGCGGGCCGATGCCGGTGGCCGGGTCGGCGGGGTCGCCCACCCGCTGGCTCGTCACCATGTGGGCGACGGCCTGCACCACCTCGTCGTACCGGGCGCGGGAGGCGAGGACGCGGGTCTGCGCCACGCACGCCTGGCCGTTGTTCATCAGCGTGGCCATCGTCAGCATGCCCATCGCCGAGGACAGGTCGCAGTCGTCCAGGATGATGGCCGCCGACTTGCCGCCCAGCTCCAGCGTGCACCGCTTGAGCCGCTCGCCGCAGATCGCGGCGATCCGGCGGCCGGCGGCGGTCGAGCCGGTGAAGGCGACCTTGTCGACGCCCGGGTGGGAGACGAGGTGCTCGCCCGCCTCGCGGCCGGCCGGGACGATGTTCACGACCCCGCCGGGGATCCCGGCGTCGTGGATCATCTCGGCGAGCAGGTAGGCGTCGAGGGGCGTCTCGGGGGCGGGCTTGAGCACGACGGCGCAGCCCGCGACGAGCGCCGGGGCGAGCTTGCTCATGGTGACGAACTGGGGGACGTTCCAGGGGACCACGGCCGCGACGACGCCGACCGGCTCACGGCGGACGGTCACCGGGCCGAACAGGCCGGGCCGCTCCTCCTCGACGGGGAACGCGGCGCCGAGACCGGCGAAGTACTTCAGCATGCCCAGGGGCTGCGGCGTCTGGGCGAGCCGGGAGAACGTGATCGGGGCGCCCATCTCCAGCGTGATCAGCTCGGCCATCTCGGCCTGGCGCGCCTCGTAGATCTCCGCGAGCCGTCCCACCGCCGCCGCGCGCTCGGCCATCGTCGTCCGCGGCCACGGCCCGTTGTCGAAGGCGTCCCTGGCCGCCGCGACCGCGCGGTCCATGTCGGCCGCGGTGCCGTCCGGGACCCGGCCGACGACCTCCTCGGTGTGCGGGGAGACCACCTCGATCGTGCCCGTGCCCGCGGGGGTCACCCAGTCGCCGCCGACGAACAGCGTGTCGTGCTGCCGCATGCCTGCCTCCCGATCGGGCGCGCGCTTGACCACACACGGAGACCGAATCATGTTCTGCTCGGTGTTGGCAAGAGCCGACGCCGGTGTCGGTGCGAGCGCGACCGTGGCCCGGCCCCCGCCGTACGGCGAGGACCGGGCCACGGGTTCTCCGGCGGGAGCCCTACGGAAGGGCCGGCCCGAGCAGGTGCCGCATCGACCGGCGGACCAGGTCGGTCCGCATGGCCTGGGTCGTGGCGCCCTCGGCGCCGAAGCCGAAATAGACCGTGTCCTTCGTGGTGACGCCCGCGCCGTCCTCCAGCGTCTGGTCGCTGCGCGTCCAGTCGTTCAGCGCCTCCGCCGAGCCCGGGGGCGGGCCCGCGACGGTCCAGCCGCCGAGGCCGTCCTCGAACGAGGTCTGCGAGACGACCGCGCCGTCGGCCTTGACCGTCGCGTCGTCCAGCCAGACGCCGAGGCCCTGGGTGCCCCAGTCACTGATGTAGGAGATCGACACCTCGACCTGCTTGCCGGCGTAGGCCGTCAGGTCGATCGTCCACTGCTGCCAGCCGTTCGACGGGCCGGAGGCGGCGTGCCACGCGCCGGTGGTGCCGGTCGCCGTGCACGACGAGGCGCCGTCGTACGTCTGGTAGTGGGCGGTGAACGGGTGGAGGTCCGCCCAGCCGCTGGCGCAGCTCTCACCGGGCTCGTCCGAGGTGTGCCCGTTGGCGTCGGGGAGCGTCGTCCAGTCGTCCTGGCCGGCCGTGTGCGCCTCGACGGTCAGGAAGTCCCAGTCCGGCTCGGTGTTGTACGACGTCCAGAACGACAGCTCGCCGCTGGTCTTACCGGTGAGGTCGATCGTCCTCGTCAGCCGCTTGTACGACTGGTCGGCCTGGCCGCTCTGCACGTCCCACGCGCCGGTGTGCGGCGCGAAGGGCGACCCCCCGGCGTACTGCCACTTCAGCGGGGCCGAACTGGCGAACTGCGGGAACCGGCCGACCGGCAGCACCGACGAGGTCGTGACGAACGCGGAGGTGTTGTCCTGGTTCCCGGGCGAGTCGCCGCCGTTGAGGGTGCCGAGGAACCCGGCGAAGGCGCCGCTCGTGCCCTTCAGCGGCACCGTGGCGCCGTCCGCGTCCTGGCCGCCGCCCTCGACGAAGGTGTAGGCGCCGAGGTAGTACTGCACGAAGTCGTTGCTGAGCGCCAGGCACGGCGGCTTGCTCAGCGTCGTGCATTCGGGTTGCGCCGGATAGTCCGGCTCGTACCAGTAGGCGCCGTCAACGTTCTGGGCGTACAACGCGTACTTGCCGGTGACGAGCAGTTTGCCGCCCTCGTTGAGGTAGTCGCGGAACGCCAGTTCCAGCTCCTCGGCCAGGTTGGCGGCGGTGCCGCCGGGCTGCCCGGCCGCGCGGGGGATGATGTCGTCGCCGGTCTCCCAGATGACCGCCTTGTAGTGGCTCAGGACCCCGAGCGGGTGGGGCGCCTTCCGGCCGTTTTTGTCCACGTCGTACACGTCGGAGGAGTAGCCGGACCCGGTCAGCGCCGTGACGTAGGCGGCGGCGTACTTCGCCTCGGTCGCGCCCTGGGCGGGGCTGATCCCCGTGACGTCCTCCGCCGCGACGACCAGGACCTTCCCGCCGATGTCCGTGGAGACCCGGTAGGTGAAGTCGTCGCTCTTCTTCAGGAGCGAGGTGAACCACACCTTCACCCGGTCACCGGGTTTGGCGCCCTTCACCGTGCCCCTGAGCTGGTGGAAGTAGGTGTCGTAGCCTTCGCCGTACCGCTCGCCGCCCTTCCACTCGCTCGTCGGCGCGATCTTCGTCCGCCCGCCGTTGATCTGGTAGTTGAGGAGGACGGGCCCGAGTTTGCGCTTGGCGTCGACCTGCACGACCTGGTCGGTGCCGTAGCCGACGTCGAACGGGTCGACGACGAAGTCGGGGACCGTGTTGCCGAGGTGGCTGACCGGCTCGGCCGGGTTCGGCGCCGACTTCGCGACGTCCAGCGCGAACGGCAGCTGCTTTTCGAACTCGGCCTGCACCAGCGCCTCGTCGTCGGGGAAGACGAAGCCGCAGCCGTCGCAGCCCTCCTCCAGCTCCGGCGTCCAGGCGAGCGTGCCGTACGCCTTGTGCGCGTGGTCGGTGGTCTCGCCGTTGGTGGTGTAGAGCTCGGCGCCGACGCCGGGGTCGAAGCCGGGGATCGCGGGCTTCTCGTCGGTCCCGGTCAGTGCCAGGTAGACGGGGTCGTCCGCGGTCGTCGTCTGGACCTGCCACCCCTGCGGATAGAGCAGCAGCGGGCCGTACGAGTGGTAGTTGACCTGGGCCTTGAAGCGGAGCCGCCTGAGCAGGCCGTCCATGGCCTTCGTCTCGGGCTCCGACGCCGGGGCGGTGCCACGGTAGGTCTCGCTGCTGAGGACGCTGGAGGAGCCCTCCTCGTCGTACCCCCACTTGGTGGGGTAGTTGCGGTTGGGGTCGACCCCGTCGACGCCGGTGATCGCGCCGTCGCCGTCGTTGTCGCGGAGGTTCTTGCGCCAGAGCCGGTTGCCCTCGGTGAAGGTGAAGTCGTAGCCGTCGGGGTTGGCCACCGGCACGAACCACACCTCGGTGGTGGCCAGCAGCTTCGCGACGTCGGCCTTGCCCTTGTTGGCCACCAGATACTTCAGCAGCCGCATGTCGACCTCGGTCGCGATCCACTCCCGGGCGTGCTGGGTGGCGGAGTAGAGCACGGCGGGCTTCAGGCCGTCGGGCAGCACCCGGGCCAGCGCGGTCAGCTTGAGGGCGAGGATGTCCTTGCCCTGGACGGTCTTACCGATCGACTCCAGCTTCGCGACGTCCTTGTTGGCGTCGGCGATGGCCCTGAGCTGGTCGGCGATGCCGCCCTTCTCCGAGTAGGACCTCCACACGGTGTATCCGCCGGCCGCCTGCGCCCGGGCCGCCTGCAGCTGTGTCTGGCCCTGGGGGTTGCGAACCGGTTGCGGCCGGTAGCCGAGGATCTGGAGCTTCTTGACGTCGGCGGGGGTCGCCGTCAGCTCGACGTGCTCCTTGTCACCCGTGTTGTCGCGTGAGGGGTGCTGCTGGACGACGTCGAAGCCCTTCTGGTTCAGCGTGGCCGCGGTTCCGGGCGCGCTGTCGAGCTGGTAGAGGTCGATCTGGTCCGTAGGCGGGAGCGGGTCGCCCTGGCCGGCCTGCGCCGGCGCGGCCGGCGCCAGGAGCGCCGCGCCGAGAGCCACGGTGGCCAGGGTCGAGACGATCACTCGTCGGGACATCGATGAGCCCTTCGTGAGGGGTGGCGATCTCCCGAATCTCCGCCGGGGTCAATCCGCGTTCAAGTGCAGTAAGGCGACGCGTAAGTCTCGAATCGATCACAGAACGCGGAACCCGACGATTGCCTGCTTTAAACCCAACAGTTTCTCCTGTTCCGGTAGCAGACATATAGATCGTCTCCTATAGTTTCGGACCGAATCCGAGTGGAGGTCGACGTGCGGTCGGGACGCTGGGCCAGGCTGGCGGTGGTGACCACCGCTCTCCTCGCCGCACCCTCTGTCTCGGGCGTGTTCACCGCCTCGGCCGAGCCCGGCCAGCAGGCCAAACTGGCCAAGCTGACGAAGGAGGCCGCCGCGCTGCAGAAGCAGTACCGCGGTGAGATCCTCAGCTTGGAGGACGCTGAACTGGCCGCCAAGAAGGCGTCCGCCAAGGTCGGGAAGCTGAAGGTGGACCTGCTCGCGGCCCAGCGGGCGGTCACCCAGTTCGCCCAGACCTCCTACATGAGCGGAGGCATGGACGCCTCACAGCTCTTCTCGGTGTCGGGCGACCTGAGCTCGCTGTCGACGCTGGCCTACCTGGGCGACGCGAAGTCGGAGCGGCTCAACGGCCTCAGGGAGCTGGTCGCCAAGCAGCGGAAGGCGGCCCGCGACGCCGACGGCGAGATCGACAAGCTGCAGCGCCACATCAAGGAGCTGAAGGCGAAGCGGCGCCAGATCGAGACCCTGATGGCGAAGTACGGCTTCCAGACCCCCGACGCCGGCAGCGGCCTGACCCAGCGCATGGTCACCGTCCGCAACGCGATCATGTCGCAGTTCCCGATGCCGTTCAGCGTCGGCTGCCTGCGGGCGGGCGACCCGGGGGAGCACGGCAAGGGCCGGGCCTGCGACTTCATGATGAGCAGCGGCGGCCGCATGCCCGACGCGGTGGCCAAGGAGCGGGGCGACGCCCTCGCCCAGTGGTGCATCCAGCACGCGAGCCAGTACGGGATTATGTACATCATCTGGCAGCAGCGCTTCTACGACATGCGCACCGGGGCCGGGTGGCGGATGATGTCCGACCGCGGAGGGATCACCGCCAACCACTACGACCACGTTCACGTGTCGGTGCTCTGATCCTTCAGGTAGTCCGCGAACCAGTGGTAGGACGCCTTCGGGGTGCGCCTCTGGGTCTCGAAGTCGACGTGGACCAGGCCGAACCGCTGGTGGTAGCCCTCGGCCCACTCGAAGTTGTCCAGCAGCGACCAGACGAAGTAGCCGCGCACGTCCGCGTCCGCCTCCCGCATCGCCCGGATGTGGCCGTCGAGATAGGCGATCCGCTCCTGGTCGTCCAGGCCGTCGTACGAGCAGCCGTTCTCGGTGACGTAGACGGGCGGGAGCGCGTCGCCGTACCGGGCGGTGAGGGAGCCGAGCAGTTCGCGCAGGCCGCCGGGGACGACGGGCCAGCCGAAGGCCGTCGCGGGATAACCGGTGATCGGCTCGAACTCGAACGGCAGGTCGCCCCCGCCGGGGCCGGAGATCCGCGTCGGCATGTAGTAGTTGACCCCCAGGCCGTCGAGCGGCTGGGCGATCGTCTCCAGGTCGCCTGACTTCACGGGCAGCTCGACGCCGTACGCCGACAGGTCGGGGTAGGCGCCGGTGAGGACCGGGTCGTTGAACAGCCGGTTGTGCAGGATGTCGTACGCCTCGGCGGCGGCGAGGTCCTGCTCGGAATCGGAGGCGGGCCAGACGGGCGTGCAGTTGTTCGTGATGAGCACGTCGCGCGCTCCGGCCGCCCGCAGCGCCTGCGTGGCCAGGCCGTGGCCGAGCAGCTGGTGGTGGGCCACGGGCAGCGCGCCGAGCATGAGCGCCCTGCCGGGGGCGTGCATGCCGAGGGCGTATCCGTACACCATGTGGACGAACGGCTCGTTCAGCGTGATCCACATGGAGACCCGGTCGGCGAGCCGGTCGGCCACGACGGCGGCGTAGTCGGCGAAACAGCGGGACGTGTCGCGGTCGAGCCAGCCGCCCTCGTCCTCCAGCGCCTGCGGCAGGTCCCAGTGGAAGAGCGTCGGGACCGGGGTGATCCCCTTCTCGAGGAGCGCGTCCACGAGGCGGTCGTAGAAGTCGAGCCCGGCCTGGTTGACCCGGCCCCGGCCGGTCGGCAGGATTCGCGGCCAGGAGATCGAGAACCGGTAGGCGCCGACCCCGAGGCCGGCCATCAGGGCGACGTCCTCGGCGTACCGGTGATAGTGGTCGCAGGCCACGTCTCCGGTGTGTCCGTCACGCGTTTTGTGTGGCGTATGGGAGAAGGTGTCCCAGACGGAGGGGCCCCGGCCGTCCTCCGCGACGGCTCCCTCGATCTGGTAGGACGCCGTCGCCGTACCCCACAGGAACATGCCGTCTCCCGTTATCATGAGTGTTACTCGCGTTAACGTAGCCGTCCGGTGGGCGGGAGACAATGGCGTCATGACCACAGGGGGAACGTTGCGCCGGCGGCCCGCCCAGCGCCGCAGCCAGGAGCGCGTGGAGCGCATGCTGGACGAGTGCGCCGGGCTGCTCGACGAGGTGGGGTACGAGGCGCTGACGACCAAGGAGGTCGCCCGCCGGGCCGGGGTGCCGATCGGCACCTTCTACCAGTTCTTCACGGACAAGCAGAGCCTGGTCCGCGCGCTCGCGCTGCGGAACCTGGAGGCGTACCTGGACCGGATGGCGACCCTGCTGGCGGACGCACGCCTTTCCGACTGGGCCGGTGCGGTCGACCTCGGCATCGACGAGTTCGTCCGGATGAAGCGCACCATGCCCGGCTTCGGGGTGGTGGACTTCGGCGAGGTGCTCGCCGCCCCCGGCGGCCCGGCCCTGCCCGGCACCCAGCGGATGCTGGACGAGGCCCTGGAGAACAACGTGATCGTGGCCGACCGGCTGCGCTCGATGATGGTGGAGGTGCTCGGCGTCGTGCCGGGCGACGGCCTGTCCCGCGCCTTCGTGGTCGCCGTCGAGGCCGCCGACGCCGTGCTCAAGCTGGCCTTCCGCGCCCACCCGGACGGCGACTCCGACCTCATCGCCGAATGCAAACGCCTCGTCCGCCGCTACCTCTCCGACCACCTTCAATAGACACGCGAAAGCCGGGCCACCACCTGCGGAGGTCAACCCGGCTTCACTTCGCGACCCCGAGTGGGCCGCGCATGGTTCAGGATATTGAGCTTCGGCCGACTGCACAGCAGCTTCAGGCCGACTTGCGGTCCCTGATGCTCATCGCGTTCAGGCGCGGCTCGGAGACAGCCATGAACCAGGGGCCCGGCCCTCGCTCCTTGATCTCGCGTTCGATGTCGTCCCATCTGCGGACCAGCAGACGCATCGTGTCCCAGTTGGACAAGTCCTTCTTGCCGGCGATCCAGAAGACGCGCAGCCCATGCTCGGCGTACAGCAACGCCTTCGCGTGCTTGCTGCGGATCCTCTTGTCCCGCGTGATCACAACCAGGTCTCTCGACGCCACTTTCGGGATCCAGTCGTCATCCAATGTGCCGAGGGGGACCTCGGGTATGAGGCGATGCCCGGTGTGGATCACGTCGCGGCGCAGCAGTGCCAGGGCCCTGCCGACTCCAAGCGATGTCTCGTCCACGAAAAACCGTAGATCCTGTGGATGAATGGGGGGCATTCACGTGTCCGTACGTCAGGCACTATGGCGTTGCTCGAACCGGACCGCCGCGCGCACGTGCTCGAGTGGAAGGTCGTACAACTCCGCGACGAGTTCCTCCGGGTCCCCGGCCCGTACCTGCTCGGCGATCACCTCGGTGGGTACGGATCGAACCGCAGGCTCGCCGAACGCCCGAGCGGGATCGATAAGGACCTGAGGGTATTCAGGGTCGGGGAGCATGCGTACGGCTGCGCCGTCGTCGTCGAACTGCATCGCGTTGACGTACAACTCGGCAGGTGGGGTCAGCATGTACTGGCCGTTCCGAACGACGACAAGTTGCAGCTCCCGGTCCAGGTGGACCTCGTCCTGAATGCGTTTGACCAGTTCCTTGCCCATTGGTGTGAGCAGGCTCGCGGAGTGCGCAAGGGGGTACCGGGAGTCGGTCTGAGCGCGCAGTGCTTCGATGGCCGGCCTCATGTTGAGGATCGGAACGCCTGCGTCACGAAACTCGGATAGCAGGCGGGTTTCGACAAATTCACCCCAGGTGACGACATCTGCCCCTGTGGGCGTCTCGCGCACAATCGGTCGATAATCTCTCCCGCGGCGCGAATACCCGTCGATCCATCTCCGGGCGGTGCCGTGGGGAAGGCCAAGCAGGCGATCCACCTGGGACATCGTGTAGAGAGGTCGCTCCAGCACATCGACTACAGCGTCCATGGCGATTATCTCTCCTATCCATTGAAGTCCCAGTAGTTGCTCGCACAGGTAAGCGATTATCGCACTGCGACATCGGCGATGCAGAGCGTATTGCGCGGTGAGGCGCGGAGTTCTGGCCCGCCTGCCGTACGGGGGCACACGGCAGGCGGGCTGGAAACCGATCAGGCGGCGGAGGGCGGGGTCTCCATGGCGCTGATGGCGGCGAGGCCGATCAGACGAAGGCCGAGGCGTTCGGCCTCGGCGGCCGTCAGCATGGCGACGGGCAGGTCGTCCAGTTGGAGATGGATGAGGGGGCCGTCGTCGCGCGGCGTGAGGACCAGGTCGAGCCACAACCGCTGGCACTCGCCGTTGGCGCACCGCGGGTGTCTGCTGCACTCGACCGCATGAAGCCAGCCGTTGTGAATCCGTGCGCCCGGCCGTTCGCCGATGTGCGCCTCGATGCACCAGGGCGGGCAGGTTCGGTGGCGTAGCGCCGCGAGGATCACGACGTCACCGCCGTCGTGTCGGCCAGGCTCTCCTGCTCGGCGATGGCCCGGCAGAGCGCTTGCAGGTCGTCGCCGTCGACCGTACGCAGGGCTCCGGCGTCCTCGGCCTCCTGGGGGAAGCGGCGCTCGCGGGTTGCCCAGAATCGGCCGGCGTCGCTTCGCATGATCCGCCAACCGGCGAAGGCCGTACCTCTAGTGTTTGTCACGGGTCAGGAGCTCCTTCCTGATCAAGGGACCCGTATGGCGGTGGAGTCGCCTGCGGGTCCCGCTGTTTTCGTGGCCGGGCGGCCGTTTCCCTGTTAATAGTGAGGCGGGGCGAAAGGCCCTTCATGGGTTTCGAGCTGGTGGAACGTCGGAGCCAATACCACCAATAGGAGGGGCATGTCGCGCAGGCCGAATCCGGTGGATCCTGGTGCGTCTCCGCTGCATCTGTTCGGCGCGGCCCTACGCCGGATGCGTGGTGACGTCCCCCTGACCAAAGTAGGAAAGGAGATCCTTACCGATTGGTCACGGATTGCCCGATGGGAACGCGGGGAATGTCTGCCTCATGTCGATTCGGTGCGCCGCCTCGACGACTTTTTCGGCGCGGACGGAATTCTGATCGCGCTGCATCAGGCGATGTCCGAACTGGAACGGCTGCGTTCCGCATCTCCGAAGCCGGATCAGGACAAAGGTGAATTCATGGAACGTCGTCACCTGCTGCAACTGGCGATCGCGGGTCTCGGCATGAGGGCACTCGGTGATGTCACCGCTGGCGAGCCGGTGCGCCGTCTGCTCGACCTGGCGATGGAGGCGGAGCCCCGGAGCGTCGAGGACTGGCACCTCGCCTGCCTGGACCACCTGCACGCCCTGCGTACCCGGCCTCCGGCGCAGGTCGCGGCGGACCTGCTGATCGATCTGATGGCGGTCAGGCACCAGATCGAGAGGTCGACACCGGATGCCGTGACCGAGTTGCACCGGGTCACGGCGGCGCTCGCGACCGTCCACGCCAACGCGCTGACCCGGCTCGGCGAGCACGGCGCCGCCCTGCGCTGGTGGCGTACGGCCCGGCAGGCCGCCGACGCCTCGGGAGACCTTGAGCTGGGTCTCGGAGTCCGCGCCACCGAGACCGGCCATGGTCTGTATGGCCAGCGCGACCCGGAAACCGTTCTGCGGCTCACCGAGAGCGCGCAGCGGATGGCCGGAACCCAGCCTTCCCTCGGCCTCGCCCTGGTCGTCTGCTCTCAGGCCAAGGCATTGGCCATGCTGGGCAAACAGAAGGAAGCCCGAAGTGCGCTGAACGTCACCCGCGATCTGCTGGCCGCCGACCCTCCGGCGGCGTCCATCATGCCGGGCTACTGGCAGGGCGGCCAACTGGCCTACGCCGAGTGCATGATCTATGCGGGCATCGGCGATGAGTCCCTGCACCTGCAGGCCCGCGACGTCGCGATGGCGTCAACCTACGACCGGCAGTACTTCGCGATGATCCAACTGCATTCGGCCCTGTGTACGGTCGTCAACGGAGGGGTCGACGAGGGCGCGCGCTACGCGACGGCTGTGATGGGCGACATACGTCCCGAGGCACGCAGCGTGATGACCACCGAGACCGCGCGTTGGGTCCTGCGTGCAGTACCGCGAGAGAAGCATGATCGGCCCGCCGTCGGTGAACTGCGCGAACTGCTCACTTCCGCACCCGCGGGCCGCGACGTGTGAGGGCGGTGCTCACCATCGCACCCAGGGGCGCGGTCATCGCATGAGGCAGTGAGTTGCTTTCGGACCCGATTTCTTTTGATGCGGTCGCGGTCCTGCGATGGTCGTCAAAATAAATAAGCCGTAAACAGGGCACGATTTGGAGCATTTTGCTGAATAAATTGTTGATCCCGGGCTGGGGTCGTACAAGGGATATTCGCTGCAACCCGCTGAATGGCCAGGGCGGCTGACATGGCCCAGGCCAGTGAGCTCAACGTAACATGGGAATGGGTAGCGGCTCCCGGCGTGATGGCTCCTGAACTTAGAGAGACCTGGGCGCGAATACAGATCTCGATTGGAGATGACTGGATCACTCTCGTTCAGGACCACGCGTCCGGGGCCTCTCGACGATCGATCTATGCTCCGCTGTATCCTCTGGCCGAGTGGATAGCCTATAACTGGTGGTTCCTCAAAGCCGATTCGCGTCCTGTGTCGTACTACAACGTATCGCGGGGCAGGGGGCCGAAACAGCATCGGGATGTTCTCCGGAGCCTCTATCAACGCCATGGATTGCGTTCTTCGGGAGACGGCTTCCTTTGGCCGGACCTTCTGATCATCCCCGAAGGCAGAGAAACCCGGCTCATCTGGAGTCGCGACAGAACGTCCAGCCGCGAATATCCCACAAGATTCATCTCCCAAGGAGAAGCACAGGTAGAGGCGGCCTCTGTGGGGGAGAAACTGGCATTCGTCGTCGCGGGTGTTATAGAACGTCTGGAGGGACACGGTGTTCATGGAACGCCGCTGGCTACGGAGTGGCAGACTATACAGGCCGCAGACGAAGAAGAAATAGAGTTCTGTCTTGCTGCGGCGCGCCTCGGGCTTGACCCTTACTGTGACGCTCGGGAATTCGAGCCAGAGATCCTTCGAGCGGCTCAGAAGCTCAGAAGCGGCTCGGTGCCGTTTGACCTGGCGGAATCACGCCGACCACCCGGCGTCGCGTCGCAGGATGCGTCAGTCGGCGACGACTGTCGATCTTCGATGGCCTTCACTGTCTCTGCGGCGGTCGCTCGTCGCAATGGCGGCTCCGCCGAAGTGGCTCTCGCGGAGGAGTTGCCTTGGCTCACCTGGCTTCCGGATACCGAGCGTCGGGCCTGTATCCGTGAGTTGCTCGGCCATCTGGTCACGGAGGCGGAGACTGGAGAAGTGCTTCCATTCGCACGTGCTTTGACCGCCTGGCACTCCACTGCGGTGGTGCGGTGTGATCCCGAACTCGCCCGGGAACTGCAGGGTCCCTTTCCGGGCGACGGCCTCGAAGTCTCCCGCCCGCTTCCAGGAACGTGAGGGCGTATCCGATCCAACGGTCGTCAGGGCAGGCCATATCTGGTCCGGATCGTTCTGGCCTGTTCCTCGGTCACCTCGGGGGGCGTACCGGCCAGCGCCTGGCGTAGTTCGTACAGGATCCTGTCGGTGGAGGTGCGGACACGGGAGCGGTGCTGGCTGAACTCTTCGTCGAAGCGCCTGGCCGCCGCTCCCGTCCACACCGCCCCATTGTGAAAGTGCAGGTACGGCCCGTCCACGCGCTGCTCGATCTCCTGCACCAGCGGTTCGATCGTCCGCAGAGCGTCCGTAAGAGCTGCGTACAGCGGATTGGTGACCAGCTGAGCCACAAGCATCATCCCTTCGCGGACACAGACGGCGAGGGGGACGATGACGCGGCGCTCGCATCGGTGATCAGCTTGGGTGCGATCAGCTTCATCAACGCCACCACATCCGCCGCGTTGTCCCGCCCTTCAGCGCCTATCTCAAGCTGAATCATGATTCGAGTCTCGTCTCGCACAAGCATGGAATAGACCGAATTGGTATTACTCGAAGAGTCTTTGAAATAATAACCCTTTCCCCCGGGTAGGATCTCCGGTAAGGGTTTGGCGCCACCCCTCAGATGCTCCTCAACTTCCGCTAATTCCCCTCCTGGCGAGAGGTCAACATACAATACTTTGAGCTTGTCGCCGGTCCGCTGATAGATCGCACAACCTCCCATGCCGGTGCTGCTCCGCCGTAAATCGAAGTCCCCCCGAATAAGTGGGTCTCTTACCCCAGTCATCACTTCGATCGGACGCAGAGGAATATAGTCACACGCGTAAGGGGGGGCTGCGATTGTGGGCATGGGTGTACGATCGATGTGCTTCTTTTCTGAGCACCCGGTAGTGCTGGCCAAAAAGAGAGCTAGCGCTGCCCACGCGGAGAGAGTCTTCCGGATCACGACTCGTACTGCGCAAAGGCTCGCGAGAAGCTTTGGTCGAGGGGTTCGCTGACATCCCGCCATGGCTGTCCTGACTGCTCATAGAGCCAGCGCTTGTAAGCCTCGACCCGACGATACTTGTCGGTGCTGTTGCTGGCTTTCTGATCGATCATCTCATCCATGGTCATAAGCGTTCGACCATCGTCCTTCAGGAAGTTGTTCGGGTTGTTACGTGGGTCGTCTCCCTTCTTGAGTCCTTCAAGTGAGGCCCAAGGGTGAGTTTTTGCTGCAGGCTCAGCCTCTCCGAAAAGTCCGTGCTTGAGCATCGCCTGTGCGGTGAGATCCTGCACGAGGGTTCTCGAGTTATCAACGGCAGCGTTGGCGTCGCTGCGGGCGATGCCTTCCTCCTTCCCCTTAAGAGCGTCTTCGAGAAGCCCGTTCCATGCTCCGATGACGCTGGTGGTGATCGGCCAGGCCCCTTCCCACCGAGGTATGGCGAGTGCGCTGTTGACCACAGCATTGAATGCCTTAACCTTCACCGTCTGCGTCTCGTCCAGTTTCTTGCCCTCCTCGATCTTTGCCAGGCCGGCAGCATCGGTAATTAGCCCGAAGCCGGCGCCGATTTTTCGCGCGCTCGTTCGCAGGGCATCGTCGCCGTTACCAATGGTCATTGCGTTGGCGCCCGAATCGAGGAGCCGCGCCGCAAACGCGGTCTGGGCAACCGTGACAAGGGAAAATGCCTTGGAGTCGGAAAAGTTTTCTTTCAACAGTGAGCGCAGCTCCTTCTTGTTGAACCACGCTCCCCATGGGTCCTGCCCTGCCATCTGCGAGTAGTCGGCTCCTCTGACTCCCGGCGCACCAGGGTCGCTGCCTGAGTCGGCGACTCGGTTGATGTCGCTGATGTAGCCGGCGAGGATGTGGCCGGTTGTGGTGGTGGGGACGAGTGAGGCCGGGGGGTCGCCGGCTTCGATTCGCTGGGCTTCCAGATGGGCGAACTCCGAGGCGAGTGCGGCTGAGAGGTAGCCGCGGGATGGCTGGGTCGGTGATCCGTCGTGGTCGCGGAAGGTGAGCATGGCGGCCTCCAGCGCTTTGCCCAGCGCCGCGCCGCCGTCCTGGGTGTACCGCTCGGTCAGGAAGTGCTTGAGCGCCGTGGCGTCCTTGGCGAAGAAGTCCTGAGCAGCGATGGGATTGGCGGCCAGCGCCTCCATCAGGGGCACCATCGGGTCCGGCGAGGGGGCGGGCTGCCTGCTCCGGGCGCGGTCCCATGCGTCGAGTTTCCGGGCGACCGCCACCAGGAAGGACGTGTCGGCCTTGCCGTTCTTCAGTGCGAGAGCGACCGCGTACGCCTGCCTCGGGTCGGCGGCGGACGGGGAGGCGAGCTGGTCGCGCCAGGCCGGGCTCAACCGGGGACTCGCCGTGCCCAGCGCGGCGCCGAGCGCGGCCTGCAACCGCTGCACCTTCTTATCGTCTCCGTGCTCGGCGGTCTTCGCCACCAGTTCCCGGAAGCCCGCCCCGCCGAGGGTGGTCAGCAGGGCGGTCGCGAAGGCGGCGTCTCCCTTCCGCTTCTCCAGAGCCGCCAGCGTCTTCGCGTCGACCTCGCCCTTGTCCGCGGCTTCGGTCAGGGTGGTCACGGCGGCGTAGACGTCGGGGTCGTGGGCCGCCCTGCCGTACAGGCTCTCGTCGAAGTCGCGCAGGCCGCCGGTCGCACCGGCGCCGGCGCTCCACTCGCCCTGCTGGGCGCGGATCGTCTCGCTGCGGCGTCGCAGGTCGGGTCGGCTGGTCGTGAGCCATCTCCTCATCTCACGGAGGGCGCCGATGCCAGATGTGTCCAGGCCGAGTTGTCGCAGCGTCCGGTCGATGACCTGCTCGTTGCGGCCGAGGGAGTCTTCCGCGCGGCCGAGTCCGCGCTCGAAGTCGTCCAGCGCCGAGGGGTTGATGCCGGAGTAGCCGTCGCCGATGCCGCCGATCGGGGACGGCTGCGGCTGGGGGGAGGGCGTGGCGGTGGACGGAGGCTCGTCCGGTCGTTTCGCCGGGGGATCGGAGCGTGGCGAGGGATGCGGAGCCAGCGAAGGCGCTGCTGAGGGCGGTGATGTCGGTGATCCTGATGACGGTGCGGCCATGAGGTGGCGGACTCCAGCGCGGTCGGCGGAACGCGACAACTCCGGCCCAAAGATTACGGGCGAATCATCCTGAAGTAAAGATATGCCTCGCTTTTGGATATAGCTCGTGAACTAGTACTGCATGCCTACGGGCGCGTTGAAGCGCCCGCAGGCACTCGACATTTCAGGCGTTTACTGCTCTTATGTCGTTGATTCTTCAGTTGATTGGTTCGCCGGCGATTCGGAAGAGGGGCTTCCAGGGGGAGTCCGGGGTGTCGCCGGACAGACCGGCGGCGGGGCTGACGCCCTGATTGACCCATTTGGCCTGGTACGGCAGGCCTCGGTGGAGGACCCGGGTGCCGGGCTTGTAGAGGGTCTGCAGGTCCCAGGCCGGAAACTTCTCGCGGGTCAGGCGGATGATGACGGGCCCGCGGCTTCCGGGCAGGACCGGGCCCAGCAGTTCCCACGGCGACTGCCAGGAATACTGGAGTTGCGCCGCCGGGTCCTGGCCGGCGTTGTACCACTTGGCCTGGTAGATCTGCCCATCCTGCACCACCTTGTAGCCCCGCCGGTACGAGGCACTGGGCGACCACCGCGGGAACGGGGCGTGCGCCGGGTCCTTGTCGGGGGAGACGGCCTGGACCTTCGCGCCCGGGGGCTGCACCAATTCCTGGCCCTTCAACTGGCCGAAGATCTCGGAGAACCCGAGGTCCTTCTGCGCCGTGCCGCTGCAGGTGTTCGACAGCACGCCGCTTTCGGCGAACGAGGCGCCGCACTGGCGGTCCCGGTTGAGCGACCACATGGAGATCCGGCCGAGTCCGGTGCCGCTCGCGAAGGCCTTGAGGCCCTGGGCGTCGGCCACAGTGAAGCGCTGGGCCTGGACGTCGTTCTGACCGATCATCACGGTCGCGCCGATGCGCTGCCAGATCTGCGCGGAGGTCAGGTGGACGCCGTACCGGGGCAGCAGGTCGGCCAGTTGCGTGTGGGTGGCGTTGAGCGCGTCCTTCACCGACGGCAGCAGGCCGTTCCCGTCGGTCACCGCATGGCCGAAGTCCATGGTCATGACGTTGATCCCGGTGATGGACACGTGGTTGCGGAGCATGGCGGAGATGGCCGAGAGGGCGTTGTCCTGCAGCCCCGACGTGTCGACCGGAAGGGTCAGCCAGACGTTGACCTTGCGCTTCGCGGCGTCGGCCGCCTTCTGCAGCGCGGCGACGGCCGCCGCGCGGCGCTCCCGGGCCTGCGTGTCGTCGAGCGCGGGGCCCTCGATGTCGAGGTCGATGGCGGTGAGGTGATACTGGTCGATCACGTACTGGTAGGCCGTGGTGAGCCTGGTGACGGACGTGCAGCCGACGTCGAGGGCGGTGTTGCGCTGGCCGCCGAAGGACACGATGGCCTGTCCGCCGTTCTGCCGGATCTGCGCGATGCGCGAGCCGATGTCGAGCGACCGGTCGGCCTGGGCCAGCCGGTAGACGCCTCCCCAGCTCGGCACGCAGGGGATCGCCGGGTCGGCGACCACGAAGCCCAGCACGGTCTGCCGGGCCGGGTTGGCCTGCGGGTTCTGGAACTGGTAGGTCGGCGTCAGGGTGACGTCGACGTACGGCGCGAACCAGGTCTGGCCGGGGACCACGCCGACGGTGTCGAGCTTCGCCTGGACGCCGACGTATCCGCCGTACCCGCATCCCGCCACGAGCGTGACGGCGGCGAGCACCCGGAGGAACGACAGCCTGCGGCCCGGTTGCCCGCCGCCGCCCGCGGCGGGCGCGTCGGGGGGAACCTCGACGGGACCGCCAGGCGCCCCCACCGGCGGGGCCACGGCGGCCGAATCGGCCGCCCAGCCCGCGAAGGCCGGCGCCTTCGGCTGCTCGGTGAAGCCCACCTCCAGGACCGACCGCCAGTCGGTCTCCTGCCTGGCCGGCTGGACGCCCCGCTTCGCACGCCGGAAACGCCGCCGCTTCTCCGCCGGCCGGTAGAGCAGCCCGGTCCCGTGGATCCACGCGTCGACCACCGAGTTGCGCAGCCCGATGAAGGCCACGATGGCGTAGCAGGCGAGGGTGACATTCAACCCGGCGTACGCCATGTTCACCACGAGGTGGTGCTGGTAGGCCGTGTAGAAGGTGTAGCCCGCCAGCCCGGCCAGCAGGTACGGCGTCACGACGAAGGTGGGCGGCGCGACCGTGCGGTCGTGCACCTTCGGCGTACGGGCGAACGCGGCCTTCGACGCGGTGATCCCCTGCACGATCGAGGAGAGCGTGCCGGCCAGGTTCACCGGCAGCAGCACCAGGTTGAAGCCGTAGATGCGGAACACGTCGAGGCGTTTGTAACCGCAGTACCGCAGATCACCGGCCATCGCCACGAAGTACGGCAGCGCGATCAGCCCGAGCAGCGGGCTGATCAGCGTCGAGTTGAACGGGAACGCGAGCAGGATCAGCAGGCTGGCCGAGCTCCACGAGATGGACGCCATGTAGTTCCAGCGCAGGAAAAGCTCGCTGAACCGGGTGCGTTCCCCGTTCTCCCGGCGGGCCCGCGACTGGCGGAACAGCTTGGGGATGATGAGCAGCCCGCCGTTGGCCCACCGCTGCCGCTGGATGGCGAGCGAGCCGAAGTCGGGCGGGGTCGCGCTGTAGCTGAGCCGTTCGGGGTAGTTGAGCAGCCGCCAGCCGTGGACCCCCATGTCGATCGTCGACTCGGTGTCCTCGATGACGGTCCGGTCCTTGATGTAGTGGCGGATCTCCCAGTCGCCGATGTAGGAGGTCTCGCGGATGTCGTCCAGGGCCCGTTTGCGGATGACGGCGTTCGCGCCCACCCAGAAGGTGGCGTCGTAGTACGTCAGGCCCTGGTGCACGATGTGCTGCAGGTCGGTGGTGGCGCCGGCGATGCGCTCCAGCCGGGTGGCCGAGCCCGGGAACGCGCTGTAGGGCGTCTGCGCGATGGCCATGGTGCGGTATTCGCTCTGCTCCAGCAGGTGGACCAGGCGCAGGCAGTATTCGGGCAGCAGCACGCTGTCGGCGTCCAGGGTGACCACGTAGTCGGGGTCGGGGATGCGCACCTGGCTGGTCTCCGGGCTCGACGGCACCAGCGCGAGGCCGCTGACCGTGCGCACCTCGCGGTACGTGCCGCCCAGCAGGCCCATGTAGCTGTTGAGGTTCATGGCCTTGTTGGGCTCGTGCGACAGCGAGACGTACCGCTTGCGCTCGAAGCTGGTGACCTGCACGCGGAAGATCCAGACCAGTCGCCGGTACAGCCGCCGGATCTGCGCCCCGTCCAGTACGGCGTTCTCCATCGCCGAGGCGCGCAGGGCCGAGACGATCTCCCGGAGGGAGTCCGCCAGGCGGAGCACGACCTCGTTGGCGAAGAACGCGTCGGTGTGGTCGGTGATCTCCTGGTCCATGGCCAGGTGTTCCAGCCAGTTCGCGGCCGCGTCGTAGTGGCCCGCGAGTGTGATCACCGCACCGGCGTCCGGCATTGTGTCACGTTCCAGAGAACGTTCGAACGTCTCCAGCGCGTGCGTGAAGCGCGCCGCCGGGGCGGCCAGCAGTCGCATGATCTGGCCCGGCAGTTCCCGCGCAGCGAGCAACTGTTCCCGCGCCTTGGCCGTCTTGGGCACGTACGGGTCGTCGATCAGCAGGACGACGCGTTTGTCCGGATACTCCTGCAGTGCCGCCGAGAGGAGCGTCGTCCGGATGACCCGGGCCTCCTCCTGGTAGGAGGGGATGATCGTGGTGAGCGTCGGCCGCGTGGTCTCGAAGAACTGGTCCAGAATGGCCCGGCTCGCCCGGTGATGACTGCGGGTGCGGTAGAAGAAGCCGAGCCGGGCCATCAGATAGGCCAGTGCGGAAATCGTCAGCATCGTGACGATGAGCAGATAGAGGATCGCCTCGGACCGCGCGACCACGGAGGAGTAGCGCGGGTCGAAGAAGTCCTGGAAGAACCACGTGACGAGGTAGGCCAGCCAGGCCGTCACGGTCAGCATGATCGACAGACGGGCCAGGGCGATCCGCCGGTCACTGGCCGGCTGCGGCACCATCGGCATCGCCTGGGTGCGCCGGTCGTGCCCCCACTGCCTGCGCCGTCCCCGTACGGGCCCCTGCGATCTGCGTCGGGACGCGCCCAGCGGCGCCGTCGCCGGATGCGGCCCCGCGCCTGTCGTCCCCGTGGACCTCGGAGCCACGACCGGCCCTCCTTGTATTGACGAGAGCTCACGCCGGAAGCGCGCCCCAATGCCGGTACGCACGGTTCTCGTACGCTGGTCTGCAATTTTGCCCCGATTGCACCACGAGCGCACTGGTAGCTCAGGAAGTAACCAAATGTTCAGACAAAGAGGAAAAGACGGGCGTCAGTTGGCCGGGGAGGCGGTGAGTACGGGCACGGTGTCGTGGGACGGCGTACGCCACGGGAGTATCGCGGCCGTCGCGACGAGCAGCACCGCGCCGATCGTGATCGCGGTGCGGGCGCCGGCGAGGCCGGCGAGGACACCCCACAGGGCCGTGAGCGCGGCGGTCGTCGTCCGGGATGTGATGGTCCAGGCGGTGAGGACCCGCGCCACCTTGCCGTCCGCGATCCGTTCGAGGCGGTACGTGGCGTAGACGGGGTTGAAGACGCCCATGCAGGTGATCAGGCCGAACTCGACCAGCATGATCAGCGCCATCCCGGCCGGGCCCGCTCCCGTGAACGCGAGTCCGACGAGCCAGGGCACCCGCGCGACGCCGAACGCCAGCAGCATCGCCCGCTGCCCGAACCGGCGGACGAGCGGACGGGAGATCCGGGAGCCCAGGACGCCGCCCAGGCAGGGAACGCCGAAGGCGAGCCCGTACTGCAGCGGAGTCAGGCCGAGATCGTGCAGCATCAGGAAGGTCAGCGGCGGAGCCGTCGCCATGATGAGCCCGGAGACGAGCACCGTGTTCGCGAACAGGACCCGCAGCCCGGGGTCCGCGACGATCGTCCGCCACCCCTCGGCGATCTCCGCCCGGCGTGAGACGCCCGTACGGCGGGTGGGCGGGGCCGGCTCCGGGGCCGCGATCGCGCGGATGCCGAGCGCGGACAGCAGAAAGCTGGCCGCGTTCAGGGCGACCGTGACGACGGGCCCGAGAATCCCGATGAGCGCGCCGCCGGCCGGCGGGCCGACGGCGGTCGACGTCCACATGACCGTCTCGAACCGGCCGTTCGCCTCCATCAGGTGGCTCTTGGGCACGAGGGCCTTGAGGTGGGCTCCGCTGGCCCCCACGAAGACGATGTCGGCCAGCGCGACGACCACGGCCACGCCGAGCAGGTGCGCGTACGTCAGCAGCCCGGCGGCGTACGCGACCGGCACGGTCAGCAGCGTCAGGAAACGGACCAGGTCGGCCCGGATCATGAGCCGTCGCTTCCCCCGGAACTCCATCCACGGGCCGAGCGGCACGGCCAGCAGGGCGCCGGCCGCTCCGCCGGCCGCGGCGATCAGGGACACCTGCGCGGCGCCGGCGTGCAGGGCCAGGATGGCGATCAACGGAAACGCGTCCAGGGCCAGCCATGTCCCCAGGGAGCTCACCGCGTAGGCCCCCCACAGCCACGCGAAGTCCCGTCCCAGCCCCGCGTCTGGATGCCTCGACATGGCCGACGACCTTATCGAGGCGCCTGTGGCTTGACGACCCACGCGCCCGTGCCGTGCATCGCCAGCCCGGTCAGGCCGTCGTCGTCCTCGCTGGTACGCAGCGGGTTGCCGGCGCGGCGGTGCGGGTCGGTACCGGGTACGAGCCCGTACACCGAGATGAGCGGCACCAGCCCGGCCGCGCCGCCCAGCAGGGCGGGTAGCAGTGCCAGGATCAGGGGCCACGGGCCGCCGGTGACAGCGGTGAACGCCACCGTCAGCACGATCGCCACCGGTGCGTGCGCCGACAGCCAGGCCAGCTGCCTGCCGCGCACGTCGCTCGCGGTCGTCGTCATCAGCGTCAGCCACAACGCGGTGCCGTCGGTGCCGTACAGGGTGGAGGTCATGGCGGCGGCCATCACGATGAAGATCAGGCCGGCGTAGGGCAGCAGCCGACGGCCATGGACAGGGTGGTGGTCTTGCCGGCGCCGTTCTGGCCGACGAGCCCGAAGAAGGAGCCCGGGGGAACGCTGAGGTCGATGGCGTCGACGGCGAGCCTGTCGCCGAATCGCCTGGTCAGCCCGCTGATCTGCAGCGCTGGCGTCATGGCGGTCTCCGGGTGGCGAGGAAAAGGTCGTGGCCAGTCGACCTCCCGGTGGGGTGGCCGCTGAGCAGCCCGGCGGCGGAATCGGCGGGAAACCGCCGCCGGGGGTTACTTGTCAGGCGGTGGCGTCGAGGCGGGAGAGCAGGTCGGCGTCGAGCTTCACGTCGGTCATGATCTCCTCCAGCTGGGCGACGGAGCTGACTCCGACGATCGGGAGGATGTCCTGCGCCCGCAGCCAGGCGAGCACGACCTGGTTGCGCGTCGCGCCGATCTCGCCCGCCACCTCGTCGAGCACGGCCAGCCGCCGGGTGGTGCCGGGGTGGTCGTAGTGCTCGGGCAGCGGCTTGGCCGTGTACGCGCCCGCCAGCAGCGAGGAGTAGACCCACAGCCGCAGATCGCCCTCGGAGCGCACGTAGTCGAGCAACTCCTCGGTGACCAGGGTGTGGCCGCCCTCGGGCAGCCGTACTCCGGGGCGGGGACGGAGATAGGAGTGGCGGAGCTGCACGTGGCCGTACCGGGCGCCGCCGCGCGCCGCCGCCAGGGCGCGGGCCCGCTCCAGCCGCCAGGTGGCGTGGTTGCTCGCGCCCACCTCCCGGGCCTGGCCGGCCCGCACCACCTCGTCGAAGGCGGCGACCGTCTCCTCCAGCGGCGTCGCCCTGTCGTCGACGTGGGCCCAGTACACGTCCACGTGATCGGTGCCGAGGCGCCGTAGGCTGCCCTCGATCGCGGCCCGGACGACACCGGCTGACAGGCCCTCGGCGGCGTCGAGCGTACGGGCGCCGGGCACGGACGGGCGGGCGCCGCACTTGGTGCTGATCACCACCGTGTCCCGGTTGCGGCGGGAGGCGAGCCACCGGCCGATGGTGGACTCGCTCTCGTCCCCGGTCGCGCCGTCCTGCCAGAAGGGATAGTTGTTGGCCGTGTCGAGGATCGTTCCGCCGCCTTCGACGAAGCGGTCGAGGATGGCGAAAGAGGTCTCTTCGTCCACGGTGGTCCCGAAGGGGATCGTCCCCAGAGCGATTCTCATGCCGAACAGGCTGCCGCCTGGAGCGCACTCCAGCGCAAGCCGCTTTCACCGGCGGCGGCCGAGGGCCTTCCGGCCGCGCGCCACGATCGTCTCGACGTCCTGCAGGTCGCTCATGTCGTGGGCGGTCGCTAGAGCCTCCTTCGCCGCGTCGTAGGCGTCCAGGGCCGCGTTCCAGTCGATTTCGCCGGTTCTGTCCGCCGCGCCGTCGATCTCCTCGCCGAGCCGCGTCACGTTCTCCTCCTGGACGTGCCGCGCGTCCGCGAACCGGACGGCCGTTTCCGCGGCCTGCTTCCTGACGGCCTTCCTCCGCCGGGTTCCGCGGACGACCAGCCCGAGGACGATCCAGAAGACGACCAGGCCTGCGATGCCGAAGAAGACGATCCAGCCGGCGCCGAGCCTGCTGGTCGACCCGGACAGGTCGGCGTCCTCCGCGTAGTCGACCTCCAGGCCGGTCACCTCGGCGTCCTGGAAGGTCGCGCCGCGCAGTTCGGCCGACCGCAGGCTGGCGTCGGTCAGCGTGGCTTTGCGGAAGACCGCGTCCCGGAGCCTGCCGCTGCCCAGCTGCGCCCGGTCCATCCGCGCGGCGGTGAAGTCGGCCTGGTCCGCCGTGACGCTGGTCATCTCGGCCCCGCGAAGGTCTGCGCCGGTCAGCGTGGCCCCGGTCAGGGTGGAGCTGCTGAGCTCGGCCTCCGAGAGGTCCGCCCGGGTAAGGTTCGCCCCGGTGAGGTCCGCGCTGCCGAGCACGGCCCGTCGCAGGTGCGCGCCGGTCAGGTCCGCGCCCTTGAGGGAGCGGAAGGTCGTCCCGGCCGCGGAGACGTCCCGCAGGATGGCCCGGTTGAGCTTGACGCTGCCCAGGTTGAGGCCGTCCAGCTTGGCGCCGGTGAGGTCGGCGCAGCTCAGGTCGCCGGGGAAGTCGGTGACCGTGGTCAGGTCCCACCCCGCGTAGTGCTGGCCCTCGCCGGGCTCGCACGCCGCGCCGGGAGCGGGCAGGGCCTTCGGCACGCCCGTGCTCCCGGCCAGCCGGGCGCCGCGCACGTCCCGCAGGTCAGCCCCGCCGAGGTCGGCGCCCCGGAAGTCGGCGCCGTCCATCACCGACTGGTACAGCTGCGCGTCCCGGAGGTCCGCCCGCCGGAACACGGCTTTGATCAGGGTGGCGCCGTAGAGCCGGGCCTTCGGGGCCTTCACCCGGGTGAGGTCGGCCCGGCGCAGGTCGGCGCCGTAGACGTCGGCGTCGGTGAGGTCCGTGCCGACCAGCTTGGCGTCGTCGAACTGCGCCGAGTACGCCTTGGCCCGTGTCAGGGTCGCCCCGCTGAGGTTGGCCCCCTCCAGGTGCGCGCCGTACGGCAAGGAGTCGTCCATCGTCGCCCCGCGCAGGTCCGCGCCCCGCAGGTCCGCGTAGTAGAGCTCGGCCTCCGACAGGTCGGCCTTGCCCAGCCTGACCCCGGCCATCTGGGCGTTCCCGAGGTGGGTCCCCTTGAGCGACGCTCCCCGCAGGTCGGCCCCGGCGAGCGGGACGCGTACGTACAGCCCGTCCAGCGTGGCGCCGCGCAGGTCGGCGCAGGACAGGTCGGCGGGCAGCGCGGCCCGGGTGAGATCGCGCCCGGCCAGTTTCGGGCCGCTGCGGGGACGGCACGGGAGCGGCGCGGCGGAGGCCGGCGAGACCGGGACCATCGGCAGGACGGCGGCGGCGGCGAGTGCCATGCCGGCGAGGAGGCGGGGAAGGCCGGGCATCTCTGTCTCACTGTCTCCCTCGAAACGCGCCGCCCGCCGGGAATGGTCCCTCGGAAAGGCGTTGAACAGCATCCGTTATAAGGGGAGTTGTTTGCGATTCGCTTGCGAACCGCCTACAGGCACAACGGTTCGCGGCGGTACGGCATCCGCTGTGACAGGATCAACGGCGTGGCCGTGTACACACCTGGACAGGTCGTCGAGGAGACCGGTTTCAGCCTCGACACCCTTCGTTACTACGAACGGATCGGGCTGCTTGAGCCGATCGGCCGGAACGCGTCGGGCCAGCGGCGCTTCACCGAGGAGGACGTGAGCTGGCTCGGCATGGTCCGCTGTCTCCGGGACACCGGCATGCCGATCGCCGAGATGCTGCGCTTCGCCGCGCTCGTACGGCAGGGCGAGCACACCATCGCCGACCGCATCGCGCTGCTGGAGGAGCACGACCGGAAGGTCGAGGCCCAGATCGCCGACCTGCGCCAGAAGCAGGGCGGGGTGCAGCGGAAGATGCAGTACTACAAGGACGTGCTCACCATGCGCGCCATGCTCCCCGACTGCGAGCAGGCCTCCTGACCTCACGAGGCCCGGTAGGCCTCGGCCTGGAGGTTGTAGAGCTCGGCGTAGAGCCCGCCGAGCGCGATCAGCTCGTCGTGGGTGCCGTGCTCGCGGACGTGGCCGTGGTCGAGCACGTAGATGCGGTCGGCGTAGCGGACGCTGGCGAGCCGGTGGGTGATGAGCAGCACCGTCCGCCCGTCGGCGTGCCGCCTGATCCGGTCGAACAACGCGTGCTCGGCCCGGGCGTCGAGGGCCGCCGTGGGCTCGTCGCAGATCAGCAGCGGCGCGTCCCGGTAGAAGCCGCGCGCCACCGCGACGCGCTGCCACTGGCCGCCCGACAGCTCGTGGCCGTTCTTGAACCGGCGGTCCAGCAGCGTGCGGTAGCCGAGCGGCAGTTCGGCGATGACCTGGTCGGCGCCCGCGACCTCGGCGGCGCGGACGACCTCGGCCTCGCCCCGCCCCATGCCCATCGTGATGTTGTGGCGGGCGGTCAGCGGCCACCGGGTGTGGTCCTGTGCGATGACCGCGATCCTGCGGCGCAGGCTGTCGGGATCGACCTCGGTCACGTCGACGTCGTCCCACAGCACACGGCCGCCGTCCGGTTCGTACAACCCGGCGAGGATCTTGGCGAGGGTGGTCTTGCCCGAGCCGTTCTCCCCGACGAGGGCCACCACCTCCCCGCGCTCGACGCGGGCCGACACCCCGCGCAGCGCCGGGGCCGGCGTGGCGGGATAGGTGAATGTGACGTCCTCGACGGTGATGCGCTCGAAGCGCTCCGGGGCCTCCCGCTCGCGGAGAGGGGGAATCCTGGCCTCGGCGCGGGCGGTGAAGTCCAGGAAGTCGGTGAAGTAGAGGCCCTCCTCGTAGAGCCGGTTCGTCGAGAACAGGAGGTTCGCCAGCGACCCCTGGCCGGTCCGGATGGCGAGCACCGCCGTTCCGGCCACCGCGAGCGGCACCGCGCCGATCACCAGCAGCACCCCGAGCGTGAGGTAGACGACGCCCTGACCGACGCCGCCGAGCGCCTCACCCAGGATCCTCGTGAACGTCTGCCGCCGCGCGAGCGCGAGCATCACCCGCTGCTCGCCTATGGCGACCTTGTCGAACATGCGGAGCAGGAAGCCGCGCATGGTGAACGTACGCACCTCGGCCGCGGTGTCCTTGTCGGCGAGCAGTTCCTCGATGATCCACTTGCGGCGGTGGGCCGAGATCAGCTGCAGATTGGTGGTGTAGCGCATCCTGGCCGACCGGACCGCGGCCCAGGCGTCGGGCAGCACCGCCAGCAGGAGCAGCGGCAGCAGCACCGGGTGCAGCACGCCCAGCACGCCCGCCGCGGCCGCGAGCCCGACCACGGCGGACACGGTGTCGATGGCCGTGCTCACGATCGAGTCGGCCACCATGCCGCGCATGCGGGCCCGCTGCAACGCGTCGTGGAACTCCGGGTCGTCGTAGCAGATGAGCTCGACCCGGCTCGTCAGCGTGTAGAGCCGCCGCTCGGTGATGCGGCTGACCTGCGGCGACAGCCGCGACTCCGCCCAGCCCGCACCGGCCTGCACCGCCGTGCGGACGGTGGCGGCGAGGCCTACGAGCAGCAGGCTCGGCAGCGCGGCCCGGACGCGGTCGGGAGTCGGGCCCTCCTGGAGCAGCGCGGTCAGGACGCCGGTGGTGGCCAGCAGGCCGAAGGCGGTGAGGACGCCCCCGAGCACGTTCAGCGTGACGGTGGCCACCGTGTCGCGGGGGCTCGCCTCCCACGCGATGCGGAGGGCCTGGCGGATCAGGCCGGGCAGCCGCCGGGCCACGGTCAGGAAACTGAGCCCCGCCATCGTGCCGTAGTGGCGGGCCCACTGAGGCGACTCGATCTCCTCCAGATCCGGTAGGTCGTCCTCGGACAGATGGTCATGTCCCCCCTGCTGTGTGACCGTCATGCCAGCAGTGTGTGCGCCCGCGCCGACAATTTCGCGGGCTCCGGTCGCGGCTCTCCCTTTGACGCACGTCCCTAACAGGCCGCCAAGCTCCGTATGCAGAGACGTTATCGGGACAAACTTGACGGCGTGCCCGTGGAAGTGGCTGGATGGGCTGTGCTGACAACGTTGTCAGCCATATGTGTCTTCGGGGAGCCCGAAATCCTCGCGAAAAGCCTGAAGGGAATGTTGCGATGAGACGACGGTGGATGGCGGCCGTCGCGGTCTCGGTGGCAGGCCTGCTGACCCTTTCCGCGTGCGGCGGCGGTGACAAGCAGGACACCGCGGGCGGCCCTGCCGCGCACAAGAAGGTCGAGGTCTTCTCGTGGTGGACGGGTCCGGGTGAGGCCGACGGCCTGAAGGCGATGCGCGACATCTTCGCCAAGGAGAACTCGAACTTCGAGTTCTTCGACGCCGCCGTCGCCGGCGGCTCGGGCGACCAGGCCAGGGCGCTGCTGTCGAGCAAGCTGCAGGCCAACCAGCCTCCGGACACCTTCCAGGGGCACGCCGGAGCCGAACTCCAGGGCTATATCAAGAGCGGCAAGCTGGAGTCGCTGAACTTCCTGTACGACGAGCTGAAGCTCAAGGACGTCCTGCCCCAGCAGCTGATCGACCAGATCACGGTGGAGGGCCAGGTCTACTCCGTGCCGGTGAACATCCACCGGTCGAACGTCCTGTGGTTCAACCCCTCGGTCCTCAAGGGCGCCGGGATCTCGGGCGCGCCGAAGACGGTCGAGGAGTTCGTCGCCGACCTGGAGAAGGTCAAGAAGAGCGGCAAGATCCCCCTGTCGATCGGCTCGCAGTGGACGCTCGTCCACCTGCTGGAGTCCGTGCTGCTCGGCTCCCTCGGCACCGACGCCTACAACGCCCTGTGGACGGCGAGCTCCGACTGGTCCAACGCCAACGTGACCAAGGCGCTGGACAACTTCAAGACGATCCTGTCGTACGCCGGGACCCCGCAGGACGACTGGCAGCCGGCGGCCAAGCAGGTCGCCGACGGCGAGGCCGCCTTCAACATCATGGGCGACTGGGCCTACGGCTACTTCCACAACCCGCCGGAGGGCGGTCTCGGCAAGGAGTCGAAGAAGGACTTCGACTGGGCCGCGTCGCCGGGCACGGACGGCACGTTCATGTGGCTGTCGGACAGCTTCACGCTGCCGAAGGGCGCGCCCAACCGCGACGGCGCGATCGCGTGGCTGAAGGTGGCCGCCAGCAAGGAGGGCCAGGACGCGTTCAACCCGCTGAAGGGCTCGATCCCCGCCCGCAAGGACGCCGACCAGTCCCTCTACAAGGACTACCTGTCCTGGAGCCTGGAGCAGTGGGCCGGCGACAAGCTGGCCGGCTCTATCCAGCACGGCGTGGTCGCCAACGACACGTGGCGTACCGCGATCACCGACGCGGTCGGCCTGTTCCAGCAGGACAAGGACGTCGCCAAGCTCCAGCAGGCGCTGGTCGCGGCGGCCAAGAACAGCGGCCAGTGAACAGTGGCCAGTGAACGGCGGCCGGTGACAGGCGGCCGGTGAGCTGATCTCCCCGTACGGCCCACGCCGTGACCGACGCCGGGCTCCGGCCGGCGCGGCGTGGGCCGTGCTTGACTTCTGAGAGGCGCAAGTGACGCGGGTGCGCAGATGGCTGCCGGGGCTGCTCCTGGTCTCGCCGTCGATCATCCTCATCGCGGTCTTCGTGTACGGCCTGCTGGGCTGGAACCTCAAGCTCGCCATGACCGACAAACACAACGAGATCGCGGAGATCCCCGGCAGGTTCGTCGGGCTGGAGAACTTCACCGGCATCTGGAGCGAGGAGCGCTGGGGCCTGTCGGTCCGGCACTCGATCGTCTTCACCGTGGTCTTCGTCGCCGGCGCGCTCGTCCTCGGCTGGCTCCTCGCGTTCCTGATGGAGAAGGGCATCCGGGCGGAGAGCGGCTTCCGCGCCGTCTACCTGTTCCCGATGGCCATCTCCTTCATCGCCACCGGGGTGGTGTGGCGGTGGCTGATGAACAGCGCGACGGGCGAGCACGCGGTGGGCCTCAACCGGCTCTTCCACTACATGGGGCTCGACTTCCTGCAGTGGCAGTGGTTCCGCGATCCCGACTGGGGGATGGCGGCCATGGCGATCCCGGCCGTCTGGCAGATGTCCGGATACATCATGGCGCTGTTCCTCGCCGGCTTCCGCGGCGTTCCCGAGGAACTGCGGGAGGCCGCCCGGGTGGACGGCTGCGGCGAGTGGGGGGTCTACCGGCACGTGGTGCTGCCGATGCTGCGCCCGGTGACGCTCTCCGCGCTGATCATCCTCGGCCACATCTCGCTGAAGGTCTTCGACCTCGTCGTCGCGGTGTCGGGCAAGCAGATCATCACCGACGTGCCCGCGACGTTCATGTGGACGGCGGTCTACGACTCGCACGACCCGGCCAAGGGCGCGACGATCGCCTCCTACATCGTGCTGTCCGTCGTGATCTTCGTCGTGCCCTACCTGATCTGGAACGCCCGTAAGGGGAACCGCTCGTGACCGCCCACGTCGCCGGGAAGGCCCCGCGTACGGCGCCCGCCGCCCCGGCCCGCGAGAAGGGCAGGGCCGGCACGTGGGTGCGGGTCGTCCTGTTGCTGCTGTTCGTCCTGGTCTTCCTGATTCCGGTCTACGTGCTGCTGGTCACGAGCTTCAAGCCGCTCAGCGAGGCCGATCCCGCCCAGGCGTGGAACCTCCCCAAGGTCTGGACGACCGAGGCGTGGAGCGTCGCCTGGGAGAAGCTCGAACCGGGCATCGTCAACAGCTTCCTGCTCGCGATCCCCGGATCGCTGATCTCCGCCGCCCTCGGGTCGCTGAACGGGTACGTGCTGAGCAAATGGCGCTTCCCCGGCGCCGACGTCCTGTTCACGTTGTTCCTCTTCGGGATGTTCATCCCGTACCAGGGCGTCATGATCCCGCTGGTGCAGCTGATGGTGGACGTGGGCGACGCGCTCGGCGTGCAACTCTACGGCGGCATCCCGGGCCTGGTCCTCGCCCACGTGGTGTACGGCATCCCGATCTGCACGCTGATCTTCCGGAACTACTACGTCACGATCCCCGACGAGCTGATCGAGGCCTCCCGCGTCGACGGCGCGGGCATGCTGCGCACGCTCTGGTCGATCGTGCTGCCGGTCTCCGGCCCCGCGTTCGCCGTGGTGATCATCTGGCAGTTCACCTCGATGTGGAACGACTTCCTCTTCGCGGTCTTCCTCACCGGGCCCACCTCGTGGCCGACCACGGTCATGCTCAACAACATCGCGGGCGCGGTGACGACGCCGTACAGCCAGCAGATGGCCGCGGCGATCCTCGCGTCCATCCCCACGATGGTCGTGTACGTCCTGCTCGGCCGGTTCTTCATGCGCGGCCTCATGGCCGGCGCGCTCAAGGGCTGACGTTCAGGGGTGGTCCCGGCGGGGCGGGGGAGGGCGCTCGCCCGAGCCGCGCGGGATCAGCCTGGTGGGCAGTTCGAACCGGGTGACCGGGCCGTCGTCCCCGGCCAGGCGCAGGAAGAGCAGGTCGGCCGCCGTACGCCCGAGCCGGGCGGGGTCCTGCGCCACCACGGTCACGCCCAGCAGGTCGGCCAGTTCGAAGTCGTCGAACCCGACCAGGGCGAGACCGCCGAGGCCGGGGCGCACGCCCTCCACGAAGGCGCCGGTCGCGGAGCCGGTGATCGAGGCCAGCGCCCGCAGCGTCTCGACCGTGGTCCGGCCGTTGCCGGTCAGCAGCGCGGTCGGCGGGTCGGCCGCCCGCAGCAGCCGGGCGAGGTCCGCCCGCAACCGTGCCGGGTCCGCCGGGCCCATCGCCACCAGGCCCTCGTCGTACGGCAGGCCCGCGGCGGCCAGCGCCTCCCGGTAGCCGCGCAGCCGCTCGGCGGCCGTGAAGATCCGGGGAAGGTCGCCGAGGAAGGCGATGCGGCGGTGGCCGTGCGCGATCAGGTGGGCCGCGCCCGCCCGGGCCCCGCCCGCGTTGTCGGACAGGACGACGTCGGCCTCGCAGCCCGCGCCGGGCGGCCGGTCGGCGAACACCGCCCTGGTCCCGGCCTCGAACTCGGGGGCGAGATAGGTGTGGTCCGTCCCGGCGGGCACGATGATCAGCCCGTCGACGCGGCGGGCGCAGAAGGCGAGCACGAGGTCGCGTTCCCGGGCCGCGTCCTCCTGGGACGACCCGGTGAACAGCAGACAGCCGTGGTGCAGCGCGGTCTCCTCGACGGCCCGGCTGAGGCTGGAGTAGAAGACGTCGGCGGCGTCCTCGATGACCAGGCCGATGCTCGCCGTACGGCCGCGGCGCAGCGTCCGCGCGCCGTCGTTGCGGCGGTAGCCGAGCCGGTCGATCGCGGCCTTCACGCGCAGCGCCGTCGCGGCGTTCACGCCGGGCTCGTCGTTGACCACGCGGGAGACGGTCTTCAGCGCCACGCCGGCCGCGGCGGCCACGTCGTTCATGGTCGGACGGCCGCGTCTCGTGTCTCCCACGCAGGGATCATCCCCCATTCCACGACCCCGGACAACGTTGTCAATCCGCACCACGCGAAGTGGCCGGCTTCGTAGGAACCGCGCGCCGGGACGCCGAGGGTCAGTCGTCGCCGAGGAGCATGTTGAGGACCCAGCTGATCACGCCCACGACGATGGCGCCCCAGAAGGCGGCGACGAATCCGCTGACGTGGAAGGGAAGGTCGAGCTGCTCGGCGAGCCAGCTCGTCAGCAGGAGCAGCGCGGCGTTCACCACGAGGGCGAACAGGCCCAGCGTGAGCACGTAGAACGCGCATCCGATGGTCTTGATGACCGGCTTGATGACGGCGTTCACGAGGCCGAAGATCAGCGCGACCGCGAAGAGGGTGCCGATCTGTTTGGCGGTGGAGCCCGCGCTCACGGTGATGCCGTCCACCAGCTTGGTGGACGCCCACAGGGCCGCGGCCACCACAACGATCTTGAGTATGACCTTCACGTCCACGATCCTTCCACGGTGCGGCAAAGAGTGCGCGGTTTCCGTGTCCGGGGAACGGCCGGAGCCGTACGCCCGGTTCCCCCGCCTCGACCGGGCACGGCGGAGCGGCGGGCGGTGGTCCCCGGCACGGCTTTCTCCCGGCGCCGGGTATAAGCGGCAAACATCGGGGAAACCCTCCTTGCGAGGTGAGACCGAATGGACGTGGAAGAGCTGGAGTCGCTGCCCGCGAAGGAACTGCACGACCGGGCCGTGCACTACGCCGTACGACACGGTGACCTGGGGTTCCTGTGGGATCTGCTGAAGGTCATCCCGGCGGCCGAGGCGGCCAGCGGGAACACCGACGAGACCGCGAACGACCTCAGCAGGGTGTCGGCGCTGCTCAGCGATGCCATGGCGGCGGGTGAGGGCGAGCTCGGCGACGCGCTCCGGCCGGTCTACGTCGACTACCTGTCCAGACACCCCGACGCCTGAGCGCGCTCCGGCCCTGCTCAGCAACCTCTCATCTCCCCACGTCACAATGACGGCGTGGTCAAGACACAGGTGCTGGTGGTCGACGACGAACCCGAGGTCCGCGACGCGATCGCGCGGGCCCTGCGGGTCGAGGGGTACGGCGTGGCGACCGCGGGCGACGGCCTCGACGCCCTCGACGTGATCGGCGGCTCGGCGCCCGACCTGATGGTGCTCGACGTCCTGATGCCGGGGATGGACGGCATCGAGGTCTGCCGGGCGCTGCGGGGCGACGGCAACAGGCTGCCGGTCCTCATGCTGACCGCGCTGGACGGGATCGGCGACAAGGTCGCCGGCCTCGACGCGGGCGCCGACGACTACCTCGTCAAGCCGTTCGCGCTGGAGGAGCTGTTCGCCCGGGTGCGGGCCCTGCTGCGCCGCGCCGCGCCGTCGGCCGAGGCGGGCTTCGCCGACCTCGTCCTGCTGCCGGACAGCAGGCAGGCCCGGCGCGGGCGCCGGCTGATCGACCTGACCAGGACCGAGTACGCCCTGCTCGACCTGCTGATCCGCAACGGCGGCCAGGTGCTCACCCGGCAGGTCATCCACGAGCGCATCTGGGGTTACGGCTTCCGGCCCGGCTCCAACCCCCTGGAGGTCTACATCCGCTACCTCCGAAAGAAGACCGAGGCCGGGGGCGAGCCCCGGCTGATCCACACCGTGCACGGCCTGGGGTACGCGCTCAGGGAGCCGGTGGCGGAGCCGATGGGCGAGCCGGCGGGGGAGGAGCGGTGAAGCTCCGCTGGCGGCTCGCGATGGCCTCGGCGCTGGCCGCCGCGGTCAGCGTGATCGTCGTCATCGTGGCCGCCTACTTCATCACCTGCCGCCGGGTCGAGTGGGCGAGGGACCACTACGGGACGTACGAGGGCTATGGCGACCCTCCTCCCCGCGGCGTGCTGGCCGCCCTCGCGGACGTCGACGACCTGGGCTGGCCGTTCGTCGCCGTGGCGGTGGGCGGGCTGGTGCTGTCGGGGGCCCTCGGCTGGCTGGCCGCCCGGGCGGCGCTGCGGCCGGTGAACGCGCTCAAGGACGCCGCGGGACGGGTCACCACGACCAGGGACCTCACCACCCGCATCCAGGTGTCCGGGGACGACGAGCTGAGCAGCCTCGCCCGGAGCTTCAACGCCATGCTCGACGCCCTCGAACGCTCCGCGAAGTCGCAGAAACGCCTGGTCGCCGATGCCTCCCACGAGCTGCGCACGCCGCTCACCGCCGTACGGACAAACGTGGAGCTGCTGATCAGGGGCAACCTGCCCCAGGAGGACCGCGACGAGGCGAGCAGGGCCGTGATGAGCGGGCTGGAGGAGCTCACCGCGCTGGTCGCGGACGTGGTCGAACTGGCCCGCGACGAGGAGCCGGCCGTACTCGTGGAACGGGTGCGCTTCGACGAGCTGGTCTCCCGGGAGGTCGCCCGGGCGGCCAGGCACTGGCCCGCGACGGCCTACTCGGTGTCGGTCGAGCCCGCCGTGGTGCGGGGCGTGCCCGACCGGCTCTCCCGGGCCGTCGGCAACCTGCTCGACAACGCGGCGAAGTACAGCCCCAGGGGCGGGCGGGTCGAGGTGTCCCTGCGGGACGGCGTGCTGACCGTCCGCGACCACGGCCCCGGCATCGCGGCGGACGACCTGCCGCACGTCTTCGACCGCTTCTATCGGGCGCCCTCGGCGCGGGCGCTGCCCGGGTCGGGGCTGGGGCTGGCGATCGTTGGCCAGGTCGTGGACAGCCACGGCGGCAGCGTCTCCGCCGGTCCCGCTCCCGGCGGAGGCACGCTCGTCCGGCTGGCGCTGCCAGTAGGGTAGAAGCATGGGCTCTGTACGCGTCGAGCGGACCGAGGACGGCTTCGTCGCCCGCAACGAGAGCGGCGCGGAGATCGTGATGGGCTCCGGTGACGGGCTGTTCAGCCCGGTGGAGCTGCTGCTGGCGGCCGTGGGCGGATGCAACATCATGACCGTCGAGCCGCTCACCGCCAAGCGCGGCCACCGGCTCGCGCGGCTCGCCGTGGAGGTCTCGGCCGAAAAGGAGAGCCCGACCCTGCTGCGGTCCGTCACCGTGACGTACGACGTGGAACTGCCGCCGGGGGACTCGGGGGAGGTCTTCGAGGCCGTCGCCGGACGGGTCCACGAACGGCACTGCACGGTGAGCCGGTCTCTGCAGCGGGGCACCGAGGTCAGGCTGGTGCTCGGCGATTGACGCGCTCCCCGGTGTTGAAGGCTGGGGATTCAGTCCGTGCCGTGTTATGCGGCACCTCTGTGGCTTCCTGCTTCGCT
>NZ_BOOB01000027.1 GCF_016863015.1 Microbispora amethystogenes | reverse complement strand
CCCTCTCGCTCTTCAACCAGTCCTGACCCGGTCCTGAACCGGAGAGGGAACCACGTGCCCCGCGACCCCCGTCGCGGGGCACGCGCGCGACAAGGCGCCGGTGGTCGTGCGGGCCGTTCACTGTGTGGCAGCGGTGCGCAAGGCGTGAAACTGGTCGAGCAGCGCCTGGTCACCGGACAGGTGCACGTCCCCGTCGCGGCCGCGGTTCCACAACCACAGCAGCAGCGGCTCGGCCTCACCGCTGACCAGGGCCTCGCCGTCGAGGCCGGTCGCGGCCTCCCGGACCTCCACCCCGGCCGGAGTGGCCCGCACTGTCCAGGCGTGGTGGCCGGTGGAGACCGAGAGCGTACGCGGATCGGGTGCCTCCAGCAGCGAGCCGAAGTCGTCGTCCCACCTGGTGCTGCCATAGCCGAGGAAGAGAGTCAGCACCTCGTCCACGCCGTCGAGAGCCAGGTCGCTCGCGACAGGTGAGACCGGCCCGCCCGCGGCGAGCTCGGCGTCGACGCGGTGGGTGACGGTCTCCAGGGCCATGCGGCGGATCCAGAAGCCGACCGTCTGGTCGGGCTCGTGCCAGGTAGCCGCGGGATCGGTGGGGGAGTGCTCGGCGAAGGCCGAGGTCAGCCGCTCGTAGTACCTGTCCAGTGCGGTCAGTGGATCGGACGGGATGTCCTCCGGCCATGCCTCGGGAAAGGCGTTCAGCCGGATGCACTCGGTCTTGTGCAGGTAGACCTGGGCGACGTGCCGAGTCAGGTCGGCGACCGACCACTTCGGACAGGTCGGCACGGGCGCCGTGGGCTCGGCGGCCACCACGGCCGCGCGCAGGAGGGAGAAGTCCCTGGCGAGATGCTCAAGAAGTCGAGGGTGTTCCATGCCCTAATCAGATCAGCCCCCGCCGGCATCCTCGAACGATTTCCACAGGCCGGCCGGAATGTCGGTGGCCGCCGCTACTGTTCGTCGGCAACGGGAGGAGAGCGTCCGATGGTCACGGTCGACGACGTACGGCGGGTCGCGCGGGCGCTGCCGCGCACCGAGGAGGCACTGGTCCGCGATCACGTGAAGTTCCGGGTCAGGGGCATCGTGTACGCCTCCGTGTCCCCGGACGAGACCCTGATGGGCTTCGGGTTCCCGAAGGAGGAGCGGGCGGCCCTCGTGGCCGCCGAGCCGGAGAAGTTCCTCATGCCCCTGCCCTCGGACGAGCGTTACCAGTGGGTCAGGGTCCGGCTGGCGGCCATCGACGTGGCCGAGATGCGGGAGCTCGTCACCGACGCGTGGCGGATGGTCGTCCCGAAGAAGGTGGCCGCCGCGTACGACGCGCTCTGACCCCCGCTCAGAGTCCCGCTCAGACCCGGGCGCCGCCGTCGACCCGCAGGACGGCGCCGGTCACGAAGGAGGAGCGGTCGCTCAGCAGCCAGGCGGCGGCCTCGGCGATCTCGGCCGGGTCGGCTCCGCGGCGCAGCGGCGTCATCGCCGTGAGCCGCTCCTGGAGTCCGGGCGATCTGGCCTCCCACTCGCGGATCATCTCGGTGAGCGTGTTGCCGGGAGCGATCGCGTTGACCCGGATGCCCTCGGGACCGTAGGTGACGGCGGCCGACTCGGTGAGGCTGTTGACCGCCCGCTTCATCGCGCCGTAGGCGGGCAGCTCGGGGTTGCCTCCCCAGCTGCCGACGGACGAGTTGTTGACGATGGCGCCCGTGCCGGCGGTGGCCCGGATCGCCTCCACCTCGGCGACCATGGCCAGCCAGACGCCCTTGAGGTTCACGGCGTAGAGGTGGTCGAAGTCGGCCTCCGCCATCCGGTCCATCGGGCCGGGCTCCTGGCCCGTCGCCCCGTTGTTGAAGGCGACGTCGAGCCGGCCGTACAGGTCCACGGCGCGGCCCACGGCGGCGCGCACACCGGCCGCGTCGGCCAGGTCGCACACCACGTGGTCCGCGGTGCCGCCCGCCGCCCGGATCTCCTCGGTCACCGTCTTGAGCTGGTCCTCCGTCCGGGCCGCGAGCAGCACGCGGGCGCCCTCCCGGGCGAACAGCCGCGCCGCCGCGGCCCCGATGCCGCGTCCGCCGCCGCTGACGAAGGCGACCTTGCCGGCCAGCAGGCCCGCACCGGGCGTGGCGTTCGTGAATGTTTTGTCCATGGCGACGAGCCTGCTCCGGTGGGCGCGGCCCATCCAGGTACCGGCGATACCTGGACAGTCCGCACACCCCGGGCAGACTGGGGGTATGGACCGACGAGAACTGGCGGCCTTCCTGCGCAGCAAGCGTGAGCGGATCAGCCCGGCCGACGTGGGACTGCCCGCGGGGACCAGGCGACGCACCCCGGGCCTGCGCCGTGAGGAGGCGGCGCAACTGGCGTTCATCTCGACGGAGTACTACACCCGGCTGGAGCAGGCCCGTGGCCCGCGCCCGTCCCGTGAGGTGCTGGCCGGGCTGGCCCGGGCCCTGCGCCTGTCGGACGCCGAGCGCGCCCACCTCCACCACCTCGCCGGCTCGCCGGTCGCCCCACCGCCGGGGCCCCCGCGGGAGGTGCGGCAGAGCATCCTCGATCTGGTGCGGAGGCTGCCGCAGTCCGCCGCGTTCGTCACGTCCGCGACGCTCGAGGTGCTCGCCTGGAACGACCTGGCGGCCGCTCTGATGGAGGACTTCTCGGCTGTGCCGCGGCGTGACCGCAACCTGGTGCGCCGCGTGTTCCTCGGGCCGCACCCGGAGGGACGCCGCCTGTACGGCGTCTCCGACTCCGACGCGTTCGCCCGCCACGCCGCCCGGCGGCTGCGTGCCGCCGCCGCCCGCTACCCGGACGCGCCGGAGGTGACCGGGCTGGTGGACGAGCTTCTCGCGGGAAGCCCGGAGTTCGCGCGGCTGTGGGCCTCCCACGAGGTGGAGGGCCCGCACACGCTGTGCAAGACCTTCCGGCACCCGATGGTCGGCCCGGTCACCGTCAACTGCGACACCCTCGACGTCGCCGACCGCGACCAGCAGGTGGTGATCTACACCGCCGTCCCCGGCTCGCGGTCCGAGGAGGCGCTGCGGCTGCTGTCGGTCATCGGCACCCAGCGCATGGACGTCCCCCTCTGAGCCGCGTCGTGCGGTGCGATTCGGCGCACGTCGTTCACGCCGGCTTATCGATGCCCTCGGCCTGCCAGGACGACGCCGAGGTGATCCATAAGCGGGGCTGATCGATCCGTCGCGGCGGAACCGGCCGAGGAGAGGATGCGGGGCGTCCTGTTCGACGAGCGAGGAGCCGTGATGACGTCGTCTTTTTCAGCATCGTCCTTTCCAGCATCTTTTCCCGAGTCCACCGTGCTGGGGTATCCGAGGATCGGGCCCGATCGGGAGCTGAAGCGGGCGCTGGAGGCGTACTGGGAGGGCCGCTCGGACCGCGCGGCCCTGGAGCGCACCGCGCGGCGGCTGCGGGAGGACACCTGGCGGCGGCTGGCGGAGCTGGGCCTGGGCGGGTTGCCGTCGAACACCTTCTCCTACTACGACCACGTCCTCGACACGGCCGTGCTGCTCGGCGCGGTGCCCGAGCGCTACCGGAACGACGACGACCTGACCGCCTACTTCGCGATGGCCCGCGGCGCCGAGGGGCTGCCGCCGCTGCGGATGACCAAGTGGTTCGACACCAACTACCACTACATCGTGCCCGAGATCGGGCCGGACACGGTCTTCTCCCTCGACGCCGCCAAGCCGCTCTCGGAGGTCCGCGAGGCTCGCGCGCTGGGCCTGGAGACGCGGCCGGTGCTGGTGGGACCGGTGACGTTCCTCCTGTTGTCGCAGGCAGCGCCGGGAAGCCCGGACGGCTTCGCGCCGCTCGACCGGCTGGACGACGTGGTCGAGGTGTACGAACGCCTGCTGGGCGCACTGGCCGCGGAGGGTGTCGGGTGGGTGCAGCTCGACGAGCCCGCGCTGGTCGCCGACCGGACCCCCGCCGAACTCGCCGCCGTCGAGGCGGCGTACGGCCGGCTCGGCGGGCTGGCGGAACGGCCCGCGCTGCTGGTCGCCACCTACTTCGGGAGCCTCGGCGAGGCGCTGCCCGTGCTGGCGCGGACGCCGGTCGAGGCCGTGGCCCTGGACCTCGTCCGGGGCACCGCCGGTGACGTTGGCCTCCTGGCCGGGAAGACGGTCGTCGCCGGCGTCGTGCCGGGCCGGGACGTGTGGCGCACCGACCGGGACCGGGCCCTCGCCACGCTGCACGCCGTACGGGAGCGGGCCGGGCGGGTCGTGGCCGGCACCTCGTGCTCGCTCCTGCACGTGCCGTACGACGTGGAGCGGGAGACCGGCCTCGATCCCGCCCTGCGGGACCGGCTGGCGTTCGCCGAGCAGAAGGTCGCCGAGGTGGTCGCGCTGGCGGCCCTGCTCGCCGAGGGTCCCGGCGCCGACGCACCCCGCCGCCCCGCGCCGCAGGCGCAGCCTCTCGCGTCCGGAGCCCGGGCGGCGGAGGGCCGGGCGCCCTACGCCGTTCGGGCGGCGGCGCAGGCGGAGCGCCTGAAGCTGCCGCTCCTCCCGGTCACCACGATCGGCTCGTTCCCGCAGACGGGGGAGCTGCGCCGGGCCAGGGCGGCGCTGGCGGCGGGGGAGATCGGCGAGGAGGCGTACGAGAGCCTGGTCCGCGCCGAGATCGAGCACGTCATCGCGGTGCAGGAGCGGCTGGGGCTGGACGTCCTCGTGCACGGCGAGCCCGAGCGGAACGACATGGTCCAGTATTTCGCCGAGCACCTCGACGGCTTCGCCGTCACCCGCCACGGCTGGGTCCAGTCGTACGGCTCGCGCTGCACCCGGCCGCCCATCCTGCACGGCGACGTGCGGCGGCCGGAGCCGATCACCGTCCGCTGGGCGCGCTACGCGCAGTCGCTGACGAGCAGACCGGTCAAGGGCATGCTCACCGGCCCGGTCACGATCGTGGCGTGGTCGTTCGTCCGCGACGACCTGCCGCTGCGCGACGTGGTATTCCAGGTCGCCGACGCCGTCCGCGAGGAGGTGCGCGACCTGGAGGAGGCGGGCATCGGGGTCGTCCAGGTCGACGAGCCGGCCCTGCGCGAACTGCTGCCGCTGCGCCGGGACGGGCAGGCCGCCTACCTGGAGTGGGCCGTCGCGGCCTATCGTTGGGCGACCTCCGGCGCCGCCGATCACACCCAGATCCACACGCACCTGTGCTATTCGGACGCCGACCAGATCCTCGCCGCGATCGACGCCCTCGACGCGGACGTGACCAGCGTCGAGTCGGCCCGCTCACGCGGCCGGGTGCTGGCTGAGGTAGGCGGCTTCGGCCGGGGGCTCGGCCCCGGGGTCTACGACATCCACTCGCCGCGGGTGCCCGGCGCCGACGAGGTGGAGCGGCTGCTGGAAGAGGCCCTGCGGGCGGTGCCCGCCGACCGGCTGTGGGTCAACCCCGACTGCGGCCTCAAGACCCGGTCGCACGAGCAGGTCGAGGCCGCGCTCGCCAACGTGACCGAGGCCGCCGCCCGCCTCCGCGAGCGGCTTCACCGCGGGGAGGCGGGACGCCGGGGCGAGACCAGGCCGGACTCGTAGGCGAAGACGACGAGCTGGGCGCGGTCGCGCGCGCCCAGCTTGGTCATCGCCCTGCTCACGTGGGTCTTGGCGGTGAAGGGGCTGATCACCATGTGGGCGGCGATCTCCTCGTTGGTGAGGCCGCGGGCGACCAGGGCGACGACCTCCCGTTCCCGGTTGGTGAGCGCGTCCAGGGTGGCCGCGGGCGTCGCGTCCGGCGGGCGGGAGACGTACTCGCTGATGAGCGTCCGGGTGACGGCGGGGGAGAGCAGGGCGTCGCCCCGCGCGGCGACCCTGATGGCCTGGAGGAGCTCCACCGGATCGGTGTCCTTGAGCAGGAACCCGCTCGCGCCCGCCCGCAGCGCGTCGAAGACGTACCGGTCGAGACCGTAGTTCGTGAGGATCACCACCCGGGTGGCGGCCAGCCGGGGATCGGCGGCGATCCGCCGGGTCGTCTCGATGCCGTCCATCACGGGCATCTGGATGTCGACGAGGGCGATGTCGGGCACGTGCCGCTCGGCCAGGGCCAGGCCCTGCGCGCCGTCGCCCGCCTCGCCGACCACCTCCACGCCGTCCTCGGCGTCGAGCAGCGCGCGGAAGCCCGCCCGGATGAGCGCCTGGTCGTCCACGAGCAGCACCCTGATCACGCCGCTCCCTCCCGGACGGGCAGGGGGAGCTCGGCGTGGACGCGGAAGCCGCCCTCCACCCCCGGCCCGGTCTGGATGCGCCCGCCGAGCGCGGACACCCGCTCGCGCATGCCGGTGAGCCCCACCCCCGGCTCATGCGCGGCCTCCGGGGCGCCGTTCGCGCCCCGGCCGTCGTCCTCGACGCGTACGACGAGGGCGTCCGGCTGGTAACCGACGTGTACGGAGGCCGACGCGGGTCCCGCGTGCCGGGCGACGTTGGTGAGCGCCTCCTGCACGATCCGGTAGGCGGCGAGGTCCACCTCAGGCGGCAGGGGGCGCGGCGTGCCGGTGACCGCCAGCGTGGCCGGCACGCCCGCCGACCGCGCCCGCTCGACCAGCTCGCCGATCCGGCCGGCGCGATCCTGCTCGCCGCCGTCCTCCTCGCCCGGCTCGCGCAGCACCTCCAGCGTGGCCCGCAGCTCCCGCATGGCGTCCGCGCTCGCGTCCTGGATCGCCAGCAGCGCGGCCGGCACCTCCTCTCCCCGCTTACGCGCCAGATGGACGGCCACTCCCGCCTGCACCTTGATGATCGAGATGCTGTGGGTGAGCGAGTCGTGCAGTTCCCTCGCGATGCGCAGCCGCTCCTCGCCGGCCCGGCGCAGCGCGACCTCCTCGCGCGTGCGCTCCGCCTCGGCGGCTCGCTGCTCCGCCTGGTGCAGGTAGGCCCGGCGCTGCCGCGACACGATTCCCGCCACGTTGGCGGCGACGAACCAGCCGACCAGCAGACCGATCTGGTCCAGGACCTCGCGCGGGGTCCGCGCGCCGAGGTCCGCCAGCTCTCTCAGCAGGGCGGCGCCAAGGTAGACCACGCTCGCCGACAGCGCCCACACGCGCCGCCCGGCGCTCGCCGCCGAGTAGACGGTGATCAGGACGGGCAACGTGGGAGCGGTCTCCGGAAACACCACCAGGGCGTAGCCGATCATGCAGGCCGTGGCGACGGCCATCGCCGCCACCGGCGCGGCCCGCCGCCCGGTCACGGCGGCGCACCCTCCCACCAGGAGCAGATAGCCGATCACCCCCACCCGCGCCGGGTTGTTCGGGGCGCCGGGGACCAGGGTGCCGGCCACGAGCAGCGCCGCCAGGACGGCCGCCGCCACCCCGTCCTGGGCATACGGCCGCAGATCACGGTCCATGTCCCGAAGCGTAAACCGCGTCAGGTTCGTCCGCCTCCTCCCGGCGGACCCTTCGGGCGCTACTCCCGGCGGAGTACGCCGGGCCGCGTTCGCTCCCCGGGGGAGCGGCCCGCGGACTCTCCCGCCGTACGACGACCCGGAGGGCCGTGACCGGCAGGATCGGCGCCTGACAGTCCGACCCCTGGGAGGCCGAGATGCCGACGCCGTACCGCTATGTGACACCCGTGCCCGTGGACGCGGCCACCGGCAGGGTGGCGGAGGTCTACCGCCAGATCGCCCGCGACTTCGGCATGATCCGGATGCCGCTCTTCCTGACGCTGTCGCCGGCGCCCGACGTGCTGGCCGCCACCTGGGCGCTGCTGCGCGAGTCGCTGCTCGTGGGAGAGGCGCCGAGGGCGGCCAAGGAGATCGTCGCCGCCGGGGTGTCGCTGGCCAACGAGTGCCCGTTCTGCGTGGACGCGCACACCGTGCTGCTGCACGCGACCGGCGAGCACCGGCTGGCCGAGACCATCGCGCGAGGGGAACGGCCACCGGATCCGGAGCACGCGCGGCTGTTCGACTGGGCGACCGGCGTGACCGGCGGCGGGCGGACGACACGGTGCCCTCCACCCTGCCCTCCGGAGCAGGCCGCCGAACACATCGGCACCGCGCTCGCGTTCCACTTCATCAACCGCATGGTGTCGTCTCTGCTCACCGCCGACCTCCTGCCCGCCGGCCTGCAGCGGTCCCGGCTCGTACGCCGCCTGGGCGGTGGAGCCCTGTCCAGAGCGGTGCGCCGGAGGCCGCCCCGCGGGGAGGCGCTGCCCCTGCTGCGCGGGCTGCCGGCCTACCGGGAGCCCGGCTGGGCGGCGGGCGCCCCGATGGGCGCGGCGTTCGCCGCGCTGCTGGCCTGCGCGAGAGAAGGGGCCGCCCTGCTGGACGACGAGGCGGTGGAGGCGGTCCTGGAGGCCGTCGCCGTCTGGGACGGCGGGCATCCTCCGCTGTCCGGGTGGCCGTCCGGGCCGCTCGCGGACGTCGCCCCCGCGCGGCGCCCGGCCGCCCGGCTCGCGCTGCTCGCCGCTCTCGCGCCGTACCGGGTGACCGACGCGGACGTCGCCGCCTGGCGGGAGACCGGTCGCGGCCGGTCCGACGCCGACCTCGTACGGCTGCTGGCGTTCGGGGCGATCTCCGCCGTCGAGCGCGTCGAGGCCGCCCTCGACGTGCCGTCCCGGTGACGCCAGGCGACTTCGGCGGCTTTCAGGAAACGGGAGCGCAGTCCGTACGACGGCGGTACCTGCCCGGGGAGATTCCGTGCTCGCGTTTGAACGCGTTTCCGAACGCGAACTCCGAGCCGTACCCGACCAGCTTGGCCACCTCCGCCACAGAGGCGTCGGTCTCCTGCAGCAGGCGGGCCGCGATGGACAGCCGCCACCAGGTGAGATAGGCCAGGGGCGGCTTGCCGATCAGATCGGTGAAGCGGCGGGAGAAGGCGGCCCGGGACAGGCCGGCGCGCTGTCCGAGTGACTGGACGGTCCAGGGGTGGGCGGGGTCGCGATGGAGGGCGTCGAGCGCGGCGCTGACGGCCGGGTCGGTGAGGGCGGCGGCCCAGCCCGAGTCGGAGCACTGCGCTCCCTCGGCCTCGAACCAGGCCCGCAGGATGTAGAGATGAAGGACGTCGATCAGGGACGAGACCACGGTGTCCGTGCCGAGGCGGGGAGTTTCGATCTCCTGGGCGAGCAGGTCCACCGCGGCCCGCAGTTCGGGATGTCGGCCGAGCCGGGCGGGCAGATGGATCACGCTCGGCAGTGACCGCAGGCTGGGATGGGACCTGGCCGGGGCGAGCCGGTACCCGCAGCAGAGCGTGACCGTCTCGGCTCCGGTGCCGCCGAGAGTCGCCGTACTGGTCGCACCGCCGTCCCGGAACGGGTCGCAGACGGGCTCGGCCAGGAGAGCCGACGGGTCGTCGGCCAGGCCGTACCCGCCGCCCTGAGGGAGGAACACCACGTCTCCCATGCTCAGCGCGACGGGCTCACCCTCGGGCGGAAGGAGCCAGCAGGAGCCGCGCAGGACCACCTGGAAGGTCGCGGAGCCGGGCTCCTCCGGGAAGCGCTGTCCCCAGGGGGCCCGCCAGGAGACGAGGGCGGAGCGCGGCCGGCCCGTACGCATGATGGAGACGACGTCACTGAGGAGATCCACACGACAAGTCTAGGGTGCGAGACTTTCGCGTATAAATTCCATATGCATACGCATTGGTCTTCTTCCGGCTGCTTCCTAGAGTTGTCGTCACGCCGCGGGCCCCGGCGCCGAGTCCCCTCCTACCGGGAAAGAGACGATCCAATGATCAAAGTCGGTGTCATCATCGGCAGCACCCGCCCCGGCCGCAACGGGGCGGCGGTCGCCCACTGGGTCCACGACCTGGCCGTCAAGCGCGGCGACGCCGAGTACGAACTGGTCGACCTCGAGGACTACGCGCTGCCGCACCTGGACGAGCCGATTCCCGCCGCGGCCCGGCAGTACCAGCACGCCCACACCAAGAAGTGGTCGCAGGCGGTCGCGGCGCTGGACGCGTTCGTCTTCGTGACCCCGGAGTACAACCGCTCGACGACGGGCGTGCTCAAGACCGCCATCGACTTCCTGTACGCGGAATGGGAGAACAAGGCCGCCGGGTTCGTCGGGTACGGCGTGAACGGCGGCGCGCGCGCCATCGAGCACCTGCGTCAGATTCTCGGCACGGCCGCCGTGGCCGGAGTGGCCCCGCAGGTCACGCTCTCCATCCACGACGACTTCGAGAACTTCTCCGACTTCCGGCCCGCCGCCCGGCACGAGGACGTCCTGCGGCTCATGCTCGACCAGGTCGTCGCGTGGGCCGAGGCCCTGCGTACGGTGAGGGCATGACGGTCAGGGCATGACGGGCGGGGGAGCGTCAGACCTCCAGCTCGCCCGACCAGATGGTCACGGCGTGGCCCGCGAGTTCGACGCGGTCGCCCTGCGGGGCCGGGCGCAGGGTCGTGCGCACGGTTCCGCCGCGCTCCGACACCTGCTCGCCGACGAGCGCGTCCCGGCCCAGCCGGGCCGACCAGTACGGCGCGAGCACGCAGTGGGCCGAGCCGGTGACCGGGTCCTCCGGCACGCCCGCCCGCGGGGCGAAGAACCGTGACACGTAGTCGGCGGAGATGCCCTCACCGGAGGCCGTCACGATGACGCCGCGGGCCTCCACACCGGTCAGCCGCTCCATGTCCGGGTCCACGGCCCGCACCTCCGCGACGGACCCGACCTCGACCAGGAGGTCGAACTCGCTGCGCCCGGTCCACACGGGTGTGACGCCGAGGGCCTCGACGAGGCCGTCCGGCGGCGTCCCCGGCGTGGCCGGTTTCGCGGGGAAGTCCATCGCGATCAGGCCGTCACCGGTCTGCTCGGTGGCGAGCACGCCGCTCTTCGTGGCGAACTCCAGCCTGCCGGACTCGCCCAGCGAGTAGAGGACGTGCGCGGTCGCCAGGGTGGCGTGCCCGCACAGCGCGACCTCGACAGCCGGGGTGAACCACCGCAGCGAGAGCGGCCCGTCACCCTCCCGCAGGACGAAGGCCGTCTCCGAGTGACGCATCTCGGCGGCCACCGCCTGCATCCACTCGTCGGGCACGGTGTCGTCGAGGAGGCACACCGCCGCCGGGTTGCCCCGGAACGGCCGGTCGGTGAAGGAGTCGACGGTGAAGATACGCATGTCGGCTGATTCTACGGCTCGGCCGATTCCACCACCGCTCGCGCTCAGGAGGGGTCGCCGAGCGCGGCGAGGGTCTCCCGGGCGACCTGAAGCTCCTCGCGGGGCCGTACGACGAGGACCGGCACCCGGGCGCCCTCCGGGCTGACGACGCCGTCCCGGTCCACGCCGCCGACGGCGGGAGGCGCCACGCCGAGCGGCGACAGCCTCCGGCACACCGCCTCGCGCACCTCGGGCTGGTCCCAGCCGATCTCGCCGGTGAACACGAGCGCGTCGAGCCGGTCCAGGGCGGCGGTCGAGGCGGCGATCTCGCGGCTCACCCGGTGAGCGAACACGTCGAGCGCCAGCGCGGCGGCCGGAGCGCCCGACGCGACGAGGTCGCGGGTGTCCCCGGACAGCCCGCCGGAGAGCCCGAGCAGCCCGGACGAGTGCTCCAGCCCGTCGCGCAGCTCCTCCAGGGTGAGCCGCGACCCGGACAGCAGCCACAGGAGCATGCCGGGATCGACGCTGCCCGACCGCTTGCTCATCAGCACCCCCTCCAGGGGCGTGAACCCCATGGAGGTGTCCACGCTCCGCCTGGCCCGTACGGCGCACACCGAGCATCCGCCGCCGAGATGCGTGACGACGAGCCGCAGGTCCTCGCGGCCGAGCAGCTCCGCCGCCCGCCGGGTCGCCCAGGCGTACGACAGCCCGTGGAAGCCGTACCGGCGCAGGCCCCAGCGGCGCCGCCACTCGGCGGGCAGCGCGTAGGTGGCGGCGGCGTCGGGCAGCCCCGCGTGGAAGGCGGTGTCGGGGCAGAACACGTGGGGCACCGACGGCAGCACCCGCCGGGCCGCCTCGACCAGGGCGAGCGCGGGCGGCACGTGCAGCGGCGCGAGGTCGGCGTAGCCGCGCACCGCCTCCACCACGTCGTCATCGGCGACCGTGGGTGCGCGCACGGCCTCCCCGCCGTGGACGAGCCGATGACCGACCGCGCTCACCTCGGCGTCCGCTCCGGACAGGAAGTCCGACAGCGTGCGCTCCGCGGCGGCGGGTTCGGGGCTCTGCTCGCTGTGCTCGCTGCGCAGCACCCGGCCCTCCCGCACCAGATGCAGCTGGAGGCTGGAGGAGCCGGCGTTGACCGTGAGCACGACCGGTGTCATGGCGATCCGTCTCCCCGCCGTCACGCCCCGCAAACACGGCGCCCGGTCAGGCGGGCCGGCAGGCGACCGTGGGCCAGGTCCGGTTTCCGTTGTGCCTGATCGACACGCCCCAGCTGTTGCCGTGGCCGTCGGGCCGGGCCGTCATGACGCTCCGGGCGGAGTTCACGGTGGTGCCGGCGTTCCAGGCCGTGATGAACTTTTCCGGGTACGGCACGATCATGGTCACGATCCAGTCGTCCGACCCTGTGACGGTGACCTGGAGGTCGTACCGGTCGAACCACTTCGGACCCGCCGTGAGGGTCGCGGTGCACCTCCCGGCGGGCGGCGTGGGGCTCGGTGTGGGGCTTGGCGTGGGACTCGGTGAGGGGTCGGTTCCGGCGGCGTTGAGGGTGTCGAGGACCGCGTCGTAGGCGGGCTTCCTGTCGTTGCCGCTGAACAGCAGCGGGGTGTCGCCGGACCGCCAGGAGTCCTGGTCGCGCACGCCCCACACGGTGATGCCGGCGCACCGGGGCACCGCGAGGCAGTCGCCGGTCACGGCGGCGTACGTCGTGGCCGGGGCGCCCTGGATGTCCAGCTCGGTGATCTGCACGTCGACGCCGAGGGCGGCGAAGTTCCGCAGCGTGGTGCGGAAGTCGGCGCTGTAGGGGGTGAGGCTGTTGAAGTGGGCCTGGAAGCCGACGCAGTCGATCGGCACACCGCGCTGCTTGAAGTCCTTGACCATGGTGTACACGCCCTGAGTCTTGGCCCAGGACCAGTTCTCGATGTTGTAGTCGTTGTAGCAGAGCCTGGTGGCCGGGTCGGCGGCCCGCGCGGTGCGGAAGGCCACCTCGATCCAGTCGTCGCCGGTCCGCTGCCAGTTGGAGTCGCGCCGCCCGCCGGTGCTGTCGGAGAAGGCCTCATTGACCACGTCCCAGGCGTAGATCCTGCCCTTGTAGTGGGCCATCACGCCGTTGATGTGGTCGATCATCGCCTGGCGGAGCGCGCTGCCGGTGAGGCTCTGCAACCACGAGGGCTGCGCGGCGTGCCAGACCAGGGTGTGGCCGCGGACACGCTTGCCGTTCTGCACGGCCCAGTCGACGATCCGGTCGGCGGCGGTGAAGACGAACTGGCCCTGCCGGGGCTCGGTGGCGTCGAGCTTCATCTCGTTCTCGGGCGTCACCATGTCGAACTCGCGGCCGGCGATCGTGGTGTACGCCGGATCGCCGAGCTTGCTCGCACTGATCGCGGTGCCGAAGTAACGCCCGCTGCGGGCCGCCGCCGTGCCCAGGGTGGTGCCGGGCGGAGCCGGGCTGGGGCTCGCGCCGGGCGACGGGCCGGCGGCGTTCGCACCGGTCGTCCCCTGCGCCGCGACACCCAAGGAGAGCACCGCGACCACGCAGGCGACGAGCACACTGGGACGTTTCACCGTGGTACGTCCTTCCACTGGGCGAGCTGGACGCCGATATGTTTCGAATTTTCAGCGAAATATTGCGCACAGACAAGCCGTTCGTCACGTTGGGCTGCCTGTCACTGCCATGTAGGATTTCGCCAGTCACGTACCGGAATGCGAAGGTTGACGGTGAATTTCAACAGTCACACCGACGCCGTGGTGGTCATCGCCGTCGGCCTGGTGAACGCGCTGACGGCCGGCGAGGCGCGGGGGCGTCCGTACGAGCCGCCCGCGGACGGGGCGCGCGCCGAGGTCGTCGCCGAGATCCTCGACGCGGGCCGCGGCGGAGGCGTCGCGATCGGTGAAGCGGAGGCCGGCGAGCTGGCGGAGACGGCGCGGGCGCTGCGTGGCGTGTTCGAGGCGGTGTCACGCGGGGACGTCGACACGGCGGCGCGTACGGTGAACCGCCTGCTGGCCGAGACCGACGCCCGGCCGCACCTCGACCGGCACGACGGCGAGCCCTGGCACCTGCACTTCCACGGCGCGGGCGGCACGCTCGCGGGCAACTACGCGGCCGGCTGCGCGACGGGCCTCGCCGTCGTGCTGGGCAGCGACCTGCACGACCGGCTCGGGGTGTGCACCGCGCCGCACTGCGACCGGGTGTACGTGGACACCTCCCGCAACGGTACCCGCCGCTTCTGCTCGACGGCCTGCCAGAACCGCGTCAAGACCGCCGCCTTCCGGGCCCGCGGCGCCTGAAGCGCTGAATGACAGGTCTGAATGACAGGTCCGATCGCCGCCGGACCCGTCCGGCGCGCTTCCGGCACGCTCGACGCCATGAACGACATGGACGAAACGAAGGACATGCACGGCAGGGCGGCCCTGGTCACCGGGGGCGGGCGCGGCATCGGCGCGGCGGTCGTGCTGAAGCTGGCCGAGCGCGGGGCCGACGTGGCGCTGACCTACGAGAGCGACGCGGACAGCGCGGCGGAGATCGCCGGGAAGGTCGAGGAGATGGGCCGGCGGGCGCTGGCCATCAGGGCCGACAGCGGAGACGCGGCGGCGGTGAGCGCGGCCGTGGCCGAGGCCGCCGCCGCGTTCGGCAGGCTCGACATCCTCGTCAACAACGCGGCGGTCTTCCCCGTCGCGCCGATCGAGGATCTCGGGCCGGAGGAGGTCGACCGTGCGCTCGCGGTCAACGTGCGGGGGCCGTTCCTGGCCGCCCGGGCCGCGGCGGGTCACATGACCGAAGGCGGCCGTGTCGTCAGCATCGGGAGCAACGTCGCCGGGCGGACGCCCTTCCCCGGGTTCGCCCTGTACGCGCTGAGCAAGACGGCGCTGATCGGGATGACCAGGGGCCTCGCCCGGGACCTCGGCCCGCGGGGCATCACCGTCAACCTCGTCAACCCCGGCCCGACCGACACCGCGCTCAACCCGGCCGACGGCCCGATGGCCGACACGATCCGGGGGCTCACGGCCCTCGGCCGCTACGCGGCGCCGGCGGAGATCGCGGAGGCGGTCGCGTACCTGGCGGGCGACGGCGGCCGATACGTCACCGGCGCGACGATCGACGTCGACGGCGGCTGGACCGTCTGACGCACAGCCGCGGCATCCGCCGCCTCTCCTGTAGGAGCGGTCAGGCCTCGGCGGGCTCGACGTCGGCGACCACGCAGGAGATGTTGTCCGGGCCGCCGCCCTCGTTGGCCAGTTCGATCAGCCGGGCGACCGCCTCCCGGGGGTCGGCGACCGTGCTGAGGACGGTGTGCAGCGCCTCCGCTTCGAGGACGGCGGTCAGGCCGTCGGAGCACAGCAGGTAACGGTCGCCCGGGTACGCCTCCCGGAGCGACAGGTCGGGCTCGGCCAGGCCGCTCGTCTCCAGCGCCCGCAGCAGCAGGGACCGCCGCGGGTGACGGGCCGCCTGGTCGGGGCTCATCCGCCCGTCGTCCACCAGCGACTGCACCAGGGTGTGGTCCCGCGTGATCTGGTAGAGGGCGCCGTCCCGCAGCATGTACGCCCGGGAGTCGCCGACGTGGGCCAGGGCGAACCTGCCCTCGCCGTCCCACAGCATGGCCGTGACGGTCGTGCCCATCCGCTCGAGGGCAGGGTCCTGCGCGGCGAGGTCGCCCAGGCGCTGCCCGGCCTCGCGTACGGCGTCCGCCAGGGCGGCGACCGGGTCGGCGGGAGCGGGATCGTCCTCCAGGCGGGCCAGTTCGGAGATGACGGCGGCGCTGGCGACCTCACCGTGTCCGTGACCGCCCATTCCGTCGGCGATGGCGAGCAGGCGCTCGCCCGCGTGCACCGAGTCCTCGTTGTTGGCACGCGAGCGTCCCACGTCCGACCCCGCGGCATACCGAATGCGGCTGTGCGTCATGGTTTTGAGTAAACCATTGGTTGAGTCACTTCACAAGCATGGTGCTACCCTCGTGTTCATGGATCACGAGGCCCCGGTGGACGCCGGCGTCGAAGCGACCGTGAACGCGGGTGACATCGCCCGGCTGGCCGACGTCGGCAGGGCGGCGGTCAGCAACTGGCGCCGCCGGTACGACGACTTCCCCCAGCCCGTCGGCGGAACCGCCTCCAGCCCGCTTTTCTCGCTGCCCGAGGTCGAGGCGTGGCTGCGCCGGAACGGCAAGTCGTTCGAGGTCTCCCAGGGCGACCGCGTCTGGCAGCGGCTGCGCGCCTCGGCCGACGACCTGCGCCTGGGCGAGGTGATCCGGGAGGCGGGCGCCTTCCTGCTCTACGTCCAGCGCGACCCCGGCGGCTGGAGGCGGCTCGCGAAGTCCGCCGACCTCGCCGTACGGCTCCCGCGTGTCGTGGCCGAGGCGACCGGCGACCTGTTCCCGGGGGACGCGTCGAGCGTCGAGCCTGGGCTGCTCCGCCTTGTCGCGGCCATGGCCGAGCGGCACGGCGCGGCCGCGACGTTCGAGTTCCTGTGCGAGCGCTACGCCGAGGCGCACAGCCGCAGGCTCGCGCTGACCCGGCCCGACGTGGCCGCCCTCATGACCCGGCTGGCCTGCGCGGAGGCGCGGACCGTGCTCGATCCCGCCTGTGGCATGGGAACGCTCCTGCTCGGCGCCGCCGAGGTCATGACCAGGGCGGCGGACAGGGCGGCGGACAGGGCGGCGGACAGGGCGGCGGACAGGGCGGCGGACGGCGTGCGGTTCCTCGGCCAGGACGCCAACGAGACGGTTGCGGCCCTCGCCGCGTTGCGGTTGCTGCTGCGCGGGCGGGACGCCCGGATCGTGCCCGGGGACGCGCTGCGAGGCGACGCCTTCCCGCCGGAGCGGCCGGTCGACGCGGTCGTGTGCGACCCGCCGTTCAACGAGCGGGCCTGGGGGCACGAGGACCTCGTCGGCGATCCCCGCTGGCAGCACGGCATCCCGCCGCGGGGCGAGTCGGAGCTCGCGTGGGTGCAGCACTGCCTCGCCCACGTGCGGCCCGGCGGGCTGGTGGCGATCCTGATGCCGGCCGCCGCGGCGAGCCGCCGCCCGGGCCGGCGGATCCGCGCGAACCTGCTGCGGGCGGGCGCGCTGCGCGCCGTCTTCACGCTGGCCGCCGGAGGGCCCGACCTGTGGCTGCTGCGCAGGCCGGAGCCGGGCGAGCGGGGGCCCGCCACGATCGTCGTGGGCGACGCGGGCGACGACCCCGAGTCCGTCGAGCGGTGCTGGCGGGCCTACCTCGCCGAGGCCGAACCGCCGCGCGGCGGGCGTGTCGTCCGGATCATCGACATCCTCGACGACGAGGTGGACGTGAGCCCGGCGCGGCACCTGTCTCCGCGCGTCGACACCCGGGGGTTCCCCGCCGCGCGCGAACGCTTCCGGGAGGTGTCGGCGGCCCTGGCCGACGGCCTGCCGGACCTGGAGGTGCTCACCGGAGGCGGGGCAGGCTGGGACGTCTCCTGGTCGACCGTGGCCGAGATGGCCAGGGCCGGGCTGGTCGTCATCCGGCATTCGCCGCTGAGAGCCCTCCCGGACGGCGACACCCCCGATGACGGAGAGGACGGCGTGCCCGTGCTGACGGCCGACGACCTGGCGGCCGGGGCGGCGGGAACGACGGGCTCCGCGCCGGCGCGGCGCATTCCCCCCGCCCCCGGCCTGGTCGCCGTACGGCCCGGGGACGTCGTCGCGTCCGCGGTCACCGCCCGGGTGGTCACGGCGGACGGGGCGGTGCTCGGCCCGCATCTCAGCCTGTTCCGGGTCGATCCCGGCAAGGTGGACCCCGAATTCCTCGCGGGATTCCTGCGGTACGCGGCGGGTGGAGGCCGCCCGCACCCGGGCAGCGGCCGGGTGGAGGCGCGCCGGGCCCGCGTCCCCCAGCTTCCCCTGATCGTCCAGCGGGCGTACGGCGCGGCCTTCCGGCGGCTGCTCGCGCTGGAGGACGGCCTGCGGGAGGTGGCGGCCGTGGGGGAGGCGCTCGCGCGCCTCGGTGTCGAAGGGCTGGTCGGCGGACGTCTTCGCCCACGCGGGTAACGGTGTAGCTTTTTCCCCGAAAGGTCGACGGGAGGGGCGCATGGTCATCGGCGACCGGTATGAGCTGGACGACCTTCCCCTGGGCCAGGGCGGCATGGGCGCCGTGTACGGCGGCCACGACCGGCGGCTCGACCGCAAGGTGGCGGTGAAGTTCCTGCGCCTGCCCGACGGCCCCGACGAGGAGCTGCAGCGCCGGTTCATCCGCGAGGCGCGCATCCTGGCCAAGCTCGACCACCCGGGGGCGCCGGTCCTGTACGACTTCGGCACCTACGAGCAGCGCCTCTTCCAGGTCATGCAGTTCATCGAGGGCGTGACCGTGGCCGACCTGCTGAGCGAGCACGGCCCGCTGCCGGTGCCGTGGGCGGCGGCCGTCGCCGCCCAGGCCTGCGCCGTGCTGACCGCCGCGCACAAGCTGTCGATCTGCCACCGGGACCTCAAGCCGACCAACCTCATGCTCTGCCCGGACGGCAGCGTGAAACTGCTCGACTTCGGGCTCGCCATGCTCCGCGAGGCGGACCGCGCGGGGGTGACGGCCCAGTTCACCCGGATCGGGCAGATCCTCGGCACCCCGGCGTACATGTCGCCGGAGCAGATCCAGCGCGGGGTGGCCGGGCCGAAGAGCGACCTCTACTCCCTCGGCTGCGTGCTGCACGAGATGCTGACGGGCAACCAGCTGTTCACCGGGCCCACGGAATACGCCGTCTTCGACAAGCAGGTGAAGGAGCGGCCGCCCCGCGTGCCGGGCGTCCCCGCCGCCCTGGACCGCCTGATCGCCGAACTGCTGGAGAAGGACCCGGACCGGCGCCCGCCCGACGCGTACACGCTGTTCGAGCGGCTGCAGCCGTTCGCGGTGGACCTGCCCCCGCTGCCCGGTTTCCTCAACCCGTCGTCGGTGCCCAGCCCCGGGCGCATGTACGCCCAGATGGTCGGCCGCGTCCGCTAGACGTCCCCGGGAGTCGTCAGGCCCGCCAGGAGGCGAGCACCTCGTCGACCCGGGGGCGGATCCGCTCGCGGGCGGTCATCCGCGGCACCCCCGACATCAGCAGCACGTCGTAGTCGGTGTCCAGGTGACGCACGCTCGCGACCACGGCGAGCGTGACGGCGCCCTCGTCGAGCGCGCGGGCGGCGGCGGTGCGGCCGACCCGCCCGCTGCCGCGCACGGCGGCGTGCCCGGCGATGGCCTCGGCCCGCCCGGCGGGACAGCCGGGGAAGAGCCGGCGGATCTCCGCGGCCATCCGGTCCCGGAACCCGGCGTCCTCGTCGGCCCTCCGCTCGCGGTCGCGCTCCCGGCGGCGCAGCCGCGCCTCCTCGTCGGCCAGGCACTGCTCCTCGGCCCGCGCCAGCGCCTCCTCCTCCACGAGGACGCCGAGCCGCTCGTACCTCTTGCGCCGCCGGTTGAAGCGGACCACGACGGCCGACAGCCCGCTCTCCTTCTTGGCGCGGCGGCTCAGCGCCGCGTTGCCCGCGGGCAGCAGGCACAGATGGTCCATGTCGGCGCAGGTCAGGCAGTGCGGCGCGTCGTCCTCCATGATCAGGTACGGCCCGCTCTCGCCGCAGCCGGCGCAGGTCCAGGCCTCCAGCGGCGCGACGGCCACGAGGTCGGGGGCCCGGTCCTGCCGTTCCTCGATCTGCCGCCGCCGGGCCTCGCTCAGGTCGGGCGACAGCCAGTGGATCCGGAATGCGCGCTCCGTCTCCTCGCCGCCCGCGGCGGTGAAGCGCAGGGGCCGCCGGTCGCGGGTCCCGGCCGTGTACGCCGCCTCGCTCTCCAGCAGGTTCCGCGACCGGGCCCACTCCCGCAGATGCGACAGGGCCTCCTCCATCCGGTCCGCGTCCACGGCGGCCAGCCGTTCGAGGCTCTCCACGCGGCCCTGCCGCCAGGTCTGCACGTGGCGGTCGTGCAGCCAGCGCAGGCCGGTGAGGACGTCGATGGGGGTCACGTATCTGCGGGTTGCCAGGGCGATCTCCGCCGCCTGGGCCACCCGTCCGCCGAGCTTGCTACGCACCCCTCCTAGATTGCCCTATGCGGGGCGTGCGGGTGCGGCGGTTCACGGCGGCGAGCAGCCCCACGGCCGCCAGACTGGAGATCGTGGCCGACCCGCCGTACGAGACGAACGGCAGCGGCAGCCCGGCGACGGGCAGCAGGCCCATCGTCATCCCCACGTTGACGAAGGTCTGGAACGCCAGCCAGCACACCACCCCGCCGGCCAGGACCGTGCCGAACGGCGAGGGGCTCCGGGCCGCGATCCACAGACCCCGCCACAGCAGGGCGAGCATCAGCAGGATCACGCAGGCGCCGCCGACGAAGCCGAGCTCCTCGCCGGCGACCGTGAAGATGAAGTCGGTGTGCTGCTCGGGCACGAAGTGGCCGGCCGTCTGCTCGCCGTGGAACAGGCCCTTGCCGAGCAGCCCGCCCGAGCCGATCGCGATCCTCGACTGCGTGGCGTTGTAGCCCATGCCCATCGGGTCGGCGTCGGGGTCGGCCAGCACCATCAGCCGCTGGAGCTGGTAGGGCCGGATGAGGTCGAGCCGCCACACCAGCAGCACCCCGGCGGCCCCGGCCGCGGCGAACGCCGCGAACCACCTCTTGGGCGCGCCGGAGACGGCGATCATCCCGAAGGTGAGGACCAGGAAGACCAGGGCGGTGCCGTGGTCGGGCTGCAGCGCGATCAGGCCAACCGGCACCGCGGCCACGACCAGCGCGAGCAGCACCGCCCCCGCGCCCGGCCGGCGCTCCCCGTCGCGCAGTTCGCCGAGGATCGTCGCGAGCGCGAGCAGCGTGGCCGCCTTGGCGAACTCCGACGGCTGGAACTGCAGGCCGTCCCCGAGGACGATCCAGGCGTGCGAGCCGTTGATCGTGCGGCCGAGCGGGGTCAGCACGGCGACCAGCCCGGCGAGCCCGAGCAGGTAGAACAGCGGCACGTAGGCCCGCAGCAGCCGCAGATCGATCCGGGAGACGGCCCACATCAGCACCAATCCGATGCCGACACTGACGGCCTGCCGTTCCGGCAGGGTGGAGCCCGGCCGGCCGCGGGTGGCCGACCACACCAGCAGCAGCCCGATCGCCGACAGTGCGACGGCGGGCAGCACCAGCCCCAGGGCGGGAAGGGAGACGCCCGCCGAGGCCCTCCGGCGGGTGGCGCGGGCCGACGGCAGCCGTACGGACAGGGGCCCCAGCGTCGTCATCGCCCACCACCCTTCTTGTGCTTCTTGGGGTGTTTCTTGTGGTGGGTGAGCGCGTCGATGCCCTCCCAGATCTCCCTGGCCGCCGGGGCCGCCGTGGTCCCGCCCGTGCCGCCCTGCGACACCACGACGACCACGACGTACTTGGGGTCCTTCGCGGGGGCGAAGGAGGCGAACCACGAGGTGTCCTGCCTGCCGTACGCCTCGGCGGTGCCGGTCTTGCCGGCCACCGGGAAGCGCTTGAGCGGGAACCCCGCGAACGCGCCGGCGGCGGTCCCCTCGCGCGGCACGCCGGCCAGCGCGTCGCGGATGAAGCGCAGCGTCCTGCGGGAGACGTCGATCTTGCCCACGACCGGCGGGGCGATGGTGCGGACCACCGTGCCGTCGGGACGCTCGATCCGCTTGCCGATCCTCGGGCTGAAGACCGTGCCGCCGTTGGCGAGCGCGGCGTAGCCCCGGGCGAGCTGGAGCGGCGTCACCAGCACGTCGCCCTGGCCGATGGAGAAGTTGGCCGCGTCACCGGCCCACCAGACCCCGCCGGAACGGCAGTTGTCGGCCGCGAGAGCCTTGAGGTAGGCCGCCCGCTTACGGTCGGACTCGTCCGGATAGCCGCTCTTGGCGCGGCGGCAGGCGTCGGCCCGGGTCCGCTCCCAGTTGGCCTTCTTCCAGGCCCGGTCGGGCACCCTCCCGGCCGCCTCGTGCGGCAGGTCGATCCCGGTGGGCGTGCCGAAGCCGAACTCCTTCGCCATCTCCTGCATCGGGTCCTTGGGCCGCTTCACGGGCGTGAGCCCGCCGTCGCGCTTCCACATCCGCTCCGCGAAGCGGTAGAAGATCGTGTCGCAGGAGACCACCAGGGCCCGCCGCATGTCCATGCGGCCCAGTTCGGCGCTCTCGAAGTTGTGGAACACCCGGCCGCCGATCTTGTAACCGCCCGGGCAGTCGTAGGAGTCCCGCAGGCCGTAGCCCGCCTTCGCCGCCGCGGCCGTCGAGGTGACCTTCCACGTCGACCCCGGGGCCCACTGCCCCTGCACGGCGGCGCTGATCAGCGGCAGGTCCTCGTAGGCGCGCTGGGAGATGCCGCCGGTCCACACGACGGGGTCGTAGCTGGGGTAGTCGGCGATCGCCGTCACCCGCCCGGTCTTCGCCTCCAGCACGACCGCCGCGCCGCTGTCGGCGGGCTCGCCGCGCCCGCGCGCGCCGGCCACCGCCCGGGCCAGCGCCCGCTCGGCCACGTCCTGGATGCGCGCGTCGATGCTGGTCACCAGCGTCTCGCCGGGTACGGCGGCCTCCTCGCGGATCAGGCCGGTGACCTTGCCGGTGCTGTCCACCGCCACCTCCCTGATCCCGGTCCGGCCGGCCAGGTCGCGGTCGTACCGCGCTTCGAGGCCGTCGCGGCCGATCAGCTCGGGGCCCCCTTCGGGGTCGTCGGGGGAGGGCGGCTGCAGGTAGCCGAGGACGTGCGCCGCGGCCGGGCCGAGCGGATAGGTCCGCACCGGCCGCAGCGCCGTGCTGACGCCGGGGAACTCGTTCTGCCGCTCCGCGATCCACAGCGCCGTGCGCACGCTCACGTCGTCGGCGACGACGATCGGCTGGTACGGCGAGCCGGGCCAGCACGGCCGCGGCACGTCCCTCCCGCAGAGCCGGGCCCGGTCGGCGAGCTCCTGGTACGGCCGGCCCAGGGCCCGCGCCAGCCGGGTCAGCACGTCCGTCCCGCCGTCGGGCTGGTGGAGGAGGGCCATGTAGTCCACGGACACCTGCGGCCGGGTCTCGTTGGCCACCAGCGGCCGGCCGCGCACGTCGAGGATCTGCCCCCGCACGGGCGGCAGGACCACCGAGCGCACCCGCGACTCCGTCGCGGCCCTGGAGTACGACGAGCCGGTGACGACCTGCAGATACCACAGACGGCCGAGCAGCGTCAGCATGAGCGTGGTGACCACGACGAACACCACCGTGAGGCGCCCCCGGTTGGCGTTTCCCCGGATGCCGCCGGGGGTGCTCCCGCGGGCGCCGCTACGCACGCCGTCCCCCGCGCGCGTACCAGGGGCGCGAGGCCGGCACCCGGCCGAAGGACCGGCGGCGGGGGAGGAGGGCGAGCCCGGCCGTCACGAGGGCCGCGCCGCCCGTGGTCCAGGCGATCGCGCCGGGGGCGAGCGCGGCGGCCCAGGGCGTCCCGTCCAGCAGGGCCGCGAGCACGCCCCCGGCGAACGACGCGCAGAGGGCCACGACGGCGGCGCCCGCGACACGGCGCCCGGCCCCGTCGTCGGCGGGGATCCGGGTGGACACCCAGCCGGCCAGGCACAGCACCAGCGCGAGCCGTCCGATGGTGTGGTCGGCGGGCGGGGCGACGTCGGCGGCCAGGCCCGCGGCGAACCCCAGGAGCGCGCCCGCCCCCGCTCCCGTGCGTGACCCCGTGTATGACCCCGTGAATGACCACAGCGTCGGCGCGAGCGCGATCACGCAGATCAGCACGATGTCGGGCACTCCCCCGGGGAGCGACCACCCGTTGACCACGGTGACCTGGAGCACCGGCGCGGCGAGGACGAGGAGCACCGACAGGATGACCGCCCTCATCACGCCCCCTCCGCGTGCCCGGACGAGTCCTTCTTCTTTTTCTTCTTTTTCTTGGACTTCTTCTCAGGCTTCTTGTCGGGCTGCTGCTGGGTCGTGGGGGTCTCCGCCGCCGGGTCCGTGACGGCCTGCGTGTCCGGCCCGGTGTCCGGCAGCGGCCCGAGGACCACCGTGACGTTCTCCAGCGCGGTGAAGCGCGCGAAGGGGCGCACGAGCGCGGTCCTGGTCAGCGCGTCCGGCGCCGGCTCGACCGTGATCACGGTGCCGATCGGCACGTCGGGCACGAACGGCCGCAGGTCGCGTGAGCCCAGCGTCACCACCCGGTCGCCCGGCTTCACGTCGGCCGAGGGGTTGAGCAGGCCAAGCCGCAGCAGGCCGTGCTCCGGGACGCCGGTCACCAGGCCGACCTCCCGCGAGCCCTCCAGGCGGGCGCCGACGGACGCGCCGGAGGCGGTGGCGAGTTGCACCGTCGCCGTCCCCGGGCCGGTGCGCAGGACCCGGCCGACCAGCCCGTCGCCGTCGAAGACCGTCATGTCGGGGGCCACCCCGGCGCCGGAGCCGGCGTCGATGGTGACGGTGCCGTCCCGGCCGAAGCCGACGGCGTGGGCCGAGACGACCTGGTAGCCGTTCCCCTCGGCCGGGGACGGGGTGGCCCGGCGGACGGCGAGCAGTTCGGCGCGCAGCCGGGCGTTCTCCCGTTCGAGGTCCTCCAGGCGGCCCGCGCCCGACGCCCAGCGGACGCCGGCGGACGCCGCGTCCTCCAGCCCGCCGTAGACCGCCGACCCGAACGCCCGCAGCGGATCCAGAGGGGTCACCGTGTCGGCCGCGATCAGCGCGGCGGCGGCGAGCGCCAGCAGCACGGGCACCCGGCGACCCGGGCGGCCCGGACGAGCCGGGCGGCCTGGGTGACCTGGCATCCTCATCTGCGGGTTTCGGGGAGGAACACGTCCTGCATCTCGTCGAACCGCTCGGTGCAGCGGCCCGCGCCCAGCACGACCGACTGGAGCGGCTGCTCGACGAGGTGGATCGGCATGCCGACCGCCTCTTCGAGCCGCCCGGCGAGGCCTTCGAGCAGCGCCCCGCCGCCGGTCAGCACGATCCCGTTGTCGAGCAGGTCGCCCGCGAGCTCGGCCGGGCACTGGTCCAGCGTGGTCTGGACGGCGTCGACGATCGTCTGGACCTGGTCCTCGATGGCCTCCCTGACCTGGCCCCTGGTGATCGTCGCCGTCTTGGGCAGGCCGGTGACCAGGTCGCGGCCCCGGATCGGCCGCGTCGTCGTGTCGTCGCCGCCCGGCCGGGCGCTGCCCATGGTGATCTTGATGTGCTCGGCCGTGCGCTCGCCGAGCAGCAGGGAGTGTTCCTTCTTGACGTAGTTGACGATCGCCTCGTCGAGCTCGTCGCCGCCGACCCGCACCGACTTCGACACGACCACTCCGCCGAGCGAGACGATCGCGACCTCGGTGGTCCCGCCGCCGATGTCGACGACCATGTTGCCGGTCGTGTCGCCCACGTTGAGGCCCGCGCCGATCGCCGCGGCCATGGGCTCCTCGATGATGTGGACGCGCCGGGCGCCCGCCTCGTACGCCGCCTCGCGCACCGCGCGCTGCTCGACGCTGGTGGTGCCGCTCGGCACGGCGACGACGACGCGGGGCTTGGCCAGGTAGCGGTTCCGGTGCGCGAGCTGGATGAAGTGCCGCAGCATGCGCTCGGCGGCGTCGAGGTCGGCGATCACACCGTCCTTCAGTGGTCGCAGAGTCGCGATGTGGGGCGGGGTCCGCCCGATCATCTCCTTCGCCGCGGTCCCGACGGCCACGATCCGGTCGCTGTGCAGGTTGATCGCCACGACCGAGGGCTCGTCCAGGACGACGCCCTTCTTGCGGACGTACACCAGCGTGTTGGCGGTACCGAGGTCGACCGCCATGTCCCGGCCGAGCAATCCCCACGGGAAACCCATCGGCGACCAGCTTTCAGAGAGGAGGGAGAGCACGCGTGATCGCTGCCCGCCGCCCCCGCCTCTGAAACAGAACACATCCGCACGAAAGCGGGCCGCTAGGTGACGCTGAGATAGAGGTCTCTCGCCAGCTTCGTCACCCGTTCGGCCGACTTCGTGAAGGACGCCCCCGAGGGCTGCAGGGTGAGCACGACCATGATCAGCCGGTCGCTGATCACGCCTGTAGTGTGGAGCACCGGACGGCCGAAATCAACCGGTTCGCGGCCCATCGTGACCGGCCCGATACGGTACGACGCGGCCTTCGCGCGGGCGCACCGGACCGGGGGCACGGAGCCGAAGCCGGACCACCCCTGCTTGATCGCCCAGGGCCGGGGAACGGCGCGGGGAATGCCGAAATGCTGGTCGAAGCCGTCGCTCGCGCACCGCCACGCCTGGCGCAGGTTGCCCAGGACGAAGTCGCGGACGCGGGGTTCGGCCCGCTTCAGCAGATACCGGTAGACGAGAGCGATGTCGGCCGCGCTGATGGCGGTGTAGCCCCAGAAGCCGGGTTTCGCCGCGGGCGGCGGGGAGGTTTCGGACAGGCCGATCCGGCGCGCCATCCGCCGGACGATCTCACCCTGGCCCCCGCGCCGCCACAGGGCCGTGGCCGCGTCGTCGTCGCTGCCGCGGAGCATGGGGGTGAGCAGCGCCCTGTCCCGGGCGGGGATCGCGCTCCGGTGCCGCTCCAGGTAGTCGGTCGCGATGAGGATCTTCACCACCGACGCCGACCGGAACCGGTGGTGCGCCAGGTGCTGGGCGACGGTCTTACCGGTGGTCAGGTCCACCACCGAGTAGCCCGCCGTGACCCCGGCCGGCACCCGCACCGGTTTCGCGGCCGCCTGCGCCGACGCCTGCGCTGACGCCTGCACAGTTGCTCGCGCGGCCGTCTGGGGCACGGACCTCGCGGTGGTCGCGGGGGCGCCGTTCGCCGCGCAGGCCGTCAGGAGCGCCGTGAGCACGACGGCCACGGCTGTGGATGCGGTCCTGGGTACGGGGGTGGGTGCGGCGGTTCTCGATCGCGTCACCCGACCATGATTACCAGACGTGATTACCCGACCATGATTATCCGGCCAAACGGGTCAGCGTCCGTCGAGGAGGGGGCGCGTCGGATCCCACCGGGTGCCCTCGGCGGCGTCCCTGCGGCGCCGGGCGATCGCTGACAGAGCTTCCAGGACGACCCGGTTGCCGAGGTAGGCCGTGATGTCCGCGTGGTCGTACGGCGGGGCCACCTCGACGATCTCCAGCCCGACGACGGGCAGTTCGTAACAGGTCCTCCGGACGGCGTCGAGTAGCTGGCGGGCCGACAGGCCGCCCGGCTCGGGTGTGCCGGTGCCCGGCGCGTGGCCCGGGTCGCAGACGTCAACGTCGACCGACAGGTAGACACCGTCGCAGTCGTCCAGCGCGATGGCGTACGCCTCGGTGAGGCACTCGTCGAGCCCTCGGGCGACGATCTCGGTCATCTCGTACGACCGCATCCGCTGACCGGCCATCCAGTCGAGGATCTCCGGGCCGGGCCAGTAGCCGCGCAGGCCGATCTGCAGGAAGCGGTCGCCCCGGATCGCACCCGACTCGATCAGCCGCCGCATCGGCTGACCGTGGCCGTGCAGATGACCGAACTCGATGTCGCCGGTGTCCGCGTGCGCGTCGAAGTGGATCATGGAGATGCGCCCGAAGCCGTGGTGCCGCGCCACGCCGGTCGCGTCGGGCAGGGCGATCGTGTGGTCGCCGCCGAGGACGACGGGAACGGCCCCGGAGGCCGCGATGCGGGCGACGGCGTCCTCGATCGCGCGCAGGCTGCCCTCGATGTCGCCGGCGTAGGTCTCCACGTCGCCGGCGTCCAGCACCCGCAGGTCCTTGAGGGCGTCCACGCGCAGCGCCAGGCTCGGGCGCGAGCCGTCACGGGGGAGATAGCACGTCTGGCGGATGGCGTTCGGGCCGAAGCGGGCCCCCGGGCGGTGTGAGGTGCCGCCGTCGAACGGCGCGCCCAGGATCACGACGTCGGCGCCCGCGTAGCCGGCCGGGTCGTCGAGGTCGCACCGCTCGACCCCGAGGAAGGTGATGTCGGGGCCGAACATCTGGCCGTAGCGGCTCATCCCACTCCTGACGTCTTACCGGTCTTATCGGGTCATATCGGTCTTATTGCGACATCACATGCTATTGGCTGGCAGAACCGGCAGGTTCGAGGAACGGGTCGAGCAGGCCGGGGGTGCCCGCGGCGGCCAGGCGCAGCGCCTCGGCGAGGTCGACGTCGCGCACCTGGTAGCTCTGCGCGCCCGCCGCGGTGGTCGCCGTCAGCGTGGCGAGGCCCGCCCGCCGCTGGAAGAACGACCGCTCGACGGTCCAGCCGATCACGCCGTCGCACCGCAGCACGACCCGGCGGCGGACGAGCGAGCCCCATCGGGTCACCAGGTATCCCGAGGTCAGGGCGTGCCCGAGGGACCGGTAGCGGTCGGCGGCGAGCAGCGCCGTCACCGGCAACAGGGCGGCGGCCGTGAGCCAGGGCCACAAGGGCGGCTCGCCCAGCACCCACAACAGGAGCAGCGCGAGCAGGATCGGCGCGTGCACGCCGAACGCGCGGGTGAAGCGGCGGCGCAGCGCGGCCGGCCCGTGCGGGATGAGGGGCACGGTGAGAGGCGAGGTGAGAGGCGAGGTGAGAGGCCCAGTGTCAGGCCCAGTGACCGGCGAGGGGCCGCCGGTGGCGCCGGGCGTGTGGGACAGCACGAGCCCGGCCACCGCGACGGCCTCTGTGCGGGGAGCGGGCGGCAGCAGCGTCGAACCGCCGCGCTGGCCGCCCTCCTTCGAGCGCAGGCCGGTCGTCACGGCGGACAGCCGGGCGCCGCGTACGGCCCGCAGCAGCAGCGGCTCGTCGATCTCGACCCCCCGCAGCCGCCGTTCCTCGATGGTGGTGGCCCGCCTGGTCAGCAGGCCCCGGGTCACGTGGAGGGTGCCCTCGGCGTGCCGGGTCAGCCGGAAGTTCCCGTACGCCAGGACGTAACCGAGCGTGGACGCGACGCCCACGAACACCATGAGCGCGAGCAGCACCGTCGCGATCTCCAGCGCCAGCGACATCGCGCTGAACCACCGCCAGGTCTCCCGGACCGGCCCCACCCGGTCGAGGTCGATGTTCCCCTCCGAGACCAGGCGGGACACGAAACCGCCGATGACGCCCACGGTGACCAGCCCGGACATGGTAAACGGCCCGAACCTGACCCACCCGGGCCGCATCCGCGCGAGTTCGGTCTCCGCGGCCGGCGACACCGGAGACGTCGCGGGAGACTGTGCGGTAGGGGACTGTGCGGTGGGGGACTGGCCGGCGGGGGCTTGGGTGCCGGGGAACTGGCCGGCGGGGGAGCGGTGCAGCAGTTCCACGCGCAGGCGGGCGGCCTCGTCGGCGCTGAGCGCGTCGAGCTTGAGCCGGCTGTCGTGCCTGCGGTCGGAGGTGCCCGTCCCCACCTCCACCCGGGCGAGGCCGAGCACGCGGTGCAGCACGTGGGAGGTGACGTCGACCGTGCGGACCCGGTCGCGGGGCACGGTCAGCACCTTCCGGTTCAGCAGCCCGCGCCTGACCTGCACCTGCTCGGGGGAGATCCGGTACGTCGTGGTGAACCAGCGGAGCATGCCGAACAGGACCGTCAGGCCGACGCCCGCGGCGCTCCACAGGTGGCCCTTCCCGCCGCTGCTCGTTCCCGCGACCAGCAGGCCGAGCAGGGCCGGGGCGGCCCGTACGACCTCCTGGACGGGGTGGACCAGCAGCATCCGCGGGCTGAGCCGCCGCCAGCCGGTCTCGGCCGGGCCGCTCAGGGGACCGCCCCCGGGACCGCTCACGTCGCGTCGCCCGCCGTCGCCTGGGCGTTGGCGGTGAGTTCGGCGACCAGGCGCTGGGCCGTGTCCCGGTCGAGGCCGCCGACCTTGATGGGACCGGCGGCCGAGGCCGTGGTGACGGTGACGTTGGCGAGGCGGAAAAGCTGCTCCAGCGGGCCGCGCTCGCTGTCCACCGTCTGGATCCGCGAGACCGGGGCGATGCGCCACTCCTGCCGGAACCAGCCCGACTGCGTGAAGACCGCCGCCGGCGTGGCCTCCCAGCGGTGCACCCGGTAACGCCACTGCGGCATGACCGTGACGTGTGCCGCCGCGACGACGGCGGTCGCCACGAGGCCGGTCACGTGTACGGAGAGCGGCACGCCTGCCGTGTCGGCCACCAGCCAGATCACCTGGGCCGCGAGGAGGATGAGCCAGCCGAAGGCGGCCCGCGCGGCCCAGTACCAGATGGCGGTGCGGCTCACGCGGTGCCGAGGGGGTCGGAGGGTCGGGACGTCCACGCCTCAACTCTGCCCGATCGCCCGCGTCCCGGCGCAGCGCCCCCCGGCTCGCGGATCAGAGGGCGGACAGAAGCCTGTGAACGTGGAAGAGCGGGTCGGCGCCCACGGGACGGACGGCGACCGTGGTCACGCCCGCCTGCCACAATGCCCTGACGTGCGCGGACGCCTCCTGCGGGGAACCCACCGCCATCGCGACCTCCTCCGGCGCCACCCGCAGGAACGCCGCCTGCTGCTCCGCCGCGGGACGCATGATCTCGCGGGCGTCGTCGCCGACGCAGAGGTAGACGAACGCCACGACCTCGTGATCACCGGTCGCGCCGATGCGCTCGATGACCGGCGGCAGACGTTCCGGGCCGAGCCCCTCGGGGAGGATCGTGCCCTGGGCCACCCGCCCCGACAGGGCCAGCGAGCGGGGACTCACCACTCCGGCGAGGACGGGCGGCGGCTCGGCCGGCGGGTGGACGAGGCGCACGCCGTCCAGGCTCACCTCGCGCCCGTGCACGGTGACGGTCTCGCCGCGCAGCAGCGCCCGTACGGACGTGATCGTCTCCTCCAGCAGCGACAGCGGTGACGAGGCGGCGGCGCCCGCCTGACGCATCCACTCCTGCACTCCGTGCCCGATCCCGGCGGCCAGCCGCCCGGGATGGAGGCGGGCCAGGTTGGCCAGCTCCATCGCCAGCAGCATCGGATTGCGCAGGGGCGCCGGGGTGATGCCGATGCCCACGCGCAGGCGTGCGGTCGCGGCCAGCGCCGTCGCCGCCGAGGAGATCGCGCCCGTCCAGCCGAGGTCCTCCACCACCCACAGGTCGGAGACCGCGGTGCCGTCGAGTTCCCGGGCGAACCGGGGAAGCGACTCCGGCGGAAGGTCGCGGTCGAAGACGACTCCAAGCCTCACGGGCGGCCCTCCAGTGCGTGATATCGGCTCCACGGCCTCCCAAGTATCCAGGACGGAGGCGGCGTGAACGGAAACAGGCACCTGCCGTGAGACAGGTGCCTGTGCCGAAGAGCCGGAGCGTGCCTCCGGCGGACTCGAACCCGACGCCTCCGCGCCGGTCGGGCGGTCAGGCCATCTGGTGCTGCTCCGAGCTGAGGGGAGCGGCGATGTCCTCCAGCGAGCGCCGCGCGGCCTCCACGCCCATGAACCACTGCACCAGCCCCGCCGCGATCATCAGTACGGCGCCGATGACGTAGCCGACGACGACGTTGCCCACGCTCTCGCTCTCCACCAGGCGGCCGAACAGCACCGGCCCGATGATGCCGCCGAGCCCGGTGCCGACCGCGTAGAACAGCGCGATGGCGAGGGCCCTGGTCTCCATCGGGAAGATCTCCGAGACCGTCAGGTAGGCGCTGCTCGCCCCGGCCGAGGCGAAGAAGAACACCACCATCCAGCAGATCGTGAGGGTCACCGGAGAGAGCACCTGCGCGTCGAACAGCGCGGCGGTGCCGAGCAGGAGCAGGCCGGACAGCACGTAGCTGCCCGCGATCATCGTGCGGCGGCCGATGGTGTCGAAGAACCGGCCGAGCAGGACCGGGCCGAGGAAGTTCCCGATCGCGATCGGGATGAGATACCACGGCGTGCTGCCGTCCGGCACCTTGAAGAAGGTCGACAGCACCAGCGCGTACGTGAAGAAGATCGAGTTGTAGAGGAACGCCTGGCCGATGAACAGCGACAGGCCGACCGTCGTCCGCTTGGGGTAGCGCCGCAGCAGCGTCGCCGCGACCTCCGTCAGCGGGGTGCGCTCCCGCTGGGTGATCCTGATCTCCCCGTGCGCGGGTTCGAGCGTCTTCCCGCTCTCGTCGCGGACCTTCGTCTCGATCTCGCCGACGATCTCCTCGGCCTCCCGTTCCCGGCCGTGGATGAACAGCCAGCGTGGACTCTCCGGCACCGTACGGCGGACCAGCAGGATGGCCACGCCGAGGACGGCGCCCAGCCCGAACAGCAGACGCCAGCCGAGCCCCGCCGACAGCAGGCTCGTGTCGAGCGCCGGGATCGCGATGAGGGCGCCGAGCGCCGTGCCCAGCCAGAAGGAGCCGTTCACCACCAGGTCGACCGTGCCGCGCACGCGGGCCGGGATGAGTTCGTCGATCGCCGAGTTGATCGCGGCGTACTCGCCTCCGATGCCGGCGCCGGTGAAGAACCGGCACAGGTAGAAGTACCAGGCGTCGTGGGCGAACGCGGTGGCCACGGTGGCGGCGAGGTAGAGGGCGAGCGTCACCAGGAAGAGCTTCTTGCGCCCGAACCGGTCCGTCAGGTGGCCGAAGAAGAGTGCGCCCAGGCAGGCTCCCGCGACGTACACGCCGGCGGCGACGCCGACCTCGCTGTCGCTGAGCCCCAGCCCGCTGCTCGGGTCGGTGATGCGCGGGCCGATGACCCCGACGATCGTCACTTCGAGCCCGTCGAGAATCCAGACGGTGCCGAGGCCGATGAGCACGAGCCAGTGCCAGCGAGCCCAGGGGAGCCGATCCAGTCGCGCGGGAATGTCGGTGCTTATCTGCGCCATATCGTCCCCTTCTTCGGAAGATATGGCGCCCGACTACCCGATATCGGGCGGGAAATTCACCTCAGACCGTCCAGGCGCCTTCGTTTCCCACACCTCCGGGCGGGGGAACCACGCCGTCGTGCCCGAGCTCGAACCACACGCAGACTCCGGCGCGGCTGGCGGACACGCCCCAGTGCCGGGTGAACAGGTCCACCAGGTGGACGCCACGCCCGGGCGTGAGGTTGGGAGACGTCCAGCAGCCGCAGCCCTGAGTGGACAGCGTGACCCGGGCCGCTCCGGGAGTGGCCAGGACCGACACGCCGTAGCCCGGCGGCCGGCCGCAGGAGTCGGCGTGCCGCAGGGACTCGGCGATCAGCTCGCCGATCAGCTGCACCGCGTCGTCCCGGCAGGGGTGGCCGTCGCCGAGGCGGGCGGCCACGAACCTCCGGGCGGCCCGCACCCGGGAGGGGTCTCCCGAGAAGGGGCGTGAGATCGCGATTCTCCCCGAGAGGTTGAGAATTGTCATCCCGTGATAACTCCCTGTGCACCCGCCTGCCGTCGGGGAATCGAGGCCGATGTAAGACTGCGTTCATCCTGCACTTTGCAATTCGGCTCCGCAATATGGCGAATGCGATTGCATGGTCTCCTTTCGCGAGATAAGGGGGAGCGCGACGCTGCTGGTGCCCGGTCTGCTGCAGACCGAGGACTACGCCCGTGCGGTCATCGGCGCCGCCCTGGTCACGGACCGGCGGAGATCACGCGGCGGGCCGCCGCCCGCATGGAACGCCAGCAGCGCCTATCGGGTCCGGACGCCCTTGAGCTGTGGGGCGTGATCGACGAGCCGGCGCTGCACCGGCAGGTGAGTGGCACTCCCCGGTGATGGCCGAGCAGGTGCGGGGGCTGCGGGAGGCTGCGCGCCAGCCGAACGTCACCGTGCAGGGCCTGCACTTCGACGCTGGCGCCTGTCTCGGCGTGGGCAACGCGTCGGCGATCCTGGCCTTCCCCGACCCCGGCGACGCCGACGTGGTGCTGCTGTCAATCGGCCTGCCTACCAATTGGGGCGGCGAGCTCTACCTGGAGGACCCGGCGGAGATCTGCGGGTACGTCCGGGTCTTCGACCATCTTCGTGCCGCCGCGCTCGGCCCGGAGAAGTCCATGGAGATCATCATCTCGGTCGAGAAGGAGCTGGCAGGACGATGAGCGGACTTGTACCGGCGGACGACCCGGCGGTCTGGCGTAAGGCAGCGCGCTCGAACACCGTCGGCACCAGTGTGTGGAGGTGGCACGGCTGCGTGACGGCCTCGCCGTGCGCGACTCGAAGGAGCCAAGAGGGCCGCGGCTGATGTTCACCCCCCTGGAGTGTGAGGCGTTCGCCGAGGGGGTCAAGGGCGGGGAGTTCGACCTGTCCTGAGCCCGCCTGCGGCCTTTCCGGACGGGCCGGTATGGGAGTCGTCTCACTGGGCAGGAGACCTGGCATGCGAAGAGAAGATGGTCGCTATATCGATATCGACGCGGACGAGCCGGACGTCGCAGGCGAATGGATGCCGTCGGAGACGGATCCGCCGAACGCCGAGCCGGACGACGAGAAGCCGGATGAGCGCTGGGACAAGCCGACAGAGGTGTGAGGAGAACGGTGATGACGATGGGTGTCGACCCCCGGGACCTGGGCGACGAGGATCTGCTCCGCGAGCTGCGCCATCTGCACGAGACCCGGAGCGAGACGTTCTTCCACGGGTCGGACGATGCACTGGAGCGCCACACCTCCCGGACACAAGAGCTGGAGGGCGAGTACCTCGAACGCTACCCGGACCGGCAGGTCGATCCGGAGCGGTTGCGGGAGGGGGCGAGGCAGCGCAGTGCGTGAGGACGAGGAGAGCCTGGGCGACGCCCAGGAGATGTCGGGGACCGAGCTGACGGTCTACGAGGCCGTCGCCGCGCTGAACGTGGACGAGCGTTCCGCGACCGTCTCGGAGGTCGCCGAGATGACCGCGCTCGGCGAGGACGACGTACGGCGGTGCCTCGGCACCCTGGTCGAGGGCGGCAGGCTGGTCCCCAAGGGGGACGCCTACCTCCTCGGCGCGCACGACTGGGGACTCGAATACTGACAGATGGGTGTCCACTTAGGTCCACCAGTTTGCGCTGAGGGGGGCGGGTGACCGTCCCCGCCTGATCACCAGCGACGATGAGGTGCTCATTATCGCGACGGCCCGCACCCGCCCGGAGAAACCGGGCCGCCCGTTCACCCATTAGAGGCTGCGCAAGCTGGCCGCCCACCTTGACCGCAACTCACCCGCCGCGTACGCATCGGGCGAGAGCGGCTACGGCAGATCCTGCACCACCACAAGATTTCCTCTCAGCGGAGGAATTGCAAGCCGCCGCCGGGATGGCATGTCGGAGGGTCACGGCGTGCTCTCGCAGCAAGCCGGCGCATTACGTACGGAGTGTTACGTCGCAAGTAACGCCCGGATGCGCACCTTGGGCGGCGCATCCGGGCGTTACCTAATCTGGTCCGCTGTTTCGTCAGGGACGGATTTGTTCAGATTTCACGAATCACCTCGTATTGCCCGCCGCTCGGACCGACGCACTGCGCGTTGATCCCCTGGGCCGCCCACCAGCCCGCCCTGGCCCAGCAAGCCGCCGCAGCGGCCGCCTGCGTGGAGTAGGTTCCGCCGGGCCCGTATGTGTACGTTCTGTCGAGCGCCCATGAGAGTGGCCGGAGTGCAACGCTCCGCGTTGCTGCGGGGGCGCTCGAAGTAGCGGCATAACCGGGAGTGGTAGCGAACGCACCCAGAGCGAGTGCCGCAGAGACGGTGGCGAAGGCGATTGTGATCTTCTTCATTCTAGCTCCTTTGCTTGTTTTACCTTACCAAAAGCATATGAAGGCGCTCGCGGAGGATCAATACATATCCATGTAATCGATATTTCCTGATTGTTGCGTGTCCTTCTTCTCGCCTGTTGCGCGCCTAGCATTGGAGGCAGGTGATGCGTGGTTCCTGTCTGTCGAGCGTATTGAGCCTTTTCGCCCTGAGTAGCGGTCGTCTTCGGCGGCTTGCAGGACGAGGATGGCCTGCAGGTTCGCGGTGGCGCGTTCGCTGAGGGCTCGAATGCGGGCGTGGGCGCGGTTGACGTCCTTCTGCCCGCGTCACAGCCGTGGGCGGTGCCGGTGGCGTTTGAACGGGGTCCGGATGGTGCCGCCTGCGCCTTGATAGCCCTTGTCGGCGAAAGTCATCACAATGTTGCTGTCCAACGCCTCGATGAGGCCCGGCGGCGGTCAGGTCATGCACCCCCACCAGGAAGGGCAGGAGAGGTCCACACCAGGCGGCCGGTGGGGCCGACAAGCATTTGGACGTTCACGCCGTGACGTTTGTGCTTGACGAGTAGCGGTAATTCCGGTCGGCGAGGGCAGCGAGCAACTTGACAGACTGCTGTCTTACCGGGAACCTTAATTCTCCCTCAACTTTCGGGTTCCTCCGCCCATCCCGACCAGCAAGATCAGGATAAAAACTACTCATCGATGTACGCCCACGGTGGCGATATGTGGGCACGGCACGGTGCCTGCCTTCGAAGTCTACGGTTTTCTACTTGATCGTACTGGGAACTGATCATTCCGGTTGATTAAACGTCTTGAGGCCTGTGCGGTCTAAATGCCCTGCACATAGAAGGCGCCGATCATAGTGGCTATCGACTCGTTTTGGTGTGGTCAGCAGACGGCGACCGCGCCCACTGCGACTCTGCCGGGGTACTGATAACCGGCGGGGATCGAGGACGCGGTCCACGGATTCACGCAGTATGCCCACCCCGAACCATCGGAATACTGATTCAGATAAACACGCCTCTCGCAGGCGCTGTAAAGCCTGACCACGGGCTGGGGAGGGTTCACGTGGTATCCCGCGGCGCAGGAATAGGTGATGCTGATGGCGCTACTGCTGGTGCTGTAGTAGAGGATTACCTGCGTGGGCACGGCATTGGCACTCGGTGCTAGGAAGAAAGATAGAAGTAGGGTGGCGGCAATTGCTCCGATGCGCTTCATCAAGGTTGCTCCCTGTGCATCCGATTACCCTGCTTTGTGAGCTTAAACTGACCTTCCACGGATAATCAAGGGTATCGAGAGGAATTGCGGAGTGTTGCGCCATAATCGCGGAGCGGAGTCGATGCTTATGTGCACTGTGAACACAATTGTGACTCTTTGTCAATGGCGGCGGAGGCTTGGTGACATAGCCTCGACTGAGCTCGAATTGTCTGTTGTCGCGGTGCTGCCGACTTCCATGCGATGGTCTAACCGCGGCGGTCTCACGGCTACGCCGGACCGTCGCCTGCCCTGCTGGCCATGGCCCTGCCGGGCAGCGTCTACGTCTACCAGGGGGAGGAGCTCGGCCTGTGGGAGGTCGAGGATATTCCGGACGACTTGCGCGAGGACCTGATCTGGGCCCGGTCGGGTCACACCGACCCGGGACGCGACGGATGCCGCGTGCCGCTGCCGTGGTCGGGCACCGAACCTCCGTTCGGATACGGCACGGGCGAGCCGTGGCTGCCCCAGCCGGCCGGATGGCGCGACCTCACCGTCGAGGCCCAGCAGCGCGACCCCGGCTCCATGCTGTGCCTGTACCGCTCCGCCCTGCACCTGCGGCGTGAGCTGCTCGGGGAGGGCGCGATGACCTGGCTGCCGGCCGGGAACGACGTGATCGCCTTCCGTCGCGACTCCGGCCTGGTCTGCGTGGTGAACTTCGGCGCGGAGCCGGTGCCGTTCCCGGTCCGGGGCTCGGTGGTGCTGGCCAGCGCGACACCGCCGTCTGGATCACGGAGGAGGCCCTTTGAGAGAGCGGTTCCGGCTGGGGACGGAACCCGGGCCACATCCGCCTATTCGCAGGTCTTGCGTTCCGGGGCGCACAGCTCGGCCTCGGGGTAGCGGGACGAGGGCTTGTCCAGGAGAGGCCGCGGCTCGCCGCGCAGGTGCAGGTCGAGGAAGGCGCGGACGTACGCGCGGGTGATCTCGGCGCCGCGGGCCGCGGACACTGTCCCCGGGACGCCGAGGCCGAGAGCGCCCGCCAGGAGCGGAACGTCGGTGAAGGACTGGTGATCCGCGCCGGGGAGCACGACCCAGCGCTTCCATCCGGTCAGGAGTCTCCAGTCGCGGTCCCAGGAGTTGTCGCGGCCTCCGGGCGCGTGGCCCGCCGACCCCATGAACATGAACGGCCGCGACAGGCCGCGCTTCGGGATCCGGGCGTACGTGGTGCCGTCCATGTCGATCCCGCCGCGTATCCGGGGGTCCTTCAGCATGGCCGCCACGGCGCTCGCCCCGCCGATGGAGTGGCCGACCATCGCGATCCTGGACGCGTCGATCAGCGCGGAGCCCTCCCACCTGGCGCCCCGCCCGGTGAGCCGGTCGAGCACGAAGGACACGTCGGCCGCTCTGACCCCGACCGCTTTCGTGCCGAAACCGGGGTCGCCGTCGCTGTCGCAGGCGACGCACTCGGCGACCCGCCCGCCCGGGAAGGTCGTCGCGTAGTTCTCGTAGGCATGGTCGACGCCGGCCACCACGTACCCACCGGCGGCCAGCTCCTCGGCGAGCGCCGTGAGCGTGCCGCGGGGCATGGTGAAACCCGGGGAGAGCACGACCAGGGGCAGGCCCGCCCTGCGCCCCGCCGGTTCCGCGTCCTGGTAGGCGTTGGTGCGCGTCCTGCTCAGCAGGTCGTACGGCACGCCGGTCACCTTCTTGCCCCTCAGCGTGAGCTCCGACTCCTTCGCGGTCATGTACGGGGCCCGCCGGCCCCCGCTCGCCCGCGTCGGGTACCACAGGGTGACCATGAGCTCCCTGGCCTCCGCCTCCGGCACCCACGGGTCGGGGCGGGAGGCGTCCTTCAGATACAGGGTGGTGGTCCCGACGGGCCGCCCGCCGGCGGTCGGCGCGGGAATGACCGGGACACCGGTGGCGGACGGGCGGGCGGACGCGGCGGCCGGGACGGACCGGGGGAGGGCGGGCGTGGAGCAGCCGGTCAGGGACAAGGCGGTCAGGGAGAGAGCGGTCATGGAGAAGGCGACCAGTCCGGAGGCGGCCGGCAGGCCACCGCGCGGGACCGGCGCCGATCTGACGGCATGACTCATGAAGCATCCGTCCTTTCAGGACATGGCGGGAGACGAGCGCGTCACCCGTGCAGCAGGGCCAGGGCCTTGTCCAGAGCGGGGTCGCGCCCGGCGGCGGCGTCCGCGGGGGTCGGCGGCACGTGGTGGTCGGGTGCGACGCCGACCCGGTCGATCACCTCGCGGCCGGGGGCCAGGTGACGCGTCGCCGGGAACGACAGAATGGTGTTGTTCGCGAGGAGATACGCCCGCGCCGGGCCGGAGACGGCGCCGGCGGTCCGCGTCCCGACCAGCCGGCCGAGGCGCAGGTCCTTGACGGCGGAGCTGAAGTGCTCACAGGCCGAGGCGCAGCCGCGGTCGGTGAGCACCACCAGTGGCAGGCCGAGCAGCGCCACGCTGTCGTCGGTCCTCATGGACTCGCACCTGCCGTCCACCGCGCACTGGTACGCGGTGACCTTGCCGTGGGCGAACCCGCCCAGCAGCCTGTTCGCCTCGTCGGGACTGCCGCCGCCGTTGCCGCGTACGTCCAGCACGACACCGGTGAGCGGGTGACCGGCCCTCATCCTGGAGATCGTCCTGAACACCCGGTCCGCGACGTCGGGCGCGAAGGCGCTCAGCCGTACGTAGGCGACGCCGTTCCCCAGCAGTGCGGACGTCACCACCTGCGTCGTGGCCGGATCGGGCCGGAAGAGACCCGGCTTCAGCGTCACGGTCCAGCGCCGGCCGGTCTTCTGCCGCAGCAATCGGAGCCGTACCGGCCCGTCTTCGGGGTATCGCGGGTACAGCGCGGCGACGGCGGCCGGGGTGACCGTCTGGCCGACGAAGGGCGCCGATCCGTCGACGGCTTCGATGACGTCGCCCGGCCGGAGCCCGGCGGCCTTCGCCGGTCCGCCCAGGACGCCGGTCACGAACAGCGGGGGCAGGGCGGTCCCGGGGTTGACGCTCACCTGGGGGCCGGCGCTGGCCCGCATGCCCAGGCCGTACTGGTCGTCGTCGTAGGAGTCCGGCGGGCGCCGGCCTCCGTGCTCCCAGCGGGCGTGGTCGTCGCCCAGAGCGGTCACGATGGCCTGCAGCGTGGCCTCGGCCAACCTCTCCCTGAGGCGGGCGTCGTCCGGCAGCCGGTCGGTGACCCGCCGGTAGACCGCCTCGAACGCGGTCCAGTCGGCCTTGCGGTCACCCGTGAACGCCGGCACGCCGGCCTCGGGCGAGTCGCGCCCGCTGCGGTTGAGCTCCTGGACGAAGGCAGCGAATCCCGCGGTCAGCAGGGAGCGGTCGTCCAGCTTCGCCCCGCTGTAGTAGCCGGCGAGGACGCAGAAGTACGCCTGCTCGACGACGTCGATCGTGGTGGGCGTCTCCGGCGGCGGATTGCCCCGGGGCTCGGCGCATACGGCCGGACCACCGGTGGCCGTGGCGCCGGGCTCGGTGCGCGGCGGGGTCTGTGCCGCGCAGGCGACCGTCAGGAGGAGGAGCATGCCGGCCGCCAGCGCCCGGGCGGCCGTCACGGACGCCTCCTGATCCACTGGAAACAGAGCGCCGTGAGGGCGAGGGTGAGCAGGGCGTAGGCGCCGGTCTCGATCCACTGCAACGGCCAGAACCGCTCGAACGGCTGGTAGACCGCCAGTTGCCGGTAGCCGAGCCGGTTGAGCTCGGCGAGGCACGCGTCCATGCCCCCGGCTCCCTCCCGCGCCTGCGGGGACGGCGCGCACGGCCCGGAGGTCATGGACACGCGTACGGCGGCGGGGACGCCGTCGGGGGCGGTCACGCGCCCGGACGGGTCGGCGAGGCGGCTGGACAGCACCCAGGCGCCGGTGTGCCCGGGGAGCGCCGATTGCAGGACCACCCGGGGAAACTCCTCGTCGTTCGACTTGCCGAACGAGTCCACGTTCTCCGGGCCGAGCTGGAACGACGAGGTGACCGGAGGCAGGAGGTGGGGCCGGACCGTCAACGGCATGACGATCTGGACCACCGCGAAGACGGCCAGGGTGACGGCCATGGCGGGCAGGGTACGCCTGACGACCAGCCCGGCGGTCACGCCAAGGGCGAACGCGAATGCCGCGTAGGCCATGGGGACGACGCCGCGCGCGCCGAACACCAGGGGATCCATGAGCGTGAAGCCCGGCGCGGCGGACCTGTCCAGAGGAGCGGACCACCAGGTCACCGCGAGACTGCACAGCCCGGCCGCGGCCACGGCGGCCCCGCCGACGACCGTGAGTTTGACGGCCAGCCAGCGGGTGCGGGTGATGCTCTGGTTCCACACCAGCAGGTGGGTGCCGGCCTCCAGCTCGCGGGTGACCAGCGGCGCGCCCCAGAAGAGACCGATCAGGGCGGGAAGAACCAGCACGATGACGGTGGTGGCCTGGAAGGGAGCCTCGTAGTCGTCGAAGAACCGGTCGAAGAAGTGCGGGCAGCCGCCGTCCCGGACGCAGGCGGTGATGCCGGTGGAGTAGGCGGAGGCCATCCCCGGCCCGGTGAGCGCCAGGACGACGGCGAGCACGACGAGCGCGGCGGCGGTCGTCACGGCCGCGCCGCGCAACTGGCGCCAGGTCAGCCAGATCATCGCCGCACCTCCAGGACCGGGCGCCCCTTGGCGGGAGCCGGCCCTTCCATGTAGGCCAGGACGAGGTCCTCCAGGGTGAGCCGGCTGACGGTCCAGGCGGGGTCGTGGATCGGGTCCTCGGTGCGGATGACGAACGTGCTCTGCCGGTCGGTGTGGCTGGCGGAGACGACGTGCTGGCCGGCCGGGAGCCGGTCGGGGTCGCGTCGCGGGCCGGTGAGCCGGTGATGCGTGGCCAGCAGGTCGTCCACCTGTCCCGCGAGCTGGACGCGTGAGTCGACCAGCACGATCAGGTAGTCACATGTCCGTTCCAGGTCGGAGACGAGGTGGGAGGACAGCACCACGCTGAACTCGTGCTCGGCGACGGCCTCCATGAGGCCCTGCAGGAACTCGCGGCGGGCCAGGGGGTCCAGCGCGGCGACCGGCTCGTCCAGGATCAGCAGTTCGGGCCGCTTGGCCAGGCCCAGGGTGAGGGCGAGTTGGGCCCGCTGGCCTCCCGACAGCCTGCCCGCCCGGTGCGCGGGATCGAGGCCGAGCCGTTCGACGCGTTCTCGTGCGAGAGCGGCGTCCCAGCGGGGGTTGAGCCCAGCTCCCAGCCGCAGGTGGTCGGCGACGCTCAGCCCCGCGTAGACGGGGGTGTCCTGGGCGACGAACCCGATCCTGGCCAGCTGCGCCGCCCCGCCGGCCGGACGGCCGCCGAGCACGGTGATGTCTCCCGCGGTCGGCGGAAGCTGCCCGCCTGCCAGCTTCAGCAGCGTGGTCTTGCCCGCCCCGTTGGGGCCCACCAGCCCGACGACGTGCCCGCCCGGGATGTCGAGGGTGCAGTCTCTCAGCGCCCATCGCCTGCCGTACTTCCTGGCCAGTCCCCGGGCCCGCAGGACGGTGGTCATCGGCTCTTCCGAGACCGGACCGGCCAATCCCCTGATCATGCGACGTCCTCCTGAGAGGAGCTCCTGAAGGTGGTCATGAACAGGGCCTCGATGCTCTCGTCGTCGAGGCCGGCCAGACGCGCCGCGGCCAGCCAGCGCCGCAGGTCCTCACGCAGCCGGCCATGCGCGGCCAGGGAGGCGTCGGTCAGCGTCCTGGTGACGAACGTCCCGATCCCCGGCCGTGCGGCCACCAGGCCCTCGTGTTCGAGTTCCCGGTAGGCCTTGAGCACGGTGTTGGGGTTGAGCGCCAGCCGCGCCACGACGTCCTTGACGGTCGGAAGCCGGTCGCCTTCGTGTAGCAGGCCCAGCCGCAGCGCGTGCCGTACCTGCTGGACCAGCTGCAGGTAGGGCGAGACACCGGACCGGCCGTCCAAGTAGAACTCGATCACCATAGCTCCATTTATCTAGGTTCCTAGTACTTTAGACACCTAGATGTTAAGAGATCATAAGGATAGAGAAATCTCCCGCGCGCGAGCCGGAACGGACGCCGACCCCCGATGGAGACTCCATCGGGGGCCGGCAAGGGGGCGGAGGTCAGGCGGGGGGCTTGTCCGCCGCGGAGACGGTGGACAGCTCGACGGTGCAGAAGGCGCAGCGCCGGGCGGCGACGGGGATGTCCGACAGGCACTCGGGGCACTGCTTCTCGGTGGCCTCCTTCTTGGTCTCGAAGAGGGCCAGGAAGCGGCTCATCGGCAGGACGACCAGCCAGTAGACCACCGCGGCGACGATCAGGAACGACAGCAGGCTGTTGACGAAGTCGCCGTACTTGAACACCGCGCCGTTGACGGTGAACGTGTAGCCGGAGAAGTCGGGCTCCTTGCCTCCGGTTATCGCCGCGATCAGGGGCGTGATGAGGTCCTTGACGAGAGCCTGGATCAGCCCGCTGAACGTCGCGCCCACGACCACGGCGACGGCGAGCTCCACCAGGTTGCCCCGCATCAGGAACTTCTTGAATCCGCTCATGAGGAAACGAGGTATCCGGTTTTACCACCGCTATTCAAGGTCTTGACGCGGGTCCGGGGCGGTGCTAAACACTTTCGTCGCCAGGCCGGGCGGGGCGGCACCGCCCACGATTGGGCGGTGCCGCCCCGCCCGGCGGGTGAAAACAGACGATTATTTCGGTCCGAGTCAGGAGGCTTTACGGACGCGCCTCGACCCCCGGACTTGACAGCCGACAACAGAAAGTTGTTCTGGGAGCGCTCCCAAATCAGGTACCAGTAGAACGGGCGAGGGCCGCCTCGACACCGTCCAGCGCGTGGTGCAACTCCTGCTTCAGCACGAGCGGCAGCCGTCCCTCGCCGTAGCGGACCTCCAGTTTGGTCCGCACCTCGGTGAGTCCCTGTCCCGCCGCCACCGCGTTGCGCAGCACCTGCTTGAGGTCGAGCGCCACGTCGTCGTCGATGTCATGGGTGGCCTCGGCGCCGTCCACGAGCAGCGTGAACCGGCGCACCGCGGTCTCGACCGCCAGGTAGGGGGCGGGAGTGGCCAGGGGCAGCGTGGTCACACCGGGTTTGCGGGTGACCGTCGCGCGCGGCTGGGCGGAGTCGCCGCCGTGCCGGCTCTTGACCCTGGTCTTCGTCGCGGAGGGGGAGGGGGTGGGCCCGTGCGCGCGCGCGGGGTCGGCCACCGGCTTCGCGGTGTGCCGGGCGACCGGTCCCGCCGTGTGGCGGGCCTCGGTCAGAGGTTCGGTCATCGGTTCGGCCACGGGTTCACCCAGCGCGGCCGACGGCGTGGGGGTGGCCTGCGCCGGCTGCGCGATCGCCGGGTTGAGCACGACGGCGGCGCCGAGGCCCTGGCCCCCCGACTGGGAGACCCACAAAATGCCGCCGAGAGCCGCGGCTCCGACGGCGGCGGCGCCCCAGCCCGCGCCTCGCGGCCCCGGTGGTTTGCGCACTGCGGCCAGCGCCGCGGCGACCGCGCGGGCGCTCGGCCGGTCGACGGGATCGCCGGACAGGCAGCGCCGGCACAGGTCGGCGACCTCCTGCGGCAGGCCGGGCACCCCTTCGGGGACCGGCGGCGGGCCGTCCCGCCGCGCCGCCTCGATCGCCTCCCAGGTCTTCTCGGGATACGGCAGGTGGCCGGTCAGCATCTCGAAAAGCAGCACGCCGAGGGCGTAGACGTCCACCGCCGGATCGGCGGTCGTCCCCCTCAGCCGCTCGGGCGCGACGTAGGGAGGCGTGCCGAAGTCGGCCACCAGCTGGTCGTCGGTCTCGCCGATGAAGGCGGCGATGCCGAAGTCGAGCAGCTTGGGCCCGTCGGCGGCGAGCAGCACGTTCTCCGGGGTGACGTCACGGTGGACGATGCCCCGGTCGTGCGCCGCCGCCAGCACCTGCGCCAGCCCGGCGGCGATCTGCGTCGCCTCGGCCCAGGGCAGCGGGCCCTCCATGATCCGGTCGGCCAGCGACCGGCCCTCAAGCAACCGCATGACCACGAACGACGCCAGCCTGCCGCCGTTCGTGACCGTCTCCCCGTAGTCGTAGACCTCGATCGCGTCGGGATGGATCAGCCGGGCGGTGGCCCTGGCCTCCCTGCGCATGAGTTCCCGGCCGGGGTTTTCGTCGTCCAGCGAGCCGTCCAGCACCTTGATCGCGACCATGCGCTGCAGTGACTGGTCGAAGGCACGCCAGATGACCGACATCCCGCCCGTCGCCAACCGCTCCTGGAGCAGGTAACGACGGGTCAGGATGTCGCCTTCTCTAAGCTCAGGCCGATTCACGAACCACCAGTTCCGTGGGGAGCACCGGATTGCCCTTGGGATTCTCCCCGTCCCCGAGTGTCATGAGAAGCAGTCGTGCGGCGAGCGTGGCCATTTCCTCGACGGGCTGCCGGACCGTGGTCAGAGTCGGCGACGTGTGCCGGGCCACCGGCGCGTCGTCGTACCCGATCACGGCCACGTCGTCCGGCACCTTGCGCCCGGCGCGGCGCAGCGTCTGCATGGCCCCGGCCGCCATCACGTCCGACGCCGCGAAGACGGCGTCGAGGTGCGGCGCCCGTTGCAGCAGCCACTGCATGGCGTGCGCACCCGACGCGTGGGTGAAGTCGCCGTACGCCACGGGCATGTCGAGCACCCCCGCGTCGCGCAGCGTCTGCCGGAAGCCCTCCAGCCGGTCGCGCGCGGCCGGCAGGGTCGGCGGCCCGGCGATCGTGGCGATGTGCTTGCGGTTGTTGAGCAGCAGGTGCTCGGCCGCCTGCCGTCCGCCGTCACGGTTGTCCATGTCGACGAATGGCAGGTCGATGCCGTCTGGCGGCCGCCCGGCACAGCGCACCGGGACGCCAGACGCCGCCAGCGTTACCGCGAGGGGGTGCCGCGCACGCGCTCCGATGAGGAGCACGCCGTCGACGGCGCCCGCGACCAGCGGTGGCGCGGCGATGGAGGCGGTCGCCGGGGTCGCGGTCATCACGACCATCGGCACCCCGTGCGTCGCCAGCACCTCCTCGCACGCGGACAGGAGCCTGGCATAGAACGGCTCGGTGAATAGGCGTGGACTGTGCTCGCAGACGACCGCGGCGATGATCTGCTCGGCCCGCCTGCCCGCCGCACCCCGAGGGGCACGACGCCGGACATAGCCCAGACGCGACATCGCGTCATGGACCTGCCGACGGGTCGATGTGGTCACGCGTACCGAGCCGGTCAAGACCCGGGAAGCTGTTGCCGGGGAGACGCCGGCTGCGGCGGCTACCTCTGCGAGGGTGGGAAGATCGGCCATCCGGTCTCCTCGGCCCGAAGGTTCACACGGCTTGGGAGCGCTCCCAAGCGAAAGTATCACTGTTTCGCTCGTGTCAACAGAGGTTTCCTCGGTGTGAAACCTTTCGTAGAGTTTCGCTCCCGTTTGACATAGTTGGAGGCTAGAGCACAGGGGTTGCTTGGGGTAGTCAAAGTTCGGTTTGACCCTATATGTCCACCTTGTCCGTAAATCTGAGTAAATGTGCCGTAAAGCGGGCGGCTCAGTAGGGGGTGGACGCCCGTTACGGCGTGGTGACGGTGGCGGTATGGCGGTAGGGTCCTCCGCCAGGAACCAGGGCCGGTGTGGCGCAGGGTCCGCGGCGACCCGAGCCGGACGCCCCGCCCGGTCCCGGTGGCCGTGCCCGCCGTCCCCCAAGCCCCGACCGGAAAGGCCCCCCAGTGACGACCGCCCCCCGCCGTCCGCTCCCAGTCAACCCCGGCCTGACGGGCACGCTGACCGCCGTGCTCGCGATGGCCCTGCTCGCCGGCTGCGGCGGGGCGGACGGCGCCGCCCCCTCTCCGGCCCCCGCCCCGGCCTCGGCGGCCGCCGCCGAGCCCTCGGACGGCACGACCGTCACCGCCACGCCGGCCGACCCCGGCGGCGCGGAGACGCCGGCCGACCACAACGCCGCCGACGTGGCGTTCGCCGGCAAGATCATCCCGCACCACCTCCAGGCCGTCGACCTGGCCACGCTCGCCCAGACGCGGGCCGGCGACCCCTGGGTCAGGGACATGGCCTCCCGCATCCTCTCGGCCCGCGACACCGATATCCGCACGCTGAAGGGCTGGCTCGACATGTGGGGCGCCGAGCCGCTGCCGCGCGACCACAAGATGCCCGGCATGCAGACGAAGGCCGAGGTCGACGCCCTCGCCAAGCTGAGCGGCCCCGCCTTCGACAAGCGGTTCACGACCCTGATGATCAAGCATGACGGCGGGGCGATCGCGATCGCGGGCGCCGAGCAGGAGAAGGGAGTGTTCGAGGGCGGGAAGGCGCTGGCCACGGCCATCTCCACGGCCCTGTCCGCCGAGGTCAAGGAGCTGAAGGGCTACCTCGCCAAGCTGAAGTGACCCCCGGCCGCTCGTCCCGGGTCGCCGCTCAGCGCTCGTACGTGTCGAGCCTGGGCGGCAGGGCGTTCCACGCGCAGAACGCCGACGACTCGTGCACCTCCCGGAGGAAGGCGACGCGCAGCCACTGCTCCTCCTCCCAGACCTTGACCTGGTAGCCCTCGTTCGGCGTGGCCGTGACGACCCGGCAGTCCCGTGAGGTGACCGCGATCGTCGCCCGCCCGCCTTTCAGGGTGAACGTGTGCAGGGTCTCCTCCGCCGGGTCGCGGCGCGGCCGGGTGCTCGGCGGCGGCGGGGCCGACCCCGCCGCGTCGTCCGGACGGTCGGTGCGGGCGGTGGGAGAGGAGCGGGCCGTCCGCGACGGGGTGGCGGTCGCGTTCCGCCGTGCCGGGCGCGGCGTCGGTGACAGCGACCGTGACAGGGACGGCGGCGGGGACTCCGGGCCCGGGGTGGAGGCCGCGTCCGGATCGGTCCCCGGATCGGCGGACGGAAGCGCCGCGTAGGCGGTGACCGGGGCGGCGACGGCCACCACCGGGGCGAGGGGGGCGTCGTCCAGGACCGCACTGCGCAGCACGTCGCGCACGCCGAGCCAGGACACGCCGACGGCCAGTGCGGTGGCCCCGCACCAGGCGATCGTGTAACCGGTGGCCCGTCTCATGTGGCCGCTCACTCTATCTCGTGTCCGGATCCCGCGCCTTGACTGATTTCGGGTGATCTATAAGCACATAAGGGCGGGGCGAATCTCCCTTGATCCACACTTTCCGAGTCGCTCTTCGGCGGACGCGGCAGGGGTGAAGAGTGTACGTTTCTGCCCCATGGCGACCGTTCTGGTGGTGGAGGACGACGAGTTCGTCCGTTCCGCGATCATCCGCGACCTGACGGGGCGCAGCCACGCCGTCCGCAGCGCGGGCCGGGCGCTCGACGCGCTGCGGGAGATCGCCCACGTCGCCCCCGACGTGGTCATCCTCGACCTGGGGCTGCCCGACCTCGACGGCGCCGAGGCCCTGAAGATGCTCCGGGCGATCTCCGACGTGCCGGTCATCGTCGCCACCGCGCGTGACGACGAGGCCCAGATCGTCCGCCTGCTGCGCGACGGCGCGGACGACTACCTGGTCAAACCGTTCTCGGGCGACCACCTCAACGCCCGGCTGGAGGCCGTGCTGAGACGGGCGAGGCCGGGGACGCCGGCGTCGGTCGTCAAGGTCGGCGGCCTGGTCGTCGACGCCGACCGCAGGGAGGCACGGCTCGACGGCGTGCCGCTCGACCTCACCCGCAGGGAGTTCGACCTGCTCGCCTACCTCGCCGCCCGCCCCGACCGCGTGATCTCGCGCAGGCAGTTGCTGGCCGAGGTGTGGCGGCAGTCGTACGGCGACGACCAGACGATCGACGTGCACCTGTCGTGGCTGCGGCGCAAGCTCGGCGAGAGCGCCTCGCGGCCCCGCTACCTGCACACCGTGCGGGGCGTCGGCGTACGTCTCAGTCCTCCCGCAGAGGCCTGAGAGTCCGGCGGCGGGAGCGGCGGGAGCGGCGGGAGTACGGTGCGACGGAGCCTGGCCCTGGTGGCGGTCGCCGTGACGGCGATGGTCGCGCTGGCCTTCCTCATCCCGCTGGCCGTGGGGGTCATGGAGATCGCGGAGAGCCGGGCGCTGGCGGACGCCGAGCGGCAGGCCGCGACGATCGTGCCCGCCCTGGTGATCACCGACGACGTGGCCGCGCTCGAACGCGCGCTCGCCAGCACGCCGGCGGGGGTCTCGCGCCTGGCCGTCCACCTGTCCGGCGGGCGGACCGTCGGCCGCTCCCGGGTCGGCCCCGCCGACGTGGCGAACGCCGCGGAACGGGCCAGGACGGTGCCGGTCGCCAACGGATACGTCCTGCTCAGGCCCGTCGCGCTGGGCGGCGGCCGGAGCGCCGTCATCGAGGCGTACGCGCCCGAGGCGGACGCCAGGAAGGGCGTCTCCACGTCCTGGGCCGTGCTGACCGGCGTGGCCGTCACGCTGGTGGTGGGGTCGGTGGTGGTGGCCGACCGGCTCGGGGCCCGGGTGGTCCGGTCCGCCCGGCGGCTGGGGCAGGCCGCCGCCGCGCTCGGCGCGGGCGACCTGTCGGTCCGCATCATCCCCGACGGCCCGCCCGAGCTGGTGGCCGCCGGACGCGCCTTCAACGCGATGGCCGACCAGGTGGCGGTGCTGCTCGCGGCCGAGCGCGAGCTCGCCGCCGACCTGTCGCACCGGCTGCGCACCCCGCTCACCGCGCTGCGGCTCAACCTCGGCGGCAGCGGCCCGGAGGCCGAGCAGCAGCGCAGGCTCGCGATCGAGCGGCTCGAACACGCGGTCGACGAGATCATCGAGGCGTCCCGGCGGCCTGCGCGCCGGGCCGTGCCGGCGGGCTGCGACGCCGCGCTCGTGCTGTGCGAACGGCTCGCCTTCTGGTCGGCGCTGGCCGAGGACCAGGGGCGGCCGTGGCAACTCGTCGGCGCCGACGAGGCCACCCCCGTGCCGGTCGCCGCCGCCGACCTCGGCGCGGTGGTCGACGCGCTGCTCGGCAACGTCTTCCGGCACACCCCGCAGGGCACCGCCTTCCGCGTCACCCTGCACCGGGGGAGCGGCATCGTGGGCGTCCTCGTCGCGGACGCGGGCCCGGGCATCCCCGATCCCGAGAGGGCGCTGCGGCGGGGCAACAGCGGGGCGGGCTCCACCGGCCTCGGCCTCGACATCGCCCGCCGCCTCGCCGAGTCGACGGGCGGCGGGGTCCGCGTCGAGCCCTCGGCGCTCGGCGGCACCGGCGTCAACCTGTGGCTGCGCACCGACGGCCGCGCCGCCGCCCCCCGCCGCGGCCTGCTTCGCCGCGCCCGCGGGGGCGCGACCGGCTCGCCGGTCCGATGACCCGCCGGTTTCCGGTGTCCGTAACCCCGCCAGCGGGAAGGCACATCGGGAAGGACCGTTAATCGGCGGGTCGATCCAGGGCCGGTGAGAGCCGGTGAGGGGCGCGGTGACTGCGGTGGGTGACCGGCCGGAAGCCACGGTACGGACAGCGGACGGGTGAGGTGTCCCAGATTAGGCGCGTACGGCCAGCTCGCGGCGTTGATGCCCGAAACGGGCGGCGCTTTGCTCGCCGATGGCCGGTTCACCCCTTTGCCATACACGCAGTTAACGTGGCGCGACTGTCGGAGCCTTTTGCGGGCAGGCACGATGTCTTGTGAACGACACTCAGCATCACGATCGGGTGAGCGGCCGTCCCGGACGGGACCGGACCGGGAACGATCGCGACCATAGAGCCGGTGGACTCCGGGGGCTTCCCGGCAGGACCGCCGAGCCGGACGGCGAGGAGGTCCAGTGAGGGAGATCTGGCCGGGGGATTCCTATCCTCTCGGGGCGACGTACGACGGCGCGGGCACCAACTTCGCGCTCTTCAGCGAGGTGGCCGAGCGGGTCGAGCTGTGCCTGTTCGACGACGAGGGCAACGAGGAGCGCGTGTCGCTGGCCGAAGTGGACGGCTTCGTCTGGCACTGCTATCTCCCGGGCGTCGGCCCGGGCCAGCGGTACGGCTACCGCGTCCACGGGCCCTACTCGCCCGCCGAGGGACTGCGCTGCAACCCGAACAAGCTGCTGATCGACCCGTACGCCAAGGCGGTGGAGGGCTCGGTCAACTGGGACCAGGCGGTGTACGGCTACCGCTTCGGCGAGCCGGACAGCCGGGACGACAGCGACTCGGCGGCGTACGTGCCGCGGTCGGTGGTCGTCAACCCGTTCTTCGGGTGGGGGCACGACCGTCCCCCGGCCACGCCGTACCACGACACGGTGCTCTACGAGGCGCACGTGCGCGGCCTGACGATCACCCACCCCAAGATCCCGGACCGCATCCGCGGCACGTACGCCGCGCTCGGCCACCCGGAGATCATCGACCACCTGACCGCCCTCGGGGTCACCGCGATCGAGCTGATGCCGGTCCACCAGTTCGTGACCGACCACATGCTGGAGAAGCGGGGGCTGGCCAACTACTGGGGCTACAACACGATCGGCTTCTTCGCGCCGCACAACGCGTACTCGAGCTCCGGCCAGCGCGGCGGGCAGGTGCTGGAGTTCAAGGCGATGGTGAAGGCCCTGCACGAGGCCGGCATCGAGGTGATCCTCGACGTCGTCTACAACCACACCGCCGAGGGCAACCACCTGGGCCCGACCCTGTCCATGCGGGGCATCGACAACGCCAACTACTACCGGCTGGTCGAGGACGACCGCCGCTACTACATGGACACCACCGGCACCGGCAACAGCCTGCTCATGCGCAGCCCGCACGCGCTCCAGCTGATCATGGACTCGCTGCGCTACTGGGTGCGCGACATGCACGTGGACGGATTCCGCTTCGACCTCGCGGCGTCGCTGGCCCGTGAGCTGCACGAGGTCGACCGGCTGAGCGCGTTCTTCGACCTCGTCCAGCAGGACCCGGTGCTGTCGCAGGTCAAGCTCATCGCCGAGCCGTGGGACGTCGGCCCGGGGGGCTACCAGGTCGGCAACTTCCCGGCCCGCTGGACCGAGTGGAACGGCCGCTACCGCGACACGATCCGCGACCTGTGGCGGGGCGAGCCCGCCGCGCTGCCCGAGTTCGCCAGCCGCCTGACCGGGTCGAGCGACCTCTACCAGGACGACAGCCGCCGCCCCGCCGCGTCGATCAACTTCGTCACCTGCCACGACGGCTTCCCGCTGCAGGATCTCGTGTCGTACAACGGCAAGCACAACGAGGCCAACGGCGAGGACAACCGCGACGGCGCGGACGACAACAGGTCCTGGAACTGCGGCGTCGAGGGCCCGGCGACCGGCCCGGTCGCGCAGCTGCGCGAGCGGCAGAAGCGCAACTTCCTGGCCACGCTGTTCCTGTCGCAGGGCGTGCCGATGCTGTCGCACGGCGACGAGATCGGCCGCACCCAGCAGGGCAACAACAACGCCTACTGCCAGGACAACGAGATCAGCTGGGTCGACTGGGGCGCCGTGCTGGAGGCCGGGGCCACCGCCGAGGAGGACGCGGGGACGGTCGAGAGGCGGCAGCTCCTCGAGTTCACCCGGCGCCTCGCCCGGCTGCGCCGCGACCACCCCGTCTTCCGGCGCCGCCGCTTCTTCTACGGCCGTCCCGTGCGCGGCTCCCACGACGAGCTGAGCGACATCGCCTGGCTCACCCCGTCGGGCACCGAGATGACCGACGCCGACTGGACGAACGGCTACGCCAAGGCGCTGGCGGTCTTCCTCAACGGCGACGCGATCACCGAACCCGACAGCAGGGGCAGGCGGATCGCCGACGACTCGTTCCTGCTGCTGTTCAACGCCCACCACGAGATGCTCAAGTTCACCGTGCCGAAGAACTACGGCGAGCTGTGGTGCACCGAGCTGGACACCGCGATGCCCGGGCAGAGCGAGTCGCGGATGTGCCGGGCCGGTGAGGCGGTGCCGGTCACCGGCCGGTCGGTGCGGGTCCTGCGCCGGGTCCGCCACACGTCGTCCTGACCAGCGGGGACGGCCGGTTAGAGTGCCGTTGGTGTGAGCCGCCGGGCAGGCGGGCAAGTACGGTCACTGCCCGGCGGTTCTCCGCGTCGGGAACGTGTTTCGAAGGGCGGTCCAGTGAGTTCTACCTACCGCGTGCAGCTGACGCCTGACTTCGGCTTCGCGCAGGCCGCCGGCCTCGTCGGATATCTCCGGGAGCTGGGGGCCGGCCACCTCTACCTGTCGCCGATCCTGCAGGCGTGCCGCGAGTCCCTGCACGGCTACGACGTGACCGACCACACCCGCGTACGCGAGGAGTTCGGCGGCGAGGAGGGCCTGCGGGCGCTGGCGGCCGAGGGCATGCCGCTGGTGTCGGACATCGTGCCCAACCACATGACCGTGCCGGTGCCGGAGTCGGACAACGCGCGGCTGTGGGCGGCGCTGCGGGACGGGCCCGGGTCGCCGGCCTCCCGGTGGTTCGACTTCCAGTGGCCGGTGACCCTGCCGCTGCTGGGCGACGACGCGGACGAGGCGCTCAGAGTCGACAACGGCGTGGAGGGTGACGTGCTGCGTTACCACGACCACGCGTTCCCGATCAGGCCCGGCACCGGGCACCTGCCGCTGCCGGAGCTGCTGGAGGCCCAGAACTACCGGCTGGCCCACTGGCGGGAGAGCCCCGGCTACCGGCGGTTCTTCGACGTGTCGTCGCTGATGGGCCTGCGGGTGGAGGACCCCGAGGTCTTCCAGGAGACCCACGCCGTCACCTTCCGCCTCATCGAGGAGGGCGTGATCCACGGGCTGCGCGTCGACCACCCCGACGGACTGGCCGACCCCCGCGGCTACCTCCGGTGGCTGCGCCCGCACGTGCCGGGCCCGCTGTGGGTGGAGAAGATCCTCATCGACGGCGAGCGGCTGCCCGCCGACTGGCCCTGCGACGGCACCACCGGCTACGACGCGCTCAACATGGTCACCCGGCTGTTCGTGGACCCGGCGGGCCGCGACGCGCTGGTCGAGACCTTCGGCCGTCACACCGGCGTGCGCGACGACTACGAGACCGTGCGCCACGACGCCAAGAAGCACGTCATCGACCTGTTCTTCCGCGGCGAGGTCGACCGGCTGACCACCGACCTCGGCGACCCGGCGCTGCGCGAGGCCGTCGTGGAGCTGCTGGCCGCGATGCCCGTCTACCGGGCGTACGTGAACCCGGGTGAGCGGCCGTCCGCCGACGCGGAGGCGATCGTCGCGGAGGCGGCCCGGCTCGCGGCCGGCCGCACCGACCCCGACGCGGTGGCCAAGGCCGCCGACCTCGTCCTGTACGGCCCGCCGGACGCGGTGACCCGCTTCCAGCAGACCTGCGGGCCCGTCATGGCCAAGGGCGTGGAGGACACCGCGCTCTACCGGTGGTATCCGCTGGCCTGCCTCAACGAGGTGGGCGGGGAGCCCGACCGGTTCGGGGTCTCGCCGGCCGAGTTCCACGAGTTCTGCGCCGGGCTGCCGCCGCGGACCATGACCACGCTGTCCACCCACGACACCAAGCGGTCGGAGGACGTGCGGGCCCGTCTCGCGGTGCTGTCGGAGCTGCCCGAGGAGTGGACGATGGCGGTCGACTCGTGGTCGGCGGCCGTGTCGTTCGACCCCCGGCTCGACTACCTCGCCTGGCAGTCGCTGATGGCGGCCTGGCCGATCAGCCTGGACCGTTTCACCGACTACCTGCTCAAGGCGGCCAGGGAGGCCAAGACGGCCATCTCCTGGGTCGACCCCGACCCGGCGTACGAGGAGGGGATCAGGGCCTTCGCCCGGCGGGCGATCGACGCCTGCGGCTACTCGGTCGCTTCGTTCACCGAGGTCGTCGACCGGTACGCCCGGGTCAACTCGCTCGGGCAGAAGGCCGTCCAGCTCCTGATGCCGGGCATCCCGGACGTCTACCAGGGCACCGAGATCACCGACTTCTCGCTGGTGGACCCGGACAACCGGCGGCCGGTGGACTTCGAGCGCCGCCGCCGGCTGCTCGCCGAGCCCGACGACAGCTGGGACGGCGAGAAGATCCGGGTCACCGCCGCCGCGCTCGGGCTGCGGGGGCGGCTCGACCCCGAGGCGCCGTACGCGCCGATCGAGGCGGGGGAGCACGCGGTCGCGTTCACCAGGGGGGTTCCCGGGCGGGGAACGGCCGCGGTCGTGGTCGCGACCCGGCTGCCGGCCGGGCTGGAGCGCCGGGGCGGCTGGGGGAGTGAGACGATCACGCTGCCGCCGGGACGCTGGCGCGACCTGCTCACGGGAGCGGAGCACGCCGGGGAGGTGCGGATGGCCGACCTGCTGTCCGCCCATCCGGTCGCGATTCTCGAAGCGTGATTCAGCAGGGCTTGGTCGGTAGGGGCCTGGTCGGTGGGGCTTGGCTGGCAAGGGGAGAGGCGAGGCATGTTCGAGGTCTGGGCGCCGGGGGCGGCGCGGGTCGAGGTCGATTACGAGGGCGCCCGGCACGCGATGTCGCCGGGCGAGGGCGGCTGGTGGACCGCACCCGGCGACGAGCACGACCGCGACTACGCCTTCCACGTGGACGGCGAGGGCCCCTTCCCCGACCCCAGGACCCGGCGGCAGCCGTACGGCGTGAACGGCCCGAGCCGGGTCTACCACCACGACAAGTTCGCCTGGACCGACCAGGGCTGGCGCGGCCGGGACCTGCGCGGCGGGGTGATCTACGAGCTGCACGTCGGCACGTTCTCGCCCGAGGGCACCTTCCAGGGGGTGGCCGACCGGCTCGGCCACCTGGTGGACCTCGGCGTCGACTTCGTCGAGCTCATGCCGGTCCCGCCCGTCCCGGGCGCCCGCAACTGGGGATACGACGGCGTGGACCTCTACGCGGTCTTCGAGGAGTACGGCGGGCCGGACGGGTTGAAGCGCCTGGTGGACGCCTGCCACCGGGCCGGTCTCGGCGTGATCCTCGACGTCGTCTACAACCACCTCGGGCCGTCGGGCAACTACCTCGCCAGGTTCGGGCCGTACTTCCACGACGCGAAGGGGTCCTACTGGGGCGACGCGGTCAACCTGGACGGGTACGGCTCGGACGGGGTGCGGCGCTACTTCATCGACAACGCTCTCCAGTGGCTGCGCGACTATCACGTCGACGGGCTGCGCGTCGACGCCGTGCACGCGCTGCACGACAAGCGCGCCGTCCACTTCCTGGAGGAGTTGTCGGTGGAGGTCGACGCGCTGTCCGCCGCGGTGGGCCGCCCGCTCACGCTCGTCGCCGAGTCGGACCTCAACGACCCCCGCATGGTGACCCCGCGCGAGGCCGGCGGCCTCGGCATGCACGCGAGCTGGAACGACGACGTCCACCACGCCATTCACGCGAACGTCACCGGGGAGACGAACGCCTACTACGGCGACTTCGGCACGCTGTCGTCCCTGGCCAAGGTGCTCACCTCCGGATATTTCCATGACGGCACCTATTCGTCCTTCCGGGGCCGCTCGCACGGACGCCCGGCCGCCGGGATCCCCGGGCACCGGTTCGTCTGCTGCGCGCAGAACCACGACCAGATCGGCAACCGCCCCGAGGGCGACCGCATGCGGCCCGACCAGCTCCGTCTGGCCTCGGGTCTCCTGCTGACCTCGCCGTTCACGCCGATGCTGTTCATGGGCGAGGAGTGGGGCGCCACCACGCCGTTCTACTTCTTCACCGACCACTTCGAGCCGCACCTCGCCGAGGGCGAGGGCGAGCGGCGCAGGAAGGAGTTCGAGGGCTTCGGCTATGACTGGAAGGCCCCCGAACCGGGCGAGCAGGACACCTTCCTGCGGTCCAAGCTCGACTGGGAGGAGCTGTCGAAGGACGAGCACGCCTCCCTGCTGGGCTGGTACCGCGCCCTGATCGCCCTGCGCAGGTCACATCCCGACCTCACCGACCCCCGGATGGACCGGGTGCGGGTCGACGTGGACGAGGAGCGTCGGGTCGTGGTCATCGAGCGCGGCTCGCTGCGGGTCGCCGCCAACCTCGCCTTCGATCCGGTCTCCGTACGGCTCGCCGCGTCGCGCCTCCTGCTCGCCTCCGACGAGTCGGCCCGCCTGACCGATCACGCCCTCGACCTACCGGCGCGTTCCCTGGTCGTCGCGGAGACCTGAGAGCCGGGGCCGGGACAGGAGAGCCTGGTGTGGGGGTCAGGACGGGCGGCCGCGTCCGCGGGCCGACAACGCCTGTGATCGCCATGCCCCGCCCCGGGACACCACCGACCGGTGCGCGTAGACGTCGTCGCAGCCCAGCTCGGCGACGCGTACGAACCCGTGCCGGGCGAGCAGGTCGTGGACGGGACGGCGGTCGGGCCCCCAGTTGTGCTCGACGGTCAGCATCCGCAGCAGATAGCGGCCGAAGGGGAAGGTGCGGAGGATCGCCAGTTCGGATCCTTCAGTGTCCAGGCTCCAGTAGTCGATCACGCGAGGAGCGCCGAACTGCCGGAGCAGCGAGCCGACCGTACGGCACGGCACGACCGTCACGGGCATCGGCGCGTCGTCCGGCAGCTCCAGGGCCCGGCGCACGTGCGTGAGCATCTGCGGGGAGTACTCGCCGAGGATCCCGCCGATGGTGCCGGCCTCCACGAACTCCACCGTGCCGTCGTGGTCGTAGAGACAGCAGTTCACGCTGAAGCAGCGGCGGTTGGCCGTCAACTCCGCGTAGTAGTGCGGGTTGGGCTCGACGCAGATTCCCGTCCAGCCGTATTCCTGCTCCAGCAGCCTGGTGTTGCTGCTCCGGACGCCGTTGGAGGCGCCCGAATCCAGGAAGTAGCCCGCCCGCCGGTGCCCGAGGGCGGCGAGCACGTAGGCGTCCTGGCCATGTTGTGACGTCACGGTGCGACGTCACTTTGCGACGTCACCGTCCCGCTCGCCGCCGGGTCAGCGCGTTCGAACGCCAGGCCGGACGGTAGGGGATCTGGTTCGGCGTCGCCTGCCGCGACAGGCCGGGGTGGTGGACGTCGTCGGCCCGTTCGCCGTAGAGCATGGTGATGTTCACCCTGCGGTTCTCGTAACCGGGCCGGAAGCGGACCTCGGCCGTCGCGTGGAACAGGTCGGAGTTGAAGATGATCGCCCGGTTCGCGCGGTAGGGGATGGTCACCGACTCCGCCTTCCGCCGCGCCAGGAAGGGCTTGATCAGATCCTGGCGGCCGTTGTACATGTGGAAGTTCCAGTCGGGCGGCGCGTCGACCCCGTACACGATCAGCCCGCCGCTGCTCTCGTCCAGGTTGGCCTCCGTCGGCGTGATCCAGAAGTTCACGTTGACGGCGGCGAAGTCGGCGTGCGTCGTGGTGTCGCCGGGCAGGTAGTCCTTGTTCTTGAATCCCCACAGCTGGCGGAGCGGATAGGGGCCGAGCACGTCGGGCAACGTGCCGCGGAGTTCCTCGGCGACCTGCAGGAGCAGCGGGCAGTTGAAGCCGTCGTGGAAGAACGCGCCGAGCCGGCCGTTCGCGTAGCGGTTGCCGAACCAGACCGTCGACCCGGCGCAGAACCGCCGGACGGCGTCCAGCGCGGCCGGAGACAGGAAGTTGTCCACGACGACCAGCCCGGCGCGGCTGGCGAGGTAGCGTTCGGTGACCTCCTGCCCGTTCCACGAGTCCGACAGCGCCCGTGGCAGGCGCGGCGCCGGCTGGAGGGTGACGATGCGGTTGAAGACGTCCCCTATCGCCGCTTCCGCCTGCTCGTCGAACGGCACGTGCTGGTCGGGATCGACGCCGGCCGCCAGCAGGCGGTCGGCCGTCTCTGTGTAGGCCCGCACGACCGCCCTGAACTCGTCACCCAGATCCCCCGACTCCAGCAGGTAGGTGAACTGCTCGATGTCGTGCCGCAGCTTGTGGATCGTGATGAAGCGCTCGATCGGGCGGGCGGCGCCGTCCGCTCTCTTGGCGGGGAACCATCGGCTGCCCCGGCGGATGGACGCCAGCAGGTGCGCGAACTCGCCCGCGAGCGTGAGGTCCGTGGACCGCATCAGCTCGCCGGCCCGTTCGGACAGCCAGCCGAGATCGTCGTCGGAGAAGTCCGCGCCGGACCACAGCGCGAAGGCCTCGCTCCGGCGGCCGGCTTCCAGCAGCGCCGTGGTCGTCCGGCGCAGGGCCGGGATGCCGGCGGGGCTGTCGGTGGTGGTCATCCGCCGCCCCCGATCTCGTCGAGCACACCGGCATCGCGGAGTTGAACGGCGAAAGCCCGCAGGGAATCCAGGGTGATCTCTGCCGCGCCCGAGTCGAGGGCGTTGAGGTTGATGTGCCCGAACGTCCCGCCGAAGGTGCCCCCGAATGTCCCGCCGAATGTCCCGAACGTTCCCGGGGACGTTCCGCCGAATGTCCCGGGGGACGTACCCGGCGGCGTCAGCGTGGTGATTTGGGTGATTGACGTGATTTCGGTGGTATGGGTAATTGGAGGGAAAGTGTGCGTTTCGGTGCTTCCGAAGGTGAAAGTCACATCGGTGCCGGGAATCGTGACCGGAGGGCTTGTCTCGGTGCCGGTTCCCGTTCCCGTTTCTGTGCCCGTGCCGGTCCCTGTCCCTGTCCCTGTCCCTGTGCCGGTTCCCGTCACTCCTTCGGTGCCGGTGCCGGTGCTCATCTCCGTTCCGGTGCCTGTCCCGGTGCTCATCTCGGTTCCGGTGCCTGTCCCGGTGCTCATCTCGGTTCCGGTGCCGGTCCCCGTGCTCATCTCCGTGCCGGTCCCGGTGCCGGTGCTCATCTCGGTTCCGGTGAGCTGGATTCCGGTCCCGCCCTGGCCGATCCCGATGCCACCGAAGATCAGGTCCTTGATCGACCTGTCCAGGGGGAAGATCGGCTGCTGTTCGGTCGCCGCTCGCATCAGGGCGAGCGCCACGTGGTGGGCGTTCGTGTCGACCACCGCGCGGGCGAACTGTGTCGCGAGCTCGCCGTCCGACGGCGCGGTTCCGTTCCGCTCGCCGCGGTAACGGATGATCCACTGCATCAGCTCGTCGCTGGCCAGTACGGCGTAGACGAACTGGTTGATGACATCCGCCCGATGCCGGTCGAGGGGCGCGCTGTGGACATACTCCGAATAGATCTGCGCCGGATCGGTCACGAACTGTTCGCGGAACAGATGGTCGCCCGACATCGCGTCGAACAACGCCTGGGTGCGCCGTAGGGCCGACGCGGCTCTGAGATTGGATTGCGGGGAGGTGCCGGATGGCTCGACGTTCATGCGTCATCTCGCATTCCGTGCCCGGGAGCTCTACCGTGGGCGGCAGGCCCGGCAATATTCCCAGATTCGCCCCGCCCGTGGAACGCCTTTTGCGCATTCGCCGCCGAAATGTCTCCCGGACAGGCCGGCCGATGAATCCCCTCGAAATCGAAACGCGATCAGGCGGCCTGGGGGACCGGAAGTGAGAAGGTGACGGTGTCGGGGACCGCCGTGTAGAGCCGCCAGCTCAGGCGGTCGCGCTGGGAGGCGACGGTGACGTGCAGGCCGCATCCCGTCAGCCACCCGGCCAGGTCGGCGAAGTAACCGTCGCCCGACCCGATCACGACCCGCTCGAAGCGGAGGTCGACCCGGTCCGTACGGGCGGCCTCGTCGAGGGCCTGGTCGGCGCCGTCAGGGCCCGAGCGGACCAGCAGTTGCACGCCGCCGAGCGCGCGCCCCATCGCGACTCCGACCGGCACGAGCGCGCTGTGGTTGACCGCGACGATGAACTGGTCGAGCGGTCCTATCGGCACCGCGTGCCGGTAGGCGCCCATCGTCTGCCGCACGTCGTACGTCGTGGGCCTGGGGGACCCGGCGAGGTTCTCGATGTCCAGGAGATGGATCGCGCGTCCGCGGCGCAGCGACCGGAGGCGCGTGATGGGAGAGGTCACGATCCCTGGTCCCTTCTGTGACGGGGCTTGCCGTCCATTGAACCATGTGTTGACGCCATCAACCAGACTTTGACGCGACGTTGCCTGTGTCCCGGGTGTGGGTTATCGTCCCCTCTGTTCGTAGAACGGGGGGGAAGGACGGTGGACGTGCGCCGAGACGTACACGTCACCGCGGCCGACATCGCGCGCATGGCCGGTGTGGGCCGTGCGGCGGTGAGCAACTGGCGACGCCGCCACGACGACTTCCCCCAGCCTGTGGGTGGCACGTCCACCAGCCCCGCGTTCTCGCTCGCCGAAGTCCGTGACTGGCTGCGCGGGCACGCGGAGGGCAGGGAACTGACCCCGGACGAGTGGCTCTGGCAGGAACTGCGCACGACGGCCGACGACGACGAACTCGCCGACCTGATCGCCGACCTCGGGGCCTTCCTCGTCTACCTGCAGCACGAGGCGGACGACTGGGAGAGGCTCGCGTCCGGAGACGACGAGACGGTCGCGCGGGCGGTCCCGGACAGGGTCAGGGCCGCCTGCGCCAAGACCATCAGCGACCGGGCGTTCCCGGAGGCGCTCCCGCCGGCCCGGATGCCGCTGGTCAGGTCGATCGCCGCGCTGGCGGCGGAACGCGGCGCCCCCGCCACCTTCGAGTTCCTGCGCGAGCGGTATTTCGAGGTGCACACCCGGCGCGTCTACTCGACCCCGGTCGAGATCGTCATGCTCGCGCTCGACCTCGTGGGCGACGGCGTCGGCTCCATGCTCGACCCGGCCTGCGGCTCCGGGCGCATCCTCGGCCGCACGCTGGAGCGCTCGCCCGGGGCCCGCCTGTTCGGCCAGGACGTCGATCCCGCTTCGGCCCGGCTCACCGCCGTACGGCTCGCGCTGCGCAGCGACAACGTCCAGATCAGGGCGGGCGACTCCCTGCGCGCGGACGCCTTTCCCGGCGAGCTGGTGGACGCCGTGGTGTGCAACCCGCCGTTCAACGACCGCAACTGGGGCTACGAGGAGCTGACCGCCGATCCCCGGTGGGAGTACGGCCTGCCGCCGCGCGTGGAGCCTGAACTGGCCTGGGTGCAGCACGCCCTCGCCCACCTGGCGCCCGGCGGCGTGGCGGTCCTCCTGATGCCGCCGGCCGTCGCCGCGCGCAGATCCGGGCGGCGGATCAGGGCCCAGCTCCTGCGGCGCGGCGCGCTGCGCGCGGTCATCGCGCTCCCGCCGGGCGTCGTGCCCAACGTCGCGGTCGGGCTGACGCTGTGGATCCTCCGCCAGCCCGCGGAGGGCGGCACGCCGAGCCATGTCCTGATGGTCGACACCTCGGGCAGGCAGGACGACTACGCCAGGGTGGCCGTCGAAGCGTGGCGGGAGTTCGGCGAGGGGCGCGAGCTGGACGAGACGGAGGTGAGCCGGTCGGTCCCGCTCGTCGACCTGCTCGACGAGGACGTCGACCTCACCCCCGCCCGCTATCTGTCCACGGCCGCCGACGACGTGTCACAGGAACGCCTCACCGGAGCGCGTGACCGGCTGGGCGAGCTGATCGACCGGGTCTCCGGCCTCTTGCCCGGTGTCGCTGGGCCGCCGCAGGAGGACCTCGTGCTGGTCCCGCTGCCCGAGCTGGTGCGGCGGGGCATGCTCGCCCTCGGCCCCACGGGTCTGGCGGAGGGCCCGGAGCCGCCGTACGGGCTGCCCGTGCTCACCGCCGAGGACGTGCTGGAGGGACGCGCGGCGACCGGCGCGCGGCGGGCCGGGGAGAAGGCGGTCGTCACGCGACCCGGTGACGTCGTGGTGCCGCAGGTTGTCGCCGCCCCGGTCGCCCGGGTCCTGACGACCGGCGACGCCCTGCTCGGCCCGTACCTGTCCCTGCTGCGGCCCGACCCGGAGGCGCTCGACCCCTACTTCCTCGCCGGGTTCGTGTGCGCGTCCATCAACGTCCGGCACTACAGCACCATGTCCTCCCGCTACCGGGTGGACGTACGGCGCGCGGAGGTGCCGTTGCTCCCGATGGCCGAGCAACGCCGGTACGGCGAGGCGTTCCGGCGCCTGGCCGACTTCCGCGCGGCCCTGCGCGAGGCGGCGGCTCTCGGCGAGGACCTGGCCCGGCTGGTGGCCGACGGTCTCACCCACGGAGTGGTCGGGCCGGGCGAGCCCGCCGGCCGTGAGCGGCGAACTTGAGCACCTGGCCGCGCGACTTCGGAGGGTTCACGTTCCGTAGCCCGAAGTTGCGGTGCGGTCCCCAGGAATTACCCGGTGAATCGAAAACTCACCAGCATCGAACGTAGTGGATATGGGTGAGGTGAATCCAGCCGCTGGTGTACCAGACGGGGCCCGGGTCGGTGTAGAAGTTGCCGCCGCGCCAGTCGCCGTTGAACTGCGTGATGTTCACGAATCCATTCGAGCGCGTGTAGTCCTTGACCCCGGTACCCGTCCCTGCGCCGTTGTAGATAGGCATGCCGGAATCGGTGATGTACTGCCAGGTCGAGCACGCGGCGCGAGCGGGTTGTGCGGGTCCTGCCTTCGCCGCTGCGGCCGCCGGGGGCACCGTAGACACCGTGAGGCAGGCGGCGAGAACACCCAACAGGAGTTTTGACTTCCACACAGGCATCAACCTCTCCTTCTTCTTGAAGTCATGTTCTACTGTTAATCTATAAATCACATGATCGCCGTCTGTCAACGCCTCGGCTCGCACGGTAATTCACATCGACCGAAGCGCCGAGAGTCTCACCAAGGCGCGACCCAGGGCGAATTTGCACCATCTATTCGTGCCGGGCGGGATGCGTCCGGGGTTGCTCGGAGGGTTCGTCGTCGCGACTCTGGAGGGCGGAAGCGATGTGCTGTACGCGGAGACCGCCGTCCGAGGCATCACCACAAGTGGCGTCGAGGATGTGGCGATGGAGGACAAATGGACCTGAGTACCGCCCGCTGGCGCAAGTCGAGCTTCTCCGGCGACAACGGCGGCGACTGCGTCGAAGTGGCAGAGGTCGACGGAGGACCTGATCACAAGAGCGGCCGGTTGATCGCCGTACGCGACTCGAAGGACCCCGACGGGCCGATGTTGTTCTTCACCCCTGAGGAGTGGAAGGCATTCCTGCTCGGCGTACAGGCCGGCGAGTTCGAGCCGGCTCCCTGAGCCGAGGTCCTGAGGGCTCCGGACCCTGAAGCGTGGAACCTGAGGCCCTGGCCGGCATGGCTGCTCGGCTGGGTACTTGGACGGAAAAGCGTTCGGGCCGGCCCGAGTGGGGCCGGCCCGAATGGTCGTGATGTCAGCGCAGGTCGAACCGGTCGAGGTTCATGACCTTGTCCCACGCCTTGACGAAGTCGGTCACGAACTTCTCCTTGGCGTCATCGCTCGCGTAGACCTCCGCGACCGCGCGCAGCTCGGAGTTGGCTCCGAAGACGAGGTCGGCGCGGGTGCCGGTCCACCTGACCTCGCCCGTGGCGGCGTCGCGGCCCTCGAACGCGGTCTGGTCCTCGGAGGTCGACTTCCACTCCGTGCCCAGGTCGAGCAGGTTGACGAAGAAGTCGTTGGTCAGCACACCAGGGGTCTCGGTGAGGACGCCCAGCTTCGACTGCTGGTGGTTGGCGCCCAGGACCCGCAGGCCACCGACGAGGACCGTCATCTCCGGGGCGCTGAGGTTGAGCAGGTTCGCCCGGTCGATCAGCAGGTATTCGGCCGGCAGCCGGTTACCCTTCCCGTAGTAGTTGCGGAAGCCGTCCGAGCTCGGCTCGATCGCGGCGAACGACTCGACGTCCGTCTGCTCCTGCGAGGCGTCCACGCGGCCCGGCGTGAAGGGCACCGTGACGTCGTATCCGGCGTCCTTGGCGGCCTTCTCGACGGCGGCGCATCCGGCCAGCACGATCAGGTCGGCCAGCGAGACCTGCTTGCCACCGCTCTGGGCGGCGTTGAACTCCTGCTGGACGCCCTCCAGAGCGCTCAGCACCGTCGCGAGCTGGTCGGGGTCGTTGACCTCCCACCCGCTCTGCGGCTGGAGGCGGATGCGGCCGCCGTTGGCGCCGCCGCGCTTGTCGCTGCCGCGGAAGGACGAGGCCGCCGCCCAGGCGGTGTAGACCAGCTGCGACACCGGCAGGCCGGTGGCGAGGATCCGCTCCTTGAGGGAGGCGATGTCCGCGGCCTCGACCAGCTCGTACGTCCGCTCGGGCAGCGGGTCCTGCCACAGCAGCACCTCGGACGGAACCTCCGGGCCGAGGTAACGCACGACCGGGCCCATGTCGCGGTGGGTCAGCTTGTACCACGCCCGGGCGAAGGCGTCCGCGAACTCGTCGGGGTTCTCCAGGAAGCGCCGCGAGATCTGCTCGTAGATCGGGTCGAACCGGAGCGCGAGGTCGGTCGTGAGCATCTTCGGGGCCTGGCGCTTCGACGGGTCGTGGGCGTCGGGGACGGTGCCCTCGCCGGCGCCGTCCTTCGGCTTCCACTGGTTGGCGCCGGCGGGGCTCTTGGTCAGCTCCCACTCGTAGCCGAACAGCACCTCGAAGAAGCTGTTGTCCCAGGTGGTCGGGGTGGGCGTCCAGGTGACCTCGAGGCCGCTGGTGATCGTGTCGCCACCCTTGCCGGTGCCATACGTGTTCTTCCAGCCGAGACCCTGCTGCTCGATCGGGGCCGCCTCGGGGTCGGCCTCGACGGCGTCGGCCGGGCCGGCGCCGTGGGTCTTGCCGAAGGTGTGGCCTCCCGCGATCAGCGCGACCGTCTCCTCGTCGTTCATCGCCATCCGGCGGAACGTCTCACGGATGTCGCGGGCCGAGGCGAGCGGGTCGGGGTTGCCGTTCGGGCCCTCCGGGTTGACGTAGATGAGGCCCATCTGCACCGCGGCGAGGGGGTTTTCGAGCTCCCTGTCGCCGGTGTAGCGCTCGTCGCCGAGCCAGGTGGTCTCGGGACCCCAGTAGACGTCCTCCTCGGACTCCCAGACGTCCGCACGGCCGCCCGCGTAGCCGAAGGTCTTGAAGCCCATCGACTCAAGCGCGACGTTGCCGGCGAGGATCATGAGGTCGGCCCACGAGATGTTCTTGCCGTACTTCTTCTTGACCGGCCACAGCAGGCGGCGGGCCTTGTCGAGGTTGGCGTTGTCGGGCCAGCTGTTGAGCGGGGCGAAACGCTGCTGACCCGCGCCGGCGCCACCGCGGCCGTCGCTGATGCGGTAGGTGCCCGCGCTGTGCCAGGCCATCCGGATGATGAGCGGGCCGTAGTGCCCGAAGTCGGCCGGCCACCAGTCCTGCGAGGTCGTCAGCACCTCGGCGATGTCCCGCTTCACAGCCGGGAGGTCGAGGCTGTTGAACGCCGCCGCGTAGTCGAACTCCTCGCCGAGGGGGTTGGCCACGGCGGGGTTCTTGGCGAGGATCTTCAGGTTGAGCCGCTCCGGCCACCACTGGCGGTTTCCGCCGCCCTGGGTGGGGTGCAGGGCACGCCCGTGCGCGACCGGGCAGCCGCCGCCCTCGCCCTCCGTCTTCGGGTCGGTGACGATCGCGTCATGGTTCTCAGTCATGGAAATCCTTCTGAATCAGCGGATCATGGGGCTCAGGAGCTGCGGGCGCTGGAACAGCCGGGGCACAGGCCCCAGTAGATGACCTCGGCCTCGTCGATGGCGAAGCCGTGGTCGTCGGAAGAGGTCAGGCAGGGGGCCTCGCCGACCGCGCAGTCGACGTCCGCGACCACACCGCAGGACCGGCACACGATGTGGTGATGGTTGTCCCCGACGCGGCCCTCGAACCGGGCTGGGCTCCCGGCCGGCTCGATGCGGCGGATGAGGCCCGCCGCGGTGAGCGCGTGGAGGGCCTCGTACACGGCCTGGAGAGAGATGTGGCCCACGCGATCACGTACCCCCGACGCGATCGTCTCGACGTCGAGGTGGTCGCCGTGCCGGACGGTCTCCAGCAGTGCGACACGGGCGGCCGTCACCCGCAGGCCGGCACCGCGCAGCTCCTCGGCGGTGGTCGGAGTCCTGGGTGCGGTCATGACGCCAACCTATCGCCCTAAACATGAACAGTTCAAGTCATCGAATCGTCCAAGTTTGTGACATTAAGGGTAACGACAGCCCCTGAACGCCTGACGGCCGGGACGCGTGTGCCGTAGGGACGCGCGGGTGGAAAACGTCGTGCGACTCTTCGCGCGGCCTCGCTAGGGTGACGCTCATGCTCGCCTTCTCGTGCTTCATGCGGATCCGCCGCTCCTAGCGGCGGACCGGCCCGGCACCTTCCTCTGCTCGGCTCCGCCGCCATCGGTGTCCCACGCCGGTGCGGCGCTTCGTGCTGCCCGGCTCCGATCGCGTGATTCGCGGAGCGACTTTCATGGTTCATCAGGGCGGACGACAGGAACTCGGGCAGAACTTCCTCGTCGACGATGCGGTCATCGCCCATATCGGCGATCTCGTCGCGGAGACGCCCGGGCCGATCGTCGAGCTCGGCGCGGGAGACGGGGCGCTCACGCTGCCCCTGAGCCGGTACGGCAGGCCGGTGACGGCGGTGGAGATCGATCCCCGGCGGGCGGGCCGCCTGGCCCGCCACGTCCCGCCGAACGTCGAGGTCGTCAACGCCGACATCCTCCGGTTCCGGTTCCCCCGCCATCCTCATGTGGTCGTCGGGAACGTGCCGTTCCATCTGACGACGTCGATCATGCGACGGCTTCTCGCCGCGAACGGCTGGCAGGCGGCGGTCCTGCTGGTCCAGTGGGAGGTCGCCAGGCGGCGGGCCGGAGTCGGCGGAGCCAGCATGCTCACGGCCGTCTGGTGGCCCTGGTACGAGTTCGAGGTGCGTTCGAGGGTGCCCGCGCGGGCGTTCCGGCCGGCTCCCTCCGTCGACGGCGGCCTGCTCAGGATGAGGCGGAGGCCGGTGCCACTGGTCGACGAAAAGGGGCCGTACCAGGACTTCGTGCGGCGGGTCTTCACCGGGCGCGGGCGCGGTCTCCTGGAGATCGTCGAACGCGCGGGGCGGGCGGACCGCCGGACCGTACGGGACTGGGCACGCGCGGCGCGCGTGAAGCCATACGCGCTGCCGAAGGACCTCAGCGCCGAGCAGTGGGCCTCCCTGTGGCGTGACACGATGCCGGCCTGTGGACGAGCCCGGCCCTGGCCGTCTCGATGAGCCGGTTATCCACAGAGCGGCGTTCGGGTGGGACGCGGGCGAAGGAAATGGCGCAGGCTGTGCACGCGGCGATGGAGGAGCGACTGGCGCGGTGTGCGGCCGTTCCTCCGGCACTTCCCGCGGCGGATCGCGCGGCCGTTCCGGCGGTCCGCGTACGCAGCACCCTTCGAGGAGGAGCCATGCGTATCACCTATCCCGTGCCCGCGCAGACCTCGTCGGTCTTCGTCGTGGTCACCGACCGTACGCCGGCCGACCTTTCGTCGGTCGTGCCCTGGCGGATGCGCCCGGCCCATCGGCGGGGCGCGAGGGAGGCGCTCGGAACGCCCCGGCTGGCGCTGGAGGCGTTCCGCTCGGCCCGGTCTCCCTGGCGGCGGATGGACCTGGGCCGCGACGACCTGAAACAGGTGCGACGTGCTCGTCACCATGTGGTGGTGACGAGCACGGCACCTGTAGAGGAGCAACCCGAGGCCGCACAGGTCGCCCGGGCGGCCGCGCGGGCGGTCGCGGAGGCCTGCCACGGCACGCTGTACGACCCGCTTGTCGGCGGGGTGGTCTACCACTGCGCCGAGTGCCCGGGGGAGCGCGAGGACTTCGATCTCGGCGACGACTGGCTGGGCTGGAGGTTGTCGTGCGCGGACCCCGAGGCCGGATGCGCGCGCGGCGCCGCCCCCGGCGACGGGTTCGGCGACGGGTTTGGCACTGTCCCCGGTGACGGCACGAGTGACGGCAGGAGCGGCGGCCCTGGTGTGGGCACGGGTGACGGCGTCTGTCCCCGTGCCGGGGGTGTCGAGGGCGCTGTGGGCGCGGGCCCGGGCGGGTGCGCCTGTCTCGTCGCGCGGTCGCGGGGGCTGCGGCGCTTCGGGCTTCCGGAGATCACGCTGACCGGGCTCGCCTGTGTGCACAGCCTCTGCGCGGTCACCGCGCTGCGGACCGCCGCCGAAGCCCTGCTGGAGGGCCACCTCACGTGGCTCTCGACGAGCCCCCAGGCGCCCTTCCGCAGCATCGACCACCGCCTGCGCGTGGCCGGGGCCGAATACGCCGTGGTCTCGAGCGGGTGGGGGGAAGGCGGTCGGCTACATGCGGCGGGGGCGGATGCGGTCGTCTCGGGCGCGTGGGGCGAGGCCGAAGAGCGGCTGTATGTGGCCGGGGCCGAATACGCCGTGGTCTCGGGCGGGCAGGAGGAAGGCGAGCGGCTACGCGCGGCCGAGGCCGAGTCCGACACCTTACTTGGTTGGCCGGGCCTGGGGGACCTTCGGGTGCGGCTCATTCCGGAGGCCGCCGCTTGTTCCTGCCTCAGGCCCGGCCGGTCGAGCGGCCAGGACGGCGGAAACCGCCATCCTCACCACACGCCCGGCCTGCTGGTGGCCTGACCCGCGGAGCGCGCCCCGGCCGGCCGGGGCGGGGGCACCGTCACGTGGGCGCGGTCAGCCGGGCCGGACCGGTTGCGGTTCCTCCGCCGCCCGGCTGTCGAAGGCCGCCCGCGCGGCCTCGATCTCGCCGACGTGCGTCTCCGACCACATGCGGATGCCCTCCATCAGCACGACCAGGCTGTGCCCGAGGTCGCTCAGTTCGTACTCCACGCGGGGAGGAATCGTGGGATACATGGTCCGGACGACCATCCCGTCGCGCTCCATCGCGCGCAGCGTCTGGGTGAGGCTTTTCTGGGTGATCCCGTCGAGCCTGCGCCGCAGCGCGCCGAATCTGACCGGGCCGTCGCGCAGGGCGTCCACGAGCAGGCAGGTCCACTTGTTCGCGATGCTGTCCAGCACTTTACGGGAGGCGCAGTCGCGCAGATACGCGTCTGCCGCGCCCCGGGGACGCAGCCGTGACATGGTTTCCACAAGGTACCTATATACCGGAAAGGTGCCTTCTTTCGTTCGGATACGGAGTCGTCCACGCTTGATCGCGATGAGGGGGCCGCCGGGCACGCCGGACGGCGCCCCCGGCCAGTGTGGCAAGTGAGGAGAATGCGATGAGAGCAGTCACGCAGTCGGCCTTCGGAGAGCCGTCCGTCCTCCGGGTGACCGAGGTGGACCGGCCTGAGCCGGGGCCGGGACAGGTCCTGGTCAGGGTGGAGGCGGCGGCGTACAACCCCGTCGACGCCGCGGTCCGGGCGGGAGCCTTCCCGTTGCTCGGCGACCCGCCGTTCACCGTGGGGTGGGACGTGTCGGGAGTGGCGGAGGAGGCCGGGCCGGGGGTGTCCGCCTTCGCTCCGGGAGACGAGGTGCTCGGGCTGCTCGGCTTCCCCGCGGCCGGCAACGCGTACGCGGAGTACGTGCTCGCCTCGCCGAACGAGATCGTCCGCAGGCCGGTCGGCCTGACGGCACAGCAGGCGGCGGGGCTGCCGCTGGCCGGCCTCACCGCGTGGCAGGCACTGGTCGGCATCGCCCGGGTCCAGGAAGGCGACCGGGTGCTCGTCCACCGCGCCGCCGGGGGTGTGGGGCACCTGGCGGTGCAGATCGCCAAGGCGCGCGGGGCGTACGTCGTCGGCACCGCCCGGGCGGACAAGCACGAGTTCCTGCGTGGTCTGGGCGCCGACGCCCTGATCGACTACACCAAGGAGGACTTCGTCACGGCCGCTGGGCCGGTGGACGTCGTCTTCGACCTGGTGGGTGGTGAGTACGGACAGCGCTCGGCGGCGGCACTGCGGCCGGGGGGCCTGCTGGTCTCGGCACTGGGCGGAAACCCGGGCATCACCCCAGAGGAGGCGGCCGCGCTCGGCGTCCGGCTGCAGGTCGTCTCCGTGCGTCCATCGGCGCACGATCTGGCAGAGCTGACCTCGCTCGTCGAGGCGGGACGGCTCACGGTTCACGTGGATCTGACCGTGCCCCTGGCGGAGGCGGCGAAGGCCCACGAGCAGGGGCAGGCCGGCCGGACCACCGGGAAGATCGTGCTGGTCCCCTGACCGATCGACGGGAGCGCGGCGACTGGGGTGGGAACATCAGGATGGTTTTCGGACGTCTGTGAGATGTGACTGCTTTTGGTGCGATCGATGACGAGATCCGTGACGCGAGGGATCGCGCCCGCCGCCGGGACCAGCTCATGCGGCAGCGTGCGACCCTTCTCAACCAGATCGAGGAGGTCCGTGGTGTGCTGGTGGACCTGGAACGGCAGCTCGCCAAGGAGGACCGGGACGTCGCCAAACTGGAGCAGGGCGGCTTCGCCGCCTTCCTGGCCGGTCTGACCGGGAACAAGGAGGAGCGCCTCGCCCGGGAACGGGCCGAGGCGGTGGCGGCCCGCCAGCGGGTCGGCGGACAGCGGTCCCGCCTGGAGTGGCTGAGTGGCGACCTGCGCACCGCCGACCAGTCGCTCGCGGAGCTCGGCAACCCCCACTACGAGCTGGAGGTTCTGCTCGCGCGGAAGGAACGGATGCTGGTCGAGTCGGGCGATCCGCGCGGGCGGGAGCTCTCCGACATCGCCGCCCGGCTCGCGGACGTGACCGCCGACCTGCGCGAGCACGACGAGGCGCGGCAGGCGGGGGCCGCCGCGGGCCAGGCGGTCGGCTACGTCCTGCGGCACCTCGGGAGCGCGCGGGGTGCCTCGACCTGGGACATGTTCAGCGGCGGCGGCTTCGCCGACATGGTCGAGCACGGGCACCTGCGGCAGGCCGACGAGGCGGCCTGGCACGCGCAGGGCGCGCTCGACCGGTTCTCGCGGGAGCTCGCCGACGTCGGCGTGACCGCCGCGCCCCAGCTGCCGAAGGTCGACACCCGCTGGTTCGCCGACGTCTTCTTCGACAACATCATCACCGACGCCATCAAGCACCAGCGGATCGCCCGTACGGGGGAGGCGGTGCGCGAGGTCGCCGAATGGGTGGGGGGAATGGTCGGCGAACTGTCCGCCCGCTGCGGTCACCTGGCCCGGGAGCAGGAGTCCCTCGCCCGCCGCCGCGAGGAGCTCCTCAGCTCCTGAGCTCCTGCCCCCCCCCGGCCCGCCGGCTCCCGACCTCCCGCCCGGGACGACCGGTGCCTACCGGCGAACGGGCACGGGGGAGGAGCGGCGGCCTTTCCGGGCTCGCACCCGGATGCGAGCATGCTCGGGTGAGCGGAGGAGGAACGGAGATGGCCGGCAGTGTCACGGCGGTGAGCCGGAGCGCGACCCACACCTTCAGCAAGGCGCCCCTGGAGTTGGTCAGGCTGCTGCCCGGCCTGGGAGTGGAGGGGGACGCCCACTCTGGGGCGACGGTCAAACATCGGTCGCGGGTCGCCCGCGATCCGAGCCGGCCCAACCTCCGCCAGGTGCATCTGGTCCCCGCCGAACTGCACGACGAGTTGCGTGACGCGGGCTTCGCCGTACGGGCGGGGGACATGGGGGAGAACGTCACGACCAGGGGCGTCGACCTGCTCGGGCTGCCCACCGGGACGCGGCTGCACCTCGGCGAGTCGGCCGTCGTGGAGGTGACCGGCCTGCGCAACCCCTGCGGTCAGCTCAACGGCCTCCAGGACGGGCTGATGAAGGCCGTGCTGGGCCGGGACGAGGACGGCAACCTGGTGCGCAAGGCGGGGATCATGGGCGTGGTCGTGACGGGCGGCGAGGTCCGGCCGGGCGACCCGATCCGCGTCGAGTTGCCCGCCGGGCCCCACCACCCCCTGCAGCCGGTCTGACGCCCTTCAAGGATCGCGTCCGGCCGGCCCGGCACCCTGCGGGCTCACGCCCGGCCGCCGGGCCTCACCACAAAGCGGCGGAGGGCTGTTCAGAGGATGTCGGCGAAGCGGCCGACCTGGTCCGGGTCGCGCCCGTGGCAGTACAGCATGACCTCGTCGGCGCCGAGGTCCTCGAACCGCGCGATCGCCTCGCGGATCTCGGCCGGGGTGGTGCGCATCCCGGCGACCATGTGGTCCGCGGCCTCCGTGAACCGGTAGTAGGCGGCCATGGCCCGGCGCGCCTCCTCGATCACGTCCTCGGGCCCGAGCGCGGCGTTGACCTGGGCGACCATGCGCGGGGCGCCGTCCCGCCCGTGCTCCCGCCACGCCGTACGGACGGTGTCGAACAGCGGACCGGCCCAGGAGGGCGCGGCGGCGCAGAGGAAGCCGTCACCCCATCGGGCGACCCGCCGGAGCGCGGCGGGCTTGAATCCGCCGAAGAGGACCTCCGGGCCGCCCGGACGGGCGGGCGCCGGGCCGATGGGACCGGCCCCCTCCCCGTACGGCTCGCCGGCCCAGACACGGCGCAGGACCGCCATCTGCGCGTCGAGACGGCGGCCCCGCGTGCGGATGTCGGTGCCCGCGGCGTGGTGGTCGTCCTCGCGGCCGCCGACGCCCAGCCCGAGGACCAGACGTCCGCCGGAGAGGCGGTCGAGGGTCGCGGCCTGCTTGGCGAGCAGGGCGGTCTCGCGCAGCGGCGCGAGGAGCACCTCGGTCTGCACCCGGACGCGTGAGGTGGCGCCGGCGAGCACGGCGAGGGCGACCAGCGGTTCGGGATTGCCGTAGACCAGACGGTCCAGCAGGCCGAGGGTGGTGAAGGGACCGGCGTCGGCGCGCCGGGCCCAGTCGAGCAGGGATTCGGGATCGGTGACGGGCAGGCCGAGACCCACGTTCAACACAGTTGCCTCCGAGAGGGCATGCGGACAGAACGTGCCGCCCCCTCAGGGCCTTCGCGATACGCTCCCCGTTCTGCGGCGTACTTCTGGGGGAGTGCCCGGTTCAGAGTGGCCCGACTTTACGACCTGCGCGGTCCGCCGGGCAAGCTCGTTCCGCCGGTCAGTGGCCGTGCTCGTCGTGGTCGTGATCGTGGTCGTGGTCGTCCTCGTCTTCCAGCATGCCGTCCGACGGCTCGACCCCGAGCATCGCCTCCCGCGGTTCGACCTCGGTGACGTGCTCGACCAGGCCGAGCACGTGGTCGGGCTCGATCAGCCACTGCAGGGCCGCCGCGCCCGTCTCGTCGGAGTTGACCAGTTCGATCTGCTCCTGCCGCTCGGCGTCGTCCAGTTCGGCCTGGGGGTCGCGGATCTCGGCGAGCGCCGCCGCCTGCAGCGCGTCCACGTCGAGGACCTCGACCACCAGGTCGACGGTGAGCCGCAGATAGCGACCGGTGTCCGTTCCATCGCTCATGGTGGTGATCCTATCGGTGGGCCGTCACGGCAGCTTCCAGTCCACCGGAGTTCCGCCCTGCTGCTCCAGAAGGGCGTTGGCCCGGCTGAACGGGCGGGAGCCGAAGAAGCCGCTGCGGGCCGACAGCGGGCTCGGGTGGGCCGACTCGACGCACGGCACCTGCCCGAGCATGGGGCGCAGGTTGCGGGCGTCCCGGCCCCACAGGATCGCGACGAGTGGGCCGCCGCGCTCGACCAGGGCGGTGATGGCCCGCTCGGTCACCTCTTCCCAGCCCTTGCCCCGGTGGCTGGCGGGCTTGCCCGGCATCACGGTCAGCACCCTGTTGAGCAGGAGCACGCCCTGCTCGGTCCACGGGGTGAGGTCGCCGTTCGACGGCAGGGGATGGCCGAGGTCGGCCGTGTACTCCTTGTAGATGTTGACCAGGCTGCCCGGCAGCGGCCGCACGTCCGGGGCCACGGAGAAGCTCAGGCCGACGGGGTGGCCGGGGGTGGGGTAGGGGTCCTGGCCGACGATCAGCACCCGGACCTCGCTCAGCGGCTGCCGGAAGGCGCGGAGGACGTTGTCCCCCGCCGGGAGATACTGCCTGCCCTCCGCGATCTCCTGCCTGAGGAAGTCGCCCATGGCGGCGATGCGCCCGGCCACGGGTGCGAGAGCCTCGGCCCATCCGGTTTCCACGAGTTCCTGCAACGGACGTCCTGACATGTCCGCGGACTCTATCGGCTTTTCCGGCCCCGTACGGCCCGGCGGCGGAAAGATCGGATGCCCGCCTACCCCCGTGAAGCGGGCATCCGACGTTCTTCTCGTACAGCCTGCCACAGATGGGACGTTTCCCCGGTATGCCGACCTGATGCGGAGGTTCCGGAGGCCCCCGAGGGGGCCTCCGGCCGGCCCTATTTGACCGAACCCGCGAGCATGCCTTGCACGAAGTACCGCTGGAAGGCGAAGAACAGCACCAGCGGGACGAGGAGCGACAGGAACGCGCCCGGCGCGAGGATGTCCACGTTCGTGCCGAACTGCCGCATCTGGGATTGCAGTGCCTTCGTCATCGGCTGGTTGTCGGTGTCGGCGAACACCAGCGCGACGAGCAGGTCGTTCCACACCCACAGGAACTGGAAGATGCCGAGCGACGCGATCGCGGGCTTGGCCAGCGGGAACACCACAGTGACGAAGATCCGCCACTCCGGCGCGCCGTCCATCCGCGCCGCCTCAAGCAGTTCGCGCGGGATGCCCGCGAAGAAGTTGCGCAGCAGGAAGATGGCGAACGGCAGGCCGAACGCCACGTGGAACAGCACGACCCCGAGGATCGAGCCGAAGATCCCCAGGAGGCCGTACAACTTGGCGATGGGGATCAGCGCGATCTGCACGGGGACGACCAGCAGGGCGATGACCACGAGGAAGACCGTGTCCCTGCCGGGGAACTCGATCCAGGCGAACGCGTACGCCGCCATGGCGGCGATGCCGATCACCAGCAGGGTCGCGGGCACCGTGATCAGCACGGTGTTCCAGAACGACGCGCCGAAGCCCGACGCGAGCAGGTTCGAGTAGTTCTCGAAGGTGAGCTGCGCCGGCTTGGTGAACAGCGTCCACCAGCCCGACGAGTTGTTGTCGGTCTCGCCGCGCAGCGACACGACGAGCAGGCCCAGGGTCGGGAGCAGCCAGAACAACGCGATCAGGATCAGGAAGACCTGGACCAGGCCGCCGCCCAGGCGGTCGGCGATCCGGGACACCGCTCCCCGGCGGATCGCGGAGGCGGGGTTCGGCTCGATGGCCGGCTCGGCCACGGTCGTCATCGCTCGTCCCTCCTGAACCGGCGGATGTTGAAGATCATGAAGGGCACCACCAGCAGGAGCAGGAAGATCGACAGCGCGCTTCCCATGCCCTGGTTGCCGCCGCCGCCGAACGAGACGCGCCACATCTCCAGCGCGATCACGTTGGCCTGTGGCTGCACCGAGCCGGGAGCGATGATGAACACCAGGTCGAAGACCTTCAGCACGTTGATGATCATCGTCACGAAGACGACCAGTAGGACCGGCGCGAGCAGGGGGACGGTGATCCTGCGGAACACCTGCCACTCGGTCGCGCCGTCGATGCGGGCCGCCTCCAGGGCGTCGCGCGGGATCGCCGAGAGGCCCGCGGCGATGAGCACCATCGCGAAACCGGCCCACACCCAGATGTACGCGCCGATGATCGCGGGAGTGATCAGCGACGGCCCCAGCCAGGTGATGCCGTTGAAGGGCGCGGCGAAGTTCGACTGCGGCAGCCGTACGTCGTAGGACCCGGCGGGCAGGCCGGCGAAGCGGAACGTGCCGTCGGCGGCCGTCTCGGTCGTCGCCTTGACCACCCCGCCGGAGACCGCCTCGACCGTCACGCCGGCGAGGCCCTTCTCCTGCGGGTCGACCTGGTTGAGCGTGCCCCCGCCGCCGCGCACGACGTCGAGCCACACGGTGCCGCTCAGGCCGTCCCCGCCGGTGGCGGCCTTGGCGGGCGCGGCGTCCTTGACCGCGTCCTGGTTCAGGCCGACGAGTGGGATCAGCACCGGTGTCCCCGCCTGCGCGGGCTGCCGGGTCACCACCGCGCCGCCCTTCGCGACCGCCGGGGCCTGGTCGTTGTCCCGGGGCCGGGCGCCGGGATAGCCGGCGCTGGAGGAGAACGCGTCGTGGACGGTGGTGATGATGGCGTTGGCGACGCCCTTGTCCGGGTCCTGCTCGTAGACGAGGCGGAAGATGACGCCCGCCGCGAGCAGGGAGACGGCCATCGGCATGAACAGCACGAGCTTGAACGCCGTCGACCACCGGATGCGCTCGGTGAGCACCGCGAAGATCAGGCCGAGCACCGTGACGATGACGGGGGCCACCACGACCCAGATGATGTTGTTCCTGATCGTGGTGAGCGTCCCGGAGTCGGTGAAGATCGAGATGTAGTTGCGCAGCCCGACGAAGGTGCCGCCGGTCGCGTCGAACAGGCTGCGCCAGATCGAGTAGACCAGCGGATAGATCATCCACGCGGCGAGCAGCAGCACCGCGGGCAGCAGGAACATCACCGCCAGCTTCGGCGACGGCCCCAGCCGCGCGGGCGGGGACGTCGCCGTGCCCGCCGTGGCGACGGCGCCGGGCGGGGCGGGGGTCGGGAAGCCCGCCGCCGCGGGGCCCGCGGGCGGCTCCGCCGGGGCCGGGTCGACGGAGCCCTGGGTGGGCTCCGCGGGGGTGTCGTGCGGTCCGGAGGAGGCCCCGGCGGCGGAGTCGTCGCCGCCGGCGGCCTGCGGGCCGTCCAACCGTTCGGTCACGGCCGTCCCCCCTCTACTTCTTGAAGGCCTTGGCGGCGTCGGCCTCGAGCTTCTCCTGCGCACCCTTCACGTCGGAGGGGTTGCGGAGGAAGTCCTGCAGGTCCTTCCACTCGCCCTTGCCGTCGGTGCCGCCGAAGGCGCTGGGGGCGAGGTCGGACATGTCGTACCGCACCGACTCACCGGCCGAGATGATCGTCTGGGCGAGCTGCTTGGTGAGGTCGTCGGGGTAGTTGTCGGGGGAGACGTTACGGTTGGGGGAGAGGTAACCGGGCTGCTTGGCCCAGACCTCGCCGCCCTCCTTGCTGGCCAGGAACTCCAGCAGCGCCATCGCGCCCTTGGTGTCCTTCATCGCCACGCCGACGTCGCCGCCGAGCACGACGGGGGCGGTGTCGCCCGCCTTGGGGAACGGCATGATCTTGGCGTCCTCGCCGACCTTCGCGCCCGACTGCCCGACGGAGGCGGCGACGAAGTCGGCCTCGATGACCATCGCGGCCTTCTTCTGGCCGTACACCTGGGTGACGCAGGTCGGGAAGTCGGTCTGCAGTGCGCCGGACGAGCCGCCGAGCATGAACTCCTTCTTGCCGAAGATCTGCGCCATCTTCTCCAGGGCCGTCTTGACCGAGGCGTCGGTCCACGGGATCTCGTGCTTGGCCAGCTTGTCGTAGTTCTCCGGGCCGGCGGACGAGAGGTAGACGTTCTCGAACAGGTCGGTGAGCGTCCAGCCGGAGGCCCCGCACAGGGCGAACGGCGCGACGCCGGAGTCGCTCAGCGTCTGGGCGTTCTTGATCAGGTCGTCCCAGGTGGACGCGGGCTGCGCCCCGGCGTCGTCGAAGGCGCCCTGGCGGTACCAGATGAGCGACTTGTGCGCCGCCTTGACGAGCACGCCGTAGACCTGGCCCTTGGCCGAGCCGAGATCCTTCCAGTACGGCGTGTAGTTCTGGTCGATCTGCGCCTGCACCTCGGGGCTCAGCGGCTTCAGCGCGTTCTCGTCGGCGTACTGCTGCACGAGGCCGGGCTGGGGCAGGATCGCGACGTCCGGAGGGTTGCCGCCCTCGATGCGGGGGCCGAGGTAGGCGCCGGTGTCCTCACCGGTGGAGGCGTAGGTGACGGTGGCGCCGGTCTTCTCCTCGAACGCCTTCAGCACCTTCTCGAAGTTGGCCTGCTCGTCGCCGGTCCACTTCGCGGCGATCTCGATCTTCTCTCCCTCCAGGGGCTTGGCGCCCCCGGCGGCCGGCGCGCTGCCCGAGGCGGCCGGGGCGTTGCCGGAGCCGGTGTCGCCGCCGGAGTCGCTGCCACACGCGGCGGCGGCGGCGAGAGCGAGGCACGCGACCATGATGGGGGGAAGTTTCCGCATATCTATCTATCCTCCGGGCTGGATGACCTCGCCGAGCCCCTGTTTCAGGTCGGCGACGGTCTCGTCTACGGGTTTGGCGAGTGCGAGCGCGCCGGACACGGCGCTGGAGATGACCAGGCTGACCTGGTTGTAGTCGGCGGTGACCGGCCTCGGCCGTGCCGAGAGGATGGCCTCCTTGAGCACGGGCAGGTAGGGGAACCGCCTGATGAGCTCCGGGTCGTCGTACAGATCCGCCCAGACCGGGGGGAACGACCCCTCGGTGAGGACGAGCCGTTCGTTGTCCCGGCCGGTGAAGTAGCGGATGAAGTCGAGGGCCGACTTCTGCCGCTTGGAGAAGGCGCTGACGGCGAGGTTGTAGCCGCCGAGCGAGCTGGACCCGGGCCCGTCCAGGCCGGGCAGCCGGGTGACCGCGAACTTCCCGGCGAGCCGGGAGTGCGTGGCCGGGCCGTACGCGTGGGGCCAGTTGCGGGCGAACAGCAGCCGCCCCTCCTGGAAGGCGAGCCGCGACTCCTCTTCCTTGTACGTCAGCGCCTCGCGGGGGATCCACCCCTCCGTGACGCCGCCGACGAGGAAGCCGAGCGCGGCCCGCGCGCTGCCGAGGTCCATCGTGACCGTGCGGGCGTCCGGGCTGAGGATGGACCCGCCCGCCGACTGCACGGCCTCGGCGAAGTTGACGGTCAGTCCCTCGTACGGCAGGAACTGCCCGGCGTATCCCCCGATGTGATACTTCGCGCCCAGGCGCCTGGCCTGGTCGCGCAGTTCCGCCCAGGTTCTGGGCGGCTTGAGGTGCTCCTTCTTCAGGATGTCGGACCGGTAGTAGAGCAACCCGGCGTTGCTCGTGTACGGCGCCGCCCACAGCCGGTCGCGGTAGATCGCGGTGTCCGCGACCCCCCCGAGCAGCTTGTCGAGGGGGAACAGGCTGCGGTCGAGCGGCACGATCCACCCGGCGTCGGCGAACTCGGCCGTCCACATCACGTCGAGCGCGAGCACGTCGTACACGTCGTTGCGGGCCTGCAGGTTCGCCACCATCTGGGCGCGCTGCTCGTCGGACGCCTCGGGCAGTTCGAGCAGCGTGACCCGCTCGTCCGGGTGGCCCTGGTTCCACCGGTCCAGCAACGGGCGGAGGTAGGCGGTGGTGTCCCGGCCGATCGCGAGCGTGATCGGCCCGGTGCCCCCGGTGCCGGTCGTGGGGCCGGCGCCGGTGTCCGTGAGCCCCGCGCATCCGGCCACCAGGAAGGCGGCCAGGACGGCGACGGCTCGGCGAACCATATGGCCTCCGCGTGAAAAACCGGTTACATACGTGTTAGGTAGGTGCATGCATGTTATGCATAGCGATAATGTGACCGTCAACGGATGGGCGGGTAACGCTCCGGTAACTGCTCCGACGGTCTGGGGGTGGGCGCGTGCGGCAGGCGCTGCTGGCGCTCCTGGCGAAGGAACCTGCCCATGGTTACGAGCTCAAACAGGCTCTTGAGTCGATTTTCGGCATCGCCTATCCCTCGCCCAACATCGGCCAGATCTACGTGACGCTGGGCCGGCTGGAGAAGGACGGGTACGTCCGCGCGGTCGACGTGGAGCAGGCCAACCGGCCGAACAAGAAGGTCTACTACATCACCGCGGCCGGGCGGGAGGCGCTGGAGACCTGGGTGGACGAGCCCACCGAGGGTCCCCGGGTCCGCGACGAGTTCTTCATGAAGCTCGTGCTCGCCCCGCTGACCGGCCTGGCCGACCGCATGGCCCTGGTGAACCGGCAGCGCCGGCACTACCTTTCGCTCATGAGAGACCTGGGTGAGCTGGCCGAGGCGGCCGAGCGGACCGATCCGGCCAACCGCGCGTCCCTCCTGCTCATCGAGGGCGCGATGCTCCACCTGCAGGCCGACCTCGACTGGCTGGAGCGCTGCCAGGAGGAGCTGCAGTGACCCCGCGGCGGCACGCGGGCGAGGCGGCGGCGCGACGCGGTTAGGGTGAGCGGTATGTCGGACACACCCGTCGTCCGGGTGGTCAACCTGGTCAAGATCTATCAGACCGGCGGGCTGCCCGTGCCGGCCGTACGCGGGGTCGACCTGACGGTCGAGGCGGGGGAGTTCGTCGCGATCACCGGGCCGTCCGGGTCGGGCAAGTCCACCCTGGTCCACATGATCGGCGGCCTGGACACGCGGTCGAGCGGTGAGATCTGGCTGGAGGGCAGGCGGGCCGACACGCTGTCGGAGAGCGGCTGGGCGGTCCTGCGCCGGGAGCAGATCGGGTTCGTGTTCCAGTTCTTCAACCTCGTGGGCAACATGACCGTGGCCGACAATGTCGAGCTTCCCGCGCTGCTCGGCGGCGCCTCGCCCCGGCACGCCCGCGAGCGGCGCGAGTACCTCCTCGGCGAGCTGGGCCTGGCCGACCGGGCGGACGCCGCGCCCGCGCAGCTCAGCGGGGGCGAGCAGCAGCGGGTGGCGCTGGCCCGCGCGCTCGCCAACCAGCCCCGGCTGCTGCTCGCCGACGAGCCCACCGGCAACCTCGACAGCCGCAACACCCGTGACGTGCTGCGCCTGCTCGGCCGGGTGCACCGCCAGGGGCAGACGATCGTGCTGGTCACCCACGACGCCCGCGTCGCGAGCATGGCCGACCGCGTCGTCAGCCTGCTCGACGGCCAGATCGTCGACGACGGCGCCATCCCCCGCGTGCGCCGCCGGCCCGCCGGCGGGGCCGGGGACGTCGTCGAACTCCGGAGCTGAACCGGATGCGCTTCGGCAGCCACGAGACGACCGCGAGGGGGTGACCTGACCGTGCCGAGGAGCGCGGAGCTGCGCTGGATCCGCGCGGACCTGCGGGCCCGCCGGGGCCAGGCGGGCCTCACGGTGCTCGCGGTCGCGGGCATCGTCACCGCACTGATCGTCGCGGCCACGCTGCTGGAGGGCGGCACCAACCCCTGGCGGGGCCTGTTCGAGCGCGGCCACGGCGCGCACATCTGGATCCACAGCAAGGACGTCCCCGACGTGTCGGCCCTGCGCGGCCTGCCCGGTGTGACCGACGTGGCCGGGCCGTACCGCAGCGCGCCCGCCACGCTCGCCACCGGCGGCCGGCGCGTGCCGATCACCCTGCGGGAGACGCCGGCCGCCTTCACCTCCGTGGCGCGCCCGCTGCCGCGCGAGGGACGCTGGCTCGACCCGCGCGCCCCGGACGGCGTGGTCGTCGAGCGGTCGTTCGCCCGCGCCCTCGGCCTGCGGCCCGGCAGCCCGTTCACCGTCACCGGCCTGAACGGCGCGACCCACCGGCTGACCGTCGCCGGGCTGGCCGAGAGTGGCGACCAGGGCTTCTACCCCGAGTGGACCCCCGGCCTGGCCTGGACGCTCGGCCAGACCCTCGACGTCGTGGAGCCCGCGCCCGGCCGTACGGAGGCCGTGACCGGGCTGCGCCTCGCCGACCCCGCCGACACCGACCTCGTCGTCCAGCGGGCCGTCTTCACGCTGCGCAACCAGGTGCAGCGGGTGACGACCTGGCGCGAGGTGCGCGCCTCGATGGAGCTGGACGACCGGCTGCTCGGCCTGCTGCTCGCGCTGTTCGGCGTCGCCGGCCTGGTCGCCGCCGCGCTGGCGCTCGCCAATGCGGCCGGCGGCCGGGTGCTGACCCAGCTGCGCGACATCGCCACACTCAAGTCGCTCGGGTTCACCCGGGGCCAGGTCGTCCGGATGCTCCTCGCCGAGCACGGCACGCTGGGGCTGCTCGGCATCGCCCTCGGCGTGCTCGCCGCCCGGCTGGTCACGGCGTACGCGATGGGGGAGACGGTCGCGGTGCCGCTGTCGGCCGGGCCCCTCGCGGCGATCGTCGCGGGGACCGCGCTGGCGGTGCTGGTGGCGGTCCTGGTCCCGGCCTGGCGCGGCGGGCGCGTCCCGCCGCTCCCGGCCGCCCCCGCCGCGCCGCCGCGCGGGCGCCTGTCCCGGCTGGCCCGGGTCGCCCTGCTCGTACGGCTGCCGCCCGCGCTCGTCCTCGGCGCCAGGGACGCCTTCACGCGCAGGACGCCCGCCGCGCTCACGGCCTGCGGGGTGGCCCTGCCGATGATGCTCATCACGATCGGGCTCGGCTGCTGGGCGACGCTGGACGACTTCGGCCGCCACCCGGAGAGCGTGGGACAGGCCGCGGCGCTGAGCATCCGGCCGGGCGACATGACCGCCGAGGAGGCCCGGCAGCGGGTGATGGCCGACCCCGACGTGGTCGCGGCGTATCCGGGGGCCGAACTCGACGCGCTCGTGCCCTGGCAGACGAGGACCGTGCGGACCCGCGCCCTCGGCCTCTCCTCCGACCCGTACCCCTTCCCGGTGGTGGAGGGCCGCATGTTCGCCGACCGGGGCGAGGCGGTGGCCGGCCAGGGACTGCTCGACCTGCTCGGCGTACGGGTCGGCGACCGGGTCCGGATGACGATCGGCGGCACGCCGCTGATCGTGCGGATCGTGGGCCGGGTGATCGAGCCCGAGCAGGACGGCGAGGTGTTGTCGTTCGGGCTGGACAGCCTGGCGGCCAAGGACGCGCTGCCACCCGGGTTCTACGCCCTGGTGCTGCGGCCGGGCGCCGACGCGGCGCAGGTGCGGGCCCGGCTGCAGGAGCAGGGGCTGGAGGTGACCCGGGCGGTGAACCCGGCCGAGCGGCTGGCGGTCGTCCGGGTGATCATCGTCGCGCTGGTCGTCGTGCTGGCCCTGATCGGGCTGGCCAACCTGCTCACGGCCAGCGCCCTCGGCCTACGCGACCACGTCCTCGACCTCGCGGTGCTCAAGGCCATGGGCCTCACCCCCCGCCAGGTCACGGCCACCCTGGTCACCGCCGCCGGCCTGCCGGCCGCGGTGGGGGTCGTGGCCGGGGCCGCGGCGGGGGCGTTCTGGTCGCGGGCGCTGATCGACCTGGAGGGCCGTGGCAGCGGCGTCGGGGCGGGCATCGGCCGCGCGCCCACCCCCGGGATGCTCGCCGCCGCCCTCCTGATCGCGATCGGCGCCGCGTCGCTGGTGGCGCTGATCCCCGCCCGCCGGGCGGCGCGGGCCCGGGTGCCCGTCACCGCCCGCTGAGCGTACGGCTCAGGCCTCCAAGATCCCGGTGCCGGGGGCCCGGCGCAGCGACAGCCAGTAGAAGCCGTACCCCGGCAGCGTGAGCAGGTAGGGCAGGTCGCCGATCGTGGGGAAGGCGACCCCGCCGCGGCACTCGACCGGGACGACCCCCGCGAAGCGCCGCAGGTCGAGCTCGACCGGCTGGGCGAAGCGCGACAGGTTGTTGACGCACAGGACCACGTCGTCGCCCTCCTCCCGCAGGAAGGCCAGCACACTCGGGTTCGGCGACCACAGCTCGGTGTAGGCGCCGGTGCCGAAGATCGGGTGCTCACGCCGGATCTGCAGCATCCGCCGGGTGAAGTGGAGGAGCGACGACTCGCTCTTGATCTGGGCCTCCACGTTGACCGCCTGGTAGCCGTACACCGGGTCCATGACCACGGGCAGGTACAGCCGTCCGGGGTCGGCCTCGGAGAACCCGGCGTTGCGGTCGGGGGTCCACTGCATCGGCGTGCGGACCGCGTCGCGGTCCTCCAGCCAGATGTTGTCGCCCATGCCGATCTCGTCGCCGTAGTACATGACCGGCGAGCCCGGCATGCTGAGCAGCAGCGCGGTGAACAGCTCGATCTGGTCCCTGTCGTTGTCCAGCAGGGGGGCCAGGCGCCGCCGGATACCCAGGTACGCGCGCATGCGCGGGTCCTTGGCGTACTCGGCGTGCATGTAGTCGCGCTCCTCCTCCGTCACGGTTTCGAGCGTCAGCTCGTCGTGGTTGCGGAGGAAGATGCCCCACTGGGCGCTTTCCGGCAGCTTGGGGGTCCGCGACATGATCTCGGAGATCGGCTCGCGGCTCTGCCGGCGTACGGCCATGAAGATCCGCGGCATCAGCGGGAAGTGGAAGGCCATGTGGCACTCGTCGCCGCCGCGGGTGGGGTCGCCGAAGTACTCGACCACGTCCTCGGGCCAGCCGTTGGCCTCGGCCAGCAGCACCCGGTCGGGGTAGATCCGGTCCACCTCGGCGCGGATGCTCTTGAGGTAGGCGTGCGTCTCCGGCAGTCCGGCGCAGGAGGTGCCCTCGCGCTCGAACAGGTACGGCACCGCGTCCAGCCGGAACCCGTCCACGCCGAGGTCGAGCCAGAAGCGGATGACCTCCATCATCGCCGCCTGGACGGCCGGGTTGTCGTAGTTCAGGTCGGGCTGGTGGTGGAAGAACCGGTGCCAGTAGTACTGCTTGCGCACCGGGTCGTACGTCCAGTTCGACTCCTCGGTGCCCACGAAGACGATCGGGACGCCGGAGTACTTGGTGGGATCGTCCGACCAGACGTAGAAGTCGCCGTACGGGCCGTCGGGGTCGGTGCGGGACGCCTGGAACCACGGGTGCTGGTCGCTGGTGTGGTTCATGACGAGGTCGGTGATGACCCGCAGGCCCCGCTCGTGGGCCGCCTCGATCAGCTTCACGAAGTCGCCGAGGTCGCCGAACTCCGGAAGGAGCTTGAGGTAGTCGGCGATGTCGTATCCGCCGTCCCTGAGCGGGGACTGGTAGAGCGGGAGCAGCCAGAGGCAGTCGACGCCCAGCCAGGAGAGGTAGTCGAGCTTCTCGGTCAGTCCGCGCAGGTCGCCGGTGCCGTCGCCGTTGGAGTCCTTGAAGCCGCGTACGAGCACCTCGTAGAAGACCGCGCGCTTGTACCAGCGGGGGTCCTGCGAGGCGAAGTCGGTGATCTCCGGGAGATCGCCGGACGACCCGGGAACCGGGTCAGGGCAGGGCGCAGCAGCGTTCATCAGGTTCTCGCTTGAGGAAAGAAGGGCGCGTGGTCAGGTCACACCCGAGCTTTTAAGCTCACGCCGTGTTGTTTGGCTGTAGTTGGCCAAAACTACCATCGGCCTAGACCTGACTGGAAAGCCTGACACCCCCCTAACATGCGGTTTTTACCTGCTTACGGGTGATCACGGACGGCGATCACAACCCGTCTTTCCGAACTGTGCGGAGCCGTAACCCCTACGAGGGCGGGCCCCTATTGCGGGGTGGGGACGGTTGTCACGGGGCGGGGACGGCGGCCGCGGGCCGGAGGCTCCAGGGCGGCGTGAGGTCGCCGAGCAGGTCCTCGTAGTCGGCGAGCCACGCTCCGAACGCCACCAGCGCCCGCAGCCAGAACCGCGAGTTCCACGAGCCGAAAGCGGTCAGCGCGTCCGGCCCGGCGGCGACCGCCTCCAGCATCTGGGGCGACATCAGGCCCGGGATTTCCGTGGCTTTGACCAGCATTCGGTGGTTCCACTCGCGAGCGGCCGGGCCGTTCGAGCGCAGCGGCACCCGGCGGTTCGGCAGCAGCGGCGTGTTCGTGGACGGCAGCGCGGCCACCCGGGGGTTGGCGGCCCGCAGGACCTCCCGGTAGAACTTCCCGCCCTCCTTGGCCGCGACCGGCACCGACAGCGCCGCGTCGAAGAACTCCGGGTGCAGGAACGGGAAGACCGGGGTGGCCTCGGGGCCGACGAGGTTGACGGGGGAGCGGGCGATGCCCCGCACGGTGCGGGTGTGGAGCACGCTCAGCGGCAGTTCGGCCCGGTGGCCGTGCAGCATCGAGGTCGCCCGGGTGAAAGCCGCGCCCACCCGGTCGTCCATCCACGCGGCGGCCTGCTCGCCCAGCACGGGGATGTGGGCGTCGCCGGTCGCCAGCGCCTTCAGCAGCGCCGCGCGGCGGGACGCGCCGGTCCCCGCGCCGACGGCGTCCGCCGTGATCAGGAAGTTCTTCATCAGCGGGCCGCCCGCGAGGCCGTCCACCAGCGCCCGGCCCGCCCCGTGCACCTCCCTGGCAAAGGGGGAGTACCAGGCGTGGTGGCTGGTGAGGTACTCCAGGCGGCGGGCCGCCCACAGCGCCTCCTCGGGATACCTCTCCGGGAACTGCGGGACGATCCGGTGGGGGATGCCCAGCTCACGGGTGATGTAGCGGGCGAAGTCGATGTCGTGGTCCAGGCCGTCGTCGGGGCTGGTGGTCCACGACTCGACGTCCATCTTCCGGGCCATCGCCACGCTGGCCAGCAGCCGCGAGTCGTACCCGCCGCTCACCGGCACCAGCACCCGCTCGTACGGCGCGAGCGCGTCGTGCAGCAAGGTGACCAGGTCGCCGGCCGTCACACCGCGGTCGACCGGCTCCTCCCGCACCCAGCGCGGCGCGCGCCGGTCGACGCGCAGCGTGCGCTCCCGCCGCGACCAGGCCAGCGCGGTCGCGCCGGGCAGGCGCCGGATCTGGCGGTACGGCGTGTCCTCCAGCAGCGGATAGGTCAGCCGGAGGATCGCCGCCCACGCGTCCCAGTTCACCTCGTACGGCCGCCGGGCCAGCGCGAGGAGAGGCTCGATGAGCGAGGAGAAGTAGACCGCGTCCCCGTCCGCGAGGTAGTAGACGTCGATCAGGCCCAGCCCGCCGGTGTGCAGGACCACCGTCTCCGGGCCGTCCACCAGCCCCGGGGTCTCGTACGTCTCCGCGACCCGCAGCCACGCGTTCGCGCCCGGCGCGGCCTCCGGCCGCCGGCCCTCCCAGGCGTACGCGGTCGCCTCGGGGCCCGACGCGTACGGCGCCAGGGGGGCGGAGGCGAGCAGCGCGGCCTCGGGTGCGGCGTGCACGGCCTGGACGGCGGGCCCCGACCGTGCCAGCAGGTCCAGCCTGGCCTGCTCGTAGGGCCCGACGGCCCCGCAGACGTACGGCCTGGCCTGGAATCGTGGCCACTCACCCTTGCGCACGGTTTGCCCTCCCTTGAACCGCAGCCGAGTCTACGGACCTCCCGGCCCCGGGGCACCGGAACCCATCCCACCGGCGCCAGGCCCGCCGGCAGGGGAGAGCGCCGACGATTTCGGATGCGCCAATCCGAAAATGCAAGTATCGGAGATGCGGGCGATTCGCGCTCGTGACCCGATCGCATCACGGAGCGTGCTATTCCAAATGTGCTGCCGCATCTATGGTGGACACGGCAAACAAGTGCAAATCACTGTCGAGAACTGAGCCGGCGTTTGCGGAAGGGCGGTGTCGCTTCCCTGTGAAAGTTCTTGCCGCCGGGGCCATCGCGGCCGGGTCCATGGGCATGGCGGTCCTCGGACTCGGCTTCTCGCGAGGATGGTTCATCCAGGGTGGGGGAGGTTTCTGTTCCTCTCCCGGCAGGTTGACTCCGGCGCCGGTCGCGGAGCAGCTGCTTTCCACACATCCGGAGGGGGTCAGGGAGAAGGAGAGCGAGTACAGCGGCTGTGACGGCGACGATGAGTACGTCTACGTCGGGCGTAGCTATGTTCTGACCGATGACGGGGCGGACGTCCTCTCCTTCTATCGGGAGGTCTCTTCGCGGGACGGATGGCGCACCGTCGATGTGGGGGAAGGCTCGTCGACATCGGATGGGCAGAGTCTGTGCCTGACCAAGGCGATAACGGGCGGTGCGGCTTTCGCCTCCATCAAGTCGCCCGATGTCGCTGGAAACAGAGCAGGCAGCGAATATGACGTGACGGTCTCGGCAGTCCGTGGAGAATGGTCGGCAGACGGGGGTGTGCTGTGCTGAGGATGAGGTGAGGTGAGGTTCTGGGCCGACGGATTCGCAGGCGTACGACCCTGGCGAGGGCAGCGCTCAGCGGGGTTCTGATGGCGGGCATGCTGGGCTGTTCACCGTGGGTGGACGGGAAAGCGGGGATCGGCGTCGACGAGGCGGGGAACCTCCTCCTGGTCCTCGCGTGGTGCGGAACCGGGCCGAACGTGGCGGTCGTCTATCACAAGCGCGAGTCCGGAGAGACTGTGGACGACGCTCGTTACGAGGCATCGAAGCCGCAAGGCCGATATGCGGCCTTCCGCCTCGACGCACCCTCGGGAGGGTGGAAGGCCACTCAGGGACCGCTGGAACTCGACCCGGCGATCACCTATACGGCTGCCGGAGGCAATGGGGACACCGTCACCACGACCGGCTCTGTGGACTTCGGAGTCGGTGACGCGGCCAAGCTCAAGCCCGGCCTGGTCCTGGTCCAGCAGTACGACGACCATAAGGAGCAGGTCGTGGACGTGGTCATTCCCGTGGAACAGTTCCAGCGATCCGCCCAGCGCCCCGAGAACTGTAAGTGACCTTCATGGAGAGGTCCTGGCTTGGACCGGCCGTCAGATCTGCCACAGGGCGCTGACCGGCACCGCGCGGATGCGAGAACCGAAGGGGAGGGTCTGCGTGCCGGTGTAGAGGACTACGCCAGCCACGGAAGTCGTCGGCGCTTACGGTCGAGGACGCCTGACCTCGACGCCGACGACGCGACTCTTCCGGTGCCGTTCAACTTGCCTTTTGGAAGGGCTGGAACTGCACGCTGAGCCGTACTTCGAGTGCTTCGGCGAGGCGTTCCAAGAGGGGAATGGTCGGCATGGTGCCACCGGCCTCGAAGCGGGCGACCGCAGGTTGTTTGAGTCCTGCCCGATCTGCCAGCTCCGTCTGTGTCAGGCCGAGCTCCTCGCGACGTCGCCGCACCGCGTCGCCGAGTTCGTAGCGGAGGCGAGCGGCCTCGTAGGCGGCTCCGGCACCGGGGCGATTCATGATCTCTGCGCGCTTGTCCGACCATGCCGTGCGCTCACCCATGTCGATCACTCCTCGTCTGCTGTGTGAGCTTCCGCGATACAACGCCGCATGGCCCGTACAGCTCGCTCGATCTCGGCTGTCTCCCGCATCCGCTGCTTACGGAAGACCGTGAGCAGGATGATGCGTCTTCCCGGAGCGATCCAGTAGGTAACGCGAACCGCGTCTCGGGAGAGATGGAATCGAAGTTCTCTCAGCTTGCCGCACAACTGCCGGGTGTACGGCTCGTCGAGAAGCACGCCCCGCTCGGCCAGGAGATCGACATAGAAGACGGCGGTCTCCTGGTCGTCCTGGTTGAGGGAGTCGAACCACTCGTCGACTTCGGGTTCCAGTTCCACCTCTCCCCACTTCATAACATGGACGTTATAAGGCAGGCAAGCGTCGTGTCTCTTGGTTGGTCAAGCAGGTCAAGATCCTTTTCTGTTCGACTGGTCGCCGGCACGGTGGGTGGAGCGGCAAGGTGCCGGGATCGGCGGGGTCGCGCCTCCGGCTGAGAATGATCAGGGGGTTCTGCGAATATTGTGACTTGCGTCCTGATGGCCTACCGCGGAGTCACCCCTTATGAGCGAGCTGAGCGAACCGGCAGCCGGACAGCCTGAGCGGAGCGACCCGGCGGTGCTGCGGCGGGCGCTGGCGGAGGCGGTGGAACAGGCGGCCAACGCGGCGGAGCTCACCCGGCTGATCGGCGACTACCAGCGGCGGCTGGAGGAGGTGGCGCGCGCGGAGGCCGAGGCCGTGACCAAGACGCGCGAGGCCGAGGCGCGGCTGAAGACGGCGGAGCGGCAGAACCGGCAACTTGCCAAGCAACTCGCCGAGCAGCGCTACCAGACCGAGGTCGCCAACTGGAAGCTCGCCTCGCTCCAGGACAGCCGGTGGAGCAAGCTCGGCGACGCGATCCACAGCAAGAACCCCGGCTCGGTGGCCAAGACGCTGAAGACGCCGATCAGGAAGCGCCCGGCGCCCAGGCGCTCGGACTTCAAGCCGGAGATCCCCGTCGTCGAGGAGGCGAAGGCCATCCCGGCCGAGCCCCAGCCGAAGCCCCCGCAGGTCTCTACGCCGCTCGCCGAGCACTTCGTGGTCCCCAAGGGGCCGACGGCACGGCCGTACATGACGGTCGCCGCGATCGTCGACCGGCAGACCGAGGCGCTGCTGCGGTACGAGTGGCGGCTGGTGACCAACTTCGGCCCGGACAACTGGGAGGCCATGCTCGACCAGCAGCGGCCGCACGTGCTGTTCGTCGAGTCCGTACGGCCCGGCCCGCGGCAGGGCAACGGCGGACGCTGGCTGGAGGCGCTGGCCGGCGAGACGCGGGCGCTGCGCGATCTGGTGGCGGCCTGCCGCAAGCGGGGGATCAAGACGGTCTTCTGGCACTCCGGAGGCGCGGTGTCGCGGGGGGTCCCGGCGGCCGAGCACTTCGAGTGGGTGCTGACCACCACCGAGGCCCGGGCCCGCGAGTGGCGCGCGGCGCTGCGGCACGACCGGGTCGGCGTGCTCCCGCACGCGATCCAGCCCCGGGTGCACAACCCCATCCCCGCCGAGGGCGGCCGAACGGGGGAGATCGTCACCCTCGGCACCGTCACCCCTCCCGCCGACGGATCGGCCGCTTGGAGGCCGCTGGCCGGCCAGGGCGACGACGAGACGGCGTACGACGACGTGCTGACGGCCTACCGGCAGCCGGCCCTGGTGATCGCGGGCGCCGACGCCGAGCCGCGGACGATAGGAGAGGTCACGGCCTGCGGCACCCCGGTGCTCCAGGTGCGGGCCGGGGCCAAGGGCGAGGAGATCGTCGCGGCGGCCGAGATGTTCATGGCCGACACCGAGCGGCTGGCCAGGGAGGCGCACCTCGCCTGGCGGGCCGGCGCCGGCGTGACGCCGCTGCTCGACCCGATCCTCGACACGCTCGGCGTGCCCAGCGTGCGGGGCAGCGGCGTGATCACGGCGGTCGCCGCGGTCGCCGGTCAGGCCGAGCTCGACCACCTGCTCGCCCAGGTGGCCCGCCAGATCGACCGGCCCGGCCAGATCGTGATCGTCGCGGAGGGCTTGGACGCCGGGCTGGTGGACAAGACCGTCCGCCAGGTGTGCCCCGGCCTCGACGTCGTGGTCCGCGTCACCGAGGAGCCGATCACCCGGGGCGCCGCCCTCGACCGCGCGGTCCGGCTGGCCGACGGCGACCACGTGGCGGTGCTCGACCCCAGAGACCTGTACGGCGAGCACTACCTGGCCGACCTCGTCCGGCACTTCGCCTCCACCGACGCCGAGGTGCTCGGGAAGGCGTCCTTCTACGCGCACGTGCCCGCCACTGGGGCGACGCTGCTGCGCCAGCCGGGGGCCGAGCACCGGTTCCTGCCGGAGGTCGCCGGGGGCACCGTCCTGGCCCGCCGCCAGACCCTCACCGACCTCGGCCTCGCCGACGTCTCGGAGGAGTGGGGCGAGGTCCTGATGCGGCAGTGCCGTACGGACGGGGTGCGGGTCTACTCGGCCGACCGCTACTCCTACGTCTGCGTCCGCGACTCGGCGGAGGGCGCGCTGCTCTCCTCGGCGCGCATGGAGGGGTACGTCCCGGCCGAGCCCCTCGCCCTCCTGCTCTGATCACACCCGAACCCGGCGTTAGGCTGGCCGCGATGACCACCGCGAGCCCTGCAGAACGGGACCACGGGCGCCGGACGCCGCCCGTGGAGGACGGCGAGTGATCGTCGGGGCGCTGACCGCCGTCCTCGGCTCGCCGCCCGTTCCCCAGGGCTCGTGGGAACGGGAGGCGACGTTCGCCTCGGCGGCGGCGCTGCGCGGGACCGGCGAACCCCCCAAAGAGACGCCGAAAGAGACGCCGAAAGAGACGGCGGAGCGGCTGGCCGGACGGCTGCGGGCCGTCCCGGGGGTCGGGCGGGTGGACGTCCGGCCGAACGGCTTCCTCGTGATCGCCGTCACCGAACCGGAGGACGTCCTCACCGACGTCCCGCCCACCGCACCCCTGGAACCCTCACGGCCGTCGAAAGGCGAGGGGCCGTGGCCGGACTTCCCCCGTACGTGGGACAACCCCGGCTTCGCCGTCAGGTACGCGTACGCGCGGGCCGAGGCCGTACGGCGCTGGGCGCGCGATCTCGGCGTCGCGACCGGCGCAGGCGCGCGCCCCGGACGGCTGGACGGCCCGTACGACCGGGCGGTGCTGCGGGTCCTGGCGGAGCTGCCGAGCAGGCGGGAGAGCCGCGATCCGGGCTGGCCGGCGTATCTCGAACGGCTGGCCGCGGCCTACCACGACGCCTTCGAGCACGCCGCGCCGATTCCCCGGGGCGATGAGGAGCCCTCGGACGTCCACGCCGCGCGGGTGCGGCTGGGTGAGGCGGTGCGCGCGGTGCTCGCCACGGGCCTGTGGGAACTCGGCGTCACCCCGCCCCGCAAAATCTGAGCAAAAGCAGAAACCGGCCGGAAACAGTACGCAGGATGACCTGCGATGCAGAATATCTTCCACACGTTGTCTCGCAGGGTGAGCAGCGGGCGCGGGAGAATCGCCGGGTCGGCTAGCCTCGTGCGGGTGAGTCGATTCGCCCACCCAGCCGGCGACCTGCACGCCGCCTCCACGATCGTCGCCGTGACCGCCGGACCGCCCGAGGAGCGTCCGCCGCACACGCCCGCCGACCTCAACACGCTCGAACCGGCCGTCTGGCCGCGAACGTCGGGCCGGACCGGCGGAGCCGTCACCATCGGCGGCATCGACGTACGCGACCTGGCGAAGGAGTTCGGCACACCGCTGTACGTCGTCGACGAGGAGGACTTCCGCTCCCGCTGCCGCGAATACCGGTCGGCCTTCCACGACGGAGAGGTCCACTACGCGGCCAAGGCCTTCCTGTGCCGGGAGGTCGCCCGCTGGATCGACCAGGAGGGGCTCGGCCTCGACGTGTGCAGCGCGGGCGAGCTCGCCGTCGCGCTCAGCGTGGGCTTCCCGCCCGCGCGGATCACGTTGCACGGCAACAACAAGTCGCTCGCCGAGCTGGAGAAGGCCGTCCAGACCGGCGTCGGCCACATCGTGGTCGACTCGTTCGAGGAGATCGCCCGTCTCGGCTTCCTCGCCGAGAAGCACGGCGTACGGCCCAAGGTCATGATCCGGGTGACCGTCGGGGTCGAGGCGCACACCCACGAGTTCATCGCGACCGCCCACGACGACCAGAAGTTCGGCCTGTCGCTGAGCGGCGGCGCCGCCGCCGAGGCGGTGCGGCGCATCCTCGCGCTGCCGCAGCTCGAACTGACCGGCCTGCACTCGCACATCGGCTCGCAGATCACCGACGTCGGCGGCTTCGAGGTCGCCGCCCGCCGTCTGGCCACCCTGCTGGTCGAGATCAAGGAGGAGCACGGCGTGGTGCTCCCCGAGCTGGACCTCGGCGGCGGATACGGCATCCCGTACGTCACGGGCGACGAGTCCCTGGACGTCAAGGTCATCGCGGACGGCCTCCGGGAGATCGTCACCAAGGTGTGCGAGGCGGCCGGGCTGCCGGTGCCGCGCCTCACGGTCGAGCCGGGCCGCTCGATCGCGGGCCTTTCCGGTGTGACCCTGTACGAGGCCGGTACCGTCAAGAACGTGGAGGGCCTGCGCACCTACGTGAGCGTCGACGGCGGCATGAGCGACAACGTCCGCACCGCGCTGTACGGCGCGGAGTACACGGCGGTGCTCGCCTCCCGCGAGAGTCAGGCGGGGCCGATGCTGTCGCGCCTGGTCGGCAAGCACTGCGAGAGCGGCGACATGGTCGTGCGCGACCTGTACCTGCCGGGCGACCTGGCCCCGGGTGACCTGATCGCCGTCGCCGGCACCGGCGCCTACTGCCGGTCCCTGGCCAGCAACTACAACTATCTGCCCAAGCCCGCCGTCGTCGCGGTGTCCAACGGCCAGGCGCGAGTGATCATCCGCCGGGAGACCGAGGACGACCTGCTCAGGGGGCAGCTGTGACCAGCCGCCGCCGGCGGTCCGGCGGCGAAGCGAGGAGGGGTCGTGAGTAACGCCAAACCGGCGCTCGGGGTCGCGCTGCTGGGCTGCGGCGTCGTCGGGTCGCAGGTCGTGCGCCTGCTCGGCGAGCAGGCCGACGATCTCGCCGCCCGTGTCGGAGCGCCGCTGAGGCTGGCCGGCGTCGCCGTGCGCAGGCTGGGCCGCAAGCGGGACGCCGAGGTCGACCCCGCGCTGCTCACGACCGACGCCGAGGCCCTCGTCACCCGTGACGACGTCGACATCGTCGTCGAGGTGATCGGCGGGATCGAGCCCGCCCGTTCGCTGATCCTCGCCGCCATGGCGCGGGGCAAGTCCGTGGTCAGCGCCAACAAGGCGCTGCTGGCCGAGGACGGCGCGACGATCCACCGCGCCGCCCGGGAGAACGGCGCCGACCTCTACTTCGAGGCGAGCGTGGCCGGGGCCATCCCGCTGCTGCGGCCGCTCCGCGAGTCGATGGCCGGTGACCGGGTGCGCCGCGTGCTGGGCATCGTCAACGGCACGACCAACTACATCCTCGACAAGATGGACTCCACCGGCGCCTCGTTCACCGACGCCCTGGAGGAGGCCCAGGCGCTGGGATACGCCGAGGCGGACCCGACGGCCGACGTCGAGGGCTTCGACGCGGCGGCCAAGGCCGCGATCCTCGCGGGCATCGCCTTCCACAGCCGGGTGACGGCCGCCGACGTCTACCGTGAGGGCATCACGGACATCACCGCGGCCGACGTCGCCTCCGCCAAGGGCATGGGCTACGTCATCAAGCTGCTGGCCATCTGCGCCCGCTCCGACGACGGCCGGTCGGCCGGCGTCCGCGTGCACCCCGCCATGATCCCGAGGTCCCACCCCCTCGCGGGGGTCCGGGAGGCGTACAACGCCGTCTTCGTGGAGGCCGAGTCGGCCGGGCGGCTGATGTTCTACGGCGCGGGCGCGGGCGGCGCGCCGACCGCCAGCGCCGTGCTGGGCGACATCGTCGCGGTGGCGCGCAACCGCCTCGCCGGCACCCGCGGCCCGGAGGAGTCGACGTACGCCGACCTCAAGGTCCACCCGATGGGCGACAGCGTCACCCGCTACCACGTGTCGCTGGACGTGGCGGACAAGCCCGGCGTGCTCGCCCGGGTGGCCGACACCTTCGCCCGGCGCGACGTGTCGATCCAGACGGTGCGGCAGGAGGGGCGGGGCGACGACGCCCGGCTCGTGCTGGTCACCCACCGGGCCAGCGACGCGGCCCTGTCCGGCACGATCGAGGACCTGCGCGAACTGGACATCGTCCGGGCGGTCGCCAGCGTGATGCGCGTGGAGGGCGACGAGGCCCCCTGAGCGATCGTGGGACCGTGGGGCCCGCCGCCGGGAGCGGCGGCGGCCCCCACGGGACCGGGTCGGACGATCAGAGGGTCACCTTGGCGATCTGGTCGACGTAGTCCTCGGTGAGCCAGACGTTGCCGTCGGGTCCGCTCGTGATGTCGAACGGCCCGGCGAGGACGGTCGGCATGTTGTACTCGATGATGATCCCCGAGGTGGTGACGCTGGCGGCCGCGTTGCCGAGTTGTTCGGCCACCCACAGCCTGCCGTCGGATCCGCTGGTGATGCCCCATGGGAAGGCGTTGGGGTCGTCCAGCGGATACTCGGTGAAGTCGCCCCCGGTGGTGACGGTGCCGACCTTCCCGTTGGCGTCGGTGTACCACAGGTTGCCGTCGGGCCCGGTGACGATCCCGATGGGCGTCGCCCCTGAGGAGGGGACGGCGTACTCGGTGATGGTCCCGGACGTGGTGATCTGGCCGATCTTCCCGGTGAACGACTCGGTGAACCACAGGTCGCCGTCCGGCCCCGTGGTGATCCGCACCGGGAAGGCGTCACTCGTCGGCAGGGCGTACTCGGTGATGGTCCCCGACGTGGTGATGCGGCCGATCTTGTCGCCGGTCATCTCGACGAACCACAGGGCGCCGTCGGGGCCGGCGGTGATGCCCCAGGGGAAGGACCCCGTGTTGGGCAGGGCGTACTCCGTGACGACTCCGGAGGTGGTGATGCGGCCGATCTTGTCGGCGGCCGACTCGGTGAACCACAGGGCGCCGTCCGAGCCGGTGGTGATGTGGGCGGGCTCGGCGTCGTCGGTCGGCACGGCGTACTCCGTGAAGTCGCCGTCCGTGGTGACGCGGCCGATCTGCCCGGCGTAGTTCTCGGCGAACCACAGCGCGTCGTCCGGCCCCGAGGTGATGCCGACAGGGCCCGCGGTGCTGGTCGGGATGTCCATCTCGGTCACGGTCGGAGTCCGCGCGACGTCGCCGGACCGGAACGGCCGGACGGGCGGGCGCGGCCGCTGGACGGGACATCGCATGTGCCGGTGCTCCGGCATCCGCTTCAGCTTCTTGCAGATCAGCACCCACGGGGGCAGCGGCTTGGGACGCTCGTCCGGGGCGGCGGCGGCGGGTGGGCCACTGGACAACGGCGCGGCCGTCACCAGAGCCAGCGCCATCGCCGCGAGTGGACGGCGGAGGTGTCGTGAGAAGCGGGGCATGGCATCCCTTCGGCTGAGCGGAGACATGAGGGGCCGGGCGAGGCCTCACTCTGTCCGACCCTCCTCGTCGGAGGTCGCTCCGCCGCGTCCGTGGCGGGTCACGGGACGCCCAACTCCTGGACGGACCGGGCCGGTCAGGCCACTGAGTGGGTGACGGTCCCGGTGTAGACGCCGGCGGCGGCGCCGGACGGGATGGTGATGACCAGAGTCGGCTGCCAGCTCGTCGACATCGGCGGCACCTGTTTGCGTCCGCTGAAGGCGACGACCGGCGAGGTGAGGGGCACCCGGTCGGTGGCGGTGGGCTGTCCCGGGAAGCGCGTCCCGGCGCCTGACGACGCGGTGACCGGCCCGGACCAGTAGGCGACGTTCGCGGTCGTGATGGTCTGCGCGGGCGTGCCGCTGCCGGTGGTGAAGTTCGTCGCGGAGACGGTCGCCGTCCAGGGAGGGATCCCGTTGCGCTGGTCGGTCACGGTCACCGTGCCCATGGAGGCGCTGATGGTGCCGCCCTGGCCTCCGCTGCCGAGATTGGCCGAGCCCGGCACGGTGATCGTCAAAGGGTCGGCCCGCACGGCGACCAGCTCGGCTCCGCTCACGCCGTCTCGTCCCGCCTGCCGTGCGCCCGGCCCGGCGGCCAGCGCGAGCGGAGACGTGAACGGCGTGATCGGCGGTGCGATCGGCAGTGCGATCGGCAGCGCGATCGACGCGGCCAGCGCCGCGACGACCAGGGCATCCGCACGGACCTTGCGCATCTGGCCTTCCTCGTCGCCCTGCCGCACGAGTCGCCCTCGTGCGGCTGATCCTCGCCGTGAACGATCTACGGCAGGCTAGGTCATCGGCGCGGCCCGCGGCTGTCGCCACGCCGTTACGTGGCGTGACCGCGGACTTCGGGCCATGCGTCCCCGCCGCTCGTCATTTGATCACAAAGGGTTTCCAGAGACCGCTGAGTGTGATCTCGCCGCGAGCCGCCGACCGGCCACGATGTCACCGACCGCGGCCCGGAAGGGGCGGCGTACTCACGGAGGAGATCGGCTGTGTGCAAGAGGAGTGTCGCCGCGCCGTCGGCGGGTGTGGCAGTGCTGGCGCTGACGGCGGCGCTGTCCGTGGCGACGACCGCGTCACCCGCCGCGGCGGCCACGTGTCCGGCGTCCACCACCTGTCCCACGACCGTCACCTTCACCGTCACCGCGCCGGACGGGTTGACGATCACCGTTCCCGACGGGCCGGTGAACGTCGGCAGCGGCGCGCCGGGAGGTCAGATCAGCGGCGCGCTGGGCCCGGTCACGGTGTCCGACCAGCGTGCCGCGCTCACCGCGACATGGGTGGCCACGGTGTCGGCCGCCGCGGGGGGCTTCACCACCGGCGGCGGCACCGCCGCCGAGACCGTTCCCAACAGCGCGGTCCTTTACTGGTCCGGCGCGGCGACGGCCACGACCGGCTCCGGCACGTTCGTGCCGGGGCAGGCGAACGCGGCGGCCGCCCAGTCGCTCGACGTGCCGCGCACCGCGTTCAGCAAGACGAGCGGCTCCGGCGACAACTCCGCCACCTGGGACCCGACCATCGTCGTCAACGTCCCCGCCCAGGCCGTCGCGGGCACCTACACCGGAACGGTGAACCACTCCGTTGCCTAGCAGATCGGTCCGGGGGCTCGCCGCCGCCGGCCTGCTCGTGACCGCGATGCTCGCGCCGGTGGCCGCCGCGGCGGCCACCGGCGACGACGCCCATCGGCACGGCCAGGGGAGGTTCGGGATCCGGCTGCTGGAGATTCCCGAGAACCGCCTGGACGACCCCCGCTCGCACGCGTTCATCGTCGACCACGTCAATCCCGGCACGACCTTCACCAGGCGCCTGGAGGTGTTCAGCACCTCCTCCTCAAGGCAGCACGTGGATCTCTACGCCGCGGCGGCACAGGTGGGCGACGCCGGATTCAGGTTCGCCCCCGCGCGCACGCCCAACGAGCTGACCTCCTGGATCAGGCTCGACCGCACCGCCGTGGACCTGCCGCCGCACGGCCATGTCCCGGTGACGGCCACCGTCGCGGTGCCGCCGTCGGCTTCCAAGGGCGAGCGCTACGCCGTCCTCTGGGCGGAGATCTCCTCGGCCTCGCCGGGCCCGTCGGGCAACGTCGCGCTCGTCAACCGGGTGGGCGTCCGCACCTACCTCGACGTGGGCCCGGGCGGCGAACCGCCGACGAGCTTCCGGATCGGAGAAGTGACCGCCGAGCGCACCGGCGACGCGCAGCCACGGCTGGTGGCCGAGGTCGGCAACACGGGGGAGCGCGCCGTGGACCTGGAGGGCGAGGTGCGGCTGTCGGAGGGGCCGAGCGCGCTCAGCGCCGGGCCGTTCCGCAGCGCCCGCGCCACCACCCTGCCTCCCGGCGGACACGGCCGGGTGACCGTGCCGCTGGGCCACGACCTGCCCGCCGGGCCCTGGAGGTTCCGGCTCACCCTGCGCAGCGGCCGTGTCAGCCGTACGGCCACCGGCACGATCACCTTCCCCGCGGCCGGTGAGCGGGCGGCAGCGTACGGCGGTCCCTCGGTGCCGGTTCTCGCGGCCTGCGGTGCGGCCGTCGCCGCGGCGGGACTCCTGGTCGCCGGCCTGCGCCGGTTCCGCCGCCGTCCCGTGAACGGCGAAGCGGCCTGACCCGGCGCGGCGCGCCCGCGGCCGTACCCGGCAGGGCCGAGGGCGGGCCTGGAATACGCACGGTGGGTGCCCGCAGGGGACGGCCCCGGAGGGAGGACTCGATCCGGTAACGGCCTTATGGGTCTTCGCGCCGGTGGAAACGGGATGTCCCTAACCTCGTAGAAGTGATCACTTCAGCGGGGGAGAGCGTGGTTACGGGCGAGGCGGCCCGTACGGCCGGTGACGGCGCGGCCAGGGCCGCGGCGGGACCGCCCGGCCGGTCCCGGCGAACGCGGGGAACGCGGGGAACGCGGGGAACGCGGGGAACAGGGTGGACACGGCGCTCGCGGTGGACGCCGCTCGTCGCGGGCCTCGTGACCACCGGCGTCGCCGTGTCCGGCGGCACGGCGTCGCTGTCGGGCGACGAGGTGGCGACCTACAGCGCCGCGGTGGCCCGGCCGCTGAGCGGCCTGTGGGCGCTCGTCCAGCACGTCGACGGCCACTTCCTGCCCTACTACCTGCTCATCCACCTCTGGTCCCTCCTCGGGGAGGCCGAGTGGTGGCTGCGCCTGCCGTCGGCCCTGGCGGCGGGCGTCGCGGCCGGCTTTTTGGCCGACCTCGGCCGCAGGCTCGCCGGCCCGCGTGCCGGAATGGCGGCCGCCGCGCTGTTCGCGGTGCTGCCGTCGGTGTCCTTCCACGGGGCGAACGCCCGGCCGTACGCCTTCGCGGCCGCGGCGGCCGTCGTCTCGGCCTGGGCGCTGCACCGGGTGGCGGAGTCGCCCACCTGGGGCCGGGTGGGCGCGTACGCGGCCGCGGTGGCCCTGCTCGGCTGCACGCACCTGTTCTCGGTCCTGGTGCTCCCGGCGCAGTTCCTGGCCGCCCTGCTCGCGCTGCCCCCCCGTACGGTGTCGGCCAGGGTCGTCCCCGCGATGGCCGCGGGGTGCGTCCCCGTCGCGATCCTCGGGCTGGTGGGATGGGGCGAGCGCGCCGCGATCAGCTGGATCGAGCCGCACGGACCCGAGGTGCTGCTGAAGGTGCCAAAGCACGTCGCGGGCTCCGATCTCGCCGGGCCGGCGCTGTTCGCCCTCGCCGTGGCGGGGGTGGTGATCCTGCTGCGCGCGTCCGTCCCCTGGGGCGTGCTCATCGGCGGCTGGCTCGTCCTCCCGCCGCTGCTGCTGCTCGCGGTCGACGCGCTGGTGACCCCCGCCTATGTGGACCGCTACGTGTTCGTCGCCGCGCCCGCGCTGGCGCTGGCGGGCGGCGTGGCCCTCGCCTCCGTCCGCCCGTCTTCCGCCCGCACCACCGCGCTGGTGGCCGTGCCGTCCGTCCTGGCCGTCGCCGTGCTGGGGCTGCCCGCGCAGGCCGACTACCGGCGGCGGAACGGCCACTACGAGGACTTCCCCGGAGCGGTGGACGTGATCAGGGCGCAGGAGCGCCCCGGCGACGCCATCGTGTACGGCCAGAGCAGGCTGCGCACCGGCTTCGGCTACTACGGCCGCGACGGGCTCCCGGACGACGTGCTCTTCGCCGGGCGCGGCCCGGCCTTCGAGTACGCGGAGAAACCCGGCCTCGCGGACGCCCTGGCCGGGCGCCGCCGGGTCTGGGTCGTCTGGCGGGGGACCAAACAGGCCGGCCTGGAGGGGACGAAGATCCGGCGGGTGGCGGCCGTCCGCGCGGCGGGATTCCGCCTGTCCACCGCCTGGCACTCCGCCGAACTGCCCGGGCTGACCGTCGCGCTGTTCGAACGCGGGCGGGGCGGAAAGTGACCATCTCGGCGATACCCGATCGCCGAGGTGACGGCAAAGTGATTGCCTGATGCAAGTAAAGTCTTCCCCTATGCGACTTACGGTGAAGAGACTCGTACCGGCCTGTCTCGTCGCCGCGGCGTCGGTCGCGGGGCTCCAGCAGGCCCCCGCCGGGGCGGCCGGCGTTCCCTCCTCGGGGCAGGCGGCCGTGCACGCCGCCCGGCAGGCGTCCGCCCCCGCTCACGGCACACGGCAGGCGGCCAGGAGCGGGGTGCCCACCGTGGCGCTCACGTTCGACGACGGGACGGCCGACCACCTGGCCGTGGCGAAGATGCTGGCCAGGCGCGGCCTGAAGGGCACCTTCTACGTCAACAGCGCGCGCCTCGGCAGCTCCGGCAGATACCTGAGCGTGCCGGCCCTGCGCGCCATCGCGCGGGCCGGGCACGAGATCGGCGGCCACACCCTCCGTCATCCGCACCTTTCGGACGAGTCCGAGGCGGTGCAGCAGAGCGAGATCTGCGACGACAGGCGGGCGCTGCTGAAGATGGGCTTCGCCGCCCGCTCGTTCGCCTATCCCTTCGGCGACTACGACGAGACCACCAAGCAGCTCTCCATGCGCTGCGGCTACACCACCGCACGCGGGATCAACGGCCTGTACCGGTCCGACAGCTGCCGTGCGTGCCCGGTCGCCGAGAAGCTGCCGCCGGTGGACCTCGCCGCCGTGCGCGCCACCAGCCAGACCCGCCTGCCGCGTACGGCCCGCACGCTGGAGGGCTTCGTCACCCGGGCCCAGCAGGAGGGCGGCCCGGGCCTGGTCACCTTCGTCTTCCACGAGATCAAGAACAACCCGAGGGACCAGTACGCGACGGCGCCGAAGGAGTTCGCGGCCTTCGTCGACTGGGTGGCGCGGCAGCGGAAGGCCGGGAAGATCCAGGTGAAGGCGCTGGGCGACCTCGTCGGCGGAAAGGTCTGGCCGGTCCCCGACGACATGTGAGAGACGGTCCGGGCACTCAAAGTCACAGGTTCTTACCAGTTTCTGATGATATAAGTCCACAAACCTCGTAAAGAGACGAGCGGGAGGGACACGTGACGGTCGCGACGGAGATGTGCTCGCCGTACGGCTTCACCCGGAGTCCCACCCAGGAGACCGCCACGCTGTCCTGGAGCGGCGGCGGCTGGACGGCGGGGGACCGCCCGCTGCCCGGCCCGCCGCGGCCCGCCGACGTCGAGGAACTCCGGCCGCTGCGCGGGCTGACGGTCGAGTGGCCCGCGCGGCCCGTCGCCGGGGCGCTCGATCCGGTGGCCGCGCTCGCCGCCGCGGGAGTGCCGCTGACCTGCCCGGATCCACCCGCATGGGTGCGCGAGGCCGATCCGGTCCTCGCCCGGCTCGCCGCGGCCTGGACGCCCGAGCCCGGCGACGGCACCCCGGCGTCGGTCGCCGACCTTCGCCGGGAGGAGCACAGCGTGCGCCTGCGCAGGCACGCGCTGCGCGCCCGGGGAGTCGCCGCGAACCCGGCACCGGTCACCGTCGTCATGGCCACGCGGCGGCCACAGTACGTCGGCGACGCGCTGCGGCAGATGGCCCGCCAGCGCGGGGTGGACTTCGAGGTGGTCGTCGCGCTGCACGGCTTCCCCGCGGCGCGGGTGCGGCAGGCGGTCGAGGAGTTCCCGCGTCCCGTCACCGTGGTCGAGGCCGCCGAGCGGGCGCCGCTCGGAACGGTCCTCAACGAGGCGGCCGCGCGAGCGTCCACCGGCATCGTCACCAAGTGGGACGACGACGACTGGTACGGCCCCGAGCACCTGTCGGACCTGCTGCTGGCCATGACCTACTCGGGCGCCGACCTGGTCGGGACCGCTCCCGAGTTCTTCTACCTCCAGCCTCTGGACGCCACGATCCGCCGCACCGACTACAACAGCGAGGTGTGGACCGACCACGTCGCGGGAGGCACGATCCTGCTCGGCCGCGACCTGCTGGAGGAGGTCGGCGGCTTCGGGCCGCAGGACCGGGGAGAGGACGCCCACCTGCGGCGCTCCGTCGAGGAGGCGGGCGGGCGGATCTACCGCACGCACGGCCTCGGCTACGTCCTGCGGCGGTCGCTCAGCGCCGACCACACCTGGAACCTTCCCCTTGCCCACTTCCTGCGAGTCGCGACGAACCAATGGCGCGGTTTTCGCCCGAGTCTGCTTCTGGACACGCCATGACGCCACGCATCCGGGGAAACGACTACACCGTGCTGGAGCCGCCCGCGCTGGGATCGGCGTGGACGCCGAGCCTGCGGGCGAGCGTCGTCATCCCGGCGTACGGAGCCCAGGAGAAGCTCGACCTCACGCTCGCCGGGCTGGCCGCGCAGACGTACCCGGCCGACCTGCTCGAAGTGATCGTCGTCGACAACGGCAGCGACCCGCCGCTGCGCCTGCCGGAGATCCGGCCGCGCGGCACGCGGCTGCTGGTGTGCGAGGCGCCGGGCCGGGCCAGGGCGCGCAACGCCGGCCTGGCCGCCGCCACGGGAGACGTCATCCACTGGATGGACTCCGACGTCGTGCCGGAGCGTGCGGAGGTGGAGGCCCACATGCGCTGGCACCACCTCGCGCCCTACCTGTCGGTCACCTCCTATCTGCGCTTCAGCACCGCGCCGCTGCCCGATCCCGAGGAGGTCGCGGGCACGGACGACCTGGCCACGCTGTTCGAGCCCGCCGAGCCGCACGCCTGGATCGAGGACCTGGTCGCGCGGTCGCAGGGGCTGACCCGCTCGCCGCGGCCGTTCAGCATCCACATCGGCGGCGCGTCGTCGGCGAACGTCAGGCTGTTCGAGCGGGCCGGGGCGATGGACCCCGACATGATCCTCGGCCAGGACACCGAGATGGGCTACCGGCTGGCGCAGGCGGGGGCGGTCTTCGTCCCGGACCCGCAGGCCAGGGCGTACCACCTCGGGCCGTCCATGCGCATGCGCGACAGCGAGCGGATCAACCGCGTCAGCCACGCCCTGGTGACCGACCGCGTCCCCGGCTACCGGTGGCTGCGCACCCATCCCTCGCGCCAGTGGAAGGTCCCGCAGGTCGAGGCCGTCGTCGACGCGACGGCGGGGTCGTACGACGAGGTCCGGGCGACCGTGGACGGCGTGCTGGCCGGCACCGTGACCGACCTCGCCGTCGTGCTGACCGGCCCGTGGGACGAACTCGCGCCGGAACAGCGCGCCCCGCTCAAGGACCCGCGCCTTGACCTGGTGCTGCTGCGCGCGCACTACGCGCACGAGGGCCGCGTACGGCTGGCCGCGGCGCCGCCCGACACCCTGTCGCCGTACCGCCTGCGCGTCCCGCCGGGCTGGTCGCCGGGAGAGGACGGCGTCGGAGCGCTGCTCGCGACGGCGCGCGAGCGGGAACTCGGGCTGGTCAGCGTGCTCCTGGCCGAGGACGCCGAGGGGATCGTCACGGCCCGCCTGGAGCGCACCGAGGCCTTCGCCCGCGCCGCCCTGATCGCGGCCGAGGGCGAGAACGCCGACGACCTCGTGGACGAGATGTTCGGCACCTACTGGGCCGACGGAGAGACGCTCGGCTTCCGGCCCTTCGGCGAGGCCGCGCCCTACCTGAACCCCCGTGCGGCCTACCGGGCCCGGGTGTCGGCGCAGGCCGAGGTCGAGCGGCTCACCAAGGAGGTCGAGCGACTGCGCGGCCAGGTCGCCAAGTGGCGCGACGAGGCGGGGCGGTGGCGCAAGTCGGCCGTCGAGTTCCGCCGGGAGATCGGCGCCCTGCGCAAGCAGATCTCGGCCCTGCGCCGCACCCAGGGCCAGAGCCAGAGCCAGGGCCTGCGCGGCATCGCCCGGGGCCTCACCCGGCCCTTCACCTTCAAGAAGTCCTGACCGCGGCCCTGCCGCGCTGACCGTCGCCCACTGAGCCGTCGCGCGTCAAGGCGCGAGGGGATATGCCGGCGGCTCGGCGGTCAGGAGCGGCGGAAGAGCCCCCGGCGCGACCGCGGCGCCCGGTCCTCCGGTCGTGCCGTGGCGTTCCCATCCGCAGCCCCGCCGCCGCCCGGCGTGCCGGCCCCGGCCTGCGTCGTCCGGACGGGCTGGGCGGGCTGCGCCGACTGGGTGGACTCGACGGGCTGGGCGGCCGGTTCGCGGCCGGTCGTCGAAACCTTGTCGAACTCGTCCGGCGTGGCGTGCCGTACGCCGTGGGTCTGGGCGATGACGTCGGCGATCGCCTCTCCGGGTGCGGCGAGGAGGCGGGCGCGGGCGACGGCCTCGGTCCGCTCCAGCGTGGCCGTCCGGCCGCCGGGCGCCTCCAGCACCAGCAGGCCGACGCGTTCCTCCAGCATCGCCTTGACCGCCCGCTCCAGCAGCGCCGGAGAGGGCGGCGCGTCGATCGGCGCGGTGTAGCGGAAGGGGACGGGCGCGGCCGTCGGCGCCGCGCTCTCGGCGAACCGCACCCGCGCGTCGTGCCCGAACGCCGCCCGGACCAGGGCGAGGTCGAAGGCCTCGGTCCCCGGCGCCCACCTGCGGCCCCCGTCGAGCAGCGTCCAAGGGCCGGTCAGCGTCACCGCGACGTCCGTGAGCGTGCCGCGCAGCACCGCGTCGACCGCCGCGACGATCCGCGGCTCGTCCGCCCCGGTCACGTCGAAGACGACCTCCACGTACGGCACGCGCCACCGTCGGCCGGGCTCCTTGCGCAGGTCGCGGCGGAGCGGCACCCGGTGCGCCAGGTGAGCCTCGACCAGCCGGACGATCGCCCTGCCGTGCTCGCCACGCTGCGCGGGCAGGCCGAGGTGGACCGCGCGGGCGTCCGGGTCGGGGACGAAGACGGCCCCCGCCTGGGCGAGCCGGTAGGCGAACTCGGTGTCCTGGCCGCGCACGACCTCGGGATCGAAGCCCCGGACCTCGTCCAGCAGGGCCCGCCGCAGGGAGACCGTCGGCCCGGTGCAGACCTGGTAGGGGTTCTTGCTGGCCCGCAGGCCGTCAAGGCGGCGGATGGTCTCCTCGGTCGAACTGGACACCAGCGCCGACGGGTCGAACAGGTCCTCCGGCGAGCCGTGCCGTACGGCGTCGTGGACCTGGCCGGGCGTGAGCGCGGGCTCCTCGGCGAACCTCTTGCCGCCGATGGTGACGAGGTAGTCGGTGAGGTGGTGCCAGCGGAACAGCGCCTCCAGGTGCTCGCGCGAGATCACCATGTCGGCGTCGAGGCGCTGCACGATCTCTCCCTCGGCCGCCGCGATGCCGGCGTTCATCGCGTGCCCGGCGCCCCACCCGCCGTCCGGCACAGGGACGATTCTCGTGTTCTCCGGCCGCAGATCGGGCAGGCGCAGCGGGGGATCGCTGCGGTCGTCCACCACGATCACCTCGATGAGATGCGCGGGATAGGTCTGCGCGGCCAGCGCGGCCAGTGTCAGGTCGAGGCGGTGCTGCCCGCCGTGCGCGGGGATCACGACGCTCGCGCCGAGCGTGGGACTCCAGCCGCCGAGCGGTGGCGGCGTGAGCGGAGAGTAGTCGTTGTGGCGAATCCTCGGCCGGGGCTCCACGCCCGTCAGGTGGGCCAATCCTCGTCCTTCACAGCGGTGGTCAAAGGGCTGGCCCAGACTAGCGAAAGCGACTGACGGTTCCCTAAGGTGACGCCCAATATGTCCAGTCGGTGGACAACGGAGTCCGCACGTCAAACGGTTGGCCGTAGACTCGGTGACCGATACCCCTGGTTACACGCGTCCGCACGCGTGGGAGGAGCAACCATGTTCAGGGCTTGGCGTGGCCTTATCGAGGAGTACCGCGACCGTCTGCCGGTCTCCGCGACGACGCCCGTGGTGACCCTGCTGGAAGGCGGCACGCCGCTCGTCCCCGCCAGGCGGGTGTCCGAGATCACGGGATGTGACGTCCATCTGAAGGTCGAGGGTCTCAACCCCACCGGCAGCTTCAAGGACCGCGGCATGACCCTCGCGATCAGCAAGGCCGTCGAGGAGGGCGCCCAGGCGGTCATCTGCGCCTCCACCGGCAACACCAGCGCCTCGGCCGCCGCCTACGCCGTACGGGCCGGGCTGACCTGCGCCGTCCTCGTGCCGCGCGGGAAGATCGCGATGGGCAAGCTGGCCCAGGCGCTGGTCCACGGCGCGAAGCTGCTCCAGGTCGAGGGCTCCTTCGACGACTGCCTGGAGATGACCAGGAAGCTCGCGGAGACGTACCCGATCGCGCTGGTCAACTCTGTCAACCCGCACCGCCTGCAGGGCCAGAAGACGGCGGCCTTCGAGATCGTCGACGCGCTCGGCGACGCGCCGGACGTCCACTGCATCCCGGTCGGCAACGCCGGCAACATCTCGGCCTACTGGATGGGCTACAAGGAGTACGCCGAGGACGGCGTGGCCACCAAGCGTCCCCGCATGCTGGGATTCCAGGCCAGCGGCGCGGCGCCGATCGTCGGCGGCTCCCCGGTCACCCATCCGCAGACGATCGCCACGGCGATCAGGATCGGCAACCCCGCCTCGTGGCGGCTCGCCGAGGCCGCGCGCGACGAGTCCGGCGGCGACATCCAGGCCGTGACCGACCGCCAGATCGCCGCGGCGTACAAGCTGCTCGCGCAGGAGGAGGGCGTGTTCGTCGAGCTCGCCTCGGCCGCGAGCGTCGCCGGCCTGCTGCAGGCCCACGAGCAGGGCCTGCTCACGGCCGGACAGCGGGTCGTCTGCACCGTGACCGGCAACGGCCTGAAGGACCCGGACTGGGCCATCTCCGGCGCTCCCGCCCCGGTGACGATCCCGACCGACGCCTACGCGGCCGCGGCGGCGCTGGGACTCGCCTGACCCGCTCTCTGACACTCAGCACATCTCCAGGTGACGAATTGACCGACAGTCACGGCGTCGTCGTACGCGTGCCCGCGACCAGCGCCAACCTCGGCCCGGGCTTCGACAGCCTCGGCCTCGCCCTCGACCTGTACGACGAGGTGGAGGCGGCGATCTCCGATTCGCCCGGCGTTCGGATCGAGGTGGAGGGCCACGGCGCCGGCGAACTCGACGACGGCGAGGGCCACCTCGTCGTCAGGACCATGCGCGCGACCTTCGACCGCATGGGGTTCGCCCAGCCGGCCGGCGTCGAACTGCGGTGCCGCAACCGGATTCCGCACGCGCGTGGGCTCGGCTCCTCGTCCGCCGCGATCTGCGCGGGCATCCTCGCCGCCCGCGCCCTCGCTCGGAGGCGCGGCGCGGAAGATCTCCCGGATGCGGACGTGTTCGCGCTGGCCACCGAGCTGGAAGGGCATCCCGACAACGTGGCGCCGTGCCTCGCGGGCGGACTCACCATCGCCTGGACCGACCAGTCGGGGGTGGCGAGTATGGTGAAACTGACTCCGCACGAGGACGTCCGGCCGGTGGCGCTGATCCCGGATTTCCGGTTGTCCACGGAGGAGGCACGGGGGCTGCTGCCGAAGGACGTACCGCACTCGGACGCGGCGGCCAACGCGGGACGGGCGGCTCTGCTCGTCGCGGCGCTCACGGGGAGACCGGAACCCGGCCTTCTGCTCGCCGCCACCGAGGACCGCCTGCACCAGAAGTACCGAGCGCCGGCGATGCCGCGCACCGCCGACCTGGTGCGACGGCTCCGTACGGCGGGGGTGCCCGCCGTGGTCTCGGGGGCAGGTCCGACGGTGCTCGCGTTGACGACAACGGGAACCAAGGATTTGATCGCGGCAGAAGTGGGTAATGACTGGCACATCCAGCCAATGAACGTCGACCCGTCTGGTGCGTTCGTTCGGTTTCCCGAGACACGCTGATGTTTCTTCGACCTTCAGGGAATAGCTGTGCGCGCTGGTGATGTTAGGCTGATAGCCGCACCAGGTGCCCCCGTGTTGGGTGCGTGCTTGTCATTCGTTCATCGCTGCACTTCGTCTCGCGTCCCGCGACGCGGGCAAGGCGATTTCCCCGAAACCGTTTCCTCCAGTCGGCACACCCTCGGGTGGCAGGGCCGGAGGCGGCGCTCTCGGAGACATGCGCGTTCGAACCACCAAGACATCTGGTCGGTGGCGGCAATCCGGGGGATCGCCCCCGGGCACCTACCGCTCGCGAATCCCGAGGGTCACCGACACATGAGATTCGCGAAGCCCGACCCGGTCTGTCCCGCCGGGTCGCATCACCGGGACGCCTGGACGCACGATTCTGGCGCCCGACCCCTGGGAAGGACCCTTAGTTGAGCGACACCACCGAACTCCTCTCCGACGGCCAGGCCGCCGGCGACACCCCCACTTCCGCCCCGGCCCGTCCGCGACGTCGCTCCGGCACGGGCCTGGCAGGCATGGTGCTCCCCGAGCTTCAGGCCCTGGCGACCAGCCTCGGCATCACGGGGACCGGACGGATGCGCAAGAGCCAGCTCATCTCGGCCATCCAGGAGAAGCAGGGCGGAACGGGAGAGGCCGCGGCCGAGCCGAAGGCCGCCGCGGAGGCGGCGCCCGCCGTCGCGGAGCGCCCCGCCCGTACCCGCAGGGAACGTTCCCGCTCGGCCGCGCCCGTGGCGGCGCCCGCCGAGCCCGTGACCGCCGCCGAGCCCGTCGTCGCGCCGCGCGAGGAGCGCCCCGCGATCGAGCACGCGCCCGCCGTGGTCGCCGAGCCCGCGCAGAACGGATCCGCCGCCGTGGTCTCCGAGCCGCAGGCCGAGTCCGCGCCGTCCGACGTGCGTGGCGAGCGGCCCGAGCGCGGCGAGCGCCGGGAGCGCCGCACGCGCGGCGAGCGGAGCCGGGAGCGCGGAGACCGCGACGGCCGCGAGAGCCGTGAGAGCCGTGGCGACCAGCGTGGCGACCAGCGGGGTGAGCAGCGCGTCGCCGACGGTGGCGACGGCCCGGGCCGCCGCGACCAGCAGACCCGTGGCGACAGCCGTGGCGACAGTCGTGGCGACGGCCGCCAGGACAACCGTCAGGACAACCGCTCCGACGGCAAGGGCGACCAGGGCGACGACAGCCGCGGGCGTCGTGGCCGCTTCCGGGAGCGCGGACGCCGCGGGCGCGACCGCTTCGAGGGCAACGAGCCGGTGATCAGTGAGGACGACGTCCTGATCCCGATCGCCGGAATCCTCGACATCCTCGACAACTACGCCTTCGTGCGCACCAGCGGCTACCTGCCCGGCGCGAACGACGTGTACGTCTCGCTCGCCCAGATCCGCCGCAACGGCCTGCGCAAGGGCGACGTCGTCACCGGCGCCGTCCGGCAGCCGAGGGACGGCGAGCGGCGCGAGAAGTTCAACGCGCTCGTCCGCCTCGACACCGTCAACGGCATGGACCCGGAGCAGGCCCGCCAGCGCCCCGACTTCAACAAGCTCACGCCGCTCTACCCGCAGGAGCGGCTGCGCCTGGAGACCGAGCCGAACGTCCTGACCACCCGGATCATCGACCTCGTGGCGCCGATCGGCAAGGGTCAGCGCGGGCTCATCGTGTCGCCGCCCGAGGCCGGCAAGACGATGGTGCTCCAGGCGATCGCCAACGCGATCACCCGCAACAACCCGGAGTGCCACCTGATGGTCGTCCTCGTGGACGAGCGTCCGGAAGAGGTCACCGACATGCAGCGGTCGGTCAAGGGCGAGGTCATCCACTCGACCTTCGACCGCCCGGCCGAGGACCACACCACCGTCGCGGAACTCGCCATCGAGCGGGCCAAGCGGCTGGTGGAGCTGGGGCACGACGTCGTCGTCCTGCTCGACTCGATCACCCGCCTCGGGCGCGCCTACAACCTCGCGGCGCCCGCGAGCGGCCGGATCCTGTCCGGTGGTGTCGACTCGACCGCGCTCTACCCGCCGAAGCGGTTCTTCGGCGCCGCCCGCAACATCGAGAACGGCGGCTCGCTGACGATCCTCGCCACGGCCCTCGTCGAGACCGGGTCCAAGATGGACGAGGTCATCTTCGAGGAGTTCAAGGGCACCGGCAACGCGGAGCTCAAGCTCAACCGCTCCCTGGCCGACAAGCGGATCTTCCCCGCGGTCGACGTGGACGCCTCCGGCACCCGCAAGGAGGAGATCCTGATGGGCAAGGAGGAGCTGGCCATCGTCTGGAAGCTCCGCCGCGTGCTCCACGCCCTCGACATGCAGCAGGCGCTTGAGCTCCTTCTGGAGAAGATGAAGGAGACCAAGTCGAACGCGGAGTTCCTGCTCCAGGTGCAGAAGACCACGGTCAGCAACGACCGCGACTGACACCGGCACGGCACTCGCCGACGCCCCGGACGGCCCGCCGTCCGGGGCGTCCGCGTCTCCGGGCACGGCGTCTCCGGGTACGCATCCGCGCCCGGACGCGGAAAGGCCCGCGCGGACCGGTCCGCACGGGCCTTCGACGATCTGTGCCGCGTCACCGCGGTGTGCTGTACGGCCGGCGCCAGGGGTTGGTGGGGCGAGCCGTACAGCCGGGCGCTACTTCACGTCCACGAACTTGATGTTCGACAGGGAGCCGGAGGTCAGGCTGGTGGCGGCCGCCGTGGTCCGCCAGTAGCCGTCGTACTTCGGCTTGACGCTCTTGGTGTACTTACCCGTGGAGGTCGCGCCGACGTAGCCGACGAACTTCCACTTCGAAGTGCCCTTCTTCTTGAAGTAGAGCTTCAGGATCTTCTTGCTCCACGCCTTCGAGCCGCGGTAGACCTTGCCGTAGAGCTTGGTCGCCTTGCCCTTCTTCACCTTGCTGGGGGAGGCGTACAGCGTGATCTTCGACTTGGCCTTCGAGCTGCCGCTCTTCTTGACCTGGAAGGCCTTGGTGAAGGAGTACTTCTTGGTGGCCCGGCTGATGCTGATCCGCAGCTGCCAGCTGCCCGTGGACGTGCTGTAGTCCATCGACGTGGAGTCGTGGTAGGAGTCGTCCGCCTCGAGGCCCGTGGACAGCGAGTAGTAGTCGTCCGAGTCCTTCGACTCCAGCCGGACATCGGTGATCTTCTCGTCGCCGAACTTCTCCAGGTGGAAGCCCGCGTAGACGTCGACCTCCTTGCCCGACTTCAGATACACCGGGTCCGGGTCCACGTTCGCGCTGGTCACCCGCGTCGCGGCCTTGACCTCGAAGGTCGCCGTGTCGCTGCTGACGGCGGTGGTGCTGCCATCGGGGTAGGCGGACACCTTCAGGGTCCACTTGCCCGTGGAGGTGGTCGGCTTGTCGCTGGAGGAGACCGGGATGCTGCCCTTGACCTCCACCGAGCTCGCCGGCGTCGGAGCCGGAGTCGTGTTCGCCAGGTCGCTCAGGGCGGTCACCGACGCGGCGTGCCCCGCGCTGGTGGTCGCCTCCCCTTCCTTCCAGAACTCGGCCTTGATGTCCGGAGCCTTGGAACCGGTGTAGGGGCTGTTGACCTTGACGGTGAACGGAATCGAGTCACTTCCGCTGGGCGGAATGAAGCTCACCGTGGTGTCGATTTTGATGTCTGCGATCGCCGCAGCGGCGTACGCGGGGGTGACTGTCGTGATGGCCGCTCCTGCGGCGAGAACAGCTGCCCCCGTTGCGGTCGCCAAGGCGATCCGCAAGCCCTTCCTCATGGTTACCCCTTACATTGGTAAAATTGAGGGAAAAGTCGGGTTTGGACACGGGAGCCTAGTGGTACAGATGTGGCTCGTCCACACGACTGATAACCCCGGTCATGTTTCACCGCGTTTCTGTCAGACCGGTGACGCCGCCCGGCGGCCCTCGCGCGCGGGGGAATAGCGCATGGCCTGGGATGGTTGCAGGATCTGGCACACTGGTAGCCGACCGCAGCGGTACCGGTTCCCGCGCAGCGCATCGAGGTGTGCCCGACGCGCGCAGCCCCGACAGGCAGAGCGACCCGGCGACCGCACCTAGCGTTAGGACTGAGACATGAAGGCCGACATCCACCCGGAATACGTGGTCACCCAGGTGACCTGCAGCTGCGGGAACTCCTTCACCACCCGTAGCACCGCCAAGAACGGCGTCATCCACGCCGACGTCTGCTCCGCCTGCCACCCCTTCTACACGGGCAAGCAGAAGATCCTCGACACCGGTGGCCGGGTGGCGCGCTTCGAGGCGCGCTTCGGCAAGAAGGCCCAGGGCAAGTAGCTCCTCCAACACGCCGGCTCGGGGCGCCCTCTTTCGGGGCGCCACCGGGTCGGCGTTCTTGGTGATTGCGGCCTTTACCGAGGACAGAGCGTAAGGAGCGTGCGGTGAACCTCGACGAGATCATGAGCGAATACGCGGACCTGGAACTGCGGCTCGCCGACCCCGCCGTGCACGCCGACCAGAGCAAGGCGAGGACGTACGGCAAGCGGTACGCGGAGCTCACGCCGATCGTCGTGACGTATCGGGAGCTCGAAGGCGTACGGGAGGATCTCACGGCGGCGCGCGAACTCGCCGCCGAGGACCAGGCGTTCGCGGACGAGGCGACCGAGCTGGAGGGCCGCATCCCGGTGCTGGAGGAGAAGCTCACCCGTCTCCTCGTGCCGCGCGACCCGAACGACGACAAGGACGTCATCATGGAGATCAAGGCGGGTGAGGGCGGCCAGGAGTCGGCCCTGTTCGCCGGGGACCTCCTGAGGATGTACCTGAGGTACGCCGAGCGGGCCGGCTACAAGACCGAGGTCATCGACGCCCAGCACTCCGACCTCGGCGGCTACAAGGACGTCACCGTCGCCATCAAGGGGCGGGAGGGCGTCTGGTCGCGGCTGAAGTTCGAGGGCGGCGTGCACCGCGTCCAGCGCGTGCCGGTGACCGAGTCGCAGGGCCGCATCCACACGTCCGCCGCGGGCGTGCTGGTGTACCCCGAGGCGGAGGACGTGGACGTCCAGATCGACCCCAACGACCTGCGGATCGACGTCTTCCGCTCCAGCGGGCCCGGCGGGCAGAGCGTCAACACCACCGACTCGGCCGTACGGATCACGCACCTGCCGACCGGCGTGGTCGTCTCCTGCCAGAACGAGAAGAGCCAGCTCCAGAACAAGGAGTCGGCGCTGCGCATCCTGCGCGCCCGGCTGCTCGCGATGGCGCAGGAGGAGGCCGACGCCGCGGCGATGGCCGAGCGCAAGTCGCAGGTGCGCACCGTCGACCGCTCCGAGCGGGTCCGCACCTACAACTTCCCGGAGAACCGCATCTCCGACCACCGTGTGGGCTTCAAGGCCTACAACCTGGACCAAGTCCTGGACGGCGATCTCGACGCGGTGATACAGGCATTGCTCGACGCCGAACTCGCGGAGAAGCTGGCCGCCCGTACGTGAGAGAGCGGTGGGTGAGGTAGCGGTGGGGGTCGATGGGAGACCGTGGAGGACCTGGGAGATGATGCGTGAGACCCGGAGCCCCGGCGACCCCGCCACGGGCCACCCCGCCGGCCCGTGCTCCGCGAACCGGAGACCGCCACGCCCAGCCGCGAACCCCGTGCCGTAAGAGATCATGACCTTTCTGCTCGACGAAATCGCCCTCGCCACCGCCCGGCTCGCCGAGGCGGGAGTGCCGTCACCGCGAACGGACGCCGAGGAGATCGCGGCCTTCGTCCACGGCGTGCCGCGCGGCATGCTGCACACGGTCAAGGACGCCGACTTCGACGCGCGCTTCTGGGAGGGGGTCGCCCGGCGCGAGGCACGCGAGCCGCTGCAGCACATCACCGGGCGGGCCTACTTCCGCTACCTGTCCCTTGAGGTCGGCCCCGGGGTCTTCGTGCCCCGCCCGGAGACCGAGGTCGTCGCGGGCTGGGCGATCGACCGGCTCCAGGAGATGGACGTCGCCTCCCCTGTCGTGGTCGACCTCGGCACCGGTTCGGGGGCGATCGCGCTCTCGATCGCGCAGGAGGTCGCGCTGGCCCAGGTGCACGCCGTCGAGATCGACCCCGTGGCGTACGGCTGGGCGAGGCGCAACGTCCTCGAACACGGCCAGGGGCGCACGACCCTGCACCCGGAGGACCTCACCGACTGCCTGCCCGAGCTGAACGGCCAGGTGGACCTGGTCGTCTCCAACCCTCCGTACATCCCGCCCGGAGCGGTCCCCAGGGACCCCGAGGTGCGCGACTACGATCCCTCCCGGGCGTTGTACGGCTCGGGCGAGGACGGGCTGGACGAGGTCAGGGCCGTCGAGCGCACGGCCCGCAGGCTGCTGCGGCCGGGCGGGTTCGTCGTGGTCGAGCACGCCGACCTCCAGGGCAACGCGGTGTACTGGCTGTTCTCGGAGGAGAAGGGCTGGCGCGACGTGCGGTTGCGGCAGGACCTGACCGGCCGGGACCGGTTCGTCACCGCGCGGCTGACCCAGGACTGATCCAGACTGGTTCGGGACTGGTTCGGGACTGGTTCAGGACTGATTCGGGACTGACTGCGATCGGCTCGGTGAGCCGGTCACGACGGCGGGGCCGGGCGGAAGACGTGGAAGGATGGCTTCGTGAGCCGACGGTATGACTGTGCGAACCAGGACGAGCGAACCGGTGGTCTGACCGATGCCGCCTCTGCCGTACGCAAGGGCGAACTCGTGGTGCTTCCCACCGACACGGTCTACGGGATCGGCGCCGACGCCTTCACCGCCTCCGCGGTCAACATGCTGATGGAGGCGAAGGGGCGGGGCAGGGACACGCCCCTCCCTGTTCTCGTGGGCACCGTGCGGGCCGCCAACGCGCTCGTGGAGAGTCTCGGGACGTACGGGCAGGACCTGGTGGACACCTTCTGGCCCGGGCCGCTCACGCTCATCCTGAGGGCCAACCGGTCGCTGTCGTGGGACCTCGGCGACAGCAAGGGGACGGTCGCCGTCCGCATGCCGCTCCATCCGGTCGCGCTGGACCTCCTCAAGGAGACCGGTCCGATGGCGGTCTCCAGCGCCAACCGGACCGGCAATCCTCCCGCCAAGACGGTGGACCAGGCCCAGGAGCAGCTTGGGGAGTCGGTGGCCGTCTACCTGGACGGCGGCGCCTGCGACGACAACGTCCCCTCCACGATCGTCGACCTGACCACCGCCGTGCCCCGGGTGCTGCGCACGGGCGCGATCCCCACGGACAAGATCCGGAACCTGGTGGGGTATCTCGCGACGGAGGAGTGACCGCGCTCCGGTTATACGTCTCACGATGTGAGATGTGATCGCGGCTCTGAGCAGGACGATCAATGCCGTCTGGCTATCGGTCTTCTTTACTGAAGTCACCCCGGCTACCGTGAAGTGCGCCGATATCTCTGTGGAGGCGCGTCCATGGCCAAGCTTGACGGGATGGATCCGAAGCTCGTCCGTGAGCTGCTGTCGCAAGTTCAGCACGCAGCGAACCAGATGGGCACCATCGAGGCCCGCGTCACCCAGCTGACGCGCAACGCGGGCGTGTCCGTGCACGTGACGCACCGGCCGTCACAGGTCGCCGACGCCTGCTCAACCCTCGTCAAGGACGTCACCGGCCGGCTTGAGCTGCTGGAGAAGAAGGAGAAGCAGAGCACCGGCAAGGCGCCCACGGTCAACGGCGCCGCCTACACGCAGGAGAAGGACATCACCGCGCCGGCGGACGACCCGGCGCCGAAGTCCGACTCGCACGGAGACAAGGCCGATCACAAGGCCGATCACAAGGCCGACCACAAGACTGAGCACAAGGCCGACCAGAAGGCCGACCACAAACCCGCCGCGAAGCACGGGACGGCGGCCGGCGGGGCGGAGAGCACGGCCACGCAGCCCGGGGACAAGCAGGTCCACGAGAAGGAGCACCCGGTCCGCACCTCGCCGAGCGGCCACGGCTCGGGAGACTCCGGCGGGTCGGCGAAGGGCGAGAGCTCTCACCAGGTGCACAGCGCGTCCGACGGAGCGCATCGCTCCGCCACGGAAGGCAGCGGCTCGGCCGGGGCGAAGCCCGCGGAGAAGACGCACGGCACGGCGACGGGCGAGCTTCCCCAGATGCGGCCCGCACAGGACGCGGCCCAGGTAATCCATCCCGTCCGGCCCGTCGACGTCACCGACACGGGCGACTCCGGTCTCGGAGAGCCGGCCGGCGTCGGCCAGCCCCAGGGCCAGGGTCATGCGCAGGGGGTGCCGGAGGCGTCGAAGCCGGTGACCGAGCAGCCCGCGGGTGTCGGCCAGACCCAGGGCCAGGGTCATGCGCAGGGAACGCCGGACGCGTCGAAGCCGGTGGCCGAGCAGCCGGCCGGCGTCCGCGACGACTCGCAGATCATCGACACCCCGGGCAAGGACCATCCGGACGACATCGACCAGAGGGCCGGCCGGCAGGAGATGACGGTCGACGGGGTCAGGGTCGTCGCCACCCCCCTGAACCAGCCCGACGCGGGGAGCGCGGCAACCCACGCCCAGCAGACGGCGAACGGGACCGGTCCGCACCCGAACGGGGCGCCCGGGTACGTCAATCCGCTCGAACCGAGCAACCAGACGGCGAACCAGGCCTCGCACACCGGGCTCGCGCCCGGTGATCCCGAGGGCGACTATGTCGGGACACCTGCCGACAATGCCACGGAGGATCCGTACGCGGCGGGCACCGCGACCTCGGTTCCGGGGACTCCCGACAGTCACGGCGCGGTGACGACCCACACCGCGAGCACGGGCCAGACGGCGAACCAGGCGTCGCACACCGGGCTCGCGCCCGGTGATCCCGAGGGCGACTATGTCGGGACACCTGCCGACAATGCCACGGAGGATCCGTACGCGGCGGGCACCGCGACCTCGGTTCCGGGGACCCCCGACAGCCACGGCACGGTGTCGACCCACACCGCGAGCACGGGCCAGCCTGTGACGTACAACGCGGCCACCAGCTACGCCGACACCAGTTACGCCGACACCGGTAGCGGGGCGACGAACGGCACGACGGCGAGCCTCGAGATGAACAGGCTCGAGATGAACAGGCCGGACAACGGTCCGGCAGGCGCCGGCACCGGTACCGCGACCGGCACGGCCGGTGGCACGGGCACAGGCACCGGCGGCCTGACCGATCATTCGGGCACCGGTACCGCGACCGGCACGGCCAGTGGCACGGGCACAGGCACAGGCGGCTTGGCCGATCACCCGAGCACGGGCAGCGGTCATACGGGCACGGGCAACGGTCATACGGGCAGCGGTCATGCGAGCACCGGCAGCGGTGGGACGCACGGCACGACGTCCAGTGTCGCGATGGACGGTGTGGAGAGGGGTCACACGGGCACGGGCGGCGCCGCGCACGGCACGGCCAGTGGCACGGGCACAGGCACGGGCGGTCTGGCCGATCACCCGGGCAAAGGCACGGCCACGGGCGGCCTGGCCGATCACCCGGGCAGGGGCGGCGGTGCGGTGACGGTTGACGTGACGCGGCCGGTGGACACAGCCCCTTCCGCCGGGACCTCGGACACGACCCACGGCATGTCCTGCACCTGCGGCGCGGCGCCTGGGGGCGCCATCGGCGGGCCGGGCTGCACCTGCGGCGCGATGCATGCCGGCGCGGGCGGGCATGGCGTGACGGCCGGCCACGGTGTCACCGGCTGGACCGGCGGCGGCGGCCAGGGCGAGACGGGTGGTCACGGCTCGGCGAGTGGTCACGGAAACGGTCACGGAACGCACGGTGCGGGTGATCAGGGCACGGCGGGTGGCCAAGGAGCGGGGGACTGCGGTCCGGCGGATCGTCATGGGGCCGGCGGCCGGGGAGCGGGGGACCACGGAGCGGCGGGTGGCCAGGGATGGGGCGGACACGGGCCGGGCGGGGGAGACGGCAGCGGGACGGGCGTGACCGGTAACGGCCGGGACGACACGGGCGCCGGGGCCAGGGAGGGCGACGGCTCCTCGTGGGCCGATCCGCGGACGGTCGCCTCCACGCAGCCCGGCGAGGTGCTCACCTATCCGGCGCGTCACCTGCACGACGACGCGGCGCTGCAGATGCTGGCCGACCATCACCGCGACATCGCTCCCCACGACATGCCGGACGTCAGAGTTCCGGAGGGGGAGTGGGGCGAGGGCGACTGGGCGGCGAGGAAGATCCAGCCCGACGGGCCTCCCGGAGGCGTCGAGGCCGTCGACCCCGGTCCGCCGACCCCGGAGAACTGACCGTGCGAGCACTAACGACGCTGTCGCCGGGCGGGGGGACCGCGGCCTGGTCCCCTGCCCGGAACCGTATCGGGCACCGTGCCGCAGGGCATGCGATCACCATCGCCGGCGTTCCCGCCGGCCCCGCACAGGAGGCGCGATCGTGAGCTACGCCGACCCCCCGGCGCCGACCCCGCTGCAGCCCGGCGAGACCCCGCCGGCGCCGTCGAGCACCGACCTGCTCTCGCCCGGCGGGCAGCCGACGCACTGGGTGTTCAACCCGGAGTACCAGAAGCTCGTGGACCTGTGGCTGCAGGTGGTCCCGCTGCTGGACCAGCTCACCAAGTCCCTCGACAAGCCGTACGAGATGGCGCGCAGCAGGGACGTCTGGGACGCGCCCGTCGCCGGCCGGTACGTCCAGGACGTCGCGGAGTGGCGCAGCAGGCTGGGCATGTACCGCCAGGCGGTGCTCACGGCGATCAGCGACCAGGCGGCGGACACGCCGCGCTGGATTCCCGGCAAGACCAGCGCGCCGCACGCGTTCACGTCCTGACGCCCGCCGGTGCCTCCGGGCACCCGCCGGCACCCGTCACGTGGCCGGGCGGCCCGCGGACCGCCGCACCGGCCAGGGCCGTACGCCTGGAACCGTGACCGCGCCCCCTGGTGCCTCCCGGTGCCCACAGGGCGCCCCCGGGCGCCCTTCGGGACAGGGTCCGGCTGCCTCTCACGCGGCGCCGAAGGCATGGGCGCGTCCGGAATGGAGGAGATCGGGTCTCTCGTCGTCCGGGCCATTGGGCGGCTGGGTGCGATACCGTCAGTTCTCGAACGGGTAAAGGGGCTGACCGCGGCGCATCCGGCATATCCCCAGGGATAGGGCGATCTGCGTCTTTTGCCCGTCACAACTGAACCGCCTATCCAGGAAACTAGGTCCGTGCGGGAATATCTCCTCTTGGCACTCGTGGCGGCAGCGGTGACGTATCTGCTCGTGCCGCCGGTCCGGGTGTTCGCGTTGCGCATCGGCGCCGCACCCGAGGTGCGGGAGCGGGACGTGCACAAGGTGCCCACCCCACGACTGGGCGGCCTGGCGATGTTCGGCGGGATGGCGGCGGCGCTGCTGGTGGCGACCAACCTCCCGTACGTCGGCGGCGCGTTCGACAGCGGTCAGACGGGCAACACGGTGCTCGCCCTCCTGGCGGCCGGCGGCCTGATCGTCGTCACCGGCTTCCTGGACGACTGGCTCGGCATGGACGCGCTGGTCAAGTTCGGCGGCCAGGTCGCGGCCGGAGCCGTGCTCGTCAAGTTCGGCATGTATCTCCAGTGGCTCCCGCTGCCGCAGTTCATGGGCGGGTCGCAGGCGCTCGACACCACCCTGTACACGATCCTCACGATCATGATCGTGGTCGTCGTGATCAACGCGGTGAACTTCGTCGACGGCCTCGACGGCCTGGCGGCGGGCATCGTCGGGATCGCGGCCGCGGCGACCTTCGCCTACTCGATCGTGCTCCAGCAGACCGCGAGCGGTTCGCGGATCAACGGAACGGCCGCCATCGCGGCGATCCTCATCGGGATGTGCGCCGGTTTCCTGCCGCACAACTTCCACCCCGCCAAGATCTTCATGGGTGACACCGGGGCGATGCTGATCGGCCTGCTGCTGGCCACCTCGATGATCACGATCCTGTCGTCGGTCGAGCCGGACGCGATCGCCGGAAAGATCAACAAGTTCCCGGTGATCCTTCCGCTCGTGCTGCCGATCGCCGTCGTGGTCCTGCCCCTCGCCGACCTGATAATGGCGGTCGTCCGCCGCACGTCGGCAGGGCTGTCGCCGTTCGCCCCCGACCGCGGCCACCTGCACCACCGGATGCTCGACATCGGCCACTCCCACCGGCGCAGCGTCCTGATCATGTACGCGTGGACGTTCCTGTTCGCCTTCACGATCGTCGGCCTGTCGATCGTCGGCGTGGGGGTCGTCGTGTTCCCGCTGACGATCGTGTTCGCGGTGGCGGTGCTGGTCATCATGGGCCTGCCGCGGTGGCGGTCGCGCCGCACCCTGGCGCGCGACCAGAAGGCCGGCGCGCACGCGGCCGCCGCCGCGGCCAGCCCCACCGGCCCGGTTAGCCCTCCACGCCCCGCCCGCCCCATGACCTCCGAGCACGACACGCTCGTCTACCCCGTCGTCCCACCGCCGGCTCCGCCCCTGACTCCCGGGCGGCACGCGTCCGGCGCGCCCGGGCAGACCGCTCCCGCCGGCCCGAACCAGGCCAGCCCGAACCAGGGCGGAGCAGGTCAGGTGGCCCCGGGCCAGGCGTCCCCCGTCGTGCCGGGGCAGGCCGCGCCCGGGAGGCTTCCGGCGAACGGCCGGAATCCCTACCCCGGACAGGGCCCCTCGGGCGCCGGAGCCATCCCGCCCACGACCTCCCGCACGGACGCGCAAACCTTCCGCTGAGCCAGGCCCGGCGCGCCCGCACCAGCAGAAACGCCAGGTAAAGGTGGCACTCCGAGGCTTGTGATAGCTTTCACTAGCAAGGGGCCAGGCACACGACGCCCCGGCAGGTAGCAATCGCTCGTTTGACAACCGATCCTGGAGTTCCGATGCAGGCCAACGACGTGCGCGTGCTCAAGGGCGCCGCCGTGCCGACCTTGATCGTCGGTCTCGTCGCCGTCGTCGTCGCGGCGGTCGCGACCGGTGCGCAGGGTGCTCTGGGCGCCGGCATCGGTCTCGTCCTCGTCGCCGCCTTCTTCACCGTCGGCCTGGTCGTCGTCTCCTGGGCCGGCCGGGTCTCGCCCATGGCGATGATGACGGCAGCAGTGGTGGGCTACGTCGTCAAGATCCTCGCGGTCATGGCCCTGATGTTCGCCTTCGACGGCGTCACCGCGTTCGACTCCCGCCTGTTCGCGCTGAGCGTCATCTGCTGCACGCTCGCGTGGACCGCCGGTGAGATGCGCGGATTCATGAAACTCAAGATGCTTTACGTGGAGCCTGAGACCAAGGTTCCCGGGCAGGGTCGCGGATGACCATGCGTACGGGGCAGCCCGATATGACTAGTCCGCATGGCTCCTGCTATCGTCGTGGCGCGATGAGCGAACAGGAGCGCAGGCCCGAGACCGACGGCCGCGACTTCGCCGACGCCGCCTGGTCCGTCCCGAGCTATCTGCTGTCCGGGATTCTGGTGTGGGGCGGCCTCGGCTGGTTGCTGAGCCGGTGGACCGGCGTTTACGCGTTCATCCCCATAGGCGTCATTGTTGGGGTCGTACTCGCGGGCTACCTCGTCTATTGGAAGCACTGCCGCTGAGAACCGGCCCGGTTCCCACGCTCTTCTGTCGATCGATCACTCTGAAGGGAACGCCCGTGCGCGAGCGTAGCGAACGGACGAACAAGCACATGCTTCGGGCATTCGGCCCCAAGCGGGTAGGCGAGGTGACCAGGTGACCCCCCTTGTGCTCGTCGCCGAGGACAACTTCCAGGCGCCGGGGCCGTCCATCTTTGATTTCCCGCCGCTGTACGACGGCGCGCCGGCCTGGCTGACCAAGCCTGTGGTGTTCGCCCTGATCGGCGCCATCCTGGTCTGCGCGCTCGCGTGGAGCGCCTTCGCCAATCCCAAGCTCGTGCCCCGGGGAATGCAGAACGTCGGCGAGATGGGCTACCAGTTCGTTCGTGACCAGGTCGCCCGCCCCTTCCTCGGCAAGGACGCCGAGCGGTGGATGCCGATGCTCCTCAGCATGTTCTTCCTCATCCTGTTGTGGAACCTCTTCGGCGTCGTCCCGCTGATCCAGGTCCCGGTGCCCTCGCACATCGCGTTCGCGATCGTGTTCGCGGTCGTGGTCTACGTGATCAAGATCTACCTCGGCATCAAGCACCAGGGCCTGGGCGGCTACTTCAAGAACATGATGTTCCCGCCGGGACTGCCGAAGCCGATTTACTTGCTGTTGTCCCCGCTCGAGCTCGTGTCGAACCTGATCCTGGCGCCGTTCACGCACGCCGTCCGACTCTTCGCGAACATGTTCGCGGGCCACATGATCCTGGCGTTCTTCAGCGCCGTCGGTTTCTGGTTCCTCTTTGAGAAGCTGACGCCTCTCGGCGCGGGACTCGGCCTGGTCGGCGTGATCATGGCGATCGTGATGACCGGCTTCGAGATGTTCATCCAGTTCCTGCAGGCGTTCCTCTTCACGCTGCTCGCCGCCATGTACATCGGCGGCTCGCTGCACCCCGAGCACTGAGCACCACAGAGCGCTGGGCACCAGGCAGCGCGCATCCCAGAACATCGAGTCCCCACTGACGTAGACCAGACCGGTGAACCACTCACCGGCCGACCAGTAAAGGAATCAAGCAATGAGCGTTCTCGCTGAGGTCTCCGGCAACGTCACCGCCATCGGTTACGGCCTTGCCGCCATCGGCCCCGGCATCGGCGTGGGCATCATCTTCGGTCAGGGCGTGCAGGCCATCGCGCGCCAGCCGGAGGCGTACGGACTCATCCGCCAGAACATGCTCCTCGGCTTCGTCCTCACCGAGGCGCTGGCTCTCATCGGCCTCGTCGCGCCGTTCATCTTCCAGGGCATCAAGTAAGACGACCATAAGGAAGGCTGCACCCCATGACTCTGGCAGCTACGGTCCTCGCGGCCGAGGGAGCGGAGAATCCGCTCATCCCGCACGCCTACGAACTGGTCGTCGGCAGCTTCGCCTTCCTCGTCGTCTTCATTGTCGTCGGAAAGATCCTCACCCCGCGCATCCAGAAGACGCTGGCCGAGCGGACCGAGGCTATCGAGGGCGGCATCAAGAAGGCCGAGGACGCCCAGGCCGAAGCCCAGCGCACTCTGGAGCAGTACCGGGCCCAGCTCGCGGAGGCCCGCCAGGAGGCGGCCCGCCTGCGCGAGGAGGCCCGCGAGCAGGGCGCCGCGATCAAGGCGGAGCTCCGCGAGGAGGCCCAGACCGAGGCGCGGCGCATCATCGAGACCGCCCACGCGCAGATCGAGGCCGACCGCCAGCAGGCGCTGACCCAGCTGCGCGGTGAGATCGGGCGCCTGTCCACCGAGCTGGCGAGCCGGATCGTCGGCGAGTCGCTGGAGGACGAGGCCCGCCAGCGCCGCGTCGTCGACCGGTTCCTCGAGGAGATCGAGGCGCGTCCGGAGGCGGTCCGCTGATGCGCGGCCTCAGCAGGACCGCCCTCGCGGAGGTCGAGGAGCGGTTCAACACCGCCGCCGCGGCCGCCGACCTCGGTGCCCTCGCCGAGGAGCTGTTCGCCGTCGCCGACCTGTTCGACCGTGAGCACGGGCTGCGGCGGGGGCTCTCGGACGCCTCCCGTCCGGCTGGGCAGAAGGAGAGCGTGCTGCGCTCCCTGCTGGCGGGCAAGGTCGGCGACGCCACCGCGGAGATCGCGGCGGCCGCCGTCAGCGCCAGGTGGTCCAGGGCCGGCGACCTGCCGGACGCCCTGGAGCGCGTCGGCGTGATGTCCGCCGCAGCCGAGGCCGAGTCGGAGCGCCGCCTCGACGACGTCGAGGACGAGCTGTTCCGCTTCGGCCGCATCCTCGCCGCCAACCCGCAGCTGCGCCGCGCGCTCAGCGACCCGGCCATCCCGGCCGAGCGCAAGAGCGGACTGCTCGCCACGCTGCTCGGCGGAAAGGCCGCGCCCTCCACCGTACGGCTCGTCACGCAGGCGGTTGTGCACCCGCGAGGACGTAGCCTGGAGACGGCGCTGGAGCAGTTCGGCTGGATCGTCGCGCGGTCGCGCGAGCGCCTCGTCGGCGTGGTCCGCAGCGCGGTCCCGCTCACGCAGCAGCAGAAGCAGCGGCTCGCGGCCTGGCTGCGAGTCACCTACGGGCGAGACGTCCACCTGAACGTCGAGGTGGACCCGAAGGTGCTCGGTGGGTTCTCCGTGAGGGTCGGAGACGACTACATCGACACCACGATCGCCGGACGTATCGAAGAAGTCCGCCGCCGGTTGGCCGGCTGAGGCGAATAGGGAGACAAGAAAGAGATGGCGGAGCTTACGATCCGGCCGGACGAGATCCGGGACGCCCTTGAGCGCTTCGTCCAGGCGTACGAGCCGGAAGGTGCAGCGCGCGAGGAGATCGGGACCGTCGTCGACGCCGGCGACGGCATCGCCCATGTCTCCGGTCTGCCCTCGGCGATGGCGAACGAGCTGCTGGAGTTCGAGAACGGCACCCGCGGCCTGGCGCTGAACCTCGACGTGCGCGAGATCGGCGCGGTCGTCCTGGGCGACTTCAGCGGCATCGAGGAGGGCCAGCAGGTCCGGCGGACCGGCGAGGTCCTGTCGGTGCCGGTGGGCGACGACTTCCTCGGCCGGGTGGTCGACCCCCTGGGCAACCCTCTCGACGGCAAGGGCGCGATCCAGGCCGAGGCGCGCCGCGCCCTGGAGCTGCAGGCCCCCTCGGTCGTCCAGCGCCAGCCGGTGAAGGAGCCGCTGCAGACCGGCCTCAAGGCGATCGACGCCATGACGCCGATCGGCCGCGGCCAGCGCCAGCTGATCATCGGCGACCGCGGCACCGGCAAGACCGCGATCGCGGTCGACACGATCCTCAACCAGAAGGAGAACTGGCTCTCCGGCGACCCGAACCGCCAGGTTCGCTGCATCTACGTCGCCGTCGGCCAGAAGGGCTCCACGATCGCCCAGGTCCGCGGGCGTCTGGAGGAGGCGGGCGCGATGGAGTACACCACCATCGTCGCCGCTCCCGCGTCCGACCCGGCGGGCTACAAGTACATCGCCCCGTACACCGGTTCGGCCCTCGGCCAGCACTGGATGTACCAGGGCAAGCACGTGCTGATCGTCTTCGACGACCTGACCAAGCAGGCCGACGCCTACCGCGCCGTGTCGCTGCTGCTGCGCCGTCCGCCGGGCCGTGAGGCGTTCCCCGGCGACGTCTTCTACCTCCACTCGCGTCTGCTGGAGCGCTGCGCCAAGCTCTCGGCCGACATGGGCGGCGGCTCGATGACCGGTCTGCCGATCATCGAGACCAAGGGCAACGACGTGTCGGCGTTCATCCCGACCAACGTCATCTCCATCACCGACGGCCAGTGCTTCCTGGAGACCGACCTGTTCAACGCCGGTGTCCGCCCGGCGATCAACGTCGGTGTCTCGGTCTCCCGAGTCGGCGGCTCCGCCCAGGTCAAGGCGATGCGCAAGGTGGCCGGCACGCTCCGCCTGTCGCTGTCGCAGTACCGCGACCTGGAGGCCTTCGCGGCCTTCGCCTCCGACCTGGACGCGGCCTCCCGCGCCCAGCTGGAGCGTGGCGCCCGCCTGGTCGAGCTGCTGAAGCAGCCGCAGTACAGCCCGTTCCCGGTCGAGAAGCAGGTCGTCTCGGTCTGGGCCGGCACCACCGGCGAGCTCGACGACGTGCCGATCGAGGACGTCCGGCGCTTCGAGGCCGAGTTCCTCGACTACCTCGGGTCCGCCCAGAAGGGCGTCTTCGACAGCATCCGGGAGACCCGGGAGCTGGCGGACGACACGGTGACCGCTCTCAAGGACGCCATCACGGAGTTCAAGAAGGGCTTCACCACCTCCAGTGGCGAGCTGCTCGTCCGGGATGAGCCGGTGGAGGCGCTGGACGCCAGCCAGGTCGGCCAGGAGAAGGTCGTCAGGCACGTCCGCAAGGCCGAGGCGAAGTAGCCCATGGGTGCCCAGCTGAGACTGCTGCGGCGGCGGATCAGGTCGGTCAAGTCCACCGCGAAGATCACCCGCGCGCAGGAGCTGATCGCCTCGTCGCGCATCGTCAAGGCGCAGCAGCGGATGCAGGCGGCCGTGCCGTACGAGCGGGAGATCACTCACGCGGTGTCGGCGGTCCTGACGCACACCGCGGGCGTCGACCACCCGCTCACGGTGGCCAAGGAGCGGCCCGCCAGCGCGGGCGTCCTGATCGTCACCAGCGACCGCGGCTTCGCGGGCGGCTACAACGCCAACATCCTCCGTGAGGCCGAGGCGCTGAAGGGCCACCTGACCGGCCGCGGCCTGACCGTGAAGCCGTACGTCGTGGGCCGCAAGGGCCTCACCTGGCACCGCTTCCGCAGCCGGGAGATGTTCGGCGAGTGGGACGGCTTCTCCGACAAACCGTCGTACGCCGACGCCAAGGAGATCGCCGACGCGCTCATCGAGTCGTTCAAGGTGGAGGACGGGATCGACGAGATCCACGTCGTCTACACCGGGTTCGTCTCGATGTTGACGCAGAACGTGATCGTCAAGCGGATCCTGCCGCTCGAGGTCGAGGAGACGGAGACGCCCTCGGAGGGCATCCCGCCGTACTACGAGTTCGAGCCGACGGCCGGTGATGTGCTCGACACGCTGCTGCCGCGGTACATCGAGTCGCGTATCTACAACGCGCTGCTCCAGTCGGCCGCGTCCGAGCACGCCGCCCGGCGCCGTGCGATGAAGTCGGCCACCGACAACGCCAACGAACTCATCCGCGTGTTCACCCAGCAGATGAACCAGGCGCGCCAGGCCGAGATCACCCAGGAAATCAGCGAGATCGTCGGTGGCGCGAACGCGCTGGCTGACGCCGCAGCGGGGAAAGAGTGAAATGACCGCACAGACTGTTGAGACCACCGTGGGCCGTGTCGCCCGCGTCACCGGTCCGGTCGTCGACGTGGAGTTCCCCGTCGAGGCCATGCCGGACATCTACAACGCCCTCACCGTCGACGTCGCTCTCGCCGGCGAGACCAAGACCCTGACGATGGAGGTCGCCCAGCACCTCGGCGACAACATCGTCCGGGCCATCTCCATGCAGCCCACCGACGGCCTGGTCCGCGGCGCGGCGGTCACCGACACGGGCGTCGCCATCTCGGTGCCCGTCGGCGATTCCGTCAAGGGCCACGTGTGGAACGCCCTCGGCGAGCCGCTCGACGCGGACAAGGCCTCCATCCAGGTCAGCGAGCGGTGGCCGATCCACCGTCCGGCCCCGGCCTTCGACCAGCTCGAGGCCCGTACGGAGATGCTGCCCACCGGCATCAAGGTCATCGACCTGCTCACGCCGTACGTGAAGGGCGGCAAGATCGGTCTGTTCGGCGGCGCGGGCGTCGGCAAGACCGTTCTGATCCAGGAGATGATCCGCCGCGTCGCGCTGAAGTTCTCGGGCACCTCGGTGTTCGCGGGCGTCGGCGAGCGCACCCGTGAGGGCAACGACCTGTGGCTGGAGATGGAGGAGGCGGACGTCCTCAAGGACACCGCCCTCGTCTTCGGCCAGATGGACGAGCCCCCGGGCACCCGTCTGCGGGTGGCGCTGTCGGCTCTGACCATGGCGGAGTACTTCCGCGACGTGCAGAAGCAGGACGTGCTGCTGTTCATCGACAACATCTTCCGCTTCACCCAGGCGGGCTCGGAGGTCTCCACGCTGCTCGGCCGTATGCCGTCCGCCGTGGGTTACCAGCCGACCCTCGCCGACGAGATGGGCGTGCTCCAGGAGCGCATCACCTCCACCCGCGGTCACTCGATCACCTCCATGCAGGCGATCTACGTGCCCGCGGACGACATCACCGACCCGGCCCCGCACAACGCGTTCGCGCACCTCGACGCGCAGACCGTTCTGTCCCGGCCGATCTCGGAGAAGGGCATCTACCCCGCGGTGGACCCGCTCGACTCCTCCTCGCGGATCCTCGACCCGCAGATCATCGGTGACGAGCACTACGCGGTCGCCCAGGAGACCAAGCGGATCCTGCAGAAGTACAAGGAACTGCAGGACATCATCGCCATCCTGGGCATCGACGAACTTTCCGAAGAGGACAGGGTCACCGTTCAGCGGGCGCGCCGCATCGAGCGGTTCCTGTCCCACCCGATGTACGCCGCCGAGGCGTTCACCGGCCAGCCGGGCGAGTTCGTCCCGCTGGACGAGACCATCGCCTCCTTCAAGGGGCTGTGCGCCGGCGAGTACGACCACCTGCCCGAGCAGGCCTTCTTCATGGTCGGTGGCATCGAGCAGGCCATCGCCAAGGCGAAGGAACTCGAGCGCTAGGACACCTTCGGCGCCTGCACGGCCCGGCTTCCGCCGGGCCGTGCGGGCGTCCGTCGAAAGGGAGCTGAGAAGTGGCAAAGCTTCGCGTGGGCGTCGTCTCGCCGGAACGTGAGCTCTGGACGGGCGAGGCCGACATGGTCATTGCCAAGACCGTGGACGGCGAGATCGGTATTATGCCGGAACACGCTCCTGTGCTCGGTGTCCTCGTCGAGGGCGGGGTGCTGCGCGTCAAGCGTGACGGCGGCGCCGACCTCGTCGCGGCGGTGCACGGCGGGTTCATCTCCGTCGCCAACAACGACGTGTCGATCCTGGCGGAGAAGGCCGAGCTCGGCTCCGAGGTCGACGTCGCACGGGCCAAGGACGCGTTGCAGCGTGCGCAGGCCTCGATCGAGGCCGACCAGGAGGACGCGGACGCGCGGCACAAGGCCAGGCGCGCGGCTGCCCGGCTGCGGGCGGCCGGCGAAGAGGTCTGATACGGCAGAGGAGGCGGCAGTGGCGGCGCTTGAGGTTCTCACGGGCGTTGTCGCCGTGCTCGCACTCCTCGTCCTCCGGGGCTTCGCCCTGGCCCGGGCCCGGGGCACGATCGTGTGCCGGGTACGCGACCGCCGGGGAGGCTGGAAAAGCGGGGTCGCCCGCTACGTAGGGGGAGAACTGCACTGGATCCCGTTCCTGGGACTCGGCCTGAGGCCGCGCCACGCGATCGCGAGGCGCGGCCTCACAGTTTCCAGCCGGAGGATGCTCGGCTCGGGTGAGGGGCCCGCCGGCTACTGGACCGTCGTCTGCTCGGCGGACCGCTCGGCCGCCAGCGCCACCCGGCCCGTCATGGCCGGCCCGCTGTGCCTGGCGATGAGCGAGGACGCCCTGACCGGCTTCCTCGCCTGGCTCGAATCCGCCCCGCCCAGCGCCCACCTCGACGCCGCGTAGAATTGCGGTGCCTTCGGCACCGCGCTCGGGGCGCTCACACCCGCCGGGTCGTGCCGAAGGCGCGCCAGCAGGGACAGCCCTCGTCGCCGCTTGGTCGCTTCGCTCCCGCGCGGCTCCTCAGTCCAGATCGGCGGCGCGCCCCTCGATTGTTCTCAGCGGGTGGCGCCGGGCTTCCAGAGGACGTCGTCGCCGGCGGAGGCCACCCGGCACAGGATGAACATCAGGTCCGACAGGCGGTTCAGATACTTGGCGGTCAGGGGATTGACGTCGTCGTGCGCCTCCAGCGCCGCCCAGGCCATCCGCTCGGCCCGGCGGACGACCGTGCGGGCGAGGTGGAGGAAGGCCGTGGCGGGGGCCCCGCCGGGCAGGATGAAGCTGCGCAGCGGCTTGAGGGTCGCGTTGAACCGGTCGCACTGCTCTTCGAGCCAGGCGATGTAGGACTCCTCCACCCGCAGCGGAACGTACTCGATCCCCGCGGGATCATCCGCGACGGGATTGCACAGGTCCGCGCCCACGTCGAACAACTCGTTCTGCACCCTGCCCAGCACCGCCACCACGTCCTGCGGCAGGCCGCCGGTGGACAGGGCGACCCCGATCGCCGCGTTGGCCTCCTCGACGTCGGCGTACGCGGCCAGGCGGGCATCGGTCTTGCGGGTGCGGCTCATGTCGCCGAGGGAGGTCGTGCCGTCGTCTCCCGTACGGGTGTAGATCTTGGACAGGACGACCGGACTGTCGTTGTCGGCTCGGGTCATGCCGCTCAGCGTAGCCGCCGTCCGCCGCCTCAGTAAGCGGAGGCCGTCTGGGTTCCGTCCGCCGCGAAGGTGCGGCGGAAGATGAACACGCAGGCCTCCACGAGCTCGTCGGTGGGCGGGGCGGGGTCGCTCAGCACCCACTCGATCAGCAACTCGGTGATCGCGCCGATCAGCCCGAGCGCCAGCAGGTGGAGGTCCAGGGGAGGCGTGCGGCCCGCGCCCCGCGCCGAGCTCTCGATGATTTTGGTGAAGGCGGCCACGGCCTGCTGCCGGGCCCCGCTCAGCACGTTGCCGGCCCGCCGTACCTCCAGGTGCATCACCCGGGCGCGCCGCGTGTCCGCGGTGACGAAGCGGACATACTCGGCGATGCCCGCGACGATGCGGTCGTCGAGCGTGGGCGGGGCCTTCTCGATGGCCTCGCCCACCGAGGCCAGAGTCTCCTCGATGCACCGGTCATAAACCGCCCGCATCAGGTCCTCGCGGCTGGAGAAGCATTCGTAGAAGGCGCGGTTGGAGATACGCGCGGTCGCGCAGAGCCGCTCGATGGTGGTGGAGTGGAAGCCGGGGTGAGCGAACAAGGAGTAGGCGGCTGTTATGAGCCGTTCCCGCCTGTCTGCCAGCCTTTCGGCAGCCGACATCCCCCGATAGTCCCGTCCCGCCACTCTTCACCTCGCGCTCTCATAGTCCCCCAGAACTCCCCATTATGAACGCAAGATCCTTTTAGTGGAAGTGCTGGGAATTAGCTGATTTAGGAACATGCTAAACCGGCCGAATGGCTTGACATAAGCATCAATCATCACGACTATTAGCAATAGGTGTGAACCGGTACAGATGCAATTGCATCTGCGATTTCGGGCCGCGCAGGGGCGAGGCGGTCGTCAGCACGGCGGCGAGCGGCGGCCGAGGCCCGCCGCGTGCCGTGCGGGGATGCGTTCCGAGACCGGGCCCTTCGCGCGCCCTCCACCCCTCCTACCTGGGGCGACCAGGCCCGGGGCGAGCCGGGGTGTGGGCGCGGAGGATCCTGGCACCGGTCTCCCCGGTTCGCTGGAAAGGGTCTAGGGAGGCTCTAGAAAGAGTCTAGAAAAGCGTGGGGTTCTCCGGCTCGATGCCGCGCAGGCCGTCGTAGTCGAGCGTGACGCAGTCGATGCCGCGGTCGGCGGCGAGCACGCGCGCCTGCGGCTTGATCTCCTGGGCGGCGAAGATTCCCTTCACGGGCGCCAGGCGAGGGTCGCGGTTGAGCAGTTCGAGATAGCGGGTGAGCTGCTCCACGCCGTCGATGTCGCCGCGCCGCTTGATCTCCACCGCCACCGCACCGCCGAGATGGTCGCGGCAGAGGATGTCCACCGGCCCGATGGCGGTCATGTACTCCCGGCGCACCAGCGTCCAGCCGTCCCCGAGCGTGGTGATGTGCTCGGCCAGCAGCTCCTGCAGGTGCGCCTCGACGCCGTCCTTGCGCAGCCCCGGATCGACGCCGAGCTCGTGGCTGGAGTCGTGCATGACCTCCTCGATGGTCAGCACCAGCTTCTCGCCGGTCTTGCCGTGCACCACCGACCAGGTGAGGACGCCGTCGATCGTCTCCTCGCGGACCTTGCAGGGCGGGTTCATCCAGTTCAGTGGCTTGAACGCCCGGTCGTCGGCGTGGATGGACACGCTGCCGTCCGCCTTCATCAGGATGAGCCGGGGCGCCATGGGAAGGTGAGCCGTCAGCCGTCCCACGTAATCGACGCTGCACCGCGCGATGACCAGCCGCATGAGCGTCAACCCTATCGGGCTTCCGGAGAGCCGGAGCCGTTCTGCGGCACTGTCCACCGGAGCGCGACGTGTTCGCGTGACCGCCCCGCCGCCGGGCCTGACCGGTGTGACGAGCATCCCGGCGTACGAAGGCGAACCGGTGCTGGAAGAATGGGGCGGGATCTCCCGTTCCGCCTGACATGAACTCCCCGGAAGGACGCCCGTCGTGAGCCCCCGCCGTGCCCGCCGCCGCGGCCCGTTCGAACGCCCGGACGGCCGTGCGGCACGCCCGGTCGGCGCTTCGGTCTCGGGCGTGGACCGCGTGGAGAGCGCGCCGGACGGGGAATGGGTTGTGCGCAACGTCTCCGGGGCCACCCAGGGCAAGGCGTACCGGTGCCCGGGCTGCGAGCAGGAGATCACGCCGGGGCTGCCGCACGTGGTGAGCTGGCCGGCGTGGTCCGGGGGAGAGGACGAGCGGCGGCACTGGCACACCGCGTGCTGGCGCAACCGGGTCAACCGGGGCCCGGGCCGCAGCCGCTACTGACACGACGTATACGAGGTGGGAATGGACATCAGGGCCTCCACGGTGCTGCCTGCCCGGCGCGAGGACATCGAGCTGCACACGGCGGACGGGCTGACCCTCGTCGGCGAGCTGGCGCTGCCCGAGACCGGGCCGCCCGCGGCCACGCTGGTCTGCCTGCACCCCCTGCCCACCCACGGCGGCATGATGGACAGCCACGTGCTGCGCAAGGCGTCGTACCGGCTGCCCGCGCTCGCCGGCATCGCCGTGCTGCGCTTCAACACGCGCGGCACGACCTCCGACCGGGGCACCTCGCAGGGGGCGTTCGACGAGGGCGAGGGGGAGCGGTGGGACGTGGCCGCCGCCCTGGAGTACGCCGACTTTCACGACCTGCCGAACCCGTGGCTGCTCGGCTGGTCGTTCGGCACCGAACTCGCGTTGCGGTGGGGCCGCGACCCGCTCGTACGGGGCGCGATCCTGCTGTCGCCGCCGCTGAAGCGGGCCGGGGACGAGGACGTCGCCGCCTGGGGCGAGTTCGGCCGCCCGCTGGTGGCCCTGGTTCCCGAGCTGGACGACTACCTGCGCCCCGAGGAGGCCGCACGGCGGTTCGCCGCGGCGCCGCAGGCAGAGGTCATCGGCGTCGAGGGGGCCAAGCACCTGTGGGTCGGCGAGCCGTACGTGCGCGTCGTGCTCGACGAGGTCGTCAAGCGCCTGAACCCCGCCGCCGCGCCGCTGCCCACCACCGTGTGACCCGCCGCCCGCGCGTGCGCCGCGGCGTGTGGTCGCGCCAGGTCGCGAATCGGTGACGAAGGGCGGCCGGAGGTGTGCCGCGCGTTACCGTGAGCTGATGCAGCTCTACTCGCGATCCGCAGGAAGCGGCCTGCCTGTCGTCCTGCTCCACGCGTTTCCGCTGTCCTCGGCGATGTGGCTCGCCCAGCGGGAGGGACTCGCGCCCTTCTGCCGCGTGATCACTCCTGACCTGCGCGGCTTCGGCGGCACGCTCCTCGGCGACGACGAGCCCTCGGTCGACGCGATGGCCGACGACGTCGTGCGGCTGCTCGACGAGGAGGGCGTCGACCGCGCGGTGGTCGGCGGCCAGTCGATGGGCGGCTACGTGACCATGGCGCTGTGCCGCCGCCATCCCGAGCGGGTGCTCGGGGTGATCCTCGCCGACACCAAGGCGCAGGCCGACCCGGAGCCGGTGCGGGCCAACCGGGAGCGGATCGCCGCGGCCGTCCTGGCGGGCGACACCGGCGTCCTGCTCGACGGGCTGCCCACGCTGGTCGGCGCGACCACCAGGGAGCGCAGGGGAATGGTCCTCGGGAGGGTCCGCGGGCTCATGCAGGCGGCGCCCCCCGCGGCGGTCGCCTGGGCCCAGCGGGCGATGGCCGCCCGGCCCGACGCGTTCGGCACGCTCCGGTCCCTGACGGTGCCCGCGCTGGTGGTCGTGGGCGACGAGGACGAGATCTCGCCGCTCGCGGACGCGCGGGCGATGGCGGAGGCCGTCCCTGAGGCGCGGCTCGCCGTCATCGAGAAGGCGGGCCACCTGTCCGCCATCGAGCAGCCCGAGGCGTTCAACCGCGTCGTCGCCGAGTTCGTCAAATCCCTCGCGCCCTGATCGCCGTCCGCTCGGGTGAGAGCCCGGCCCGCGCGTGACTCCCATCGCGTGACGCCCTGGTGACGCGGAACGGGGCCCGGCGATGATCGCCGGGCCCCGCTCCTAGCCGTCACTGTCGCCCGGCCGTCGTACGGCCTCGGCGGACTCCCCGAATGTGCCGGTGATCTACTCCTGCCACCACTCCGAGTCGTCGTCGCGCTTGGTCGAGCTGATCGGCTCCGCCGGCGCGGCGGACACGACCGGCTTGTCCGCGATGGGCGGAGCGGCCGACAGGGCGGGCTTCGCCGGGGCCGCGGTGACCGGGGCCGGCTCGGCCTCCATGCCCGGCAGCGGGGCGCCGCCGAGCAGCTGACGGAGCTGGGCGAGGTGGCTCGTGATGCTGTCGCGCTGGCGGGTGAGCTCGTCCACCTGGCGCTGCATCGCCGTTCGGGTGCGCTCGGCCTCGTTCTTGGCGTCGGTCACTATCGTGTCGGCGCTGGTCTTGGCCTCCGCCACGAGCTGGTCGGCGTTCTTGCGCGCGTTGGCCAGCAGCTGCTTGGCGTGGGTGTCGGCCTCGCGGCGGGTCTGCTCGGCCTGCTGCGTGGCCTTTGCGGCCCGCTGCTCGGCGGTGGCGGCGCGCTGCTCGGCCTCGGCGACCAGCTTCTGGGTGTTGGCTTGGGCGGTGGCGTGCCGCTCGGCCTCCTGGCGCTCGGCGTCCTCGCGCCGGGCGGCGAGCTGGATCTCGAACTCCGCCTCGTCCTGGGCCCGCTTGGCCTCCGACTCCTCGAGGATCCGCTGCGCCTGTGCCCGCATCTCGTCCGCCTGGCGCTTGGCCGTGGTGAGCACCTCGTCGCGCTCGCGCTTGGTCGACGCCCGCAGCTGGGCGACCTCGCGCTCGGTCGTGGTGCGCAGCTTGGCGATCTCCCGCTCGGCGTCGGCCCGCTTCTCGGCGACCTCGTGGTCGGCGGTGGCGCGGATCTTGGCGACCTCGCGCTCGGTCGTCGCGGTCAGCTCGTCGGACTCGCGCCGCGCGGTGGAGCGGATCTCCTCGGCGTCGCGGTCGGCGGTGCTGCGCATCTCCTCGACCTCGCGAGTGGCCAGCGCCCGCTTCTCCGCCGCCTCGTTCTCCGCCGCCGCCCGCAGGTCTGCGGCGTCCACCTTGGCGGCGGCGCGGATCTCGTTCGCCTCCGACCTGGCCGCCTGCACCAGCTCGGTGGCCTGCTCCTCCGCCAGCCGCAGCAGCTGCTCGATGCGGGCGCCGAGACCCGAGTAGGTGGGGCGCTCCTGCTCCTGGAGCTGGCGCTGGGAGTCGGAGAGCTCCCGCTGAAGCCCGCTGACCTGCTCCTTGGCCTGACGCAGTTCGGTGTCGAGCGTCTTCAGGTGGTCGTGGACCTGGTGCCGGTCATAACCCCGGAGCACCACGTCGAATTCGCGGGAAGGGGCATCCTCGAAGAAGTTGTTGAGCTGGGCGTCGATGTCGGACTGCATGAGGCTCGATCCTGGTTGTCGAGACGGCTACAGGGGCCGGACGGGGGGGTCGGTTCCGAGGCGAGGAGCCGGCATTGGCATCCACGTCCGGTGATGAACGCCAGCGTACTCCGGTACTGCCGCGTTGGCGGCCCCCTCCGACTTTCTGCGCGACTTGTTACGTATGAACGTTTCTTGCGTTTACTTAACGCTTGGACGACTCGACAAGCTCGGTGAGAACCCCTCCCACGTCCTTGGGATGCAGAAACGCGATCGAAGCTCCCATCGAGCCGTGCCTGGGCCGCTCGTCGACCAGGCGTACGCCCTTCGCTCCGATTTCCTCCAGGGCTTTGGTGACGTCCGCCACGCCGTACCCGATATGATGCACGCCCTCGCCCCGCTTGGCGAGGAACTTGCCCACGGCTGTGTCGGGGTGCAGCGGTTCGAGGAGCTGGACGTACGACGCGCCCTGGTCGCCGTCGGCGACGTGCAGCATCGCCTCCCGGACGCCCTGCTCCTCGTTCACCTCCCGGCTGACGACGGTCAGCCCGAAGACCGACTCGTAGAACTCGATCTTCTCTTCGAGGTTGTGGCAGGCCACGCCCACGTGGTCGATTCGCAGGAGCATCGCAGGTCCCTTCGCCGCGCCCGCATCCGGGCGACCCAACTACTCCTGGGTATGGTGACACCGTTGCCCTGATCTCGCAGTGGAGGGTCTCGAAATGTCTGGTTCCGTCATCGTCGCCGGAGCACGCACGCCCATCGGACGCCTTCTCGGCTCACTGTCCGGCCTGTCGGCCGTCGAGCTGGGCGGAATCGCGATAAAAGCGGCGCTGGAGCGGGCGGGCGTCTCCCCGGACCAGGTCCAGTACGTGATCATGGGTCAGGTGCTCCAGGCGGGCTCCGGGCAGCTCCCCTCCCGCCAGGCCGCGGTGAAGGCCGGAATCCCCATGACCGTGCCCTCCCTCACCATCAACAAGGTCTGCCTCTCGGGGCTGGACGCGATCGCGCTGGCCGACCAGCTCATCCGCGCGGGCGAGTTCGACGTCGTGGTCGCGGGCGGCATGGAGTCGATGACGAACGCGCCGCACCTGCTGCCCGGCCTGCGCAAGGGCGTGAAGTACGGCGGCGCCGGGATCCTGGACTCGACGGCGTACGACGGCCTGACCGACGCGTTCGACCAGGTCGCGATGGGGGAGTCCACCGAGCGCCACAACGCGAGGCTCGGCCTGACCCGTGAGGAGCAGGACGCCTTCTCCGCGCGCTCACACCAGCGCGCCGCCGAGGCCACCGAGAAGGGCCTGTTCGACGACGAGATCGTCCCGGTGACGCTGCCGCAGAAAAGGGGGGAGCCGGTCCTGTTCTCGGCCGACGAGGGCATCCGCGGGGACACCACGGCGGAGTCCCTGGCGAAGCTGCGGCCGGCGTTCACCGAGGACGGCACGATCACGGCCGGGTCCGCCTCGCAGATCTCCGACGGCGCCGTCGCCGTCGTCGTGATGTCGCGGGCCAAAGCCGAGGAGCTGGGCCTCGAGTGGCTGGCCGAGATCGGCGCGCACGGCAACGTGGCCGGGCCGGACAACTCGCTCCAGTCGCAGCCCGCCAACGCGATCGGCCAGGCGCTGGCCAAGCAGGGGATCGGCGTGGACGACCTCGACCTGCTGGAGATCAACGAGGCGTTCGCCCAGGTCGTGCTGCAGTCGGTGAAGGAGCTCGGCGTCCCGCTCGACAAGGTCAACGTCAACGGCGGCGGCATCGCGCTCGGCCACCCGATCGGCGCGTCCGGCGCCCGCATCGTGCTGACCCTGGCCCACGAGCTGCGCAGGCGCGGCGGCGGCCTCGGCGCGGCCGGGCTGTGCGGCGGCGGCGGCCAGGGCGACGCGCTGATCATCCGGGTCCCCGCGCCCACGGCCTGACCGGGGAACGGAGCGAACGTGGACGTCCGGGAGCTGGCCGCCCAGGTGCGGCTGGGACGGCCGAGGGCGGTGGCCCGGCTGATCTCGCTCGTCGAGAACGCCGCGGAGAACATCGCGGAGTACTCCACAGGGAACGCCGCAGGGAACGCCGCGCGTGCCGGTGGTGAAGGCGGGGCGGAACCGCCGGGAGCGAACCGTGTCCTGCGCGAGGTCATGGCCGACCTCGCCACCGGCGCGGCCCGGCCGTACACCGCCCGGGTGATCGGCCTGACCGGCGCCCCCGGCGTCGGCAAGTCGACCTCGACCGGCATGCTCATCCGGGCGTTCCGCAGACGGGGCAGCAGGGTGGGGGTGCTGGCGGTCGATCCGTCCAGCCCGTTCACCGGCGGCGCGCTGCTCGGCGACCGCGTGCGGATGCAGGAGCACGCGACCGATCCGGAGGTCTTCATCCGCAGCATGTCCAGCCGGGGCCACCTGGGCGGGCTCGCGTGGGCCACGCCGCAGGCGCTGCGGGTGCTGGAGGCCGCCGGCTGCGACGTGATCCTCGTCGAGACGGTCGGCGTCGGTCAGGCCGAGGTGGACGTCGCCCGGCTGGCGGACACCACCGTCGTCATCCTCGCCCCCGGCATGGGTGACGGCGTGCAGGCGGCGAAGGCGGGCATCCTGGAGGTCGCCGACGTGCTGGTGGTGAACAAGGCCGACCGGGACGGCGTCCAGGCGACGGTGCGCGAGCTGCGGAACATGACGGGGCTCGCCGAGCCGCCGTGGCGTCCCCCGATCGTCACGACGGTCGCGTCCAGGGAGGAGGGCGTCGACGATCTGACGGCCGCGCTCGACAAGCACCAGGCGTACCTGGACGAGTCGGGCGAGGGGCGCAGGCGGCGGCTGGCCCGTGCCCGCGACGAGATCGAGGCCATCGCGCTCGCCAGGCTCCGCTCCCGCTTCGCCGGGCTGCACGGCGACCGCCTCGACGCGCTGGCCACGCGGCTGCTCGACGCGGGGACCGACCCTTACACCGCCGCCGACGACCTTCTCGCCGCGCTGCGCTGACAGGCGGGCCGTACGGGTCAGGGCTCGCCGGTGTACTTGATCGTGACGGTGGTGAAGCCGAGCGACTTCAGCATGCCCTCCAGCATGGCCTTGGTGTTCTGGTCGGCCCTGGAGCGCAGGTCGCTGGCGGCGGCGGCGTCGCCGATCTTGCGTTCGGCCAGGACGTACAGCTCCTGCTGGTTCTGCGGCGACGACGACAGCAGGTCGGAGATGCGGTCGAAGATGCCCCGCTCCTGCGCGAACACGTACGACCGCTTGTTGTCGAGGTTCGGCTTCTCCAACTCGGCGTGCGGCAGCCGTACGGTCACCGCCGTGCGGTCGGGAGAGACCGTGAGCGCGTCCTTCGGCAGGCCCGAGAACTCTACGTACGCGTCGACGCTGCCGGCACCGACGAACAGCGTCCGGCTGCCCTTGATGGCGTCGGGCAGGAACTTCGCGTCCTTCTCCAGGTCGACGATGACCTGGAACTCACCGGTCGCGGCCTCGAAGCGGCTCAGGTTCTGCACCGACCGCAGCAGGGCGGGCCCGCTCCTGTCGATGGTCTGGTCGCCCAGCGGGTCGATCCAGGACCAGGTCAGGCGGGCGCCGACGACGAGCAGGGCGATCACGACGAGCAGACCGGCGAGCACCCGCCAGCCGCGCCCCCGGCGGCGGGCGGGTGTCCCGGCGCCCGTCATGGCGTCGGTCGCGGCGTCTGCACCGGGGCCGGTGTCGGCCGGCGCGAAGGAGGGACGTGTCTGTCGGTCCACGGGTGGAATCTTCCCGGTATTTCGGCGATCTCACGCCCGGCAAGATCGATTCCTGTTTTCGCCGTTCTTCGGCTCTCTGAAACCCCGTCTTCGGCCCGCCCCAACCAGAACGAGCCGCCTGACCGTGTGGCGGTCGGGCGGCTTCGTCCAGGAGCCAGGCCGGACCCGGACCCGGACCCGGGCCGGGAGCCGGGCCGGGACCGGGGTCAAGACCAGAGCCAGGAGCAGAGTCAGGGCCGGAGCCGGGCCGGAGCCGGGCCGGACGCGGGCGCGGCCAGACTCAGGCCGGACTCAGGCCGGACCCTGACGGGGCCCGACCCAGCCTGACTCAGGAGGGTGCGAGGAGGGCGGCGGGCACGTCCGTCACCTGGGGAGCGTCCTGCCCGGTGTCGTGACTGCCGGTGTCGTGACTGCCGGTGTCACGGGTGCCGGTGCCGCCGCGGCCGGAGTCGTCGCCCGTGCGCCGGTCGTCACGGCCGGGGCCGGGGACGTGTTCCACCACGCCGCGTCGCTCGGCGTGCCCTGGAGCGCGGTCCGGCGCGTCACCCGTTCCGTGTCCGCCTCCTCCCTGTCCGCTTGCTCCCTGCCCACTTGCTCCCGGACCGCCGGTTCCGCGTCCGCCGGTACCGCCTACGTCGGCTCGCCGCCCGCCGGGACCCCTCTCGTTCCGTATCCCGTCATGCGTCCGGCCCTGCCGCCCGGAGGCGGTGTCCCCTGGGAGGCCTGGTTGCGCGCCTTCGGTGGCGGAGCCTCCGTTCCAGGGGCCGGGCCGCAGGCGGGGGGATCCGGCGGTGCCGGGCGGAGGGCCTTCACCGGGGCCGGCGGGCGCGCCGGGCCGCACCTGCCCGCCGGGACCGCCATCACCAGCGGCACCGCCCGGACCCGCCGAACCGGGACCGCCCCGGCCGGCGCCGTCCGCAGAGCCCGCACCAACCGGGCCTGTGCCAGGGGTTCCTGGTTCGCCGGTGGGGACGGGCGCGCCGGCGGACGGCGTCGCCCCGGGGCGCCCGGCCGGATCCGCCGGGGTGGGATTGACGGGATAAGGAGTCACCGCGGGGTTCACGGGCCGGGTGCCCCCACCGAAGTGCCTGGCCTGCAGGCCGCAGGAGACGAAGTCGGAGTAGAACAGCCGCAGCCAGTCGTGCCGCTGCGCGTCGGTCAGTTCCGAGAACCACAGGGCGGCGGCGTGCTGCTCCGGAATCGCTCCGGGAGGCAGCGGATCGTTGCGCAGCCAGGCGACGACGATCGCCCGGTAGCCCTCCGCGGCCACCCCGGAGCAGGGGCGGGCCAGCCCGTCGAGGAACTCGGTGGCGGCCCGCTGGGCGTACCCTGCGCCGAGATCGCCCAGGTGGACGACCACGACCCCCGGAGCCACCGGCCCGCCCTCGCCGGGCGCGCGCTGCTCGACCCGTTTGAAGGCGGCCGGGGTCCCGGCCAGCCGCGCCGCGAGCATGGTGAACATGCCCGCGAGGTCGGTCAGCCCCGCGCGCAGCGCCGGACGCACGCACACGGTGATGGGCCACTCCTGGCAGGCGTAGCGCTCGCTCGCCAGCGTGGTCCGCGGCTCGCTCACCAGCCGGGCCGCGCCCGTCCCCGCCGCCAGGACGGCGATCGCCGCGGCGGCCAGCGCCAGCGTCCGTCCGGTAACCAGGGCGACCCACCCGAGGAACAGCGCGGCGCTGAGCCCCACCAGCCAGAGCGCCTGGTCCGCGTAGGAGGTCGCGCCGACCGTGAGCAGCTCGTACGGCTGCCGGGCGGCGGGGATGAGCCGGCCGGCCCAGTTGGGCCCGGTCGCCAGCAGGGTGAAGACGCCGTACGTGCCCGCTCCCGCGAGCAGCGGGACGACGGTGACCGGCAGGAGCCAGCCCAGTATCCAGCCGACCATCACGTACAACCCCAGGCCCGCGACGGACATGGCGAGGCCGCCGGGCAGCAGTGCGCCGCCCTGCCCGGTCAGCGCGGCGCGCAGGCCGAGCAGCAGGACGGTCGCCCCGAAGGACCCGGTCACGACCGCGATGATCGACAACGGCGCCCTGGCGGCCCGCCAGGGCGTCAGGACACGGCCGCGCTCGGCGCGGCGCCTGCGCAGCGCCACCCACGCCGCGAACGCGGCGCCGACCGGCCCTGTCAGCCGCAGCGAGCCGATGACGGCCGCCACTATCTCGTCCCAGTCCATGAAACCGGGAATCAGGACGCTCCACGCGGCGACGAGCCCGAGCACGAGCAGCACGGTCCCCGCGACCAGCGCGCCGTGTTTCAGCTCTCCGCGTGAACCGCCCCTGTGCTCACCCACAGCCGGGCGCGGCCACCGGCCACGCCGTCGAAGTCCGGCGCGCATGCGGCGCCGGGACAGCAGTGCTGCCCATTGAGAATCTCCCCCGTGTCTGCGTGAGCGGTGTGCGAACCCGCGCCGTTCCCCGTGGCGCTGGTCCTCCGGCCGGCCTCGCCTCGCCTGCTCCGTGCGGGTGTCCCCGGATCCCGTCGTCCGCCGCGGCCGGCCGACGGCCGGCCGCTTCCCCTGCGGCGAGATCCTGTGACACCCGGTAGCAGACGGGGTTCCCCGTGCCGCCGGGTTTGCCGCCGCCTCACCTTTCGACGATGGCAACCATAACGGAGCGTGACCCTGCCGGGGGGAGTTCTGGGGTCAAGGACTCGATCCGGTTACGCTGGGTGCCCCGGACGATCATGGCCGGAGCCGCGCTACCGTATATCGCTGTGTCCGTTCCGCCCAGCTCAGAGCCACCGTCCGTGACCGGTCCCCGGCCGCTCAAGCTCCCGTTCGACCCGATCGAGCGGGCCGCCGAGACCTGGCGCGCGACGTTCGGGCCGTCGTCGGCCATGGCCGCCGTGACTTCGATCATGAGAGCCCATCAGATCCTGCTGGCGCAACTGGACACGCTGCTCAAGCCGTACGACCTGACCTTCGCCAGGTACGAGGCGCTCGTGCTCCTGACGTTCAGCCGGTCGGGGGCGCTGCCGTTGTCGAAGATCGGCGAGCGGCTGATGGTGCATCCCACGAGCGTCACCAACACGGTCGACCGGCTGGAGCGCGCCGGGCTGGTGCGGCGCATGCGCAACCCGCGCGACGGCCGCGGGGTGCTCGCCGAGATCACTGGCGAGGGCCGCGACATCGTACGGCGGGCCACGGACGACCTGATGAACGCCGGTTTCTGCCTGGGCATGTACGACGACGCCGAACTGGGCGAGATGTTCGGCCTGCTCCGGACGCTCCGGGTCGCCGCGGGCGACTTCAGCCCCTGACCGCGGCCCCTGACCGCGGCCCCTGGCCCGGCCCCCCGGCGTGAGCGGGCCCCGGCCGCTGTCGCGCGGCCGGGGCCCGAAGGTGGAGCGGCGGCGCGCCCGCGTGTCACGGGTGCGCCACCGCTCCGCGGTCGTCAGCGGCCGACGGCGTGGAGGGCGTCGACGATGCCCTTGCCGTAGAAGCCGTTGCTGCCCGCCGTGCCCTCGCAGACGTGCGTGGCGGTCACCGTGGTGCCGCTCGGCAGGTTGCGGGTGTAGGTGAAGGCGGGCGGGTTCGGGCAGGCCGTCTTGGTCGCCGTGCCCTTGAGGATCGCCTCGACCCTGTCCGGGTCCAGGGTCAGGCCGCCGCGCAGGCGGTCACGCTGGCCGTACCGGCTGACGATGAGCGCCGCGACGCCGGCCGCGCGCGGCGAGGCCATCGAGGTGCCCTGCAGGTACTGGTAGTAGGCGCAGGTCGAGCCCTTGCAGTCCTTCACCACGTAGTCGACGGTGGGGTCGCCGTTCGCGTCGATCTCGCCGTTGGCGACGGCCAGCGCCTTGGGGTACGCCGACAGGGTGGCCTTGCTGACGTCCCGCGTGTTGCCGGGGGTGTCGTAGACGTCGCCGCCGGGCGAGGCCACGTCGATGTAGCCGTTGCCGTAGCTGGAGTAGTAGGCCTTCCGCTTGCTGATGCCGGTGGAGGAGACCGAGATCACGTGCTCGGCCTCGGCCGGCAGCGAGACGCAGGACGCGGGGATGGTCCGGGTCCTGGTCGCCTGGCCCGGGAAGCTGGCGTAGTCGGGGCTGGTCGCGTCGACGTTGGTCTTGGTGTAGTCGATCGCCTCGTTGCCGGCCGCGCCGACCAGCGTCACCCCGTGCGCGTGCGCGTAGTCGATCGCCCGCTGGGTGGCGGCGATGTAGAGCCGCTGCTGCGCCTGCTCCTCGGGGCTGTCGGCCGGGTTGTCGGCGCAGTTGAACAGCCACGGGTCGATGTAGTAGCTCATGTTCACCACGTCGACGCCGATGTCGCCCGCGTAGGTGAGGGCGTCGACGGTCGGCTGGAGGAAGAAGTAGCCCGAGTCCTGACCGGCCCGGAGGTTCACGATCGTCACCTTGGGCGCGACGCCCGAGATGCCCAGCTTGTTGATGGGGGAGGCGATCGACGAGGCGACGTGGGTGCCGTGGCCGTCCTCGTCCACGTCGTTCGGGTCGGTGCAGGACCCGTCGGGGTCGTCCTCACACGGCCCGTCGATCTCGGTGCCGTTGGCGTCCGCGGGCACGTCGACCGTGAAGTTGCGGCTCAGCCGCCGGTCGAAGTTGGGCGCGATGTCGGGGTGCGAGGCGTCGACGCCGGTGTCGAGGATGCCGACGAGGACGCGCTTGTCGCCCTGCTCGTACCTGTGTGCCTCGTCCGCGTGGATCTGCTTCATGTCCCACTGCAGGTCGGCGAGCGGCTCGTCCTTGACGTTGCGCCCCCACTTGGGACCCTTGCCGCCCCGGCCCTCCCTCTCGACGCCCCGGTTCCTGGCCGCCCGCGAGGGGGCCTTCCGCGCGGCGGACGCCTTGGCGTCGTCGGGCGCGCTGCCGATCACCCGGTTGGGCGCGACGCCCTCGATGGCCGCCGCCCCGGCGAGGGCGTTGGCGAAGCCGGCGTTCGTGCTGCTGACCGTGGCCACGCCGACCTCGGTGTTCGCCTTCACCACGGTGCCGCCCGCGGCCTCGATCGCCTTTTGGGCGTCCGCCGCGGACGTGCCTTCCTTGTACAACACCACGTATTCGGTCTGCGTCGCCGATCCCGCGGCCGTCGGTGCGGCCTGCGCGGGTACGGCGAGGGTTGCCGCCACCATCGCCGCGGTCGCGGCGACGACTGTCAAGCGGTTCACATCCACCTCCGTGTGGACCTTCAAGGGCGGTGACCATATTTGAAGATTTCCGCGCGCTGTCAAAGACCTGTTGGATTTCGCGACCAACGTGTGACGTGACCTTGGCGGAACCGGGGAGTCAGACGATGGTGGCCGAGATTACTAGGACGTCCTAGTATTCGGAGAGGAGTCACGACCGGGGAGGACGCATGCAGCCGGATGAGCCGATCGAGGCGGGCCGGGCCCGCTGGCAGGCGCGGTACGACGCCGCCTTCAAGCGCGACCGCGAGTTCCGGACCCTGTCGGGCTTGGAGGTGGACCCCGTCTACGGCCCGCCCGGCGCGGACCCCAGGTTCGGGCGCATCGGCTGGCCGGGGGAGTTCCCCTTCACCCGCGGCCTGTACGCCACCGGCTACCGCGGCCGTCCCTGGACGATCCGGCAGTTCGCCGGGTTCGGCAACGCCCGGCAGACCAACGAGCGTTACAAGATGATCCTCGGCGCCGGGGGCGGCGGCCTGTCGGTGGCGTTCGACATGCCGACGCTGATGGGCCGCGACTCCGACGACCCGCGCTCGCTCGGCGAGGTGGGCCACTGCGGCGTCGCGGTCGACTCCGCCCTCGACATGGACCTGCTGTTCGACGGCATCCCGCTCGGCGACGTGACCACGTCGATGACCATCAGCGGGCCGGCCGTGCCGATCTTCTGCATGTACGTGGTCGCGGCCGAGCGGCAGGGTGTGCCGGTGGGGAAGCTCAACGGCACGCTCCAGACGGACATCTTCAAGGAGTACATCGCGCAGAAGGAGTGGCTGTTCGCCCCGGAGCCGCATCTGCGGCTGATCGGCGACCTCATGGAGTTCTGCGCCGCCGAGATCCCCGCGTACAAGCCGCTGTCGGTGTCGGGCTACCACATCCGCGAGGCCGGGTCCACGGCCGCGCAGGAGCTGGCCTTCACGCTCGCCGACGGGTTCGGCTACGTCGAGCTCGGCCTGTCGCGCGGACTCGACGTGGACGTCTTCGCCCCGGGGCTCTCGTTCTTCTTCGACGCGCACATCGACTTCTTCGAGGAGATCGCCAAGTTCCGCGCGGCGCGCCGCATCTGGGCCCGCTGGATGCGCGACGTGTACGGCGCCCGTACGGAGAAGGCGCAGTGGCTGCGTTTCCACACCCAGACGGCCGGGGTGTCGCTGACCGCGCAGCAGCCGGACAACAACATCGTGCGTACCGCCGTCGAGGCGCTGGCGGCCGTGCTCGGCGGCACCAACTCGCTGCACACCAACGCGCTGGACGAGGTGCTCGCGCTGCCGTCGGAGAAGGCCGCCGAGATCGCGCTGCGCACCCAGCAGGTGATCATGGAGGAGACCGAGGTCGTCAACGTGGTCGACCCGCTCGGCGGATCCTGGTACGTGGAGGCCCTGACCGACCGGCTGGAGGCCGAGGCGGAGGAGATCTTCGCCAGGATCCGCGAGATGGGCGGCGGCGGCACGATGACCGCCGGCATCCTGCGGGGCATCGAGGACGGCTGGTTCATGTCGGAGATCGCCGAGTCGGCCTTCGACTACCAGCGCAAGCTGGAGAAGGGTGACAAGCGGATCGTCGGCGTCAACTGCCACACCTCGACGGTGGAGGAGCCGCTGGAGATCCTCCGGATCAGCCACGAGGTCGAGGCCGAGCAGCGCCGGGTGCTCGCCGAGCGGCGCGCGGCGCGCGACCGGAAGGCGGTGGACACGGCGCTGGCCGCCCTGCGGAGCGCGTCGAGGACGACCGAGAACATGATCGTGCCGATGCTGGAGGCGGCCAGGGCCGAGGCCACCCTGGGCGAGATCTGCGACGTTCTGCGCGAGGAGTGGGGCACCTACTCCGAGCCCGCCGCCTTCTAGACGCTTCCGGCCCGCCTGAGTGCGGCGGCCCGGTCTCAGACGCCCACGGTCCCGTCGACGCCCTCGCGCAGGAAGTCGGCGTGGCCGTTGTGCCGGGCGTACTCGTGCATCATGTGCAGCATCACCAGCCGCAGCGACACCTCCTCGCCCCACCGGGGCTGGTAGGCGGTGACGTCGAGCGACTCGGCCGCCCGCTCGATCCGGCGGGAGTGCTCGACCTCCGCCTGCCAGGCGGCGAACGCCTCCGCGCCGGTGGACCCGCTCGCGTCGTACGCCGCCTGGTAGTCGCCTTCCTCCGACCAGACGAGCGGCACGTCCTCCCCGCCGATCACCCGGCGGAACCACGCGCGCTCGACCTCCGCCATGTGCCTGACCAGGCCGAGCAGCGAGAGCGTCGAAGGCGGCATCGACCTGCGGCGCAGCTCCTCGTCGGACAGGCCCTCGCACTTCAGCGCGAGCGTGGCCCTGTGGTAGTCGAGGAACGCGCGCAGCATCTCCCGCTCGCCGGCGATGCTCGGCGGGCCGATGCGTTCCACTGCCATTTCCTGCTCCCTCCGATGCGGCGGTCGTGCGCCGTTCACCCTATGGCGGGCGCCGGGTCCACCCGATCGCGAGGAAGGCGGCGGGGATGGCACGGATCACGCGGAAGAGTACGGCAGGATTGGGGGTATGGCAGCGGAGTTCTCTCGACCTGGATCGCTCTACGGCGCCGTGGACCTCGGCGCGCGCAAGCAGGCACTCGACGCCCAGGCGCGGCGTGAGGCCGCCGGACCGTCCGGAGCCGCCTCCTCGGCGGCCGTCATCGAGGTGACCTCGGCCACCTTCAACGCCGATGTGGTGGAGCGCTCGCTGAGCGTGCCCGTGATCGTCGAGGCGACGATGCGCCGGGCCGAGCAGGTCCAGCAGTTCAGCGGGGTGATGGACAAGCTGGCCGCCGAGGCGGCGGGCGCGTGGCTGCTGGCCCGCGTCGACGTGGAGGCCGAGCCGCAGCTCGCCCAGGCCCTGCGGATGCGCGCGGTGCCCACCGTCTACCTGGCCTTCCAGGGGCAGCTCATGCCCCTGTTCGAGGGTCCGCTCCCGGAGGCGCAGCTCCGGCAGGCGCTCTCGCAGGTGTTCGAGCAGCTCGGCGTCGAGGCGGGCGCGCCCGCGGACGCGGACGCGGCGGACGAGCCGCCGGTCGACCCCGAGCTTCTGGCGGCGGAGCAGGCCGTGGAGAAGGGCGACCTGGACGCGGCGGCCGCCGCCTACCAGCGCCTGCTGGCCAGGTCGCCCTCGGACGAGGGTGCGAAGATCGGGCTCGCCGGGGTCGGCCTGCTGCGCCGCACGCAGGACCTCGACGAGGCCGACGTGCTCCGGCGGGCCGTGGACGCCTCCGACGACATCGACCTGCAGCTCCAGGCCGCCGACCTCGAAATGGTGAGCGGGCGGGTGGACGAGGCGTACGACCGGCTCATCGGGCTCGTGCGGCGCACGCGCGGCGGCGACAGGGACCGGGTCCGGGTGCACCTGCTCGGGCTGTTCGACGCGCTGCCCGCCGACGACCCCTCGGTCGTACGGTCGCGCAGGGCCCTCGCCAACGCCCTGTTCTGAGAGCCGTTCCGGAGCCCGGCGGGACGGCGTCACGGCGCCGTCCCGTTCTCGCCGCGTGCGGACTTGAGGCGGCGCCGAGCGGCGCTCTGGCCGTGGGCTGAAACACCCGGCCGGAGATGGCACGATGGAAACACTCATGTGCCGCCCACGCCGGGGTGCGAGAGCGTGACCGCCACGCGGAGGCCGCGCGTACGCGAGCAGCCGGGCGGGCGCGGCCAGGCACCACCCCGCAAAGGAGCGGATAGACGTGGCCACCGTGCCCAGCGTTTCCTACTCGATCACTGTGCGCCTCGAGGTGCCCGCGGGGGGCAAGGCCGTCAGCCTGCTGACCCACGCGGTGGAGAACGCGGGCGGCGTGGTGACCGCCCTCGACGTGACCAACGCCGGGCACGAGAAGCTCCGCATCGACGTGACGTGCGCGGCCAAGGACGCCGACCACGTCCAGGCGATCGTGGACAGCCTCGGCGCGGTCGAGGACGTGGCCATCCACAAGGTCTCCGACCGCACCTTCCTCATGCACCTCGGCGGCAAGATCGAGATGCAGTCGAAGGTCCCCCTGCGCAACCGCGACGAGCTGTCGATGGCCTACACCCCCGGTGTGGCGCGGGTCAGCCTGGCGATCGCGCGCAATCCGGAGGACGCCCGCCGCCTCACCATCAAGCGCAACTCGGTCGCGGTCGTCACCGACGGCTCCGCCGTCCTCGGGCTCGGCAACATCGGCCCCGCCGCCGCGCTGCCGGTGATGGAGGGCAAGGCCGCCCTGTTCAAACGGTTCGCCGGCATCGACGCCTGGCCCATCTGCCTCGACACCCAGGACGTGGACGAGATCGTCGCGGCCGTGCGGGCCATCGCGCCGGGCTTCGGTGGCATCAACCTGGAGGACATCTCCGCGCCGCGCTGTTTCGAGGTCGAGCGGCGGCTGCGCGAACTGCTCGACATCCCGGTCTTCCACGACGACCAGCACGGCACCGCCATCTGCGTGCTCGCCGCGCTGACGAACGCGCTGAAGGTGGTCCGCAAGGAGATCTCCGAGGTGCGGATCGCGATGGCCGGGGCGGGCGCGGCGGGCACCGCGGTGCTGCGCCTGCTGCTGGCCGCCGGAGCGCGCAACGTCGTGGTCTGCGACTACCGGGGCGCGGTCCACCTCGGGCGCGACGACCTCGACGACTCGCTCCGGTGGATCGCCGAGCACACCAACGCCGACGGGTACGGCGGCGACCTGCGCGGCGCGGTCAAGGGCGCCGACGTCTTCATCGGCGTCTCCGCCCCCGGGATCCTCACCGGGGACGACGTCGCGGCGATGGCGCGGGACGCGGTGGTGTTCGCGCTGGCCAACCCCGAGCCCGAGGTCTCCCCGGACGACGCCCGCGAGCACGCGGCGGTCGTGGCGACCGGCCGGTCCGACTACCCCAACCAGATCAACAACGTGCTGGCGTTCCCGGGCGTGTTCCGCGGGCTGCTCGACGCGCAGGCGGACGGCGTGACCCCGGAGATGCTGCTCGCCGCGGCCCGCGCGCTGGCCGCGGTGGTGAGCCCCGAGGAGCTCGGGCCCAACTACATCATCCCCAGCGTCTTCCACCCCGACGTGGCCAACGCGGTGGCGGCCGCCGTACGGGAGTCGGCCGGGGGCAGGCCGCGCGGCTTCACGGAGGCCTGACCGGCGCCTGGCACCGACGGCGACGCTCCGGTCGCGGTGGGTCACCTGCCGCGGGCAAACCGGGGGCGACGTACACGAATTCGCATTCCTCCCTCATGATGGGATGTATGGCGGAGGCGATCTACGTCGGCGGTTTGCTTGTGGCGACGCCACTGCTCGACGACCCCAACTTCCGGCGTAGCGTCGTGCTCGTCCTGGAGCACGACGAGGACGGCGGCACCCTGGGCGTGGTGCTCAACCGGCCCAGCGAGATCGCGGTGACCCAGGTCCTGCCCTCGTGGGACCCTCTGGTCACCGGTCCTCCGGTGCTGTTCGAGGGAGGTCCGGTGCAGACGGACAGCGCGCTCGCGCTCGCCGTCGTGCTGAGCGGGGAGGAGCCGCTGGGCTGGCGCCGGCTGCAGGGCAGGGCCGCGGTGTCGCGCCTCGGCACGGTCGACCTCGACGCGCCCCCGGAGATCCTGGCGGGGGAGATCTCCCAGATGCGGATCTTCGCGGGCTACGCGGGCTGGACGGCGGGGCAACTGGAGAACGAGCTGAAGGAGGGCGCCTGGTACGTCGTCGACTCGGAGCAGGGGGACACCTTCGATCCCGACCCCTCCGCGTTGTGGCGCACCGTGCTGCGCCGGCAGAAGGGCGATCTCGCCCTGGTCGCCACGTTCCCGGACGACCCGACGCTCAACTGAATCACCGGCCTTTCCTCACGACCCGCACGACCCGTACGGCCTGTACGGCCGAGGGCCGGGCGCGGTGCGCGCGCCCGGCCGTGTATTGGGGATCGCGGTGTCTCAGCTCGCGGTGCAGCTCACCGCGGGCACCGGGTTGGCGCCGTTCCAGGAGCCGAGGAAGCCGAACGACGTGGACGCTCCGGCGCCGAGGCCGCCGTTGTAGCTCACGTTCTTCGCCGTGACCGACGAGCCGCTCGACGTCAGCGTGGCGTTCCACGCCTGGGTGACCGTCTGGCCGTTGGCGTACGTCCAGGTGACGGTCCAGCCCGAGATCGCGCCGGAACCGGCCTTGACGGTGACCTCGGCCTGGAAGCCGCCGCCCCACTGGTTCGTGACCTGGTAGGTCGCCGAGCAGCCCCGGCCGTTGCCGCTGGGCGACGCGCTCGGAGACGCGCTGGGAGACGCACTCGGGGACGCGGACGGGCTGCGGGGCGGGCTCGGAGACGCGCTGGGCGACGTGCTGGGCGAGCCGGACGGGCTGGCCGACGGGCTCACCGGCGGCTGGCCGCTGTAGATCGTGGCCTCCTTGGCGGTCGGCTTGATGCCGTTCGCGCCGTTGAACAGCCGCTGGCCCCACGAGGTGAGCTGGTTGACGTTGAAGTTCGTGACCTGGTCCAGGTACTCGACGCCGCCGCCGTTGCCGCTCCACGACCAGCCGAGGTAGCCGACGCCCCGCGACTGGGCCTGGGACATGATCGTGTCCTCGTCCGGGTCGCCGTCGGAGTGCATGTTGCCGAACTCGCCGATGACCAGCGGAAGGCCCGCGGTCTGGAACGCCTGCAGGTAGCTCGTGATCTCGGCCGCGGTGTCGAAGACGCCGTACATGTGGATCGAGAAGACGGTGTTCTTCTGGGTGTCGCTCGCGAAGACCGAGGCGGCGTTGTCACGCATGACGAACTGCCAGTCCTGGCCCCAGTTCGGCGCGTCCACCATGAGCATGTGCTGGAAGCCGGCGGCGCGCATCCGGACGATCGCGTTCTTGGTCGCGGTGGTCCAGGCGGACGGGTTGTTGTTGCCGTACGGCTCGTTGCCGATGTTGATGACGACGTAGTTCTCCTGGCCGGTCAGCACGCTCTTCAGGCCGACCCAGTAGTCGACGGCCTGGTCGAGCGTGTACGCCCCGCCCTGCTCGGCGTACCCGGTGGTGTCGTGGTTCTCCAGCACGCAGATTAACCGGTTCTGCTTGCACAGCGAGATGACGTTGGCGACGTCGCTCGCCGTGTTGGCCGTCCAGCGGCCGCCGCTCAGCACGACGCGCACGGTGTTCGCGCCCAGCGACTTGATGTTCGCGAACGAGCTCGTCTGGCTCGCGTACCAGGTGTGCGCGTGGCTGGTGCCGCGCATCACGAAGTTGTTCCCGTTGGCTTCGACGATCTTCGTGCCGCTGACGTGGAGGCCGGTCGCGGCCTGCGCGGTCTGGTTCATCGCGACCACCGACAGCAGGAGGGCGAGCAGTGCCGCGCCCACGGCGATGAGACGTGTTTTCATTCTGTACCTCGGGTGGGGGAGCGACGCCGTTGGGAGCGCCTCCGGCACCATAGGCGGCGCGGCCCGGCACCGTACAGGAGACGGACCGGCGGGGCCGCCGCGCGGATCCGCCTCAACTGAACCGGTTCGGCAGGATGGGCCACCGGACCAGCGCGATCGTTCCCCGCCACCCCTCACCTGGGCCTCCGCGACCCGATGAAACGTTCACCGGCCCTCGCGCCGATAGGGTCGGCGCGTGCCCGAACCCAGCCGGCTCCCCGAGGACGCCGTGAGAGTCGCCGGCGACGTCCCGGTCGCCCTGGTGGCGCCGGACGCCGGGCTGTCGTCGCTTCCCGCCGCCGTCCGGGGCGCGGAGACGATCGAGCACATCGACCTCGACGGGAACGCGCTCACGTCGCTGCCCGGATGGGTCGCGCGGCTGGAACGCCTGCGCGTCCTGTCGCTCTACGGCAACCGGCTCACGGCCGTCCCGCCGGAGCTGGGAGAGCTGACCGCCCTCGAACACCTCGGCCTCGGACGCAACGCGCTGACCTCGGTGCCCGCCGCGCTGTGGCGGCTGAGCCGGCTGCGGACGCTCGTCCTCGCCGAGAACGAGATCACCGATCTGCCTCCCGGCCTGGCCCGTATGGGCGCGTTGCGCATGCTCGACCTGGCGCACAACCGGCTCCGGGAGGTGCCGGCGGAGATCGGGGATCTCCCCGGTCTGACCGACTACCTCTACCTGGGCGACAACGGGCTCACGACGGTGCCCGCCTCGCTCGGACGGCTCGACCGCCTCGGTTATCTCAGCGTCGCCGAGAACCGGCTTACGGCGCTGCCCGCGTCGATCGGCGGCATGGCGGCCCTGCACGAGTTGCGCGTGCAGGACAACCGGCTCACCGAGCTGCCGGAGACGATCGGCCGCCTGGCCGGGCTGCGCGAGCTGCACCTCAGGAACAACCGCCTCACCGTGCTGCCCGAGTCGATCGGGGGGCTGCGCGGGCTGCGCCACCTGGACCTGCGGGGCAACCCGCTGGAACGGCTGCCCGAGTCCGTCGTACGGCTGACGCGGCTGACCCACCTCGACCTGCGGGCGACCCGCCTCACCGCGCTGCCCGCCGGGCTGGCGGAGCTGCCCCTGCTGGAGAAGCTCGACCTGCGCTGGGTCAAGCTCGGTGAGGTACCCCCCTGCGTGGAGTCGCTGCGCGAGCGCGGCCGCGTCGTCCTCCTGTGAGTTGTCCCCCTGTGAGGGGCGCTCAGCGCGCCGGGGGGACGGCCCCGGCCGTCCCGGGGCGTACGGGCAGGTCCCAGCCGGGCTGGAGGGAGCGCTCGGCGAGCGTGAGCAGGTCCTCGTACCGCCGTGCCATGTCGCCCAGATCCTCGGTCGGTCCGTTGAGGCAGAGCAGGCCGATGCCGACGAACAGCGACACGACGAACTGCGGCTGGAGGTCGTCGGGCGGGACTCCCATCCTCCGGGCCACCTCGGCGACGAGCCTGCGCTCGTTCTCCCGCACCAGCCGCATGCCCCCGGCGAGCAGGGACGGAGTGGAGTGGATGAGGCGGCGAGCCTTGAGGATCCTGCTCGTCCCGGCCTCGTCGAGCTCCCGTAGGATGCCCAGCATGGCCCGCATCGACTGACTCAGTGCCGTGAACGGCGGCTCCGACTTCGGGCGGGTGACCAGTTCGGCGAGGAACATGTCCTGTTCCTCGGCGGTCAGCGAGAGCGCCACGTCCTCCTTCGAGGCGAAGTAGCGGAAGAACGTCCTCGCCGACACGTCCACCTCGGCGGCGATCTGCTCGACCGTGGTCGCCTCGTACCCCCTGGTGAGGAAGAGGTCGAGAGCCGCGTCGACCAGAGCGTCCCGGGTGCGTTGCTTCTTGCGCTCGCGGAGCCCCACGGTGTCACCTCCTTCGAAAACTGCCGGTAGCAACCCTCAGATGTCACCGTATGTCGGATAAAAGGATTTGTCATCTGTCATCGACTGACATTAAATTGCTAGGGGTCTGCTCAGTGGTGCTAAGGGGGAACCTCGATGACACAAGCCGTATCGGTGGACGCGGACGCGCCTCCAGGACGGGGCCAGGGACGTCCGTGGCTCACGCTGCTCGCCGTCTCGCTCGGCGTGATCATGGTCATGCTGGACGGCACGGTCGTGGCCATCGCCAACCCGGTGATCCAGGTGGAGCTCAAGGCGACGCTGTCGGACCTGCAATGGGTGACCAGCGGTTATCTGCTCGCCCTCGCGGTCTTCCTGATCACGGCGGGCAAGCTCGGCGACCTCTTCGGGCACAAGCGGGTCTTCCTGGTCGGCGTGGCCGGCTTCGCGCTGACCTCGCTGGCGATCGGCCTGTCGTCCTCGGTGGGCATGCTGATCGCGCTGCGGGTGCTGCAGGGACTGTTCGGCGCGCTGCTCCAGCCCGCCGCGCTCGCGTTGCTCAGGTCGGCGTTCCCCGCCGAGAGGCTGAACATGGCCATGGGCGCGTGGGGCGCGATCATCGGCCTGTCGAGCGCGGGCGGCCCGATCATCGGCGGCCTCCTGGTGGAGAACGTGAGCTGGCAGTCGGTGTTCTTCGTCAACGTGCCGGTCGGCGCGGCCGCGCTGGCGTTCGGCCTGTGGGCGCTGAGGGAGAGCAGGGCGCAGGCGCTGTCCAGGGTCGACTGGCTCGGCGTGCTGTTGCTGTCGTTCGCGATGTTCGACCTGGTGTGGGCCATCATCAAGGCGCCCACGTGGGGCTGGGGCGACGTCCGCACCGTCGCCTTCCTCGCCGCCGCCGTGCTGATCGGAGCGCTGTTCGTGTTCTGGCAGTCCAGGGCTCGCGAGCCGCTGCTGCCGCTCAGCCTGTTCCGCAACGCGTCGGTCTCGATCGGCACCGTGCTGATGATCCTGATGGCGTTCTCGATGTTCGGCGCGATGTTCTTCCTGACGTTCTTCTTCCAGGGCGTGCACGGGCTCACGCCGCTCGACTCCGGTCTGCGCATGCTGCCCATGAGCGCCGGCATGATCGTCGCCTCGCCCATCGCGGGCGTCCTCATCGGCAAGCTCGGGCCCAGGATCACCATCGCGGGCGGCATGGTGATCAGCGCGGTCGCGATGTTCCTCATGTCGCGGCTCACCGTGGACGCCGCCTTCGCCGACACCGCGATCCCGTTCGTGCTGCTCGCGTTCGGCCTGTCGCCGGTGTTCGTCGGCGCCACCGAGATCATCGTCGGCAACGCGCCGGAGGAGCTGAGCGGCGTCGCCGGCGGTGTGCAGAACTCCGCCATGCAGGTCGGCGGCGCGCTCGGCACCGCCATCCTGGGCGCGATCGTGTCCGCCCGGGTGGCCGACGTGCTGCCCGGCCACCTCGGCCCGGCCGCGGCGGCCGTACCGCCTGAGCAGATGGGCCTGCTGGAGGCCGCCGCGTCGGTCGGCGCCGCCCCGCCGGGGACCGGCCCCATCGCGAAGGTGCTGGCGGACGCCTCGCACCTGTCCTTCATGGACGGACTGAACCTCGGCTTCCTCGTGAGCACGGCGGTCGCCGTGCTCGCCGCGGGCTTGGCCCTGTTCGTCCGGGCCGGCCGCAAGACCGAGGGCGCCCCGGTCCACCTGGGCTGACGGCCCGGCCATCCGTTCCTCGTACGGCCCCCGCCACCACGCGGGGGCCGTACGCGTGTCCGGGCGACCGGTTCGCGGGCCGGGGGGAGCGCGCCCGCTGCAATAGACTTGGTGCTCGTGAGCGGCACGAAGATTCTTCCCGAGAGCGACGTAACACCCCGGCTCTCGCACGGCGACGGTGACCACGAGCGCTTCTCGCACTTCGCCGACAAGAACAAGATCACTGAGAGCTACGTGACCGGTGCGCCGGTGCGGGCCCTGTGCGGCAAGGTCTGGGTGCCCAGCCGCGACCCGAAGAAGTATCCGGTCTGCCCGGAGTGCAAGGAGATCTACGAAGGGTTGCCGAAGGGCGAGCCGCCGGCCGAGTGAGTGTCGGTACGGGATGACCATTCCCCCGACGGCTAACGTCAGCCTTCTGACCAGCCGTATCGGGGGAAAGAATGGTTCGGCGACCGATCGCCGTCGTCCTCGCATGCCTTTACGCGCTGGGCGGCGTCCTCGCCGTCCCGGCGTCCGCCGCCTCTCCGCCGCCCCGCCACGGGGGGACGCGCGGGCCGGTCACGGGCCTCCCGCCGGACCGCCATGCCGCGACCTCGACGCGCGGGCCGTCCGCTGCCCGTGTGTCGGCGGCCCGTGTGTCGACCGCACGCGTGACGGCTGCCCGGATGTCCGTCGCCCGGCCGGGTGACTGCCCGGCCCGGCCCGGCGTCGCCCCGCGCCGGGGCTCGGGGGCCGCGCTTCCCCAGGGGCTCACGCACGCGCTGGAGCCGCGCGACCCCGGGCCGGACGAGGTCGCCCGCATGTCGGCCGATCTCGGCCGCAGGCTCCAGGCGGCGGAGGGGAGCGGCGGCGCGGGCCCGGCCCGGCGCGACCCGGGCGCCGTCGAACGGATCACCGTGCCGGTGTGGGTGCACATCGTCAGGGACGGCGCGCTCGGCCTGCCCGACGCCGCCGTGGCCAGGCAGATCGCCGTGCTCAACACCGCCTACTCCGGCGGGTACGGCGGCGCCGACACCGGGGTCAGGTTCGAGCTCAAGGGCGTCACCCACACCGACAACCGCGCCTGGTTCCGCGACCCGCTGGGATTCGAGGAGCCGCTGAAGGAGAAACTGCGGACCGGCGGACCCGAGACGCTCAACCTGTTCATCGCCCAGATGAGCCGGCTCGTGCTCGGATACTCGACCTATCCCTACTGGTACAAGGACGACCCCGGCCTCGACGGGGTCGTCATCGACTGGCGGAGCGTGCCCGGTGGCCCGCTGCGCGACTTCGCCAGGGGCTTCACCGCCGTCCACGAGATCGGCCACTGGCTCGGCCTGCTGCACACCTTCGAGAACGGCTGCGCCTCCACGGGCGACGCGGTGGACGACACCCCCGCCGAGGCCCGCCCGACCAACGGCTGCCCGCCGCGGAAGGACACCTGTCCCGCGCCGGGGGACGACCCGATGCACAACTTCATGGACTACTCCCAGGACCGGTGCATGCGCGAGTTCACGCCGGGCCAGGCCGTACGGATCCGGCAGATGTGGGACGTCTACCGCCGCCCGGCTCCGCAGGGCGCCGACCCGGAGGCGACGCCGGGCGCTCTCGCCGAGCGGTCCGATGACGAATCCGCTGGGAAGCGTTGACGCGGCGGCGCGTGTGTGAGTAACTCCACAGCAGCGTTCATGGTCACAGGGCTCCGCGGGTGGCCCTGATCGCTTCGTCACTCGCCGGTTCCGTCCCACGCACGCCCGGCCAGGTCGCCCGGGAGGCTATGTGGATGACGAGTGGACCCGCCGGGTCTGGCCGCCCGCCGAACAGCCCCCGGGACCGGGCGAGGCGGGCCGTGAGACCACCGGCAGGGGCCTCACGCGTCCGTACGGCATGCCGGGAACGGGCGGGGACACGGGTGCGGAGGACGCCGGGAGCGCCTCCGGCCGGCATCGCACGGCGCGCGGCGCCGGAGGGCGCGACCGCACGGCCCCGTACGGCGCGCCGGTCCCCGGACGGGCGACGGCCGAGCCCTCGGTGTGGCCGCTGACGTCGCCCGCCGAGGAAGAGGAGGACGAGCTTCCGCCCGCCGCCCGCCGGTACGGCGCGCCCGCCGCACCTCCCCGGCGCATGCCCCGGTGGCTGTGGCGGCTCCTGGTGGGCGGCCTCGCGTTGGTGTGCTCGGCGGCGGTCATCGGCGCGGTGGTGGTCACGGTCCTGAACCGGGCCGAGCGCGTGCCGCCCACCGTGATCCACGACCAGGTGGCCGGAGTCGCCTACACCCTCCCGCCCGAGTGGCGGGAGGGGGTGGTCGCCCCGGTGAGCGGCTTCACCACCGTCGCCGCGCGCGGGGACAGCGCCACGGTCATGGCACGGCCGGGAGACCCGGTCGATCCGCCCGGCCTCCGCTCGGAGGTCATCGACCTGAGCGATCTCTACGCCCGCCTGCTGCTGCACGGCGACAAGGTCGAGGTGCTCGACGACCGCGCGGTGACCGTCGGCGGGCGGCCGGGCCACACGCGGGCCGTACGGGCCGAGTACAGCGACGTCGTGAACGAGCCCGCCTTCATGCGGGTGACCCTGCTGACCCGGTCCGACGGCGGCAGCACCGTCCTGCTCGGGCTCGCGCATCCCGACCAGCCGCGGTCGCGCGCCGAGATCGAGGGCCTCATGTGGGGCGCCCGCTGACGGCCGTGGCACGTTCCGCCAGGCCTTCTCCGTACGGCGGAACCGGCACATGGCATGCCAGGAAAATGGCTTCTTGACGGCGTTCTGCCCGATATAGCGGCTCAAGTGGAAAACGGGGCGTCATAACGGTCGAGTGCTCTTTCCTCTATGCCCGGACGCATCGGTATATGAATGGCCGAGTGCTCGGTCGGCGGTTCCGTCGGGTGATGCGGGGAATCGCGGCAATCGCCGGAACGGCTTTGAGATAGGCGTAACATCTGTTTGCCGGTATCCGATAAGTGGCTCGCTGCCCGCGTTTCTCCGGACGGGTATCTTCGAGGTCGCATCGCACGAAAAACGCGGTGACCCGGAAAGACCAATTCTCACCATGGGGGGAAATCAAATTGATTTCTCGTAGGAGCAGCTCTGCCTCTGGTTCGCGTGGCGCCGGTCGCCTGCTGACCTGGTCCGCCGCGGTGGCGGTGACCTGCGCGACCGTGGGGCTGTCGGGCTCGATCGCGGCGAGCGCCACCTCGACGAAGACCACCCCGGTCACGCAAGAGGCGACGAGTCCGCAGGGCGGGGAGAAGAGCTTCATTCCCCTTCCGCGCCTCGACTCGGCGAACATCATCACAACCTTCAGCGTGCTGCCGGCGGTGGGCACCACCACGAGCGTGACGCCGCTCACCTCGCAGACCTTCACCGGGTCGGCGCGCAGGGGCCACGTGTTCGTCAACGACGGCACGGCCTGGGCGGACCTCACCTCTGTGTTCTCCCCGGGCTTCCTGTACGACGTGACCCTGTCGCCGGCGCCGAGCAGCGCTCTGTCGGGCACCGGCGGCGTTCTGACCAGCCTCACCACCAGCGGCATTCCCGTGGGGCGGCTCAGGGTCACCGTGCGGAAGGCCGACGGCAGCATCTTCGCCTCCGACTGCAGCGTCTCGACCACGAGCGGCGCCTCGACGCTGCCGCTGACCGCCGCGGACTGCACCACGCCGACGCGTCTGTGACGACGGGCGAAGCCGGCTAGACGACAGGGCGGGTGGCCCGCGGAGGCATGAAACTCCGCGAGCCACCCGCCCTTCGTGTCTCCGTCGTCCTGACCTGGGCCGTGACCCCGCGTTCCGCGGCGTCGGCCGGTGCGGATCGGGCCAGGTCCGGTGGCGTCCCGATCGGTGGCTGTGGCGATTCCCACACCATGCGATTTCGGACCACCATGCGTGTGGTCGGCGCGTTCTGTCGGTGTGGCGGGCTACTCTGATGGCACTGTGAGGGAGCGAACCGATAGAGACACCAGTGTTCCGATGAGTTCGGGGAGGCGTCGTTGAGCGTTTCGGCCGCGTCCCACCTCTCCCCGTCCTACCCCGACAGAGCCGCCTGGGGCACCGCCCCCAAGCTGCGTGCCTGGCAGCAGGAGGCCTTCGACCTCTACGTCCGGCACGAGCCGAGAGACTTCCTGACGGTCGCCACCCCCGGCGCCGGCAAGACGACGTACGCGCTGCGGATCGCCAGCGAACTGCTCAGCCGCGGCGTCGTGCGCGCACTGACGATCGTCACGCCGACCGAGCACCTCAAGCGGCAGTGGGCCGACGCGGCGGCGCGGGTCGGGATCGGCATCGATCCCGAGTTCAAGAACAGCCAGGGCGCCACCTCCCGCGACTACACCGGCGTCGCGGTCACCTACGCCCAGATCGCGATGCACCCGGCGCTGCACCGCGCCCGCACCGAGGCGCGCAAGACCCTGGTGATCTTCGACGAGATCCACCACGCCGGTGACGCCAAGTCGTGGGGCGACGGTGTCCGCGAGGCGTTCGAGCCGGCGACCCGGCGGCTGGCGCTGACCGGCACGCCGTTCCGGTCCGACGAGAGCCCGATCCCGTTCGTCACCTATGTCGAGGACGGCGAGGGCGCCCTGCGCAGCGTCGCCGACTACTCCTACGGGTACGGCCCGGCCCTGGGCGACGGCGTCGTCCGGCCGGTCATCTTCCTCGCCTACTCGGGGGAGATGAAGTGGCGCACGCGGGCCGGGGACGAGATCGCCGCCACGCTCGGCACGCCGCTGACCAAGGACCAGCTCTCCCAGGCGTGGCGCGCCGCGCTCGACCCGAAGGGCGACTGGATCCGCCAGGTCATCCACGCCGCCGACCGCCGGCTCACCGAGGTCCGGCGCGGCGTCCCCGACGCCGGCGGCCTGGTCATCGCCTCCGACCACGAGTCCGCCCGCGCGTACGCCCGGCACATCCGCGCCGTGGCCGGCGAGGGCGCGGAGATCGTCCTGTCCGACGACCCCGGCGCGTCCAAGAAGATCAAGGACTTCGCCACCTCCGAGCGGCGCTGGCTGGTCGCGGTCCGGATGGTCTCCGAAGGCGTCGACATCCCCCGGCTCTGCGTCGGCGTGTACGCCACGAGCACCTCCACCCCGCTGTTCTTCGCCCAGGCCGTCGGGCGTTTCGTCCGCGCCCGCAAGCGCGGCGAGACGGCCTCGGTGTTCCTGCCGTCGGTGCCCGTCCTGATGGGCCTGGCGGGGGAGATGGAGACCGAGCGCGACCACGTGCTGGGCCGCCGCCGCGATGAGGACGGCCTCGACGACATGCTGCTGGAGCAGGCGCAGCAGGAGAAGAAGCAGCCCGACGCGCTCGGCGACGAGCTGCCCTTCCAGACGCTGGAGGCGTCCGCGACCTTCGACCGGGTGCTGTTCGACGGCGGCGAGTTCGGCACCGCCGCCGCCCCCGGCTCACCGGAGGAGGAGGACTTCATCGGCCTTCCCGGCCTGCTGGAGCCCGACCAGGTGGCGTCCCTGCTGCGCAAGCGTCAGGCCGACCAGCAGGCGGCGATGCGCAAGACCCGCAAGAGCGAGGACCAGGCGCCGGCCCTCGCGCCGCACGAGCAGCTCGCGGAGCTCCGCAAGGAGCTCAACGGCCTCGTCGGGGCGTGGAACCACCGCACCGGCCAGCCGCACGGCGTCATCCACGCGGAGCTACGCCGAGCCTGCGGCGGCCCCGCGATCGCCCAGGCCACCGCCGAGCAGGTGCGTGAGCGAATCGCGATGATCCGCAAATGGGCCACCCAGCGCAGGTGACCCCACCTCGGCCCTCGGTTCGCCGCCCCTAGCAGGGCGGCGAACCGAGGGACGCCGTCACTCTCCGCCGCGCGGAGCCCCGCTTCGCGAGGCGTGCTGGTTCACGCGGACCTGGGCGGACAGGTCGTCCAGCCGTTGGAGAACGGCCTCGAACATCGTCGCGTTGGACTCCGCCATCTTGTCCATCCGGTCATGGAGGCTGTCGACGCGCTGGGTGAGGTGGTCGACTCGGTCGCTGAGTCCGTCGACCCGTTTGGTGAGGTGGTCGACTCGGTCGTTGAGGGCGTCGACGCGGTCGGTCAGCCCGTCGACTCGGTCGCTGAGTCCGTCGACCCGTTTGGTGAGGCCGTCGACCCGGTCGTGGAGGCTGTCGACGCGGTCGGTGAGGTGGTCGACCCGGATGTTGAGAGCCTTGATGTTGCCGTCCAGGCGGCTGATCTCGCCGTCGATGCGGTCGAGCCGGATGGTCACGACGCCCATCTGCCGCTTGAGGATGCCGACGTCCGTCCTCGTCTCCTCGGAGACCTGCTCGACCCGGAGCAGGCGGTCGCTCATCTCATCGATTTTGTCCCAAGCCATCTGCGTCGCGTCGTACGCGTGCTCCGCCGCCTGCTTGCGGCAATAAACGCTGAGTTCCATGAAGTCGTTCTCCAAGCGATTGACGCGTTGTCTGAGGGTGAGCATGGCCATGGGGCGTCCTCCAACTGTAGGGCAGCGCAACCGGGGGCGCGCTGCGAAGGCGGGGTGCGCGGAGGACATTGCTATCAGGTTCGAACCGTCATGGGAGGGTGAGGATTCAGGAAATTCGCGGGACGTCCCGCGCGGGATAAGGGTTGTCCTCACCGGTGTATGAATGGTCACCGGAAGCGGGAGCGGCACGTGTGTTTTTCCACCGGCACCGGAAAGTCGAGAAACGGCGAATCGCCATTCACTACGACATGGGCGACCGAAGGGGAATTCGGTCGCCAGTGTGGCCGTCGATGGCGACGTAGCGGTGATGGTGCCGGGCGACCGGACTCAGCCGGAGGCTGAGAGAGGCGACGCCGCCCTCCACGCGGATCGGGACGCGGTGCGTCCCCTCCTGGCTCTCGCCCTCCGCGCCCTCCTGCACCCAGATGCGCAGACGGTGCCCGGCCTGGTGCACCGCCACCGTGGCGGTGTCGCACTGTCCCGTGGTGGCGGGCCAGTAGACGGTGAGGCCGTGGAGGGCCCGGCCGCGGAACGACAGCCGTACGGCGTCGGGGGTGGCGACGCGCTGGTCGCAGGCGGGCCCGCCGCTCAACGCGGGCGGTGGCGACACCGGCGAGGGGGCGGGGCCCGCCGGGCCGCCCGGTGTCTCCTGGCCGCTCCGCCCGCCCTGACCGCTCGGCTCGTCCGGTTCGTCCTGCCCGGGTGTGGCGGCGCCGGGGTCCCGTACGGCGACCGTCTGTGCGGGCACGGCCCCGGGCCTCTGGGCGAACCCCAGGGCGATCGTGGCCGTCTGCAACGCCGCCAGGGTCAGCGCGCCCGCGGCGCGAAGCGCACCCCGGTGGCCCCGGCCGAAGATCAGCCAGACGGAGACCGGGGTGAGGACGAGCCAGCACAGGCCGAGCGAGAACGCGATCATCGGGCCGCCAATCCACGAAGGGTCGTCACTCCAGGTAATACACCCATGACGGTTCGTGGTACGGGCATTGACGTCCGGCGCGGCGCGGCTCGGGACCAGCGGATCAGGACAGGCGGATCAGGACAGGCGGATCAGGACCGATGGATCAGGACCGATGGATCACGACTGGAGGACGGGCTCCCCGGTGAGTTCCACGCCGGCCTCGGCCAGGCGGGCGAGCGCCGACTCGGTCGTGTCCCTGGCGACCCCGGCGGTCAGGTCCAGCAGGACCCGTACGGCGAAGCCGCCGGCCGCGGCGTCGAGAGCGGTGGCCCGGACGCAGTGGTCGGTGGCGATGCCGACCACGTCGACGGCCTCCACCCCCCGCTCGCGCAACCACGCGGCCAGCCCGACTCCGTCGGCGGTGGCGCCCTCGAACCCGCTGTAGGCCGCCTGCCGCGCGCCCTTGCTGAAGATCTCCTCGACCTTCGCCGTGTCGAAGGCCGGGTGGAAGCCGGCGCCTTCGGTCCCGGCCACGCAGTGCGGCGGCCAGGTGTCGACGTAGTCGGGTTCGGCGGCGAAGTGCGGCCCGGGGTCGATGTGGTAGTCGCGGGTGGCCACCACGTGGTCGTACCCGTGGTCGTCGACGTGGCGGCTGATCGCGGCGGCCACCCCGGCGCCGCCGCCGACCGGCAGGCTGCCGCCCTCGCAGAAGTCGTTCTGCACGTCCACCACGATGAGCGCGGTCTTCATCCGATCACCCTCCGGCGCGATCACGGAGGACCGGCGTCGTCCTCATGCGCCGGTCCTCCGCGATCACTTGAAGATAGTAGGGACTGCGGGGTCTCCAGGGGAGAGGCTGCGGGCTTCGAGTGGCAACTCCGCCAAAGTCGCCCGGTGGCGCTCGCGGGCGGCCAGGAGGCTCTCGCGGCCCACGACCTTGCCGTCCCGGACGAGTTCGGCCAGCAGCGGGCGGTCGTCGGACTCCACCGGCTCGCGGGTGAGGACCTCGGCGGTGGCGGCGCCTCCGCCGGTCCTGCGGTAGGCCCACTTGCGCCCGCCGATGCTCGGCTTGCCCACCGACGCCTTGGCGACCGCCTGGAGGCCTCCCGAGCCGTCCTCGCGGGCGACCAGCTTGTAGACGAGGCTGGCCGTCGGATGACCCGAACCCGTGGACAGGGCGGTGCCGACGCCGTACGCGTCGACGGGCGCGGCCGCCAGCGCGGCGATCGCGAACTCGTCCAGGTCACTGGTGACGACGATCCGGGTCCGGTCCGCGCCCAGGTCGTCGAGCAGGCGGCGCACCTCGACCGCCACCACGGCGAGGTCGCCGGAGTCGATGCGGACCGCGCCGAGGTCCGGCCCGGCCAGCTCCACCGCCGTCCGTACGGCCGTCTCCACGTCGTAGGTGTCCACGAGCAGGGTGGTGCCGAGCCCGAGCGACTCGAGCTGGATCCGGAAGGCCTCCGCCTCCGAGTCGTGCAGCAGGGTGAACGCGTGGGCGGCGGTGCCCGCGGTCGGCACGCCGTACAGGTGACCGGCCATGAGGTTGGAGGTGGAGGCGAAGCCGCACAGATAGGCGGCCCTGGCGGCGGCGACCGCGGCGTACTCGTGGGTGCGGCGCGAGCCCATCTCGATCAGCGGCCGGTCGCCGGCCGCCTGCGCCATGCGGGACGCGGCGGCGGCGATCGCGCAGTCGTGGTTGAGAATCGACAGGATCAACGTCTCCAGCAGCACGGCCTCGGCGAAGGTCCCCTCCACCACCATGATCGGGGAGCCGGGGAAGAACGCCTCGCCCTCGCGGTAGCCGTACACGTTGCCGGAGAAGCGGTAGCCCGCGAGGAAGTCGCCCGTCGGCCCGTCCACGATCCCGGCGGAGCACAGGAACTCGATGTCCTGCTCGTCGAAGCGGAAGTCCTCCAGCGCGTCGAGGAACCGCCCGGTGCCGGCCACCACGCCGTAGCGCCGTCCTCCGGGCAGCCGCCGCGCGAACACCTCGAAGACCGCCCGCCGGTGCGCCGCGCCGCCCGCCAGCGCGGCCTGGAGCATCGTCAGTTCGTACTGGTCGGTCAGCAGGGCCGTGCCCGTGGTCATGCGCACGTGTCGAAGACTACGACGGTCGTGGTGCAGGATGGTTACGTGGGTAGCACAGCTCCAGCCGAGGTCGAGCGTCCGTCGTCGGACGTGCGTCCCGATCTGCCGTGGCTCACGATCGTGTGGAACGACCCGGTCAACCTCATGTCGTACGTCACGTACGTCTTCCAGACCGTGTTCGGCTATCCCCGGCAGAAGGCCGAGAAACTGATGATGGACGTCCATCACAAGGGCAGGGCCGTCGTTTCCAACGGCACCCGGGAGGAGATGGAGCGGGACGTGCAGATACTCCACTCCTACGGCCTGTGGGCGACCGTCCAGCAGGACAAGTGATGAGCGCGGGATTCAGGGCGGCGCGCGACGGCGTCTCGGTCCACCTCGACGCGGGCGAGGTGTCGATCCTGCGCTCGCTGGTGTCGCAGGTGCTGGGCCTGGTGGAGCCGGGCGCCACGGGGGACGACCCGCTGGAGCGCGCGCTCGGCATCGGCTCGGCCACCCCGCCGGACGACCCCGTGCTCGCGCGGCTGTTCCCCTCCGCGTACGCCGAGGACGACGAGGCGGCGGGGGAGTTCCGGCGGTACACGGAGGCGACGCTGCGCGACGGCAAGCGGGCCGACGCGACCACCCTGCTGGAGACGGCGGCGCCGGGGCGGCTGACGCTGACCTCGGAGCAGGGTCAGGCGTGGCTGCGGGCGCTCAACGACGTCCGCCTCGCGCTGGGCGTGCGCCTGGAGGTGACCGAGGAGGTCCACGAGGAGATCGCCTCGATGTCCGAGGACGACCCGCGCTATCCCGCGTTCGTGACCTACGACTGGCTGACCTACCTGCAGGACACCCTCGTCAGGGCGCTTTGGTAGGTTTTCCGGCATGCTGACGATCTCACGCGAGCTGGTCGACAAGATCGTGGCCCATGCGCGGGCCGATCACCCGGACGAGGCGTGCGGCATCGTGGCCGGGCCCGCCGGGTCGGACCGTCCCGAGCGCTTCGTCCCCATGGAGAACGCGGAGCGGTCCCCGACGTTCTACCGCTTCGACTCGATGGAGCAGTTCCGCGTGTGGCGGGAGATGGACGACAGGGACGAGGTGCCCGTCGTGATCTACCACTCCCACACCGCCACCGAGGCGTACCCCTCCCGCACGGACATCGGGTACGCCTCCGAGCCCGACGCCCACTACGTACTGGTCTCGACCGCCTCCGAGGAGGAGACGCCGTTCCGGTCGTTCCGGATCAATGACGGCGTCGTTACGGAGGAGGACGTAAAGATCGTCGAGGCGTACGGTTAAACTTGAGCCATGCCCTACGATGACGCCCGTCCTGTGTCGTCACCGGCTGTCCTGATGCGCCGGGTACGCCCGGAATCTCCTGTTCAGGCGTTCCTCTTCGCCCACACGCCGTCCGTCGTCGTCTACGACTGTCGCTGAGCCCCGGCCGCCTGCAGCCGCCCGGTCGATCCCGGCCGGAACCCGGCTGGAATCGCCGCCCGCCCGGCCATGTTCCATCCAGATGAACGGACGCGCGCTCCGCACGGACGCACGCGGGCGGACGTGAGTAAACGGACGCCCACCCCAACGACGACCACAGATCAAGGAGATTGAGCCGAGATGGCCATCGAGGTCCGCATTCCTACCATCCTCCGCAGCTACACCGATGGCGCCAAGGCGGTCAACGCCAAGGGATCGACCCTCGAAGAGCTGTTCGGCGACCTGGAGTCGCGTCACCCCGGCCTGAAGGACCGGCTGGTGGACGACTCGGGGCTGCGCCGCTTCGTCAACGTCTACCTCAACGACGAGGACGTGCGCTTCCTCGGCGGGCTCGGCACCCCGGTCGCCGACGGCGACACGGTGACCGTGCTCCCGGCCGTCGCGGGCGGAGCGCGCTAGATGCGCTTCGACTCGCTGATCGACTCGGTCGGGCACACCCCGCTGGTGGGGCTGCCCCGGCTCTCGCCGTCCGCCGACGTGCGGATCTGGGCGAAGCTGGAGGACCGCAACCCGACCGGGTCGGTCAAGGACAGGCCAGCGCTGTGGATGATCGAGCAGGCCGAGAAGGACGGCCTGCTCACGCCGGGCTGCACGATCCTGGAGCCGACCTCCGGCAACACCGGCATCTCGCTGGCCATGTCGGCGAGGCTCAAGGGCTACCGGCTGATCTGCGTCATGCCCGAGAACACCTCGGAGGAGCGCCGCCAGCTGCTGCGCATGTGGGGCGCGGAGATCATCTCCTCGCCGGCCGCGGGCGGCTCCAACGAGGCCGTACGGGTGGCCAAGGGCCTCGCGGCCGAGCATCCCGACTGGGTGATGCTCTACCAGTACGGCAACCCGGCGAACTGGCGTTCCCACTACGAGTCCACCGGGCCGGAGATCCTCGCGGACCTGCCGGGCGTGACCCACTTCGTCGCCGGGCTCGGCACGACCGGCACGCTCATGGGTGTCGGGCGCTACCTGCGCGAGCACGTGCCGGGCGTGCGGATCGTGGCCGCCGAGCCGCGGTACGGCGAGCTGGTCTACGGCCTGCGCAACGTGGACGAGGGGTTCGTCCCCGAGCTGTACGACGCGTCCGTGCTGACCACCCGTTACTCGGTGACCTCGGCCGACGCGCTCCGGCGCACCCGTGAGCTGCTGGCGTCGGAGGGCATCTTCGCCGGCATCTCGACCGGCTGCGCCCTGCACGCCGCCCTCGGCATGGCCCGCAAGGCCGTGGAGGCGGGGGAGCGGGCCGACATCGTGTTCATCGTGGCCGATGGCGGGTGGAAGTACCTGTCCACCGGCGCCTACGAGGGCACGCTCGACGAGGCCGAAGACCGCCTGGAAGGCCAGCTCTGGGCCTGACTCCCGCCCGCCCGCCGCGCCACCCGTCCGCGGCGCGGCCGTGCGGGCCGGGGGCTCAGGGCCGGGAGCTCAGCCGAAGACGACTCTGAGGGTGAAGCTCGATCCGGCCTCGCCGGAGGTGCCGCTCAGCCCGACCGCCCGCAGCTTCTCCAGGTCCCGCCGCTCGGCGTCCCCGGCGCCGCTCAGATACAGCTTCTCCAGCCGGTCGAGGTCGGCGTACACCGCGTAGGTGGCGTTTCCGGCGTCCGGGACGGCCAGGCGGAACGTCTCCGACTCGGCGAGCGCGCCGCCGCCGCCGAGCGTGGCGGCGTACTTCTGGGTCGTCGCGAGCACGAACCGGCCGTCGCCGCTCGCGGTGGCGAGGTCCGCCGCCCCCTGCCCGCCGCCGAGGCCGTCGAGGAACGCCTTCATCCTGTCCACCACGTCCTGAGCCTTGCCGGCGTCGGTCGTGAGCACCGCGCCGAAGGCGGGCCGCGGGCCGTCCAGGCCCTTCTCGTCCAGGGCGAGCGTGAGGTTCCTGCCCAGCAGCGTCACGAGGTCGTCCGGCAGGGACAGGCCGTACTGCCGCGCCGCGTCGAGCGTCTCCGCGTACGGCCCGCCGCCCGCGCCGTTCGCCGCCTGCTCGATCGAGGGCCACTGCTCGCGAAGCAGGTCGCCCAGGCCGGAGAACGACGCCGCGGCGACCGTGGTCGCGGGCAGTTCGCCGATCCGCACCGGCTCGGGACGGCCCGGCGCCGTCTTCCCACCGCGGGTGATCCCGGCCAGTTCCGCGTAGTCGCCGGAGAACCGGAGGGCGCCGGCGAAGCGCATGCCCTTCACGCGGTCGAACAGCGGCTCCGCGCCGTCCCGCCTGGGGTACGCGGCCTCGACGGACTTCTCCACGTCGGCCCAGAACGACAGCACGCCCGGCTCACCCAGCGTCCGGAGGTCGTCGGCGAAGCGGGGCTCGCCGGACAGCGGCGCCGCCGTGACGTACTGGTCGGCCAGCTTCTGGCTCGGGGCGATGACGGCGTAGCCGTCGCGGAACGCGAGGCCGCCCTTCCCGTCGCGCAGGCCCAGCCGGGCGATGCCCGCTCTGGCCGCCGCCTCGTCCCTGACCTGTACGGCGATCGCCCCGACGGGGTCGCCGCCGTCCGCCGAGGGGAGCACGGCGAGGCCGGCGCGGTCGCCCAGCCACGGCTCGACGTCCCTGGCGTAGTCGACCTTCGCGAGGCCCGTGCCGTCCTTCCCCAGCGCGTTGACCAGCGCCTCGCGCGGGTCGTCGCCGGCGAAGGCGTCCCGGGTCGGGGAAAACCTGCGGGCGATGCCGAACAACGCGAGCTTCTGGTCGGCGGAGGGATCGAGGTCGAGCCGGACGTAGGCGATCGCGCTCGCGGGCAGCACGTCCTGCGGCTGCGTGCCGCCGCCGCTGAGCTTCGAAGCCGCCCACACGCCGCCTCCGCCGACCACCCCGACGAGCACGGCGGCGACGAGCGCGAGGATCCAGCCGCGCGCCCCCCGCCGGCCCCCCGGAGCCGGCGCCGACGCGGACGGCGGCGGTTCGGCCACCGTGCTGAAGCCGATCTCCTCCTGCTCGCCCCACGCGGGCAGGCGTACGGTGTGCGCCTCCCGGCCCGGGGGACGGGGGAACCGGTAGGAGATGGTGCGGTCGAGTTCGCTCTCGTCACGCGGGCCCCAGGGACCCGGTGCCGGTTCGGGGTGTCGCGGGTGCGGAGTCCGGGAATCCGGCTGCCGGGGGGAGCGGTCGGCGGGTATTGGCTCACTCACAAGCGTCGTCGGGTCGTACGCCCGGAGGCGTCGTAGCCCGGAGGCTAGGAGCCCCCGCTAGAAGGGCGCTTGCAGCCCGCTTGACCGTGATGCCCATGTCGGGGTCTCGGGTGATCCCCGCCCGCGACGGCGAAGAGCGCCACGCTACAGTAACGAGCAGAACATCATTCGGTAGAGCGGCGAGGGGCGCATGACCAAGTTCGACGAGGCCACGCGGGCGATCCGGATCGACGACACCACCTACGACGTGTGTCTCGACGACGGATACTCCATGGGCGGGCCGCTGAACGGCGGTTATCTCATGGCCACCGTGCTGCGCGCGGTGACGGACGCCTCGCCGCACCCGCACCCGGTGTCCACCAGTGCCCAGTTCCTGCGGGTGGCCCGGCCGGGCCCGGCCCAGGTCGTGCTCGACCAGCTCAAGTCGGGCCGTACCGCCGCGATGACCCGGGCGCGGCTCGTGCGGGACGGCGAGACGTCCGTCGAGATGCTCGTCACGACCGCCACGCTGGACGGATCGGCGGCCCCGGACTGGTCGGACGGCCCGTCGGCGGACATGCCCGGCCTGGACGGCTGCGTGCGCCTGCCCGATCCCAAGGCCGCGTCGGCGATGAACTTCAGCGCGCGGATGGAGATGCTGTTCGACCCGCCCACGATCGGCTGGCTGACCGGGGAGCCCACCGGACGGCCCGAGTCGCGGGCCTACTTCCGGCTGGCCGAGCCGCAGGACCCCGACCCGTTCGTGCTCGCGATGGCGGTGGACGCGCTGCCGCCGGTCGTGTTCTCGGCGGGGGCGCGGGGCTGGGCCCCCACGGTCGAGCTGACCTGGCACCTGCGCGCCCTGCCCGCGCCGGGGTGGCTCACCCTCATCGGCGGCGGGCGGCTGATCAGCGACGGTTGGTTCGACGAGGAGGTCGAGGTGTGGGACTCGGCGGGCCGGCTGGTCGCCCAGTCACGCCAGCTCGCCCGGCTCGGCCGCGGCTGACGGCCGCCCCCGCGCGTTGTGAGGTTTCTTACCGTCGGCGGCGGGGACCGGTCCCCTAACCTTGGGAAGCGTGCCGGAGGACAACAGCAGGGCGATCGGGATCTTTGACAGCGGGGTGGGCGGCCTGACCGTCGCCCGGGCGATCATCGACCAGCTGCCCCACGAATCGATCTTCTATGTGGCCGACACGGCCAACCAGCCGTACGGGCCCAAGCGCATCGCCGAGCTCCGCGCCTACGCGCTGGAGGTGATGGACCACCTGGTCGAGCACGGGGTGAAGATGCTGGTGATCGCGTGCAACAGCGCCAGCTCCGCCGTGCTCAGGGACGCCAGGGAGCGCTACGACGTCCCCGTCGTCGAGGTGATCCAGCCCGCCGCGCGGCGGGCCGTGCGGGCCACCAGGAACGGCAGGGTCGGCGTGATCGCCACGCGGGCCACCATCGAGTCGATGGCCTACCACGACGCCTTCGCCGCCGCCCCCGACGTCGAACTGGTCGCGGTGGCCGCACCCCTGCTGGTCGAGTTCGTCGAGCGCGGCGAGACGATGAGCGACGATCTCATCGAGGTGGTCCGGGGCTACCTCAAGCCGATCCAGGACGCCGGCTGCGACACGCTGATCCTCGGCTGCACCCACTATCCGCTGCTCACCGGCGCGCTGTCGTACGTCGCCGGGGACGGGGTCACGCTCGTGTCGAGCGCCGAGGAGACCGCCAAGGACGTCTACCGGATCCTGCACGACCGGGGGCTGTCCAACGGCGCGGGCGTGCCGGGGCACCGCTTCCGGGCGACGGGCGACACCGAACTGTTCGAACGGCTCGGGCAGCGGTTCCTCGGCCCAGAGCTTCAGTCGGTGGAGCGGACCGCCCCCGGGCTCGGCGAGGCGACCGGCGTGGGGAGCCCGCGATGAAGCTGACCGTCGTCGGGTGCTCGGGCAGCTTCCCCGGCCCCGACAGCCCGTCCTCCTGCTATCTCCTCGAAGCCGAGGGCTTCCGGATGCTCGTCGACTTCGGCAGCGGGTCGCTGGGCGCCCTCCAGCGGCATGCCGGGCTCTACGACGTCGACGCCGTCCTGCTGTCCCACCTGCACGCCGACCACTGCCTCGATCTGTGCGCCTACCACGTCGTCCGCACCTACACCCCGGACGGCCCCCTGCCGAAGATCCCGGTGCACGCCCCCGCCGGAGCCTCCAAGCGGCTCAACGCGGCGTACGCCATGCCGGACGAGCCGGTGCTGGAGAACTCCTTCGACTTCCTGCGGCTGTCGCCCGGCACGCGGCACGTCGGCCCGTTCGAGGTGACGGCCGCCCCCATGAACCACCCGGTGGAGACGTACGGCTTCCGCGTGTCCCACAGGGGCCGTTCGGTGGCGTACTCGGCGGACACCGGGGAGTCGGCCGAACTGGTCAAGCTCGCCCACGACGCCGACGTGCTGCTGTGCGAGGCGTCCTTCCTCGACGAGCCGGGCCTCGTGCCCGGCCTGCACCTCAGCGGCAGGCAGGCGGCCGAGCACGCCGCGCGGGCGGGCGTCGGCACGCTCGTCCTCACCCACCTCGTGCCGTGGTACGACAAGGCCCGCATCCTGGAGGACGCCTCGCGCGGCGGTTTCGACGGGCCGATGGAGTTGGCGCGGAGCGGCGCCGTGTATGACCTAGGGTGACCCGTATGGCTCGTTCACACGGTCGTCGATCCGACCAGCTACGTCCCGTGACCATCACCCGGAACTGGCTCGCCCACGCGGAGGGCTCCGTACTGGTGGAGTTCGGGGGCACCAAGGTGCTGTGCGCCGCGACGGTCGAGAGCGGCGTGCCCCGCTGGCGCAAGGGCAGCGGGCTGGGCTGGGTGACGGCCGAGTACGCCATGCTGCCCCGGTCGACCAACACCCGCACCGACCGCGAGTCGGTCCGCGGCAAGATCGGCGGGCGTACCCACGAGATCTCCCGGCTGATCGGCCGCTCCCTGCGCGCCTGCGTCGACTACAAGGCCCTGGGCGAGAACTCCGTGCTGCTCGACTGCGACGTGCTGCAGGCCGACGGCGGCACCCGCACCGCCGCCATCACCGGCGCGTACGTCGCGCTGGCCGACGCGATCACCTGGATGCGGCAGCGCCGGATGTGCCCCGGCGACCCCCTGGTGAACTCGGTCGCCGCCGTCTCGGTCGGGATCGTCGGCACCGAGCCCATGCTCGACCTCGACTACAGCGAGGACGTCAAGGCCGAGACCGACATGAACGTGGTCATGACCGGCAGGGGCGACTACGTGGAGGTCCAGGGCACGGCCGAGGGCACGCCCTTCGACCGCACGACGCTGAACGGCCTGCTCGACCTCGCCGCGAGCGGCTGCGCCGAGCTCACCCGCCTGCAGACCGAGGCCCTCTCCTGACCCCTCTCCCGACGAGTACCGAGGACGAGAGCATGAACAAGGTGGTCCTGGCCACCCGGAACGCCGGGAAGATCGTCGAGCTGCGCCGGATCCTCGCCGACGCCGGGGTGCCGGTCGAACTGCTGGGCCTGGAGGCCTTCCCGCACATCGGCGACGTGGCCGAGACCGGCCTCACCTTCGCCGAGAACGCGCTGCTCAAGGCGCACGCGGTGGCCTCGCAGAGCGGCCTGCCCGCCGTCGCCGACGACTCAGGCCTCTGTGTGGAGGCTCTGAACGGCATGCCGGGCATCTTCTCCGCCCGCTGGTCGGGCCGTCACGGCGACGACGACGCCAACCTCGACCTGCTGCTGGCGCAGATCGGCGACGTGCCGGACGGCCGCCGCCAGGCCCACTTCGCCTGCTGCGCGGCGCTCGCGCTGCCGGGCGGGGAGGAACACGTGGTGGAGGGGGCCATGCACGGCTTCCTGATCCGCGAGCGGCGCGGCACGGGCGGCTTCGGCTACGACCCGATCTTCGTGCCGGACGGCGACACCCGGACGACCTCCGAGATGTCGGCCGAGGAGAAGGACGCGATCAGCCACCGGGGCCGGGCCTTCCGCGCGCTGGCTCCGGTGATCGGCCGAGTCGTCTCGTAATCGGGCCGTAAGACCGCCGGGGCGGGCGCGGGCGTAGCGTTCGGACCGTGAACGCAGAAGGCATCCGCGAAGGCACCCGCGAGAGCACGGGCGTGCCCACCTGGGCCGCCGTTCTGACCGGCCTCGTCGCCGCCGCGGTGGCGCTGGGGACGGCCCAGCTCGTCGCCGGTCTGGTCGATCCCGCCGCGGCGCCGGTCGTCGCGGTGGGCGGCGCCGTGATCGACGCCACGCCCGCCGGTCTGAAGGAGTGGGCGATCCGCACGTTCGGCTCCGGCGACAAGCCGGTGCTGCTGACCGGGATCGTCCTGGTGCTCGCGCTCATCGCCGCCGGGCTCGGACTGCTCGCCCGCCGCCGGACCGCGTACGGCATGGCGGGGCTGGCCGTCTTCGGGCTCGTCGGCGCCGCCGCGGCGCTGTCCCGGCCGGACGCCGGAGCGGCGCACGTGCTGCCCTCGCTCGCAGGGGCGGCGGCCGGGGTGTACGCCCTCTCGCGGCTGTGGCGGCGCGCCACGCGGAGCGACGAGGACGACTACGTCGCCGCCAGCAGGGCCGCTGACAGGGCCGCCGAGGCCCGAAGCCACACCCCGGCCCAGCCGGTGAGCGACGTCGTCCCGGTCAGCAGCCCGGCCGGCCCGGCCACGCCCGCCGTGATGCGGCCGGGAACCATGTCTTCAGGCCTCAGGCAGCCTTCCGCGCCGGCCGCGGAGGCGTACGCGTTCGACCGGCGCAGGCTGCTGAACGGGGTGACGGCGGGCGTCGTGGTGGCGGGAGCCGGAGGGCTCGGCGGATGGCTGCTGTCCGGGCGCAAGAACGGCGAACTGGCCAGGCGCGGCGTGGCGAAGGTCCTCCCGCGTGCGGCGCGGCCGGCCGCGCCCATCCCGGCCGGGGCGGACCTGCGCATCCCGGGCCTCACCCCGTTCGTGACCCCGAACGCGGACTTCTACCGGGTGGACACCGCTCTCGTGGTGCCGACGGTGGACCCGGCCCGCTGGACGCTGAAGATCCACGGACTGGTGGACCGGCCGGTCGAGCTGACCTTCGCCGATCTGCTCAAACGGCCCCTGACGGAGGCCGACGTCACGCTGACCTGTGTGTCCAACGAGGTCGGCGGGTCGTACGCCGGCAACGCGCGCTGGCTCGGCGCGCGCCTGGCCGACGTGCTGCGCGACGCCGGGATCCGGCGCGAGGCCGACATGCTGCTCAGCGTCTCCGAGGACGGCTGGACCTGCGGCACACCGGTCGACGTGGTCATGGACGGCCGGGACGCGCTGCTGGCCGTCGCGATGAACGGCGAGGTGCTGCCCGAGGAGCACGGCTTCCCGGTCCGCCAGGTCGTCCCCGGGCTGTACGGGTACGTCTCGGCGACCAAGTGGGTGACCGAGATCAAGGTCACCCGGTTCGACCGGGACGAGGCGTACTGGACGCCCCGCGGATGGGCGGCGAAGGGCCCGATCAAGACCCAGTCGAGGATCGACCTGCCGCGCGGCGGGGACAAGGTCCGGGCGGGCCGCACGACCGTGGCGGGGGTGGCGTGGGCCCAGCACCGGGGCATCGACGCGGTGGAGGTGCGGGTGGACGGCGCCGGATGGCAGCAGGCCAGGCTGGCCGGCACGACAGGGCCCGACACCTGGCGGCAGTGGTCGCTCGAGGTGGACCTGACGCCGGGCAGACACACGATCGCGGTGCGGGCCACCGACGCCACCGGCTACACCCAGACCGCGGACGAGGCGCCGCCCGCGCCGGACGGCGCGACCGGGTATCACTCCGTCACCGTCACGGTCCGCTGAGCCTCGCCACGGACGCTCACAACCGGCTGGGTCTGGAGTTGGGAAAACCCGCCGCGCCTCGTAGGGCCCGCCCCTACCATCGGCACCCTGATGGGGCGCGAAGAGGGGGGCCAAACGCGTGAACCAGGAGAAGGCGCGTCGGCATGCGAGGTGGCGGCTGCCGTCGGGTGTGTACAACCCGGTCGTCGCGGCCGACGGCCGGCGATGGCGGGACTACGAGCAGGCCGCCGAGGCGCCTGCTCCCTCGCTGGGGGACCGCCGCCTGGAGGTGCGGATCGCGGCACTGCCGCTGGGCGTGGAGGCCGGGGCCGTGCCGGTCGTCCCCGCCGCCAGGAACGGTGACAACGCGGGCCACGGCCTGAGCATGTCGGTCGGCCGCCGCGGCGGGCCGCCGGTGATCCGGGACGCCGTCCCCGCCACGACACCCGCCGAGGAGACCGGGATCAGGGAGGACGACGGCGATCCTCAGGCCGCCGTGACCACCGAGGCGACCACCGAGGAGACCACCGAGGCGATCACCGGGGAGACGGCGGAGGCGGCGGCCGGGGGGACCGCCGCCTCCGCCGTTCCCGATGGCCCGGCACCTGGTGCGGAGCACACCGGCGCGCTTCCGCCCGTGGACGACGGTCAGGACGCCGTCGCCAGGACCGACCTCCCCGATGCCGAGGACGCGCTTCCGTACGCCGAGGACAGCGAGGCGAACCAGGGCGAGGAGGACAGCGGCGCGGCACCGGCCGTGCCCGGTGGCTACCCGTCCGCCGGCGTCTCGGGATCACCGCACGGCCCAGTGGACGGCGGCGCGACGGCCCGCATGCTGGACGGCAGTGCGACGGACGCGGGCGACGGCGAGCGGCCGGTTCCCGGGGAAACGGACGCGGTCGCTTCGGCCGAATGCGGATGGCCGGACGAGGCCGTCCCGGAGGTCGGCCATCTCGGGCACTCCGGCGAGACCGCGGAATCCCGTCAGGACGAGGCGTCCGGCGACGCCCCCGAGGCAGGCGCGCGGACTGCTTCCGAGGTAGCTCCCGAGTCGGGTGCGGTGACGGGGCCCGAGACGGGTGGGGGAGCCGGTCTCCGGGCGGGCGCGGGCGTCGCTCCTGAGGCGACGCCGGAGGTGGGTTTCGCAGCGGGTGCCGAAGCACGCCGCGAGATGGGCCGCGAGATGGGCCACGAGATGGGCCAGGGCGCGGACGCCGGGACGGACGAGTTCGCCGACGGCGACGACTTCTGGTCGGCCGTCCTGCGGGACGAGACGGAGCGCGACTGGCTGGACGGCCCGGATCGTCCCCGGCGGCTGGAGGAGACCCGCACGTACGGCCGGCCGGGTGGCCTGGCCGAGGCGGACCAAGAGGGGCAGGCGAGCCTGGCACAGGCGGTGAACGGGCGCTTCCCGGACCCGCGCGGCACCTGGATCCGCCTCATCAACGCCGAAGGTCCCACGGAGGACGCGTTCAGGTCCAACAACGCCGTCGACTGCGCGCTGTCGGTGATGTCGACCTGGCACGGCGAGCCCGTGGTGGCGGCGCGCAGGCATCCCGAGTACGACCCGTCCGGCCGGCCGCTGCTGACCGGGGAGACCGGGGGCGTCGCGCGGGCCGAGGCGTGGCTCGGGCACCGCTTCGAGTACGTGGGCCACGGCCGCCGGGCGTACGTGGCCGTCGCCCAGCGGCTGATCTTCGGCGGGCACGGCGCGGCCGCCGTCCTCATCACCCGGTGGGCCGGGGGCGGCAGCCACGCGTGGAACGCCGTGAACTGCCGGGGAGAGGTCCTGTGGATCGACGCCCAGCGGGGGCACATGGCGGTGGACCCGCCGTACGAGGACGTCACGGGCGTCTTCGCGGTGGTCGTCGACCGCCAGGGCCGAGGTCTGTGACGGCCTGAACCGGAGGTCGCCGCAGACGGTGCCTGTGCCGAGGCCTGCGCGGTGCGCGCCGCGCGTGGGCGCCGCGTCCGCCGGATCCGGCGGACGCGGCGCCCGGCCCATCCAAGGGGCCGTCGTCCGGTCAGGAGGCCGCCAGCGCGCCGACGACCGAGGCGCGGGCCGCGCGCCGGGCGGGCAGCACCGCGGCGAGCACTCCCGCCAGGCCCGAGGCGGCGATGAAGACCAGGATCTGCGTGACCGGGAGCCGGAAGGAGACGTCCTGCGTCAGCGTCGCCGTAGCCGCCCAGCCGTACACCACCCCGAGCACGACGCCGACGATCGCGCCCACCAGGCCGAGAACCAGCGCCTCGACCGACAGCATCCCCCGGAGTTGCGGCCGGGTCAGGCCGAGCGCGCGCAGCAGCGCCGACTCCCGGGTGCGCTCGTGGACCGACAGCGACAGCGTGTTCGCGATGCCGAGCAGCGAGATCACGATCGCGAGGGCCAGCAGCCCGGTGACCACCATGAGCACGGTGTCGATCGCCTCGTCGAACTGGCCGCGGATCTCGGTCGTGCTGCCGACCTTCACCGCCGGGTAGGCCGCGGTCGCGTCGTCGACGACCGCGCGCGCCCGCTCGGCGGGCACGCCGGGGGCGGCGTTCACCAGGATCTGCGCGTCGTCGACCCTGCCGAAGCGCTGCTCGAAGGTCTGCTCCGCCATGGTGAACGGCGGCAGCAGGGACACGCCGGCCTTCAACACCGCCACCACCGTGAGCGGGACGCTCCGCCCGCCCGACGTGACGGTCACGTGGTCACCGACCTTGACACCGAGGTCCTGGGCCACATAGTCGGCCACGGCGACATTGCCCACGCCGAGGCGGTCCAGCGTGCCGGCCGACGCCTCCGTTCTGACGGAGGTGCCGAGGGCCGATCGGGTGACGGTGCCCACCTCGTAGTCGTGGCCGTTCACCTTGGCCTTCTTCCCCCGGAACTCGGTCACCGAGGACAGGTCGCGGCTCGCGCGCAGGCTGTCGGCGATCGAGCGGGGGATGCCGCCCGTCTGCGCCGTCAGGATGTAGTCGGCCGGGAACTGCCGGTCGAGCTGGTCGCCCACGGTGCTCCGCACCGTCGCGGTCAGGACCGACATGAACGTCATCAGCGTCACGCCGACGGTCAGCGCCACGGTGGTGGTCGCCGCGCGCTTGGGATTGCGCCGGGAGTTGTCCACCGCGAGCCGCCCCGGCACGCCGAACAGCCGCGCCGGGACCCAGCCCGCCAGCCCGCTCAGCGGCCGTACGATCACCGGCCCGAGGACGAGCACCGCGAAGAAGACGAGCACGCCGCCGGCCATGACCGTCAGCAGCGCCGCCTGGCCCGGGCTCTGGAGCACGCCCGCCGCGGTGAGGCCGGCCCCCGCCACCGTGAACAGCGCGGCGAAGACCACCCGGACGACGCCGGTGCGGAACGTGTGCTCCTCGGCCTGCGTGCCCAGCGCCGCGACGGGCGGCACGCGGGTGGCCTGACGCGCGGGGAGCAGCGCGGCGGCCATCGTCACGACGACGCCGGTGCACAGCCCGATGGCGATGGTTTGCGGGGAGAGGCTCACGGTGCCCGTGGGGACGTCCGCGCCGAACGCCTTCAGCGCGGCGACGGCGGCGGCGCCAAGGCCGAGGCCGGTCAGCAGGCCGAGCACCGACGACAGCAGGCCCACCACGGCCGACTCCAGCACGATCGAGGCGAAGACCTGGCGCCTCGTCGCGCCGATGCAGCGCAGCAGCGCCATCTCGCGGGTCCGCTGGGCGACCAGGATGCCGAAGGTGTTGTAGATCACGAGCGCGGCGACGAGCAGCGCGACCGCGGCGAACAGCAGCAGCCCCGTCCGGAGGAACGCCGTGTCCACGTGGTTGCTCCGGGCCAGCTCGTCGCCGCGTTCCCGCCCGGTCATGACCTTCACGCCGCTTCCCACGGCCGCCGCGACGGCCGTACGCAGGGTCTCCGGAGTGGGACCGGAGGAGACGACGTCGATCTCGGTGAAGCCCTTCGCGCCGGTGACGAGCCGGGCCGTTTCCGGGGTAAAAGCGACCGCTCCCCGGTAGGCGAGGTTCTGGTCGAGACCCACGTCGAAGATTCCGACGAGCCGGAACTCGTGCCGCTTGCCCGCCTTGTCGAGCACGGCGACGGTGGCCCCGGGCGCGTACCCCTGGGCCTTGGCGGTGTTCTTGTCGAGCACCGCCTCGCCGGCGGCGGAGGCCGCCCTACCGGATGTGATCTTCATGCGGCTCGCCGGGATGGAGACGCCGGCGGTGGGGTAGTCGCCCACGACCTTGCCGTCCCTGCCGATCAGCGGCGCGTCGCCGGACAGCACCGGCTGGGCGTCCCGGACGCCCCGCACCGCCCTGACCGCGGCGAGCGCGCGCTCCGGCAGGATGCCGTCGTCCTCGGCGTCCGCGTCGTCCGCGGGCGTCACCACCACGTCCACCTTGTCGGCGTCCGCGGCGAACGACCGGGAGAACCCGGCGTCGATCGTGTCGGTGAGCACGAACGTGCCCGCGATGAACCCGACCCCGAGCACGATGGCCAGGGAGGTGAGCATCAGGCGGAGCCGGTGCGCCAGGAGCCCGGCGAGAGTGGTCCGGAACACGGCTCAGGCCTCCAGCGCCATCAGCGCGTCGAGCACGGTCTGCGGCGTCGGCCGCTCCAGCTCGCTCACCAGCAGCCCGTCCCGCAGGAAGATCACCCGGTCGGCGTACGACGCCGCCACCGGGTCGTGGGTCACCATCACGATCGTCTGCCCGAGCTCGCGTACCGACCTGCGCAGGAACGCCAGCACCTCCGCGCCGCTGCGCGAGTCGAGGTTGCCGGTCGGCTCGTCGGCGAAGATCACCTGAGGCTTGCTGATCAGCGCCCGCGCCACGGCGACGCGCTGCTGCTGGCCGCCCGACAGCTCGCTCGGCCGGTGCCCGAGCCGGTCCCGCAGGCCCACCGTCTCGATCACCCGGTCGAACAGCGCCTGGTCGGCCTGGCGGCCCGCGATCTCCAGCGGGAGCCGGATGTTCTGCTCGGCCGTCAGCGTCGGCAGCAGGTTGAACGCCTGGAAGATGAAACCCACGCGCTCGCGCCGCAGCAGCGTGAGCTGCTTGTCGCCCAGCCGGGTGAGCTCGGCGTCACCGATGGCCACCCGCCCGTCCGTCACGGTGTCGAGCCCGGCCAGGCAGTGCATCAGCGTCGACTTGCCGGAGCCGGACGGCCCCATGATCGCGGTGAAGGCCTCGGCGGCGAAGTCGACGTCGACGCCGCGCAGGGCGTGCACCGCGGCGTCGCCCGTGCCGTACACCTTGGTCAGGCCCCGCGCGACCACGGCGGTGCGGGTCTGGGTTGTTGTGCTCATAAGCCCACGCTATGGGCGTGATCAGGGCGTTTCCTCGGCCTCGCGGACGTTCTCGGCGTGCGGCCCCGGGACGGGTGGCGAGGCGCGGGTGCGACTTTCGGGGTAGTCCCGGATCAGCCCCTCGGATGATCGGGGGAGACCACCCCGGTCTCGTACGCGTACACGACGGCCTGAGCCCGGTCCCGCAGCCCGAGCTTGGCCAGCACCCGGCCGAGATGGGTCTTCACGGTCGCCTCCGCCAGATGGAGGCGCGTCGCGATCTCGGTGTTCGACAGGCCGCGGGCCACGTGGAAGAGCACCTCCCGCTCCCGCGCCGTCAGGGCGCCGGTGTCCTGCCGCCGCCGGTCCCCCTCCGGCAGGAGCACGGCGAACCGGTCGAGCAGCCGGCGGGTCGTGCTCGGCGCGACCACCGCGTCCCCCGAATGCACCGACCGGATCGCGCTGATCAGCTCGGCCGGGGGCACGTCCTTGAGCAGGAACCCCGCCGCGCCCGCCTTGATCGCCGCGAACGCGTACTCGTCCAGGTCGAACGTCGTCAGGATCAGCACCCTGGGGCCGCCGGGCGCGGCGCAGATCACACGGGCCGCCTCCACGCCGTCCATCCGGGGCATCCGGACGTCCATCAGGACGACGTCGGCCTCGATCGTACGCAGCGCCTCGACGGCGGCCTGCCCGTCCGCCGCCTCACCCACGACCTCGATGTCCGGCTGCGCCCCGAGGACCATCCGGAACCCCGTCCGCACCAGCTCCTGGTCGTCGACCAGCATGACGCGTATCACTGCCACTTCGCTCCGCTCGTCACCGTCGCGCTTCCGACACCGTACGCGAGCCCGCCGGCGGACGGGCTCGGAGCCTTCTCCCGGACCGGCCCGAGAGCGTGACGCGGCACGGGCGAGTCCTTCTGGCAGGGGCGCACGGACTCAGGCGGCCATTCCGGCGGGGATACGGGCGACCACCTGGAAGCCCCCGCCCGAACGGGGCGCCGCCTCGACGCTCCCGCCGTACATCGCCACCCTCTCCCGCATCCCGATCAGGCCGTGGCCGCCGACCACCCGCGGCGCCGCCGCGCCCCTGCCGTCGTCGCTGACCCGCAGCTCGATCAGCCCCGGGCCGTACGTCATCTCCACCCGCGCCCGCGTGCCCGGGCCGCCGTGCTTGATCGCGTTGGTCAGCGCCTCCTGCACGATCCGGTAGACGGCGAGCTGCTCGCCCTCCGGCAGCGCGCGGGGAGTGCCGGACACCGTGAACTCGGTCGGCAGCCCCGAGTCCCTGACCTGCCTGACCAGCTCGTCCAGTTGCGCGACGCCGGGCTGCGGCGCGTACTCCTCGGCCGGGCTGCCCGCGTCCTGCCGCAGCACGCCCACCAGCCTGCGCATCTCCGCCAGCGCCTGCCGTCCGGTCCCCGAGATCGCCTGCATGGCGCGCCGCGCCTGCTCCGGGTCGCTGTCGATCGCGTACGCCGCGCCGTCGGCCTGGACGACCATCACGCTGACGTTGTGCGCCACCACGTCGTGCAGTTCGCGGGCGATGCGGGCGCGCTCGGCGGCGGCCGCGATGCGGGCCTGCTGGTCGCGTTCCCGCTCGGCCCGTTCGGCGCGTTCCACCAGGCTCTCCACGTATCGGCGGCGGGTGTTGGCGTACATGCCGCCGATCCAGACGGCGACGACGAAGACCGAGGCCGAGGGCCACGCCCGCATGGGATCGGGAGACCAGCTCAGCATGGCGAGCAGCAGCCCTCCCTCGGCGACCACGCCGGCGGCCAGCGCCCACCGCCGCGTGCAGCGGGCGGCGACGCCGTACATCGCGACGAGCACCGCCAGGTTCGCGGGCAGGACGGCGATGTTCAGCAGCCACTGCGCGAAGCTGACCACCGACACCACCGCGAAGACCTCGCGCGGATGGTTGCGCCGCCACAGCAGCGGCACGACGAGCGCGGCGGACAGCAGGAGCAGCACGGGCACGCCGACGTGCCGCGCGTTCATCATTCCGCTGGTACGACTGAAGGCCTCGACCGTCGACACGCACAACAGCGCCAGCGGGGAGATCGCCAGCGTGTCCACGATCCTGCTGTGGCGCCGGGTCCAGGCGCGCATACTGCCGAACACGTACCCCACGATACGTATCGGCTGTTCAGAAAGGTCTCACCCTTGCGGCGGATACCGCCGTACGACTCAGGTCGCAGCCGGCGGCGGCGCTTACGCGATTCTTACGGATCACAGCGCATCATGGTTACCGGGAACGCTTCTTGGAAGCGGGTAAGGGAGATCTGAATGGCGGGTCAGGACGCGGTGCCGCGCGGCGCTGAGGACGAGTCGCGCGGCCCGCGCCCAGATCCGGGCGCCCTGCCGCAGGGGAGCGCTGTCACGGAGGTGAGCATCGTGCCGCAGGGGAGTGCCGTCACGCAGCCGGGCACCGTTCCACAGGCGGGCACTGTTCCACAGGCGGGCACTGTTCCGCAGGCGACGTCGTCTCCACACGGTCCCGCGAGCCCTCCCGGACCACCCTCTTTCGTCAGTCCCGCAGGCATATCGCCGGGGACCCCAGGACCACCTCCGGCCGGCCCCGCGAACGCGCGCCGCGCACTTCCCCCGGGCAGGCCCGCGATCCTTCCGCCGGGCACCACCTCGATCCCTCCGCTGGGCGGCGGGTCCGCGTTCGGCCCCGGAGGGGCCGGGTGGCGCGCCCCCGGCTGGCGGGAAGCGGCGCCGCACTTCGCGGGCGCCCCTCAAGGCCCGTCCCTCCGGCCGCCGGGGGGCCTGCGCGGACGCCTGGCGGGCCGCCTGCCGCAGGGCCAGACCGGGCGGTTGATCACCGTTGGCCTCGTGTCGGCGCTCGTCGGAGCGCTCCTCGGCGGCGGCGTCGTGGCCGCCACCGGTCTGATCTGGGATCAGACGCACGCCGGGGCGAGCCGGGTGGCCGGCGGAGACCAGGACGGCCTGCTTCCTCGTGGCAGGAGCCTCCCGGGCGGGGAGGACGGCCGCCTGCCCCAGTGGTGCCAGCGCACCGAGAACGGCATCATCTGCCGGCCGAACGGCTGAGACGTCGTTTCCGGCAGGCGCGTGCCAACAGGGTGGCCGGCACGCGCCTACGCGTTCTTCCGGCAGACCCGATGCGCACCGGATCTACGGAAGGTCCCGCGCCTTACTGGAGCGCGCGCCGGTCCGCGTGCAGGGGCCGCGCGAGCCGTACGGTGATGAACTCGTCGTCGTCGGCCTTGCCCGCCGTACGGCCGGACGAGAACGGGAAGTTGTTGTCGTTCAGCAGCGCGAGCGTGTGGTCGTCGAGCAGGGCCACGTCCTCGATCGTCTGGAACGGGAAGCGGAACGTCCGTCCGAAGCCGCCGAGCCCTCTGGGGTTGGCCAGGTTCAGCAGGTCGGCGACGAGGTTCTTGTCCATGCGCCCGTCGTGGTCGCGGTCGGCGGCGTCCGCCAGGTAGACGCGCTTGAAGGCCGCGGCGTCGCCCTGCTCGTTGTCCCGCTCGATGACCAGGAAGCGGTGGTCGTCCACGGAGATCGCGTCTCCGATGGCGTTCGAGGGCGACTCCAGCCGATAGGTCCGCCATATGGAGCCGTACCGGCCCGTGCGCAGGTCGAAGTCGTACATCCGCAGGTCGCCGGGCGTGTCGCCATCCACCGTCCCCTCCAGCAACGGGTAGAGGTGGCGGCCGTCCACCGAGCGCGCCATGCCCTCGAACCCCTTGCTGCTGCGGATGTTCGGCTGCCCGCCGTTCAGGTCGGGGTTCTCCGGGGCCCTGACCCCGGGCAGCGGGATCGGAGCCCGCAGGAGCCGACCGGAGGACGAGAAGTGCAGCAGGAACGGGCCGAACTCGTCGCCGATCCAGTAGGTGCCGTCGGCCGACCGCACGATCGACTCCACGTCGAAGTCGGCGCCGGTGAGCACGCGGTCGGCCCGGGTCAGGGCGAACGGCACGCGCCTGTCCGGATCGCTCAGGTTGAACCCGCCGAGCACCTTCACCGTCCCGTTCCTGAGATCGGGGCTGATCCGGTGGACCCGCAGCAGGAAGTCCGCGCTGTTGGCCTTGTTGCCGTAACCGTTGTCGGACAGCACGTCGTAGGTGCCGTCACCTCTCCTGACGACGCCGCTGAAGCCCTGGACGGGCTGCCCGGAGAAGGGCGCGGCGATGCCGTTGAACGGCCCGGCGCCGATGGCCGACCCCGAGGGCTCGCTGCCGGGAACGAAGGTCTCGGCGGGCAGGACGGCGAATCCCGTGAGCGTCGCCTGGCCGAAGTCCGCGGGCCGGGGAACGGCCGACGCGGGGGACGCCAGTCCGAGGGCCAGGGCGGCGGCACCCAACGTGATCGAAAGCTTTCTCATGGCGGGCACGTTAGGGACGCCGCGTGACAGACGCCCCAACAACAGGCGGCCATGGACGGACAACTGCCCCTTCGGACGCCACGGCAGAAGCCTCCGCATGACGTCACTCCCGCTCGCTTCGAGCACGGAGCAGAGCGATGGCCGTACGGATGGCGGAGGACCGGGAGGGGGCCTCGTCCGCCGCGACATACCGCTCGAGAAACGCGAGGTCATCCGCCGAAACCATCACGGCCATTTTCGCCGGCGCCGTTCTCCTTTCACCAGGAGAATCGCTCTCTTCTGCGGAAGAGAATGCGCTGTCATTTTCATTTGAATTTTTGTGGGGTCGGCGGGATTCGAACCCGCACTTCACGGCACCTAAAGCCGTCGCCTCTGCCGGCTGGGCTACGACCCCTTTTCCTCTTCCCTTTCCTGCGAAATTCTCGGTCTGAGAATGGCAGTTCGGGCAGAGAAATCTCAGATTCTCTTTTCTGTTGTCCAGCCAGTTTCCGTTGACGTGGTCGATGTGCAATGTCAACGGCCGACCCTGCCAACTGCCGTCTATCTTACAGTCTGCGCAGCGGTAGGGGACTCCCACTTCCTGGAGTGCCCGGCGGAGCTTGGTGGGCTTCTGCCGAGGCGAGCCGTCGGGCCGCATGACCAGGATCTCCGTCGGCAGGTACCTGCGCGGTGACGGCTTGCCCTTGTAGGGCGAGTGCCGCCGGAAGTGGGAGGTGTCGATCCCGAAGTGCTTGAGGCGGCGGCTGATGTGAGCGTGGGTGCCCCCCGACCACGGAATGCCGAGATAACGCAGCACGTCGGCGATGCTCGCGGCATTGGCCGCCGCTTCGGCCAGCAGTTCGGGGGTGTACGTGTACTTCCGCATGCCGCGGAATGTATCGGCCGCCGCCGACAATTCTGCGACCTGCGCGAAAGGGGTGGATCAGGAAATTCCCAGCTCTTTCACGAGGCGGGCGACGTGGCCGGTGGCTTTCACGTTGTAGAGGGCCTTCTCGACCTTCCCGTCGGGGCCGACGACGAACGTGGACCGGATGACGCCCATCACGGTCCTGCCGTAGTTCGTCTTCTCGCCGTACGCGCCGTAGGCCTTGTGCACCTCGAGACCGGTGTCCGACAGCAGCGGGAACGTGAGCGTGTCGCGCTCGCGGAACTGCCGCAGCTTGGCCGGCTTGTCCTTGGACACGCCGAGCACCACGAAACCCTGCTCGGTCAGGGCGCCGAGGTTGTCGCGGAAGTCACAGGCCTGCTTGGTGCATCCCGGGGTCATCGCCGCCGGGTAGAAGTACAGGATGACCCGGCGGCCACGGAAGGACTCCAGCGAGACCTCCTTGTCGTCGGCGTCGGTAAGGGTGAAGTCCGGCGCGGCGTCGCCGGGCTGGAGCTTGCTCATCACGTCCTCCGGAAAAGGTGACCCGCGGCGATCGGCGGGCAAGCGACAACCAAACTACCGGCTCGTCCGCTGTACGGGGCGACTGCCGGACCTGGCAGACTGATCACACACGAATACCACAGGAGGGGGATCGCATGGCGGACACCGATCCCGATGCGCTGGAAAAGAGGATCGAGCGCACGCGGGCGGAGCTCGCTCGCACGGTCGACGCCATCGCGGACCGGGTGAGCCCGAAGCGCGTCGCCGAGCGCGGCGTGGCGAAGGCCAAGGCGAACGCGATGGACTTCGTCGCGTCCGTGGAAGACCTGGTGCTGGGCCCGCCGCGCGGGATCACCACGTACGGCCCGGAGGGCGCCGAGGCCGAGCCCGGCGAGTATCCGGCGCGGAGCCTCGCCCCGGTGCTCATCGGCGTGGGGATCGTGGTGGCCGTCGGCGCGACGATCGTGCTGCTGCGCCGCCGGTCCCGCTGACCGGCCCGCGCTGATCGGCGACACCGAGGGGGAGGGCGTCAGAGGAACGTCATGCCCTCGCCCCGGTATGTCGGAACCTCCTCGACAACCCGGTCTCCCTCGACGAGGTGCAGCACGGGGAAACGCTCGCACAACTCTCCGGCCTTGGCGTGGCGGAACCACACGCGGTCGCCGAGGCGCAGCCCTGCCGCGGCCTCCCCGAGCAGGGGGGTCTGCACCTCGCCCGCTCCCTCGTCCGGGTGGTAGCGGAGTCCCTCCGGCAGGTAAGGCTGGGGCAGCCGGGTGGGCCCCGCCGCCCCGGAGGCGGGATAACCCCCGCCGAGCACGGTCACGACTCCCGGGGCGGGCCGGCGCACCACCGGCAGTGCGAACAGCGCCGCGGGCCGGCCGGTGAAGCCGCGATAGAAGTCGAACAACCGGGGGTGGAAGAATCCCGAGCCGGCCGCGACCTCGGTGATCGCCCGCTCGGCGATGGTCTTCTCGATGCTTCCGGTGCCGCCGCCGTTGACGAACTCCAGGTCGGCGACCTGCCGTACGGCCCGCACGATCCGGCCGCGCCGTACGGCCAGTTCGCGGCGCGACCGCTGCTGCATCCAGCGCACCGCCCGGCCGTACGGCCCGGGGACGTCGTCGCCCACCCCGGCGATCTGCGCCTCGTACGCCATGAGCCCGGCCAGGCGCAGCCCGGGGCGCCCGGCGACGTCGGCGGCGACGGCGGCGGCCTGCTCCGGCTCCCGGACCGGTGACCGAAGCGCGCCCGCGCGGAACCTGCCGCCGAAGGCCACGAAGCCCGCGTCGATGTCGAGGCAGACGCGGATCGGGTGAGGCGTGCGGAGGCTCTCGATCAGGTCGAGGTGCTCGGGCGAGTCGACCGTCACCGTGATCTCCTGGGCCGCGGCCTCGTCCGACCCCAGGGCGCGCAGGGCCGTCCGGTCGGCCGTCGGGTACGCCACGAGCACGTCCCGCAGGCCGATGGAGACCAGCCACAACGCCTCGGGCAGGGTGAACGCCATGACTCCCGAGAAGCCGTCCATGGCCAGGACCCGCTCCAGCACGGCCCGGCAGCGGATCGACTTGCTCGCGACGCGGATCGGCTTGCCCCGGGCCCGGCGCACCATGGCGGCCGCGTTCGACCGCAGGGCGTCCATGTCGAGGACCGCGAAGGGGGGCTCCAGGTGGGCCGTCGCCCGGTCGAGGCGCTGCCGGTCGTCCATGAGGGCAGCTTAACGCCGAATATATGAGCCTGGTTCACGTTAATTGAGTCTGGGCAAAATCTCGGCCGGGACGCCGCCATGATCGCGCAAGCGGGCGGGTGTCCCGCCCGCCCCGGCGCGGCGCCGATATACCCATGAGGGCGTGACTACCGAGCGGGCCCTGCGCGGTGCGCGGGAGGGGTGAACGGCTGATGAGCATCCTGCAGGAGATCCTGACGGGTTCGTCGGCCAGGAGCACCAGGAGCGCCAGGAGCACAGGCGGCTCCGGCGGCCCTGACGGCCCAGGCGGCGCCAACGGCGCCGGGGATTCCGGCGGCGACGTGCATGCGGAGTACGCCGAGTACGCGGAGGACGCCCTACGCGCCACGGGAGGCGGAGCCGTCATCCGTTCCGGGACCTCCGGCTGGGCCCGGAGCGACGAGGTCACCGGAACAGGCGGCATGACCGTCCCCGGGGAAGGCACGGCCGGCCGTCGTACCGTCGCACGCGTCCTGCGGCCGGGGCGCACCCCCGCCGCGATCGTCGTCGCCGCCGTGCTCGCCCTGCTCGGCTGGGGGCTCACCGTCCAGGCCGTCGCCGTCATGCTCAGGGTGCCGCTGCCCTGGCGGCTGCCGCCCCGCCTGCTGCACCTCACCCTGGCGGACCCCGCCGTCCCGCTCGCCGCGGTCGGCATGATCGTCTGCGGTGCGGGCCTGGTGGCCCTCGCCGTCGTGCCCGGCCGTCCCCGTCTCGTGCCCCTGCGGTGCGAGGACCCGCTGCTCGCGATGGGCCTGACCCGCGTCGGGCTGCGCCGCACGCTCATCTCCGCGGCGCGGGAGGTCGAGGACGTCCGGCGCGCCAACGTGCACATCCTCCGCGGCCGGATCGAGGTCACCGTGGTCACCGGTACGGCGCGGACCGGGGCGGTGCTGCGCGAGGTCGGCGCGGCCGTGGGCGACCGGCTGGCCGGCCTCGGCGTCCAGGCCCGCCACGAGGTGGTCGTACGGCTCCGGGGGAGGGGAAACTGACATGCGGCCGCGTCTGGGGAACCGCGTCGGACTGCTCCTGGTGGGCCTGGTGCTGGTCGCTGGGGGGCTCGGCCTGCTGGCCGTCGCACGGCGGCCCGGGTCGGCGCCGGTCGGCCTGGACGCGCTCGGCGGCCGGCCGTGGGCGCTCCCCCTCCTGGCGGGGACGGCGATGCTGGTCGCCCTGGTCGCGAGCCGCTGGCTCGTCCTGGCCCTCGGCTGGGGACGGCTCGGCAGGCGCACCGGCGCGGGCATCGCGATGCTCGGCGTGGCGCTCAAGGGCATCGAGGGGATCGGCCGCCTGTCGGTCAGAGTGGCCGGGGACGGCAGGCTGCGGGTGGCGGTGTCCCTGCAGCGGTCGGCCGACCTGCGGCAGGTGATCAGGCGGCTGGACGAGTCGGCGGTCTCACGCCTTCGCCGCACGGTCGGCCGGGACGACGCGCCCGCGGTCGTCCGCCTGCACGTTCGCGGACGCTGACCGCCTGCGGCCTCCGGTCGCGGCGCCGGCTCTGGCGTCGGGCGGGGTCGCGGGGGCGCCGAGGGCCAGCCCGGCGGCCAGGCAGGCGAGCGGCACGACGGGCACCACATAACGGTGGTCGAAGGCGGCGATCAGCGGCGGCAGCAGGAGCAGGACCATCGCGGCCGTCCACGGCAGCAGCGCGGCCCACCGCCGCGCGAGCAGCCCGGCGAGCCCGGCCAGCAGCACGACCGCGAGCAGCGGTCCCCGCAGGAAGCCCTGCTCCTGGTAGGCGCGCAGCCATCCCGCGAACGGCTCGGCCATCCGCGTGTCCCCCGAGGCGCCCTGGTAGGCGGTGGTGAGCTCGGCCGCCGTACGGCCGCCGGAGGCGATCTTGGAGGTGAACGGCTTGACCGAGGCGGGGAAGACGTACGCGCTCTGCGGCCCGGCGGAGGGGTAGGGCCTGCGGTCCCACTCGAACGCCCACAGGGCGTCGTGCAGGCCGGTCGCCAGGAAGTCGAGGGGCTGGCTGCGGATCGCCAGCGAGGCGAACTCGCCCGCCAGCCGCTCCCGGTCCTTCTTGACCCGCTGGATGGGGGAGCGGGCGTCCCAGATGTAGGCGGGCGCGGCGAGCCGGGGCCCCGACGGGCACAGCACCGCGAGGTCGCGCGGCGGCTTCATCACCGCGCAGTCGGCGAAGGTCATCGTGCGCGACCACAGCCAGGTGCTGCTGCCGCCCATCCCGTACGACCCGTGGGCGTCGTGGAACCAGACGGCGTACCCGCCGAGGACGGCCGAGGCGGCGGCGAGCCCGGCGAACGCGGCCCGCCAGCGCCGGGCGAACAGCACGGGGAGCAGCGCGAGCACGATCAGCGGCAGCCCGAGGGTCCGGGTGACCGTCGCCAGCCCGAGCAGCAGCAGCGCCGCGACGACGGACCACCCGCCCGGCCGTGGCCGCCACAGCAGGATCGTCACGGCGGCCACGACCAGGGCGGTGAACAGCAGGTCCGCCATGACCAGGTGTTCGAGCTGGATCTGGTGGACGTCGAGCAGCACCGGCGAGGCGGCGAGGGCCGCGCCCCAGCCCGGCAGCCGCGTACGGCGGCGCAGCAGGGCGTAGACGCAGACCGCCATGCCGAGGCCGAGCAGGTGCTGGACGACCACGACGGCGATCATGCTGTGCAGGGGGCTCAGCGCCCACAGGAACAGCGAGTAGCCGGACGGCCGGGAGGGCAGGGGCCGCAGGTCGAGGGCGGAGCTGAGATAGGCGAACGAGTCGGCCCAGAACCACAGCGCGGGCCGGTAGCCGAGCACGGCGAGCGCCCGCAGGGCGGCGCCCGCCGCCAGCAGGACCAGGAACGCCCGATGCGGGCGCAGCGCCTCGCGCCACCTCACGTGACGGCCCTCCTCCTCGTCGGCGAGGGCACCACCCTAGTGGGCGTTTTCCACACGCATGAGGCGAGCGCGGTCAGCATTCGATGACGTTGACGGCGAGGCCGCCGCGCGAGGTCTCCTTGTATTTGTCGAGCATGTCCCGGCCCGTGTCGCGCATCGTCTTGATGGCCTTGTCGAGCGGCACGAAGTGCCGGCCGTCGCCGCGCAGCGCGATGCGCGCGGCGGTGACCGCCTTGATCGAGGCGACGGCGTTGCGCTCGATGCACGGGATCTGGACCAGGCCGCCGATGGGGTCGCAGGTCAGGCCGAGGTTGTGCTCGATGCCGATCTCCGCGGCGTTCTCCACCTGCTCGGGGGTGCCGCCGAGGGCCTCGGTGAGGCCCGCCGCGGCCATCGAGCAGGCGGAGCCGACCTCGCCCTGACAGCCGACCTCCGCGCCGGAGATGGAGGCGTTCTCCTTGAACAGCACGCCGATCGCGCCCGCGGTGAGCAGAAAGCGGACGACGCCGTCCTCGCCGGCGCCCGGCAGGAACCGCAGGTAGTAGGAGAGGACGGCCGGGATGATCCCGGCGGCGCCGTTGGTGGGGGCGGTGACGACCCGGCCGCCCGCCGCGTTCTCCTCGTTCACGGCCAGCGCGAACAGCGTGATCCAGTCCATCGCCCGCAGCGGGTCGGCCCCCTCGGCCTCGCCCTGCAGCTTGCGGTGGAGCTGGTGCGCCCGGCGCCGCACCTTGAGCCCGCCGGGCAGGACGCCCTCACGGGTGGTGCCGCGCCGCACGCACTCGGCCATGACCTCCCACAGGTGCAGCAGGCGGGCCCGGATCTCCTCCGGCGTACGGCCGAAGGCCTGCTCGTTCTCCATCATCAGCCCGGAGATCGACAGGCCGGTCTCCGCGCAGTGCGCGAGCAGTTCCCGCCCGGTCGTGAAGGGGTACGGCAGCGCCGTGTCGTCGGGCTTGATCCGGTCGGCGCCGGTGGCGTTCTCGTCCACCACGAAGCCGCCGCCGACCGAGTAGTACACCTTCTCGCGCAGCACGGCGTCGTCGGCGTACGCCGTGAACCGCATGCCGTTCGGGTGGTGGGGGAGCGACACCTTGCGCTCGAAGACGAGGTGCTCGCCGACGACGAACGGGATCTCCCGGAGGCCGTACAACATCACGGTGCCGCTCGCCCGCATCGCGGCCAGCCGTTCGTCGGCGGTGTCGACGTCGACCAGTTCGGGCTTGTCGCCGGACAGGCCGAGCAGGACCGCCTTGTCGCTGCCGTGGCCCTTGCCGGTCAGGCCGAGCGAGCCGTACAGGACGGCCTCGACCCGGGTGACCTTCTCCAGCAGCCCGTCCTCGTGCAGCCCGCGGGCGAACCTGTGCGCCGCGGCCATCGGACCGCCCGTGTGCGAGCTGGACGGCCCGATCCCCACCTTGAACAGGTCGAAGACGCTGATCGCCATTGATCGTCGCCTTTCCCGTGCGTCGCCGGGACCGTCAGGACTCGCCGGAGGTGAGCGTGCCGTACTCGGCGGCGGACAGCAGGTCCTCCGGCTCCCCCTCCACCCGCACGCGGAACAGCCAGCCGTCGCCGTACGGGTCGGTGTTGACCAGGGAGGGGTCGTCCACGACGGCGGAGTTGGTCTCGACGATCTCACCGGCGACCGGAGCGAAGATGTCGCTCACGGACTTGGTCGACTCGACCTCGCCGACCGCGTCACCGGCCGCCACCGTCGCGCCCGTCTCCGGCACCTGCACGTAGACCACGTCGCCGAGCTGCTCGGCGGCGTACGCCGTGATGCCCACCGTCACGGTGAGGCCGTCATCGATCCCGGCCACCCACTCGTGCTCCTTGGTGTAGCTCAGGTCCTCGGGAATGCTGCTCACTTGCTCCTCCTGTAGAAAGGCAGATCGACGACGTCGACCGGTTCATGGCTGCCCCGGATGTCGACCGTCAGGCCGCCCTCGCGGAGGGCGTCCTCACTCACGTACGCCATGGCGATCGGCTTGCCGAGGGACTGCGACGGTGCGCCGCTCGTCACCTCGCCGACGACGGCGCCCTCCCGGGTGACGGGATAGCCGTGGCGGGGCACCCGGCGGCCGCGGGCCACCAGCCCGACCAGCCGCCGCGTGGCGCCGTCCTGCGCGGCCCGCTCCAGGGCCGACCGGCCCACGAAGTCGCCCGGCTTGTCGAAGCGGACGACCCGGCCGAGGCCGGCGTCGAACGGGGTGGCCGAGGAGGTCAGCTCGTTGCCGTAGAGCGGCATGCCGGCCTCCAGGCGCAGCGTGTCGCGGGCCGACAGCCCGGCGGGGACGAGCCCGAGGTCACGGCCGGCCTCGGTGAGCGCGTCCCACACGGGTACGGCGTGCTCGTTGAGGACGAACAGCTCGAAGCCGTCCTCGCCGGTGTAGCCGGTCCGCGCGATCAGGGCGGGCGCCCCGGCGACGACACCGGGGAGGATGGCGTAGTACTTCAGGCCGTCGACGTCCGCGTCGGTCAGCCCGCGCAGGATCTCGGCGGCGCGCGGCCCCTGCACGGCCACCAGCGCGTACTCGTCGGACCGGTCGGTCACCCGCGCGTCGTACCCCTCGGACCGGGCGATCAGCTCGCGCGCCACGACGGCGTAGTTGGAGGCGTTGGCGACGACCATGTACCGGTCCTCGTCGAGGCGGTAGACGATGAGGTCGTCGAGGATGCCGCCGTCCTCGTTCACGATCATCGTGTAACGGGCGCGGGCGGGGCCGAGGATGCTGAGGTGGCCCACCAGGGCGTGGTCGAGCGCCTCGCCCGCCTGCGGGCCGGTGACGAAGATCTCCCCCATGTGGGACAGGTCGAACAGCCCCGCGGCCGTGCGCACCGCGTTGTGCTCGGCCGACTCGCTGCCGTACCGCAACGGCATCTGCCATCCGGCGAAGTCGGTCAGGGTCGCGCCAAGGCGTTCGTGTACCCCGCGAAGCGGGGTGGATCGGGACATGCGGACCTCGGAAAGGACGGATGCTGCACTGAACTATCGGGCATCCTCCCCCTCTGTCATCGGCGCCTGAGAGCTTCGTCCGATCTTTGCCGGACTTTCACCTTCGGCGAGGCCTCACGGCCTTCTTTCCAGAGGTCACCTGGCCCGCGCGGTCCTTTGCCTTGAGAGGTTCGCGGGGAGGGCTTGCTCCTTCAGGGGCCCTGACCGGCTGCCAGGACGCTCTCCCGCACGGGATGATCGGTGAGCTGCCAGCCTAGTGGTTCGCCGCCGCCCCCGTAACCTGCCAGCCCTCCCGCTTTGTCACACTCACGGTTCCCGCCTGCACCATCAGCGTCGGGCTATCGATGGAACAGACCGAGGAAGCCGCGCAACGCGACGTCGATCTCATGCATCTCGTAAGGGTCGAGGCGGCCGGAGAAGTCACCGAGCCGGGTGGCGTCCACGGCGCTGAGCTGGTCGACGAGTACCCGTGTCGTCTTGCCTTCCACCTCGATCTCGGGCCGGAACACCGCACGGCCCGCGCTGGTCGAGGTGGGGGCGACGACGAGAGTGGACAGGGCGAAGCCGTCTGACTGCAGCACTATCGCGAACCGTTCGCCACGCTGCTCGTGGCCGACGGCGCCCCGAGGGGCGCGCAGGCGGTAGACGTCACCACGCATCCGGATGCCCAAGCTCCTGGCGGATCGCGCGGACCTCGGCGAGGTCGTCCGGGTCCTTGCCAAGCCTCTCCGCGTCCGCGCGGGCCTGCTCCAGCCAGCGGAGGCGGTCGGCGAGCCTGATGGCCTCCCGCACCACGTCTGTGGCCGACCGTCCGTCGGCTGTCAGCCGGGCCAGGATCTGCTCGGTCGTCGGATCAAGCTCGATCGTCAGCACAGCCATATTGTCACTGTACGTGGACGTCACCCGCCGGTCTTCCATCACATTGGGTCACCTATTTTGCGCTTGGAGTAATCCCCCTCGGGGCATGTGGCAGGTTTGATCGGTGACAGACGAGACTTTCTGGGGATTCATCGGTGCTCTCGGTGGGGTGATCGACGAGGACGGCGCCGATCTACTGGGTGAGCGCCTGACGTCGCTGAAGGCGGAGGCGGTGGAGGCGTTCTGCCTACTGCTCGCCGGGAAGGTGCGGGCGCTGACCGCCCTGCCGCTGGAAGGGCGTCCGGTTCGCGACGTCGGCGACGAGGGCCGTCCGCCGATCCCGCTTGTCGGGGACGCGTACGAGAACCTGCTGTACGCGGTGGTCGCCTCCGGGCGGACCCGGTACGAGGCCGTGCTCGCCGATCCGGCGGCCGTCGAGGGCGAGGAGTGGGAGGCGGGGCAGGCCGAACTGCTCGTGGACGTCGTGGCGACCGCGTTGTGGGACGTCGCCGGGCTGGACTGGGCCGGGAACTTCGACCCCATGCTGTCCTGCCTGCCGGACGGTGGCCGGTGGTGCGAGACCTACCGGGGGTCGGCCTGGAAGAGCGCCCCGGGTGCCTACATGAAGGCCGCGCACGCTATGGACCAGGCTCTGAACGACTCCGCCGAGTGGCGCGCCTGGTGGAGCCAGACGGGACTGCGGAAGGTCGAGGTGAGCGTCACCGTCAACGCCGACAGGAGCCGCGAGCGCGTCGAGCGAGGAAAGGAGACCGTAAGGGCCAGTTTCGACAGGGACAGGTCCTACTTCGCCGATCGCGACCCGGCGCCGCTGAGCCTGGTTGACGAGTTCGGCGAGGTCCTTCCGCGTCGGCGTCGTGCTGGTCTCCTGCACGCCGTAGGGCGGCGAAGGAGGTTCGGACGCGAGCTCACTCATGTACCTGAGGTGTGTCACGCACGCTCAGCGCGCTGAGTAGCCACACGTAGACGTGCCGCAGCGGACGAAGGATCCTCGCCGGTGAGGATCCGCTGGTGGAGGGCCTGGGTGTCGGGGGACGGCTCGGTGCCGAGGCGGTCGACCAGGGTGCGGCGCAGCCGCTGGTAGGAGGCAGAGGCGTCGTGGGTCCGGCCCGACCGGTGCAGGGCCAGCATGAGCTGCCGGTGGGGGCGTTCGCGCAGCGGGTGCCGGGTCGCCCACTGGGCCAGGCCGCCGACGATCTCGCGGTGGTGCCCGAGCGCCAGCCGTACGTCGAAGAGGTCCTCGGTCACCGCGCGCCGGTCCTCGTCGAGCCGTTCGGCCCACGTGCGGAGCCTGTCGATCTGCCGCACATCGAGGAGGGCGTCGCCCCGCCACAGGCTCAGCGCCTTCTCGAACAACCGCGCCGCATTGTGGTAATCGCCATTCTCGCGAGCGATTCTGCCCTGCGCCGCCCATTGGTTGAATTCTGCAACGTCCACGGATCCGGGCCGGACGGAAAGAAGGTATCCGCCCTTCACCGTGTGGACCGGAGAAAGGCTGGGGTCGCGGGGGGAGAGCCGCCGCCGCACCTGTGCGACGTAGGTGGTAAGATTGCGCGGCGCTGAAATGGTGGGACGGCCATTCCACAACAGTCCGGTGAGCTGGTCCCGGTGCAGCGCGATATTCGCATTGAGGACGAGCAGCGCCAGGAGCTGCCGATGTCTCGCGGCGAGGCCGGCGATGGCGTCTCCTCGGTCGTTCATGGCCGAAAACGGTCCGAGCACGGCGTATAACACGGTTCCCCTCGCGCAAGGCAGCGTGAACGCGCCGATGACGGCGGCTTTGATCGGCGTTTGACGATATCTCTCTCCGGCTTCATTCGTCAAAATTGCGCGTTTTCCGGCCGCCCGCAGATGCGTTGTTCGGCACTCGCCATTGCTGTCCGTAAAGCGATGAATGCCCAGCGAACATGCACGTGCATGTGATGAAAGCGGTTACATCATCGTGATTGGCCATGAGCCGGTGCAAACGCCGGCAAGTGGGATCCCCGCCGGGCCATGATTGCCGGGCCGGGCGGAGCGCCCGGTCAACCGGTCTCATGAGGTCGCTCTCCCGGACCTCCTGACACTGCTCGGGAGAGTGATGCACGTCCTTCGTCGCCGTCGTTTCCGGCAGGCCGCCGTGCAGGCCGTCGTCGTCTATCTCCTGCTCGTTCTCCTCCTGGTCGTGCAGACCCTGTCGGCGGGCGGGGACGCGATCGCCGCACTGAGGCGGCTCACCTTTCCCGTGTCCGCCGTGGTCGGCTTCGTCGTCCCGGCGGGCCTCCCTCCTGTCGCCGTCGTGCTCGTGCTCGCGGCGACCCTCGCGGCGCAGGCGTGGTTGATCTGTGTGGTGGTGCGCGGGCCGGTGACGCGGCCGGAGGACGCCGATGCGGGCACGGCCGGTGACCCCCGCGTGCGCGTGGTCCGGTGGAGTTTGTACTCACTGGCCGCGGGCGCGTTCCTGTCACACCTCGTGCCGCTTCCCTACAGCGTTGTGGTCCTGCTCGCCACGCTGCTGCAGGGATGGGTGATGATGCGGTTTCCGGATGTTCTCCGCAGAACCGGCCGTTTTCATCGCACCTTGATGCTGAGTACGGGCCTGATCGGCGCGGGCGCCACGTGCCTGCGCGCGCTCGATATCGCCTTCGTCCTGCCGGGGACGGCCGGGGCAATGGCACTCACCCTGGTCAAGCTGGTCCAGTTCCTGGGGTTCGTCTGGCTGGCGTTCGTCGTCGCGGCCCAGATGCGCGAGAGGCGGTGGTCCACCCTCACGGTGCTGCTGGGCTGGATCTCGGTTCTGGTGGGCGCGTTCGCCTTCTGCCTGGACAACTTCTTCGATTTCGGCATCCACGAACCACCCGTCTTCACCTTCGGGCAGTTGCACGCGGTGGTGGCCATCCTCTGGGAGGTGCGATCCGCTCACGAACTGGCGCCCGGACGGACCGAGGACGGCCGGGCGGCCCTTCACAAGACACCGGACGCGTAGGCGAGGGACCCGCCGATCTCCGGGTCGTCGGCCAGGATGCGTTGATGGAGTGTGCGCGTGCCGGGAGCGGGGCCGGCGCCCATCTGGTCGACGAGAGTCCGGTGAAGGCGCTGGTAGGCCATGGACGCCTCGTGAGTGCGACCGGATCTGTGCAGGGCGAGCATGAGCTGCCGGTGAGGGCGTTCACGCAGCGGGTGCGTCGACGCCCACTGGGCCAAGGCGCTGACGACCTCGTGGTGCTGCCCCGCTGCCAGCCGTACGTCGAACAGGTCCTCGGTGACGGTGCGCCGGTCCTCGTCGAGCCGGTCGGCCCACACCGCGAGCGCGTCGACTCGCCTGAGATCGAGAAGGGCGTCGCCCCGCCACAACCGCAGGGCGTCTTCGAGCAGTTCGGCCGCGTTGTGGTAATCGCGATTGTCCCGGGCCGTTCTTCCGTGCATTGTCAGATGATTGAACCTGTCGACATCTACAGAGGCCGAGGGCGCGGAAAGGATATAGCCGCTGCCGACCGTCCGCAGAGCGGAGTTCGCCGGTTCGCGAGGGGAGAGCAGGCGGCGCAGGCGCGCGATGTAGGTGGTGAGATTGCGGCGGGCGGAGTCGGGCGGACGGCCGTTCCACAGCAGGTCGATCAGCCTGTCACGGTGCAGGACGATGTTCACGTTGAGCAGGAGTAACGCCAGGAGCTGCCGTTGCCTCGGCGTGAGCTCCGCGATGACCTCGCCCTGGACGTCGAAAGCCAGGAACGGTCCAAGCAACGCGTACAGCACGGTCCCCCTCGCGCATGGCGGCTAGTGAGCGTTTTTCATAATGATCCGCTTCGACGGCTTCCCCGGTGTCCGCTGGAATCAGCATGCAAGGGACGGGCATGAGTGTCTTGTCTTTTTCTGCACACTTGATGTCGTTTCGTGCACGGTGCCGGTGAGCTGGGGGCGAGGCTGAACGTCGCAGCCGATGGCGCCGCTCGATGCCCGGGCTTGTACATGCGCTGACCAGCGACAACGTCAAGACCTTCGCCGGTCGGGGCTACCAAGGCGCAGGCGCGTGTCCTGGCGCCGGCAAGGAGTAGAGATAAGTGACGTGTATAGGAAATGTGTCGGTTATATGTCAA
>NZ_BOOB01000026.1 GCF_016863015.1 Microbispora amethystogenes | reverse complement strand
GGCCACTCCGACCGCGACCCCGACTGTGACGCCGACCGTCACGCCTACCGTGACGCCGTCGTCGACCCCGACCTCCGGTGGCAGCGGGCCGATCAAGGGCGTGGCCTCCGGCCGCTGCGTCGACGTGACCGGCGCCAGCCAGAACGACGGCACCCAGGTGCAGCTGTGGGACTGCAACGGCCAGGCCAACCAGACCTGGACGTCCACCTCGGCCGGTGAGATCCGGGTCTACGGCGGCAAGTGCCTCGACGCCGGCGGCAGCGGCAACGGCGCCAAGATCCAGATCTACTCCTGCCACGGCGGCACCAACCAGAAGTGGCGGGTCAACTCCGACGGCACCATCACCGGCGTCCAGTCCGGCCTCTGCATCGACGCCACCGGAGCCGGCACCGGCAACGGCACCAAGCTCCAGCTCTACAGCTGCCACGGCGGCACCAACCAGAAGTGGACCTGGAGCAGATGACGAAGAACGCTCTCGTGCATGACGTCGGACCCGTTGGGTAGACGCACGTCGAGAGTGCGCTGCGGGGTCGTGCGAGACCGGGGTGGTTGGTCACCCCCCGATCTCGTGCGGCCCCGCGCATGGGTTTCGCAGGGGTTTACCGAGGGGCCGAAGGTCCCACGATCACGGGACTTCGGAGTGATCGGAGGGTGCCGTACGGCTCTGCTCCGCGCAGGTGGTGTCGCGGTGTGCTTGGAGTGCACAAAGAAGCGACCACCGCAGCGAAAGGGGCCGGTCATGGCCATCACCGAAGGGCGGCACCAGAGGACCCCCCTCTTTCCCGCCACTCCTCCCGCTCCCCAGATGACCGGCCCGGCGACCGGCCCTGCGACCGGCACGGACCCGGCGAGATATGTCTGGGCCGCCGCCCGCATCGCCGTCGGCTGGGTGTTCCTGTGGGCCTTCCTCGACAAGCTGTTCGGCTGGGGCTTCGCCACCCCCGCCGCCAAGGCCTGGGTCAACGGCGGCAGCCCGACCACCGGCTTCCTGAAGGGCACCGCCGACCACACCTTCGGCGGCCTGTTCGGCGCCCTGGCCGGCCAGGGCTGGGTCGACTGGCTGTTCATGACCGGCCTGCTCGGCGTCGGCGCCGCCCTCGTCCTCGGCGTGGGCATGCGGATCGCCGCCGTCGCCGGCGGGCTGCTGCTGGTCCTGATGTGGGCCGCCGAGCTGCCGCTGACCACCAACCCCTTCATGGACGAGCACATCGTCTACGCCCTCGTCCTCGCGGGCCTGGCGCTGACCCGGGCCGGCGAGACGTTCGGCCTCGGCGGATGGTGGGCCGCCACCCCGCTCGTGCGCCGCTTCCCGATCCTCAGGTGAGACTCTCCGGCTCCAGTGCCCACTCCCCGCCCCCTGGGAGTGGGCATTGGCCTGTCCGCGATGCGACACTGCCCCCTATGACCGACCACGAGCTGTCCCGGTCGCTGATTCCGAGCATGCGACTGGACGACCTGCTGGCCGAGTTGCAGGCACGCCTCGAAGCGGTGCTGGCCACCCGCGACCGCGTCCACGCGCTGCTGGAGGCGGTGGTCTCCATCGGCAGCGACCTGGATCTGGAAGTCGTGCTGCGCCGCATCGTGGCGACCGCCGCCACCCTGGTGGACGCGACCTACGGTGCGATGGGCGTGATCGGCGAGGACAACACGCTGGTGCAGTTCGTCCCCGTCGGGCTGAGCGAGGAGGAGATCGCCCGGATCGAGCACTGGCCGCACGGCCTCGGCCTGCTCGGCCTGCTGATCAAGCAGCCGCGGACGCTGCGCCTCGCCGACATCTCCCAGCACCCCGAGTCGTACGGCTTCCCACCCGGCCATCCGCCGATGGGCGGGTTCCTCGGGGTGCCGATCCGGGTCCGCGACGAGGTGTTCGGCAACCTCTACCTGACCGAGAAGCGCGGCGGCGGGCAGTTCGACGAGGACGACGAGGCGATCGTGGTCGCCCTGGCCACCGCCGCCGGAGTGGCCATCGAGAACGCCCGCCTGTACGAGGAGAGCCGCCGCCGGGAGACCTGGCTGCAGGCGTCCGCCGAGATCACCACCCGCCTGCTCTCCGGCGCCGAGCCGCAGGAGGTGCTCACCCTCATCGCGCACCGGGCCCACCAGATGAGCGCCGCCGACGGCGTCGCGATCCTGCTGCCGCGCGCCGGCAGCGACGCGCTGCACCTGGCGCTGGAGCGCACCGGCTCAGCGGACCCGGCCGATCCCGGCGACTCGTACGACCCCGAGGATCAGGAGCGGACGGGCCCGGACGGCTCCGCGTACGACGGGCAGGTGCCGATCCAGGGCTCGCTGGCCGGGCGGGCCTTCCTCAGCGGTGAGCCGCTGATGCTCGACGACGACGGCGATGACGAGGAGACGTTCGCCTGGGCGATCAGCGCTCCCGCGGGGCCGGTGGCGGCGGTGCCGCTCGGCGCGCCCGGCGCGGTCCGCGGCGTGCTCGCCCTGGTGAAGCGTGCCGGGCGGATGCCCTTCAGCCGGTCGGAACTGCGCATGCTGCACGCCTTCGCCGGGCAGGCGGCGGTGGCGCTGGAACTCGCCGACACCCGCAGGGACGCCGAGCGGCTCGGCCTGCTCGAAGACCGCGACCGCATCGCCAAGGACCTGCACGACGTGGTCATCCAGCGGCTGTTCGCCGTCGCGATGACCCTGATGAGCACGGTGCGGCTGGTCGAACGCCCCGAGGCGTCCTCCCGCCTCCAGACCGCGATCGACGAGCTGGACACCACCATCCGGCAGATCCGCTCGACCATCTTCGCCCTGCAGACGCCGCGCGAGGACAGCTCTCCCAGCCTGCGCGCCCAGGTGGTGGACCTGGTCGAGAGCGCCCGGGGACACCTGGGCTTCATGCCGGGCCTGAGCCTGGAGGGCCATCTGGACAGCCGGGTGCCCCCGCAGGCGGCCGAGCACCTGCTCGCCGTGCTGCGCGAGGCCCTGTCGAACATCGTCCGCCACGCCAGGGCCTCGCGGGCCGACGTCACCCTCGACGCCGCCCGCGACCGGCTGACGCTCGTGGTCGAGGACAACGGCGTCGGCGTCCCCGCCGAGGGCCGCCGCAGCGGCCTGCGCAACCTCGCCGACCGCGCCGAGCGGCTCGGCGGGGCCTTCGCCCTCACCTCGCCCCCCGGCGGCGGCACCCGCCTGGAGTGGACCATCCCCCTCCGCGAATGACCGCCGCCGCGCGGCGGCTCACACGCGGCTAGTCGTGTTCGGCCTTGAGGCGGGCGGCCAGGGCGGCGGCCTGGGTGCGGCGCTGCATGTCGAGCTTGCCGAGCAGGTTCGACACGTAGTTCTTGACCGTCTTCTCGGCCAGGAACATCCGCTCGCCAATCTGCCGGTTGGTCAGGCCCTCGCCGATCAGTTCCAGGATCTGGCGCTCCTGGTCGGACAGGGCGGCCAGCGGATCCTTCCTGGTGGCCTGGTCGCGCAGCCGGTGCAGCATCGCGGCGGTGGTCTGCGGGTCGAGCAGCGACTGCCCGGCGGCCACCGTCCGCACCGCGCCGACCAGGTCGGAGCCGTGGATCTGCTTGAGCACGTAGCCGGCCGCGCCGGCCATCACCGCGTTGAACAGCGCCTCGTCGTCGGCGAAGGAGGTCAGCATCAGGCAGGCCAGGCCGGGCACCTTCGAGCGGACCTCCCGGCAGACGTCAACGCCGTTGCCGTCGGGCAGGCGCACGTCAAGCACCGCGACGTCGGGCCGCAGGGCCGGGATGCGGGCCACGGCCGACTCCGCCGTCCCCGCCTCGCCGATCACCTCGATGTCGTCCTCGGCATCCAGCAGCGCGGCCACGCCTCGCCGTACGACTTCGTGGTCGTCCACCAGGAACACGCGAATCATGACTCATACGCTAAGCCCTCACAGCCCGATCGGCCGAGCAGGGACCCGGCCGGTGAGGCCCTGAGCGGTGCCAGCCGCCCGTCCGCATGCCTGCTGTGGAGGGCGCACACCATGCGCGCCGCCGGCCGCCGGGGCACGGCACGGCCCTGATCTGCGGCTTGACGGAAGGCGGCGGTTCGTACCGTGGACACCGAAGCCTCGCCTCCGGGATAGTCGGCCCTGCCGAGCACACATAACGTGCAGATACGGCCGCTTCCACCAGCCGGGTGACTTCCCGTCGGGAGGGTCCCGGCGGGGTGGCCGCGAAGGTGGGCGAGGGGAAGCTCCTCGCGCACACCGACCAGTGACGACGCCCAGACACTCCGGCCGCGGGTCGGCTCCGTGAGGAGTCCGCCGGCCGGTGGCCGAGGAGCAGGACGCCACGATGGACGCACAACTCATGAACCCTGCCTACGTCGCCGGGGCCGCGGCGCCCACGGCTGTGTACACCAGTCCGGTGCCCCACACGCCGCAGGCGGTCGCCGCCGTACGGCACCGGGCGCGCGGCCCGCTCACGACATGGGGACTGTCGGAGGATGCCGTGGAGGAGGCCCTGCTCGTGGTCTCCGAGCTGGTCACGAATGCCGTGCTCCACGCTCTTCCCCCGACCGAACTGCGACTCTTCCTGCTGGAGGACCTCGTACGGATCGAGGTCGCGGACTCGGGGACGGCACCCGTGCGGCCCGGCGGCACTTTCGCGCCGGTGTACTGCGGACGCGGCGACGCCGTCGTCGGAGCGCTCGCGGTCAGGTACGGCGCCGACATCCGGCCGAAGTCCGTCATTCACTGGGTGGAGCTGCGGGCACAGCCCTCTTGCCGGCTTCAGTGCCGCAGGGTCCGCGAGGGAGACTCCCCGAATCGCTGACGATAGGCCAGGGAGAACCGGCCGAGATGGGTGAATCCCCAACGGTACGCGACATCGGTGACCGTGGCGGTCTCCGGACCGCGAACCGCGAGTTCGGCATGGGCCCGTTCGAGGCGGACCTCTCGCAGGTAGCCCATGGGCGTCTTCTCCAGATGACGCCGGAACCCCTCCTGCAACGCCCGCGCGCTCACCCCCACGGCCTCGGCGATGTCCTCCACGGTGAGCGGTTCGTCCGCGTGCTCCTCGATCAGCCGTACGGCCCGCCTCACCGTGGGCGGCGCGACCTTCCGCCACCCGCCGGACAACGCGTCGCTGTAGTTGCTCGGCTGGGTCAGCAGCAGCTGCGTCATCAGCAGTCCCTCCAGCTGCCTGACGGCGAGAGGCTGCTCCAGCATGCCGCCGCCGGCCTCGGCCTCGTTGCGGAGGAGCTCGACCAGCGATCGCCAGGAACGGGCCGGGGGCCGCGTCAGATCCATCCCCAGGGAGAACGTGAGCGGCCGATCCGGCCGCCGCCCGAGCAGCCTGCCCAGGTGGGCCTCCATCGCCGGACGGCCGAACCTGGCGATCAACTGCCTGCCCTCGGCCCATCGTATGGACGTGGGCCGCGTCAGCGACTGCACGGAAGCGACTTCGGGGGTACATTCGATCAGCTCCCGGCCCTGGGACACCTCCACGTGGCCGGCAAGCGGCATCCCGACAAGGAGATGGCTGTCCTGCACCTCGGGTGTGACCAGCACCTCCGGCCCGTAGCCGAAGCTGAAGAGGCCGACGCTCTCCAGCTGGAACCCGTACAGCCAGGCGTCGACATGGGCGCCGGTGCTCGCGACGCGCACCTGGTGTGCGCCAAGCACCTCTCCGATCCTGACCTGGGCCTCCTCCAGGTCATGGGTGCGCAGCCGCGGACGCGCGGCGAGCGCCGGCGGCTGACCGGGCGTGCCCCCAGCCCCTCTGCGGTCACACGATCCGGGCGAGGCGCGTTCTGTGTGGACCGACACGAACTCAGCCTACGTTCCCCCTGGTAGAAGGGACAATTCACGCTCCGGCGGCCACCTGCGGCGGTACGGGCCGAGGCCGGGACGCGGGAGATCGGCCTTGGTGGAGTCCGGGAGGGAACGGGGGGTTCGTAATGTGGACGTCATGCCTCGTCTTCGGGATAGCACGAATTGAGCGACCCACATAACGTGGGGATATGCACGCTCTCACCAGCTGGACGCCTCCTCGCCGGGAGGGTCACGGCGGGGCTCTCCGGACGGGTCCCGCGCTGGTGATCAGGGAGCACAAGACGATGAACGTACAGATCATGGATCGTGCCGATATCTCCACGGCCGCGACGGCCGTCTACACATATCCGGTGTCCCACTCCTTCCAGGCGGTCGGCGGGGCGCGCCGCCGGGCGCGCGACGTGCTGGCGGAGTGGGGCCTGTCCCGGGACACCGCCGAGGACGCCGTACTCGTGATCTCGGAACTGGTCACGAACGCCGTGCTCCACGCCCTGCCGCCGGCCGAGCTGCGGCTGTCCCTCCACGGAGACGTCGTACGCGTCGAGGTCGGCGACTCGGGAGCGGCGCCCATGTGGCCGGGCAGCGCGCCCGCGTCGGACGAGCGGGGACGCGGCGGCGACGTCGTCGAGGCGCTGGCGCTCAGTCACGGCGCCGACGTCCGCTCCGACTCCGCGACCTACTGGGCGGAACTGCCCGCCTGCTGACCGGCTCGGGCCCTCATCAGCCCGGGCCGTGATCAGCGACGCAGGGTGTCGGAGGGCGACTCCCCGAACCGCTGCCGATAGGCCAGCGAGAACCGGCCGAGATGGGCGAACCCCCACCGGTAGGCGACGTCGGTGACGGTCGCGGCGACCGGATCGGTGACCGCGAGCTCGGCCCGCGCCCGGTCGAGGCGCACCTCACGCAGGTATCCCATGGGCGTCTTCTCCAGGTGACGCCGGAACCCCTCCTGCAACGCCCGCGCGCTCACCCCCACGGCCTCGGCGATGTCCTCCACGGTGAGCGGTTCGTCCGCGTGCTCCTCGATCAGGCTCACGGCCCGCCTCACCGTGGGCGGCGCCACCCTCCGCTGCCCGCCGCACAACGCGTCGCTGTAGTTGCTGGGCTGTGCGATGAGAAGCTGCGTCATCAGCAGCCCCTCCAGCTGCCTGACGACGAGCGGCTGCTCCAGCATGCCGCCGCCGGTCTCGGCCTCGTTGCGGAGGAGTTCGGCGACCGACCGCCAGGAACGGGCGGGGGGCCGCGTCAGGTCCATGCCCAGTGAGAACGCGAGCGGCCGGTCCGGGCGCCGCCCGAGCAGCCTGCCGAGCTGGTTTTCGAGCGCTCCGCGGTCGAACCGGGTGAACAGCCCGCAGTGCCCGGCCGACCACCGCACCGACATGGGCCTGGTCAGCGACAGCACGGAGGCGAGCTCGGGGGTCGACGTGATCCGCTCGGACCCGTGGGACACCTCGGCGACACCGGCGAGCGGCAACGAGACGAGGAGGTGCCTGTCGATCATCTGAGGAATGATCGACACCGCCGCACCGTAGCCGAGACAGTACAGACCGATGCCGTCGAACTCGATGCCCGTCATGCAGGCGTCGATGTGAGCGCCGGGCTCCACGGGACGCAGCTCGTAGCGGCCGAGGACCTCGCCGACTCTGGCCTGGGCCTCGTCGACGTCCTGGGTGCACACCCGCGGATGCGCGGCGAATGGTAATGACCGATCGGACATCTCCGCCTCCCCCAGCGGTCGCGCGACCCGAAGCGCGCGGACGTGGCCGTCCCCCCGGACGGACAGTCCATCCCAGCCTACGTGGCCCAGCCTACGTTCGGCCTGGTCAGGCTGTGTACGCCCGACCCCGGCGGGCGTCCGCCGGGGTGTCTTCCGGGGCGGCCGCCGGAGTGTCCATGGTCGCGACGGGCGCGGTCGACCCGCGCACCACGAGTTCGGTGGCGAGCTCGACGTGGTGCGACTCGATCCGTTCCCCCGCCGCCAGGCGCAGCGCCGTGCGCACCGCGACGGCGCCCATCTCCCGCAGGGGCTGGCGTACGGTCGTGAGGGGCGGCGAGGCCATCCGGGCGATCTGGGTGTCGTCGAACCCCACGACGCTGACGTCCTCCGGCACCCGCAGCCCGCGCGCCCTGGCGGCCTCCAGCACCCCGAACGCGATCTCGTCGCACCCGGCGAAGATCGCCGTGGGTGGCTCGGGGAGATCGAACAGGGCCGCGCCGCCCTCGATCCCGTCCTGGTAGTGGAAGTGCGCCGTCCGCACATACCCGGCGGGTACGGAGACGCCCGCCGCCTCCATCGCGGCCCGGTAACCGTGCAGCCTGGCCTGGGTGCAGGCCGCGGTGGCCGGGCCGCCGAGGTGGGCGACGCGCCGGTGGCCCAGCCCGAGCAGGTGCTGCGTGGCGGCCAGGCCTCCGGCGAAGTTCGTGGAGCCGACGCTGGTCACCCGGGTCCTCGGCAGGTTCAGCGGATCGATCACCACAAGGGGCAGCCGCGCCCGGGACAGGGCGCCGAGCTGCCCCCCGGTCAGCTCGCCGGTGACGGCGACCAGCGCCCGCCGCCCGGCCGCGACCAGCCCGCGGGCCCATCCCCCCGTGCGGTCGGCGGAGCGCCGGATGCTCACCACGATCGACGCGTCGAGCTCGGCCCCGGCCTCCACCGCGCCCTGGACGATCTCGGTCGAGTACGGGTTGAGGTCGTCGTCGAACTCCACCTCGACCGTGTCGGAGGCGGCCGGCTCGCCCCGGCGCTGCGGCGGCGCGACGTAGTCGTGCTGCGCGAGCAGCGACAGCACCAGGGAACGCGTCGCCGGGGCGACGTCGCTGCGGCCGTTCAGCACCTTCGACACGGTCGCGACCGAGACCCCCGCCGAGGCCGCGACCGTCGCCAGCGTGGCCCGTCTACGACTGGCCGCCATCTGATCCTCCCTGTCGCGTGGCGCCGGCCCCCGGCGCCGGGGTCACTCCCACAGGGGTCGCCGCTTCGGGGATCACTTCCACGGGGGTGACGAGCCGGCGGCCACGGCCGACGTGGCGGAGCGGGCCGGTCAGCCGTACACGGCCCCGGCAGGGCAGGTCCGACGCCGACGTGCCGACGAGGACGTCGAGGTCCCCGGGCTCGACCACCCGCCGCAGGTCGCGTCCGGTGAAGGCGGTGCGGTCGGTGTGGACGGTGAAGGTCGCCCGCGCGCTCTCGCCGGGCTCCAGCCGGACCCTGGCGAAGCCGGTGAGCTGCCGCACCGGCCGGGTGACCTGGGCGAGCACGTCGTGCAGGTAGAGCTGGACGACCTCCTCGCCCGCGCGCGGGCCGGTGTTGCGCACGCGCACCGACACGGTGAACTCGCCGTCCGTGGGCACCTCGGTCGCGCTGATCTCCAGCTCGCCGATCTCGAAGGTGGTGTAGGAGGCGCCGTAGCCGAACGGGAACAGCGGGCTCGGGTCGAGGTTGCTGATGCCGTGGCTGTCGGCGCCGAGCGGCGGCTGGAGGTAGGTCCCGGGCTGGCCGCCGTGGCTGCGGGGGATCTGCACCGGCAGCTTCCCGCACGGCTGCACCCGGCCGGACAGGACGCCCGCGATCGCCGCCCCGCCCTCCTGCCCGGGCATGAACGCCTGCACGAGTGCGGCGGCGTTGTCGTGCACGTCCCCCAGCGCGTACGGCCGGCCCGAGACGACCACCACGACGACCGGCGTGCCGGTGGCGGCCAGCTCGGTCAGCAGGTCCTCCTGGACCCCGGGCAGCCGCAGGTCCTCGGCGTCGCACCCCTCGCCCGAGGTGCCCTGCCCGAACATCCCGGCGAGGTCGCCGACGACGGCCACGCACAGGTCCGACTCGCGGGCCGCCCGCAGCGCGTCCGCGAAGCCGGAGCGGTCCGCGTCCCGCCAGTCGCAGCCCCGCTCGTGCACGATCTCGACGTCCGGCAGCTCGGCCCGCAGCGCGTCGAGCAGGCCGGGTGCCTCCACGCCGAGCCCGAGCCCGGGATAGCGGGGCAGCACGTGGTTGGGGAAGGAGTAGCAGCCCATGAACGTGCGCGGGTCCTCCGCGCAGGGCCCGACCACCGCCACCCGGCGCAGCTCCGGGCGCCCCTCGCCGAGCAGCGGCAGCGCGGCGCCCGCGTCGAGCAGGACGACGGACCGCTCGGCCAGCTCCCTGGCCAGCTCCCGGTTGCCGGCCGAGTCCAGGTCCACCGTCTCCGACTCGGCCACCGACTTCTCCGGAGTCCAGTCGGGGTCGAGCAGGCCGAGCTCGATCTTCTGGGTGAGCAGCCGGCGCGCGGCCCGGTCGATCAGGGCCTCGGGCAGCTCGCCCCGCCGCACCCGGTCGGCCAGGTGCTGGCCGAAGCCGAGCGTGTCGGGCAGCTCGACGTCGATCCCGGCGCTCAGCGCCTGCACGCCCGCGTCCTCGGCGTCCGCCGCGACCTGGTGCATCGTGGCCAGGAACGCCACCGCCCAGTAGTCCGACACGACGGTCCCGGTGAAGCCCCACTCCTCGCGCAGCACCTCGGTCAGCAGCCACGGGTCGGCGACGGAGGGAACGCCGTCCAGGTCGCAGTAGGAGTTCATGACCGAGCGCGCGCCGCCCTCCGCGATCGCGGTCTCGAACGTCGGCAAAATCGTGTCCATCAGCTCGCGCCGGCCCATCGGCACGGGGCCGTGGTTGCGGGCCGCCCGGGACGCGGAGTATCCGGCGAAGTGCTTGAGCGTGGCGATGACCCCCGCCTTCTCCAGGCCGCGCACGTACGCCGAGCCGAGCATCGCGACGAGGTACGGGTCCTCGCCCAGGGTCTCCTCGACCCGCCCCCAGCGGTAGTCGCGCACCACGTCGAGCACGGGCGACAGGCCCTGGTGGACGCCCACGGCGCGCATGTCCCGCCCGATCGCCGAGGCCATCCGCTCCACCAGGCCGGGGTCGAACGTCGCGCCCCAGGCGATGGCGGTCGGGTAGACCGTCGCGCCGTAGGTGGTGAAACCGGTCAGGCACTCCTCGTGCACCAGCGCCGGAATGCCCAGCCGGGAGTGCTTCACCACCTCGTGCTGCAGTCGCACCACCTCCGCGGCGCCCTCCGCCGCCGTCACCGGGGTGCTGCCGAACACCCGCGTCAGATGGCCGAGCCCGTGGCGCACCGACTCCTCGAACGGCACCGTCCCCGCGGCCGCGAACACGTCCTGCATGGGCGCCACGTTGTGCGTGCCGGTGTCCTCCTCCGGCTGGGCGACCTGCTCGTCCTGCATGTCGTTGCCGATCCACCGGCTGCCGAGCTGCCCGATCTTCTCCTCAAGGGTCATCTCCTCGAGGAGGGCCTCCACCCGGTCGGCCACGGGAAGCGCGGGGTCCTGCCACGGCCGGAGGATCCGGTCCGTCGCGGGGGTCCGGTCGAGCGCCGTCATCTGCTCTCCTCAAGAAAGAGTTTCGAAACATTTCGAGGCCTGGCCGCGGAATCTGTTGAAACACGGATGTTTCACGAGATCACCAGCTAGACGCCCATGCGAAAGTACTCTACACACGGCTAACCCGCCTGTGCCGAGGGTGTGAGAGGAGCCTTGACACGTTGGTAACGCCTATCTAAATTGGCGTGCCACGCGGCTTGTGTCGAAATGTTTCGACGGCCTGACTTCAAGGAGGAGTGGGGCGGAGGCGCCCACGGTGCTGATCACGGTGTTGATCCAGTTCGCCGGCCACCGCATCCGATGTTCGGCGAGCCGCGCTCAGCCTCGGCATGCGACGTACGGAGAACAGCGTGGAGTCCAGGTCTACATCTCGCCGTGCTTTCCTTTCCCTTTCGATGGGCCTTCCCCTGGGCGCCGCGCTGGCGGCCTGTGGCACGTCCGGCCCGGCCCCGAGCGGCGGTGCCGCGAGCGGCGCCGCCGCGGGCGGAAACGGGGGCGGGGCCAAGGCCAGCTACTGGTTCCTCTCGGGCCCGCCCGGTGAGGCGCCGCGGACCGCGGCCGTGAAGCGGTTCAACCAGGCCAACCCCAATGGCCAGATCGATTTCAACGTCATCCAGAACGACGCGTACAAGACGAAGATCAAGACCGCGATCGGCGCGGGCCAGGCGCCCACCATCATCTGGGGCTGGGGCGGCGGCGGTCTGCGCAGCTACGTGCAGGCCGGCCAGGTCGAGGACCTCACCTCGTGGTTCGGTGAGAACGCCGCGGTGAAGGACCGGCTGTTCCCCGGCGCCTTCGGCGCCGCGACTATCGACGGCAAGATCTACGCGATGCCGTGCGAGACGGTGCAGCCGATCGTCCTGTTCTACAACAAGAAGGTCTTCGAGAAGGTCGGGGTGCAGCCGCCGCAGTCGTACGGCGACATCCTGGACCTGGTGAAGAAGTTCAACGCCCAGGGCATCGCGCCGTTCTCGCTGGGCGGCCAGTCCCGCTGGACGAACATGATGTGGCTGGAGTTCCTCTTCGACCGCACCGGCGGCTCCGAGGTGTTCCAGGCCGTCTTCGACGGCGAGAAGGACGCCTGGAACAACCCCGCGTCCATCGAGGCCCTGACCAAGATGCAGGAGCTCATCAAGGCCAACGGGTTCATCAAGGGCTTCTCCTCGATCACCGCCGACTCGAACGCCGACCAGGCGCTGCTCTACACCGGCAAGGCCGCGATGATGCTGCACGGCAGCTGGTCGTACGGCATCCAGCAGGCGCAGGGCGGCGACTTCGTCTCCAGCGGAGGCCTCGGCTTCATGAACTTCCCGCCGATCGACGGCGGCAAGGGCGACCCGAGCGACACCGTCGGCAACCCGGGCCAGTACCTGTCGATCTCCTCCAAGGCGACGCCCGAGCAGAAGGAGATCGCGAAGAAGTTCTTCGCCTCCGGCGTCCTCGACGAGGCCGAGCAGAAGGAATGGGTCGGCACCGGCGGCGTGCCGATCGTCAACGGCTCCGACAAGCTGTTCACCGGTTCCAAGGACGCCGAGTTCCTGAACTTCGTCTACGGCGTCGCGAGCAAGGCCAAGGTGTTCGCCCAGTCCTGGGACCAGGCGCTCAGCCCGACCGCGGCCGAGGTGCTGCTGGACAACATCGCCAAGCTGTTCCAGCTGTCGATCTCGCCGCAGCAGTTCGCCACGAACATGAACGCGGTCATCGGCAAGTGACCATGTCCGCGACCGCCACCGGACGGACGTCGTCCGCCGCCGCGCCCAAGGCGCGCGGCGGCGGCGTCCTGCCGTGGCTGGCACTTCCGGCCCTGCTGGCCTTCGTGGCCTTCGCGGTGATTCCGCTGATCGGGGTGCTGCTGCTCAGCTTCACGTCCTGGGACACGCTCGGCACGATCCAGCTGACCGGGCTGGAGAGCTGGCAGTCCGTGCTGTCCGACCCCGGCCTGCCGCACGCGCTGTGGGTGACGTTCCTGATCACGGCGCTCTCCTGGGCGGTCCAGACCCCGGCCAGCATCCTGATCGGGGTGTTCCTCGCGGGACACCAGCGCTACCGCGAGCTGCTCGCGGTCCTGTACTTCATCCCGCTGCTGCTCAGCTCGGCGGCCATCGCGATCACCTACAAGGCGCTGCTCGACCCCAACTTCGGGCTCGGCGCGGGGCTGCACATCGACCTGCTCACCCAGGACTGGCTCGGCGAGCCCGGCCTCGCCCTCGGCGTCGTGATCTTCGTGGTGTCGTGGCAGTTCATCCCGTTCCACTCGCTGCTCTACCAGGGTGGTGTACGGCAGATCCCGCGCTCGCTGTACGAGGCCGCGGAGCTGGACGGCGCGGGACGGGTCCGCATGTTCTTCAACATCACCCTGCCGCAGCTCAAGTACACGATCATCACGTCGTCCACGCTGATGATCGTCGGCTCCCTGACCTTCTTCGACCTGATCTTCGTGCTGACCGAGGGCGGCCCCTCCGACGCCACCCGCGCGCTCGCCCTGGACATGTACAAGCGCGGCTTCCAGGCCAACCTCATGGGAGCGGCCTGCGTGATCGGCGTCATCCTCGTTCTCGTCGGCCTCGCCCTGGCGCTGCTGCTGCGCCGGCTCGGCGGCCGCGACCCCAACGCCAGCCAGCTCGAAGGGGCCTGACCGTGACCGCGACCCACACGCCGGCGGCGGCGAAGCGCCCCACCGCGGCCCACTCGCGCGGACGCCGCCCCGCAACGCCCAGCCAGCGCCCCAACTGGCTGGGCGGGCTCATCGGCTGGCTCTGGCTCGCCGTGGTGATCGTCCCGATCTACTGGATCGTGATCACCAGTTTCAAGACGCAGAGCAACTACTACGTGACCAACCCGCTGCTGCCGCCCTCCGATCCGACGCTGGACAACTACCGGCTCGTCATCGAGATGGACTTCCCGCTGTACTTCCTGAACAGCCTCCTCGTCGCCGTCGGCACGGTGATCCCGTCGGTCCTGTTCTCGTTCATGGCGGCGTACGCGATCGTCCGGAGCGGCAGAGCCAGCCGGTTCCTCCGCGGGGTGAACTCGCTCTTCCTCATGGGCCTGGCCATCCCGCTGCAGGCGACCGTCATCCCGATCTACCTACTGATCATCAAGCTGAGCCTCTACGACTCGCTGACGGCGCTGGTCCTGCCGTCGATCGCCTTCGCGATCCCGCTGTCGGTGCTGGTGCTGTCCAACTTCATCCGGGACGTGCCCAAGGAGCTCTTCGAGTCGATGCGGATGGACGGCGCGACCGAGTGGATGACACTGTGGCGCCTGGCCTTCCCGCTGACCCGGCCGGCCGTGGTGACGGTGTCGATCTACAACGCGCTGAACGTCTGGAACGGGTTCCTGCTGCCGCTGATCCTCACCCAGAGCCCCGACAAGCGCACCCTGCCGCTGGGGCTGGCAGCCTTCCAGGGCGGGCCGTACGGCGTGAACGTGCCCGCCGTGCTCGCCTCCGTGGTGCTGACCATCGTGCCGATCCTGGTCCTCTACACCGTCGGCCGTCGTCAGCTGCTCAGCGGCCTGACCGCCGGTTTCGGCAAGTAGAACCCGCCGGGGGCCGCCCCCGGCGGGCCCCGGCCCCTCAGTCTCCGCCGTACAGACGGTCCAGGTGGACGAGCTCCACGTCGGGCCGTCTGCCGGCGAGCCGCACCAGCGCCGCCGAGAACCCGGACCGGGCGAACAGGAGCAGCTTCGGGAGAGCGCCGACCTTGCCGGCGGGCAGCAGCCCGCGCAGGTGCTCCAGGCGTTCCAGCTCGGGGACGTCGACCGGCGCCTCGGTGCTCTTATCCGGGTCCGGGTGTGCTGCTTGGCGCGGCTCAACGGGCTGAGCGCCTACTGAAAGCAGCGCGGGCGCCCCTATGTTCGGCCTTGGAGGTTCTGCCAAGGGGTGGCAATCATCGGGCCCGGGTTCGGCGAGAGTGGAGACGGGGGCCGGTCGGCGGGGTAGAGGCACAGCGATGCCGATCACTCCCACCTCCGACACCCTTCGCGTGCGCTCGCGCCGTGCCGTCGCACGGCCCGCCGCGGTGGCGATCGCACTCGCGCCGGCCCTGATGATGGCCCTGGTGACGACCCTGGTGACCGGCGCGGGCACGGCCGCCGCCTCCGCCCGGTCCCGCACGCCCGCCGGTCAACACACGGGGACCGGTGACGGCAACGGGAACGACTCGGCCGTGCGCGTGGGCAACGGCTCCGACAACCGGAACATGGTGACGATCGGCAGCAGCCGCATCAGCGGGGTCCTGTACCAGTTCTCCGCGGGGATCGGCGGGGTGAGCAGCGTGCAGGGCGGCCAGTGCAAGCCGCACGTCCGCCACTGCGTGCTGACGCAGAAGGTGCAGGCGTCCGCCTCCGCGTCGGCGCGTGCCGGTCGTCGCGATCGCACCCGGACGGGTGAACGGCGTGCGTGACCGGCCGGCCGCCGTACGGGTTCTCGTCCCCCTGGCCCTGGCGATCGTGACGGTCCTGGCGATCGCGATCGCCTGGTCCGTCGCGCCGCCCGCCGCGGACGCGGTGGCGCTCCGGGCCGACGGCGGCGACCGCAACGGCAACCGCGCCCTGGTCCGCGTGGGCAACGGCATCGACAACACCAGCCACCTGGCGGTGGGCAGCGCGAGGAACGGCGGCATCCAGCAGCAGACGATCGGCGTCGGCGGCGTCTCCAACGCCCAGAGCACGGCCTGCCGGCGGTGGTTCCGCCGCTGTGAGGCGACCCAGAGAATATGGGCGTCGGAGCAGGAATTTTCGGGGGGTATATCCCCCAAAAGCCGACGTGACGCCAAAAAGACCGCCATGAGGTCAGTGCGGCGGTAATCATTTCCATGCGGCGGTGACGTGCGCGGCCCCACGGGGTAGATGCCCGGTGTATTCCACCCGGATGCTGAACCGAGAGGGCGTAAAGGACAATGGCTCGTCACACGGCGCGAAACGCGCTCATCGACTCGGCGGCACGCCTGCTGGCGCTGGGCGCGCTGGCGGTCACGAGCGCGGGCGTCGCGCTCTCGCCGGGCAGCGCCGCAGCGGCGGGCCGGGGCTGGGGCGGCGGTGGCGGCGACGCCAACGCATCGGGCACGCGATGGGTGATCAACAACGGCCTGAACAACCGCGCCTACCTGCTGACCGGCAGCCAGCGGAACGCCTTCGGCGTCCAGCAGGTCGTCGCGGGCGTGGACGCGGCGGTGAACACGCAGGCCGCCAACTGCAGGCACCGGCCCGGCTGCGGCGTCCCGCAGCACATCTGGGGCAGCAACACGAGTTTCCCCACCACCCGGGGAAACGTGACGCTGGGAGGACACTGATCGGGTCCTGCGGCATCCGGCCCGTCCTCCGGCGGATATCGGCCGCTTGTTCGCGGTCGCCTATTCGCGATGGGCAAGAATATGACAAGACGCGCGCCGGGGAATCCGCTCGACGACCGCCGATATTACGCTGTGCCCGACCCGGATCGGGATTGCGTGCACAGGACGGTGGCGAATGGCTCAGTCATACCGCGGAGCGCGCGGCGGGCGCCGCCGCGTCCCGCTCCTCGCGGGGCTGCTCTCCGGCGCGGTCATCACGCAGGCCCTCCTCGCCCTCCCCGCGGCGGCGGCCGGCCGGCGGGCGGAGGATCCGCCGGCGGGAAGGGGCCCGGCCTCGATCGGGAACGGCACCCGCGACCGGAACGTCGTGTTCCTGGACAGCCCCACCCACAGCCGTGGTCACCAGCACACCAGAGCCAGCACCGCCGGTGGCGCGAGCAACGTGGAGGACGGCTTCTGCCGCCGGGTCACGAACTGTGACATCAGGCAGAACCTCACGGTCGTCATCGGCGCCGCGGCCTCCTGAGTCACGTCACGCCGTCGACTCGCGCCGGTCCTTCACCGCGCGTACGGCCTCCTCGGGGGAGTCGTAGAAGGCGAGCAGCTGGTCCAGGCCCATGATGTGGAAGACCCGGGCGATGTCCTGCTCCAGGCCCGCCAGGAGCAGGGCGCCACCGGCGTCGTGCGCGCGCTGGTGTGCGGCCACCAGCGTGGCGATGCCCGTCGAGTCGCAGAAGGTCAGGCCGGACAGGTCGATCACCAGGTCGACGCCGGGAGCGAAGGGCACCTCCTCCAGGGCAGCGCGCAGCCGGGGAGTGGTGTGGTGATCCAGATCGCCGGTCACCACCAGCACGCGTGGCCCTGCGGCGTCCGGTTGAAGGGTGACGGTCAAGCCGTGATCATGCTGCACCTTGGCTCCCGGAGGACGATGATCGGGTGGCGGGCGGGACGGACAGGGCGAGGACCGCGGTGTCGTCGGACACTCCCTCGCCCAGGGCCGTGATCAGGTCGTGCACCGTGTCCAACAGGGCGTCGGCGCTCGTCGGCCCGGCCGCGGCGAGGCAGGCCGTCAGGCCGTCCTCGTCGAGCATCGAGCCGGTCTCGGTGCGGGCTTCGGTGAGGCCGTCAGTGTAGAGCAACAACGCGTCCCCCGCGTTCAGGCGGGCGCCGACCTGGGCGAAGTGCGGGTTCCTGAGGATGCCGATCAACTGCCCGCCGGCCGGGTGGATGGGTTCGACCACCCCGTCCGCCCGCACCGCGAGCGCCGGTGGGTGACCCCCGGTGGCGAGCGTGACACCGAAACCGTCGCCGTCGGGTTGCAGGACCCCGAAGACCGCGGTGCAGTACGGCGCCGGAATGTCGCCGCCCGCGTGCTCCTGCTGCAGCACCGCGTCGAGATTGGCCAGCACGGCGTGCGGATCGGCGTCGTACACCGCCGCGGCGCGCAGGGTGTAGCGGACCAGCGAGGTGAGGGAGGCGGCCCCGGCGCCCTTGCCGCAGACGTCGCCAAGGAAGAACCCCCACCGGTCGCCGTCGAGGGGGAACAGGTCGTAGAAGTCTCCGCCGACCTCGTCGGCGGAGACGGGGTGATAGGCGGCGGCCGCGCGCAGGCCCGGCACCCGGGGCAGCGCGGGCGGCAGCAGGGTCCGCTGCAACGTGCGGGCCAGCCGTTCCGCGCCCGCGCGGAGTTGCCGTTCGATCTCCACCGTGCGCTGCGTGACCAGCCGCACCTGAAGCTCGTCCATCACGAGGTCGGCCAGGTCCCGCAGGCAGGCGAGCTCCTCCTCGCCGGCCTCGCGCGGGCGGGTGTCCATGACGTTGACGCTGCCCAGCGGCTCGCCGTCGGGCGTCACGATCGGCGCCGCCGCGTGGAACCTGATCCCCGGCTCGCCGCGCACCGCCGGGTCGCCGGCCGCTCCCGGGTGCAACCGGGCGTCGGAGACGGCGTGCGGGCCGTCGTGCCGTACGGCCGCGGCGCACAGGGTCCCGACGATCGGGGCCTCGACGGTCGGAGATTCGACGATCACGGGCTCCATGATCGAGACCTCGGCGATCGCGCGGCGCGCGGGCGGGCCGTGCGCGGCGATCACGCGGACGAGGTCGTCCCCGACGATCGTCACCGTGGCGAAGGGCGCCTGGAAGATTCGCGCGGCCAGGGCGGCCACCCGGTCGAACGCCCCGCCGGACGCGGTCTCCAGGGCCGCGTATCGGCGCACGGCCTCCAGCCGGGGCGCCTCCTCATCGGAGTCCGCCACCGCGGGCCTGCCGGGTGCTTCCTCGACCGTGCTGACCTCGGGCTCCTCACCTGTCACCGGGGCGCGCCCCCAGGGGGCCCGCGTCACCCGTCAAACGTTTGCCCTATCCTACGAAACCATTGAACTGTTCCTTCCCTGACCTGCCGGACTCGCCCGACAGGGCGGCACGACCCGGGCCGGCCCGCGGCGGCCCGGCCGTCGAGGGAGAAGACGCGTGGGCGACGAGCAAGCGGCGGGACCGATGTCTGCCGAGGACGGTCAGCCGGTGGAGCTCCTGTTCCCCGGCGGCGGCGAGATGGCGCGGCGGATGCGCGGCTATCCGTGGTCCGGGATCTCCATGGGAGACCCGGGCACCTGGCCCGCGAGCCTGCGCACCGCCTGCCGGATCTGCCTCACCTCCCGTTTCCCCATGATCGTGTGGTGGGGCGAGGAGCTGCGCTTCCTCTACAACGACGCCTACCTGCCGCTGCTCGGGTCCAAGCACCCCGCCCTGGCCAAGCCGGGCGACGAGGTCTGGACGGAGATCTGGCACACGATCGGCCCGATGCTGCGCTCGGTGATGGACTCCGGCGAGGCGACCTGGTCGGAGGACCTGCTGCTGCCGATGAACCGGCACGGCTACTGGGAGGAGACGTACTGGACGTACTCCTACAGCCCGCTGCACGACGACGACGGCGTCGTACGCGGAGTCTTCACCGCGGTCAGCGACACCACCGAGCGGTTCATCGGGGAGCGGCGCCTGGCGGTGCTGCAGGACCTCGGGGCCCAGGCCGGGCACGCCCGCAGCGTCGCCGAGGCGTGCCGGCTCGTCGCGGAGGCGCTGGAGCGGTCGGGCGCCGACGTGCCCTTCTCGGCGATCTACCTGCGCCGCCCCGGCACGGACGAGCTGACGCCGGCCGCGACGAGCCCGCGCGACGCGAACGTCTCCCCGCTGCCCGGCGGCCCCGGCGGCTGGCCGGTCGACCAGGTGCTGCGCACCGGGGAGTCCGTCGTGCTGACGGACGTGGCGGAGCGGTTCGGGGCGCTGCCCTCGGGCGGCTGGCAGACCCCTCCCACGCAGGCCGTGGTGCTGCCGCTGGCCGGTGAGACCGGCGGCGGGATGATCGGGGTGATGGTGCTCGCGGCCAGCGCGGGCCGGGCCCTCGACGAGGCGTACGAGTCGTTCCTCGGCCTGGTGGCCCGGCAGACCGCCGCCCTCGTCAACGCGGCCGTGGCCTACCAGCTCCAGCAGCGCCGCGCCGAGGAGCTGACCGAGCTCGACCGGGCCAAGACGGCGTTCTTCTCCAACGTCAGCCACGAGTTCCGCACCCCGCTGACCCTGATCATGGGACCGGTGGAGGAGCTGCGCACCGCGCTGGCCGGGGACGGCGAGCGGGTGCCCGCGGACCGGCTGCGCGCGGAGCTCGACGTCGTCCACCGCAACGGCCTGCGGCTGGGCAAGCTCGTCAACACCCTGCTGGACTTCTCCCGCATCGAGGCCGGTCGCATGCGGGCCCGCTACGAACCGGTGGACCTCGCCGCCGTCACCACCGACCTCGCCGGCGTCTTCCGCTCGGCCGTCGAGAAGGCCGGGCTCGCCTTCGAGGTGGACTGCCCTCCCCTGGACGAACCGGTGTACGTCGACCGGGGCATGTGGGAGAAGGTCGTGCTCAACCTGCTGAGCAACGCCCTGAAGTTCACCTTCGACGGCTCCGTACGGGTCACGCTGCGCGCGAAGGACGGCCACGCGGTCGTCACCGTCGCCGACACCGGGATCGGGATCCCCCGGCACGAGCTGCCCCGGTTGTTCGAGCGCTTCCACCGCGTCGACAGCGCGCGGTCGCGGTCGAACGAGGGCAGCGGCATCGGGCTGGCGCTGGTCAAGGAGCTGGTGGGCCTCCACGGCGGCACGATCGACGCCGAGAGCGCCGAGGGCGAGGGCACCGCGTTCACCATCCGCCTGCCCTTCGGCTCCGCGCATCTGCCGCCCGACGGCCTGGTCGCGCCGCCACCCCCGGACACCGCCTCGACGGACACTGCGTCGACGGACACTGCCGCAAGCGCCGCCCGGTCCGCCGCTCCGTACGTGGAGGAGGCCCTGCGCTGGCTTCCCGAGGGACCGGAGTCGCCGGAGGACGAGACCGAGGCCCTTGCGGCACGTGCGGACGGGCCGCGTCCGCGGATCCTGGTCGCCGACGACAACGCCGACATGCGGGACTATCTGCGGCGCCTGCTGCGGCCGGCGTACGAGGTCGACGTGGTCACCGACGGCCAGGCCGCGCTGGAGGCCGTCCGCGCCGACGCTCCCGACCTCGTCGTCAGCGACGTGATGATGCCCCGCCTGGACGGCCTGCGGCTGGTGGCGGCGCTGCGGGCCGACCCCCGCACCGCCGCGGTCCCGGTCCTGCTGCTGTCGGCCCGCGCGGGACAGGAGGCCGGCATCGAGGGGCTGGACGCGGGCGCGGACGACTACCTGGTCAAGCCGTTCTCCGCCGACGAACTGCTCGCGCGGGTGCGGGCCACCGTGGAGCGGGCGCGCCTGCGCGCCCACCATCTCCGGTGGCACGCCGCCATGATCGAGTCGTTGCAGGAGGCGTTCTTCGTCGCCGACGAGAACGGCGCGGTCATCGAGGTCAACGCGGCCTTCGCCGACATCGTCGGGTACGGCCCCGAGGGGCTCCCCTATCTTCCGCGTCATCCCTGGCTGCCGGCCGAGACCGACGACCCGGTGACGTACCGGAGGCTCGCCGAGGCGTACCAGCGCGTGACGAGCCACGGCAGCGGAAGCTGCGTGGTGCCGCTCCGTCACGGCGACGGGCACCAGGTCTGGGTGGCGGCCACCTTCGTCGCCGTCGCCGACCCCGGCACCGGCGAGCGCCGGATCGTCGGCACCCTGCGCGACGTCACCGCCGAGCACTATCTCGTCCAGCGGGAGACCGCCCTCGCCGCGCTCAGCGTGCGCGTCTCCGAGGCGGGCAGCGTGTCCGACGCGCTGACGGGGGCGCTCGCGGAGCTGCGCGAGGTCTGGCGGGCCCGGCACGTGACGGCCGCGCTGTGGCACGACGAGGTGGAGCCCACGCTCTTCCGCGCCGGTCCCGTAAGCGAGGCCGGGACCGAGACAGGGACCGAGGCCGGGCACGCGACTGGGACCGGGAAGGGGACCGGCTGGCTCGACCTGCCCGCGGAGCTGCGGGACCGGCTCGCCGAGCTGCGCGGCTACCCGCCGTTGCGCCCGCTCGCGAGCGAGGCGGACGGCGCGGGCGTCAGCCTGGAGCATCCCGCCGGAATCCTCACCCTGTGGATAGATCTCGGCCAGAACCGGCCCTTCACGGCCGAGGACCAGACGCTGCTCGCGCTGCTGACCGGTCATCTGGGCCAGGGCCTGCACCGGGTGCACCAGCTCGACCAGCAGCGTGAGGCCGCGGTCGCCCTGCAGCGGGCCATCCTCGGCCCCTCCCACCTGCCCGCCGGCTTCGCCGTACGGTACGAGCCGGCCACCCGCCCGCTGGAGGTGGGCGGCGACTGGTACGACATCGTGCCGCTGCCGGACGAGCGCATCGGCATCGTGGTGGGCGACTGCGTGGGGCGCGGCCTGGAGGCCGCCGCCGTCATGGGCCAGCTCCGCAGCGCCTGCCGGGCCCTGCTGCTGCAGGAGGCGGGGCCGGCCCAGGTGCTGACCGCCCTCGACAAGTTCGCCGCCCTGGTGCCCGGCGCCCGGTGCACGACCGTCTTCTGCGGCGTCCTCGACACCACGACCGGCCGTCTCGTCTATTCCAGCGCCGGTCACCTGCCGGGCATCCTGGCCCATCCCGACGGCAGGACCGAACTGCTGGAGGGCGGGCGCTCCACGCCGCTCGCGGTCTGGCCCGGCCGTCCCCGGCCCGAGGACGTGCGCACGATGCCGGCGCGGTCGACGCTGCTGCTCTACACCGACGGCCTCGTCGAACGCCGCCGGAGGGCGCTGACCACCGGCATCGACCAGGCGAGCGCCGCCGTGCAGGACGGCCGCTCGGCCCCGATCGAGGACCTCGCGACACAGGTCATGCGCCGGATGGCGCCGGACACCGGATACAGCGACGACGTCGCGCTGTTGCTGTACCGCCAGCCCGCGCCGCTGGAGGTTGCCTTCCCCGCCGAGTCGAGCCAGCTCGCCCCGGTCCGTACGGCCCTGCGCGACTGGCTGAACCGGTGCGAGCTGAACCCCGCGATGATCCAGAACATCCTGGTCGCGGCGGGCGAGGCCTGCGCCAACGCGATCGAGCACGGCCACCGCGACGCCCCCGGGCGCACCGTGCGACTACGGGCGGTCGCCACCGCGGGCGATCTCTACCTGACCGTGGCCGACAGCGGCAACTGGAAATCGCCGAGACCGGAGGCCAACACGCACCGCGGCCGCGGGGTCGCCCTGATGCGCGCCCTGATGCAGCGCGTCACCATCCATCCCGGTGCCGCCGGCACCACCGTCGACATGCACGCGAGGATCCCCCGATGACGACTCCCCTGACCATGGCTCCGTCTCGCCGTTCCGACGGCACCCCGGTCCTCACCGTCAGCGGCGAGATCGACATGAGCAACGCGGGCGAGCTCGACGCCGCGCTGTCCGGTGCGCTGTCCGGCGCCTCCGTGGACGGCCACGCCCTGCTGGTCGACCTCAGCGCGGTCGAGTACCTCGACAGCGCCGGGCTGACCGTGCTGTTCGCGCACGCCCCCCGCATCGAGCTCGTCGCCAACGACCTGCTCGCCCCGGTGCTCACCATCTCCGGCCTCGTGCAGGTCACCACCGTCCACGGAATGGGGTCCTAGACGGCGGGCGGGGGCCAGGCGTCGCCCCAGGCGACGTCACGCGCCTCGCGGTAGGCCTCCCCCTGCCGCTTCGAGACGGGGTGGTCGGCGAGCCCGTCGCCGTTCGTGCACAGGCGCAGCGTCACCAGCCCCTTGCGCTTCAGCGGGTGGCGCACGACCCGGCTCTCGGCGCGCGGCCACGGCCGGGCCGACGCCGCGACGTAGGAGAACTTCTCGTCCTCGAAGCTCAGCGTGCCGTCCTTGACGCGGCGGTGCAGGGCGCTGCGGTTGAGCCGGACCGCGAAGTGGCACCAGTCCCGGCCCTCCACGATCGGGCACTCGCCGTCGTGCGGGCAGGGCGCGACGATGTGCAGGCCCGCCTCCGCCAGCAGCCGCCGGGCCGCGGCGATCCCGGCGTAGCCGGCGGGCGTGCCGGGTTCGATGATCACCAGCATGCCCGCGTGCCGCGCCGACTCCAGCGCCAGCGACCGCACCACGTCGTCCCGGACCCCGGGTGACAGCTCCCCGAGCACGTACGACATGGTGACCAGGTCGGCCGCGGGCGCGGCCGTCCCCCGGTCGAGCACCGTCTGCCGCCAGCGGGCCTCCCGTACGGCCGCCGCGGACGCGCGGGCGGCCAGCCGCCGGCCGAAGGCGATCGCGGAGGCGGACTGTTCGAGGACGGTGACGTCCGTCAGGCCGGGCCAGACCGCGTTCGCGGCCCACACCGCGCTGCCCGTCCCGCCCCCCACGTCGGCGTGCGTCATCGGCGCGAAGCCGGGCGCGAGCAGGGCGACCTGGCGCAGCGCCGCGGCCACGGCGCTGTAGGTCGCCGGCATGCGGTAGCCGGCGTACGCGGCGACGGCGGCCTCGGAGCCCAGCGCGGGGACGCTCCGGTCGAAGCCCTCCCGGTACTGCCGGATGAGCGTCTGGACGTTCCGCGTCAGCTCCGGCACGGGAAAGCGCCCGAGCGACTCTTCCAGCGCGTCTTCGAGGGCATCGGGGAGGACGGACACACCGCTCATGATGCCCCGCCCCTGCTCAGCCTGTCGAAACGGCGCCTCACGCGAGCCGTACGGTGACCGTGTGGGAGGCGCCGGCCCGATCCGCCAGTCGGCCGAAGACGAGCGTGAGCCGCGCCCCCGTCCGGGCACTGGCCAGGAGCGGATGCGGGTTCACGATCCCGGCCACCGGGTGGTCCCACGTCACGGTCAGCCCGTCAAGGACACACCGGGGATCGGCCACCGTCACCGTCGCCGTGCCGTCACCCAGGTCCCGTACGAGGACCGCGCACGGATCGGAGGCGGCCAGGTCGCCCGCCCGTCCCCCGGCCCAGAAGCAGGCCGCGGTGATCCCGAGCGACGTCACCGCGATCCCCTGCTGGGCGGAGGTGTTGGCGAGCACGCGGGCCCAGCCGGGGTCGGCGGCGCGGGCCCGCGTCGCGGCCAGGTTCGCCCCCGGCATGAGGTGGTAGACGTAGCCGGCCGCGTCCGGGTCCACGCCGTGGTCCAGCCAGATCGTGGCGTACGACCGGCTCGCCCCGCCCGCCGTACGGGTCTCGCGCAGCGTCCGCAGCGGCTGGCCCGGGGGCAGGACGTAGCCGCCGTGGCCGTCCAGATGGGCCCGCCCCGCCACGGCGTCCACCGTAAGGGCGGCGCCGGTCCTGCGGTTGTCCACCACGGTCTCGACCGGCACGCCGTCCCGGCTCGTGATCCCGGCGCCGAGGCAGACGACCGCGTCGTCGAGGAAGAACCACGACTTGAAGGCCTCGAGGGCGCTTTCCAGGCCGTACAGGTGCTGGCCCACGGCCGCGTACGCGCCGTCGGTGACGCCGCCCACCCAGTCGGCCGGCGGGCGGGTGTCGCCCCACGCGCCGCCCGCCCCGTCCGGCAGGCGCAGGGTGGAGACGGTGGTGCCCGGCAGCCGGTAGGGGTCCACGGTGGGCCAGAAGGAGTCGGAGTACTGGTCGCCCCCGCCCCACCAGTAGAGCATCCCGGCGCCCGTGTGCCAGCCGCGCGGGTTCTCGCCGTTGCCGTGCTCGTAGCGCGCCACCCGCGAGGAGGCCATGCTGAGCGCCGCGCACCAGCCCGGCCGGCGGTGTACGGCGCGGGCGCTCATGGGGAACAGGCGGTGCCCGGAGGGCTCGGGCGCCGCCGGTGTCGTCTCGTCGCGCAGCACGGCCGCGAGCCGCGCGTGGAACGCCGGATCGCCCTCGGCGGCCCGGAGCATGGGCTTCGCGGTGTCGCGCGCCGCCCAGCCCTTGACCATGCCCCGCCAGCGGGCCCGGTCGGCGGCCGGGGCCGTCTCCGCCAGCAGCAGGATCGCGGCGGCGATCTCCCTGCCGCGCGCGTGGTCGCCGTACGGCCGTCTGGCGACTCCGCGTCCCCGTACGAGGTCCAGGCACGCGCCGTCGTGGACGAACGGCGCGAACGACCTGTCGACCGCGTCGAGAACGTTGTGGAAGGCCGGGTCGGCGATCTCCCACGGCGTGCCGCGCAGCACCGCGGCCAGCGTCGCGAGGCCGGTCAGCGCCACCGCGCCGTACCCGCCCTGGTAGGGGACCGAGCCGTGCTGGATGAACGAGCCATCGCGGTAGAACCCGTCGCCCTCGGTGACGTACCGGAAGACCGGCGAGAGCGCGGAGACGGCGAGCGCGGCCCGGCCGGGGTCCGCTCCGGCGATCGCCCGCAGCAGCGTGACCGTGCACAGGTCCACCCGGTTGGCCCCGGTGCTGTTGCCCGCGTAGTCGTCGAGGCGGTCCGGGGGGACGAAGTTGTCCACAGCCTCGCACAGCGCCGCGTTCCGACCGCCCGTGAGGTGCGGACCGGCCAGCACGGCCGCGTCGAGGAGCGCCCTCGGCGCGCCGATCTGCCAGTCCCACCAGTTGCCGGTCTGGCGGGCGTCCGCGGCGTACACGTGCCGCACGTAGTGCTCGATCCCGGTGGCCACGGCCGAGCCGAGGCCCGGCTCGGCCGTCAGCCCGGTGCCGGGCAGCGCGTACGCGCGGGCCATGGCCCGCAGCCGCGACGGGGTGGCGCCGAGGGACGGGAAGGGCAGGTCCGGCCAGAGCGACCGGCCGGTGAGGGTCATGGCGTCGCGGTGCAGGCGGGCCGCCGCACCCAGCCGGGCCAGCCGGGCCCGGTACGGCTCCCGCGCCGGATCGAACAGCCCCGCGCCGAGGGTGACCTCCCGCCAGCGGCGGCCCAGCGCGGTCAGTTCCTCGACACCGGCTCCGGTCCCGGTGCGGGGAGCGCAGGCCGTGAGGAGAACGGCGAGCCCGCTGAACTGGAGAAATAATCGCCGGGAAGGTCCCTTCACACGTAGATTATCCGCGCGATCCGCCGCTTTCCTCGATCTTCGGCAGACACCTATGGGAGCGCTCCCAAGTGACGTACCTTACTTCTGCCGTTGTCACCGGGAAAGGGAGCGTGTTGTGAGACGTCTGTTATCCGCCGCCGGTCTGGCCCTGCTGCTGCCGCTGACGGCGACCTCGGTCGCCTCCGCCTCAGGTGGACACGACGGGGGTGGACCGGGTGGGCACGGACCGGGGACCTGCGCGAAGAAGGCCGCGCTGTTCTGCGAGGACTTCCAGTCGCTGCCCGTCGGCGGCGCGGCCAGCCTCAAGTGGGGCGTCGACACCAAGCACGGCACGCTGACCGTCGAACCCGCCGGCGGCGGCCAGAAGGTGCTGCACGTCCACACCGAGGGCAACGGCCGGGCCTTCCTCAGGGTGGACGACTTCGCCCCGCCCGGCAACGGCTTCTACGGCCGGGTCCGGCTGCGGGTGAAGGCGTTCCCCACCGCGCCCGACTGGGCGCACTACACGCTGATCGAGACCACCGGCGCCGGGCCGGAGATCGTCCGGCCGCTCGGCGGGCAGTACGTCCCCACGCTGCGCAAGCAGCTGTGGGGCGTCGGCGCGGACGGCGGGCCCACCGGCGACTGGACCAACTGGCGCGAGTCCGCGCCCTCCCGGGCGGGGGTCTGGCAGTGCGTCGAGTGGCGGATGGACCCCTCCGACAACAAGATCTCGGTCTGGTTCGACGGCGTCCCCCAGCCCGACCTGACCGTCTCCACCCGCTCGCACGGCGGCAACGACGTCGACTTCGTCTTCCCCAGGTTCGACACGGTGAAGCTCGGCTGGCAGCTCTACCAGCCGAACCCCACCCCCTCGGCGTACGACCTCTGGATGGACGACATCACGCTGAGCACCGGCCGCGTCGGCTGCGCCTGATCTGCCACGCTGCCTCGGTCCGGCTCCCGCGCGGCCAGCACAGCAGGCGCAGGGAGCCGGCCGCGAGGCCGGTCACCAGCACGACGTGTACGGCGAGGTGGACGGCCATGAAGTAGGCCGTGAACGCCACCCCGCGCTGCCGGCGGACGAACCCGACCAGCACGGGATCGGCGATCGCGAACCCGGCGACGAACGCCACGGGCAGCGCGGACGCGAGCGGGTGGAACAGCCCGAACGGCACGCTCAGCAGCACCAGCGCGAGGCACGCGAGCGCGAGCGCGCAGGAGAGGATGCCGGCCGGGCTGTTGGCGTGCTCGGGCTTGGCCGCGCCGCGCCGGGCGGTGGCCAGGGCGAGCGGGATCAGCGGCAGGGCCCGCCGCCACTGCTCGGTGAGGATCGGCAGCAGGCGGCTGCCGTCGTCGTGCCGGCCCACGACCGTGTCGGTCAGCACGATGCGGCTGCGTACGGCGAGCCTGCTGCTGTATTCGACGTCCTCGCAGTCGCGCAGCCGCTCGTCGAACCGGCCGGCGGCGAGCAGCACGTCGCGGCGGATCGCGGCGAGGGCGAAGACGACGCTGTTGACCTCTCCGAGGTGGCGGCGCCGCCAGTGGACCGCGTGCAGGATGCGGTACCACTCGGCCGGGCCGTCGTCGATCAGCGGCTCGACGTCGTAGACGCCGTGCACACAGCCGACCTCCGGGTCGCGCTCCAGGATCTCCATCGCGCCCGCGACGGCGTCGGGCCGCAGCGCCACGTCCGCGTCGAGGAAGAAGATCACATCGCCGGTTGTGGCGTCGATCCCGGCGTTCCGGGCGGCCGAGACGCCCCGGTTCTCCGGCAGGCGCACGACCCGGCAGCCGAGCTCCTCGGCGATCTCCGCCGAGCCGTCGGTGGAGGCGTCGTCCACCACGACGACCTCGCCGGGCCGCCGCGTCTGCGCGAGCACCGACTCCAGGCACAGCCGCAGGGTCTTGGCGCCGTTGTAGCAGGGCACCACCAGGGAGATCACCGGCCGCCGTCCTTCCCCGCCGATTCGGCGTACACCGCGAGCGTCTCGTCGGCGGCGCGGCGCCAGCTCAGCGTCTCGCGCACCAGCCGCTCCCCCCGCTCGGCGAGCGTCCGGCGCAGGTCCGCGTCGCCCATGACCTCGGCGACCCCCTCGGCGATGTCACCGGGGTCGTCGGCCCGTACGAACCGCACGGCGGGCTCGGCGGGGTCGCCGAGGAAGATCCGGGAGAAGCCGTCGCCCAGGATCACCGGGCGGGCGAGGGCCATCGCCTCGGTCGCCACCAGCCCGAACGGCTCGAACAGCGAGGGGAAGACGCAGGCGTCGGCCATCGCGTAGTGCTCCAGCAGGGCCTCGCCGTCCACGAAACCGCCGCTGGTCAGCACCCGGTCGCCGAGCCCCAACCCGGCGGCGATGCGCCGCACGCCGTCCTCGTCGCCCTCCCCCACGATCACCAGGCGCAGGCCGGGCACGGCCGCGGCGATCGCGGGCATCGCCTCCAGCAGTTCGTAGACGCCCTTCTGCCGTTCGATCCGGCCGACGAACAGCAGCACCGGGTCCTGCGCGCCGATGCCGAGCCGGGCGCGGAGATCCGCCGCCCCCAGCCGCAGCCTCTCCCGGTCGAAGCCGGGGGCGGCGACCACCCGTTCGTACGTGCCGCCCAGCCGGACGACGTCGATCGGCGTCCGGTCCCATCCCGCCGCGAGCAGTTGCTCGCGGACCTCGGGGGTGGCCACCACGACCCGGCGGGAGATCCGCGCCAGCCACCGCTCCAGCGCGGCGAACAGGCCGAGCGGGTCGGTGATGCTGCGCTGCCGCGCCACGCCGTACTCGGTCGTGTGGACGTGGAACACCACCGGGAGCCGCAGCACATAGTGGCTCAGCAGGCCGCACAGGAAGTTCGTCGAGTCGTGGACGGCGACGACGTCCGGCCGCCGGGCGGGCGGCAGCCGCCGCAGCAGCAGGAAGTAACGCCAGTTGCTCACCACGACGCTCAGGGCGAGCAGGAGGAACTCCGCGCCGCGGGTGCGGTTGAGCCGCCGCCCACGGGCGACCGCGCCGAGCACCCACGCGAGCACCCGCCCGCGCGGGCGGTACACCGTGACGCCGTCCGCCCGGTCCCACACCGGCAGCCCGCCGTCGTTCAGGGTGAGGACGGCGAGGTCGTGGCCGCCCGACAGGTGCGGCGCGATCATCTCGGCGTACCGGCCGAGCCCCGCCGTGATGTTGGGCGGAAACTGGTTGATGACGAAGGCGATCCTCATCGCCGTGCCTCCCGTGCGCCGGTCACGGCCGCCGGTGTGCCGCCGGGCCGGTACAACCGGGCGCAGGCGGCCACCACGACGGCCACGAGGATGAGATTGGTCAGGGCGAAGGCCACCAGCCCGCCGGTCAGGCCCTGCCAGGCGATGAACGCCGCCTGGCAGCCGAGCGCGAGCGGCGTGCCGGCCAGCAGGCAGCCGATGAGCACCCGGGCCCCCCGCACCCCGTCCATCGTCAACGCGACCTGGTAGAGGTTGAAGACCGTGTGCGCGCCGATCCCCAGCGCCGACAGGGCCATCAGGCCGAGCGAGTACGGATACTCCCCGCCCATCAGCAGGAAGAAGACCGTGCTCGCCGCGAACGAGAACACCGCGGTGGCCCCGAAGACGGCCGGGCCGAGCCGGGCGATCCGCCGCATCACCGCGGGCTTGTCCAGGGTCGCCAGCGTGGGCAGCAGCACCAGGCCGACGCCGTCGGTGAAGACCACGCCCAGCAGCCGCTTGGGGAAGCCGTTGTAGACGGAGTAGACGCCCACGTCGGCCCGGGGCGCCCAGTGGTTCAGGAAGATCACGTCGACCCCGAACGCCACGGCGGTGAGCGCGCCGATGGCGGTGACGTACGCGCCGTGCCGGTACATCGAGCGGGCCAGCGCCCGCGACCAGAGCCTCGGCCTGACCTCGAACCCGGCGAAGGAGAGCGCGGCGAACACGAGGTTCGTGCCGATCAGCGCGACGAGGTACGGCTCCGCGTCGCGCACGTCCAGGACGAGCAGGCAGAACACGGCGGTGCCCAGGTAGGCGACCGCCACGGCGAGCTTGAGCCACGCGACGAGGCGGAACCGCTTCAACCCCCGCAGGAAGCTCTCGGTGAGCTGGTTGAGCGTCATCGACAACGCCAGCGCGAGCGCGAAGGCCAGCGTGCGGGCGTCCACGCCGAGCGCGGCGGTCAGCGGCGCGGCGGCCAGCAGCCCGGCGGCGAACACGGCCGCGCCCAGCACGAGCGTCGACAGCAGCGCCGTGGTCACCAGGGCCGGCCGCTCGCCGGGCTCGGCCCGCGGCAGCTCCTGGAACATGACGAGGTTGACGCTCATCAGCATGCCGACCGTGACGATCAGCGCGATCGACAGGACGACGGTGAAGTGGCCGAACGCCGCGGCGCCGGCGCCCCGGGCGATGACGAGCGTGGTCGCGGCGGCCGTGCCGCTGGCCACGGTGCTGACCAGCGTGGGCCCGGCGGCCCAGCGGTGGGCGGCCAGCAGCGCGGCCGCCCGCTCCGTCAGCGCGCCCACCGCAGGTAGGCCCTCCGGGCGAACTCGAGGTCGTCGGCCGTGTTGACACCACGCGCCTCGCCGGGATCGGCGACCGGCACCACGGTCAGCGGCCAGCCCCGCTCCCGCGACAGGTGCGGCAGGAACGGCAGGAAGTTGACCTCCCCGGTGCGCGCCCCCAGCGTCGCCCCCACTGCCGCCTGTCCCAGGTGGCGCGTCCACTCCTCGTGCAGCCCGGCGACGTCGAGGCAGAACACGCCCACGTCACCGAGCCCGCCGGGACGGCACTCGTCGCCCTCCCTGGACTGCCGCACCCGCGTCAGCACGCCCTGATCGTCCAGCTCGTACTCCACGTACGGGTCCGGCATCGGCACGAGCGGCAGCGTGAGGCCCTTCTCGTGGGTCTCGGCGACCCGGCGGACCGTCGACGGCGACAGGTTCGCCTGGTCGCCCCAGACCACGAGGACCACGTCGTGGCCGCTCCAGTGCGGGGCCGCGCCGAAGATCGCCCCGCCCATGCCGGTGGGCTCCTCCTGCACGCTCACCGAGACCGCGCCGGCGGCGATCTCCGCCGCCGCGAGCGCGCGGAACGGCCCCTCCCCCTCGGGGGACATCACGACGTGGACGTGCTCCACGTGCGGCCGGAGCCGCTGGTGGAGCACGTGCCACACGGTGACGCCTTCGGCGACCTCCACCATGATCTTCGGGATGCCGAGCCCCAGGCGGGTGCCCCGCCCGGCGGCCGGGATCACCGCGCAGATCCGCTCAGCCCGCACCGCTCACCTCCAGGTCCGTGTCGCTGTCCCTCTCCGCGTCCCGCTCCAGCCGGGCGGCGATCTCCTCCAGGTCTCGGGCCGCGACCGCCCCGGGGGCCGGCTCGGCGACGTGGACGTGAAGGGTCGCGAGGCCCGCGCCGACCGCCGACGCGACGCCGTGCGCCGAGTCCTCCAGCACCACCACCGCGCCGGGGTCGAGCCCCCAGTGCTCGCAGGCGTACGCGTAGCAGGCCGGGTCGGGCTTGCTCGCCGGGAGGTCGTCGCCAGTGAGCACGTCGATGAAGTACGCGTCGAGGGACCGCGCCGCGAGCGTCCGCTCGACCGAGGCCCGGCTGCCGCCGGTGACCACGTACGTCGCCCGGCCGGCGGCGGTCAGGCGGGCGAGCAGCCGCCGCGCGCCGGGGAACACGGCCACCGTGTCGAGGTTCTCGCGGTAGAGCCGCTGCTTGAGCCGGGCCAGCCGGGCCGCCTCCTCGGTGTCGCCCAGCAGGCGCAGCGCCACCTCACGGGTGCTCGCGCCGGTGTGGTCGGCGTACCGGAAGGAGCCGAGCAGGCCGGGCGCGACCTCGGCGATGGCCTGCCGGAAGGCCGCCTCGTGGGCCGGGCAGGAGTCGACGAGAGTGCCGTCGAGGTCGAAGAGCCACACGCGGCGGGCACAGGCGTCCGCCAGGAGATCGGTCACCGGGCCCTCGCCAGCGCCGCCTCGTCCCTGATGGCGAGCAGCGCGCCGGCCGTACGCCTCGCGTGGTGCGCGCCGGGGCGGCCGGGGTCCTCCAGGTCGGCGGTGAGCCAGCGGGCCCCCGCCCACTCGCCCCGCCCGAGCACCCCGCGGGGCACCGCCGGAACGTCCGGACCGTGGTGGCTGAGGACGTGGGTCACCAGGCGCCGCCGGTTGCCGGGGTCGCCGAGGTACGTCAGCGTGCGGTCCACGAGGTCGGGCGCGCTCAGCCCCCGGCTGTCGTGGTCGTCGCGGGTGTTGACGACGAAGACCTTCGCCGCGGCCCGGCTCCGCGCCACGGCGTCCGCCACGCCGGGGGTGAGATAGCTGGGCAGCAGCGAGGAGTGCGGCGTTCCCGGGCCGTACACGATGAGGTCGGCGGTCATGATCGCCTCCAGCGCCCGCGGGTTCGGCGTGACCTCGGCGCGCTCCCGGAGCAGATCGTCCCTCGCCCATTCGGGAGGTGACGCCTCCAGTTGGGCCCGCCGCCGCCCGCCGACCGGCTCGGGCAGCAGGAACAGGTCGGTGATCGCCGCCTGCGGCCGCCGCTGGTCCCGGGGCGCGACGATGTCGGCCTCGTCGGCCAGCAGCGTGCCGTCCCGCCGCAGCGCGACGAGGAACGCGTTCTCCCCGTTGGTCACGTTGAGCAGCCGTACGGGCGAGCCGAACGCCCGGGCGCAGGCGTCGACGGCGGCGTTGAAGTCGCGGCCGAGCCGCAGGTACGCCCCGGCGAACACGAGGTTGCCGAGCGCGCAGTCGGCGAGGTCGAACCCGTGCGGGGCGGCGGCGAGCCGCCGGGCGAAGGCGCGCAGGTGCCCCGCGACGAGCGCGGACGCCTCCTCCGGCAGCGCGGCGAACCGGCCGCGCCGCGCCGCGACGGCGTCGATGACCTCGGTCAGCCCGGCGGGCGTGGTCCCGGCCGGCAGGCGGTGTTCGAGCACCGTCGTCAGCGCGGCCTGCGCCGGATCGGCGGGATCGAGGTGGAGCAGCAGGTTCTTGCGGAAGTCCGACGGCCCGAGCATCCCGGGCAGGTAGCGCCGCAGCGCGCCGGTGGACTGGCCGTTGTCGTAGCCGTTCACCACCAGCGACAGACCGACGCCGGGAGTGCTCAGCATGCCCCTCGCGATGCTGGCCGCTCCGCGTCCGCCGTTGAACATGGTGACCGCGACGCTCATCGGGCCTCCTCGGCGACCGGCGCGGGCGCGACGGCTCCGGTCGCAGGCGGCCGCAGGACCCCCCGGCGCAGCAGCCAGTGGCGGAACCCGAGATAGGCGACGAACAGGGCACGGTCGCGCGCACCGCGCCAGAACCGCCAGCCGCGCCGTCCCCCGCCGCGCTCGCGGTGCTCGATGGGGACCTCCACCCACTCGTGGCCGATCTCGGCGACCCGGGCGGTGATCTCGGTCGAGCAGTTCATGCCGCCCGACTCCAGGGGCAGGGCCCGGAACAGCGGGCCGTACACCACCTTGAAGATCGAGTTGAAGTCGCGGTAACGGGTGCCGTGCAGCAGGTTGCTGACCGCGCCGCTGGCCGCCGACCCCCAGCGGTACGCCGCGCCGTCGGCCTTCCTGATCCGGGCGCCGGAGAACGCCAGGGCCTCCCCGGCCTCGATCCGCGGGATGACCCGGTCGAGGTTGGCGATCGGGAACTGGCCGTCGGAGTCGAGCAGCACGACCCAGTCGAGCCGGGTGTGGGCGATGGCGGTGGCGATCGCCGCGCCCGCGCCCTGGTTGGGCCGATGCGTGACGACGACGAGGCGCGGGCACCGGGCCCGCAGACCGGCGAGGATCTCGCCGGTCGCGTCACCGCTGCCGTCGTCGCAGACGACGATCTCCCAGTCGCCGACGGCGGGGTTGTTCTCCAGATACTCCTGCCACTCGCCGACCGAGGCCGCGATGGTCTCCGCCTCGTTGTACGCGGGCGCGGCCACGGAGATGTCCACAGCACTGGCCTCCTCGGGATATATCGGATTGCGGGGAGACGAGGGAGCGGATCAGCGGTCGTCCGCGCCGAGCAGACGGCCGATCCAGCGGTCCAGGGGAAGCAGGTTGATCCCGACGATGACCGGGACGTGCACGAGCGCGAACACGATCGTCGCGCCGAACGAGATCGGCCCCCCGGTGAACAGGTTGATGTGCGGCGCGTCGATGACCTCGGGAATCTCGACGGGATTGGCGACGAACCACATGATGTCGAGGAAGCCGGAGAACACGATGAGGACACCGGTCGCCATGATCTTCAGGCAGCGGCCCGGCGTGCCCCCGCCGATCCGGTACGCGGCGGCGACCGTGAGCACGATGCCCGGATAGAGCAGCAGATACAGATGCGTGTAGAAGCTGTCGCCCTGGGCCCGCGCGCCGTCTCCGTAGTAGAACCAGCTGATCCTCGGGATCAGATAACCCGTGAAGAGAACGAACGGGACGTAGAGCAGCCAGTTCAACCGTGGCGACACCCAGGGGAAGACCGCTATCGCCACACACAGGCAGGCGAACGCGAGGAGCTTGGCCACCATCTGCCAGGGCGACTGGATCTCCCTGGTGTGCGGCGTGGCCAGCCACACGAAACCGGTGCCGGCGGCACCGACGACCAGGGCCATCCACCACACGTGGGGCGCCCAGGGGCGGGAGCCGGCGCGGACGACGTCCGCCGGAAGATTTCCGTCGAGACGCGGCCGGGACGGAGGACTTTCGCCGAATGCCGTCATGGAGACGCGGCACCTTCCTTCCACCATGCCCCTGGGGCAGGCGTGCCGTATGGGCGCTGCGAAGAATGCAGCCGCGAGCGCGGGAGCGCTCCCACGCATTATGTCATTCTCATCCGGAAATGCGTCCACAATGGTGCGTATTGGGCGGCAGATCTAGATATTTTCAGCATCTCCGCAGGTCAGACGGGGCCATGATGAAGAAGTGGTACCGGCGAGTAGTTGAATGTTGCGCCACCGGCCGCCATTCCCTAGCATTACGGACAATGTCAACCGTGTTTGCGGACGCATGTCAATTTTGGACCGGTCCTAATCCCCTGGGACGGCCATCCGCCCGGACACAATTCCGCGGCGCGCCGCGTGGCGCCGGTGGCCCTCACAGCGGGCGAACGGCGACCGATTCGGCGGAGAGTGTGACCTCAACGGTGATGTACGGATTGTCCAGCTGGGGGAGCCGAAGCCCACGCGTGAACTCCTCCGCGTCGCCCGGCATCACCTTCGGCTGCAGTATGACTTTGACCTGGCCGGTCTCGTCATCTGGGTGCGCCGTCATCGTGGCCACCTCAGGACGGGATCGGAGCCAGGAGACGACCGCGTCCTGGGCCCGCCGGAGCTCCGCGGCCGAGAATCCCTTGCCGCCGATCAGGGTGACCTCCATGGGGAGGGTCCGAGCCAGCTCGATCGCGCGAGCCGGGATGGGACCCTTGAAGCCGACACGCAGCCCCCGGTGGTCGTCGACGTAGCTGACGCCGGAGATCTCGTCGGGGAACTCCGCATTCAGTTGGTCGATCACCCGGCTGTTGGACGACTGTGAGCCGAAGCGGTCGATGGCCTCCTCGTAGGAGATGCCCTCCGATTTGGCGATGGTCCCGAGGTCGACCAGCTCGGCGTAGGGAATGTCGTCGATCACCACGTCCGGGTCGGTCACCGCGGGGTCGTAACCCTCGAAGTCCGTCGGCTTGGGCGACGAGGTGGCCGCCACCCGGCTCGCGTACCGCTTGACGACCTCCTCCAAGGGCCGACCCGACGACGCCGCCTCTCGCTTGAGCCGCTCCAGGGTGGGCCGGTGCGCTGTGGGCTGATCGGCCCGCGGCAACACGATCGTCTCGGTCCCGGCCACAGTGGATACCTGACCGGCATCAGACTGGCCGCAGGCGCACAACGACGCGAGCAGCGCGATGACGGCCAGACGCGATCTCTTCACATCCAGGGGACGCGTCACCGGCCTGGAGGGTTCATCCAGGTCCCCCATCCGGTATGGCGAAGCCCGTTCATCAGAACGCGTACCGGCCGGTGATGGACGCCCTGGACCTGCTGCGGACGGGGGCCGCACAGCAGAGACATGGCGCCCCGGTCGCGTGTACCCGGCGCGGGTCAGTGGGTGACGGGGACTCGGGGAGCCTGGGGATCGGCGGCGGGCCTCCGGTGGCGCGGCGCGTCATCACTGGAGCCTCGGTCATCCGGCACCCGGCCGCCCGGCGCCGGCTGCTCGGACCCGGCCTGTTCACGTGCCGGCTGCTCGCGTGCCGGCTGTTCGGGGGTGGTGGCCTGACGGGGCGACCGGCCCTCGGCCTTCCTGATCTCCTCTTCGAGGTCGCCCGCCGTGGGCGCCTCCAGCAGACGGGCCACGACCCGCGTCGTCACCCGGGGGACGGCCCAGAAGCTGCCGGTGCGCTCGCCGTACCAGACCATCCAGCCGGGCGTCTTCGCCGCCAGGGTCCGCGCCGCGCCCCTGCCCGCGGTCATCTCGTTCGTCATGCCGATCCTCCCGCTCGCCGTGTCTCCGGGTGCCCCCCGTCTCCGGGAACCGCCCCTCTACCCGGCTACGCGCGAGCCAAGCACGATCGTGCGAGGTGTGACGCCGGGAACACGGCTCCCGGTAGTCATTCGGTAATGGTCACACCAAGGGCAGCTCCTGAACGTAATATCCGTTAAGGGGGGATATAAGGGATAGCCCGCTTATCCAGCTAGCTGGTATGTTGAATGACTCAAGTCCCCGGTAGGAGCGGGCGGCGGCGAGGCATCGGCCCGCCGACCCCAAGCTGCGCCGCGCCACCGGCTCGGACGACCGGCTCACGTCACGGAAACCCTTACGGAACAGGGGTTTTGCATGATCCCCGAAGCACGGGAGACCCCCCGAGGCAACCAGGATAAGTCCCCTGTTCTTTACTTATTTGCCCCTATATGGCACACAAGTGGGGTTGCCAGACGGACTCGCAGGCCATCGACTGCCGGACATTACTGGGACCTGACACTCCTCCGGGTAGCGTCGTTCAAGACAGTACGCCCGAAAAATATGGATGAAGGCGCGTATATGACAACGCAGCAGCTTGAGATCACTGTGAGCGATCACCAGCCGGCCGTCGTGGTCGTGCTGCGGGGTGAACTCGACATCGCCACCGGAGACAGCCTCCGGAGCGTGATCAGGAAGCTCGTCCACCAGGGTCGCGCGAAGATCGTGGTGGACGCGTCCGATCTGCGGTTCTGCGACTCCTGCGGCCTGGAAGCGCTGCTGGACGCCCGGGACGACATCGAGAAGGCCGCCGGTTGCCTGCGGCTCACCGGAGTTCACGGCGTCTTGAGGATCGTCCTTGAGGCGACCCGGCTGCGCGGCACGTTCTCGATCGACGGCACGCCCGTCGAGGCCGTCGCCGCCATGGTGGTGACGGACTCGCACGACGTGTCCATGGTCTGACCAACCGAGCCCTGATCACCGGAGTCTGTTGACTGATCGCCTGGCCCCCGCCCTCACGCCGAGGGCGGGGGCTCTCGTACGCAAGCCCCCTGCCACCGCGCGCCGCCGGCCGTTTGCGCCGGTCGGGCCCGGGTACGCGCGGACGAGGGAACGACCGGACCGTGCAGGGGGAGGCACCATGGACCAGTCCCGTGTGCCCGTGCTGGAGGCGTTGGCCGCCTACCGCAGGCGAGGAGACCTCAGCTTCACTCCTCCGGGTCACAAGCAGGGCCGTGGGGTGGATCCGCGGGTCCTGGAGATCATGGGCGGCGACGTCTTCCGCGACGACGTGATGGTCATGAACGGCCTGGACGACCGGCTGCAGTCCAACGGGGTGCTCGAAGAGGCCCAGCAGCTCATGGCGGAGGCGGTCGGCGCCGAGCAGGCGTTCTTCTCCACCTGCGGAAGCTCCCTGTCGATCAAGAGCGCCATGCTCTCCGTGGCCGGTCCGGGCGAGCGCCTGCTGGTCGCGCGCAACGCCCACAAGTCGGTCATCTCGGCGCTCATCCTGAGCGGCGTCGAGCCGGTGTGGGTCCACGGAGACTGGGACGGCGACCTCCACATGTCGTACCCGCCCACCCCCGAGGCGGTGGAGGAGGCGTTCCGGGCCGCCCCCGACGCCAAGGGCCTGCTCGTCGCCAGCCCGGTCGACTACGGCACCTGCGCCGACCTGGCCGGGATCAACGAGGTGTGCCGCAGGTTCGGCCGCACGTTCATCGTGGACGAGGCCTGGGGCGCCCACCTGCCGTTCCATGACGATCTGCCCGAGTGGGGGGTGAACATCGGGGCGGACCTGTGCGTGACGAGCGTCCACAAGATGGGCAACGGGCTGGAGCAGAGCTCGGTGTTCCACCTGCAGGGCGACCGTGTGGACCCGGCCGTTCTCAAGGCCCGCGAGGACCTGCTCGGCACGACCAGCCCCTCCACCCTGATCTACGCGGCGCTCGACGGCTGGCGCCGGCAGATGGTGGAACACGGCAAGGACCTGCTCGACCGCGCGCTGGAGCTCGCGGCGTCGGCCCGCGCCGAGATCGGCAAGACGCACGGGCTCTGGGTACTCGACAAGGAGAACACCGGCGCGTTCGACGTCGACCCGCTGAAGCTCGTGATCGACGTGTCGGGCCTCGGCGTCGACGGCTACCACGCCTCCGACTGGCTGCGCGAGCACTGCCACGTCAACTTCTCGCTGAGCGACCACCGCAGGGTCAGCGCCGAGATCACCGTCGCCGACGGCGACGAGACGGTCGGCGCGCTGCTCGACGCGCTGCGCGCCCTGTCGTCGGCCCGCGACCTGCGGCCCGCCGCCAGGATCGACGTGCCCGAGCCGGGTGAGCTCGAGCTTGAGGTCGCGATGCTGCCCAGGGACGCGTTCTTCGGCCGGGTCGAGATCGTGCCCACCGGTCAGGCGGCAGGGCGGATCGCGGCCGAACTGGTCACGCCGTACCCGCCGGGAGCGCCCGCCCTGTGCCCCGGCGAGATCATCACCGAGCCGGTGCTGAGCTACCTGACCACCGGGCTCGACGGCGGCATGGACATCCCGGACGCGAGCGACCCCACCCTGAAGACGCTCCGGGTGGTCGCGGAGTGACGACCCTGACCAAAGCTAGGCCCAGCGGGAGCTGACGGTCTCCGCCAGGAGCATCTCGGCGACCTCGCGCGGACGGCCGCCACGCCCGAAGGCGGCCCGCTGGCGCGCGGCCCCCGATCCGTACCGCCGCAGGTGGTCGAGCTGGACGGTGAGCGGCGCCCAGTCGCCGTTCTCCTCCAGCATCGGCCGCACGTGCTCCAGCATGCGGTCCACCAGGTGCCAGCCGGGCACGCGGGCACCGGCGAGCAGGTCGTACGCCTCGCCCTCCACTCCGTCGTGCGCCGCGCGCCAGAAGGCCGCGCGCAGGAGGGTGTCCTCCACATCGGGGGCGGGCACACCGGCCCGTACGTCGCGGAGCGCGGTGGCGACGAGGCCCCGCACGAGCCCGGCCAGCATCGCGGTCTCGGCGGCGGTCGGGCACACGTCCGCCGCGCGGATCTCCAGCGTCGGCACATGGTCGGAGAGGCGGGCCAGCCAGTAGATCATCCCCCGGTCGAGGATGGTGCCCCCGGTGAGCATCCCGGCGACGAGGCTCTCGTAGTGCCGGCGCGAGCGGAAGTACGGCGGCGGCTCCGCGCTCGGCCACCGGCCCATGACCATCGCCCGCCAGCTCGCGTGGCCGGTGTCCCTGCCGTCCGCGATCGGCGAGTTGGCCGTCAGGGCCTGCAGGACGGGAAGCCAGGGCCGCAGGTGGTTGCTGACCCGGAGCGCCTCCTCGCGGTCGGCGAGCCCGACGTGGACGTGGCAGCCGCAGACCCCCTGGCCCTCCATCACGGCCCCGAACTCGCGGAGCATCGCATGGTAGCGGGGGCACGACGAAAGGGGCGGCACGCCGAGGTTGCCGTCCAGGGCCGTGCCGCACGCGGCCAGCCCCAGGCCCGCGTCCGTGGCGGCGCGGGCGGCGGCGCGTCGCGACTCCACCAGGTCGCCGTGCAGAGCACGCAGTTCGGTGTGCACGGCGCTGTTGCTCTCCAGTTGGAACCGCGTCAGTTCGAACACCAGCCGGTCCGCCGCGGGCCCGGCCAGCCGTGCGTGCACCTCCTCGGCCGCCGGGACGACCCGTCCGGTGCCGGGGTCCAGGAGAAGGAACTCCTCCTCGACGCCGAGTGTGAGCGCCGCCGGGTCCACGGGTGCCCGGGTGACGGGGGAAGAGCCGTGAACGGTGTCGAACTGGCCCTCCCTTGTCACGTCTGGCATCAGTGGTCTTTCTCGGTGGTCTTTCTCGGAGGAGGGTCCAGTGAATCAGTCCCCCATTCCCCCCGACGATGCCGCGAAAAACCACAAATGCCGTTTCTTGACGCGTGTGCGTACGGCCCTGCCCGAGCGTGCCGCGCCACTAGACTGACCGCCTGACCGAGGCCGCCCGGCCGTACCCGTATCCGTACCCGATGCTCACGTCCAACGCCCGCAACCGATGCCCACGTTTGAGGCCAGCAGCCCGCCGAGGTGTGCCAGTGACCGCCGCCGTCGTAGTGACCCCCGTGCCCGCGCACGTCCCCGACCACGTCCTGGTCATGGCGCTCCACGGCGCGTTGGACTACACCAACGCCGACCGGCTGCGTGAGGAGCTCACGGCGGCCGTCGGCGAGGGCCACCGCGAGTTGCTCCTCGACCTCAGCCCGCTGGACTTCTGCGACTCCACCGGGATCCGGATCCTGCTGTCCGTACGCAGGCTTCTGCAGGAGCGGGACGGCGGCGTGACGCTGGCGGGCCTGAACTCCCGGCTGGCGCGCATCTTCCGGACGACCGGGCTGATCCACGCGTTCACCGTCGAGCCGGATCTCGCGGAGGCCGTCGGCGCGCTGAACTCCCGGCCGGGGTCCGAGTAGGGCAGGTAGGGGCATCGAAGGGGTCACAAAGAGGTAGCCTCGGTGACGCCGAGGTGAGACCGAGCGGCAGAGCCCGTTGAGGGCGTGGCAGGGCGGCGTCGAGGAGGACAGGTGGTGGACCACCATCGGCAGTGGCCGATAACGGATGACCTCGCGACGTTACGCGACGACATCCAGCGGTTCGCCGGTCAGGCGGGACTCACCGGCGCCCGGCTGGACGATCTCGTCATCGCCGCCAACGAGGCCGCGATCAACGTGCTCGAACACGGCGGCGGAGCGGGCACGCTGGCGATGTCCACCGACGGCGCCGTGCTCGCCGTCGAGGTGGCCGACGAGGTGGGCACCCTGTCCCCCGCGGCCGTGCCCGGACGGCGGCCCACCGGCCGGAGCGTCCGGGGCTTCGGCCTGTGGCTCATGGGCGAGTTGTGCGACTCGGTGACGATCGAGCAGGTGCCCGGCCGGTCGACGATCCGGCTGTCCATGTATCTCGACACCGGGCATCTCGGCACCGGCGGCCCGGCCGCCGGAGCGGGGGTCGCTCCCGTACGAGGGAACGTCCGCCCGATCTGAACCGGCGGCCGGGCCTTCGGCCGGTCCCGCGTTGACCCTGGTTATCCTCTCGATCCCGTAAACCGGGCCGACGCTACGGACCGAGCGCCATAACCTGGGTCCCGCCACCACCTCCTCCAGGGACGCTGGACGGCTACCTGAGGAACGCCCATGACGCGGCGGCGACCGCGATCAGGACGCAGAGGCGGATGGTCCGGGGCGTGCTGTCGACGACGTCCCGGACCGCTCTGGCCACCTCGCCGACCCACGAGCCGATCTCCGGGTCGTGGAACCGGACTTCCTGACGGCTTTCCCCGCTCTCGCGGGGTCTAATAGCACTCATCGGGGCACCCTCCCCCATATGCGCTGTCCGGGAAGCGACCCCCGGACCTTTCCCCGATGGTCACAGGTGACCCAGCGTGCACGCAATGCTCACGCAGGGCAATTGGGGTTCCATACGAAGGGTGACGATCGTGTCACAGTTTGCGAGGTGTATTCGCGCCGATAAGTCCCGGAAAGCGTGCTTCGCTGTCTGATTTGTCCGCGGCTCTTTCCGGAAATTTGGACCAGCTCGCGACACGCCGTCATTTGTCTCCGAGGACGGCGGCAGGCGGCAGTCCGGGGCGGCACACAGCGGCCGCGGAGTTCTCCCCGGAAGCGCACGGAGGCTCCAGAGACGATGTTACCGAATGTGACGGGGTGGTCACGCACACCCCGGCGCCCCTGGCGGGCCGAGTACGGCCGTCAGCCGCCACACCTCACCCGCCGAGGTCGCGGGCGACGTTCTCCAGGCACCGGGTCAGCGTCTCGACCCGCTCCTCGGTGACGGGCCGGTCGCCGGCGGCCTCGGGCAGGTCCGCGCGGCGCGCGATCACCAGCGGCCGGTGCCGCTCGTCGATCTGGTCGAGCGGCAGCACCAGGCACTCGCCCCGGACGAAGACCAGCGCGACGTCCGGGTCGGCCGACTCCAGCAGCCGTCGTACGCAGTCGGGGTCGAGCAGCGCCATCGCGACTCCTCCCGGACACGGGTTCAGGGCCGGATGCCCACGCCCGTCGTCACTTCCTTGATCCGTTCCCGGCCCGAGTCGGGCGCGAGCGGCGGGGTGCCCATGCCCGCGCCGCGCCGCATGCCCTCCAGCACGGCGCGCAGCGCGTCCACCGCGCTGTGGCGCGGCTGCCAGCCCAGCTCCTCGCGAGCGCGGGTGATGTCCATGATCGGGATCTGCAGGGCCATCTCCACCAGGCCGGGCGAGGCCGGGATCAGCCGCAGGTGCCAGCCCGCCGCCACCGCCGTACGCACGAGCGTGGCCGGCACCGGCACCCGCCGCGCGCCGAGGAGGTCCGCGAGAACGGCGGGGTCGACGACCGGGTCGGCGGCGAGGTTGAACGCGCCCCGCACGTCGCGGGTGAGCGCCAGGCGGAACGCCTCGCCGGCGTCCAGCGAGTGCAGCGCCTGGAACCGCAGGCGGGGCATGTCCGGCACGAACGGGATCGTCCCCGGCCGCACCAGCCGCTGCGGCAGGAACGGCCCGGCGAACAGCCGCCGCTGCTCGGTCGCCGCCTCCTCCTTGAAGATGAAGCCGGGGCGCATCCGCACCACCCGGATGTCCGGATGGTCGCGCTCGAAGATGTCGAGGATCCGCTCGACGTACGCCTTCTCGCGGGCGTAGGCGGCGTTCGGCCAGCCGTGGGTCGGCCACGACTCGTCGACGGGCGGGTCCTTCGGCCCCGGCGAGTACGCCCCCACGGACGACGAGTGGACGAGGACCGACACCCCGGCCCGGGCCGCCGCGGCGAAGACGCGCATGCTGCCGATCACATTGGAGTTCCAGGTGGTGACGGGATCGTGGGTGGGCTGGAACAGCCAGGCGAGGTGGACCACGGCATCGGCCCCGGTGAAGATCGGGCCGAGGTCGTCCCGGAAGACGTCGGCCGTGCGCCACTCGGTCTTCGCCGGGCGCCAGTCCGGCATCCGCCGGGCCACTCCGACGATCGAGGTCACGCTCGGCTCGGACTCCAGGGCGGTGAGCACGCTGGTCCCGACGTTCCCGCTCGCGCCAACCACGACAACTCGCATGAGGCTCTCCGTTTCCTGACACCCTTCGCGACAAACCGCCCCAAAGGTCGCGATAGCCCCATCCCCGGCAGGGTCGCGATCATGCGCGCGTCCACCTCGGGGATGTGGGAGCTCCAGATTTCCCCTGGGACAATGCGGGGGAATCAGTGGTGGCGCGGGAATACCGCTACCTAGGAGGATTAAGTTCTCATAGTGGTCAGAGAGGCGGAACAGCGGAGATGGCTCAGATCGTCGGTGGCGGACGCCCCGTCAATGACGCCGAGCGACGGGTCATCGCCCACCTGCGGGACAACGCCCCTGACGACTGGCTGCTGCTGCACAACATCGAGGTGCCGCGCGGCGCCGACCTGTTCGAGGTGGACGTGGTCGTGCTGACCGGCCACTCGCTCGTCGTGATCGACGTGAAGGGCGCCCGGGGCCGGTTCGAGGTGTCGGGCAACCGGTGGTTCCCCCAGCACCGCGAGGCGTTCGGCTCGCCGGTGGCCAAGCTGCGCGGCACCGCGCGGGCGCTGAAGGGCCTGCTGATCGACGAGCACCGCGAGCTCGAACGGTTGTACGTCGACAACGTCGTGGTGCTGACCGCCCCGGGAGCCGTCCTCGTCGACCCCAGCGGGCGCGACGCCCGGCACGTCACGACGATCGCCGGGCTCGTCCCCATGCTCAGCGACGTGGGCCGGGTCAGGCACGGGTGCAGCCGGGACGCCGCGCCGTACCGGACCGCGATCATCGAGGCGCTGAACGGGACCGTGCGCCGGCCCACCGCCCCGCCGCGGTTCGGCAACTGGGAGGTCGAGGAGCAGCTCGGCGGCGACAGCCGCGTCACCGAGTATCGCGCCGTCAACGCGACCGCGCCGACCAGCGGGACCGTGCTGCTGCGCGTCTACCGCGCCGACCCGATGGCCGAGCAGCAGCGGCGGGTCGCCGAACAGCGCCGCATCGCCAACGCCTACCAGGCGCTCGCCAAGATCCCGCCGCATCCCTGCGTCGTACGCTCGCGGGACTTCTTCGCCATCGACGACGAGAGCCGGTTCGTGCTCGTGCTCGACGACGTCCACGGGCAGGCCCTGCACCTGCATCTGACCGGGCGCGGGCTGGACGTCGGCGCCAAGCTCGCCGTGCTGGAGGACATGCTGGACGGCCTCGCCCACGTCCACGCCAACAAGGTCATCCACCGGGCGCTCACCCCCGCCTGCGTGCTCGTGGCGGACGACGGAAACGCCATGCTGACCGGCTTCGACTACGCCAAGCCCGGCCCGCGCAAGCACACCGTCGCCAACGAGCTCCCCAACATCCTCGACGTCCACTACGTCGCCCCCGAATGCCGGGCGCGGCCCGAACGGATGACCCCCGCCTCGGACGTCTACTCGGCGGGGGTCATCGCCTTCCAGCTGCTGACCGGCGAGCTCCCCATGCCCGGCATGGACGCCGAGCCGGCCGCCGCGGGCGTCGCCCCCGAGGTCATGGACCTCGTACGGCGGATGCGCGACCCCACGCCCGCCAAGCGTCCGGACGCGGTGACGGCCCTCGCCGAACTGCGTGACGCCCGGGAGGCGCAGCCCCGGCGGCGAGCGCCGCTCGGCGGCAGGATCCGCGACGCCCTCCGCCGCCTGCACCCCCGGGGCTGACAACCCCCGGGCTCCACGGGAGCGGGGCGGGAGGCCGATCGACGGCGATTACGGGACCTTCGTCCCTAACCCGCCGGCGGGCCGATCACGCAGGCTTGCAGACATGAAGCTCGACTCGGCCGGCCTTGAGATTCTCACCGGAGGGGAATGTCTGGACCTGCTGGCCTCCACCCCCATCGGCAGGATCGTCTTCACCGACCGGGCCCTCCCCGCCGTCCAGCCCGTCAACTTCTGCCTGCTCGACGGGAACATCGTCATCCGCACCGCCGCGGGCTCCAAGCTCGCCGCGGCGGCGCGGAACGCCGTCGTCGCCTTCGAGGCCGACGAGTTCGACGCGACGTTCCGTACGGGCTGGTCGGTGACCGCGGTGGGGCACGCCCGCGCGGTGTCGGAACCCGAGGAGATCGACCGCCTGTCCACGCTGCCGCTGTCGCCGTGGGTGCCCGGGACCCGCGACCACTTCATCGTGATGGCCCCCGAGCAGATCTCCGGCCGCAGGCTCAACCGCTGACCGTCGCACCGCGCAGGCCGCGGTAGAAGGCGCGCAGGTCCGCGACGAGCAGCCCGGGCGTCTCCATCGCCGGGAAGTGACCGCCCTCGTCGAACTGCGACGGCTCGGGGTCGGCGCCGCCCTGCCGCCGCTGCTGCTCGACGACGAGGAGGCGGTGGCCGTCGCGGTCGGCCTGCGGACCGCCGCCGGAGGCGGCGTCACCGGCATCGAGGAGAGCGCCCTGCGCGCGTTCGCCAAACTCGGACGGCTCCTGCCCGCGCGGCTGCGCCGGCGGGTCAACGCCATCCAGTCCTTCACCCTCGACGTCGGCGGCTCCGGCCCGACGGTCGACGCCGAGGTCCTCGCCCTGCTCGCCGGAGCCTGCCGGGACGCCGAACGGCTCCGTTTCGACTATCTCGACCACGCGGGCGAGCGGTCGCGGCGTCTCGTCGAGCCGCACCGCGTCGTGCACCTGCGGCGGCGAGATGCTCGCCCTGCACCTGGGCCTGCTCGGCGTGGACTTCGAGGTGCTGGACCCGCCCGAGCTGTCGGAGGCGGTGGCGGCGCTGGGCCGCCGTTACCTGCGCGCCGCCGGAGGTGACGGAGGTGGCGGATGATGGACGGGTGCGTGCCCGTCCTGTGTCCCCGTCCCTGCTCGTGGAGGAACTGGCCGACCTGATCGCCGCGCGCCCGCGCGACGCGTGGGTGCGCGTCGCGGTGGACGGCGCCCCGGCCGCCGGGCCGGGACGGCTGGCCGACGCCCTGGCCGGCCCGCTGCGCCTGCGCGGCCGGGAGGTGCTGCGGGCGCCCGCGTCGGGCTTCCTGCGCCCCGCGTCGCTGCGGCTGGAGTTCGGCCGGACCGACCCCGACGTGTTCTACGACGAGTGGCTGGACGTGGCCGGCCTCGTCCGCGAGGTGCTGGGACCGCTGGAGCCGGGCGGCACGGGCCGGGTGCTGCCCTCGTTGTGGGACAGCGCGCGGGACCGGGCCACCCGGGCCGGCTACGTGACGCTGCCGCCGGGCGGGGTGGCGCTGGTGGACGGCGCGCTGCTGCTCGGCCGCGGCCTGCCGTTCGACCTGGCCGTCCACCTGTCCCTGTCGCCGGCCGCGCTGGCGCGCCGCACGCCGCCCGAGGAGCACTGGACGCTGCCCGCCTACGAACGGTACGAACGCGAGACGGGCCCGGCGCGGGCCGCCGACGTGGTGGTCCGCGTCGAGGACCCGCGCCGGCCCGCCGTGGTCACCCGGCCGGGCTGAACCGGTGGCCGCGGCCGGGTGAGGTCGTGCCCTGAGATGGACGCCTGCCTCGTTACAGCAGGCCGCCCAGGCTCAGGGGGAGTCCCAGCCCGGCGCCCAGCCCGGCATCCAGTTCGGCGTCCAGGCCGAGCGAGATCCCCAGCAAGGGCGTGTCGTCCTCGGAGTCCGCGACGCAGCAGGTGGTGCAGGTGCAGGAGTGGCCGGGCGGCGCGCCGACCAGCGTGCCCGGCGGCGGGTCGACCGGAGTGCCGGGCGGTGTCTTGTGCGGCGTGCCCGGCGGTGTCTTGTGCGGTGTCCCCGGCGGCGTCTCGTGCGGTGTCTCGTGCGGTGTCACCGAGCCGTTCGGGTTGCGGGGAACGTCCACGACGTTCTTCTCCGGGGGCACGACGATCTCCGGGACGTCGGGCGCCGGAAGCAGCTCCGGCGTCGTGAAGATCGGTGTCTCCTCGGCCTCCGGCAGGTTCTGCACGGGCGGCAGGGTCCACCCGGGGCCGTAGCCCGGTCCGCCGGGGCCCGACTGGTTGTAGGGCGGAGTTGCCGGAGCGTTCGGCCCCGTCGTGCCGGGAGCGCCCGGCGTGACGGCCGGGGGAAGGTTCGGTCGCGGCCGCTGGGGCTGCGACTCCCGCTGGTGGGGGCGCTGCCGCTCCGGCGGCCGCTGCTTGTGCACACGCTTGGCGTGCCGGGGGTGGCGGGGGTGACGGGCGGCCGGGTGGGCGCTGACGGCGGGTCGCCGCACCGTGATGGGCACCCCGTCTCCCGGCACCGCCTGTGCCGGAGCGGCGACAACGGCGCCCAGAACCACGAACCCTCCGGTGAATACGGCGCCCACTCTGACCGCCACACGTATGCCCATGCAGTTCTTCAACTCTTCTTCCTCGCAGTGACGATGTCCGAGCCATTTCCTGGCCGGTCAGGTGACATCGGGTGCGATCTGGTCAACCGCACGCACTCGCCGCTTCTCCGATACGCGTGGCCGGAATGGCGGCGTGGCCGGCCGGGTTTTTCCGGCGGCCGATACCGGGACCGACGCCGCGACGGGCCATGCCGCGCAAACGCCGATCCCGGTTTCTCACTCAGCCGACGCGGACACCCAGGCCGATGAGGAGTCCCAGGTCGAGGAGGTGCCTTCTCCAGCGGATTCCGGTCGACGGGTCGCCGCAGGTGGCGCAGGTCGGCGTGCAGGTCGGGTCCGGGCTGGGCGACGTCGGCGCCGGCGCCTCCAAGGTCGTCACTGTCGGCGTCGGCGTCGCGCTCGGCGGGCAGACGGTGGCCGTGATCGTGATTGTGATCGTGTTACACGCCGGCTGAGCCTGCGGAGCGGCCACCGCGGCCGTCGCCGGCGCGGCCATGGCCGCGCCTCCGGCCAGCACCGCGCCGGCCAGCAGTCCCTTGACGAGATTCGTGCGCTTACGCATTTCCGTACCTTTCAAACAGCGATGCTCGATAAATCGAGATTGCAGCTCGGCGAGGACGCTCCTCCCCGGTGTCACCGGGTGACATCCTGCCAGCCCGTAAATCTCCCCGGTTCTGCCGACACAAACGACTGCCCCCATGTTTTCCCAGGTGTTTGCCGCTCTCAGAATGAGGGAGTCCGAATTAGTCGCCGCTGTCACATCAGGCCGCTTATTCGATACCCGACATAAAACCCAAATCAATCACCGGCGGGCCGACATGAAAAAGGCCGGGGACACGCCCCGGCCACTCAACCCGCCTCTCTCACAGGCCGTACTCCTCCAGGAGGCGCAGCCACACCTCGCTCACGGTCGGGTAGGAGGGCACGGCGTGCCACAGGTCGTCCAAGGTGACCCCGGCGGTGACCGCGATCGTCGCGGCGTGCAGCAACTCGGCCGCGCCGGGAGCCACGAAGGTCACGCCGAGCAGCACCCGGCGGCGCTCGTCGACCACCGCCTTGGCCCTGCCTCCGTAACCGTCGCCGAGCAGGTAACCGCCGGCCACCTGACCCATCTCGTACTCGACGACCCGTACGTCGAAGCCCTCGGCCCGGGCCTGCGCCTCCGTGCGGCCCACCGCGCACACCTGGGGATCGGTGAAGATCACCTGGGGGGCGCCGAACCCGTCCGCGCGGTCGCGCATCGAGGGCCGGTCGTCCGCCTCGCCCCGGACCCGGGCGACGATCACATCCGAGGCGATCCGCGCCTGATACTTGCCCATGTGCGTGAGCAGGGCCTGCCCGTTGACGTCTCCCACCGCGTAGAGCCAGCCGTCGGCCACGCCCGTCGCCCGCATGCTGTCGTCCACGCTCACCGGACCCGACTCCGGCAGGCCCACCGACGCCAGGCCGAGATCGCCGGTGGCGGGGCGGCGCCCGGTCGCGACCAGGATCTCGTCGGCCGTGATCGTGTCTCCGCCCTTCAACCGCACCGTCACCACGCCTCCCGGCTCCGGCCGCTCGACCTTCTCGGCGCTCTCGCGCAGGCGGACGTCGACGCCCTGCTCGGTCAGCGACCGCGCCACCGCCTCCCCGGCGAAGGGCTCGACCCGGTCGAGCAGCCCGTCACCCCGGACCAGCATGGTCACCTCCCGCGACCCGAGCCCGCGCATGGCCTGCGCCATCTCGCACGCGACCACGCCGCCGCCGATCACCACGAGCCGGTCCGGTACGGCGCGCGCGGCGGTCACCTCACGGTTCGTCCACGGCCGCGCGGCGGCCAGCCCGGCGACCGGGGGGATGACCGCGCCGCTGCCGGTGGCCAGCACGACGGCGTGGTTCGCCGTGAGCGTGCGCGTGCCACCGTCGGCCGTCGCGACCTCGACGCTCCGGGCGCCGGTCAGCCGCCCGGTGCCGCGTACGAGCGTCACCTTCGCGGAGTCGAGCCACCTCGCCTGCCCGCTGTCGTCGTAGTTCGAGACCACGGTGTCACGGTGGGCCAGCACGGCGACGGCGTCGATCGGGCCGTCGAGCCGCATCCCCGGGACCCGGCTCACCTCGCCCGCGAGGTCGACCGGCCGCAGCAGCGCCTTGCTCGGCATGCAGGCCCAGTAGGAGCACTCCCCACCGGCCAGTTCACGCTCGACGATGACGGTGCTCAGCCCGGCCGCCGCCACCCGCCCCGCGACGACCTCCCCCGCCGGTCCCGCACCCACCACGATCACATCGAAGACTTCCGGCATGGTCACCCTTCCTCTCGTACCGTGGTCCACCCTGTCACGGGCGCCGCGAGGTCACGGAGACGAGCCCGCCCTCGTAGGCCGCGATGACGAGCTGGGCCCGATCCCGGGCGCCCAGCTTGGCGATCAGGTGGCCGATGTGGGTCTTCACGGTGGCCGTGCTCACGTGCAGCGCGGCGGCGATCTCCTGGTTGGACAGGCCGCGCGCGACGAGGGTGAGCACCTCGCGTTCCCGCCCGGTGAGGCCGTCCAGCGACGCGTCCCGTCGCGGGCCGGCGAGGGTGGCCGGGGTGGTCCGGGCGAACTCGGCGATCAGCCGCCGGGTGACGCTCGGCGCCAGCAGCCCCTCCCCCGCCGCGATGACGCGGATCGCCGCCAGCAGGTCGGCGGGCGGGGTGTTCTTCAGCAGGAAGCCGCCGGCCCCCGCGCGCAGCCCCGCGTAGACGTACTCGTCCAGGTCGAAGGTGGTGAGGATCAGCACCTTCACGGCGGCGGACTCGGCGCAGATCCGCCGGGTCGCCTCGATGCCGTCCAGGCCGGGCATGCGCACGTCCATCAGCACGACGTCGGGGCACCTCCGCCGGGCCAGCTCGACGGCCTCCGTCCCGGTCCCTGCCTCGCCGACCGCGACCAGCCCGGGCGTGCTGTCGACCAGCAGGCGCAGGCTGCCGCGCAGCAGGTCCTGGTCGTCGGCGAGCAGGACGCGGATCGGCCCAGGCGTCTGGGGCGGCTCGGGCAGTTCGGGCGCGGTCACCGGTCCTCCCCGTCGCCGGCGGAGTTCCCGGGGTCGGGGACGGGCAGGCGGGCGAGCACCCGGAAGCCGCCCTCGGGGCGTGGCCCGGCCGTGAACTCGCCGCCGAACAGCAGGGCGCGCTCCCGCATGCCGATCAGGCCGTGCCCAGGCGGGCCCGGGGGCAGCGTCCGGCGGCCGGGGCCGTCGTCGGTCACCTCGATCCGCACCTCGGCCGCGTCCCGTTCGACGAGGACCCGGCACCGGGCGGGTGCCGCGTGCCGTACGACGTTCGTGAGGGCCTCCCGCGCGATGCGGTGCACGGCGAGCTCCAGCGTCTCCGGCAGGGCGCCCGTCACGCGCACGTCCAGGTCGACCTCCACGCCCGCGGCGGCCGCCCGCTCCGCCAGTTCCGGCAGCGCCGCGAGACCGGGCACCGGGGACCGGCCGGGAGAGTCGTCCCGCAACACGCCAAGCGCCTGCCGCATCTCCGCGAGGGCGCGTCTGCTGGTGTCCTCGATGACCCGCAGCGCCTCCCTCGCCTCCTCCGGACGCTGATCGGCCACGTGCGCCGCCACCCCGGCCTTCACCCCGATGAGGCTCAGCGTGTGGGAGACCACGTCGTGCAACTCGCGGGCGATGCGCAGCCGTTCCTCGGCGACCGCGCGCTCGGCCGCCCGTTCGGCCCCCAGTTCGGCGCCGCGCGCGGCGTACGCCCGCCGCTCCCGCACCGCCCGGCCGATCGTCCAGGCGCCGCCCAGCGCGAGCGCGCCGAGCACCAGGCTCGTCACGGCCCGTCTGGACGCCGGGTCCGCCGACACCCCGCCGACCGCGGCGAAAAGCAGCGCCCCCAGGCTCAGCACCCCGATCGCCGTCGTCGGCTCCCACCTGCGCCGCGGCGTCGTCAGCGCGACCGGATAGAGCGCGTACGCCGCGGCGGCCAGCGGCTCGCGGACGACGCCGGGCACCGCCGCGGCCAGGGACGCGGCGAGCACGACGCCGAAGACCGGCAGCGGCCACCGCCGCCTGACCGCGACCGGCAGCGTCATCGCCGCGATCAGGGCGTGCGCGGTCCACGTGGCCGGGACGCCCGCCTGGAGGGACAGCACGAACGCGTATCCCAGCCCGGCCAGGGAGTCCAGCGCGACCAGCTCACCGCGGCGCAGCGGCCGGGGGAAGAGCGGCCGTACGTCCGGATCGTCCACCCGCCCACGGTAGACCGCGCGGAGCCCCGGCCGCCTCCCGCCGGGGTCTGTCATCCCGTGGTCGGAGGGACGGCGAGAAGATCGCCCCCCGGCCCGACGCCGGGACGGCCCGCCGCGCGGGACCGTCGAGGCATGATCGAAGTCAGAGAGCTGACCAAACGGTTCGGCCGTACGGTCGCCGTGGACGGGCTGACGTTCCACGTGAAACCAGGCCGGGTCACCGGGTTCCTCGGGCCGAACGGCGCCGGCAAGTCGACGACCATGCGGGCGATCCTCGGCCTGGACCACCCGGCGAGCGGTGAGGCGCTCGTCGGAGGTCGCCGCTATGACCGCATCCGCCACCCCATGCGGGAGGTGGGCGCCCTCCTGGACGCCGGGGCGGTCCAGGGGGGTCGCACGCCGCTCGGCCACCTGAGCTGGATCGCCCGCAGCAACCGCGTCGGCCGGGATCGGGTGGTGTCCGTGATCGAGCAGGTGGGCCTCGCGGGGGTGGCGCGCAGGCGGATCGCCGGCTTCTCCCTCGGCATGCGGCAGCGCCTCGGCATCGCCGCCGCGCTGCTCGGCGACCCCGGCGTGCTGCTGTTCGACGAGCCGGTCAACGGCCTCGACCCGGACGGCGTGCGCTGGATCCGTGAGCTGATGCGCGGCCTCGCCGCCGAGGGGCGCACGGTGCTGCTGTCGAGCCACCTGATGAGCGAGATGGAGCTCACCGCCGACCACCTGGTGATCATCGGCCGTGGGCGGCTCCTCGCCGACACCGCCATGCGCGACCTGACCGGCGTACGGGACGTGTTCGTCCGCAGCACGCGCGCCGCGGATCTCGCCGCCGCGCTGTCGACCGCGCTGTCTACCGGGCTGTCCGCCGTGGGCGGGACGGTCACCCCGGAGGGTGAGGGCCTGTCGGTGCGCGGGCTCGACCCGGTCGAGATCGGCGACCTCGCGGCCCGGCACGCGATCCCGGTGCACGAGATCACGCCGCGCGCCGCCTCGCTGGAAGAGACCTACCTGCGGCTCACCGAGGACGTGACGGACCACGCGAGCAGGAGGGCGGACCGATGATCGACGCGCTGGCCGCCGAATGGCTCAAGCTCCGCACCCTCCGGTCCACCTCCGTCGTCCTCGGGGTGGTGGTCGTCGTCGTCGGCCTCATGGCCCTGCTGGCGTGGTACGCCGCGGGCCTCTGGGACGGCCTGCCACCCGACCAGCGGGACCACCTCGCCGTGTCGTCGCTGCCGGAGCTGACCGGCATGCTCGGCTCGCTGTGCCTGGCCGTGCTGGGCGTGCTCGCGGTCTCCGGCGAGTACGCCACCGGCATGATCAGGAGCACGTTCACCGTCATGCCGTCGCGCGGGCGGGTGCTGGCCGCCAAGGCGGCCGTCCTCGCGGTCGTGGCGTTCTGCGCCGGGCTCGCGGCCATCCTCGCGACGTACGCGCTGGGGCGGCTGATCATCGGTGACCGTGCCATCCGGGGGCAGTCGGCCGAGCCGCTCGCCCGGCAGTTCCCGCTCTTCCTGGCGATGAGCCTCGCCATCGTGATGTTCGCGCTGATCGGGCTGGGCCTGGCCGCGATCACGCGGTCCGCCGTCGCCGCGATCGCCGTGCTGGTGGCCCTCTGGTACGTCATCCCCCTCGTGGCCTTCAACCTCCCGGCTCCGTGGGGCGACCGCCTCGGCTCCGTGCTCCCCGGCGCCCTGGCGGGCGAGCTGGCCGGCACCGGCAACCCCGGCTCGGTCGGCGGCTCGCTGCTCTCTCCCGCCGCCGCGCTCGCGGTCATGGTCGCCTGGGTGGCCGTGCCGTACGGCGTGGCCGCCGTCCTGCTGACCCGCAGGGACGCGTGAGGCGGGCAGGTGAGGGCGGGCGGGTGCCGGGTACGGCTCCCCCATGACGACCTCAGCACGGGACGAACTGACGGGGCTCGACCCCTTCGACATCTTCGACACCGAGGCCGCCCGGCTCGACCGCTACTTCTCCTCGCTCGACGACGACGGCTGGAACCACCCGTCCCGATGCGAGGGCTGGACGACCCGCGACGTGCTCGCCCACCTGGCGGGTGAGGAGCTGTACAACCACGCGTGTCTCGACGACGACATCGACGGGTTCTTCGAGATGCTCGAACACGAGGGCGTGCGCGGCGGCTTCGACGGTTTCAACGAATGGTGCGTGCGCAGACGCCGCGGGCTGCCGGTGGAGCAGGTGCTCGACGAGTGGCGGACGAAGAACGCGGAGACGCGCCGGCGGATGCGGGCCCTGGGCCGCGACGGCACCCTGCACACGTCGGCCGGGCCCTACCCGGTGGGCCTGCAGACCTTCCACTACGACTCGGAGTACGCCACCCACGCCGACGACGTGGGGGCGCCGGTGACGCCGGACGAGGCCGGGGACCGCCTCGGCTGGCGGGTCCCCGTCGGCCTCTTCGTGCTGGCGGAGCGCGGGTCGAAGGCGCAGGTCGTCCCCGTCTGCGGCCGGATCGAGGTGCAGGTGGACGGCCTCACCGCCGATCTCGGCCCCGAGGAGTTCGTGGAGGCGACGGTCGGCCGCCTGCCGGCCGACCACCTTCTCGACTCCCGCATCCGCGGCGCACTGCGTTGTCTTGCCTGACGGTGCTGCCTGAGTAACGGGTCCGACCGCGCCCGCGGCACCGGTGGTAATAAGACCCGCGTGGTCCGCCGCGCCGGCGTCCGCGCGGGTCGCGGTCCCGTACGCCGGGTCTCCCGGCACGGACGCCCGGCAGGCCGGCCAGCTGTGTGGCCGGCGGGGCGAAGGGCAGGACGTGCGGCGGGAAACCCGGCGCTGCCCGGTGCGGGCCTGGTTGGGCTGCCGCTCCCGCTGTCGGGCACCCTGCCGGTTGCGCTGCCGGGCGTACCGGCGTGGGCGCGGAACCGGGGCCGCCGCGGCGGGTGGACGGGACGTGCGCGGCCGGGCGGCCGGGGCAGGCCGCCCGGCCGACGCGTAGCGCGACATGACCGCGCCGCCGTATATGTCGGATATGTGATGTCAGCCGTTGAACGTCTCACTGCGAAATCCCCGAATGTCCCCGAAAGAAGATGCGGCCAGGACAGGCCGGTTTGCCCGGGGGGATCCAGACGTGCGGCGGCGCGTCAACGATGCACCGGGATCGAACCCAAAGCAATCAGGCGCGCCATACAGAACGCATTCGGCCCGATTAGCGCCCGATTAGCGCCCGATCAGGCAGCGGACAGGAGAGCAGGTCAGGGCAGCAGATCAGGGAAGCCACGAGACGCGGCCGCGCAGCAGGCCGTATCCCACGAAGGCGACCACGTCGATCACCGTGTGCGCGACGATCAGCGGCATCGTGCGTCCCCAGCGCTGGTACAGCCGGCCGAAGACCACGCCCATCGCGATGTTGCCGACGAAGCCGCCGAAGCCCTGATAGAGGTGGTAGGAGCCGCGCAGGATGGCCGACGCGCCCACCGACCGCCACGGCGACCAGCCGCGCTGCCGCAGCCGGTGCAGCAGATATCCGCTGACCAGCACCTCCTCCAGCACGCCGTTCTGGGCGGCCTCCGCGACCAGGACGGGCACCCGCCACCAGGCGTCCGGCAGGCTGTCCGGCACGACGTTGAGGTTGATCCCGGACCTGAAGGCGAACAGGTAGAACACCAGCCCGGTGCCGCCGATCACGGCCGCCAGCGCGGCGCCGCGCAGCGTGTCGCGTCCCGGCTCCCGCCAGTCGGCCCCGATCGTCCGCATCGACTCACCCGACCGCGCCAGCAGGTACGCGACGAGCCCCACCGGGGCCACGTTCACCGCGATCCCCGCGAGGTGCAGCGTGAGGTCCAGCCACGGGCGGCCGGGGGCCAGCGAGCCGACGAGCACGGCGTGCTGGTCGCCCAGTTCCTTCGGGGCGGTCAGCGCGCCGACCAGGCGGATGAGCGACAGCAGCGCGCTGGCGCCGAGCGAGACCGCGAAGACCGCGACGATCTCCGGGCCGATCAGCCGCGGGGTGAGCCCCCGCAGGCCGTCCGGTTCGTCTGGCTCATCGGACACGGCGGCGACCGGCCGTCCGGGAACGTCCTCCATGGTGGCAGGGTAGCCGCCCCCGGGACACGGCCGTCCGCCCGCACAGCCCGTTCAGCCCGCTCAGTACGGCAGCACACTGGTCTTGAACGCCGGTGCCACGAACGCCGCCTTGAACTTCGGGAAGGCCACGGTCTTCGCGTTGCCGTCCGAGGTGTACCGGTCGGTGGGGTTGGCCTTCAGCCAGTCGAGCCAGGCCATCGAGCAGAACTTCTTGCAGTCGCCGACCTTGTTCTCCTTCGACCTGATCCGCGGGATGCTGAGGGGGTCGAAGTCCTTGGTGAACGGCGACGGCGCGGGGGTGTACCCGGCCAGGAACACGCCCTTGTAGTCGTAGCGCACCCCGCCCGACGCCCCCTGCAGCGCCCACTTCTTCTCGTGCGGCTGGTTGCCGTACGGCAGGGCGAGCGTGACCGGCGGCGTCTTGATGAGCGAGGTGATCAGCGTCTGCCCCGCCACGATCTGCTTCTCCACCTCGTCCTTCGGCTTGCCGAGCAGGTTGAGGTGATCGCGGGTGTGGTTGCCGATGTCGAAGTTGTGGTCCTTGAGCCACTGCAGGACCTGGATCTGCTCCTCCTGGCGGGCCTTGCCGAACAGGTCCTTGATCACATACATGGTCGCCACCGGCCGGAAGCCCGGGTGCTTCTTCGCGACGTCCATGAGGATGCCGATCGCGCAGTCCGGCGTCGGATTGCCCATACCGTCGAGCGTGAGCTGGGCGGGCGAGGAGTCGTCGAAGGTCAGCACCACCGGGTGCTTGCCCGCCGGAATGTCGATCTTGCCCGTGACGTACTCGGCCGCGGTGATCGGCACGTAGTCCTCGGCGGCCAGCCGCTCCAGTTCGTCCCGGAAGTCCTTCGGGCTGCGGTCGTCGCCCGGCGGCGGGTTCTGGACGATCCGGTGATACATGATCACCGGGATCTGTCCCAGCTCGTTGGCCTTCACCTGGGCGGCGGCGGCCATCTCCGACTTGCGCAACGCCGCCTCGTTGGCCACCTTGTTCCGCTGGTGACCGGCCTGGCCCGCCTGCGTGGCGTGTTTGCCGCCGCCGGCCGCGCAGCCGGAGAGCGTGGCGGAGGCCCCGGCCACACCCACCAGCGCCGCGACGACGCCGGCAATCCTGAAGCGCCCCATGGATCCCCCTCATCGGGCCGCGCTTGACGATGAGGGGCTCCTACCCGCCGGATGCGATCACTTCACGGCGCGTAGGACAAACATCACGCTAAGTGAGAGACATGTGCGGCTCGGCGCAGAAGGCCACGCCGTCCCCGCCGATGTGCGCCCGTCCCTCGGAGGCGGGGACGAAGACGGACTCCCCGGGACGCAGCTTGACCTCGGAACCCCCAGCACCTCCACTCGTCCCCACGTTCACGACGCCTTCGACGCACAGCACGATCCTGGGCGCCGCCTCGACGAGCACCCCGGCCGCGCCGGGCGCGATCCTGCGGAGCAGGAACTCCGGCACCGGCGGCACATACGAGCCGTCGTCCGGCTCCACCACCACGGGCTGCGCCACCGGGTCGGTGATCCGCAGCAGCTCCTCCACGTCGATGTGCTTGCCGGTGAGACCCGCCCGCAGCACGTTGTCGGAGCACGCCATGATCTCCACGGCGAAGCCGTCGAGATAGCAGTGCGGCACCCCGGCCCCGAGGAACAACGCCTCCCCGGGGGCCAGCGTGTGACGCCGCATCAGCAGCGGCGCCAGCACGGCCGGGTCCTCCGGATAGCGCCGGGCCAGCCGCGTCACCAGCGCGTAGTCGGGCGCGTGGACCGCCGAGGCCGCCCACACCACCGACTCGACCAGCGTCCGCCGGGATCCGGGCCACTCCAGCAGCGTCCGCAGCGCGCCGAGCACGTCGCCGTCGCCCAGCGCCTGCACCACCGGCCGCAGCGGCTCCACCCGCAGGCGGTCGACCAGCATCGCCGACTGCTCGGCGGGCCGGAACCCGGCCAGCCCGGTGAACGGCGTGAGCGCGCAGACCAGCTCGGGCTTGTGCCACGGGTCGGTGTAGTTCGCGTCGCCCCGCGCGTGACCCGCGGCGGCCTGCTCGGCGTCCGGATGCACCTGCAGCGACAGCGGCCGCTCCACCGCGATCAGCTTCATCAGGTACGGCAGCCGCCCGCCGAACCGCTCCGCGACCGCCTCGCCGAGCGTGCCGGCCGGGTCGGCGGCGATCACGTCGGTGAGCGTCGTCTCGACTCCGTCCCTGGTCAGCAGGGAGGGAGCGGCGGGGTGGGCGCCGAGCCACAGCTCGGCCTCGGGTCCGGAGGCGGTCCGGCCGGTGAGGGCGGCGATGGCCGTCCGGGAACCCCAGGGGTAGTCCTTGACGGGGTTGGTGAGCAGGTCCACGTGCGTCCTCTCGCATGCGGCGGGGGAAGAGCGAGCGCGGTCCGAGACTAACGGGATTCGTTAACACACCGGAGCACCGGGTGTCGGACCAGCGCGCCGGGGTCGGGACTGCCACCGCTGACGTGGAAGACCGCCGTCTCGCCGGGCAGCAGCGTGACGAGCTGGTCGTCCACCGTCGCCCGGGGATCGAGCCGGTCGGGGAAGATCGCGAGCTCGCGCACCAGCGTCCGCGCGGTCACGGTCACCCGCTGGCCGTCCTCAATCTCCTCGACCACCGTGTCCATCTCGGCCGGGGGATAGTCCATCGCCGGGTCCTCGCGCGGGAACCACAGCGCGCGGGCGTCGCCGAGGGTCGCCACCAGCACCTCCCCCGCCGGGTTCCCTGACCGCGCCACCGCCTCGGGCAGGTCTGCGGACGCCGTGCCGCGCACCGCGACCGACACGTCGAAGCGCTCCTTGGCCAGGATCTCGCCCGCCAGGCTGAGCCGTTCGACGGCGAGCTCGCCCGCCCACGCCTCGTCGGTGTCGTTCACCATCGCCAGCGCGTCGCCCTGGAAGGTGAGCAGCCGGGCGGCGAAGGCCCGGCGCAGCGCGTGCCACAACGGCTTGCGCCGCCCGCCGCCGTCCACGGCGGCCCAGGAGGTGACCGGCCAGCAGTCGTTGAGCTGCCAGACGATCGTGCCCATGCAGTACGGCGCGAGCGCCCGGAACCGCTCGATCCCGAACGCCATCGCCCTGGCCTGGTTGAGCTGGGTGAAGTAGTGCCAGTCGTCGAAGCCGTCCGGCCGGGGCAGGTGATCGCCGAGGCCGCGCAGCAGCTTGAGGTCGCCGTCCACGGCCTTCTGGTGGTGGACGACCCCCGGGGACGACGGCGTCAGCGGGTCGTCGGAGACCGCGGCGCGCAGCGTGGCGTACGTCGGCGGGCCCTGGAAGCCGAACTCCGCCACGAACCTCGGCGTGTAGGTCGCGTAGTGGCGGTAGTCGTGGGAGTTCCAGACGGTCCAGATGTGGACGGTGCCCCGGGACGGGTCGTTCGGCGGCAGGTCGGGCGAGCCGGAGTAGGGGCTGCCCGGCCAGTACGGCCGGGCCGGGTCGAGCTCCGCGACGATCCGTGGCAGCAGGTCGTAGTAGAAACCGCCACCCCAGCCGCGGCCCTCCAGCTTCTCCTGCCAGCCCCAGTCGGCGTGGCCCTCGATGTTCTCGTTGTTGCCGCACCACAGCACGAGGCTCGGATGGCGGGTCAGACGGGCGACGTTCTCGCGGGCCTCGGCCTCGACCTCCGCCGCGAACGGGCCCTCCTCGGGGTAGGCCGCGCAGGCGAACGGGAAGTCCTGCCAGACCAGCAGGCCCATCTCGTCGGCGAGGTCGTAGAAGTCGTCGCTCTCGTACATCCCGCCGCCCCACACCCGCAGGCAGTTGGCGCCCGCTCCGGCCGCCTGGGCGAACCGCTCGGCCAGGCGCTCACGGGTCATCCGGCTGGGGAAGCAGTCGTCGGGGATCCAGTTGAAGCCCTTCATGAAGACCGGCCGGCCGTTGACCACGATCGTGAAGGCGTCGCCGGTCCGGTCCAGCTCGACCGAGCGGAACCCGATCCTGCCGCTCCACTCCTGCTCCCGTCCACCGTCCCGTTCGCCGTCTTCGAGGCGGACGGTGAGGTCGTACAACGGCTGCTCGCCGTACCCGCGCGGCCACCACAGGTCGGGGTCCGGCACGGTCAGCGTGACGACGGCCCGGCGCGCCCCGGCCGCGACGGTCACGGTCTCGCTGGCCCCTCCCGCCGCGGCCGTTAGCGTGAGCGGCCGCTCGGCGGCACGCTCGACCGTCACGTGCACCTCGACGGTCCCGTCCCCGGACACCAGGGGACGCACCTCGGCCAGGCGGGCGGCGCTCCAGGTCTCGATGCCGATGGGCCGCCAGATCCCGGCGGTGACGAGCGTCGGCCCCCAGTCCCAGCCGAAGTTGCAGGCCATCTTCCGGATGAACTGGTACGGCTCGTCGTACGCGCCGGGCCGGTCGCCGAGGGCCGCCTTCTGCGCCTCCGCGTACCCGTACGGCGGGTCGAACAGGATCCGCAGCGTGTTGTCGCCCGCCTGCAGCAGGTGCCGCACCGGGAAGCGGTACGACCGGTGCATGTTGGCCGTCCGGCCGATCTCGACGCCGTTGAGCACGAGCGTGGCGACCGTGTCGAGCCCGGCGCAGACCAGGTCGGCCCGGTCGTCGCCGGCGCCGTCTCCCCCTGACTCCCCTCCTGGCTCCCAGGTGAAGGTGGTCTCGTAGGCCCACGCCGTACGGCCGATCCAGGTGAGCCCCTCCTCGTTGTCGTCCAGGTACGGATCCTCGATCAGCCCGGCGGCGAGGAGGTCGGTGTGCACGCAGCCGGGAACGGACGCGGGCAGCCCCGCGACCACCGGCCGGAGCTGCCCGGTCGACGACACGGCGGTGACGGTCCACCCGTCGTGCAGGGGACGGTACGAGCTCACGCTGTCTCCTTGGTGTTCTTCGCGAGCGTCTTCTTCGCGAGCGCGGCTCCCGCAGCCTTACCCCCGCCGGAGCAGGCCACGAAGTGCCCGTCCGCCACCTCGGCCAGCCCGGGACGGGTCCGGCTCTCCTGCGCCGCCTCGTGATACGCGCACGGCAGGTCCTCCGCCGCATCCGCCGCCGTGCCATCTGCTGGGAGGTCCGTCCACTTGGTGTGCAGGCGCGGGACCGCGGCCAGCAGCGAGCGCGTGTACGGATGCCTCGGGTCGCCGAAGACGAGAGGGGTCGGGCCCATCTCGGCGATCTTCCCGTCCCGCAGCACCACGGTCCGGTCGCTGACGTAGTTGCCGAGCGACAGGTCGTGCGTGACGAACAGGATGCCGAGGCCGCGCGCCCGCAGGTCGGCGAGCAGGTTGAGCACGTCGATCCGGGTGGACGCGTCGAGCATGCTGATGATCTCGTCGGCGACCAGCAGCCGGATGTCGAGCAGCACGGCCCGGGCGATCAGCATGCGCTGGAGCTGGCCGCCGCTGAGCTGGTGGGGATACTTGCCGAGGACGTTGCCGGGGTCGAGCCGCACGCTCTCCAGCGCGTCCTCCACGCGCTTACGCCACTCGCGGGCGCCCGCCCCGGGGAAGTACTGCTCCTTGATCATGGCGAAGACCCGGTCGGCCCGGAAGACCGGGTTGAAGCAGCTGAAGGGGTCCTGGAAGACGCCCTGCACCTGCCGGTAGTACTCCTTGCGGTCCCTGATCGAGGAGATGTCCTTGCCGTCCAGGGTGATCGTGCCGCCGCTGACCCGGGTGAGGCGCAGGACCATCCGGCCGATCGTGCTCTTGCCGCTGCCGCTCTCGCCGATGAGGGAGACCACCTCCCCCTCCCCGACCTCGAAGCCGACGCCGGAGACGGCCGTCAGCGCGCGTCCGCCGAACGCGCCGACGCGGTAGACCTTGGAGACGCCATCGAGTTTCAGCATTCACTCGGCCTTCCAGCAGGCGACGAGGTGGCCGGGGGCCACCTCCGCGAACGGCGGCTGCTCGGCGCACTGCTCGAACGCCAGCGGGCAGCGGTCCCGGAACCGGCATCCACCGGGCGGGTCCAGCAGGGACGGCGGGTTGCCGGGGATCCCGGTCAGCCGCCGGTCCTCGTAGCGCACCCCCACCTCCGGCAGCGCCGCCACGAGCTGCCTGGTGTACGGATGCCTCGGCGCGGTGACGAGCACCTCGGCCGGGGCCTTCTCGGCCAGCCGCCCGGCGTACATCACGAGGATCGTGTCGGCGATCTGGTACACGAGCGAGATGTCGTGGGTGACGACCATCATGCTGGTCACCAGCCCGTGGTCGCGGAACCCGAGCAGCGTCGTGGCCACGGCCTTCTGGCTCGACACGTCGAGCGCCGAGGTGACCTCGTCGGCGATCAGCAGCGAGGGGTCCAGCAGCGTGGAGACCACCATGACCACCCGCTGCTTCATGCCGCCGGACAGCTCGATCGGGTAGCGTCCGAGCACGTCCTTCGACAGGCCGACCAGCTCCAGGCGGCGCTCCAGCTCGGCGGTGCCGTCGGGCACGCCCCGCGCGGCCAGCAGCTCGCCGACCATCTTCCCGATCTTCCTGGTCGGGTTGAGCGCGCTCATCGAGTACTGCGGGATGAGCGACACCTCGCGGAAGCGGAACTCGTCCATCGCCCGGTCGTCGGCGATCGGCAGCTCCCTGCCGTCCAGCTCGACCGTGCCGCCGGCGTGGCGCATGCGCCCGTCCAGCCGGATCAGGCTCTTGGCGAGCGTGGACTTGCCCGAGCCCGACTCCCCGGCGAGGCCCATGATCTCGCCGTCCGCGACGGAGAACGTGACGCCGTCGAGCGCCTTCACCTCGCCGCGCAGCGTCCGGTAGTAGACCCGGAGGTCGGTGACCTTCAGCGCCACGTCACATCTCCCTCAGCTTCGGGTTGAACACCTCGTCCAGCCCGACGTTCATGACGTAGAGCGCGCCGACGATCGCCGTGATGCCGGCCCCCGGCGGGACGAACCACCACCACATGCCGAGCTGGAGGGCGCTCCACCGGGCCGCGTTGTTGAGCATCAGCCCGAGGGAGACCGAGTCGGTCGGGCCGAGCCCGATGAAGTCGAGCGAGGCCGCGATCAGGATCGCGCTGCCGAACAGCAGGATGAACGTCAGGAACAGGTACGAGCTCATGTTCGGCGCGATCTCCCGGAGGATGATCTTCGGTGTGCGCACCCCGCTCAGCCGGGCCAGGTCCACGAAGTCGCGCGAGCGCAGCGAGAACGTCTGCGCCCTGATCGCCCGCGCCGCCCACGGCCAGGAGGTCAGCCCGATGAACAGCGCCTGCACGCCGACGCTGCGCACCCCGAGGTATGCGTTGACGATCAGCAGCACCACCAGCGCGGGCAGCACGAGCACGATGTTGGTGACCATGGTGAGCAGCTCGTCGACCCACCCGCCGCGGTAGCCCGCGACGAAACCCACGACCATGCCGACGACCGACGCCAGCACGCCGCCGAGCACGCCCACCAGGAACGTCGACCGCAGGCCGTACAGGAACTGGGCGAAGACGTCCTGGCCGAACGTCGTGGTCCCGAACCAGAACTCCCCCGACGGCGGCGCCATGGCCGGCCCGACGTAGTCGGCCGGCTTGTGGCCGATCGTCATGGGCCCGACCACTCCGGCCACGAGGAAGACGGTGATGACGACCGTGCCGACGACCAGCTTGCGGTTGCGCAGCGCGAAGTGCAGCGCCTCGCTTCTCACGCCGCTTCTCCCATCCCCGTGCGGGTGCGCGGATCGACCAGGACGTACGCGATGTCGATGACGAAGTTGGCGATCAGCACGCCGATCACGATGAACAGGAAGGTCCCCTGCAGCAGGAAGAAGTCCTGGTTCTGGATCGCCTGGAGGATCAGGTGCCCGAGCCCGGGATAGCTGAAGACGATCTCCGTCACCAGCGCGCCGGCCACGAGCACGCCGAGTTGCAGGGCGAGACCGGTCACCTGGGGCAGGATCGCGTTCCTGAAGGCGTAGCGCCGCACCAGCCGCGTCGGCGCGCCGAGCGCCCGCAGGTAGTTGACGTAGTCCGCCTCCAGCTCATAGATGATCATGTTGCGCATGCCGATCGCCCAGCCGCCGAACGCGACCAGGAACAGCGAGGCGAACGGGAGGAACCAGTGCTGGGCGAGGCTGCCGACGAACTCCCACGACCAGGACGGCTGGAGGTCGAAGCCGTAGGCCCCGGCGACCGGGAAGATCCCCGCGATGATGCCCAGCGCCCAGGCCAGCAGGATCGCGAGCCACATGTACGGCGTCGCGGTCAGGACGTAGCCGAGCGGGAGCACGGTGTTGTCCAGCCACTTGCGCCGCGCCGCGAACGCGCCGAACCGGTTGCCGGCGACCCAGCTCAGCAGGATGGACGGGATCAGCAGGCCCAGCGTGTACGGCACGGCCCGGACGATCACATCGGTTACCGGCGTCGGGAACAGCCAGATGCTGATGCCGAGGTCGCCCCGCAGCAGCGAGCCCCAGAAGTTGAGGTACTGCCGCCACAGCGGCAGGTCGAAGCCGAACATCGCGGTGTAGTGGACGCGCATGGCCTCGACGGCCGCCGGCTGCGCGACGTTGGCCCGCGAGAGCATGCTCTGCACGGGGTCGCCCGGCATGAACCGGGGGATCATCCAGTTGACGGTCACGGCCACGAAGAACGTCAGGCCGTAGACGAGAAGCTTTCTGCCGAAGTAGCGGCGCACGTCGACCTCCCGGTCGCGGAACGGCGCCCCCCTCCCCGCGGGGAAGGGGGCGCGAAAAGATCAGCCCCCGGAGGCCGGCTGGAGTTCGGTGAGCATGAGCGTGCCGCCCATCTCCAGCCAGTTGCGCCACACCGTCGGCGGATACTTCGGCGTGCCCTGCGCACTCGACGGCCAGTTCTTCCAGACCGAGTTGGTGGTCTGGGACCACAGGCCGTTGTACCAGAGGGGGATGACGGGCATGTCGTCCAGCTGGATCTTCTGCAGCTCCGAGGTGATCTTCTTCATGCCCTCCAGGTCCTCGGGCTTGACCTGGTCGAGCTGCTGGGTGAGGTCCCACGCCCGCTTGTTCTCGTACCGGCCGTAGTTCGTCGTGGTCTGCAGCTTCTGCACCGGCAGACGGAACAGGTAGTCGTAGTACAGCCAGGGGGTGTTCGCGAGCTGCTTGTCGTTGTTGATGACCATGTCGAACTTGCCGGTGTTGCGAATGTCGACGAGCGCGTTGTAGTCGGGGAAGTCGGCCTCGATGTCGATGCCGGCCGCCTTGGCGCTGGAGCTGATGACCCGGGCGGCCTCCATCCAGTCGGTCCATCCGGCGGGCACGATGAGTTTCAGCGAGACCTTGGCGCCGTTCGGCGCCTCGACCAGCCCGTCGCCGTTGCGGTCCTTGTAGCCGGCGTCGGCGAGCAACTGCTTGGCCTTGTCGGGGTCGTAGGAGAAGCCCGCCTGGGAGGTGACGTTCTTGTCGATGTACTTGTCCCACTGCGGCAGCAGGCCGGTCGGGTCGGAGGCCTTGACCAGGTTGCCGTAGACGCCCTCGACGATCTTCTTGGTGTCGATCGAGTAGGCGACCGCCCTGCGGAACTCCTTGTCGTCCATCGGCTTCTTGGTGGTGTTGAACCACAGCCACGCCGTGTTCGCCGACAGCATGTACGGCGGCTGGTCGTAGAAGGTCTTGATGCCGAAGTTGCCCTTGACCAGGTTCGCGATGCCCGGCAGGAAGTTGACGCTGAGGTCGAGGCCCTTCTGCAGCAGCAGGCCCATCGCGACCTCGTTGCTGGAGTTGACGATGTCGACGATGTACTTCGGCTTGACGTCCTTGTTCAGGGCCTTGGTCGCCCACCATCCGTCGCGCTTGACCCAGACCATGCGGTCCTGGTCGTGCGACTGGTACGCGTACGGGCCGGTGCCGACCGGCTTCTCGTTGATCCCGTTCATCACCTCGTCCTCCGACCTGCTCTCCCACAGGTGCTTGGGGACGATGGCCCGGCTGTAGAGGTGGTTGGCCCACTCCTGGTGGTTGGCCGTGGTGAAGGTGAACTTCACCGTGTAGTCGTCGACCTTGGCGGCGGACTTCATCCAGGACCACAGCGGGTGGTAGGGGACGGTCTCGAACTTGCCGAGTTCGAAGGTGAAGATGACGTCGTCGGCGGTGAAGGGCTTGCCGTCCGACCAGGTGACACCCTTGCGCAGCTTGAGCGTGTACTCCAGGTCGCCGGTCCAGTCGCCGCTCTCGGCCAGCCAGGGCGAGAACTTGTCGGTGTTCGGGTCGTACATGAACAGCGTCTCGTAGACCAGGCCCTTGGTGCCGGTGGAGAAGTCCCACTCGCGCAGGGGGTTCCAGTTCGCCGGGGGTCCCCACTGGGTGCCGCTGGTGTAGAGGGTCTCGTTGCGGGGGAAGGCTCCGCCGCTGCCGGCCGCCGCCGGGGCCGCCGCTCCTCCCGCGGCCCCTCCCGCCGCGCCGCCCGGGGCCGGCGTGCCGCCGCCCGAGCAGGCCGCGCTTAACAAGCCGGTCACCAGCACCGGTACAAGAAACCGCGCTCGGTTTCGCATGGTGTCTCCTCTTTCCCCACGCGACGCCGCGCGGGGTCTGCACTCCAGGCCCCGATGTTGCTCGGCTCGCTACTGCTGAACCGGATAAGTGCCGAAACCGTAAAATCCGAATGTCGGTGGTGTCAATAGGAAGAAGATGGAGGCAAAGTAACGGTAGTAAGCTGACAGCCACTGGACCGGTTCAGCCCGAGGGGACACGTGAGAAGACCGACCATCGCGGACATCGCACGCCAGGCGGGGGTCTCCAAGGGGGCGGTCTCGTACGCCCTGAACGGCCAGCCGGGGGTGTCGGAGGCCACCAGGGCGCGCATCCTGGCCATCGCCGACGAGATCGGCTGGCGCCCGAACATCGCCGCCCGCGCGCTCAACGGCGCCCGCGCGCACGCCGTGGGCCTCGCCCTGTGCCGGCCCGCCCGCTTCCTCGGCGTCGAGCCGTTCTTCATGGAGCTGATCAGCGGCATCGAGGCCGAACTGTCGGCCCGCTCGTACGCGTTGCTCCTCCAGGTGGTCGGCGACCACGAGGCGGAGATGGGCGTCTACCGCCGCTGGTGGGGAGAGGGCCGGGTGGACGGCGCGATCCTCGTCGACCTCCACCTCGACGACCCCCGGGTGCCGGAGATCGAGGAGATGGGCATGCCCGTCGTCGTGATCGGGCACCCCTCGGCCGCCGGATCGCTCCTGCCGGTCTGGGCCGACGACGGCGCGGCCGTACGGGAGACGGTGGAGTATCTCGCCGCGCTCGGGCACCGGCGCATCGCCCGCGTCGCCGGACTGCCACGGCTCGTCCACACGGTCATCCGCGACCGCGCGTTCACCGACGTCTGCGCCGGCCTCGGCCTGGACGTCTGCCCCACGGTGCACACCGACTACACCGGCGAGGAGGGAGCCCGGGCGACCCGCCGGCTGCTCAGCTCGCCCGACCGCCCCACCGCGGTCGTGTACGACAACGACATCATGGCCGTGGCCGGTCTGTCCGTCGCCCAGGAGATGCGGCTCGACGTGCCGGCCGACCTGTCCATCGTCGCCTGGGACGACTCCCCGCTCTGCCAGGTCGTCCGGCCGCCGCTGACCGTGGTCGCCCGCGACATCCCGGCGTACGGCGGGCACGCGGCGCAGCGGCTGCTGTCGCTGATCGACGGCGCGGACACCAGGCCGCTGGAGGACGTGCCTCCGCGCCTCACCACCCGCGGCAGCACGGCCCCGCCCGCCTGACCGTCTCTCCTGACCGCCTCTCCCGCCTGACCGTCTCTCCCGCCTGACGGTTCACGCGTTTGGAAGGTGACGTTCAGGGAAGATCGCTACACTTGACCCCGTTTGCCGTAGCCGGCTCTCGACCAGGCGGGAAGCCCTGGTCCGACCCTCAGGAGCACGACAGTGGGTCACGTCGACGTGCGTCCCGCCCCTCCGGCGGAGGACCTCCCGGCGCCACCTCCCCGGACACCGCCGAAGTGGCGGGCCTGGCTGTGGGTGGGCCTGTCGGGCATGCTGGGCGTGCTGACGGGCGCCGTCACGGTCACCGCCGGTCAGTACGTCAAGCTGACCGGCAACGTCCGGCACGAGGCGGTGACGAAGCAGGACCTCGGCGACGCGCGGCCCCAGAAGATCAGCAAAGCGCTCAACGTGCTGATCGTCGGCTCCGACCAGCGTGACGGCGCGAACGCCAAATACGGCAAGTTCCCGGGCGAGCGCACGGACACGATCATCCTGGCGCACATCTCGCCGAACCGGGACGGCGCGGTCCTGATCAGCTTCCCCCGCGACTCGCTCGTCCAGTTACCGGCGTGTTCCGCCAAGGGCGACCGGTTGCCGGGCCAGCGGCCACACGTCGGGATGATCAACGAGTCGTTCAACTCCGGCGGCATCGGCTGCACCTGGAGGACGATCGAACGACTGACCCAGATCCACATCGACCACTTCGTGAAGGTCGACTTCACCGGCTTCAAGGCGATGGTGAACGCGCTGGACGGCGTGCCGGTCTGCCTGCCGCAGGCCGTCAACGACAAGAAGGCTCTGCTCACCCTGCCCGCCGGCAGGCAGGTGCTCAAGGGCGAGCAGGCGCTCGGGTACGTCCGCGCCCGCTACTCGCTCGGCGACGGCTCCGACATCGGCCGGATCCAGCGGCAGCAGATGTTCCTGGCCTCGATGGCGAAGAAGGCGATGAGCGGCGAGACGCTGACCGACCCCGCGACGCTGTTCGGGTTCCTCGACGCGGTGACCAAGGCGATCACCACCGACCCCGACCTCACGATCGGCGTGATGAAGGACCTCGCGATGAGCGCGAAGGGGCTGACTGCCGGGCAGATCCGCTTCGTCACCACCCCCTGGCGCTACTCGGTCACCAACCCCGGGCGCGTCGAGTGGGTGCAGCCCCAGGCCAAGCGCCTGTTCACCATGGTCGCCGCCGACCAGATCGCCAAGAACGTGCGAAGCGGTGAGCAGAAGATCCCCAAGTCGCAGATCCACATCCTGGTGCGCAACGGCAGCGGCAGGCAGGGCCTCGGCACCGAGGTGGCCGCCGAGCTGGAGCAGCGCGGCTACCACATCGTGAAGGTCGAGCAGGCGCCCAGGCCGTACGCGAAGACCACCGTGGCCTACTCCGCCAACGGCGAGGGCCGGGCGTCGCGGCTGTACCGCGAGCTCAGGAAGACGCGGTCCCACCTGGTCCGCACGGCCACCACCCAGGCCCTCGTGCTGGGGATCGGCGCCGACTGGCAGGGGATGAAGCCCCCCAAGACGCTCGACGACGTGGAGGGCTTCGACGCGACCCAGGACAGCTGCACGGCCTCCTGAGCTGCACTGCTTCCTGATCTGGCGGCTCCTGATCTAGAAGAGCAGGTCCAGTATGCCTCCGCCGCGCCGCGGCGCCTCCTGGGTGGGGGCGGGCGCGGGAGCCGTGGTGGGCTCGGACGTCGGCTCGTTCGTCGGTGCGACGGTCGTCGGCGCCTCGGACGGCTCGTCCACCGTCACCGGAGGCTGTGACCGCACCGGGCCGCGCGACCGGGTCGGACGCGGAGACGCGCCGGCCCGCGGCCCGGTGTCCTGCGTACGGGCCGACGTGTCACGGGATGGCGCCCGGGTGGTTGTCCCAGGGGTCGGCGCGGCGGGCGAGGGGTCGTCGTCGCCCGTCCCGGGATCGGCGAGCGCGGCGTCGTCACCGGAGTCGTCGCTGGGCACAGCCTCCGGAGTCGGCGTCAGGGACGTCGCCGGGGCGCCGGCCGCGCAGCCGCTCGCGCCACTCGCACTGCCCGGACCGCACGCCGGTTCGGCGGGGCTGCCCACCCACAGGGCCAGGGCCCAGATCGCGGCGACGAGGCCGACACCGATCAGGCCGGCCCGCAGCAGCATGCCGCCGCGCCGCGAGTCCTCCTCGTCTCCGTAGGCGTCCACCTCGTCGTCCTCGGGATCGGGAGCGCTGCGCCAGCCCGACCCCAGGAAGCCCCGGGGCTCGCTGTCGCCGGAGGACTCCAGGACGACGGTCGCGGGCTTTTCGGTATCAGGACGCCAGTCCTCCGCCAGCACGTCGCCGTGATCGGCCTGTTCGCCCTGTGTCCGGTCCTGTGCCTGCCCCTGAATCTGCTGTCCCGGGGTCGCGGCGAGGGCCGCCTCGTCGTGCTCCTCCGACCAGAACCGGTCTCCCTCGGCGTCGTTCCGGGCCTCGCCCGCGATGTACGGCCGTACCAGCGGGCCGGTCTGCTCGTGGGCCTCCTCGCCCTCGGCCGGGTCGTGCATGAGGGTCCTTCCGTACTTCCTAGGTGAACTTCACAGGTGAGCTGAGCGGGGGTCGTCTCCCGCCCCCGCCGAACGTTCCTAGCACCTCTCGACAGTCTTTGTCCGGAAATTTCACAGCAATCACTGGAATCCATCCTGTCACTGAGATGTCACTCCGTGCGCCACTCCAGCCCCAAACCCAGCAAACCCATCGGAGTTGACGGAATCTCTGGAACGGTCTTTAATATCGACTAAACCGACTGACATGGTAGGAATAGAGGGCAAGGCATGAGAGTGCGCAGGCTCGGGGCCATCGCAGCCGCCGTCGTGGCGACGTCCACCCTGGTCACCGCCTGCGGGGGAGGCGACAGCGCCGGCGGGGGCGACAGCGGGGGCGGCGGCAAGGTCCAGTTGGCGCTGGTCGCCTACTCCACCCCCCAGGCGGCGTTCAAGGACATCATCGCGGCGTTCCAGAAGACGCCCGAGGGCAAGAACATCACCTTCACCCAGTCGTTCGGCGCGTCCGGCGACCAGAGCCGCGCGGTGGCCAACGGCCTCAAGGCGGACATCGTCGAGTTCTCCCTGGAGACCGACATCACCCGACTCGTGAAGGCCGGCATCGTCGCGCCGGACTGGAACTCCGGCCCGGGCGCCGGGCCCAGCAAGGGGATTCTGACCAGGTCCGTCGTCGTCATCGGCACCCGCAAGGGCAACCCGAAGGGCATCAAGACCTGGGACGACCTGATCAAGCCGGGAGTCGAGGTCATCACCCCGAACCCCTTCACCTCCGGCGGCGCCCGCTGGAACCTGCTCGCGGGCTACGGCGCGAAGTCGGACAAGGGCGCCGACCAGGCCGCCGGGCTCACCTATCTCGACTCGCTGCTCAAGAACGTGCCGGTCCAGGACGACAGCGGCCGCAAGTCGCTGCAGACCTTCACCGGCGGCAAGGGCGACGCGATCCTCACGTACGAGAACGAGGCGATCTTCGCCCGGCAGAACGGCCAGGAGCTCGACTACACGGTTCCGGACGCCACGCTTCTCATCGAGAACCCGGTGGCCGTGACGAAGAACAGCGCGCACCCGGCGGAGGCCGCGGCCTTCCTCAAGTACCTCTACTCGGTCGAGGCGCAGACGATCTTCGCGAAGAACGGCTACCGCCCGGTCGCCGACGGGGTGACCGGCTTCGACTGGCCCGCCCCGCCGCAGCTGTTCACCATCCAGGACCTCGGCGGCTGGGACAAGATCACCACCGAGTTCTTCGACTCCAAGACCGGCAAGGTCGCGGACATCGAGCGCAAGCTCGGCGTGGCCACCGAGAAGTGAGAGTCGTCAAATGAGCGTGGACGCCGCAGTGGGAGTGCGGCCGTCCCGGCGCCTGGCCGGCGGCACCGCCGCCGGCCTCGGGACCGCGGTGCTCTACCTGAGCCTGATCGTGCTGATCCCGCTGGCCGCCGTGGTCTGGCGGTCGGCAGACGAGGGCCCCGGATACTTCTGGCGCTCGGTCACCACCCCCGACGCCTGGTCGGCGCTCACCCTGACGATCGGCGCGTCCGCCCTGGTGGCCCTGGTCAACCTGGTCATGGGCACGCTGATCGCCTGGGTGCTGGTCCGCGACCGCTTCCCGGGCAGGGCGGTCCTCGACACGATCATCGACCTGCCGTTCGCGCTGCCGACGATCGTGGCCGGTCTCGTCCTGCTCGCGTTGTACGGCCCGCAGTCCCCGCTCGGGATCAACCTGGCCTACAGCAGGGCCGGCGTCGTGCTGGCGCTGATGTTCGTCACGCTGCCGTTCGTCGTCCGTACGGTGCAGCCGGTCCTGCTGGAACTGGACGCGGAGATGGAACAGGCCGCGGCGTCCCTCGGCGCCCGGCCGTTCCAGACCTTCCGCCGGATCATCCTGCCGAACCTGCTTCCCGCGATGCTGTCGGGCACCGCGCTCGCCTTCACCCGGGCGATCGCGGAGTTCGGCTCGACCGTGCTGATCTCCGGCAACCTGCCGTTCAAGACGCAGGTCGCGGCGGTGAACCTCTTCAGCCAGATCGAGGGCGACAACATGACGGGAGCGGCCGCGATCGCGACGGTCCTGCTCGTGGTGGCCCTGGTCGCGCTGATCGCACTCGACGTCCTGCAGCGATGGGGGAGCCGCCGTGGCTAAGCACGTCCTGCGCCTGACCGCCGTCGCCTACATCCTGTTCCTGCTGGTCCTGCCGGTCGGGCTGATCATCTGGCGGACCTTCGGAGACGGGCTCGGCCCGTTCGTCGAGGCGCTGACCTCGCCGTCTGCCGTACACGCCTTCAAGGTGACGATCACGGTCGCCGCCTGGGCGGTCGTGGCCAACACGGTCTTCGGGGTCGGCGCCGCACTGCTGCTCGTCCGGCACGAGTTCCCCGGCAAACGGCTGCTCGGGGCGTTCATCGACCTGCCGATGGCCGTCTCGCCGGTCGTCGTCGGGCTCGCGCTCATCCTCGTGTACGGCCGTTTCTCCCCCGTGGGCGGCCTGCTGGAGAGCTGGGGAGTCCAGGTGATCTTCTCCACTCCCGGCATGGTGCTGGCCACGGTGTTCGTCGCGCTGCCCCTGGTCGTACGGGCCATCGTGCCGGTGCTGGAGGAGCTCGGCGACGAGCAGGAGCAGGCCGCGCACACCCTGGGCGCGAACCGTCTCCAGACGTTCGCCCGCATCACGCTGCCCGGCATCCGCTGGGCGCTCGGCTACGGCGTCGTGCTCTGCCTGGCCCGCTCGCTCGGCGAGTACGGCGCGGTCGCGGTGGTGTCGGGACGGCTCGTGGACCAGACCCAGACGCTCACGCTGTTCGTCGAGGAGCGGTTCCAGAACTTCGACCAGCCGGCCGCGTTCGCGGCCGCCACGGCCCTCGCGCTGATCGCCGTGGTCACCCTGCTGCTCACCAAGCTCCTGCGCCCGAAGGATCTGTCCGATGGCAATTGAGGTACGCGACGTCAACAAGTCGTTCGGGGCCACGCCGGTCCTGCGCGACGTGTCCGTGGACGTCGAGTCGGGGTCGCTCACCGCCCTGCTCGGCCCGAGCGGCGGGGGCAAGTCGACGCTGCTGCGGGTGATCGCCGGGCTCGAACGGCCCGACACCGGCACCGTCCGGATCTCCGGCGTCGACGCCACCCGCCTGTCGCCCCAGCGCCGCAACGTCGGCTTCGTGTTCCAGCACTACGCCGCCTTCAAGCACCTGTCGGTCTTCCGCAACGTGGCCTTCGGCCTGGAGATCCGCAAGCGGCCCAAGGACGAGATCCGCAAGCGGGTCATGGAACTGCTGGAGCTGGTCCACCTGGAGAAGCTGGCCGACCGTTACCCGTCGCAGCTCTCCGGCGGCCAGCGCCAGCGCATGGCCCTGGCCCGGGCGCTCGCGGTGGAACCGGAGGTGCTGCTGCTCGACGAGCCGTTCGGCGCGCTCGACGCGCAGGTGCGCAAGGAGTTGCGGGCCTGGCTGCGCCGGCTGCACGACGAGGTGCACGTCACCACCGTCTTCGTCACCCACGACCAGGAGGAGGCCATCGAGGTCGCCGACACGATCGTGGTCCTGGCCAACGGAGAGGTCGTGCAGGCCGGCAGCCCGGGCGAGGTGTACGACAACCCCGCCAACCCGTTCGTGATGCGCTTCCTCGGCCCGGTCACCGAGATCGGGGGCAGCCTGGTCCGGCCGCACGACATCGAGATCAGCTCCGGCCCGGTCGAGGGCGGCTCCCCCGCCGTGGTCTCCCGCGTCGTACGGCTCGGCTTCGAGGTCCGCGTGGAGGTGAAGATCGGCACGGAGGAGGCATGGGTCCAGGTGACACGTGAGCAGGCCGACCGGCTCGCGCTGGAGCCCGGCGACACGGTGCACCTCAGGCCCTCCCCCGGGGCCCGGTCCCTGGTTCTCAGTGCCGTGTGAGAGATGCGGCTCTCCGTCAGGACCCAATACGCCCTGCGCGCCGCCGCCGAACTGGCCGCGGCGGCGCCGGGGCCCGTCCCGGCCGAGCGGATAGCGTCGGCCCAGGGCATTCCCCGGCGTTTCCTCGACAACATCCTGTTGCAGATGCGGCGGGCCGGTCTCATCCACAGCCAGCGGGGCCCGGAGGGCGGTTACTGGCTCGCCCGGCCCGCCACGGAGATCACCCTCGCCGACGTCGTGCTCATCGTCGAGGGAGCGCCGCAGGACAACGAGGATTTCCACGGCGTCGCCGGGCCGCTCGCCGAGGTCTGGACGGCACTACGCGACCACGAGCAGGCGACGCTCACGGAGGTCACCCTCGCCCACATCGCGGCCGGTTCACTTCCGCCCCTCTAATCACCGCTATTCGCCCGGTTGGTTGTGCAAGACTCCGCATTCAAGGTGATTTCACGGCGAAACGTGCCAGGCGTAGAGGGCGGGCGAGATGGGTGCTGCTGGGCGGCTCATCGTCAAGCGATACCGGTTGGTCCGCGCTCTCGGCCGTGGCCGCACCGGGGTCGTCTGGGAAGGGCACGACACCCTGCTCGACCGGCCCGTGGCGGTCCGGGAGGTGCTGCTGCCCCCCGGCCTGGGCGAGACCGCGCGGCTGCGGCTCGTCCACAGGATCGCCCGGGAGGCCCGGCAGGCGGAGGCCCTGCGTCACCCGCACATCGCCGCCGTCCACGACGTGGCCGAGGAGGACGGCACTCCGTACATCGTGATGGAGCTGGTCCGTTCCCGCTCCCTGGACGGGATGGTCGCGGGCGACGGCCCGCTCACGCCCGCGCAGGCCGCGCCGATCGCCCGGAAGGTCCTGTCCGCGCTGGCCCACGCCCACGCCGCCGGCGTACGGCACGGCGACGTCCGGCCGGCCAACGTCCTCGTCGGGCACGACGGCCGGGTGCTGCTCGCCGACTTCGGCGTCTCCGTGCTCGCCGCCGACCCGGCCTTCGCCCCCACCCGCCGCGACCCCGCCGCCGTTCCCCCCGCTGCTTCCTCCACAGCTGCTTCCCCCACAGCTGTTCCTGTCCGGCGGGACCCGGAGGACTTCCTCGCTCCGGAACGTTCCGCGGACGACCCCCGCACCATCGCCGCCGACCTGTGGTCGCTGGGCGCCACCCTTCATCTGGCGGTCACCTGCCGGCCGCCGTCGCAGCCGCTCGGAGAGGTCCCCGAGGAGCTTCGCGCCGTACTGACCGGGCTCCTCGCCCGGGACCCGAGGCGGCGGATCGACGCGGAGACCGCCGACCGGCTCCTCGCCGAGGCCGAACCACCCGCTCCCGCTCCCCCCGTACGGCGGAGCCTCGGCCGCACCCGGCTGGTCGCGGGCGTCGCGGCGGCCGTAGTGGTCGCCTGCGCCGTAGGCGGCTGGGCGGTGCTGCGCCCCGGCGCCGAAAGCCGGGCCGCCTCCCCGGTCGCAACGCCCATGGCGTCCCCGTCTGCCCCTGCGTCTGCTCCTGTGTCTCCCGCTGTTTCTCCCTCGGGGCCGGCCGCCGTGCCCGTCACCGGCTCGGCCGCTCCCGCGCCGCGGCTGAAGTTGAAGTGGTACCGGTCGGACGCCGGCTGGCGGGCCGGTGTGCCCCGCGACTGGACCCGCGAGGACCAGCCGTACACCATCGCCTGGCGCGCCCCCGACGACGCGGCGGCACTCGTCGTCGAGGTGACCGCGCAGAGCGGCACCGATCCCCTCGCGGCGCTCGGCGAGGCCGAGGCCATCTTCCTGCCGACCGCCAAGAGCTATCGCAAGCTCCGGCTCAAGCCCGTGACCAGCCCGTACGGACCCTCCGCCGACTGGGAGTTCACCTGGAAGCCGCGGAAGGCGTCGGAAGGGGACCACCTGGTCAAGGGGGTCGGATATCACCAGTACCGGCGGGTGATCTCGACGGGAACGACGACCAGCGTGCTGACCTGGACCGCCCGGGCCTCCGACTGGGACGCCCTGCGGCCCACCCTGGTCAAGGTGTTCTCGCTCTTCCAGCCGCCCGCCACGAGCTGAAACCCTCTCCCCGCCCTCGCGGATGTGCCATGATGAGCCACGACCGAAAGTGACAACGGTTTTCATTTTCCGATGGTCATACAGCTGGGGGGCTCGCCATGCGGGTGGCGTTCGTCGGCAAGGGCGGAAGCGGAAAGACGACCCTGTCGTCGCTGTTCGCGAGGTACGCGACACGGCGGGGACCGGTCGTCGCGATCGACGCGGACATCAACCAGCATCTCGGCCTGGCCCTCGGCGCGACCGGGCAACCTCGGCCGCTGGGCGGGATGTTGACCGAGATCAAGGACTACCTGCGGGGCGACAACCCCCGCATCCGCGACACGGCGTCCATGGTCAAGACGACTCCCCCCGGCCGCGGCTCCCGGCTGGTCCAGCTGGACGACCCGTTCTTCCCGTCCAGCCACATCGACGGTGTCTCGCTCATGGTCACCGGCCCGTTCGGCGAGGACGACCTCGGGGTCGCCTGCTACCACTCCAAGGTCGGAGCGGTCGAGCTCTACCTCAACCATCTGGTCGACGGTCCCGGCGAGTACGTCGTGGTGGACATGACCGCCGGAGCCGACTCCTTCGCCTCCGGGCTCTTCACCCGGTTCGACCTCACCTTCCTCGTCGCCGAGCCCACCCGGCAGGGCGTCGGCGTCTACCGGCAGTACCGCGACCACGCCGCCGGATTCGACGTCCCGCTGGCCGTCGTCGGCAACAAGATCCACTCTCCGGACGACGCCGACTTCCTCCGCGAGCACGTGGGCGACGACCTGCTGACCTGGTTCGGCCACTCCCCCGCCGTCCGCGCGATGGAGCAGGGCCGGCCGTTCACCCTCGGCGACCTGGAGCCCACTGCCCACCAGGCCCTCGCCACCATGCTCGACCGGCTCGACACGCAGCCCAAGGACTGGGCGAAGTTCGGCAGGCAGGCGGCCGAGTTCCACACCCGCAACGCCCGCGCATGGGCGAACCGCGCCACCGGCGACGACCTGGTCGCGCAGATCGACCCCGAATTCGTGTACGGCCCCGCCGTCACCACCCCCTGATTTGCCGAAAGACACAGAGAGGAGAACAGCCATGTCGCTGTCCGTGCCCGACAACCTGCTCGCCCAGGCCCGTACCGGTGAGGTGGACGACGCGGCCTTCGTCGCCTGCGTCCGCGACTCGCTGCCGTACGCCTGGACGACGATCACCGCGCTGATCGAACGGCGCGACCGATCGGGGGCCGACTTCGCCGACAACCAGGTGCCGCCGCCCGACGAGGCCTCCCGCGGCCAACTGCTGCGCTGCCTGGCCAGCGACGCGATGCGCGGTGCCCTCGAAAGGCACTTCGGCGTACGGCTCGCCTTCCAGAACTGCCACCGGGTCGCGGTCTTCGACCCGGCCGCGACCGAGGCCTACGGGGAGTTCGTCACCCCCCGCGCGCAAATCCTGAACCAGAGCCCCGACCTGGTCGACTGCTGACCACCCGCTACTGCGAGCCGCCGTTGACGTAGAGGGTCTGTCCCGTGACGTACGACGCGTCGTCGGAGGCGAAGAACGCCACCACCGACGCGATCTCGGTCGGCTGGGCGACCCGCCGCAACGGCACGAACTGCGAGGCGACGGCCTGGTGCTCCTCGGGCGACATGCCGAGGCGCACCGCCGTCGCCTCCGTCATCGGCGTCGCCACATATCCGGGCGCGACCGCGTTGACGCGGACCCCGAACTGGCCGAGCTCGATCGCCAAAGTCGCGGTCAGCCCCTGGATCCCCGCCTTGGCCGCCGAATAGTTGGCCTGCCCGCGGTTGCCCAGCGCCGACCGGCTCGACAGGTTGACGATGGTCCCCGACCTCTGGTCCACCATGTGCTTCTGCACCGCCCGGCTCATCAGGAACGCGCCCTTCAGATTCACGTCGAGCACCTTGTCCCAGTCGTCCTCCGACATCCGGAAGACCAGGTTGTCCCGCGTCAGCCCGGCATTGTTCACCAGCACATCGATACGCCCGAACTCGGCCACCACCCCCGACACGAGAGTCTCCACCTGGGCACTGTCGGAGACGTCGCCGCCGAAGGCGACCGCCCTGCCTCCGGTGACCGTGATCTCGTCCACGATCGTGGCGCAGCGATCCGCGGTGAGGTCCACGCACGCCACCACCGCACCCTCCGCCGCGAGCCGGCGGGCCGTCGCCGCACCGATCCCCCGCGCCGCACCGGTGACCACGGCGAACTTCCCGACGAACCGCTCCATCGCCAACCTCCACACCCAAGCCCGCGCCCGTACCCGTGCCCGATCACAGCAACTTACTCGGCGCTCCCCACAGAGACGCCCCCCACACCCGCGTGGGCGAAGGACCGGCCCTCCTGCGCATCACGAATGTGCCCTGGACGACAGTGACCCGCCATGCGAACATACGTTCGATGAACAGAGATCATAAGTGGGAACGGATCCCCTGGTTACATCAGGATGCTCGCTTCTCCCCTTCTCATCCGGACTGGAGTGCGTGTGCGTCCATCAACCTCTGACCGTGGTCCGCTGTCTCGCCGATTAGTCGCCCTTGCCGGTCCCCTGCTCCTGATGATGGGCCTGCTCGTCGCTCAGGCGCCCGCCGCCGCGGCCGCCGGGATCGTCACCGACCTCGGTGTCGCCGTCGGGAGGGGCGGAGACGTGGTGGCGCGCGGCAGCAAGGTCTTCGTCGCCGCCGACGATCGGATCGTGGTCGCGTCCCTCGACGGTCAAGTCATCGACACGATCAGAGCGGCCTGTCCGGGGCCGTCGCCCTGACCGCGCCAGACGGCGGCAGGAGGGTGTACGCGGCGCTCCGCGACTCGCATGAGGTGATCGAGATCGACACCGCCACGGTCACCATCACCAGGCGTATCGACCTCACCTCGTACCCGTGCCCGTCGAATCTGGCACAGTCCCATACCCGGCTGTGGATCGGATACGGGTGCGGCGAGGCGGGAGAGGGAGGCGTCGTCGGTCTCGTTCTGTCGGAGACGACACCCACGCCCGTCCGGGTCGGGCCGGCTACGACCCAGCCTCCGCTGGTCGCCGTCACCGGGAACACGCTGGTGGCCGGGGAGCCGGGAGTCAGCCCCGCCGTAGTCAGGGTGTACGACGTCAGCACCACCCCGGCGACTCCGCGCGGCGAGATCCGCGGAGACGCGAACGGGCTGCCGCCCCTGCGGGACCTCGCTCTCACCGCGGACGGGTCGGCGGCGCTGTCGGCCCTGGCCGATACCCGCCAGTTCGACGCCTGGGACACGACAACCCTGGCCCGGGCCCGCGCCTACGACAGCAGCGCATTGAGCGAGCACGGTCTCCCCGCCGCTGTCGCGGCCAGTCCGGACGGCGACTACGTCGTCGGCGGCTGGAACTCCTCTCAGGGCGACACGGCGGAGCTCGTGGTGTACGACCCGGCCACGGCGGAGGTGATCTACGAGGCCGACTACCAGGGCAAGGCGTTGGTGGCAGGCAGCATCGCCTTCTACGGCACACTCACCTGGGGAGTGCTGAAGGAGCCGGAGACCGGGCGGATGCACCTCTGGCGGCTGCCGCCTTCGCCCTTCCACTCCTCCACACTGACCCTGACAGCTCCCCCTGAGGCGACCGCGCTCAAGCAGTTCACCCTCGGCGGACGGCTCACGCTGAGCAACGGATCGCTGCCCGGCGTACAAACGCTCGAACTGTACCGCTGGCTCCCCGACGGCACCTCCCGGCCCTTCCAAGAGATCACCACGGCGGCGGACGGGACCTATCAATTCACCGACACTCCCCCGTCCACCGGGACGTTCAACTACCTCGTGTACTGGCCGGGCAACTCGTGGTTCGGGGGTCGCAGCGCCTCGGCGACCGTCACGGTGACCCCGTATCAGCCGACGCTCACCGTGACCGGACCGGCGACAGGGGTCGTAGGCGAGCGACTTGAATTCAGCGGAACCTTCGGCGCCGACGGCGTCTCCTTCCCCCGAACGACGATCACCGTCACACGCAGAGTCGTCAGCCCGGATGGCACCGTCACCTCGAAGGCCCTGGCAAAGGTGGCCCCCGCCGTCGACGGTTCGTTCGGCTTCGCCGATACGCCGACCACGGCCGGCGAACACACGTACACCGTCAGGCTGGTCGGGAATTCGATCGTCGCACCGGCGAACACCACCCACGTGGTCACGGTCCTCCAGCCGTCCGCGTAACATCCCGACGAGCGGGTGACGGCGACCCGGATCGCCGTCACCGACGGTCGTGCACTCTCGGTTGTCCACCATTGCCTCCGTACCCGGTCCGCACTTCAACCGCGCTCCGTGCATGCTCCGACCGTGTTCGGAGCCCCGGCACATGTCCGCCGCCCGCCTCTACGTGCGCCGCCGGGTGGTGCGGGGGTTCTGGTAAGTGAAGGCCCAACGGTCGTCGCCCACCTTGCGGCAGGTGTACCGGCTCGGGTGGCGGTAGCGGTCGCGGTTGTGGAACTGGCACGCCGGTCCCAGCAGCTTGAGATCGGTCAGCCCGCCGCTGCACCAGTCCTCGGCGTGGTCGATCTGGCACAGAGTGGCGGGCAGCGGGCAGCCGTCCACCCAGCAGGCGGCATACCGGGCGAAGACCGCCCGCCGCTGCGCCGGGGTGGCCAAGCGGACCTTACGGCCCATGTCCAGCACCTGCCCCGCGGCATCCATGACGATCCTCACCAGAGTGCTGGTGCGCGCCAGCCGGTGCACGCTGACAACGGGCAGCAGATGCCCGGTCGCCAGAATCAGCCCCGGCAACCCCCGCAACCACACCCCCGGCGGCACACTGCCTCCAACCCCCGCCCGGCCACCCCCCAGCCAGCCGTCACCTCCCGGCCAGGTCGTACCTCCCGGCCAGGCGCCGCCGCTCGCCCACGACGGACCGCCGTGTTCCTCACCCGGCGGAGCGCCATGCTCGGCCGGGGGATCAGGGGCATGCGCCTGCTGCTGACGTGCCTGCTGTGGCCGCCACGCTCGATTGCTGCGGTGTCCCCGCTCGCTCTCCTGGTCGTGTGCGCCGGGGTCGTCGGCGTGGCTCTGCTGGACGTCATCGCACGCGCGCAGGTCGCCGTGCTCGTCGCCACCGGTCGGATCCAAAAGCGGCGGAGCGGAAGCCGGGTCGCCGATGGGCGAGCCACCGGTTGCTGCGCGACCGGTTTTGGCGTCGGTGTCGTCGGTGTCTGGGGGGTCGTCGGGGAGGGATTCGGCGTTGACCAGTACCAGAAGCTCGGTGGCGATCTTGTTTTCCAGGAACGCGATCAACGCATCGGCGTTCCGCATGCTCAGCGTGCGGTCATCGCCCTCGGCCCTGGGCTTGGCGTAGGCGTCGAACAGGTGCTGCAACCGCGCGGCGGCCTCCACCGGCAGGTAGAACTCCCCCTCCACACCGCCGTTCCTGCGCCGACGCACCCGGAAGAACCGGCGGTCGAAGTCGGCTTGTTCGTCCTTCTCGTGGCCGTCGGGGTCCAGCACCGCCCGCAGATATCGCCCGGCCTTGGCCACCTCTGCCGCGCCCACCGATTTAGCCAGCTCCAGCAGGATCCCCTCAGCCGTCTTCGCCTGGTCGTCGGTCAGCCCGGAGGTGGCCGTGCAGATCGCCTCCACGATCCCCTCGGCCAGGCCACCCTCGGCGAACAGGCGGCGCACGTCCTGCAGGCGGACCAGCTCCATGCTCATCGTCACCAACCGGCCGGCTCCCGCAGGGGTCATCCCTCCGGCGGAACGCAGCCACAACTTGGTGGACGCATGCCCATGGATCCTCGCCTCCCCGGCCCGATGCACCCGGCCCACCCGGGCAGCCAACGCGCTGGTAATCCGGTCGCGAGCCGCAAGCAACTCCTCGGCCTCAGCCAGGCACACGCCCGAGTCCTCCGGCACCGGTACCAGCGCCACCGCCCGCGCCGCCTCAGCAACCGCCGCCACCGCCACCCACGACGACGACCCCGCCTCGGAAGCACCACCAGAGGCAGCCCCAGAGGCAGCCCCAGAAGCAGCATCGGAAGCACCAGAAGATGCACCACCGGACGGGCTGTCGGCATCCCGATCACGGCCTGTGTGCCGATTCCGGCCCTCTTCACCAAGGCCAGCGCCAGAGGCGCCACCAGGAGCACCACCAGACGCACTGTCGGGAGCGTCACCGAATACATCGCCACAAGCGCTACCCGGAGCGCCACCGAAAGCGGCCTCCTTCGCCTGGCGGTCGCTACGGCTCGCGCGCTCTCGCGGCCTGGGGCCGACGATCGGGACATTTTCACGGGCGGCCGAACCCTCGGAAGACCACAGCGGCGAGCCGGCCGTCAGCCGTTCCCACCAGTCGGACTCCTCGCCAATCGAACGACGGAGGTGGTCAGACCCAGCATCATCGAACAGGTCCATCGCACCCCCAAGTCAATTCGAATTCCTGTGTGCATTATTTCACCTCCCATCACTGACAGCAACCAGGCGAATGCGATAGTTGGAGCTACGGATCAGTCTGGCGATATCAACACAACTCGGATGTCAAACTCATCAGACGCGTTTAGGCACCGTGCCCTGTCGCCACCGCGGCTCAGCGGAAAAGCAATCCTCAGAAGGCCGCGAGGACGTCGAGCGCTTCCGGACAGACAGGTCGAGCAACGCAATTGGATCGGTGAGGGACATCGACTGGGAAACCGATTGGCCGAAGCACGCCGGAGCATGCGCGTAGGAGGCGCACGTAGGAGGCTGACCCAGGGAAGGCTGAGGACGGACTCCCCCCTACGACCGATACGACCGGCAGGTCCTCCGCGCCACCGGCAGGACCCGGAACGTTGAGCCGGGCGGGCGGTCCGGGCGCTGGGGCCGGACTGGCGAGCCCCGGGGGCGGGACTCGTAGATACGGGAACCGGGTGGCGGGAATCGGGTGGGTGGGGACGGGGTGGCGGGGGCCGGGAAAGGGCGTCGCGAGTGCCGTCGCCAGGTGGTTCGACGCACCGTCGAAGGCGTCCGCCTGATCGTGCTGAACGGTCCTCAGCGCGCCTGCGGATCATTGACTGAATCTTTACCCTGAGCGCCTGTGGCCGGGAGCGACGATCACCCATCTGACCTGGGCATTCTCGACCAGGCACGGTCCTTAACCCGCACCCCGCCAAGATGTCTTGTGCCATTTGGCATCAGGCGTGCCCGGCAGCCCCCATCATGTGCTCATGCCCGCTTTTGTCACCCTGTCCGGGCGCTCCGTGCGCCTGGAACCGCTCAGCTTCGCGGTGCTCGACGATCTTGTCGCCGCGGCGAGTGAAGACCGTTCTACGTACGCCTTCACTCGCGTTCCCGCTGGACGGAACGAGATGGCCTCCTACGTGGAGGCCGCCTTGGCTGAGCAGGCGGAGGGCCGCACGATGCCCTTCGCCATCCGGTGGCTGCACACCGACCGCGTGGTCGGTGCCACCCGTCTGATGAACCTGGAGTACTGGCAGGGCCCGATGCCCTGGCCGCCGGGTACCAAGGGCGCGGTGGGCGAGGTCCCGTCCGTCGCGGACATCGGGTACACCTGGCTCGCCGCGTCGGCCCAGGGCACCGGTGTCAACCGGGAGAGCAAGTACCTGGTGCTCTCCCTCGCCTTCGAGACCTGGCAGGTTCACCGGATCACCCTCAAGGCAGACGTACGCAACACCCGATCCCGGGCCGCCATCGAGGCCCTCGGCGCGCACCTGGACGGTGTGCGGCGAGCGGACAGCCGAGGCGCCGACGACACGGTCCGAGATACCGCGTACTACTCGATCCTGAGTCCCGAGTGGCCCGCCGTACGCGAGCGTCTGCGCGCGAGGCTGGGCCTTCTGGAACCGGCGTCGGAAGCAGCCTGACCAGCCCCTGTAGACAGAGCCCAAAGAAAAGCGGCCCGTCCCCGGGAAGGGACGGGCCGCGTGACGCCGGTGGACGATCAGGCGTCGTAGCCGTACTCGTCATCGTAGGCGTTGTAGATCTCGTGCCAACCGCCGCACTTGACCGGGAACTGGCTGTACAGACCGATCTGGCAGACCTGCGCCTGGACCTGCGCGACGTCGTAGCGCCAGAAGTTGATCTGCTTGTAGCCGCCGGCGCCGCAGTACTTGTACGACTTGAAGCTGGAGGACCAGTCGTCCTCGCTGTCGTCCCAGTCCTGGACGCGGAACCGGATGTAGGCGCACTTGCCGCCGTGCCGGTAGGTGCGGTTGTCCAGGTCGTACAGCTTGCCGGTGACGTGGACCCGGTTCGACTCCTCGTCGTCGTAGTTCACGTCGATGTGGCCCTTGGCCTTGGCGAGGTGGTTGGAGGACCAGTAGGTGCCCCACCACTCCGAGTAGTCCCAGTCGTCGTGGTGGGAGGCGGAGGCCGCGGACGCCGGGGCGGCGCTGGCGGCGGTCGTGAGGGCCGGCAGCCCGAGGGCGGCGACGGCGGTCGCGGCGGCGAGGCCGAGGGTGATGGAGCGACGCATTTCGGTTCTCCTGTTCGAGGACGATCCCCCGAGGCGGGTGCTGTCGGGGTTGCGTCTCAGTGATAGGCCCCTCCGCCTGCAAATCGCTTTCACCGCCCAGATGGTGGTTTGCAGGCCGCTTTCAAGCACCTGAACACACGCTGAACCCTGGTAAATCAGCGGGAGCGTTATACGTGCGCCTCTCCGCACGATCTATCATTTGCTCACGAATCTTGCCGTTCAGGAGACAGGTCCACATGCCTGACCACGCCACCTCGGACGACCTGCGCTTCGCCGTACTGGGACCCGTCCTGGCGTGGCGCGACGGCGTCGAACTCGACCTCGGCACGCCCCTGCAACGCTCCATTCTCGCGATGTTGCTGCTGCGGGAGGGGCACGCGGTCTCGCCGACCGAGATGATCGACGGCGTGTGGGGGGAGGACGCGCCGCCGCGTGCGCTGGGCGCGCTGCGCACCTACGTCTCCCGCCTGCGCACCGTCCTCGAACCCGGCCGCTCCCCCAGGACGCCGCCGCAACTGCTGACCTCGGTGGGCCGGGGGTACGCGCTGCGGCTCGGCCCCGCCCGGTTCGACCTCGCCGTCTTCGACCGGGAGTGCTCCGCCGCCGAGTCGGACCGCCGTACGGGCCGGGTGGAGCAGGCCGCCCGGCGGCTCCGCGGCGCCCTGGGGCTGTGGTCGGGCGAGCCGCTCGCCGGCGCGGTCGGGCCGTACGCCGAGCACCAGCGCGACCGGCTGGCCGAGCGCCGCATCGGCGCCGTCGAGGCCCTCATGGAGGTCGACCTCGAGCTCGGCCGGCACGCGGAGATCATCTCGGAGCTGGTCGCGCTCGCCGCCGAGCACCCGCTGCGCGAGCGGATCCGCGTCCAGCTCATGCTGGCCTACTACCGGTGCGGCAGGCAGGCCGAGGCGTTGTCGGTGTTCACCGAGACCCGGCAGGCGCTGGTGGACGAACTCGGCATCGAGCCGGGCGCCGAGCTGAGCGAGATGCACCGGCGCATCCTCGCCGCCGACCCCTCGCTCGCCCCCGCGTCCCCTCCCGTACGGCTGTCGCAGCACGACGATCCCGACTACGGCGACGACGGAGAGACCACCCCGGGTCACGGCCCGATGGTCGAGATGCCGCGACCGGCGCAGCTTCCGGCGGCGATCACCGACTTCACCGGCCGCACCCGCCTGGTGCACCGGCTGCTCGCGCTGCTGCGCGGCGAGGGCCCGGCCGGCGGCACGGGAGAGGGAGTGCCGATCGCGGCGATGTCGGGCATCGGCGGCGTGGGCAAGACGACCCTGGCCGTCCACGTGGCCCATCTCGCGGAGGACCTGTTCCCCGACGGCCAGCTCTACGCCGACCTGCGCGGGTACGGAGTCGAGCCCACCGCGCCGGAGACCGCGCTGGTCGCGTTCCTGCGGGCGCTCGGCATCCCGATGGACGTGATCCCCGACGGCCTCGCCGAGCGTTCGGCGTTGTTCCGGTCGCTGCTCGCGGACCGCAGGATGCTGGTGCTGCTCGACAACGCCCGCGACGCCGACCAGGTGGAGCACCTGCTGCCCGGCTCGGCCGGCTGCGCCGCGATCATCACCAGCCGGGGCAAGCTGGCCGACCTGCCCGCGGCGCGGCTCGTCGACCTCGACGTGCTGGAGCCCGACGAGGCGCTGTCGCTGCTGGCCGCGGTCGCGGGACCGGAGCGGGTGGCGGCCGAGCGGGCGGCCGCGATGGACGTGGTGGCCGCCTGCGGCTTCCTGCCGCTGGCCGTGCGGATCGTCGCCGCCAGGCTCGCCTCCCGCCCGTCGTGGACGGTGGCCTCGCTCGTCCCCCGGCTCGCCGACGAACGCCGCCGCCTGGACGACATGAAGATCGGGAACCTGGCGGTCTCGGCCACGTTCGCCCTCGGGTACGGCCAGCTGGACGCCCGGCAGGCCCGGGCGTTCCGGCTGCTGTCGCTGCCGGAGGGCTCGGACATCTCGCTCTCCGCCGCGGCGGCCCTGCTCGACCTCACCCTCACGGAGACCGAGGACGTGCTGGAGTCTCTGGTGGACGCCAGCCTGCTGGAGGCGCCCGCGCAGGGCCGCTACCGCTTCCACGACCTGCTCAAGCTGTTCGCCCGGCGGCAGGCGGAGACGGACGAGGAGCCCGAGGCCCGGGCGCTCGCGCTGCGCCGCCTGCTGGGCTTCTCGCTGGCGTCGGCGGGCGCGGCGCACCGGCTCGCGTACGAGGGCAGCGCGATCGCCGACAACCTGGTCGACCTGGGCATGCGCGGCCACTCCTTCGGCTCCGCCGACGAGGCGGTGGCGTGGCTCTCGGCCGAGGCCGAGAACCTGTTCGCGGCGGTGGCCCGGGCGTACGGGTCGGGAGAGGACCTGGTCCCCGCGGCCGACCTGCTGCTGGCGCTGGAGCCGCTGCTGGAGTCGGGCACCAACCAGCGCGAGTTCGAGCAGCGCGTGTCGGCGCTGCTTACGGCCGCGCGGAACGCGGGCGAGCGGCGCGCGGAGATGCGCTGCCGGTACGTGCTCGGCCGGGTGCTGTTCGGCGCGAACCGGCTGGCCGAGGCCGAGTCGCACTTCCTCTCCGCCCGGGCCCTGGGTGAGGAGACCGGCGACCACGTCGTGCTCGGCGAGACGTGCAACGCGCTGGCGGTGGTCGCGGGGCGGCAGCGCCGCCACACCGAGGCGCTCGACTGGTTCGGCCGGGCGGCGACGATCTTCCGCGAGGTCGGCAACACCGCGGGCGAGGCGCTGGCGTCGTGCTACTCGGCCCGCGACCACCTCGGCCTCGGCCGTCCCGGCGACGCCATCGCCGCCGCCGAGCGGGGTCTCGCGGTCTTCTCCGAGATCGGCAGCGGCGCCGGGACGGCCCGGGCCCGCTATCACCTCGGCAACGTGCTGTCACACGTCGGACGGCTCAACGAGGCCGTCGTCCACCACGCCGAGTGCCTGGCCTTCTTCCGCGCGAGCAACCAGCGGGTCTGGGAGCAGCGGGTCTGCTACCGGCTCGCCGCGACCTTCATCGCCGCCGGCCGGTACGCCGAGGCCGCCCGGCACGCCGAGGAGGCCCTCACGGTCAGCCGCGAGATCACCCACCCGTACGGCGAGGCGCAGTCACTGGCCGCGCTCGGCAAGGCCCTCATGGGCGTCGGAGAGGCCGCGCGGGCCGGGGACGCCCTGGAGAAGGCCCTGGAGATCTTCACCCGGCTCGGCTCGCCCGAGGCCGCCGACATCACCGCGCTCCTGGCCGGCCAGGCCCAGACCCAGGCCGACACGTAGGTCGTATCGCAGGTCGTCGTCCAACCGGCTCATCCGGACGTGGTTGATCACGCGCTCGCCCCTTCTCGTGTCCCGGGGACCCGTACCCCGGAGAGATCGGCCCGGCCGGCCGCCCGCCGCCTTGGGGCGCGCAGGGGGCCCGGTCCTTACCGGTGCGCCCCGTGGCGGCTCGCCGCCTCACATGAACGACCGGCCAGGCTTCGGTGCGGGCCCCGAACCCCCCCGGAGCCCGCACATGACCAGAGTCGCCCGGGGCGTTCAACTTCCGATCAACACGGGGTTGCAACCGTGCTCGCGAGCTAGCCGGCAATCGAGAGGAAGCCCTCGGCGACCAGTGGGCGGAGCGCCGCGGGCGCCCGGCCGAGCACGGCGTCCGGGTCCTCCCCGGTGAGTTCCGCGATCGCGGCGAGCAGCGGCCGCGTGGGCAGGTCGCCGTCGCACACTCCTGCCAGAGCCGCCTCCACCGTCCCCACGGCGGCCGTACGGCGGGCGCCCCGGGTCTGCCGGAGCACGATGCGGGAGGGGTCGTCGGCGCCGGGCGGGCCCACGCGCTCCTCCACGACGCCCTCGGCCACCCGGAGGCGCGCGTCGAGCAGGTCCTCGTCGGAGAGGTCGTACGCCGTGCGCGCCGCCCGCAGGACCTCCTCGACCAGCGCGCCGGCCGGCGGCTCCACCGGGTGCGTCAGCTCCTCCACCCGCACCAGCGGGCTGAGCGAGCCGGAGTCGTGCAGGGCGATCCAGCCGAAGCCGACGCCGGTCACGTCCATCGACTCGAACCACGCGAGCCACTCGTCGTAGCGCTCCCGGTAGGCCGAGGTGCCGTGCTCGGCGGAGTCGCGCAGCCACAGTTCGACGTACTCGGCGGGGTCCTGCACGTCGCGTTGCACGGCCCAGCCGTCGCAGCCGGTCTCGGTGAGCCAGCCGCCCACCCTGTCCTGCCAGTCCTCGCCCTTGACGTGCAGCCAGTTGGCGAGGAAGCGGGCCTGCCCGCCCTGGGTGAGATGGCGGGGCGTGCGCCGGACGAGCTCGCGGCAGAAGTCGTCGCCGTGCCGCCCGGTCTCCCGGTAGGTGTACCTCGCCTCCGGCGCGATGACGAACGGCGGGTTGGACACCACGAGGTCGAACCTCTCGCCGTCCACCGGGTCGTACATCGACCCCTCGCGCGCCTCGACGCCGTGCACGCCGGACAGCTCCCAGCTGAGGCGGGCGAGCCGCAGCGCGCGGCGGTTCACGTCGGTCGCGACGACCTCGCCGGCCCGGGGAGCCAGGTGCAGCACCTGCACCCCGCAGCCGGTGCCGAGGTCGAGCGCCCGGCCGACCGGGGCGGCCCAGCCGAGCTGGGCGAGGTTCGCCGACGCCCCGCCCGCCCCGACGACGTGGTCGGGGCGCAGGGAGGGGTCGCCGGGCCGCACCTTGCGGTCGGAGACGACGTACGCCGGACCGGCCGTCCCCGCGTCCCAGGGCTGGAGATGCACGGTGGACTGGACGGTGTCGCCCAGCCGCACCAGCAGGCCGGCCTCGATGAGGTCCTGGAGGGGCAGGTCGGCGGCGGCCATGCTGACCGGGACGCCGAGCCACCACAGGCGGATCAGCGCGGCGAGGGGGTCGGCGTCCCTGGTGGCGCGCAGCGCGGGCACGATCTCCTCGCGGGCCAGGGCCGAGGCCGCCATGTCGCCCAGTCGCTCACGTACGCCGTCGATCGAGTAGCCGGTCTCCACGAATCTGTCGCGAAGCCGTCGGACCAGGTCAGAAGGGGCGTCCACGGATCGAATGTATCGCGGCGCCGCCGGACGGCACGCGGACTTCGGCGGTAAGCCGTTGATAAGTGAAACTCAAGCAGCAGGCCGTATTCATATGGGGAACCCCCCGACCGAGGACCTCGATGCTGCTGCCCTGTCTGGCGTGCGACTGCCGCCTGCGCTCCGACGAGTATTTCGACGCCTGCCACGACTACAACCGGGCCAGGGACGTCGTCATGTGGACCTGTCCCCGTTGCGGCAACCGGGACGAGATCCGCGTCTTCCCGGGAGAGCTGGGCTTCGGGTACGCCCGCGGCAGGCGGTTCGACGTACAGGACCGCGTGCCGGTGCCGGGGCTGCGGCGCCACCGCTACGAACTGCGGCTGGAGATCTGTCTCGACGGCCGGGTGTGGCGGGTGCTGAGCCGGGAGCTGCCGGGCCCCGGCGTGGGCGCTACGGCGTCTTGAGGCTGTGCCAGGCGGCCTCCCCCAGCTCGCGGATCTCCTCCGCGGTGGGCTGGTGGGCGCCGCTGAACCACAGGCGGCACATCTCCTGCGCCGGGCCGAGCCACAGCACGTAGCACATGGTGGGGGGGACCGGCCGGAGCTCGCCGTTCTTCACGTGCGGCCGCCACCAGTCGGCGACCTGGCGGAAGAAGTCGCGCCGCGACTCGGCGACCTCCGGACCGCCGGGCTCGTTGCGGCGGGGCGGGCGCTCGCTGATGAGCAGACGGGCGCGTTCGGGGTGCTCCCCGCACCACGCCATGTGCAGGGCGACGATGGCCTCGATCCCGCCGCACGCGTCCTCGTGGCGGAGGAGCTCGTCGACGAACGCGTCCTGGTACGCCTCCAGGATCTCGGCGTAGAGCACCCCGTAGACGTGCTCCTTGCTGGTGAAGTGGTGATAGAAGCTCCCGACGCTGACGCCGCTCTCCTGGCGGAGGCTGGCGAGCGTGGTGGCGGACACCCCGCTCTGGCTGAACCTGCGCAGGGCGCCCTCGATGATCCTCGCCCTGCCGTCCCGCCCGCTTCTCACATTGTTCACAAAGTCAATGGTGAACCAACAGAACCTTGTTCTGCAAATGCGGGAGTGGCTTCGGATTCGATTGTGGCAGAGCGGAAGGGGTTTGTGCATACGATGCGTGACATGCGGCGTTATCGGGTGGACAACTGCTCCATCGAGCGAACCCTCGCCGTGCTCGGCGAGAAGTGGACGCTCCTGGTGCTGCGCGAGGCGTTCAACGGCGTCCGGCGGTTCGCCGATCTCCAGGCGCGTACGGGGGCGCCCCGGCAGGTGCTCAGCGCCCGGCTGTCCCGCCTCGTGGACGAGGGACTGCTGCGCAAGGTGCCCTACCAGGAGCCCGGCCAGCGCCAGCGCGACGAGTACCGGCTCACCCAGAAGGGGCTCGACCTCTACCCGATCCTGATCGCCCTGATGCACTGGGGCGACCGCTACCTCGCCGACTCCGCGGGGCCGCCGGTCGTGGTGACCCACCGCGACTGCGGCGCACCGGTCGCGCTGCGGCTGCTGTGCGCGGACGGCCACGAGGTCGGCGGGCCCCGGGAGGCGACCCCCCGCCCCGGTCCCGGCGCCCGGCTCGGCGCCTCAGCCTAGCCACGCAGCCTGACCACGCAGCCTGACTTACCGACGCCTGACATACGGACCACCCGTGGGGCTGCCTAGGCTGGTCACGTGTACCGGTTCCTCCTCACACGCCGCTGGGTCGGGCTGCACCTGCTCGTGCTCGCGCTGATCCCCGCCTTCTTCTTCCTGGGGAAGTGGCAGTGGGGGCGGTTCGAGGAGAATTCGGCCAGAAGCACCAGGATCACCGCCAACCTCGCCGCCGCGCCCGTGCCGATCGACCGGCTCGACCGGCCCGGCGGGGCCGTACCGGAGAAGGACGGGCACCGTCTCGTCACCGCGACCGGGCGGTACGACCCCGCGCACGAGCTCGTGGTGCGCCGCCGCACCCTCAACGCCCGGGTCGGGTTCTACGTGGTCACCCCGCTCGTCACCCCCGGCGGCGCCGTACTGGTGAACCGGGGCTGGGTCCCGGCCGGCGCGACCGCGGACGCGCCGCCGCGAGTGCCCGCGCCGCCCGCCGGAGAGGTGACGGTGACCGGGCGGCTGCGCCCGGCCGAGACGCGGGAGAACAGCGGGATCAGGGTCCGGGCCGGGCTGCCCGCCGGCCAGATCCTGCTGATCGACACGTCCGCGGTGGCCAAGGGCCTGCCGTACCCGGTCTACGGCGGCTTCGTCGAGCTGACCGACCAGCGCCCGCCGGCCGGCGCCTCCCCCGAGCTCCTGCCGGCGCCGGACGTGGGCGCCGGCGGCGGGCTCAACCTCGCGTACGCCGTGCAGTGGTGGTTGTTCATCGGGATCGCGGTGGGCGGCTGGGTCCTGCTCGTCCGGCGAGAGGCCCGCGATCTGCGGGAGGCCGGGGACACGGGGGAGGACACCGGGGACGACACCGGGGAGGACGCCGTCCCCGAGGACGCGCCACGCAGCGTGATCAGCCCAGTGATCACACCCAGTGACCGGGACACCGCAAGGTGAGCGAACGGATACCAACCGGAGACCTTGCAGCTTGTACGGTGTTATCCCTTGGCTTTACCGTTTACTCTCGTGACGACGCCGCTGCATCCCGACCCAGAGCCGAGGCGGCGGGACTACGTGATCATTTCGGTCGACGATCATCTGATCGAGCCGGCCGACCTCTTCGAGGGCCGTCTCCCGGAGAAGTACAAGGACCTCGCGCCCAAGGTCGTCGAGACCGAGGCGGGTCACCAGGTGTGGCGGTACGGCGGCGCCACCTATCCCTGCGCCGGGGTCGACGTGGGGGCGGGCCTGCCCAAGGAGCAGTGGACCCTCGACCCCGTGCGCTTCGACGACATGCGGCCGGGCTGCCACGACATCGAGGAACGCATCGGTGACATGGACCGCGCCGGGATCTGGGCGGCCCTCTGCTTCCCCGGGATGCTGGCGAGCCAGGCGGGCGTGGCGTTCGGCCGCACCCGCGACCAGGACCTCGGGCTCGCGCTGGTGCGGGCGTGGAACGACTGGCACGTCGACGTGTGGGCGGGCAGCTACCCCGAGCGCATGATCGCGCTCCAGCTGCCCTGGCTGCCCGACCCCGAGGTCGCGGCCAAGGAGATCAGGGAGAACGCCGCCCGCGGCTTCAAGGCCGTCGTGTTCCCCGAGTTCCCCACCCGGCTGCGGCTGCCGTCCATCCACAGCCGGCACTGGGACCCGTTCTTCGCCGCCTGCGAGGAGACCGGAACGGTCGTCTGCCTGCACACCGGAGCGTCCTCCTGGGCGCCGGTGCCCTCGCCCGACACCCCGGTCGAGGCGATCACCACGCTGATCCCGGCCAGCGCGATGTTCGCCTGCGCCGACTGGCTCTGGTCGGGGGTCGCGCTGCGCTTCCCCAAGCTGCGCGTCCTGATCGTGGAGGGCGGCGTGGGCTGGCTGCCGATGCTGGCCGAGCGGGCCGACTACGCGCTCGACCACCCCGTCGCGGGCGAGCCCGCCTGGGAGGGCGGCCTGAAGCCCAGCGAGGTGCTGCGGCGCAACTTCTTCTTCGGCACCCTCGACGACAGCGCGCTCAGCTCGGTGCGGCTGGCCGTCGGCATGGAGCACGTCCTGCTGGAGACCGGCTATCCGCGTGCCGAGTCGACCTGGCCGGACACCCAGCGCGCGGTGGCCCGCAACCTCGGCAGCCTGCCCCCGGCCGACATCGCCCGGGTCTCGTACGGCAATGCCGCCCGGCTGTTCGGCCATCCGTTGCCGTCACGGGCCTGGCTGCGGATGGAACAGCTCTAACGCCGCGCTCGACCCTTGTGCACGGACCCGGTGTGCGCGGACCCGGTGTGCGCGGGCCCGGTGTGGACGGAGCGGGCGCCGTTCTCCCAGTCGACGAACTGGCCGCTCTCGCCGAGCAGCGCGGTCGCCAGCCACAGCAGGACGCCGAAGTCGTCGACGATCCCGATGCCGAGGAGGAAGTCGGGCACCACGTCGATGGGGGAGACGATGTACGCCACGGCCATGCCGAGCATGGCCAGCTTGCCCTTCGTCAGGCCGTGATACTCGCCCTTGACGGCGGCGCGGATCATCCGGGGCACGGCCTTGAGGCGCGCTCCGACGCCGGGCGATCCCGGCCGGGACACCTCGCGGTAGGCGCGCCAGGTGGCCGCCGCACGTCCTGCCTTCACCATGAGGACACCTCCCGGGGGACACCAGTGCAGGGCACCGGCTGCGGGACACCAGCTGAGGAACACTGCCCGCCCTGTCCTCCCGTTAACGTACGGCCGTGCCCGCCCGGTTCCTGTCACGCCCGCAGCTCGTGCACCACCTCGATGACCTCCCTGGCCACGCCCTTGATGCCGGGCAGGTGCGACAGGGCGACCAGCCGGTCGACGAGCGGGACGACCCGGTCGATGAGGCGGTGGGTGCGCGCGCAGCCGGGCGAGGAGTCGTGCACCCAGAACAGCACGACGCCCATCCACAGCATCCACAGCAGCTCGGGCAGCTCCTCGCGCAGTTCGTCGTCCATGCGCCCCGCCGACCCGTCGACGACCTCCCGGTAGAGCGCGATGGCCGACTCCCGCGCGGGCGCCGACTCGGCGCTGAACGGGCTGAGCGGGTTGCTCGGCTCGGCGGCGTGCTTGAAGAACTTCACCGCGAACTCGTGGTACGGCTCGGAGATCCGCACCCACTCCCGCAGCACGCCGCCGAGGCGTCCGGCGAAGGACCGCTCGGCGGCGAACACCTCGCGGCAGGCGGCCTCGTGCGTCGCCTGCGCGCGGTCGTAGTACGCCTGGACCAGCTGTTCCTTGGACGTGAAGTAGTAGTAGGCGTTGCCCACCGACACGCCCGCCTCCGCGGCGATCGCACGCATCGTGGTCGCCTCGTACCCCCGCTCCCGGAACAGCCGGAGGGCCGTCTCGACGATGAGCTCCCGTGTCTTCTCGGCCACGATCGTCACTGTACGGCGTCACTGTACGGCGCGGCCGGGCGCGGAGCGGGGGTCAGGCGAACTCAGGAGGACTCAGGCGAACTCGGTGGCGACCAGCGCGGCGATCTCGGCGGTGTTCAGCGCGGCGCCCTTGCGGAGGTTGTCACCGCACACGAACAGGTCGAGCGTGTTGGGGAAGTCGAGCGCCTGCCGGATCCGGCCGACGTAGGTCGGGTCGGTGCCCACCACGTCCGCCGGCGTGGGGAACACGCCGTTGGCCGGGTCGTCCAGCACCACCACGGTCGGCGCGGCGTCGAGGATCTCCCGGGCGCCCTCGACGGTCACCTCCCGCTCGAACGTCGCGTGGACGGCCAGCGAGTGGGTGGTCACCACGGGGACGCGCACGCAGGTCGCGGAGACCCGCAGGTCCGGGATGCCGAGGATCTTGCGCGACTCGTTGCGGACCTTCAGCTCCTCCGACGTCCAGCCACCGCCCCGGATCGAGCCCGCCAGCGGCACCACGTTGAGCGCCAGCGGAGCCGGGAACGGCGAGTCGGCCAGGTCGGGCACGGTCTTGCGCACGTCGCCGGCCACCGTGCCCATCGTCCGGTCGCCCGCGACGGCCTCGATCTCGGCGTACAACCGCTCGGGGCCGGCCACTCCGGCGCCGGAGACGGCCTGGTAGGAGGCGACGACCAACTCGCGCAGGCGGTACTCACGGTGCAGCGCGCCCATCGCGGCCATCATCGACAGCGTCGTGCAGTTGGGGTTGGAGATGATCCCCTTGGGCCGGTTGCGGGCCTGCTCGGGGTTGCACTCGGGCACCACGAGCGGCACGTCCGGGTCCATCCGGAAGGCGCCGGAGTTGTCCACGGCCACCGCGCCGCGCTCGGCGGCGATCGGCGCCCACTCGGCGGACACCTCGTCAGGCACGTCGAACATCGCGATGTCGACGCCGTCGAAGGCCTCCGGCGACAACGCCTGGACCACGACGTCCTCGCCGCGCACGCTCAGCACCTTCCCCGCCGAACGCGGGGAGGCGATAAGCCGGATCTCGCCGTACGCGTCGGACAGGTCGCGGCGGTTGGTCAGGATGTCGAGCATGACCGTGCCGACGGCGCCGGTCGCGCCGACGACGGCCAAAACGGGCTTGCGGCTCATCTTCCGGTACCTCCGTACACAACGGCCTCGACCTGGTCGGAGTCGAGGTCGAACGCGCGGTGGGCGGCGGCGACCGCGGTGTCCACCTCGTTCTGCCCCACGACGACGGAGATGCGGATCTCCGAGGTCGAGATCATCTCGATGTTCACTCCGGCGTCGGCCAGCGCGCCGAAGAACGTGGCGGTGACGCCCGGGTGCGAGCGCATGCCCGCGCCGACGAGCGACACCTTGCCGATCTGGTCGTCGTACAGCAGCGACTCGAACGCGACCTGGCTCTGGATCTTCTTCAGCGCGGTGAGGGCCGTCTGGCTGTCGTTCACCGGCAGCGTGAAGGAGATGTCCGTCCGCCCGGTCGCGGCGGCCGACACGTTCTGCACGATCATGTCAATGTTGATCTCCGCGTCCGCCAGCGTGCGGAAGATGGCGGCGGCCTCGCCGACCTTGTCGGGCACCCCGACCACAGTGATCTTGGCCTCGCTCCGGTCGTGCGCCACCCCGGAGATGATGGGCTGCTCCACTTCGGTTCCTTCGCTGTAGGGGTCGGAGACGACCCAGGTGCCTTCCCTCGTGCTGAACGAGCTTCTGACGTGGATGGGCAGGTTGAACCTGCGGGCGTACTCCACGCAGCGCAGGTGCAGGATCTTGGCCCCGCACGCGGCCATCTCCATCGTCTCCTCGTAGGAGATCCGCGGGATCTGCCGTGCCGTGCGGACGATGCGGGGATCGGCGGTGTAGATGCCGTCCACGTCGGTGTAGATCTCGCAGACGTCCGCGCCGAGCGCCGCCGCGAGGGCGACGGCCGTGGTGTCGGAGCCGCCCCGGCCGAGCGTCGTGATGTCCTTGCTGTCCTGGGAGACCCCCTGGAACCCGGCCACGATCGCGATCTGCCCGGAGTCGACCGCCTCCCTGATGCGGCTCGGCGTCACGTCGATGATGCGCGCCTTGCCGTGCGTCGAGTCGGTGATCACGCCGGCCTGCGAGCCGGTGAAGCTACGCGCCTCGTGACCGAGGTTGGCGATCGCCATCGCGAGCAGCGCCATGGAGATCCGCTCACCCGAGGTGAGCAGCATGTCGAGCTCGCGGCCGGGCGGCAGCGGCGACACCTGCTGGGCCAGGTCGAGCAGTTCGTCGGTGGTGTCGCCCATCGCGGAGACCACCACCACGACGTCGTTGCCCGCTTTTTTCGTCGCCACGATCCGCTGGGCGACCCGCTTGATGCAGGACGCGTCGGCTACGGAGGAACCACCGTACTTTTGCACAACGAGCGCCACTGGAATCTCCAACGAATCAGGACGTGGAGCTCACAGTGTACTTGTGCGTCCCAAACGCCCACCGTACGCGACCAGCATGTGGACGGTCAGACCGCGATCAGACCGCGATCAGACCGTCGTCCCCTCTTCGACCACGTCGAGGCGGGCGTGCGCGACAAGCGACTGCAGGGCCCGCAGCGCCGCACCGGCGTGGTTGCCCCACGTGTTGAAGTAGGAGAACTGCCACCACCACAGCGCCTCGAGAGGACGGCCCGCGCCGTAGTGGCGCAGCCCGTGGATGAGGTCGGCCGCCACCGCCGCGAGGTCGTCCGACAGCCGGTACGGCGTGACGGCGTCGTCCTTGTAGGGGTCGAACACCTCGGCGTAGTCGTCCACCGGCCCGAGCCGGGCGGCCAGCGCCGTACGGAGGGGGTCGATGTCGGGGTCCTCGCTCAGCACGGGCTCGACGTTCCCCTGCAGGATCACGTCCTGCGCGGCCCCGAGCTGGGTGCCCGCGAGGCTGACCTGGGCCACCTCCACCAGAAGCAGCGGCAGCGTCGCGTCGCCGCCCTCGCCGCCGGCCAGGCGGGTCAGGCCGTCGATGTAGTTCTGCGCGTGTCCGGCGACGCGTGCGGCCAGGTCGTTCCACTCGTCAGACATCCAGCAGCCTCCGTCCTTCGAAAGCGCGGCCCAGGGTGACCTCGTCGGCGTACTCGAGATCACCGCCCACAGGCAGGCCGCTGGCCAGTCGGGTCACCTTCAGCCCCAAAGGTTTGACGAGCCTGGCCAGATAGGTGGCCGTCGCCTCGCCTTCGAGGTTCGGGTCGGTAGCGAGGATCAGCTCGGTGACCTGGCCGTCGGCCAGCCGGACCATCAACTCGCGAATCTTCAGGTCGTCCGGCCCGACACCGTCGATCGGGCTGATCGCTCCTCCGAGCACGTGGTAGCGGCCGCGGAACTCGCGGGTCCTCTCGATCGCCACCACGTCCTTCGGTTCCTCGACCACGCAGATCACCTGCGGGTCACGCCGCTGGTCGCGGCAGATGCGGCATTCCTCTTCCGCGGCGACGTTTCCGCAAACCCGGCAGAAGCGCACCTTCTCCTTGACCTCCAGCAGCGCGTGCGCCAGCCGTTTGACGTCGGCCGGGTCGGCGGCGAGAAGGTGGAACGCGATCCGCTGCGCGCTCTTGGGACCGACGCCGGGCAGCAGCCCGAGCTCGTCGATCAGATTCTGGACGACCCCTTCGTACATGCTCTAGAACCCCGGCAGCTGACCGCCGCCGAAGCCGCCCCCCAGACCCTGCGCGAGCGGGCCCAGCTTCTCCTGCTGCAGCTCGGCCGCGGCGCGTACGGCGTCCCGCACGGCGGCGAGCACCAGGTCCGCGATCGTCTGCGCGCTCTCCTCCGGGTCGCTCGTGTCGATGGCGACCGGGCTGATCTCGAGTTCCAGCAGCTCGCCGCTGCCGTTCACGGTGGCGCGGACGAGCCCGCCGCCGGCGGTCCCGTCGACCTCGGCGTCGCTGAGCTCCTGCTGCGCGGTGACGAGCTGCTGCTGCATCAGCTGAGCCTGCTCCAGCAACTGCTGGAGATTGACATCTCCTGGATTCACGATGGTGCGCTCCTCAGCATCCAGCGACGTGTTCGTCGCGACGAGCCTACGGCGTCCGTCCCCGTTTCCGCACCGGAGCCGGTACGCGTGTTCCGCCCGGGGCCGTCGGCGGACGGACACCGGTTACCCCACCAGTCTCCGTCCATGCGGTGTCCGTCTCCCGCGCGGGTGAGGCGCTCAGGAGCGGCCGATCAGGAGTGGTCGATCTCCTCGATGATCCGGCCGCCGAGCTCGTGCTGGATCAGGGCCATGCCGGTCAGCTCGCTCACGTCCGCGCCCGCGTCGCCGCGGCCGGGAACCGTCTCCGGCCAGGCCTGGCGTGGCCTCGCCGGCGCGGCGGACCGCCCGGCCGGTCTCGCGGTGGCGAACGCGGACGACGCCCCCGACGGCGGACCGGGCGACGGGCTGTCGAAGTCGTCCGAGGGCGCGTCCGGCCAGCTCTCGTCGGTCGTCCCGCCGGTGCCCGCCCCGCCGTTCCCGGCCGGCGGAGCCGTGGGCTGGGCGCCGGTCGGGGCAGCAGCCGGGGCAGCAGTCGGGGCGGCACTGGGAGGCGCGGCGGCCGATGACGGCGCTGTGGACGCCGCGGGCGCCGTGGCCATCGACGATCCGGTGGGCGCGACCGGCGCGGGCGGCGCCGCGGGGGCGGGCGGGCCGGACGGGCCGCGCGCGGCGGAGCCGGACGGGCCCGGGCCCGAGCCGCCGACGACCACCTCGACGCGCCAGACGCCGCCGAGCACCTCGCCGAGGGCGGCGGCCACCGTCTCGTCGCGCTTGCCCTTGAGGAAGCCCTGCACGTCGCCCGGCTTCTCGAAGCCGATGGTCACCACGTTGCCCTCGACGCCGAGCAGCCTGCCCTGGGCGTTGAGGATGATCCAGGCGACCTTCTGCCGGTTCCTGATCGCCTCCAGCACCCGCGGCCAGGCCTGGTGCACCGGCCCGCCGCCCTGGACCACGCCCGTCGAGGGCGCCTGGGCCTGGGCCTGCGCGGGCGGCTGCGCGGCCCCCGAGCCGGGCCGTACGGGAGTGGGCCAGTCGTCGGCGTCGCCGGTCCTCGCGGGGGCGGCCGCCGGTGGCCGCGGGCTCTGCGCTGCGGACGGTGCCGCGGATGGCGCCGCCTGCGGGGCCACAGGAGGTGCCGCCGGTGGTGCCGCAGGCGGCGCGGCCGGCGGCGGGGCGGCGGCGACGGCGTGCGTCCCGGCCACGACGCCGCGCTCCAGCCGTTCGAGCCGGGTCAGCAGCGCGGCCTCGCCCTGGTCGGCGCCGGGCAGCAGCACGCGGGCGCACACGAGTTCCAGCAGCAGGCGGGGAGAGGTCGCGCCGCGCATCTCGGTCAGCCCGGCGTTGAAGACCTCCGCCGCCCGGGTCAGCTCGGCGGGGCCCATGGACGCCGCCTGCGCCTGGAGGCGCTCCAGCTCGTCGGCCGGCCGGTCGAGCAGGCCGCTGCCCGCGGCCTCGGGGACGTTGGAGAGGATCACCAGGTCGCGGAAGCGTTCGAGCAGGTCGGTGGCGAAGCGGCGGGGGTCGTGACCGCCCTCGATCACCCGGTGCACCGCGTGGAACACGGCCGCGCCGTCCCGCTTGGCGAACGCGTCGACCACCTCGTCCAGCAGGTCGCCGTCGGTGTAGCCGAGCAGGGACACGGCCCGCGGGTAGGTGATGCCGGCCTCGTCCGCGCCCGCGAGAAGCTGGTCGAGGATCGACAGCGTGTCGCGGGCCGACCCGGCGCCCGCCCGGACGACGAGCGGTAACGCGGCCGGCTCGTACGGCACCGACTCGGATTCGAGGATCTCCTCCATGAGCCGCCGCAGCGTGGCGGGCGGCATCAGCCGGAACGGATAGTGGTGGGTGCGGGACTTGATCGTCCCGATGACCTTCTCCGGCTCGGTGGTGGCGAAGACGAACTTGAGGTGCGGCGGCGGTTCCTCGACCAGCTTCAGCAGCGCGTTGAAGCCCTCACGGGTGACCATGTGGGCCTCGTCGATGATGTAGATCTTGAATCTCGCCGAGACGGGGGCGAAGAACGCCCGCTCGCGCAGATCACGCGCGTCGTCCACGCCGCCGTGGGACGCCGCGTCGATCTCGATGACGTCGAGGTGGCCGGGCCCGGTGGGCGCCAGCGCCACGCAGGACTCGCACGTGCCACAGGGGTCCGGCGTCGGGCCCTGCTCGCAGTTGAGCGACCGCGCGAGGATGCGCGCGCTGGAGGTCTTGCCGCAGCCGCGCGGGCCGCTGAAGAGATAGGCGTGGTGGATCCGGCCGCTGCGCAACGCCTGGCGCAGCGGGTCGGTGACGTGTTCCTGCCCCTTGACCTCGGCGAACGTCCCGGGTCTGTACTTGCGGTACAGCGCAAGACTCATGCCGCCTCCTCGGGGGGTCGACCCGGCCGGCGTACCCGCTAACTGAGAGACCCCTCGCACACCCGCCAGAGCCCGCTTATCCTTGCTGCCTTCCGGCCCTGGGGAGGTTCACAGGATGACGCCGCGCGAGGGGTCCGCTGGACAGTCTAGCCACTCGCCGGGGGTGCGCGGGACGTCGAATCACACGTCGAAACCACACCGGAAGTGAGCTAAGCTGTCCGACGGAGGATTCGCCTAGTTGGCCTAGGGCGCACGCTTGGAAAGCGTGTTGGGGGCAACCCCTCAGGAGTTCGAATCTCCTATCCTCCGCGCTTGGTTGAGCAGCAAGAACGCGAAAGGCCCGGTCCATCCAACCGGGCCTTTCGCGCGTCTGGGCCTCGATCTTGCTCTCAGCCGACCGGACCCGGCTAGATCCAGCTGCGCAGGAGCATGCGGCTCAGCCAGGTGTCGTACGGCACGGGGACGGCGGTGAGGACCGGGGACAGCCACCAGAAGTCGGCCAGGGCCAGCAGGACGAACGCGCCCACCAGCGCCGCGCCCGTGGAGCGCCGCATGGCCGAGGAGCCCGGCGGCCCGAGGACGAGCCCGCAGGCGAGCACGATCGCGAGGATCAGGAACGGCAGCGCGGGCAGCAGGTAGAACAGGAACGTCGTGCGGTGGTCGGCCAGCGCGAAGTAGCACCACGGCAGCCAGGCCGCCGCGTAGCCGAGCACGACGGTCCCCGCCCGCCAGTCGCGGGTGGTCAGGTGCCACACCACCATCGCGAGCAGCGCGAGCAGTCCGGCGTACCAGACGACCGGGGTGCCGGTCCCGAGGATCGCCTGGCTGCAGGAGCGCGCCCCGCAAGCTCCGGGCGACGAGCGGTAGTAGAAGAGGACCGGGCGTAACAGCAGCGGCCAGCCCCAGGGGTCCGACTGGTAGTCGTGGTGGGCGCTCAGGCCCTGGTGGAAACCCAGCACCTGGCTCTGGTAGTCGATCAGGGACCGCAGCGAGTCGACGACGAAGTAGGCCCAGCCGTTCTGGCTCGCGCGGTCCCAGTTGCGGCCGTAGCCGCCGGCCGAGGCCAGCCACCCGGCGAACGACGCGACGTACGCGGTGGCGGGGACGGCGCAGAGCCACGCGAGCACGAGCGGCAGGTCGAGGCGGGCCGCCTGCCGGCCCGGGCGGCGCAGCCCGGCGGCCCGCCTGGCGCCGCGGTCCCAGGCGAACGCCATCACCGCGAACGCCACGACGAAGAGCACGCCGGTCCACTTCGTGGCCGTCGCCGCCCCGAGGCACAGCCCGGCGGCCAGCCGCCAGAGCCGGGGGCCGAGCCGCGGACCGAGAGGGAGCCCGGGTCCTTCCGGGGCCGAGGTGCGGTGCCACTCCGCCAGGCGGGCACGGGCGGCGTCGCGGTCGGCGACCAGGCAGGCGAAGCCCGCGAGCACCCAGAACGTGAGGAAGACGTCGAGCAGCGCCGACCGCGACAGCACGAGGTGCAGGCCGTCCAGCGCCAGCAGCAGGCCCGCGAGACAGCCGAGCAGCGTCGAACGGGTCATCCGGCGGGCGACCCGCGCCAGGACCAGCACGCTCAGCGTTCCGGCGAGCGCGGCGGCGAAGCGCCAGCCGAAGGGCGTCAGGCCGAACAGCCACTCCCCCGCGCCGATCAGCCACTTGCCCAGCGGCGGATGGGCGACGTAGGCGGCGCAGTCCTCCGGCTGGGCGCAGGCGCGGAAGACGTCCCTGCCGCCGCGCAGGATCGTCTCCTCCGCGCCGTCGGCGAACTGCCGCTCGACCCCGTACGTGATCAGCGAGTAGGCGTCCTTGGCGTAGTACAGCTCGTCGAAGACGAAGGCGTGCGGCATGTCGAGACGATCGAACCGGAGGAACCCCCCGAACGCGGCCACGGCCAGGGGGCCGAACCAGCCGAGCCGGCCCAGCCGGCCGAGCCCGTCGCGCCCGCCCGGCATCGGCGGCACCAGCCGGTGTGCGGCGCTCCTGGGCACGCGCGCATCCTAACCCGCGCGGAGTCAGGCATGATCACTCCTAAGCGGGGCAGTAGGCCCGGCGAGCAACAACGCAGTCGAGCAACGCAGTGCGGCAGTGAGTGACGGCAGTGACGGCAACGCCATCGGGAGCGTCGCAGATGGATTTCGATGATCGAGCGCAACTCGACACCTCGCAGGTCGAGGACGTCGGCGGAGGTGGCGGGTTCCGGGGTGGCGGCCTGGCCGTCGGCGGCGGCGCCGCCGGCATCATCGCCCTCATCGTGGCCCTGATCTTCGGTATCAACCCCGGGAACATCACGGGCGGCGGGGACGAGCCCACCGGGGCGCAGCCCACCACCGACCTGAACTCCCAGTGCAAGAGCGGCGCCGACGCCGACCAGTCGGAGAAGTGCCGGGTCGTGGGAGTGGTCAACAGCATCCAGAAGTACTGGGGCGACCAGGTCCAGGGCTACACCAAGGCGAAGACCACGCTGTTCTCGGGCGGGGTGCAGACCGGATGCGGCGCGGCCGACTCGTCCGTCGGCCCCTTCTACTGCCCCAACGACAAGCACGTCTACCTCGACCTGTCGTTCTTCGACGAACTGCAGTCGCGGTTCGGGGCCAAGGGCGGCCCGTTCGCGCAGGCGTACGTGATCGCCCACGAGTACGGCCACCACGTGCAGGACCTGCTCGGCACGATGAACAAGGTCGGCCAGGAGCAGGGCGCGGAGAGCGGCTCCGTACGGCTCGAACTGCAGGCGGACTGCTACGCGGGCGTGTGGGCGAAGAACGCGGTGAGCACGGGCTTCTACGCCGAGGAGTTCACCGACGCCGACATCAAGGAGGCGATCGACGCCGCCGCGGCGGTCGGCGACGACCACATCCAGGAGCAGGCGCAGGGCAGGGTCAACCCGGACGCGTTCACGCACGGCACGTCGGCCCAGCGGACCAAGTGGTTCAAGAACGGCTACGAGTCGGGCGACCCTGGACGCTGCGACACCTTCTCCGGGAGCATCTGAGACCCATGTGAGGCCGATGCAGGGGCCGCCGCACGGCCTGCGGCGGCTCCGTTTGCCACGTCTCCTAAACTACATAGCGTGATCTTTAAGTTGGTCGGCGACGGACGGCCCTACCCGGAACACGGACTGTCCTCCCGAGAGTGGGCGCGGATCCCGCCCCGGCAGGTCCGGCTCGACACGCTGGTCACCACGAAGGCGGTGCTGGACCTGCACTCGTTGCTCAGCAAGGACTCGACCTTCTACGGCGACCTGTTCCCGCACGTGGTGCAGTGGCAGGGCGAGCTGTACCTGGAGGACGGCCTGCACCGCGCGCTGCGGGCCGCGCTGCACCAGCGCTCCGTGCTGCACGCCCGCGTGCTGGAGCTGCAGGACTGACGCCACCCGCACAACGAGAAGAGCCGCCGACCTGCTCACGCGGGTCGGCGGCTCTTTCGGTGTCCCAAGGCAGTGGTCCCAGGACAGTGGCGGTGGAGGTGGGATTTGAACCCACGGTAGGTTGCCCTACACACGCTTTCGAGGCGTGCGCCCTCGGCCACTAGGCGACTCCACCGCGCAGCAGCTTACCGGACGAACACCACTGCCCGCGCACCCGTTTCGCCCAGCGGCCCCGCGATCAGGCGCGGCGATCGGAGAAGAAGCCGCTCAGCACGGCCGCGCACTCGCCGGCCAGCACTCCCATGACGACCTCGGGCCGGTGGTTGAGCCTGCGGTCCCGCAGGACGTCCCACAGGGAGCCGGCCGCGCCCGCCTTCTCGTCCACCGCGCCGTACACCACCCGGTCGACCCGGGCGAGCACGGCGGCGCCGGCGCACATCGTGCAGGGCTCCAGGGTGACGACCAGGGTGCAGCCGGTCAGCCGCCAGTCACCCCGGACGGCCGCGGCGGCCCGGAGGGCGAGCACCTCGGCGTGGGCGGTGGGGTCACCGCTCGCCTCGCGGTCGTTGCCCGCCGCCGCGAGCACGCGACCCGGTTCCCGATCGCCCGCCGCCGAACCACCAGCCTCCAAACCACCGGCCGCCGTGGGACCGAGCAGCACGGCGCCGACCGGCACCTCCCCGCGCTCGCCCGCCCGTACGGCCTCCGCCAGCGCCAGCCGCATGGCGGCGTCGTACGGCCCCGGCGGCGAGCCGGTCACCGCAGGCGTTCGAGCTCGTCGGCGAACCCGAGCCGTTCGGCGATGAGAGACAGGATGTCGGCGGGCAGCACGCCCTCCTCCATGCTGAGCTCCAGCAGTTCCTCAGCGCTCAGCGAGAAGTCGGCGAGCAGTTCGAGGTCGCCCACCGGGCGGATGCCGAGATCGGGGGTGTCCTTGTCCACCACCACACCGGCGAGCTCGGCGAAGATCTCCCCGAGCGGGTCGTGCTGCGCCGCGTGCGCGTCGGAGATGAACACGCGCGGATCGAGATCGTCCTCGTAGCGGATGATCGCGAACCACTCGTCCTCGACCTCCACGCAGAGCAGGGCCAGCTCGTCGCCGTTGAGCCCGAGCGCCTCCTGCAGGGCGTCGCCCAGGTCGTCGGCGATCTCGGCCTCGCCGAGGTCGACCTCGGCTCCGGCCCAGCGGCCGTCGATGCGGGCGAAACCGGCGGAGAAGAGGTTGGATCTGGAGGGCATTGCCGTCTCCCCAGGTCAGCCGATGGCGGCGTCGACGGCGCGTTCGAAGGGCTGGGAGAAGCCCAGCCGCGCGGCGATACTCGACAGCACCTCGTCGGGCAGCAGGTCGAGGTCGCCGGACAGGGCGCCCAGCTCCATCTCGTCGAGCCCGAGGTCGGCGAAGATGGACAGGTCACCGGCCGGAAGGACGCTGTCGAGCTCCTCCTCCTCGGGCACCGGCACCTCGAGATACTCGAGGGCCTGCTGCGCCAGCGGCCACTCCCAGGCGGCCGTGACATCCGAGAGGAAGACGTCGACCTGCTCGCCGAAGACCCGCAACGCCACGAAGAAGTCATCCCCTACGGCGACCATGCCAATCGTGGTCCCCATGCTCGGCGTCTGCCGCAGCGCGTGAATGAGCCCGTCCAGGTCAGAGGTGAGCGCCACCGGGAGCATCTCGGCCTCCCAGCGGTCCTCTTCCCGATACACAACGATGGCGAAGTCAAGAGTGTCCACGTCTGTCATCGTCTTCCCCACCGCACGGTCCTCACGCACGGAATCGTCGCAGAATCGGGGTCCCGCCGTACGGTGCTCACGCCAAATCGTGATCAAAGAGTCAGGCGACGTCGAGGCAGGACGTCGGAGACGGTAACTTTTGTTCCCATGCAGACCCTCATCGTCGACCACCCGCTCGTCGCCCACAAGCTCACGGCGCTGCGCGACGCGCGGACCGACTCGCCGACGTTCCGCCGTCTGGCCGACGAACTGGTCACCCTCCTCGCCTACGAGGCGACCCGCGACGTGCAGGTGACCGACGTCACGGTCGACACGCCGCTCGCCCCCGCCCAGGGCGTACGGCTCGCCCGTCCCGTCCCGCTCGTCGTGCCCATCCTGCGGGCCGGGCTGGGGATGCTCGACGGGATGACCCGGCTGCTGCCGACCGCCGAGGTCGGCTTCCTCGGGATGATCCGCGACGAGTCCACGCTCAAGGCCCAGACGTACGCCACCCGGCTGCCCGAGGACCTCTCCGGGCGCCAGTGCTACGTGCTGGACCCGATGCTGGCGACCGGCGGCACTCTCGCGGCGGCGATCGAGTTCCTGTTCGGCCGCGGCGCGCGGGACGTCACCGCGATCTGCCTGCTCGCCGCTCCCGAGGGAATCGCGTATCTGGACGAGGCGTTCCGGGGCGGCGAACGGCCCATCCGGGTGGTGACCGCCGCCCTCGACGAGCGGCTCAACGAGAACGGCTACATCGTGCCCGGCCTCGGCGACGCCGGCGACCGCCTGTACGGCGTGGTCTGACAGCACCTTCTTGACGGCACTGTCCGATGGCACTTTCTGAAGGCACTTTCTGAAGGCACAGACTGACGACGCGGGCTGACGGCGTGGTCTGATTTCCCTCTCCTTCCGCACGCTCCGCGCCCTTCTCTCCCTGGTTACGCGCTGCTGCCGATAGGGTACGCAGTGTGATGACGACGTCACCTCGCGCTCACGCGAGCGGGGCGCCACAGGGAGAGCGATTGAGCCAGCATCCGGGCGGCGAGCACTACGAGCAGCTCGAGGCCCTGCTCAGGGACGAGTTCGCGGGAGTGCATCCGCCCGCGACGGTGGCCCGGTGCGTGCAGGCCGCCCACCACGGCGCCGTCGAGGTCATCGGCCACGCGCCCGCCGGGCTCGTGGAGCGGATCGCCCGCAAACACCTGCGGGTGCTCGCGACCGCCGCCGAGGGGCGGGGCTGACACCGTCACGATCACTGATCCCGTTCGCGGTTCGCCGCTTTACCAAACGGGGTGACTGGGTAATGTATTGGTCATGGGAGTGGTGACGGCGGTGCAGGGGAAGAAGATCCTCAAGTGGACGGTCATTGTCGTGGTGGCCTTCTACTTGCTCACGAGGCCGACTGACGCGGCCCACACGGTCCACGGAGCCCTCAACGGAATGATCAACGCGGCCGACTCGATGGCGCAGTTCTTCGCCTCCCTGACATGAGACTTGTGACCCACGGGGACTCCGCCCCGTCGTCGGTCAACCGTTACCTCCTCCCCCACGAACAGCAGGTCATCATGGTGCGGCGGCACCCTGCCGTGCTCCTGCGTCCGATCGCCGAGATCTTCGGAGGGCTCATCCTCGCCGGGGTTCTCAGCAAGTTCCTGAGCGACGGCGGCGCCGCCCAGGCCCTCGCCATCGTCTGGTGGGCCTGGCTGCTGCTGCTCGTCCGCTTCGTATGGAAGGTGGCGGAGTGGTCGGTCGACTACTTCGTCGTCACCTCCCAGCGCATGCTTCTCACCACCGGCCTCATCACGCGCAAGGTCGCGATGATGCCCCTGGGCAAGGTCACCGACATGAGCTTCCAGCGCTCGCTCCTCGGCCGCATGCTCGGCTACGGCGAGTTCGTACTGGAGTCGGCCGGCCAGGATCAGGCCTTCCGCACCGTTCCCCACATCCCTTATCCGGAGACCCTCTATCTAGAGGTCTGTCAGATGATCTTCCCTGGCAAGGACGGGGACGACGACTGACGGCCTCCGGCCGTCCGTTATCTCGACACCGTGATCGAACCTTCACCGTCGTGATTCTTGACGGAGGGTTACACGAATCGGTCGCTTCGTGCCATTATGGCGACACTATTGACCCTTCCCCCGCCCTGAGAGATCAGATGCCGAGTCAGGGAACCATCGGTGACCGCGTCCGCGGACTGCGGTTGAGCAGGCGAATGTCGCAGGCCCAGTTGGCCGGACCCGACCTATCCGACAGTTATGTCTCACTCATCGAGTCCGGAAAGCGGACGCCAACGCCGGTCGTCGCCCGGCTGCTCGCCGAGCGTCTCGGATGCACCACCGAGTTCCTGCTTCACGGGATAGAGCCTCGGCAGCGCATCGACACCGAGCTCGGCCTCCGGCACGCCGAACTGGAGCTGTACCACGGTGACCCCGCCGTGGCCGCCGACCGCTTCGGCGAGATCGCCAAGGCCGCGGGCGAGGACAACGCGATGCTGGCCGCGCACGCGCGGCTCGGCGTGGCGCGGGCGCTGGAGGCCCAGGGCCGCATCGGCCGGGCCGTCGAGGCGTACGAGCGGCTGCGCCGCGAGGCCGCCGCGCACCCCGAGCGCCTCGCCGACCTCCCGCTGACCGTCGCGCTGTGCCGCTGCTACCAGCGGGCCGGCGACCGGCTGCGCGCCCGTGACCTCGGCGCCCACGCGCTCGGTCAGGTCGACCGGCTCGGTGTGCTCGAGGGCGACCTCGCCGTCGAGCTCGCGCTGGCGCTCGTGGAGGCCGAGACCGGCCTGCCGTACGTCGAGCGGGTGCTGGAGAGCGCGGGGCTGCCGCAGGCCGCCGACCGCAGCGGAGAGATCCTCGCGCTGTGGCAGGCAAGCGTGACGGCGGGCGAAGGCGAGGACTCGGCGCTGGCCGTGCAGCTCGCCGAGGACGCCCTCGCGGCCGGCCGCCCGGCCCGGATCGCCGTCCGGTGCGCCCGCATCGCGATGCACTGGGCCCGCATCACAGCGGCGGATCCCGAAGGTGCGGATTTGGATCGAGCCAACGACCTGGCGGCGTCCGCTGTGGGCGTTTTCTCCCGATTCCCGGCCCAACGGCAGGAGCACGCGAGAGGCCTCGTTGTGCTGAGTTCGGTACGGCTGCGGACAGGAGACACGGAATCCGCACTCGAACTCGCCGACGAGGCACTGGTTCTGCTGGGCGACGCCCGGGGGACCACGGCGGCCACCGCCAACATGGTGCTCGCCGAGATCGCTTTGGCACGGTCCGAAGATCCGGTGCCCGCGCTCACCCGGGCCCATGACCTGCTGGGAGGCGAGACGCCGGACCGGGACACCGCCCGGGCCTGGCGGATGCTCGGCGACCTGTGGGGCCAGGCCGGTGCTCTCAACCAGCAGACGGAGGCATATCGTAGAGCCCTGGAAGCCGTGGGGATCCGCGTGAACATACCGGGCTCCACCACCGCGGCGGCGCTCGCTCGATAGCCTCCCTGGAGCTCCGGATTTGTTCCGGAAGCTCTGGAATAATTAGGGTCGACCAGTCATTCCATCATCGGATGATTGGCTACCCAAAGGAGGCTGACTGTGAGCCTGCGGACGGCGCAGCGGGCGTCTCTCGTGGACCAGGTGATCGACCAGCTCAAGGAGCAGATCACCTCCGGCTCCTGGCAGATGCATGCCAAGATTCCCACCGAGACCGTGCTCGCCGAGCACCTCGGAGTCGGCCGGAACACCGTCCGCGAAGCGGTACGGGCGCTGACCCACGCCGGGCTGCTGGAGTGCCGCCAGGGCGACGGCACGTACGTGCGGGCCACCAGTGAGCTGTCGGGCGCCATGGCCCGGCGGCTGCGGGCCGCCGAGCAGCTGGAGATCCTCGAAGTGCGTCGCGCCCTGGAGGTCGAGGCGGCCCGGCTCGCGGCGACGCGGCGCACCGACCAGGACATCGCGTCCATCGAGGCCGCGCTGGCCGCGCGGGAGAAGGCGTGGGCGGACGGCGACGCGGAGGCGTTCGTCGAGTCCGACCTCGCCTTCCACGTGGCGGTGGTCGAGGCCACCCACAACACCGTGCTGATCGACCTGTACGTCGACTTCTCGGCGGCCCTCCGGGCGAGCATCGCCGCGGCCGGCGGCTCGCTGGAGCAGAACTACATCCCCCACGACGCCATCGTCCGCGCGATCGTCGCCGGTGACGCCACCGCGGCGGAGCGGGCGGGTCACGCGTGCATGGAGCACATCCTCATCGCCCTCACCGAGTCGGCGACGCTCACCTCCTGAGCCGCCCCCGGGCTCCCGGAACCGGGACCGGGAGCTCAGCCCAGCCGCAGGGACATCACCAGGTAGCGGTAGCCGGGGTCGTCACCCTCGTCCGTGACCAGGGCGGGCCGGGTCGGCGAGTCCAGGTGGACGCGCGCCCGCTCGGTCCCGACGCCCGCGAGACCGTCGAGCAGGAAATGGGGCTGGAAGGCGATCTGGATGTCCGGGCCTTCCAGCTCGGCCTCGACGACCTCCGCGCCCCTGCCGATGTCGCCGCCGCCGGCCTGGATCAGCACCTGTCCCGGGGAGAACGACAGCCGGACCGCGGTGTTGCGCTCGGCGACCAGCGTCACCCGCCTGACGGCCTCCACGAACGGCCCCACCGGGACGTCGGCGTGGATCGGCCAGTGCTCGGTCAGCCGGGCCCGGTAGTCGATGAACTGCTCGTCGAGCAGCCGGACGGTGGTGGTGCGGCCCTGGCTCTCGAAGCCGGCCACGTTGTCGCCGAGCCCGACCGCGACCTCGCCGCCGCGCAGCGAGCGCGCCACCTCGACCAGCACCCGCGCCGGCACGACCACTCCGTGCCGCTCCTCCTGCCGCTCCGGGTGCCACAGGAACTCGCTCGCCGCGATGCGGTAGCGGTCGGTGGCGGCCAGGGAGACGCGCACGTCCTCGATGTCCATCCGGATGCCCGTGAGCATGGGCAGCGTGTCGTCGCGGCTCGCGGCGGGCGCGACCTGGTTGACGGCGGTGGCGAAGACGCCCCCGCCCACGGCGCCGATCCTCGGCGGCATCGGCGGCATCGCGGGGAAGTCCTCGTCCGGCATGGTCAGCAGGCCGAACTCGGCGCTGCCGCAGGTGAGCACGGCCTCCGACCCGCTGGTGACGATCTCGACGGGCCGCGCGGGCAGGCTGCGGGTGATCTCCGCGAGGACCTTCCCCGGGATCAGCACCCGCCCCGGCTCCGCCACCTCGGCCTCGACGTCGGCCCGCGCCGACACGTCGTAGTCGAAGGCGGATACCCGCAGGTCGTCCCCCGCCTCCAGCAGCAGCCCCGCGAGGACCGGCACGGCGGGCCTGGCGGGCAGCACCCGGGCCGCCCACGCCACCGCTTCGGCGAGAACGTCGCGGTTCACCTGGAATTTCATCCCGACCTCCTGCCTGTGCCACCTGCCTGTGCCACGACTCGACTCCCAAGGTAGCGCCCGGCACCGACATTCACGGGACGAGTCACATGGGGCGAGTCACAGCGTCGATTACAAGGGTCGGGCACACGGCTCAGCCGGGCCTGCTCCCCAGGAAGGCCAGCACCGCGAGCACCCGGCGGTTGTCGTCGTCGGAGGGCGCGAGGCCGAGCTTGGCGAAGATGTTCGCGGTGTGCTTGCCCACCGCGCTGTCGCTGAGGAACAACCGCTGGCCGATGGCGGCGTTCGACCTGCCCTCCGCCATCAGTTCCAGCACCTCCCGCTCCCGGGGGGTGAGCCGGCCGAGCGGCTCGTTGCGCGAGTTGCTCGCCAGGAGCCTCGCGATGACCTCCGGGTCCATCGCCGTGCCGCCCGCCGCGACCCGGCGTACGGCGTCGACGAACTGCTCGCCGTTGAACACCCGGTCCTTCAGCAGGTAGCCGACCCCGCCCGAGCCGTCGGCCAGCAACTCCCTGGCGTACAGCTGCTCGACATGCTGGGAGAGCACGAGCACCGGCAGCCCCGGCACTCTCCGCCGCGCGGTGAGCGCGGCCTGCAGCCCCTCGTCGGTGAACGTCGGCGGGAGCCGTACGTCGACGACGGCCACGTCCGGGCGCTCGCCGACCAGCGCGGCGAGCAGCTCCGGGCCGGACTCGACCGCGGCGACGACCTCGAAGCCGTGCGCGCGCAGCAGGTGGACCAGGCCCTCCCGCAGCAGGTGCAGATCCTCCGCCAGGACTACCCGCACCCGCCGCCCTCCTTCTCCCGCATGGCCCGCGCCGTCGTGGTCAGCGCGACGGTCAGCAGGCCGCCGCCGAGCAGCATCATGCCGACGATGACCGGCCACTGGAAGGGCTCGGGCATGTGCAACCCCAGGAACCAGGACTTCACCGGCGAACCGAGCAGTTTGAGCACCATCGCCACCAGCCCCTGCGGGAACAGCGCGATCGGCCACAGCGCCCAGCAGAGGCCGCCGAGAAGGCGCCACGGAGACCGCGGCGCCGTCCGCAGCGGGAAGGCCCGGGGCAGCTCGATGACCGCCGTGGTCGGGCCGCCCGCCGGGCTGTTCAGCGCGAACACGCCGTCGAACGCCCCGAGCCTGCGTTCGATGCCGCGCAGACCGGTGCCGCGTCCGGGGTCCGCGCCGCCCCGGCCGTCGTCGGTCACCGTGACCCGCAGCGCGGGACCCCGCGCGCTCACGTCCACCCACGCCTCGGTCGCGTCGCCGTGCCGGGCGGCGTTGGCCAGCAGTTCGCTGACCGCGAAGTACGCCGCGGACTCCAGCGGCGCGGACGCGCGCTCCGGCACGTCGACGGTCACGTGCGCGCGCAGCGGGCTGTCCAGGGCGAGTGCGCGTACGGCGTCGCCGAGGCCGCGTTCGGCGAGCACGGGGGGATGGATGCCGCGCACCAGCCGCCGGATGTCCTGCAGCGCGTCCGCCGAGGCGTCCCGCGCCTTGCCGAGCAGCGCCCGGGCGGCCCGCGGATCGGTCTCCAGCAGCTGCTCGGCCGCGCCGATCGTCATCCCGATCGCGACGAGACGGGCCTGGGCGCCGTCGTGCAGGTCGCGCTCGATCCGCCGCAGCTCGGCGGCCTGCGAGTCGACGGCCTCGGTGCGCGCCGCGTCCAGGTGGCTGACCCGCCGGGCCAGCCGCGCCTTCTCCGTGGGCCCGAGGAGCACGGCGGCGACACCGCCGTAAACGCGCAGGGCCCACGGCGCGTACCAGTAGGCGACGCCCGCCGCGAGCAGGATCCACACCACGCCCAGCGGATCGCCCCCCGCCACCCGGACGACGCCGTACGCCGTCGCGAGCAGCGGAGCGGCGGCCACGAGCCCGCAGGTCACCGGCGCGGCGAGCAGGTAGGCGAGGTCGCGCCAGGTCGCCGGGTCCTTCATCAGCCAGTTCCACCGCTTGTTGAAAGCCGGGATCGTGGGCTTCTTGTACAGGGTGCGGCCGTCGCGGTACCAGCCGTCCGCCTGCGGCACCGGCGGAAGCGGCGCCGGCAGGTACGGGGCGTCGACCGGCATGCCCGACCAGCGGCCGGACAGATCGCGCGCCAGCCCGGTCACGGCCCGCACGAGCCGTACGGCCGGGGACACGACGAAGACCAGGCCGACCATGAAGGTGAGCAGTGCCGCCGTCAGCATCACCAGGGCGACGGCCAGGCCCAGCAGGGCGAGGCCGGTGAGGGCCGCGCCTCTGCCGAGTGCGACGAGGGTCCGGCGAGCTGCGTTCATGGGTCCAGTCTGCGAGTTCCGGGCAGTTCCGCACAGTGGGCCCGGGCGCCCGGCGGGGGTGGGGAAAAGTGCACCCCCGCCGGGTCCGCAGCCGCATTCCGGGCGGGCCGCCCTATTTCTAGCGTCGTCGACATGGCAATCATCACCGTGGACCACCTCCGCAAGACGTACGGAGCACGCGTGGCGGTCGAGGACGTGTCGTTCTCCGTGGAGGAGGGCGAAGTCTTCGGCATCGTCGGCCGCAACGGGGCCGGCAAGACGACGACGGTCGAGTGCGTCGCCGGGCTGCGCACCCCCACGTCAGGCACGATCGAACTGGACGTCGGCCCGGGCACTGATTTGAAGGAGCAGGTCGGCGTGCAGCTCCAGGAGTGCTCTCTGCCGGACAAGATCCGGGTCGGGGAGGCGCTGTCGCTCTACGCCTCGTTCTACCGCCGGCCCGCCGACTGGCGGGCACTGGCCGCCGAGGCCGGGCTCGACCTCCGCGCGTCGTTCGCCACGCTCTCCGGCGGGCAGCGCCAGCGGCTGTCGGTCGCGCTCGCGCTGGTGGGAAGCCCGCGCGTGGCGATCCTCGACGAGCTCACCACCGGCCTCGACCCGCAGGCCCGGCGGGAGACCTGGGAACTGGTCGCCCGGATCAGGCGACGGGGAGTGACGGTCCTGCTCGTCACCCACTTCATGGAGGAGGTGGAGAGGCTGTGCGACCGGGTCGCGGTCATCTCGCGCGGCCGGGTCCGCGCGGTCGACACGCCCGCCGGGCTCGTCGCCCGCGCCGGCGGCGAGCAGCGCCTGGTCTTCCGTACGGACAAGCCGCTGACGGACGAGCGGATCGCGAGGCTGCGGGCACTGCCCGAGGTGACGTCGGCCACGGTGAAGAGCGCCGTGGATGGCGGCGTCGAGGGCGCCGTGGATGGCGGGGAGACCACGATCGCCGGCGACGGCGACCTGCTGAGCGCGGTCACGGCCGTACTGCCCGCCTCCCTGATGCGGGGCCTGCGCATGGAGCGCACCACCCTCGACGACGCGTTTCTCGCCCTCACCGAACCCTCGCACGCACCCACGCACGCGCCCTCCCAGGAGGAATCATGACCGCCGCCCGTACGCCGGTTCTCGTCCGGATCGCGGCCGTGGAGGCCCGGCTCTTCCTCCGCGAGCCCGCCGCCGTGTTCTTCGCGGTCGTGCTGCCGGTGGCGCTGCTGCTGACCCTCGGCGCCACGATCCCCGGCTTCCGCGACGCGGACCCGTCCCTCGGCGGGCAGCGCTTCGTTGACGCGCCCTTCACCGCGATGATGGTGCTGCTGTCGGTCGTGACGCTCGCGCTCAGCGCGCTGCCGGCGGTCCTGGTGGCCTACCGCGAGCGCGGCGTGCTGCGGCGGCTGTCCACGACGCCGGTACGGCCGGTCGCCCTGCTGACCGCGCAACTGCTGATCAACGTGAGTGTGGCCATCGTGGCGACGGCGCTGACGCTGGGGCTCGGGCACGTGTTCCTCGGGGTGCCGCCGCCCCGCTCGCCCTGGGCCTTCGCGGGGGTCTTCGTCCTGGGCTCGACCACGATGCTCGCCATCGGGCTCCTCCTCGCCGCCGTGGCGCCGAACGCCAAGGTCGTCCAGGGGGCAGGAGCCGCGCTCATGTTCCCGCTGCTGTTCCTGGCCGGGATGTGGCTTCCCCGGCCGCTCATGCCGGAGATCCTGCGCCGGATCAGCGACTTCACTCCCACCGGGGCCTTCGGGCAGGCGCTCACGGACGCGCTGGGCGGCGGGGGTCCCCAGGCCGTCCACCTCGCCGTACTAACGGGCTGGGCGCTGGCCGCCGGGCTCGCCGCGGCGCGGCTGTTCCGCTGGCAGTGAGACCGGTGGCAGTGAGACGCGGGCCGTCCCGTGCCCCGTCGCGGGGGCGGGGGCAGGGACGAGCCCGCGGCCGGTGCGGCGCGGCGGTTACCCCAGGGGTAATCGCCGCGCCGCCCGGCCGGAGATAGCGTCGGGGGCGTGACCGTCGCCCAGATCCACCAGCGGCCGTTCGGTGAGCTCCTGCGCGGTTGGCGCGAGCACCGGCGGCTGAGCCAGCTCGATCTGTCCAACCGGGTCGAGATCTCCACGCGGCACATCAGCTTCCTGGAGACCGGCCGGGCCACGCCGAGCCGCGACATGGTCCTCCACCTCTCCGAGCACCTGGACCTCCCGCTACGCGAGCGCAACCACCTGCTGCTGGCCGCCGGGTACGCCCCGGTCTATGCCGAGTCGCCGCTCGACTCCCCGGGGATGGCGGCGGTGTGCGAGGCGATCCGCCGGCTGCTGTCGGCCCACGACCCCTATCCGGCCGTGGTGGTGGACCGGGCCTGGGAGCTCGTCGACGCCAACGAGGGAATCGCGCTGCTCGCCGAGGGCGTCGATCCCGACCTGCTGGGCAACGTGCTGCGGGCGAGCCTGCATCCGGAGGGCCTCGCGCCGCACATCCTGAACCTCGGCGAGTGGCGGGCGCACCTGCTCGGACGGCTGCGACGGCAGATCACCCACACCGCCGACCCCCGGCTCACCGAGCTGTACGCCGAACTGCGCGGCTACCCCTGCGACCAGCCCGAGCCGGAGGTGGAGCTGCCCGGGCCGGGAGACATCATGGTGCCGCTGCGGGTGCGGCGGGCCGGGCGGGAGCTGTCGTTCTTCAGCATTGTGGCCACCTTCGGCACGCCGCTCGACATCACGGTCTCCGAGCTGGCCATCGAGTCGTTCTACCCGGCGGACGACGCGACCGCCGCCTTTCTGCGCGACACGTCTTCGTGATCGTCCGGAGATCATCCGGCGTCCGGCGTTCTGTCACACTTCGTGCATCGACACGTGCCTTGGCCGCGCCTGAGCCGAAGGAAGCCGGAATGCCCACACGAGTACTGCTTAACACGTTCCAGGTGGACGCCGCGCCGGAGAAGGTCTTCGCGCATCTCACGACGCCCGAGAGCTATGTCGGCCTGTCGCCGCTCGTGGTCGCCGTACGCGACGTCGACCGGTCCGAGCCGGGGGTGGTGCGGTACACCTCCGTCGAGCGGTTCCGCTTCCTCGGCCTCAAGTACGACAACCCCATCGCCGTGACGCTCCTCACCGAGGGCCTGTCCGTACGCGGGCAGGTGCGCAGCCCGGGCGGCGTCGGGCTCGGCTACCGGTTCGATCTGTCCCCGGAGGGGACGGGAACCCGGGTGGACGACCGGCTCGACGTGAGCGCGGCGTGGTTCCTGCTGGGCTTCGCGGCGGGCCAGGCGCGGAAGGTGCAGCTCGCGCGGGCCCGGATCCTCGCCGAACGGCTGTCGGAGGGGTCCGCCCTGAAGCCGTGACGGAAGCGGCCCCACGGCGTACGGCGCGGTCGCGGGCGGCGGCCCGCCGGTGACGGCTCACGGGCGGCGGCTCGCGATGCATGCACGCGGGCCGCGTCTCTTGATCACGTCTGCCGCGCTCTCGCATGAGAAGCTGTAGCCCCCCATCCATGGCCGGAGGTATCACATGCTCGTGCTGGCGCACGTCAGCGACATCCACATCGACGGAAGCGAGCGGAACACCTCGCGCGCCGCACGCGCGCTCACGTACGCGAGGTCGCTGCGGCCCGACGCGATCGTGCTCACCGGTGACCTCGCGGACCACGGCGCGATGGAGGAGTACGAGATCGTCCGTGAGCTCGTCTCGGGTGACGACGTGCCGCTCGTGCTGTGCCCGGGCAACCACGACACCCGCGCCCACCTCCGCAAGGTCCTGCTGGAGCAGGACGGCGACCACCCGGTCAACCAGGCACTCAACCTCGACCACGCGACGATCGCGCTGTGCGACTCCAGCGTCCCCGGGCGGCCCGAGGGTGAGCTGAGCGACGACACGCTGGCCTGGCTCGACTCGGTGCTCGCCGCGACCCCCGGGGTTCCGGCCTTCGTCGGCATGCACCATCCGGCGGTCGCGCTCGGCATCCCGTACGTGGACGGCATCCGGCTCGGGCGGCCGGAGGGGCTGGCGGAGGTCCTCGGCCGCCACCCGCACGCCATCGCAGTGCTGGCCGGGCACGCGCACACCGCCGCGGCCACGACGTTCGCCGGGCTGCCGCTGCTGGTCGCGCCGGGCGTGGTCAACACGGGGCTGCTGCCGTCCGAGACCTCCGCGCACCCGCCGGTCGACCACGACCTGCCTCCCGCCGTCGCCCTGCACGTGCTCGACGACGGCCGGGTCACCACCCACTTCCGGCCAGTTCCCTAGATACGGCGCCCGTACGGCCCGCGCGGGGACCTTCCGCGCGGGCCGTACGGACGTGCCGGCGGTTCTCAGGCGTCGGGGATCCACGAGCCGTGGAATCCCGCGGGCACCCGCCGCGGCAGCCGTACCGACGCCACCTGGGACAGGTCCGACGCGTCGAGCACGAGCAGCTCGGCGCTGTCGTCGGTGCCGGCGATCGACAGCAGCCAGCCCGCGTCCTCGCCGGTTGCGCCGGCGGCGGGCACGAACACGGCCTCGCCGGGCGTACGGTCGCCCGTCTCGTGGGCCAGGCTCGTGCCGGTGCCCGTGTCGTACTTCACGACCGCGCCCTTGGTGACCGCGTAGAGGTAGCGGCTGCGCAGCCCGGTCAGCGTCTCGTTGACGGTGGGAAACTCGACCTCCCGGTCGTCGAGGGCCTCGTCCTTCGCCACACCGGTCGCCGGGTCGAGCACCCAGCGGTGCAGGGCCGCGCCGCCGGTGTGCGCGGCGGGATTGGCCTTGCCGCCGATGGTCGGCCAGAAGGCCTGGAACGCCTCCGGTGCGTAACGCACCGCGTCGACGACGATCCGCCCGTGCTCGTCCTCGCTCGCGTTCCCCACGTGGAAGATGTAGCAGGGGTCGATCTCGAACCACCGGACCTTCCCGGTGCTCCGGCTCATCACGCCGAGCCGGGCGCCGTACAGGTCGTCCCACCGGTACGGCATGCCCCGGCCCACCATGGTCAGATCGAAGACGACCGGCAGGTCGAGCCACACGACGTGGTTCGCGGTGATCGCGAAGTCGTGCGCCATCGTGGGCCCGGGCACCTCGACCTCACGGGTCTCCACCAGCTCACCGGCGGCCGACAGGCGGTGGTAGGTGAGGTAGGGCGGCGCCCAGCCGTACCCGAAGAAGTGCAGCTCCCCGGTGACCGGGTCCTCCTTGGGGTGCGCGGTCATCGCGGTGGCGAGCCGGCCGCCGAAGTCGCAGGGGCCGACCGTGTCGAGCTCCGGCGTCATCACGTACGGCAGGCCGTTCTCGACCAGCGCGAGGATCTTGTCGGCGTGCCGGATGACGTGGGTGTTCGCCGGGACGGCGGCGAGGTCGACGCCCCTGTCGCCGAGGTAGGACGCGCCGTCGAGGCGGGTGGTGCGCACCCACCGGTTGCGGTACCACTCGGCGCGCCCGTCGCGCAGCCGGATGCCGTGGATCATCCCGTGGCCGACGAACCAGTGGCCGGGGTCGTCGCCGGGGCGGGGGTTGGGCCCGTTGCGGAAGTAGCGGCCGGTCAGCTCGGGCGGCAGGGCGCCCTCCACGGGCAGGTCGAGCGCGTCGATCTCGTCGGGTACGGGGGCGAGGCGGCCGGAGAGGTAGGAGGCGGTGGTCATGTCTCGTGGCTCCTTTCAGGGCGGCTTTCGTACGACGGGTTTCAGGCGGCTTTCAGGCGGCGTTGTAGCGGGCGGCGTTGTAGCGGGCGCGGACGATCCGGGGGTAGCGGACGGTGAAGAGCGCGGGCAGGGCGAGACCGCAGATCTTCACGGTGACGAGGGCGGCGGTGGCCTGCGGCTCGAAGGCGAGCAGCAGGGCGAGCGCGACGGCGCTGAGCGTGAACGCGGCGGCCCAGACGGTGGTGATGACGGCGTTGACCCGGTAGAAGATCTCGGTCGCGTGCACCTCGGGGGTGGTGGAACGGCGGGCCATGCCCAGCGTGAACGGCCTGCGGACCGCCAGCGACCCCCAGGCGGTGAGAGCGAGCCAGCCGACCGACACGGCCGGTCCGTACGCGCCGAACGGCGCCGGGGTGACCGTGAAGGCGATGAGCGCGAGCGCCGCGAAGAAGACGCCCGAGCTGAGCTCCAGGACGATCTCGTCCCAGCCGCGCCCGGCGCGCCGGTCGGCGACCAGCAGGACGATCGACACGAGGAGACCGGCTCCTGCTCCGTACCTCGCCTCGCCGTTCGTGCTGAGCACGGAGAAGACGATCCAGGGGAGGAAGGTGAGGACATAACGGAGCACTGGGGGTTCCTTCGAGAGACGACGTTCCATGTGTGACATGTCAAAAGTAGAAGCTCCAGAGATGACATGTCAACACAGGAATGTAGGATCTGGCGCATGAGTCTTCGTCACGCACTTCTCGGGCTCCTGTCGGCCGGCCCGGCCAGCGGATACGACCTGCTGAAGACGTTCGAGATATCGCTGGCCAACGTGTGGCCGGCCACCCAGAGCCAGCTCTACTCGGAGCTGGGCCGCCTGTCCCGCGAGGATCTGATCGAGGTCGCCGCCGAGGGCCCGCGCGGACGCAAGGAATATCGGATCACCGGTGACGGTCTCGCCGAGCTGCGCCGCTGGCTGGTGGAGGAGCCGCCCACCCAGAACCGGCGCAGCGACATGCTGCTGCGGGTGTTCTTCCTCGACACGGTCCCGCCGGACGAGGCCCACGGTTATCTGGAGGGACTGGCCGTCCAGGCCCGCGAGGAGCACGCCGCGCTCCGGGAGGTGCGCGAACAGGTCATCAGCCAGGGCGAGGACGCGCTGAGGCTGTACGGAGACCTCGCGCTGGAGTGGGGCCTGCGCCTGACCGCCGCCCAGCGCGACTGGGCCGAATGGGCCGCCGGGCGGATCGCGGCCCTGCCCCACCAGAGCGAACCCGAGAGTACCGAACTCACCGGAACCACTGGGCTCACCGGAACCATGGGGCTCACCGGAACCACGGGGCTTACCGGAACCACTGGGCCGGCCGGAACCACTGGGCCAGCCGGAACCACCGCGCCCGGCCCGCGGCCCGCATGAACCGTCTGTAACCGCGGACAGACCCGGCGCCGTGGCCACGGCCGGCCCGGCTCATTCCGGCCTGCACGCACGAATGATGGACGCGATGACGTCGTCGAGTCCGTGCTCGTCCGTCTCGGGCAGCGGCACGCCGCTCACCGCCAGGCCGACGTATCCGTGCAGCGGCGCGAACACCGTCAGGGCGATACGGTCCAGCGGTCCTTCGCGGACCTCGCCCCGGCGCTGCCCGGTGCTGACCAGTTCCAGGCTCTGCTCGATCCACCGGCCGGCGGCCGCTCCCAGCGCCTGTGACGCCTCCGGGCTGTGCTTGGTCGAGAACATCAGGTCGAGCAGGGCGGTGTTCGCCACGGAGAAGCCCACGTAGGCCCGGGCCATGACGTTCAGGCGCTCGCCGAACGTCTCGCCGGCGCCGTCCTGGGCGGCCGCGGTGATTTCGACGAGCCGTTCGAAGCCGTCCAGGGCCAGGGCGTCCAGCAACGCCTGTTTGGTCTTGAAGTGGCGACTGGGCGCCGCCGGGCTCACACCGAGGTCGCGGGCGAGTTCACGAAGTGACAGCGCGCCCGATCCACGCTCGCGCAGCGTTTGCTCGGCACGTTCGAGCAGGGCGGCGCGGAGGTCTCCGTGGTGGTAGGGGCGCTTCTTCATGCCGTCAGCCTAATCCGATCACTCCTGCGTTGTATGCATTGCATACATTGTAATCGTTGCATACATTGGGGAACGAAGCCCGTAGACCCTCGGTCCGCCGGACGTCCCGTCCCTCACCCGGGCGGTCCCCCACCAGCGCCGACGGTTCACGAAAACGACCCCAGGAGGAGCGCATGCCGCGCAGACCCATCGACATCACCGTGCCCGACCTCACCGGGCGGCGCGCGCTCGTCACCGGAGCGAGCGACGGCATCGGCCTCGGACTCGCGACGAGGCTCGCCGCGGCCGGGGCCGAGGTCCTCCTGCCGGTACGGAACCCGCACAAGGGCCGGGCGGCGGTCGACAGGATCTCGCAGGCGGCCCCCGGAGCCGACGTGTCGCTCCACGCCCTCGACCTGTCGTCACTCGCCTCCGTCGCGGCCCTCGGCGACACCCTGCGCGAGGAAGGCCGCCCGATCCACATCCTCGTCAACAACGCCGGGGTGATGACCCCGCCCGACCGCCAGACGACGACCGACGGGTTCGAGCTCCAGTTCGGCACCAACCACCTCGGCCACTTCGCCCTGGTGGCTCACCTGCTTCCGCTGCTGCGCGCCGGACAGGCCCGCGTGACCTCGCAGATCAGCGTCGCCGCGAACCGGGGCGGCATCAACTGGCAGGACCTGAACTGGGAACGCTCCTACGACGGCATGAAGGCGTACAGCCAGTCGAAGATCGCCTTCGGGCTCTTCGGCCTCGAACTCGACCGGCTCAGCCGGACCCATGGCTGGGGCATCACGAGCAACCTCTCCCACCCCGGGGTCGCCCCGACCAACCTGCTCGCCGCGCGCCCCGAAGTCGGCCGCGACACGGAGACCGGAGGCAGGAAACTCATCGGTGCCCTGTCCCGCCGGGGCATCCTCCTCGGGACCGCCGAGACCGCGGCGCTCCCCGCCCTGTACGCCGCGACGGCCCCCGAAGCCCGGCCCGGCGGCCTCTACGGCCCGAGCGGGCTCGGGCACCTCGGAGGCCCGCCCGCCGAACAGAAGCTCTACTCCCGCCTGCGCGGCACCGAGGACGCCCGACGCGTCTGGCAAGTCTCCGAAGAACTGACGAAGGTGTCGTTCCCCACCGGCTGAGACACTCGGCGCCCCGCCACCACCTGTCCCGGGAGAGGCACTAGTGGGTGGCCATGTCGACGAAGCGGCTGTAGTGGCCCTGGAAGGCGACGGTGACCGTGGCCGTGGGGCCGTTTCGGTGCTTGGCCACGATCAGGTCCGCCTCGCCCGCGCGCGGCGACTCCCGCTCGTACGCGTCCTCCCGGTGCAGCAGGATGACCATGTCGGCGTCCTGCTCGATAGATCCCGATTCGCGAAGATCGGACACTTGGGGTCGTTTGTCCGTTCTCTGCTCCGGGCCACGGTTGAGCTGGGAGATGGCGATGACCGGCACCTCCAGCTCCTTGGCCAGCAGCTTGAGCGCCCGGGACAGCTCGGAGACCTCCTGCTGACGGCTCTCGGTCTTCTTCGGCGAGCTCATGAGCTGCAGATAGTCGACGATCACGAAGCGCAGGTCGTGCCGCTGCTTCAGGCGGCGGCACTTGGCCCGGATCTCCATCATCGACATGTTCGGGGAGTCGTCGATGAAGAGCGGCGCCTCGGCGACCTCCCCCATCCGGCGGGCCATCCGGGTCCAGTCGTCGTCGCTCATCGAGCCCGAGCGCATCGTGTGCAGCGGGACCCGCGCCTCCGCCGACAGCAGGCGCATCGTGATCTCGTTGCGCGACATCTCCAGCGAGAAGATGACCGTGGTCATCCCATGCTTGATCGCCGCAGACCGGGCGAAATCCAGACCTAGCGTCGAGTTGTGGGTGGGGACACACGACCTGCCGGCAAGGTACATGTGATCGGCGTTGTCAACCTCCACACACCTGACCGGCACGGAGGGCACCGGGCGTACATCCACGATGTATCGCACCCGGGTGGACGGGTGAGCCTTCACCACCTGCCTGCCGGCCTTACGCGGGAGACGGAAGACCTTCTCTGCCGGAGTAAAGTTGATCATGTAACAGGTGGACGACTCAGCGGTCCTGCCCTTGACCGCTTTCGTCCTCATCGTCGCCTTGTAGCCCAGGCTGAGCACGAGTTCGAACGCGTCCTCGGCGAGCCTGCGGTTCGTGAGAGCGAGTTGCACCTGCCCACCGCGGTTCACATAGCCGTCGGTGTCCAGGAGCCCAGCAAGGAGATCCCGTCGCTGGCGCTCGGAGGCGCGCAGGTATACCGCCGGAATGTGCTTGTCCCCGAGCACCCCCAAGCTGCGCAGGATCGCCTGCACTGTGCCGTGGTGGTCACGGCACTGCTGGCATCGCCTCCCGCCGGAGGACGGCCTGCCGCAGTCGGCGCAGGTCGGCGGGGCGACGGGAGCCGAGAAGAAGCGGGCCCTGCCGCCACAGGACTGCCCGCACGTACGCACCTGAGATGTCTTGGGCACGAACAGCGTTCCGCAGACGACGCAGGGACGCTCCGGCCGAAGCTCTGTCTCGGGGAGTTTGAGAGTGTGGTGAATACCGGAGTCCAGCCGGACTACACGCAGTCCCTCCGCCTCCAGCTGGGCGATGATCTCGGGCTCGACCGCGGTGATCCTCGCGCTGTCGCTGTGGCCGTCGCCCAGCCAGGCCCCGAGCACGTACGGCGAGAGTGGCAGATCCCGTTCGGGCAGGTCGAACGCGGCCGCAACGGCCACCGCGTGGTTCGGACGGTTGTCCGACGAGGTGCAGCGCAGGGTGGCCGCGATCTGCTCGGTGGTCACGACGTCGTCGTGCACCACGGTGACAGCGGCGTTCTTCGGCCTGCTCACGTGCTCGCTCAGAGCCTCGAAGAGTCGCCTGCGGGAGTACACGGGCGTGTTCCAGACATAGCTCCGGGCCGGTCCGCTCACCGGGCGGGGCGCCCTTTCTTCCGATCCGACCACGCGCTGCACAGTATGCAGCGCGTTGCGGAACTCCGAGCCGACCACGGCCAGCGCCTCCTGGTATGTGATCAGCTCGTCGGGGCGGGCCGCCGAGTCGCCGCAGGCACCCTGTACGCGCTGCAGCGACTCCTGTGGCCAGTGGAAACCAGTCCTGCTCTCGGAGCGCTGCCGCCGACTGGCCCGGGTGCTCGTCCGCCACTGGTGCCGGGCGTCGGCCACGATGACCGTGCCGTCGCTGAACTCGACCTCGTAGCAGGGCCTGTCCACCATGACGTCCGTGGCGGCCACCACACGGGTCGGGCGGCCGTCGGCATCGATGAGACGGTCGCCGACCCGCACCTCCCCCATCGTGGTCCATCCGTCGGGTGTGGGCAGGGGTGTGTCGAGAGCGAGGGCCTTGCCGATCGCGGGGCGGGCGGCTACGACGATCATCTGGCCGGGGTGGAGGCCGTGGGTGAGGGCGTCGAGGTCCTGGAAGCCGGTGGGGACGCCGACCATCTGGCCGCCGCGGCTGCCGATGGCTTCGATCTCGTCCAGGGCGGAGGGCATGATGTCCGACAGCGGGAGGTAGTCCTCGGACGTGCGGCGCTCGGTGACCTTGTAGATCTCGGCCTGGGCGCGGTCGACCAGGTCGTCGACCTCCTCGCCCTGGCCGCCGAAGCCGTAGGAGACGATGCGGGTGCCCGCCTCGATGAGGCGCCGCAGCACGGCCTGCTCCCGGACGATCTTCGCGTAGTAGCCGGCGTTCGCGGCGGTGGGCACGATCGCGGTCAGGGTGTGCAGGTAGGCGCCGCCGCCCACGCGGGCGACCTCGCCGCGCTTCTGCAGTTCGTCGAAGACGGTCACCGAGTCGGCGGGCTCGCCCCGGCCGTACAGGTCGGTGATCACGTCGAAGACGATCTGGTGGGCCGGACGGTAGAAGTCGTCGGCCCGCAGCACCTCGATGACGTCGGCGATCGCGTCCTTGGACAGCAGCATGCCGCCCAGCACCGACTGCTCGGCCTCGATGTTGTGCGGCGGCGTCCGCTCGAACGACGATTCGGAGCCTCCCGGGCCTCCCGGGAAGTCGAGCACGCTCACCTCACACCCCCTGCCCAGCGGTCACAGCATCCCCAACCCGAGTGCGACAGTCTCCCCAACCTCGGGGCAGGGCGGCAACCCGGCCGGTGGACAAGCCTGTGGACAACGTGTGCAGGCACGGCCGTGACATGTGGGAAGCCTGGGGACGAGCCTGTGGACACAGTCGCGGCCTCATCCCGGAAATCCCTCGTCACCTGCGGTTTCGCTGTCCACCGCCTGTGGAGGAAAGAAAGTCGCAGACGGATTCGCGATGCCGGTCGAGCATCACCTCGTAAGCCGCAAAATAGGCTTATGTCCCTTACCCCCAGAACAGGACACGGACGCGCCCACGACAGGGAGATCCTGAGGCTCGCGATCCCGGCATTCGGGGCACTCGTGGCCGAGCCGCTCTTCCTGCTCACCGACTCCGTCATCGTCGGCCACCTCCCCGATCCTGCACTGGGCGCGCTCGGTGTGGCCAGCGCGGCACTGTCGGCTCTCGTCGGGCTGTGCGTGTTCCTCGCGTACGCCACCACGGCCGCGGTCGCGCGGAGGCTCGGGGCGGGGGACGTCAGGCAGGCGATGCGCCAGGGGATGGACGGCCTGTGGCTGGCCGCGATCATCGGCCTGGCCGTCGGTGTGGCGTGCTGGCCTCTTGCTCCGTTTATCGTACACCTGTTCGGAGCAGTGGGCCAGCTCGCCACGGAGGCCGTCACCTACCTGCGCATCAGCCTCATCGGCGTCCCCGCGATGCTGCTGGTCTTCGCCGGCACCGGCGTGCTGCGCGGGATGCAGGACACGCGCACGCCGCTCGTGGTCTCCGTGGCGTCCTTCGCCCTGAACGGTCTGCTCAACGCCTGGTTCGTGCTCGGGCTCGGCTGGGGGCTCGCCGGGTCGGCCTGGGGCACGGTGCTCGCCCAGGCCCTCGCGGCGGCGGCCTATCTCGTGATGGTCGTGCGCGCCGCCCGCGCGCACGGCGCCTCGCTGCTGCCCGACCTCGCGGGGCTGCGCGCCGCCGGAACGGCCGGGCTCGCCCTGGTCGTCCGTACGGCGTGCCTGCAGGCGGTGCTGCTCGTCGCCGCGGCGATCGCCACCCGCATGGGTGACGAGCGGATCGCCGCGCACACGATCGCGACCCGGATCTGGACGTTCCTCGCCTTCGCCCTCGACGCCATCGCGATCGCCGGTCAGGCCATCACCGGCCGGGCGCTGGGCGCGGGAGACACCTCGGGCACCCGCGCGGCGACCCGGCGCATGCTGATCTGGGGGGTCGCCTGCGGCGTGGTGTTCGGGGCCCTCGTGCTGGCCGCCCGGCCGCTGGTCCCGGCCCTGTTCGACGCGCGGGGCGAGGCCGCGGCCGAGCTGCTGGCCGTGCTGTGGCCGGTGGCCCTCCTCCAGCCCGTCGCGGGTGTCGTGTTCGTGCTGGACGGCGTGCTGATCGGCGCCGGCGACCAGCGCTACCTCGCCCACGCCGGGCTGTGGACGACGCTGGCCTTCCTGCCGTTCGCCATGGTCGCGGACACGCTGGTCGCCCTGTGGCTCGCGCTCGGCGCCTGGATGGCCGCCCGGCTGGTCACGCTCGGCGTCCGCGCGTACGGCACCGCCTGGATGGTCACCGGCACCTCGCGGACGGCGACCTGACTCACATGCGGCGGGCCTCCAGCACCCGCTGGAGGAACGCGCGGGTGCGGGGGTGCCGGGGCTCGGTGAAGATCTGCCCGGGCGGGCCGCTCTCCAGCAGCACGCCGCCTTCGAGGAAGCAGACCTTGTCGGCGATGTCCCGGGCGAAGCCCATCTCGTGGGTGGCCAGGATCATGGTCATCCCGGTGTCCTTGAGCTCGCGGATGATCCCCAGCACCTCGGTGACCAGCGTCGGGTCGAGCGCGGAGGTCACCTCGTCGAGCAGCAGCAGGCGCGGGCCGGTCGCGACCGCGCGGATCACGGCGACGCGCTGCTGCTGCCCGCCGGACAACCGGTCGGGATACTCGTCCGCCTTGCCGGCCAGCCCGAACCTGTCCAGGAGCTCGCGCGCCCGCGCCTCGGCCTCCTCCGCCCGTACGCCGTGGACCCTGCGCGGCGCGAGCGTGATGTTCTCCAGCACGGTCATGTGCGGGAACAGGTTGTAGGCCTGGAACACCATGCCGATGCGGCGGCGGACGTCGTCCGCGTCGGCCCGCGGGTCCGTGATCTCCGTCCCGTCCAGGTGGATCGCACCGTCGTCGATGGTTTCCAGCAGGTTGACGCAGCGCAGCAGCGTCGACTTGCCCGAGCCGGACGCCCCGATCAGGCAGACCACCTCGTGCGGGGCGACCTCCAGGTCGATTCCGCGCAGCACGCTCTGCCCGTGGTAGTGCTTCCAGACGCCCTCGATCGTGAGCAGGCTCATGCCGTGCCGCCTCCCGCTTGGCGCCGGGCGACCCGCGCGGCGAGATGGTCGGTGAGCCGCGCCATCGGCACGGTCAGCGCGATGAACAGCAGCGCGGCGGCGAGATAGGGCGTGTAGTTGAAGTCGTAGGAGGCGTGGATGTAAGCCTGCCGCAGCGCCTCCAGCGGCCCGAGCACGGCCACCAGGGCGGTGTCCTTCTGCAGCGACACGAAGTCGTTGAGCAGCGGCGGGACCACCCGGCGGACGGCCTGGGGCAGCACCACGTAGCGCATGGTCTGGCCGTGGCTCAGGGCCAGCGACCGCGCCGCCGCCCGCTGGCTCGGGTGCACCGACTCGATCCCCGCCCGGAACACCTCCGCGACGTACGCTCCGTAGGACAGGACGAGCGCGATGATGCCGAGCGTGACGGGGTCGCTCGGCGCGCCCTGCAACTGGAGCGCCGGGATGCCGAACCCGACCAGATAGATGAGCAGGATGGTCGGGATGCCGCGGAAGACGTCGGTGTAGAGCACGGCGAGCGCGCGCAGCGGGAAGAACACCGGCGAGCGCAGGCCGCGCACCAGCGCGACGAGAAGGCCCACCACCAGGATGAACGCCTCGGCGATGAGGAAGATCTTGATGTTGAGCAGGAACCCGCGCAGCACGTCGGGCAGGGCGGCGACGAACGCCTCGGGGCTGAGGAAGGTCTCCTGGACGCGAGGCCACCCCGGCGACTTGGTGATCCCGACGACCAGGGCGACCACCACGACGATGGTGGAGGCGGTGGCGATGGACACCGACCGCCGCCCGCGGGCGCGCAGCTCCGCCTCCCGGCGAAGCTGCCGCTCGCTCTTCACCCACTCCGGCGGATCGCCCGGCCCGGCCGGATCGCGATCGGGATCGTCCTCCCAGCCGGGCGGCCCGTACGGCGCCGCCGCGTGCCCGTCGGTCACTTGAGCTCCGGCGCGCCCGCGGCGGCGGTCAGCCACTCGCCCTCGATCTTCGCCAGCTCACCGGAGCTCCGAAGCTCGCCGAGCGCCTTGTCGACGCAGCTCACCAGGGAGCTGCCCTTCTGGAACAGCAGGCCGAACTCCTCCGGCTCGCCGCCGGTCGCGGCGAACTGGCCGACGATCTTCGAGCCCTTGACCTGCGCAGCCGTGACGTAGAAGGCGGTGGGCAGGTCGACGACGATGGCGTCGATCTGCTTGTTCTTCAGCGCCGTGATCGCGTCGACCTGCTGGTTGAACACGCTCGGGTCCTCGGCCGGCTGGATGACCGACCGTACGGCCTGCAGCGCGGTGGTGGCCGCCTGCACCCCGATCTTGGCGTCCTTGAGATCGGCGAGGCTGGTGGCGGAAGCGTACTTGCCGCTTTCCAGGGCGACCACGCCCTGCTTGACCGTGTAGTAGCCCTGGCTGAAGTCGACGGCCTTGGCCCGCTCGGGGGTGATGGAGATCTGGTTGACGTCGAAGTCGAACTGCTTGGGCCCGGGGGCGAACGACGAGTCGAACGGCACGACCGTCCACGCGACCTCGTCCCGGGTAAAGCCCAGTTGCCCGGCCACCGCGTAGGCGACGGCACTCTCGAACCCCTGGCCGCTGGAAGGGTCGTCGTTCTTGAACCACGGCTCGTACGCCGGCTTGTCCGTGCCGACGGTGAGCTTGCCGGGGGTGGTGAGCTTCAGGCTCTCCTTGGCGCAGGCGTCGGCGCCCGTGGAGGCACCCGCCGACGTGCCCGCCGAAGAGCTCGCGGTGGTGGAGGCGTCGTTCGCCGGGGCGCAGGCGGCGGCCGCCAGCGTGAGGGCGCCTGACGCCAGCAGGAGAGAGGGACGGCGCATCACAGCCTCCATCAGAGGGTCTTTCCACGAAATCCGTTGAAACGGATGGGACGATACTAGCGTTCCGCATAACCCCCCTTTACCTGGGGATATCGCGGACATCCAGGCCCTCCGGAACGGCCGGGACGACGAAGGGCCCCTCTCCGCGGACGGAGAAGGGCCCTCGACGGACGTGCTGCGGGTGTCAGCCCGCGACCACCTCGACATCGATGGTGGCGGCGACCTCCGGGTGCAGCCGGACGCTCACCTTATGGGTGCCGACGCTCTTGATCGCGTTGCCGATCTCGATGCGGCGGCGGTCGAGCTGGGGACCGCCGGCGGCCTTGACGGCGTCGGCGATGTCACCGGTCGTGACCGAGCCGAACAGCCGGCCGGACTCGCCGGCGCGGACCTTCAGCTTGACCTTGAGCGCGCCGAGCTGGCCGGCGACCTCCTTGGCGGAGCCGAGGTCGCGGATCTCGCGGGAGGCGCGTGCCTTCTTCAGCGAGGCGACCTGCGACTCGGCGCCGCGGGTCCAGCGGATGGCGAAGCCACGGGGAATGAGGTAGTTGCGGCCGTAGCCGTCCTTGACCTCGACAACGTCGCCGGGAGCGCCGAGCCCGGAGACCTCATTGGTGAGAATGAGCTTCATGTCCTGGGTCTCCCTTCTCAGCGCGCGGTGCTCGTGTACGGCAGCAGGGCCATCTCACGAGCGTTCTTGATAGCGGTGGCCACGTCGCGCTGGTGCTGGGTGCAGTTGCCCGTCACCCGGCGGGCACGGATCTTGCCGCGGTCGGAGATGAACTTCCGCAGCAGCGCCGTGTCCTTGTAGTCGACGTAGGAGATCTTGTCGTGACAGAAGAGGCAAACCTTCTTTTTCGGCTTGCGCACTGCCGGCTTCGCCATCGTGGTGCTCCTTTCAGAGCCCCGCGTTTCGCGGGAATGGTCGCTCGGTTGTGTTTACGGTGAGTGGGACCGGAAGGCCCGGGACCGGGTCGTTCCCGAAGGTCGTTTCCCTAGAAGGGCGGTTCGTCGCTGAAGTCGCCGCCGAAGCCGCCGCCACCCTGGGGAGCGCCGCCGAAACCGCCACCGCCCCCTCCGCCGGAGCCGTAGCCACCCTGCGGAGCGGGAGACGCGGACGCCCACGGGTCGTTGGCCGGGCCGCCGCCGAAGCCCCCGCCGCCGCTTCCGCCCTGGCGCGAGGTCTTGTTGACCTTCGCCGTCGCGTTGCGGAGCGAGGGGCCGACCTCGTCGACCTCGACCTCGTAGACCGTGCGCTTCTCGCCTTCCTTGGTCTCGTACGAACGCTGGCGCAGCCGTCCCTGCACGATCACCCGCATGCCGCGCTGGAGGCTCTCGGCGACGTTCTCCGCCGCCTGCCGCCAGACGTTGCAGGTGAGGAACAGGCCCTCGCCGTCTTTCCACTCGTTGGTCTGCTTGTCCAGGAACCTCGGAGTGGACGCGATGCGGAACCGGGCCACGGCCTGCCCCGTCGGGGTGAAGCGCAGCTCCGGGTCGTCGACAAGATTGCCGACAATGGTGATCTGTGTGTCGCCTGCTGCCATCGGTCGCTTTCGCCTTCCTATCCCGTCAGCTGAGCCGTCAAGGGCTCAGAGTACGGCTCGGGCCCGACAAACCGCCGGGCTTCGGAGCCGTCTAGTGCAGCTCGGGGCGGATGACCTTGGTGCGGAGAATGCCCTCGTTCAGGTTGAGCTGGCGGTCCAGCTCCTTCACGGTGGCGGGCTCGGCGGTCAGGTCGACCACCGCGTAGATGCCCTCGGACTTCTTCTCGATGTCGTAGGACAGGCGGCGACGGCCCCAGACGTCGACCTTCTCCACGCTTCCGCCGTCATTGCGGACGACGGCGAGGAACTGGTCGAGCGACGGCTGCACGGTGCGCTCGTCGAGGGACGGGTCGAGGATGACCATCATCTCGTAGCGACGCATGTGTTATCCAACCTCCTCTGGACTCTTGCGGTCACGACACCTTGCCGTGACAGGAGGACCCTGCGCGATGCCGGGCGGTCAGCCGCCCGCGCTGTGTCAGACGCAGTCGAACAAGGCTACCAGCCCCTTGGCCGTGAGCCGGACGGAGAGCGAAACTGGAGGTCAGAGGGGGGAGGCGTGATGCCACGTGTCATCGGCCGGGGAAAGAGGCGCCCCGTTCGCCTGACGCTGAACACCGACGGGCGGCCGCACCCGCGGGAGAACGCGATGACGATCGCCACGCTCGCGTGTGGTCTGGTGGCGTTCGTCACGGGGTTCGTCGTGCGGGCGCACATGGTCGCGTCATGGGTCGGCGCGGCCGGGTTCTGGGGCGGCCTCTACGCGCAGTTCGTCTCGTCGACCAGCAGGCAACGAGCACTGATCATCGTGGGGATCGTGGGGTCGTTCGTCGGCGCGGCGCTGGGGATCGCGCACGGCGGGTTCTTCCCACGCGGGTTCACCCTGCGCAACTGACCACTGCGCAAGAGAACCCCGCGCGATCGAACCCTGTCGAACTCTGCGCGACGGGCTCGTCTCCGCGGCGCCGCTCCGACCGGGTATGCCTCAGCCGCCGATGTGCAGGTCGACGCCGAGGAGCACGAGGAACCACAGGAAGACCGCGATCAGGGCCTGGGCGACCTGCTTGATGAGGGTGGGGGTGATGTAGTGGTGGATCCAGGCCACGTAGAGGCCGACGAGGATGTAGATGAGAAGGATGAAGCTGCCTAAGCGATATCTCATGCTCGTCTCCCTGACGAAGTAGGATCGGCGCGCGGGTCTCAGGGCGCGTGACACGCGACTTCCCCTGCGTGCTCTCTTGAAACAGCACGCCCTCTTGAAACGCTCTTGGAGAGCGCCTACAGTTCGCCCTCCGCGTCCGGCAGCCGCTCACCAGGCACGCATGTGTTGGAGGACCTCCATGGACAGCCACAGCGCCGGCCCGCGGATCGGGGCCCACGTCGACCAGGACGACCCGCTGGCGCACGCGGCGGCCCGCGACGCCGAGGTGGTGCAGTTCTTCCTCGGCGACCCGCAGGGCTGGAAGAGCCCCGTGCTCCCGGCCACGGCCGACGCCCTGCGCGCGTCGGACGTCGACGTCTACGTGCACGCGCCGTACGTCATCAACGTGGCGACCGCGAACAACCGCATCCGCATCCCGAGCCGCAAGCTCCTGGACGCGCACCTCAAGGCGGCGGCGTCGATCGGCGCCAAGGGGCTGATCGTCCACGGCGGGCACGTCAACGCGGGCGACGACCCGCAGACCGGGTTCGACAACTGGCGCAAGGTCTTCGAGCGCACCGAGTGCCCGATTCCCGTCCTGATCGAGAACACCGCGGGCGGCGGCAACGCGATGGCGCGCCGGCTGGAGCGGATCGCCCGGCTGTGGGACGCCGCGACGGCGGGGGCGCCGGACGCGTCGATGGTCGGTTTCTGCCTCGACACCTGCCACTTCCACGCGGGCGGCGAGGAGCTCGCGGGGCTGGTGGAGCGGGTGAAGGCGATCACCGGCCGGATCGACCTCGTGCACTGCAACGACTCGCGGGACGCGTTCGACTCGGGCGCCGACCGGCACGCCAACCTCGGCGCCGGCCGGATCGACCCCGAGCTGATCCTCGCGGTCTGCCGCGCGGCCGGCGCGCCGATCGTGGTCGAGACACCGTTCGAGGGTCAGGCCGAGGACATCGCGTTCCTGCGCAAACACCTGTAGAGAACGGCCGTCCACAGCCTGTGGATAAATCTGCGGATTGCGAAGCTCAGAAAACGGGTAGAGCTTCTGGAACGTCCTGCTCGTTCTTCGCCGGCTTCGGCCTGCGCGTGGCCCGCCACAGCTGCACGTACGACGTGACCGCCGCGGCCAGGAAGACCAGGTTCCGGAGGGTCAGCACCACGGTGCCGGGCAGCGCGCCCTCCCAGCTGTAGTCCTGCTCCACCCAGGGATACATGATCCCGGTGAGCAGGGCGGCGACCACGACGAGCCAGGCGGCCGGCCGCTGCGTCGGGCCCGGCTCCGTGCGCCGCACCGACAGGAGGACGGCGGCGACGCCGATCACCCAGACGAAGTACTGCGGCGACAGCACCCGGCTCGTGACGACCAGGAACAGCACGGTGGTGAGCGCGGCGTCGTAGTAGGAGCGCGGGCTCGGAGCGGCGCGCAGCCACCACACCCCGATCAGCACGAGCGCCGCGGGCGTGGCCGCCAGGCTCACCCAGATCGCGGTGTCCACGCCGGGGCCCACGGCCTCCATCGAGCCGTGCTGGTAGGTGGTGAAGCCGTCCCACCACCCGACGGCCCGGGCGAGCGCGAACGGCGTCGCGGCGAGCGACTCGATCTGCAGCCCCCGCTCCTGCTGCGCGGTCAGGAAGTCGAGCGCGTGCGGCAGGGTCAGCGCGGCCATGCCGCAGCCGGCCACCGCGACGACGATCGTGGAGCCGGTGGCGGTCAGCAGTTCACGCCACCGCCGCAGGCCGGTGAGCAGCGCGACCGGCCACACCTTGACGATGAGCCCGACGCCGATCAGCGCCCCGCGCACCACCGGGTGCGCCGAGGCCGTCAGCGCCAGCACCGCCACCAGGGTGACCATCAGGTCGTACCGGCCGAGGAGCACCGGCCCGAGCAGGGCCGCGCCGATGGTCCACGCCCACGGGCCGGTGCGGCCTCCGCCGCGCGGGGAGCGCGAGAACCGCCACACCAGGAACAGGATCGCGAGGTCGCACAGTAGGGACAGCAGATAGAAGGCGACGTGATACTCGAACGGCAGCAGCCTGGGGAGGAGCATCGGCAGCGCCGCGAACGGCGGATACTGCCACTTGTCGTCCCCCGAGGGGAACTCCCCGCGCGCCAGGACGTCCGACCAGCCCTGGTAGAGGGTGACGTCGTTGCTGAACGAGTCGCCGTGGCCGGTCGGGATGGTCTGGGTCGCGACGAGGAACAGCCCCGCCCGGGTCACCGTCCACACGAGCAGCAGAAGCCATGGCGGCCTCCGGCGCATCACCGTCTCCTCCCCGTTCGCCGCACGCTTGCGAGCGACGTTACGCGAAGCCCGCGCGCGCGTCTCCCGGGGACGTCCGGAGAGGGCTCGCACGGGCCGCGAAATCCGATGAAAGATTCATGACTCAGACCGGTTCGGGCTGCGCCTCTCCGCCCCGTTCCTCCGGTCCGCCACGCTCCTCGCTCCCGCCCCGGGAGAGGAACGCGCGGCGCAGTACGAAACGGTCCTCGGCCTGGTCGAACGGGCCGCCGGACGGATCGTCCACATCCCCCTGCCGGACGACGTCGTGTTCGGGGCGCAGGATCTCCCAGACCACCAGCCCCATGAGAACGAGGATGGTCAGCAGCCGGGCCCAGACCGACAGGAAGTACGGGTCGTCGCCGATGCCGAGCGAGGCCTGGTCGGGGATCTGGGTGATCAGGTAGAGCCAGATCGAGAAGAAGTACCAGCACTCGGCCACCTGCCAGGCGGCGAGGGCCCCCCACCTCGGCCTGGCCAGCACCGCGAACGGCACCAGCCACAGGACGTACTGCGGCGACCAGACCTTGTTGGTGATCATGAAGGCGGCCAGGGCCAGGAAGCACAGCTGCATCAGGCGCGGCCGTCGCGGCGCGACGAGGGCGAGCACGGCCACTCCCAGCAGCAGCACCGCCAGCGCCGCCATGGCCATCGTGTTCAGCTTCTCGGAGTCCCCGAGGAAGGCCAGGAACTCGGGCCGGTCGTGGCCGAACCACTGCGTCTTCTGGAAGAAGAACCACAGGCCGCCCCAGTCGGCGCCGCGCTCGCTGCTGAAGGCGTAGAACCGCTGCCAGCCCTCGAAGTTGACCATCATGATCGGCACGTTGACCAGCAGCCAGGCGCCCGCCGCTCCAGCGACGGTCTTCAGGAACGGCACCCACCTGGCCGTACGCAGGGTGAGCAGGAACAACGCGCCGAAGAACATCAGCGGATAGAACTTCGTGGCCACGGAGAGGGCCAGCAGCACGCCGGCCAGCCACGGCCGGTTCCGGGCCCAGGCCAGCAGGCCGCCCAGCGCGAGCGCGCCCGCGGCGAGGTCCCAGTTAATGTACGCGCAGAGGATGACGGCCGGGCCGATGGCGTACCACAGGGCGTCCCAGGGGCGGCGGCCCGCGAGCGCGGCCGTCAGCAGCACGCCCGCGACCAGCGCAAGACCCATCAGGACCACGGTGACGTCGTAGAACACGACCCCGTCGCCGCCGGCGAGACGCCGGGCGAACTCCATGATCCCGCCGATGCCGACCGGATATTCGACCGGGTAGTCGACGTACGGGACCTTGCCCTCGTTGAGCTTCTCCGCCCAGAACAGCGGATAGATGTCGGTGTAGCAGAAGTGCGTGTACTGCCCGATTCCGCCGTCCCAGGCGCCGCCGAACCGGCAGGGATACTTCCACAGATAGGCGAGGACGGCGCCGAGTCCCGCGAGGAGCCCGAGAGGCAGGTACGGCACCGTTCGCGCGGCGACCCCGGGCATCGGGGCGGAGTCGTTCGTGGTCCGGGTCGTCATGGTGGGTATTGCACCATCGAACGCCGTGAGTTGGCGACTCCGGCGAGTCGAGGGGGCCCGCGGCGTGTCGCCGCGGGCCCTCTCGTCACGGTCTCAGGGACGTCCCGGGCTCATGGTCTCGGGACGACCCGGGACGGGATCAGGGACTGGTCCCGGACTGCGGCACGGGCGCCGACGCCGGGGCGCTGCCGCCGTCGGCCGGAGCGCCCTGTCCCCCCGGTCCTCCCGGCGGCCCCCCTTGTCCGGGGCCGTCCTCGCCGAGGTCGAGACCCACGCCGTCGTCGCCACCACCGGCGCCGCCGTCACAGGACAGGTCGCCGGGCAGACAGGAGCCGTCGCCGCCGCTGCCGTCGCCGCCGCCGTTCGGGAAGTCGGTCGGCATGTCGTTGGGGAACCCGCCGCCGCCGTCCTCCGGGCTGGGAGACGGGGTGGGCGTCGGGCTCGGCACGATGTTCTCCGGGCTGCCCATGCCGGCCTTCGCCGGGAACTGCTCGACGGGCTTGCCCTCGTGCGCCGCGACCATGAAGTCGTGCCAGATGTGCGTCGGGGCGTCGGCGCCCTCGAAGCCCAGCGACACCTCCTTGACGCGGGTGTACGGGTTGTTCCCGTTGTACTTCGGGTGCTCCTTGCCGTTCGGCGTGATCGGGCAGTTGGAGTAGCGCGGCTGCACGATCTTGCCGCTCTTGGTCACGCACTGCTCGCGGTACATGCCGACCGCGGTCACCAGCTGCGGCGTGTAGCCGACGAACCAGGCTTCCTTCTCGTCGTTGTTGGTGCCGGTCTTGCCGGCGGCGGGGCGCCCGATGGGACCCCAGCGGCTGGCCGTACCGGACTTGATGACCTGCTCCATGGCGTAGGTCGCGTCGGCCGCGGCCTCCGGCGAGATCACCTGCTTGACCTCGCGGGCCTCGGTCAGCACGACGGTGTTGCCCTGCTTGACCTCTTTGATCACGTGGTAGTCGACGTGCTTGCCCGCGTTGGCGAAGATCGAGTAGCCGGCCGCCTGCTCCACCGGCGTGACGCCGACGCTGCCGATCGCGAGCTGGTAGCCGTGCCCGCTCTGGCCGCCGACGCCGTTCTTGTCCTCCTCCAGCGCCCGCTTGCTGATGCCGGCCGCCTCGGTGAGCGACCGCAGGTCGTCCAGCTGGCCGGGCAGCTTGAACGCCATCGAGGCGAACGCCGTGTTGATCGAGTGCGCGGTCGCGTAGATCACGTCGATCGACGCGGGCACGGAGTGCCCGTTCGTGATCGGAGTGGTGCCGGGCAGGGTCTTCGGCATCGTCTCCTTGCCGGGGACGTAGCTGTTGAGGCTGTAGCCCGCGTCGAGCCAGGCGGCCAGCACGTACGGCTTGAACGCCGAGGCCGCCTGCTTCCTGGAGTCGAAGGGCTCGTTCCAGGTCTCGTTGAGGTAGTTGCTGCCGCCGTAGAACGCGATCACCCGGCCGTTCGTCGGGTCCACGGCCGCAAGGCCGGTGTGGAACTCCTTCGACATCGACGACGTGGTGTTCAGGACCGCCTTCTTCGCGGCCTGCATGAGCTTCTTGTCGAAGGTGGTGTAGATCTTGTAGCCGCCGCTCTCGATCTGCTCGCGGCTGAGCTTGCGGCCCTCCAGCTCGTGCAGCGCCTGGCTGAGCATGTAGCCCTTGAGCCCGCTGAACTCCTGCGGATTCTTCTGCGGCTTCGGCTTGGGGAACTTCGCGGTCAGCACATCCGGATACTTGGGCTTGCCGTCCTTGTCCGTCATCAGGGACATGCCGGTGAGGACGTACTTGAAGCGCTCCTCGGTGCCCGCGTAGTTGCCGTCGGCCTCGGCCTTGTCGAAGTTGCTCGGCTGCTGGATGCGCCCGGCCAGGTAGGCCCCCTGCGCCACGGTCAGCTTCTTGGCGGGCACGTTGAAGAACTCGCGCGCCGCCGCCTCGATGCCGTAGGTGTTGCGGCCGAACGGCACCGTGTTCAGGTAGTACTCGAGGACCTTGTTCTTCGACCAGTCCTTGTCGAGCCGGACCGCGATGAAGATCTCCTTCACCTTGCGCTTGATGGTCTGCTCGGTGCTGAGGCCGTTGAAGTAGTTGCGGGCCATCTGCTGGGTGATGGTCGAACCGCCCTGCGTCTGCTGGCCCGTGGCGGTCATCCAGACCGACCGGGTGAGGCCGGCGATGTCGATGCCGCCGTCCTCCCAGAACGAGCGGTTCTCCGCCGCCACCACCGCGTCCTGGACGTGCTGCGGCACCTGGTCGATGGTGACCGCCACCCGCTTGGTGCCGAGGCGGGCCAGCACCGAGCCGTCGCGGTAGTAGAAGGTGCTGCCCTGGGCCTTGGCCGTCTCCTGCGCGTCGTGCTCGGAGGGCAGATCCGTGTTGGCGTAGGCGACCGCGATCATGCCGAAGAGGCCGGCGCACAGCACGGTGAGGCTGGCGAGGAGGATCTTCCAGCTCGGGACGAACCGCTTCCAGCCCGTACGGCGGGGCTTGTCGTTCTCCTCGAAGTCGTCGTCGTCGAAGTCGCGCGGGTCACGCGGACCACGTCCTCCCGGACCACCGGGCCCACCCGGTCCCCCCGGACCACCGGGGCCTCCAGGGCCGCCGGGCCCGCGTCCGCCGCGGCCGGGCGGCCTGCGGCGCCTTCCGCCGGTCTGGCCGCCGGTCTGCATCGACTCGGTGGGCTGCCCCTCGGCGTCGCGACGGGGGCCGCCCGCCGGCATGCCCAGCGCCTGGGTGCGCTCGTCGGCGCCCGGAGCCCCCGGCCGTCCCGGACCTCCCGGACCACCGGGGCCGGCCGGACCACCGAAACCGCCGGGGCCACCCGGGCCTCCGACGCCGGGACCGCCGGGGCCCTGGGCGCCGTAGCGCGGGTCGCGGCCTCCCGGCGGGCGGCCGCCGCCCACGGGACCCCGCGGACCCTGTGCGGGGCCGTGTGGTTGACCCTGTGGCGAAGGCGGCACCGCGCCCATGGCGGCCGTGTCCTCGAAGGCCGCCGCCTCACGGCGGCGGGGGTCCTGCTCGGGGCGGGGCGGCTGCGGCGCGGGCCCCTGGCCGCGTTGCCGCGGCGGGGCGGGTTCGCCGTATTCGCCCCCGTGGTCGCCATAGGCGCCGTACTCGTCGGATTCCCGGGGCGAGCGACGGCGGCGCCCAGGGCGGGATGATCCACCGGAGCCCGAGGCGTCCTCGGGGCGGCCGGACGATTCCGGTCCGTAGCTGCTGTAAGTCACACGTCCTCGTCAGATGTTCTCGGGAAACTGATCGACGTCGGCCGGCAGGCCGGGAGCGTTCCTCCTGGAAAGGTGGAGGTCGCCCTACAGGGAAGGGCCCGGGGGATCGGCTGTTCCGTGGACGAACGACACCGCCAGGTGGTTCCAGGTACAACCTTGGCAGACCTCCCCCACGCAGACCCGGGATTCGCCGTATTCCCGGGCCGTCGCGGCGCGCTCCGCCCTCCCCCTGGCCCGTCCCGCCGCTCGTCCCCGTTCGGCCCCGTACACAGGTGTGACGTTGGTCACGTTCCTTCGCCCGCGCGTGGGGCAGATGCGAGGCATGGGCTCAGCGTGAGGCCGGGCCGCATGTGGGAGTGGAGGGCGGGCGTCCCAGAAGTCCCGCGCCCGCGTGCGATCGGCACGGACGGACCGTACGGCCGCCCGCCTGGCGAAGCCACGGGCCTCGACCGATCGCTGTGAGCACATGTGGCCAGATTACGGCCCTTTGCCAAATCTTGCCCAACTGTTGACCCGTTGCCATATATGACACCCCGACGTATCCTGCTGATGTATCGAGTCGATACATCGGTCGGACACAGGGGGTGGTTCCAGTGACGGGCTCTCGTGGAGGTGTGCTGGAGCTCGCCGTCCTGGGGTCGCTGCACGAAACACCCCTGCACGGTTACGAGCTGCGCAAACGGCTCAACACGCTGCTCGGCATGTTCCGTGCGTTCTCCTATGGCTCGCTGTATCCCTGCCTCAGGGGCCTGCTCAACGACGGGTTCATCGTCGAGGAGGAGCCCCCGCAGGACACGGTCCTCGGCCGCCGGTCGAAGATCGTCTACCGGCTGACGGCGGAGGGTAAGGAGCGCTTGCAGGAGCTGCTCAACCAGTCGGGCCCGTCCTCCTGGGAGGACGAGAGCTTCGGCATCCGCTTCGCCTTCTTCCGCCACACGGAAGCCGAGGTGCGGCTGCGCATCCTTGAGGGCCGCCGCAGCCGCCTGGAAGAACGCCTCGACCGCGTCCGCGAGGCTCTGTCCCGCACGAGAGAGCGACTGGACAGCTACACGCTGGAGCTCCAGCGCCACGGGCTGGAGTCGGTCGAGCGCGAGGTTCGCTGGCTGAACGAGCTGATCGACTCGGAACGGCGGAGCCGGTCGGCTCCCGGCGAGGGGGATCACCCCCGGGGTCCCGCGCAGGCCGTACAGGAAGAGACCCAGAGGGCGGACACGCCCGAGGCAGATAGGTAAAGGAGCGAGTGCTATGGGTTCGGTGCGCGTAGCCATCGTCGGTGTGGGCAACTGCGCCTCATCGCTGGTGCAGGGCGTCCACTACTACAGGGACGCGGATCCGGGCAGCCGTGTGCCGGGCCTCATGCACGTGCGGTTCGGTGACTACCACGTCGGTGACGTGGAGTTCGTCGCCGCCTTCGACGTGGACGCCAAGAAGGTCGGTCGCGACCTGTCGGAGGCCATCGTCGCCTCCGAGAACAACACGATCAAGATCTGTGACGTGCCGCCGCTCGGCGTCACCGTGCAGCGTGGTCCCACCTTCGACGGGCTGGGCGAGTACTACCGCGAGATCATCGAGGAGTCCGACGAGCAGCCGGTGGACGTCGTCCAGGCGCTCAAGGACGCCCGGGTGGACGTGCTCGTCTCCTACCTGCCGGTGGGCTCGGAGGAGGCCGACCGCTTCTACGCGCAGTGCGCGATCGACGCCAAGGTCGCCTTCGTCAACGCGCTGCCGGTCTTCATCGCCTCCGACCCCGAGTGGGCCGCGAAGTTCACCGAGGCCGGCGTGCCGATCGTGGGCGACGACATCAAGTCGCAGGTCGGCGCCACGATCACGCACCGCGTGCTGGCCAAGCTGTTCGAGGACCGCGGAGTGGAGCTGCTGCGCACCTACCAGCTCAACTTCGGCGGGAACATGGACTTCATGAACATGCTGGAGCGCAGCCGCCTCCAGTCCAAGAAGATCTCCAAGACACAGTCGGTCACCTCGCAGATCCCGCACGAGATGGGGAAGGCCGACGTCCACATCGGCCCGTCGGACCACGTGCCGTGGCTGGACGACCGCAAGTGGGCCTACGTCCGCCTGGAGGGCAGGTCGTTCGGCGACACCCCGCTGAACCTGGAGTACAAGCTCGAGGTCTGGGACTCGCCCAACTCGGCCGGCATCATCATCGACGCGGTCCGCGCGGCCAAGATCGCCCTGGACCGGGGCATCGGCGGCCCGCTGCTGTCGCCCTCGTCGTACTTCATGAAGTCGCCGCCGGAGCAGTACTCCGACGACGCCGCCCGCGAGGCCGTCGAGAAGTTCATCCGGGGCGAGAACGAGCGCTGACGGGCTCTTCTCCCCGTGTCCCGCCCCGGTTCCGTGTCGGACCGGGGCGGTGGTCTTCCCAGGGCACGTTCCTTGGCTCAGGCGACCGTGACTCAGGAAACGGGGAGCGCGGCCGGCGGCAGGGCGGCCGGGTCGGCCACCGGCCAGGCCAGCGGGTCCGGCCCGAGCGCGACGAGCTGCGGCACCTGCTCCCGGGCCCAGGGCGAGATGTCCAGCTCTCCGCTCAGCACACCGGCCGCGAAGCTCGCCCAGGGCTCCCAGCGGACCTCGCCGACCTCCTCGGCGTTGGGCACGGCCTCTCCCGTCACCACCGCCCGGTAGACCGGGCACAGCTCGTGCTCGACCATCCCGTTGTCCATGACCGCGCGGTAGGCGAAGCGCGGCAGGATCAGGTCGACGGACTCGACGACCAGCCCCAGCTCGAACTCCAGGCGGCGGACCACCGCCGACGACAGCGGCTCCCCGGGCAGCGGGTGGCCACAGCAGCTGTTGGTCCACGCGTCGGGCCAGGTCAGCTTGTGGCCCGCCCGCCGCGACAGCAGCACCCGGCCCTGCCGGTCGAAGACATAACTGGAGAACGCCAGGTGCAGCGGAGTGTCCGCGCCGTGGACGGTGGACTTGGGAGCGGTGCCGATCGGGTTGCCCTCGACGTCGACAAGCACGACATGTTCCGGTGAGGTCACCGTCAGAGAGTACGGTGTCAGGCTGTCGCCGGTCAGTGGCAGGGGGTTTTATCGGGGTTGATCCTGATGCCTCTCGGAGATCGTCCGCGTAGGCTGTCGCCGTGTCCTACGTGTCCGATCTGCGGGTGGTCCTGCGGGGTCGCAACTTCCGGCGGCTCTTCGCCACAAGGCTCGTCTCGCAGTTCTCGGACGGGATCTTCCAGCTCGCCGTCGGCGGGTACGCCTTCTTCAGCCCGGAACGGCAGGCCAACGCCGCCGACATCGCGGCGGGCCTCGCCGTGCTGCTCCTGCCGTACAGCGTGCTCGGGCCCTTCGTCGGGGTGTTCATCGACCGCTGGTCGCGGCGGCAGATCCTCGTGATCGCGCCGATCGTGCGCGGGACGCTGCTGGTGCTGGCCGCCTGCCTCGTCGCGGCGGGCACCTCCGACGTCGTCTTCTACGTGGCGGCGCTCGGCGTGCTCGCGGTCAACCGCTTCTTCCTGGCGGCCCTTGGCGCGTCGCTGCCCCACGTCGTGCCGGGCGACCAGCTGATGATGGCCAACGCGGTGACGCCCACCTCCGGCACGGTCGCGACGTTCGTCGGGATGGGCACGGCCATGGCGCTCCGCACCGTCGCCGGATCGGACGACCGGGGCGTGGCGGTGCTGCTGATCTGTTCCGGCGTCGTCTTCGGGCTGAGCGCGCTGATCGCCCGGACGATGGAGCGCTCCCTGCTCGGCCCCGCGTACGACCCGGACCGCCCGCAGGCCCGCGAGGCCGTACGGCACGTGCTGACCGGGCTGGTGGACGGCGCGCGGCACGTCGCGCACCGCCGGCCGGCGGCGGCCGCCCTGACCGGCATGGCCGCCCACCGTCTCATGTTCGGCATCTCGACGGCGGCGGTGGTCCTCATCTACCGCTACTCGTTCACCACCGACCCCGACGACGCGCTGAAGGGCATCGCGCTCGTGCTGGGCGCCGTCGGCGCCGGGAGCTTCGCCGCGGTGCTGGTCACCCCGTGGGCCACCGAACGCGTCCGCATCGAGACCTGGGTCCCGGCCATGCTGGTCACCTGCGGAATCCTGGAGTTCGCGCTGTGCGTGACGTTCCGCGAGTGGGGGTTCCTCGGCGCCGGGTTCGTGATCGGCATCGCGGGACAGAGCGTGAAGATCTGCGCGGACACCGTCGTGCAGCGCGACGTCGAGGACGCCTACCTCGGCCGCGCCTTCTCGGTGTACGACATGCTGTTCAACGGCATGACGGTGCTCGGCGCGGTGCTGGCGGCGGCTCTGCTGCCCCATGACGGCAGGTCCTACCCGGCGCTCGGCGTGATCGCCGCCGGCTACGTGCTCGGCGCGGTGGTCTACCGCGTGGTCCTCCCCTCCTCCACCCCCCGCCACCCCGTCGCCGCCTCCGATTGACACCCGCAACCGGCCCGCGGCGTCGGTGGTCGCGTAGGGTCCGGGGCGTGGAGGCTGAGGAGATCTCGCGGCTGGATCGGGAGCATGTCTGGCATCCGTACGCGGCGGTGCCGCCGGGGGCGCCGGCGCAGGTGGTCCGGGGGGCTCACGGCGTGCGGCTCACTCTCGGCGACGGGCGGGAGGTCGTCGACGGCATGTCGTCCTGGTGGGCGGCGATCCACGGGTACAACCATCCCCGGCTGAACCAGGCCGCCCGCGACCAGCTCGACGATATGGCGCACGTGATGTTCGGCGGCCTCACGCACGAGCCCGCCGTACGGCTCGCGAAGCGGCTGGCGGAGCTGACCGGGCTGGACCGGGTGTTCCTGGCCGACTCCGGCTCGGTGGCGGTCGAGGTGGCGATCAAGATGGCCCTGCAGGCCGCGGGACCCGGGCGGACCAGGCTGTTCACGGTCAGGGGCGGCTACCACGGCGACACGTTCGGCGCGATGGCGGTGTGCGACCCGGTGAACGGCATGCACCACCTGTTCTCCGGCGTGCTCCCTCGGCACGTCTTCGCTCCGCTTCCGCCCGCCGGGTACGGCACGCCGCCCGACGAGGCGTACCTGGCGGAGCTGTCGGCGCTGGTCACGGCGCACGCGGCGGAGCTGGCGGCGATCATCGTCGAGCCGGTCGTGCAGGGCGCCGGTGGCATGCGCTTCTACCATCCCGCCTATCTGCGGCGGCTGCGTGAGCTGGCCGACGAACACGGCGTCCTGCTCGTCGCCGACGAGATCGCGACGGGTTTCGGCCGCACCGGCGAGCTGTTCGGCTGCGACCACGCCGGGATCCGGCCGGACATCATGTGCCTCGGCAAGGCGCTCACCGGCGGATACCTCACCCTGGCGGCCACCCTGTGCACGGCGCGGGTGGCCGACGCGGTCGGCGTGCTGATGCACGGGCCGACCTTCATGGGCAACCCGCTCGCCGCCGCGGTCGCGGGCGCCTCACTCGACCTGCTCGCCGAGCGTCCCTGGCGGGAGGAGGTCAAGCGGATCGAGGCCGGGCTCCTCGACGGCCTCGCCCCGGCCGCCGGCCACCCCGGCGTACGGGACGTGCGGGTCCTCGGCGCGATCGGGGTGATCGAGATGCGCGATCCCGTCGACGTGCCGCGCGTCCAGGACGTCGTGCTGCGGCACGGCGTGTGGCTCCGGCCGTTCGGCCGGCTGATCTACACGATGCCGCCGTACGCCTGCGAGCCCGGCGACATCGCCGCGATCACCCGCGCCATGGTCGCCGCCGCCACAAGCTGAACGCCGCGGTGAACCGAGCTCAGGACAGGAGACCGTTCTCGCGGGCCCAGGTGCGCAGGGCCTCCCCGGCCGCCTCCTTGCCGATCAGGCCGTGGTCCATGCGGATCTCCAGCAGGTGCTTGTACGCCCGGCCGACGACCGGGCCGGGCGGCACGCCGAGGATCTCCTGGATCTCGTTGCCGTCCAGCTCGGGCCGGATCTTGGCGAGCTCCTCCTCCTCGGCCAGCCGGGCGATGCGCACCTCCAGCTGGTCGTAGGTGCGCGACAGGGCCTGCGCCTTGCGCCTGTTGCGGGTGGTGCAGTCGGCCCTGGTCAGCTTGTGCAGGCCGGACAGCAGGTGCCCGGCGTCGCGGACGTAGCGGCGCACGGCGCTGTCGGTCCACTCTCCCGTGCCGTACCCGTGGAAACGCAGGTGCAGCTCCACGAGCTTGGACACGTCGGCCACCACGTCCTTGGGGAACCTGAGCTCGGTCAGCCGCTTCTTGGCCATCTGCGCCCCGACCACCTCGTGGTGGTGGAACGACACCCGGCCCCCCGGCTCGTTGCGGCGGGTCTTCGGCTTGCCGATGTCGTGCAGCAGGGCGGCCCACCGCAGCACGCGGTCCGGCCCGGCCGTCTCCAGCCCGATCGCCTGCTCCAGCACGATCAGCGTGTGCTCGTAGACGTCCTTGTGCCGGTGGTGCTCGTCGATCTCCAGCCGCAGCTTCGGCAGCTCGGGCAGCACGTGCGCGGCGAGCCCGGTGTCCACGAGCAGCGTGAGGCCGGCCCTCGGGTGCGTGCCGCAGACCAGCTTGTCGAGTTCGTCGCGGATGCGCTCGGCCGAGACGATCTCGATGCGGCCGGCCATCGCGGTCATGGCCTCGACCACCTCGGGGGCGACCGCGAACCCGAGCTGCGCGGCGAAGCGCGCGGCGCGCAGCATCCGCAGCGGGTCGTCGTCGAACGACTGCTCCGGGGCGCCGGGCGTGCGCAGCACCTTGGCGGCGAGGTCGGGCAGCCCGCCGTACGGGTCGACGAACTCGTGGCCGGGCAGGCGGACCGCCATCGCGTTGACCGCGAAGTCGCGGCGGGCGAGGTCGCCGTCGAGCGAATCGCCGTACATCACGTCCGGCTTGCGGGAGGCCGGGTCGTACGACTCGCTGCGGTAGGTGGTGATCTCCAGGAGCCAGCCGCCCTTGCGGACGCCGACCGTGCCGAACTCGATCCCGATCGTCCAGACGGCGTCGGCCCAGTCCTTGACGATCTCCAGCACCCGGTCGGGCCTGGCGTCCGTCGTCAGGTCGATGTCCTTGCCCACGCGGCCCAGGAAGACGTCGCGGACGGATCCGCCGACCAGGGCCAGCTCGTGTCCCCGGGCCGCGAACAGCTCGCCGAGCTCGTCGGCGACCGGGGCGATCCGGCGGAACAGTTCGTTCACGGCGTGCTGCTGGCTGTCGCTCAGATTTGAAACGGACAAGGCTGGGTAGGTCCTTCGGTCACGGAACAGAGACTCTCCCCCGATGGCCCAGGTGCCGGAGTGTCACCCAGGGGGAGACACGCCTAGCGATCACCAGGCCACGGACGGTTCGGGGGCGCTGGACGACGCAAGGAGCACAAGAGATGAAAGACGCTCTCGCGATTCACCGCTGGCTCCTCGCCCACCAGATCCACCATGAGATCGTACGTCTTCCGCGTCCGTTGACTTGCGCCGACGAGCTGCCCGAGGTCCTGGGGGTGGCCCCCGAGACCTGCCTGTGCGTGTCGCTGTTCGAGGTGACCGCGCGGGCGGGCACCCAGGCGGTGGCCGTGGTGAGCACGGTCGGCCGCTCTCCCGCGCCCGCGGCGGTGGCCTCCCTGCTGCGTACCCCCAGGGTACGCCCCGCCTCGTCCTTCACGGTGAACTCGGCGACCGACTACGCCGACGGGCTGGTCTGCCCGCTGCTGCTGCCCGACGAGCTGACCGTGCTGGTGGACCAGCGGCTGCGGGACCGCCTCGATCCCGACGAGGTCGTCCACACCGCGACGGGCGAGCGCCGCACCGCGTTGCGGCTGCGCGCGATCCACCTGTTCGACCTGGTCGCGGCCAAGGCCGTGGACATCAGGACGATCCCCCGGAGGGGCGTGGCGAGCCTCGCGAGTCCTATGCGGACCGCTTAGGCCATAGCATTCTGGGCGTGCGCCGTTCCTCACCGCTGGCCCGCACATGATTCGCAAGGCCGCACTGCTGACCCTGCTGACCGCCCTGCTCGCGTCCCCCGCGGGCATGGCCGGTACGGCTGCCGCCGTACCGGCGGGG
>NZ_BOOB01000025.1 GCF_016863015.1 Microbispora amethystogenes | reverse complement strand
TACCGGCGGGTCCCGTCGCGGCCGCCGCCGCTCCGGCCGATCCGCTGGTCGTGAACGAGATCACGCCGGAGGTCCTCCGCGACGCCGTCGCCCCCGTGACGATCTCGGGCACCGTCGCCGGCACACCGGGTTCCTACGTGAAGGTCATGGTGCGCTACTCGCCGAACCGGCCGCTCGCCTCGCGGAACGAGATGGCGGCCTACCTGTCCGAGCAGGGATACGCCCCCTCCAACTACAACACCAAGGTCCAGGCCACGCCGCTCGACCAGGCGGGCAAGCTGCCCTTCCGGTTCACCGTGACGCCCCAGGACCTGAGGATGTCCCAGGCGGGCGTCTATCCCTTCGCGGTCGAGGTGACCGACGCGGCGACCGGTCAGCGGATCGCGATCGAGCGCACCTTCCTGACGTACGCCCCGAAGGGCGAGCAGATCCCCAAGGTGAAGCTGGCGCTCGCCCTCCCCCTGGTGGACCGGCCGCACCGCGCCGACGACGCGACGTTCATGGACGACGACCTGTCCCCGTCGCTCGCGTCCGGCCGCCTGGCGGCGCTGCTCCAGACCGCCCAGGACACCGGGGACAAGGTCACCTGGTTCGTCGACCCCGCCCTGCTCGACGACGTCCGCGTCCTGTCCGCCGGCGCGCGGAGCGTGCGCGGCGTGCGCAAGGAGGCCGACCCGGCCGCGGGCCAGTGGCTGAACGGCCTGCGCGGCGCGCTGACCGGCAAGCCCGTCGTGGCCACGCCGTACGCCGATCCGGACATGACCGCGCTGGTCCACTTCGGCCTCGACAAGCAGGCCGCGGCGTCGGTGCAGCGCGGGGCCGCGCTCGCGAGCGAGGTGCTCGGCCGGGAGATCCACGGCAGCACGGCCTGGCCGGCCGGCGGCCGGATCGACCGGGACACCCTGGACGAACTGGCGATCTCGGGCGTGACGTCCGTGCTGCTGTCCGGGGACTCGCTGCCGGTCAGGGCCCCGGCGCCGGACGACCCGGCGGCGTTCACGTCCACTCCGGTCACCCCCGACGGCGCGGCCACGCTCTACTCCGTGGCGGACAAGCCGCTGACCGCGCTGCTCGCCGACCCCACGCTCAGCGCCGTCCTCGGCGGGAACGTCTCGGCCCCCGGCGCGGCGATGCTGGCCCGGCAGCGGTTCCTCGCCGAGACCGCGATGATCGCCTTCGAGCGCGCGAACGCGCAGCCGGGCCTGCCGGACCGGTCGGCCCAACCAAACCAGTCAACACAGGGCGGGCCGGGCGGATCGACCGGATCGGCGAAGACGTCGTCGCCCACCGTGATCGCGGTGCCCGGCTCGCATCTGTGGACGCCCGACCCCGCGTTCGTCTCCGGCCTCCTCCAGGCCGCCTCGGCCGCCCCCTGGCTGCGCATGACCTCACTCGACTCGGTGACGCCGGGGCGGGGCGAGGCGCCGCGGGACGACCTGGCCTACACCGAGCGCGACCGCCAGTCGGAGCTGAGCCGCTCCCATCTCGCGACCGTACGGAAGCTGGAGCGCAAGGCGGAGGCCGCCGCCACCGTCACGGTGGAGCACACCGACCTCTTCCACGCCGCGATACTCCGGCTGGCCTCGGCGTCCTTCCGGGGTGACGCCAAGCGGGCCGCCTCCTTCGCGCAGCGGGTGAAGGAGACGATCGACCAGCGCATCACCGGCGTGTCCGTGCTCGACAGCCCGCGCTCGGTGGCGGGGAGCAACGGCCAGGTGCCGGTCAGCGTGGCCAACAACCTGGACGAGGACATCGAGATCAGGATCCGGGTCACCTCGGGGAACAAGTCCCGCCTCGCGATCGACGCGCCCGACGGGACCTACCGGACCCAGCCGACCAGGGTCCTCGCCGGCCGGAGCCAGCTCGTCAACGTGCCGGTGATCGTACGCGGCGGGGGCGGCGAGGCGAGCATCTCGGTGCAGCTCCTCACCGACGGCGACGTGGCGTACGGCAACGCCGTGCGGGTCGTCGTGCGCGCGACGGGCTACACCGGCATCGCCGTCGTCATCGTCGGGGCGGCCCTGGTCATCATGCTCGCCGCCGTGGTGATGCGCGTCCTGCGCCGCAGGTCGAGGAGGGCGTTCCCGTTCGACGGCACCACCGCCGGCGGGGGCCCGCCGGAGGACCGGCCGGACGCCGTCCCGGCCGAGCGGACGCAGTCACCGTAGGCGGACCCCTGGTCCGGCCCACCCCGAGTGAGGCGGCCGTGCGAGCGCGGCCGTCGTGACCCGAAGGACATCCATGAGCAGGATGCTGCGAGCCAGCGCGATCATGGCGGCCGGGACGATGGTCTCGCGGCTCACCGGCTTCGTCCGGACGGCGATGCTCGCCGCGGCCATCGGCACCTTCGCCCTCGGCGACGCCTACAACGCGGCCTACATGATTCCCTACATCCTGCTCGACCTGTTGCTCCAGGGCGTGTTGAGCAGCGTGGTCGTGCCGGTGATCGTCCGGGCGCAGCACCGTGACCCGGACGGGGGCCAGGCGTTCGAGCAGCGGCTGATGACGCTGGCGGTGGTGGTGCTGACGGCCGTCGCGCTGCTCGGCGTGCTGCTGGCCAAGCCGATCATGGAGCTCTACACCGCCTCGAACTGGACCGAGGACAAGGTGGAGGTCGCCGCCACGCTGGCCAGGTTCATGCTGCCGCAGATCGCGTTCTTCGGGGTCGGCTCGCTGGCGGGGGCGATCCTCAACACGCGGGACAGGTTCGCCGCCCCGATGTGGGCGCCGGTGCTGAACAACATCGTGGTCATGGGCGTCCTGGCCGCCTACTACGCCGTCGGGTCGTCCGACATCGAGAAGGTGAGCGAGCGCGACCTCACGCTCCTCGGCCTCGGCACCACCGCGGGCATCGTGGCCCAGGCGATCGTGCTGGTGATCGCGTTGCACCGGGCCGGGTTCCGGTTCCGGCCCCGCTTCGGGCTGCGCGGCACCGGGCTCGGAGAGGCGGCCAGGGCCGCCGTGTGGACGTTCGGCTACACCGGCATCACCCAGATCGGGTTCTGGGTCACCACCAAGCTCGCCACCGGTGCGGGCGACCGGGCGCCGGGCGCCGGCAACAGCGCCTGGGCGTACGCGTTCCAGCTCTTCCAGCTCCCGTACGGGATCATCGCGGTGTCGGTGATCACCGCGATGCTGCCGCGGATGAGCCGGTCCGTCGCCGAGGGCAGGCTGGACGAGGTGCGCACGGAGTTCGCCTCGGCGGTGCGGCTGGTCTCGTCCGTCATCGTCCCGGCGAGCCTGCTGCTGATGGTGCTCGGCCCGGCGGTCACCACGCTGATCTTCTCGTGGGGCCACATGACGACGGCGAACGCGATCTACATCGGCCACGTCCTCCAGGTGTTCGGCCTGGCCCTGGTGCCGTTCTCGGTCTTCCAGCTCCTGCTGCGGGTCTTCTACAGCTTCGGCGACACCCGCACGCCCGCGATCATGGCGGCGGTGAACGTGGCCATCAACGCGACGCTCAGCCTGGTCGCGTACTTCACGCTGCCCGACCGATACGTCGTCATCGGCATGGCCTTCGCCTACCTGGCCACGTACGTCGTGCTCTGCGGCGTCGCGTGGGTGCTGGCGAGCCGGAAGATCGGCGGCCTCTCCGGCCGGGAGGTCACCGCCGGCCTGGGCCGGATGTACGCGGCGGCGATCCCGGCCGCCGCGCTCGCGCTGGCGGTGCTGTGGCTGGCCCGGGAGCTCACCGCGATCACGCCGGTGAGCTCGGCCGTCGTGCTCGCCGTCGGCGGCGGGGCCGGACTGATGCTCTACATGCTGGCCGCGCACCGGCTGCGGGTTCCCGAGGTCCGTTCCATCATTGGACTCGTGGCGGGCAGGGTAGGACGGTAGGAGTTCTCACGACCAAGCGGCAACTCGAAGGTAACCCAGAAGTCCGGTTCGGACGTCTTCAATCGGGAAGGCGGGCACAAGCGGCACGGCACTAGCATGGTGCGCCAGGGAGTGTTGATGAAGCGGCGTCCGTTGCGAGCGGGAATCCGGTGGGATTCGGCGCGGCAGGGCATCACTTTTGATACACCTTCCAGCGAAACGTCCCGCGGATCTTGCCCTACCGGAGACATCCGGCCCGGCGGTGCTCCGTCCGGTGCCGCGGCAGGCACGAGATCCCGGGGGCGCGACCTGGAGTCAGGATCGGCGAGCGGAAGCGGGAAGGCGTGGGCGGAACCACCCGGCATCGGCTGATGCATGCCGACAGGCCGCGGAGCGGGGCGGCCGCATGAGCATGTCCACGGTCGAACCGGGGACCCGGCTGGCGGACCGGTTCCGCCTGGAGGACCGGGTCCACGAGTCCGCGGGCGCGACCCTGTGGAAGGCGCTGGACGAGATCCTCGCCCGGCCGGTCGCCGTCCACACGTTCGCGCCGGACTTCCCGCGGGTCACCGAGGTCGTCACGGCCGCCCGGGTGGCGAGCCGGCTGACCGACCCGCGTCTCACCCAGGTCTTCGACGCGGCCGACGAGGACGGCACGGCGTACGTCGTGAGCGAGTGGGTCAGCGGTGATTCGCTGCTCGACCTGCTGGAGAGCGGGCCGGTCGACCCCGAGCGTGGCGCCGCCCTGGTGGCCGAGGCCGCCGAGGCGCTGGCGCACGCCCACGCGGCGGGCCTCACCCATCTCCATCTCACCCCCGGCCGCCTGGTCTGGACGAGCGGCGGGACGGTCAAGCTCCTCGGGCTCGCCGTCGACGCCGCGATCCTCGACCTCCGCAGCGAGGAACCCGCCCGCGAGGACGCCGAGGGGCTGGGCCGCCTGCTGTACGCCGCGCTGACCGGACACTGGCCGGGCGAGTCCGACTGCGGCCTGCCCTCCGCGCCCCTCGACGACGGCAAGGTCTGCACGCCCCGGCAGGTCACCGCCGGTGTGCCGGGTTATCTCGACGCCATCACCTGCCGGGCCCTGCTGCAGGAGCCGAGGCGGGGCCAGCCTCCGCTGACGACCCCGGCCGAGGTGGCCGAGGCCCTCGCCGAGGTGCCGCGTCCGACGCCGGTCCCGGTCAACACCGCCCCGCCCGCGCTGAACCTGCGCTCCGAGGCGCCCGACGGCATGGGCATGGGCGTGACCACGATGCCGCCGCAGAGGCCGATGCAGCATCAGCATCAGCATCAGCATCCGCAGCCGCCGCGTCCGCAGACCGGCGCGGCGAGCAGGATCCTGCTGACCGTCATCGTGCTGCTCGTGATGGCGGCCGTCGGGGTCGGCGCCTGGACGGTGGGCAAGAACCTCGGCAACACCCCGCGGGTCACGCAGCCGGACGTCGCCGAGTCGCCTTCCCCCACGGCCAAGCCGGTCGCCGTCAAGCCGGTGAGCGCGACCGGGTTCGACCCCCTGGGCGACGGCGCGGAGAAGCCGGAGATCGCCGGCCTCGCCGTCGACGGCAAGCCGTCCACCGAGTGGCACACCGACAGCTACCTCGGCGCGGACCTGGGCGGGCTCAAGGACGGGGTCGGGCTCATCCTCGACATGGGCAAGCCGGTCCCGATCGCCGACGTGGCCGTCTCCCTGGGCGACTCCGCCGGCGCGACCGTGCAGCTCAAGGTGGGCGACGCGGCGGATCTCGGCTCGCTCAAGACCGTCGCGGAGGCGAAGGGCGCCTCGGGCACGGTCACGCTCACCCCGAGCAAGGCCACCACGGGTCAGTACGTTTTGATCTGGTTCACCCGGCTTCCGCCCTATCTCGGGAAGTATCGTGGCACCATCTACGAAGTAACGGTGCACTCCCCCGGATCGGCATAGCAGGGACCTGTGAACTCCCCACCAGACACACCCCCGACGGCTGAGCACGCGCGGCACGCCGTGTCCGACGCTGTGTCCGACGCCGATCTGCTGACCCGCCATCTCGGCGGCGATCCCCACGCGTTCAGCGAGATCGTCCGGCGGCACCGCGACCGGATGTGGGCGGTCGCCCTGCGTACGCTGGGCGATCCCGACGAGGCCGCCGACGCGGTGCAGGACGCGTTCGTCTCGGCGTACCGCAAGGCGGACAGCTTCCGCGGCGAGGCGGCGGTCACGACGTGGCTGCACCGCATCGTGGTGAACGCCTGCCTCGACCGGATGCGCCGCAAGTCGGTGCGGCCCGTCGCCGACGACGAGCTCATCGAGGCCGCCGAGCGGGAGGCTCCGGCAACCGACCAGTCGAGCGAGCGGGAGGTCTCCCTGGAGGTGACGGCGGCCCTAAAGCTGCTGCCGCCCGACCAGCGGGCCGCGCTCGTGCTCGTCGACATGATGGGCTACGCGGTGGACGACGCCGCCGCGGTCCTGGGCGTTCCGCCCGGCACGGTGAAAAGCCGCTGCGCGCGGGGCCGCGCCAAACTGGCCCCGATTCTTTCTCACCTACGGAACCGATCAGACCTCACTCGCGTCTCATCCGGGAAGGGAGCAGAACTTCGTGACGGGTGACACGCACTACGACCTGGAGATTCTCGCCGAACTTGCGGAGGGTCTCCTCGACGAAACCACGGCACGGCGGGTCCGCGAGCACCTCGCGGTCTGCGACCCCTGCGGGGAGAGCCTCGCCGACCTGGCCGCGGTCCGCGAGGTCCTGGCGGCCGTGCCGGTGCCGGCGATGCCTCTGGGCGTCGCCAAGCGCATCGACCAGGCGCTGGCCGCCGAGGCCCCGGACTGGGACCGCGTCATGCGCGACTCCCCCTGGGAGAACGCGCCGTGGGAGACCGTCGAGACTCCGGTCGAATCCATCGTCCCTGCCGGGGCGCCGCGGCCGGAGCTCGTACCCGAGCCTGCGCCGGAGCCCGAGCTCGCGCCGGTCGCCGCGGCGACCGGGCCGCTGGGCGTCGTGTCCGGCGACGGGACGATCACACCGGCCGGGCGCCGGACGCGTACGGGGGGCCGTAGGCCCGCCAGACGGCGCGCGTGGGCGATGCCCGCGGTGGCCGCCGCGGCGGCGGCGGTCGTCGTGGCCGGGGGCGGGGTCGCCGCCACCGGCCTGCTCTGGTCCGGCGGCGGCACGCAGGCGCAGTCCGCGCTGAGCCAGGGTGACGCGAGCCAGAGCCCGGAGAAGACCCGCGCGCAGGCGCTGACCTACTCGACGTACGCCAGCGGCCACAACTACACCAGCCGGGAGCTGCGCGGGCCGCTGCTGGGCTACTTCGGCGTCGGCCCCGGCGTGGACGGCGCGTCCTCGAGCGACGAGGGTCTCGACAGCTGCGTCAAGCAGTTCTCCACCGAGCTCGACCGCACGCCGATCGGGGTCGACAAGGCCCTGTACAACGGCAACGAGGCCACGATCATGGCGTTCTGGGAGGACAAGAACATCAACGCCGTACGCGTGGTCGTCGTGGACTCCGAGTGCCGCCGCCTGCGGCCGGAGGGCCTGGCCAGCTGGAGGTGACCCGGCGCCGCTCCGGGCCTCACCCGGCGGCGCACGGCGTACGGCGCGAGCCGTACCATCGGCAGTGACGAAGCCCCCCGCGACCTCCGGGGGGCTTCGCGTATGAAGGGCTCCCTGTGCTTCGCGTGCCGGGGGTCGGCCGCGGGAATCGCCGGGGCCTAGGATCTGTTGACGCGACTGCACATCACACCGGGATCGGAAGGCGAGTCCGTTGAGCGACGTCCGTAACGTGATCATCATCGGATCGGGCCCCGCCGGCTACACGGCTGCCGTGTATGCCGCGCGGGCGGACCTGCGGCCGCTCGTCTTCGAGGGCTCGGTCACCGCGGGTGGTGCGTTGATGAACACCACCGACGTGGAGAACTTCCCCGGGTTCCCGGACGGGATCATGGGTCCTGACCTGATGGACAACTTCCGCAAGCAGGCCGAGCGCTTCGGCGCCGAACTGGTGGCGGACGACGTCGTGGAGGTCGACCTGAAGGCCGACCCCAAGGTCGTCAAGACGTACACCGACACCTACCTGGCCAAGTCCGTGATCATCGCCACCGGCTCGCGCTACCGCGAGCTCGGCCTGGAGAACGAGAAGCGGCTGTCCGGCCGGGGTGTGTCGTGGTGCGCGACCTGTGACGGGTTCTTCTTCCGCGACCAGGAGATCGTGGTCGTCGGCGGCGGTGACACGGCGATGGAGGAGGCCATCTTCCTGACCCGGTTCGCCCGTACCGTCACCGTGATCCACCGTAGGGACACGCTGCGCGCCAGCAAGATCATGCAGGACCGTGCGTTCGCCAACGACAAGATCCGCTTCGTCTGGGACAGCGAGGTCGTCGATGTGCTCGGCGAGGACCGGATCTCCGGCGTGCGCGTGCGCAACCTCAAGAGCGGTGAGGAGACCGACCTGCCGGTCGGGGGGCTGTTCATCGCCATCGGCCACGAGCCGCGTACGGAACTGCTGAAGGGCCAGATCGATCTCGACGACGAGGGGTACGTCCTCGTGGAGTCGCCGACGACCCGGACCAACATCGACGGTGTGTTCGCGGCGGGCGACGTCGTCGACCACATCTACCGCCAGGCGATCACGGCCTCCGGGACCGGATGCTCCGCGGCGCTCGACGCCGAGCGCTGGCTGACGCTGAACGCCTGAGACCGTTTCCGGGCGGCCGCGGGAGGTTCCGGGTGACCGCGGGAATGCGGTGACCGTTCCCGCGGTTGCACCCACCACACCAGACACAAGGGGAGAGTTACCTTGGGCGCCATCAAGAGCGTGACGGACGCGAGCTTCGAGGCCGAGGTCCTCAAGAGCGACAAGCCGGTTCTCGTCGACTTCTGGGCCGAGTGGTGCGGTCCGTGCCGCCAGGTCGGGCCCATCCTCGAGGAGATCGCCGCCGAGAACGCGGACAGGCTGACCATCGTCAAGCTGAACATCGACGAGAACCCGGCCACGCCGCGCGACTACGGCGTGCTGCAGATCCCGACGATGAACGTCTACAAGGGCGGCGAGGTCGTCAAGCAGATCATCGGCGCCAAGCCGAAGGCCATGCTGCTGCGCGAGCTGGAGGGCGTCCTCTGACGCGCCCCGGGCGAAGCCTGGCAGGAGCCCCCCGCGCCTTGCGCTGGGGGCTCCGTCTTGTCCTGGGTCATTTGGGATGCCCGGTCCGGGCCTGAGATCGTCTCAGACGGGCCGCAGCGCCCGCTCCGGGGACATCGAGCCGAGTAGGCGCTCCAGGGCCACCTCGACGTCCTCACGCCACGAGACGGCGGTCTTGAGCTCCAGACGGAGCCGGGGGAAGCGCAGGTGCGGGCGGACGGTCTTGAACCCGACCGAGAGCAGATAGTCCGCCGGGAGCAGGCAGCCGGGCTGCTCCCACTTGAGGTCGCCGAAGGCCTCTATCGCGCGTACGCCGCGGCGGGTCAGGTCCTTCGCGACGCCCTGCACGAGCATCCGGCCGAGTCCGCCGCCGGAGAACTCCGGCACGATGTGCGCGGTCATCAGCAGCACCGCGTCGGAGCTGACCGGAGAGGTCGGGAACGCCACCGATCGGGGGACGTACAGCGGCGGCGCGTAGAGCACGAAGCCGGCCGCCACGCCGTCGACGTAGGCGATCTTGCCGCAGCTCCCCCATTCGAGGAGGGTCGCGGAGATCCACGCCTCCTTCTCCAGGCCCGGGTCGCCCGCCTCCACCGCGCGCTCCCCGCTGACGGGGTCGAGCTCCCAGAACACGCATCGCCGGCACCGGCGCGGCAGGTCATCGAGGTTGTCGAGGGTGACATTGACCAGCCGACGCGACACGTGATGCCCCAATCCCCGCTAGCGGTCCCGCCAGAAAAGCGCGCGAATACGGCGTCTACTGCACGCATCGTAACTCAGCGGCAGGGCGGGAGCGCGTACGCCACAAGAGCCACAGCTGACCGTTTACTTCCGTCCTCAGGGTGAAACCAGTGAGGCAGGAATGCAGGAAAAGAGGTCTGTGATGGTCAATACCCTGTTGTGAGCAGCGTGGCGCGTTACCGTACTCTGGATTTCTCGGCTATGTGATCGGAGGTGGACCGTGACGCATGAGCTTGATCACGGTCGGACGAACGCGGCTCACGGGTCGCGCATTGACGCCTACGTCGACAGGTACGCCGCCCGCGCCGCCGGGATGGTCGCCTCCGAGATCCGAGCTCTCTTCGCCGTCGCCTCGAGGCCCGAGGTGGTCTCGCTCGGCAGCGGCATGCCCTACATCACGGCCCTTCCCCTCGACGTGGTGGGCGATCTCGTCGCCGATCTGGTCGCCACCCGCGGTTCCGTCGCCCTGCAGTACGGCGGCGGCCAGGGCGACCCCGCCCTGCGGGAGCAGATCTGCGAGGTCATGCGCCTCGAGGGCATCGAAGCCGGTGCCGACGACATCATGGTCACCGTCGGCTCCCAGCAGGCGCTCGACCTCATCACCCGCATCTTCATCGACCCCGGTGACGTCGTGCTCGCCGAAGGGCCGTCCTACGCCGGGGCCCTCGGCACGTTCGCGGCCTACCAGGCGAAGGTCGTCCACATCGCGATGGACGACCAGGGCCTGATTCCCGAGGCGCTCGCGCAGACCATCTACGCCCTCCAGGCGGCGGGCAACCGGATCAAGTTCCTCTACACGATCCCGACCTTCCAGAACCCGGCCGGCGTGACGCTCAACGAGGTGCGCCGCCGCCAGGTGCTGGAGATCTGCCGCCGGGCCGGCGTGCTCGTCGTCGAGGACAACCCGTACGGCCTGCTCGGGTTCGACGGAGAGCCGATGCGGGCGTTGCGGGCCGACGATCCCGATGGTGTCGTCTACCTCGGCTCGTTCTCCAAGACCCTGGCCCCGGGCTTCCGCGTCGGCTGGGCCGTCGCCCCTCACGCGATCCGCGACAAGCTGGTCCTCGCCATGGAGTCGGCGGTGTTGTCGCACTCGACGTTCACCCAGCTCGCCGTGGGACAGTACCTCACGACCCAGCCGTGGCGGGAGCAGATCAAGACGTTCCGGGAGCTGTACCGGGAGCGGCGTGACGCGATGCTGAGCGCACTTGAGGTGTTCATGCCGCCCGGCTGCACGTGGACCCGCCCGGCCGGCGGCTTCTTCGTCTGGATGACGCTGCCCGAGGGGCTCAATTCGAAGGCTCTCCTCCCCCGGGCCATCGCCGAACGGGTCGCCTTCGTGCCCGGCACCGGGTTCTACTCCGACGGCGGCGGCACGCGGAACATGCGGCTGTCCTTCTGCTACCCGGAGCCGGACCGCATCAAGGAAGGCGTACGCCGCCTCGCCGGCGTCATCGAGCAGGAGCTCAGGATGCGGGACACGTTCGGCACCGGTTCCATCCCGCGGCAGGGGGGCGTGGACACCCCCGGCCCGGACCTCGCCTAGGAAGCGCCCGGCCTGTCTCGCTCAGGCGCGGTACGGCCCGCGCCTGAACCGGCGTAGCCTCTCCTACTGGGACGTCGTCGCCTTCGGCCCCTCCCGTCGTGGTCGGGCCCGGGCGGCGACCGCCAGGAGGGCACTAGCCTGTTCAGGCTGGCCGTACCGACTCCTCGACGCGAGAAAGGCCCTCTTCGTGAGCGAGCGAACGATGACCGCAGGATCACCCCCCGCACATCCGCGGAGGGAAACGCGCCCCGGGCCGGGCAACGCCGATCACCGGCGGATCGGGGGTCGTGCCTCCGAGAGCCGCGCGGCGTCTCCCGGCCTGCGTGCGCGTGCGTTGCGGGATGACCTGATCCAGACTGGCGGCGTGTTCGCCCGCATCGGTGGTGAGGCGGCATGAGCGATCTGGGTCACGTGCTCGTCCTCGCCGGAGGGCTCTCCTACGAGCGTGAGGTCTCCCTGCGCTCCGGCCGCCGGGTGGCGGAGGTGCTGCGGGCGGCCGGTGTGGACGTGGAGACGCGCGACACCGACGCCACCCTCGTGCCCGCCGTGTTGTCGGACCCGCCGGACGCGGTGTTCGTCACCCTGCACGGCGGCGCCGGGGAGGACGGGGCCATCCGGTCCGTCCTGGAACTGCTCGACGTGCCCTATGTCGGCGCGACGCCGGACGCCTGCCGGGTCGCCTTCGACAAGCCCACGGCCAAGGCGGTCGTCCGATCCTGGGGGCTCAACACCCCTGACTCGGTGGCTCTGCCCAAGGAGACGTTCCACGACCTCGGCGCGACCGCGGTGCTCGCCCGCATCGTCGACCGCCTCGGACTGCCTCTGTTCGTGAAACCCTCACGTGGAGGATCCGCGCTCGGCGCGTCGATCGTCCGCAGCGCCGAGGAGTTGCCCGCCGCGATGGTCGGCTGCTTCGCCTACGGGGACACCGCGTTGATCGAGCAGTACGTGCAGGGCGTGGAGGTCGCCGTCTCCGTGGTGGATCTCGGCGACGGCCCGGTCGCCCTGCCTCCGGTGGAGATCGTGCCCGACCGCGGCGTCTACGACTACGCCGCCCGCTACACGGCCGGCCAGACGGAGTTCTTCGCGCCTGCCCGGCTCTCCCCCGAGGCCACCGAGGCGTGCGCGGGGATGGCCGTGGCCGCGCACGCGGCGCTGGGTCTGCGTGACGTCTCCCGCACCGACATCATCGTCGACGCCACCGGCAAACCGTACTTCCTTGAGGTGAACGTCGCCCCCGGCATGACGGAGACCTCCCTGCTGCCGATGGCCGCCGAAGCGGCCCATCGGGACCTGGGAACCCTGTGCAAGGGGCTCCTGGAGCTTGCCGCGGCTCGCCGCTGAGTCGTGTTTCACGTGAAACACACGACAGAGCGTCCGCCCCATGCGTGTCTACAGGCACGCATGGGGCGGCCGAGGCGATGGGGTCAGCCGAACCAGCCGTCGTAAGCGCTACCCAAGCTGTCGTGGGGCGGATCCGGAAGCACCTGGAAGAACTTCCACGCGTAACCGTACGGATCGACGACCTCGGCGTACCGTTCCCCCCACGGGGCGTCTACGGGGTCGGTGGCGATCTCACAACCGGCCGATCGGCAGTAGTCCACGACCGCTCCCACGTCGTCCACCGCGACGCCGATGACCACGCCCAAGCCTCGTGGACCGGCCAGGGTGCCTCGTTCACGCTCGCTGTCGGGAAACGGCATGCCCGTCAGGGCATCGACGAGCACCTGGAGATCGCCGCGCCGCAGGATCGCCATGATTGTCCGGCCGTCGGGGCTGGACAGCGTCCCGGTCTGCTCGAATCCCAGCCCTTCGTATAACGCGGCCGCCGCACTCACGTCCTCGACTCGAAGCCCTACCCGGAAGGGAGCCTCACCGGTCATCCCGCCTCCACGGTTCGTCGTCGCCCGCCCCTGAGCACATCGAGGGCGGTTCGCGCGTCGGCAGTGGCGCTGTTTCACGTGAAACAGCGGCTACTCGGTGGCTATTCGGGGGCGATGCCCGCGCCCCGCATCGCGTTGGCGGCCTCGGGGGCCATCGTGTCGATGATGCGCTCCAGATCGTCGATGGTGGAGAACTCGACCACGATGCGGCCCTTCCGGCTGCCGAGATCGACCTTCACCTTAGTCTCGAAGTGGTCGGAGAGCCGGTCGGCCAGATCCCGCAGAGCCGGAGCCGTCGGCTTCTTCTCCCGCGGCTTGCGGGGAGCCGGGCCCGCGGTCGCCTCCCCCAGCGCCACGATCTCCTCGACGGTCCGGACCGACAGCCCTTCCGCCACGATCCGGCTCGCCAGGCGCTCCTGGGCGGCCGGGTCGCTGAGCGTCAGCAGTGCACGCGCGTGCCCGGCGCTGATGACCCCCGCCGCCAGCCTGCGCTGCACCTCCGGCGGGAGGTTCAGCAGTCGCAGGGTGTTGCTGATGTGCGAGCGGGACCTCCCCACCTTCCTGGCGAGCACCTCATGAGTGGCGCCAAAGTCGTCCAGAAGTTGCTGGTAGGCCGCCGCCTCCTCCAGCGCGTTCAGTTGCTCGCGCTGGAGGTTCTCGATGAGCGCCTCACGGAGCATCTCGTCGTCCTGCGTGCTGCGGACGATCGCGGGGATGTGGTCGAGGCCGGCGAGCTGGGACGCGCGCCACCTCCGCTCCCCCATGATGAGCTCGAAGCGGCCGTCCGGCACCGCCCGTACGACGACCGGCTGCAGCAGGCCGACCTCCTTGATGGAGGCGGACAGTTCGTCGAGACGGTCCTCGTCGAACACCTCTCGCGGCTGGCGGGGGTTGGGAGAAATCGACCCGACCTCGATCTCCTGGAAGTACGCGCCCTCCACCGGCCGCAGGCCCGTTTCGCCGACACCTGTCATCCCACCGTTTGTCATGCCGGCACCCGAAGTGGGTGACGGCAGACCGGCAGTGGACGGCACGCTCGCCACAGGCGACGGATCGACGATCGGTCCCGTGGGGATCAGTGCCCCAAGACCCTTGCCAAGTCCCCGACGCTGCTGGCTCACCGCTGCTCCTTCATACCCACACCCGCAAAGAAGGCGGTGCCCAGCGACTCGGGGTCACTGGGCACCGGCACGCACACACCAGGAGAGAGTACCGCTGCGACGCCTCCGCACGAGTCCTCAGACATGGAGCTGTGCACAACCCGCGATCGGGCCGCCGCCCATGCCCCGGAAAGAGACCGCCGGCCGCCGGATGTCCTCTCAACCCGGACTCTCCGACCTCGGCTGTCAGGCGTCGGCGAGGGCCGCCGCACGATAGGCGATCTCCTTGGCGGCTCCCATGTACGCGAGCGCGCCGCTGGATCCCGGGTCGTACGTCATGACCGACTGGCCATAGCTGGGCGCCTCGGAGACGCGGACGCTCCTGGGGATGACCGCGTCGAGCACCGTGTCGCCGAAGTGGGACCGCACCTCTTCCGCCACCTGAGACGCCAGGCGCGTACGGCCGTCGTACATGGTGAGGAGGATGGTCGAGACCGCGAGCGTCTGGTTCAGGTGCGCACGCACCAGTTCGACGTTCTGCATGAGCTGGGTGAGACCCTCCAGGGCGTAGTACTCGCACTGGATGGGGATCAGCACCTCCTGCGCCGCCGTCATGGCGTTCACCGTCAGCAGGCCCAGCGACGGCGGGCAGTCGATGAGGATGTAGTCGAACTCCATGGCGTCGAAGGCCGCCAGCGCCCTCCGCAGCCGGGTCTCACGGCCGACCATGGGGACAAGCTCAATCTCCGCACCCGCGAGGTCGAGGGTGGCGGGGGCGCAGTAGAGATTCGGCATGTCGGGAACGGGGTTCACGATCTGCGACAGCGGCATGTCGTCCACCAGGACCTGGTAAACCGACGGCATCCCCGACCGGTGCTCGGTCGCGAGCGCGGTCGACGCGTTTCCCTGCGGGTCCAGGTCCATCACGAGAACGCGCTGATCGTGCATGGACAGTGCCGCCGCCAGGTTGACGGCCGTGGTGGTCTTGCCCACGCCACCCTTCTGGTTGGCCACCGTCATCACCCGGCAGCGAGGAGGCCGGGGCCAGCTCCCCTCGTCACGCGTCGAGTAACCGACGGAAGGCGCAGCCGCCTGCGGGGGCGCGGCTGTTTCACGTGAAACCACAGAACTCAGTGCCTCTCGTACCAGCGGCGAATCGCCAGGGCTAAGGGGGCTCGGGGATACGGTCGTCGTCCTTTCGACCGGCGAAGCAGGGAGACGAGGCCAGCCAACCCCGGAGGACCGGCCTGCTGTCGCGATCTCCCAGCGTAGGGGGAGCCGGGTCTCCGGCCAACCCAGTCCCGCTTTCACATCGCCTGATCCGGCGTCCGCCACGCGGCTCACCTCTTCCGTCGCCTCCGCGTGTCCGCTCGCGGGGGTCGTCCTGCGACGACGCGAACAAGGGTCGCGGGCGGCTCGACCCTACCGTGCCCCACTGTCACGAGTTCGACGTGCCTCACTCCGTACGACTGGAGGTGGGGACGGGCGGCCTCCAGTTCCTCCTGCGCCCGCTCCCCCTTCATCGCCAGAAGTTCGCCGCCTTCCCGTAGCAGCGGCATCGACCATGAGAGCAGACGGTCGAGCGGCGCCACCGCCCGTGCGGTCGCGACATCGAAGACCCTCTTGTGTGCGATTTCCTCTGCGCGTCCGCGCAACACCTCCACGTTGTCGAGCTTGAGCGCCTCGACACACTCGGAGAGGAAGACCGTGCGGCGGAGCAGTGGTTCCAGCAACGTCACGGTCACGTCGGGCCGGACGATCGCGAGCACCAGGCCGGGCAGGCCGGCGCCGGAGCCGATGTCGACGACGGTCGAGTCCGGCGGAACCGCCTCCTCGACCACGGCGCAGTTGAGCAGATGGCGGTCCCAGATCCGGGGCACCTCTCTCGGCCCCAGCAGCCCTCGCACCACTCCGGGACCGGCGAGTAACTCGGCGAAGACCCGGGCCCTCTCAAGCGCCTCACCGGTGAAGATCTCACGCGCCACCGGGGGCGCCTCGGGCAGGTCGTTGCTCTCCGTCATCACTCACTCATCCAGGAACGCTCTGGGGCCAAGGGTAGTCGTCATTCCCCGGCCGGGGATGGTCAGCCGCGGATACATGCGGCGGGGTCCGCCCGCCCCGGCCGTGCAGGGCGGCGAGTCACTTCATCCGCGGCGTGGCAGGACGCCGGGACGGGAAAAGCCGCCGGCCCCGAAGATCGGGACCGACGGCTTCCCACGTCGGAGCTTGCGACCCGTACGTCCCGGATCCGTACGAACTCGAAACCGTGCGGACGTGGAACCGCGCGGGACCGGAGTCGTGCGGAGTCGGAACCGGGAGGAACGATCAGGCGGGCAGAACCACCACGAAACGGCGGGGCTCCTCACCCTCCGACTCGCTGCGCAGGCCCGCCGCCGCGACGGCGTCGTGCACGATCTTCCGCTCGAAGGGCGTCATCGGGGTGAGCGCCTTCGGCTCGCCCGTACGCTTGACGTCCTCGGCCGCCGAGGAGCCCACCTTCGTCAGCTCGGCGCGGCGCCGTTCCCGGTAACCGCCCACGTCGAGCATCAGCCGGGAACGCTCCCCCGTCTGGCGGTGCACGGCGAGACGCGTCAGCTCCTGCAGCGCCTCCAGCACCTCTCCGCCGGAGCCCACGAGATCGTCGCCCTTGATCCCGACGATCGACACCATGGCGCGGTCCCCCTCCACGTCCATGTCGATGTCGCCGTCCAGGTCGGCGATGTCGAGCAGGCCCTCCAGGTAGTCGGCCGCGATCTCGCCCTCCTGTTCCAGGGCGTCGACGTCGGGAGCGGGCTTGAGGGTCTCCCCAGCTTCGGTCACGTCCGGACTCTCCTTCTCCTACGGCTTCTTGCTGCCGGTGCGCTTGCTGCGGGGCTGGCGCGTCGGCTGCTGGCGGACGATCTTGGGGGCGGGCTCGGGCTCGGCCTCGGGAGCCGCGGTGGTCTTGGGCTTACCTATCAGCCTCGTGAAGACGCCGTTCGACGGCTCGGGGGTGGTGATGTTGCCCTTCTCATCCACGACCGGCATGGGGTGGCGGCTGTAGAACCAGTGCTGCTGGCCGAGCGTCCACAGGTTCGTGGTCACCCAGTAAAGGATCAGACCGAGCTGGAAGTTCAGGCTGAAGATGGCGAACAGCGGCGAGATGTACATGAGGATCTTCTGCTGCTGCGCCATGGGGTTGTCCGGCATCTGCGCCATCGAGCGCGTGACGCTCTGCCGGACGGTGAGGAAGGTGGTGCACGAGCTGACCGCGACGAAGCAGCCGAGCACGATCTTCGTCAGCACCGGTTCGGCGCCGAGGCCCCTGATGACCTCCGCGCTGTCGAAGAACTTCGCCGCCAGCGGCGCGCCGATGACGTGCGCGGCACGCGCGCTGTTCACCAGTTCCTTTGTCATGCCGAAGGCGGGGCGGTCCTCGGCGATGGCCCGCAGCACGGTGAACATCGAGATGAAGATCGGGAACTGTGCGACGATCGGGAGGCAGCCGCCAAGAGGGTTGGTGCCGGCCTCCTGGTACAGCTTCATGACCTCCTGGTTCATGCGCTGCTTGTCGTTCTTGTACTTCTTGCGCAGCTCCTGCACCTTGGGCGCGAGTTCCTGCATCTTCCGCGACGAGCGCATCTGCTTCATGAAGAGCGGGAAGATCAGCAGACGCATCAGCACGGTCAGGGTGATGATGGTCAGCGCCCAGTTGAGACCGCTACTGGCGGGGATGAAGGTGCTGTAACCGCCGTGGATCCAGGTGATCACCTGGGCCACAGCCGTATACAGCCAATTCAGGAATGGCAGCTCCACCGAGCTAGCTCCCTTGCGTTTCGTCGTGAGACCGGACTCGGCGTGGGGGCACCGGGTCGAAACCTCCAGGATGGAACGGATGGCACCGTCCAATACGCCTGACGGTCAGCCATACCCCGCGCGCCGCTCCGTGAACGGCGACGGCCTCGAGACCATAGGCACTACAGGACGGCTCGAACCGGCACCTCGGCCCCAGCAGCGGGCTGATGAATGCGCGGTAGAACCGGATGAGCGCGAGCAGCAGGCGGGCGACCAGCCCGCCTCCGAGCCGGTCGGCCTCCCCGGGCGACTCGGCCGGGGTCGGATGCTGCGCTGTCATGACCGTCCATCCGTCGGGGTCCGGGCATCGGACCCGCGCCGCCGGAGTAAACGACTCAGCGCGACGTCGAGTTCGGCGGCCAGGTGCTCGCTGCGCGCGGACGCGGCCGGTGGATTGGCGCGTACCACCAAGAGGCTACCTCTCGGCAGCATCGGCAGGCGGCTCCGCATGAGGTGTCTCAACCTGCGCCTGACCTGGTTCCGCACCACGGCGCCACCGACCGCCTTGCTCACGACGAAGCCGACCAGCGGTGGCTCGTCGGCGTCGCGCAGATTCAGATGTGCGACCAGGGTGGGACGCCCGGCGCGTCGCCCACGGCGGATCGCGTCGGCGAACTCGTCACCCCGACGCATGCGGGACGCGGACGGCAGCACCGGGCCTTCCTCGACGTACGGCCGCCCGCTCCGCCGGCGCCGCGAGGGGCGCCGGGCACGAGCGGGCGGCGACTGGTCGTCAGACCGTCAGCTCGGCGCGGCCCTTGCGGCGGCGCGCGGCCAGGATGGCGCGGCCGGCCCGGGTGCGCATGCGCAGCCGGAAGCCGTGGGTCTTCGCGCGGCGACGGTTGTTCGGCTGGTAAGTACGCTTGCTCACGAGTGGGCTCCAGGCTTCAGGTACGCCCGCGGGCTGCGGACGCGGCACAATCCAATGTCACGCGGCTTGTCATATGCGCGGGCATGCGAAATAGCCGTCGCGTGATTAGCCGACCGGGACACGTTACGGGGCCACCCTACGTCAGGTCAAACCGACACCCGTGCCGCCAACCGAGTACGGCGGGCGACCATGGCCCACTAGGCTGTGGACAACGCCTTGAACGCGGATGTGCACACCGCTACTGTCGGCCGTCCGGCCCTTCCCCTCATCAGCGTGGATGTGCCCGGGAAGAATACGCGGCCTGTGCACAGCGTGTGGATCACGTGTGGATCAGGCATTCGGAAGAGGGCCGGTGCCGTGAGGCGTACCGGACGGGAACACGGCACGGATCGCGGCGGCGGACGGGGCCGCGCAAAGGGAGGAGGGGCCGAGCCATGGAAGGCGTCGATCTCAACGCTGTATGGGCTCGGGCGCTCAGCACCCTCCTCGACGAGGGCGTCTCCGGACAGCAGCGTGCGTTCCTCCAGATGACACAGCCCTCCGGCCTCATCAACGACACCATCCTCCTGGCCGCCCCGAACGACTTCGCGAAAGAGGTCATCGAGGTGCGGCTGCGCCCGCTGATCGTGCACGCGCTGTCGCAGGAGCTCGGCAGGCCGGTGCGGATCGCGGTGATGGTGGATCCCGGCGCGGGACTTCAGGCCGCTCCGGACCCCGTCGGCCAGGGGCCGGCCGACCGTCATCCACAGCAGTCGTCCACAGATTATCCACAGCCCCACCACCAGGCTCCGCGCTACCCCTTAGGTGAGGACGGGCCGTCCCGGCGCGAGCCCGAGCCGCACGCTCCGCCGAGTATCCACAGCCCCGCACACGGTCCGGCGTACGGTCCCACCCACGGACGCCCGCAGGGGTCGCAGCAGGTCCACGGCGGGCCGCGGTATCCACAGGACCAGCAGTATCCACAGCCCGCCCAGCAGGTCTCCCCGCCGGACCGCCCGCAGCGGCCGGGCGGCTACTCGCCCGAGCCGCCTCCCGCCCCCAAGCCGGAGCCCGTGCCGGCGCAGAACCGCTGGGACGCGCGGGGCGGCCGCCCGAGCGGGGAGTCGGCCCGGCTCAACGCCAAGTACACGTTCGAGACCTTCGTCATCGGCGCGAGCAACCGCTTCGCCCACGCCGCCGCGGTCGCCGTCGCCGAGGCTCCCGCCAAGGCGTACAACCCGCTGTTCATCTACGGCGACTCCGGGCTGGGGAAGACGCACCTGCTGCACGCGATCGGCCACTACGCGCAGAGCCTCTACGACGGCGCCCGGGTGCGGTACGTGAGCTCCGAGGAGTTCACCAACGACTTCATCAACTCCATCCGCGACCACAAGGCGGACGGGTTCCGGGCCCGCTATCGCGCGGTCGACATCCTCCTTGTGGACGACATCCAGTTCCTGGAGGGCAAGGAGCAGACGCAGGAGGAGTTCTTCCACACCTTCAACACCCTCCACAACGCCAGCAAGCAGATCGTCATCTCCAGCGACCGCGCCCCCAAGCAGCTCGTCACGCTGGAGGACCGCCTCCGCAACCGCTTCGAGTGGGGCCTGATCACCGACGTCCAGCCGCCGGAGCTGGAGACCCGCATCGCGATCCTGCGGAAGAAGGCGATCCAGGAGGGCCTGGCCGCGCCGCCCGACGTCCTCGAGTACATCGCCAGCCGCATCGCCACCAACATCCGCGAGCTGGAGGGGGCGCTCATCCGGGTCACCGCGTTCGCCAGCCTCAACCGCCAGTCCGTGGACCTCCAGCTCGCCGAGATCGTCCTCAAGGACCTGATCAGCGAGGACGCGAGCCCGGAGATCACCATCTCCCTCATCATGTCCACAACGGCGGAGTACTTCGGCGTCTCGCTTGACGACCTGTGCGGAAGCTCCCGGTCGCGGGCACTGGTCACCGCCCGGCAGATCGCGATGTACCTGGCCCGCGAGCTGACCGACCTGTCGCTGCCGAAGATCGGCCAGCAGTTCGGCGGCCGGGACCACACCACCGTCATGCACGCGGAGCGTAAGATCCGCTCGCTCATGGCCGAGCGGCATTCGATGTACAACCAGGTCAACGAGCTGACCACCCGGATCAAGCAGCGCGCACGCAACTCTTAGTGCACAGGCTGTGGATAACTCTGTGGATCAGGGATGCCGCCTCATCGCGGCCCGAATCGCGTTACCCCCACCCTCTCCGGCCCGCCGGCAGGCCGCCCCCACTTGGGGACAACTCTGGGGAAATGTTGGGGACAGCTTGGGGAATACCTGTGGGCAGCCTGGGGACGCCCTGTGCGTACTCGTCACAGGCACATCAGCTGTCCCTTTTACCCCGTGGACAACCGGTGGAAACCTGGTGGATTACTCGTGGACAGAGGGGCCCGAACCTGGGGACGGGCTGTGGGGACAGCGCGGTCACCCACAGTCCACAGGGGGTCCGTCCACCTTTCCCCCACAGCACCGGTGGATGAAGCATCTCCGCTGAGCTGCGAAAATGCTCCTCATCCACATATCCACACTCCCTAATACGAGGACCTGTATCTCTCTCTAAGGAACTCAAGAACCATAGAAGGGGTTCTGGAGGCACACAGGTGCGGGAGAGTGAAGACCTGACGATGCAGCGACACCCAGGAGGCTGATCCACGTGATGTTCCGGATCGATCGCGATGTGCTCGCCGAGGCCGTGGCGTGGACGGCACGGAGCCTTCCGGCCCGTCCCTCGGTGCCGGTGCTCGCCGGCATGCGGCTTGAGGTGACCGAAGACCAGCGGCTGAAGCTCTCCGGCTTCGACTACGAGGTCTCCGCCGAGGTGACCCTCGACCTGCAGACCGGGGAGGCGGGCGTGGTGCTCGTCTCGGGCAAGCTGCTCGCCGAGATCACCCGCGCCCTTCCCGCACAGCCGGTCGAACTGGTTGTGGACGGGGCGAAGGCCGTGGTCACCTGTGGCAGCGCGCGGTTCACCCTGCTGACCATGCCTGTGGAGGACTATCCCTCCCTGCCCGCGATGCCGCCCGCCGCCGGACGGGTCGGCAGCGACGTGTTCGCCTCCGCCGTCGGCCAGGTGGCCGTGGCCGCGGGCAAGGACGACACGCTCCCGATGCTGACCGGCGTCCGGATGGAGATCGACGGCGACACGGTGACCCTCGCCGCCACCGACCGCTACCGGCTCGCCGTACGCGAACTGAAGTGGCAGCCGGAGCAGCCCGGCTTCCAGGCCGTGGCGATGATTCCCGGCCGTACGCTCGCCGACACGGCCAAGGCGCTCGGCGGCAGCGGTGCGGAGGTGGAGATCGCGCTCAGCTCCGCCGGCGGCACCGGCGAGGGCATGATCGGGTTCTCCAGCTCCGGGCGGCGGACGACGACCCGGCTGCTCGACCCCGAGTTCCCCAAGTACCGCTCGCTGCTGCCCACCGAGTTCTCCGCCCGCGCCGATCTGTCCACAGGTTCGTTCGTCGAGGCCGTCAAGCGCGTCGCGCTCGTCGCCGAGCGGAACACCCCCGTACGGCTGGCCTTCCGCGGCGGAGAGGTCGTCCTGGAGGCCGGCAGCGGCGACGAGGCCCAGGCGGTGGAGGCGCTCCCGGTCGACTTCGACGGCGACGAGATCAACATCGCGTTCAACCACCAGTTCCTGCTGGAGGGACTCGGGGCGATCGACTCCGACATCGCCCGGCTGCAGTTCACCACGCCGACCAAGCCGGCCATCCTCACCGCGGGCAAGCCTGTGGACGAAGGCGCCAACGAGGACTACCGCTACCTCATCATGCCCATCCGCCTGTCCAGCTGATCTCACCGTGACGCCCCGGGCGTACGCTTTGGCCGTGGCATGGAGACCCGTTGCACGGGTACGCGTGCCTCGGTGGACGACGCGGACGTCAAGGGGTGGCTCAGATGCAGATCGGCATGATCGGGCTCGGCAGGATGGGCGGCAACATGGCCGAGCGGCTGCGGCGCGGCGGCCATGAGGTCGTCGGCTACGACCGCGATCCCTCCGTCAGTGACGTCGGCAGCCTGAAGGACCTCGTGGAGAGGCTTCAGGCGCCGCGCGCGGTCTGGGTGATGGTCCCCGCCGGAGCGCCGACCCGTGCCACCGTCGAGCAACTGCGCGACCTGCTGTCGGAGGGCGACGTCGTGATCGACGGCGGCAACTCCCACTACCTGGACGACCAGCGGCACGCGGCGGATCTCGGCACCCGCGGCATCGGCTTCGTCGACGTGGGCGTCAGCGGCGGCGTGTGGGGCCTGCAGAACGGCTATGCCCTGATGGCCGGCGGCGAGGACGAGCATGTCGGGCGGCTCATGCCCGTCTTCGACACCCTCAAGCCCGAGGGCGAGGACGGTTTCGTGCACGCGGGCAGCGTCGGCGCGGGCCACTTCGCGAAGATGGTCCACAACGGCATCGAGTACGGCATGATGCAGGCCTTCGCCGAGGGCTGGGAACTGCTGGAGGCCAGCGACGTCGTCACCAACGTCCCCGAGACGTTCGCGAGCTGGCGGCACGGCACGGTCATCCAGTCCTGGCTGCTCGACCTGCTGGTGCGGGCCCTGAAGGACGACCCCGACCTCGCCGAGCTGAAGGGCTACGCGGAGGACTCCGGCGAGGGCCGGTGGACCGTGCAGGCCGCCGTCGACCACGCCGTGCCCCTGCCGGCCATCACGGCCGCGCTGTACGCCAGGTTCGCCTCGCGCCAGGCAGACTCCCCGGCGATGAAGATGGTGGCGGCGCTGCGCAACCAGTTCGGCGGCCACGCGGTCGCGTCGGCCGAGGGCCAGACCGGCAAGGGCGCCGACTCCCCCGGCGCCGACGTGGCTCCGCCCCCCGAAGCCGACCGGTGAGCACCCCGGGCGGCTAGCCTTGCGGGCGTGCACGTGGCGAGCCTGTCCCTCACCGACTTCCGGTCCTACCCGGAGGTCGAGCTGACGCTCGAACCGGGCGCGACGGCCTTCGTGGGGCCGAACGGGCAGGGCAAGACCAACCTCGTCGAGGCGCTCGGCTATGTCGCGACCCATTCGAGCCACCGGGTGGCGACCGACGCGCCGCTCGTACGGCACGGCGCCCAGCGGGCGGTCGTGCGGGCCGTGATCGTCAGGGACGACCGCCGCGCCCTCGTCGAGGTGGAGATCAACCCGGGCCGGGCCAACCGCGCCCGGGTGAACCGCTCACCGGTCCCGCGGCCGCGCGACGCGCTCGGCCTGCTGCGCACCGTCCTGTTCGCCCCCGAGGACCTCGCGCTCGTCAAGGGCGACCCGTCCGAGCGCCGCCGGTTCATGGACGAGCTGCTCGTCGCCCGCGCCCCCAGGTTCGCGGCCGTACGCGCCGACTACGAGCGCGTGCTCAAGCAGCGCAACACCCTCCTGCGTACGGCCGCGGCGAGCCGGGCGGGGCGGCGGCGCGCCCCCCGCAGGCAGGACGACGACGCGGCGTTCGCCGCCGCCGGCGCCGGGGACGTGCTGAGCACCTTGGAGATCTGGGACACCCACCTGGTGCGCTTCGGCGCCGAACTGCTGGCGGCCCGGCTGCACCTGGTGGATCTGCTGCGCCCACTCGCCGCCAAGGCGTACGCCACCCTCGCGCCGTCATCCGGGCTCGCCGACCTGGAGTACCGGGCGTCGGGGTTATCCACAGATATCCCCACCCTGGGGACAAACCGGGAACTTCTCGCCGAATGTATCCGGGCGGGTCTCGCCGAGGCCCGTCAGGCCGAGCTCGAACGCGGCGTGACCCTCGTCGGCCCACACCGCGACGACCTGCTGCTGCGGCTGGGCGAGCTGCCCGCCCGCGGTTACGCCAGCCACGGCGAGTCGTGGTCGTTCGCGCTCGCGCTGCGCCTCGCGGCCTACGACCTGCTGAGAACCGACGGCGGCGACCCCGTGCTGATCCTCGACGACGTCTTCGCCGAGCTGGACGGGCAGCGGCGCAGGCGGCTCACCGAGATCGTCGCCCCGGCCGAGCAGGTGCTCATCACGGCCGCGGTGCCGGACGACGTGCCGCCCGAGCTGACCGGCGCCAGGTTCGACGTGACCGAAGGGAGCGTGACCCGTGTCCGATGAGATATCCACAGGCGGTGGACAATCCCCGAAGGGCTCGGCCGCGCGGGGCGCCGCGCTGGCGCGGGAGAAGCTGGCCCAGGCCAAGTCCGACGCGCTGAAGCGGGGGCAGCTGCCGCGCAGCGAGCCCCGCCGCCGATCCGGCTCGGGCGCTGCGCGGCGTGACGCCGGCGACCCGCTGCCGTTCGGCCGGGCGATCCGCGACCTGCTCGCCGCCCGGGGCTGGGAGCAGCCGGTCGCGGTCGGCGGGGTGTTCGGCCGCTGGCCGGAGATCGTCGGGCCCGATCTCGCCGCCCACACCCGGCCGGAGAGCTTCGAGGACGGCGAGGTGCTGGTCGCCGCCGACTCGACCGCCTGGGCGACCCAGGTGCGCCTGCTCGCCTCCACGCTGGTCAAGCGGCTGAACGAGGAGCTCGGAGACGGCACGGTGACCAGGGTGAAGGTGCGCGGCCCGGGCGCGGGGCCGCGGCCGGAGGGCGGCCTGCGGGTGCGCGGCAGCCGGGGTCCGGGCGACACCTACGGGTGAGCGGGCCCGTCTGCTGGGCAGAGGGAGGTCTCCGGAAGCCCGAACCGGCCCAAAATCGCGCCTGAGGCCATGACCCCCGTCCCCAGTAGGGGACGGTCGGAAACATGATCATCAAGCGACAGGGCATCACAGCCCCCGTGAATGCCACCGGTTGTCGGTCGGACCGGTAGAATGTAGGAGGACTCAAGGACACGTCCGGTTTGCGTCACCCCCGGTCCAGCGGGCCGGTTTTCCCTGGGCGGGCGCATCGGGGCACTCACGACGGTGACGGGCACGGCAGGGGCAGCCGATCCACGGTGTAGCCAGCCGCGTGTCCGCGGCAGGAGGATTTCGCACTTGTCCTACGACGCTAGCTCTATCACCGTTCTCGAAGGGCTGGAAGCGGTCCGCAAGCGGCCCGGCATGTACATCGGTTCGACCGGTGAGCGCGGGTTGCACCACCTGGTCCAGGAGATCGTCGACAACGCCGTCGACGAGGCGCTGGCCGGCTACAACGACCTGATCGAGGTCACCCTGCTCGCCGACGGCGGCGTGCGCGTGATGGACCACGGGCGCGGCATCCCCGTGGGCATCGTCGCCGCCGAGGGCAGGCCCGCCGTCGAGGTCGTCTTCACCGTGCTGCACGCCGGCGGCAAGTTCGACAGCAAGTCGTACGCCGTCTCGGGCGGCCTGCACGGCGTCGGCGCGTCGGTCGTCAACGCCCTGTCGACCCGCCTGGAGGTCGAGGTCCGCACCGACGGCCACGTGTGGCGCCAGAAGTACCTGACGGCCAAGCCGACCGGGCCGCTGCAGAAGGGCGAGCCCACCGAGGACCACGGCACGACGATCAGCTTCTGGCCGGACGCGGAGATCTTCGAGACCGTCGCCTGGAACTTCGAGACGCTGGCGCGCCGCTTCCAGGAGATGGCCTTCCTCAACAAGGGCCTCACGATCAGGCTCACCGACGAGCGGCCCGACCACATCATCGAGGGCGAGTCCAAGGTCGTCACGTACCACTACGAGGGCGGCCTGTCCGACTTCGTCACCCATCTGAACTCGAAGAAGGACCCGATCCACAACTCGGTCATCGACTTCGAGGAGCACGGTGACGGCATCTCGGTCGAGATCGCGATGCAGTGGAACGCCTCCTACAGCGAGTCGGTCTACACCTTCGCCAACACGATCAACACCGCCGAGGGCGGCACCCACGAGGAGGGCTTCCGCGCCGCGCTGACGACCATCGTCAACCGGTACGCGCGCGAGCAGAAGTTCCTCAAGGAGGGCAAGGACGACAACCTCAGCGGCGACGACGTCCGCGAGGGGCTCGCCGCGATCATCTCGGTGAAGCTGGCCGACCCGCAGTTCGAGGGCCAGACCAAGACCAAGCTGGGCAACACCGAGGCGAAGTCGTTCGTCCAGAAGGCCTGCAACGACCACCTGCGCGACTGGTTCGAGCGCAACCCGGGCGAGGCCAAGGAGATCATCAACAAGTCGCTGCAGGCCTCCCGGGCCCGTATCGCGGCCCGCCAGGCGCGCGACCTCACCCGCCGCAAGTCGCTGCTGGAGAGCGGCAGCGGGCTCCCCGGCAAGCTGGCCGACTGCCAGTGGTCGGAGCCGGAGAAGTGCGAGCTGTTCATCGTCGAGGGCGACTCGGCCGGCGGCTCGGCCAAGGGCGGGCGCGACCCCAAGTTCCAGGCGATCCTCCCGCTGCGCGGCAAGATCCTGAACGTCGAGAAGGCCCGGATCGACAAGGTTCTCAAGAACAACGAGGTCCAGGCGCTGATCACCGCCCTCGGCACCGGCGTGCACGACGAGTTCGACATCTCGAAGCTGCGCTACCACAAGCTGATCCTCATGGCGGACGCCGACGTGGACGGCCAGCACATCACCACGCTGCTGCTGACGCTGCTGTTCCGCTTCATGCGGCCGCTGATCGAGGCGGGCCACGTCTACCTGTCCCAGCCTCCGCTGTACAAGATCAAGTGGGACCGCAAGGGCGAGGACGCGTCGTACGCGTACTCCGACCGGGAGCGGGACTCGATCATCGAGGACGGCGTCGGCCGCGGCCGGCGCGACCCCCGGCTCCACGACGGCGTGCAGCGGTTCAAGGGTCTGGGCGAGATGAACGCCTCCCAGCTGTGGGAGACCACGATGAACCCCGACACCCGCGTACTCCGCCAGGTCACCCTCGACGACGCCGCCCAGGCTGACGACATGTTCAGCGTGCTCATGGGCGAGGACGTCGAGGCCCGCAGGAACTTCATCATCACCAATGCCCGTGACGTCCGCTTCCTCGACGTCTGAGCGGCGCGGATAACCAGAAGGACTTTTCGTGACGGAAGTGAACACGCCGCCTGGGCCCCCCGCCGATCGCATCGAGCCGGTCGACATCCAGGCCGAGATGCAGCGCAGCTACATGGACTACGCGATGTCCGTCATCGTGTCCCGCGCGCTGCCGGACGTCCGCGACGGCCTCAAGCCCGTGCACCGCCGCGTGCTGTACGCGATGTTCGACGGCGGCTACCGGCCCGACCGCGGCTACTTCAAGTGCTCCCGGGTCGTCGGCGACGTCATGGGCTCCTACCACCCCCACGGCGACACGTCGATCTACGACACCGTCGTACGGCTCGCGCAGCCGTGGTCGCTGCGCTACCCGCTCGTCGACGGGCAGGGCAACTTCGGCTCGCCGGGCAACGACCCGGCCGCCGCGATGCGGTACACCGAGTGCCGCCTCGCGCCGATCGCCATGGAGATGCTCCGGGACATCGACAAGGAGACCGTCGACTTCCAGCCCAACTACGACGGGCGGTCGCAGGAGCCGGTCGTCCTTCCGTCGCGGTTCCCGAACCTGCTGGTCAACGGGTCGGCCGGCATCGCGGTCGGCATGGCGACCAACATCCCGCCGCACAACCTCCGGGAGGTCGGCAGCGCCGTCATGTGGGCGCTCGACAACCCCGAGGCGTCCGACGAGGAACTGCTCGACGGGGTGCTCGCGCGGGTCAAGGGCCCCGACTTCCCCACCGGCGCGCTGATCGTCGGCCGCCGTGGCATCGAGGACGCCTACCGCACGGGCCGCGGCTCGATCATCATGCGGGCCGTCGTCGAGGTCGAGGAGGACCCCAAGGGACGGCAGTGCCTGGTGGTCACGGCCCTGCCGTACCAGGTGAACCCGGACAACCTGGCGCTCACGATCGCCGAGCTGGTCCGCGACGGCAAGGTCACCGGCATCGCGGACGTCCGCGACGAGACCTCCTCGCGCACCGGACAGCGGCTGGTGATCGTGCTCAAGCGCGACGCGGTCGCCAAGGTTGTGCTGAACAACCTCTACAAGCACACCCAGCTCCAGACCACGTTCGGCGCGAACATGATCGCGCTGGTCGACGGGGTGCCGCGGACGCTGCGGCTCGACCAGTTCGTCCGGCACTACATCACGCACCAGGTCGAGGTCGTCGTCCGGCGGACCCGGTTCCTGCTGCGCAAGGCAGAGGAGCGGGCGCACATCCTGCGCGGCCTGCTCAAGGCCCTCGACCGGCTGGACGACGTCATCGCCCTGATCCGGCGGTCGCCGTCGGCGGCCGAGGCGCAGGGCGGCCTGATGACCCTGCTGGACATCGACCAGGTGCAGGCGCAGGCCATCCTGGACATGCAGCTGCGCAAGCTGGCGGCGCTCGAGCGGCAGCAGATCCAGGACGAGTACGACGGCCTGATGGCGCAGATCGCCGACTACCAGGACATCCTGGCCTCCGAGGTCCGGCAGCGCCGGATCGTGTCGGACGAGCTCGGCGAGATCGTCGCCAAGTACGGCGACGAGCGGAAGACCGAGATCATCGCGTACGAGGGCGACATGTCCATCGAGGACCTGATCGCCGAGGAGGACGTGGTCGTCACGATCACGCGCGGTGGGTACGCCAAGCGGACGAGCACCGACCTCTACCGGGCGCAGAAGCGCGGCGGCAAGGGGGTCAGGGGCGCCCAGCTCCGCCAGGACGACATCGTGGAGCACTTCTTCGTGACCACGACCCACCACTGGCTGCTGGCGTTCACGAACAAGGGCCGGGTCTACCGGTTCAAGGCGTACGAACTGCCGGACTCGGGGCGGGACGCGCGCGGCCAGCACCTGGCCAACCTGCTCGCCATGCAGCCCGACGAGCACGTGATGGAGATCCTCGACCTGCGGGACTACAACGTCGCGCCGTACCTGGTGCTGGCGACCCGCAGCGGCCTGGTGAAGAAGACGCGCCTTTCCGAATACGATTCGCCGCGTTCCGGTGGCCTGATCGCGATCAACCTGCGCGAGGATGACGAGGTGATCGCCGCCCGTCTCGTGTCCGAGGGTGACGATCTGCTGCTCGTGTCCAAGAACGCGCAGTCGATCAGGTTCACCGCCTCGGACGACGCGCTGCGCCCGATGGGCCGCGCGACCAGCGGCGTGATCGGCATGCGGTTCATCGACGGCGACGAACTTCTCGCGATGAACGTCATGGGCGACGGCGACGACGTGTTGATCGCGACCGAGGGTGGGTATGCGAAGCGGACACCCGCCGACCAGTACCCGGTGCAGGGCCGGGGCGGCAAGGGCGTCCTGACGGCGAAGATCGTCAGTGCTCGTGGCAAGCTGGTCGGTGCCGTCATGGTGCGTCCCGAGGACGAGGTCTTCGCGATCACCTCTGCCGGTGGGGTGATCCGTACCAGCGCAGGCCAGATCAAGCAGTCGGGCCGCCAGACCATGGGCGTCCGCCTGATGAATCTGGCCGAGGGTGACAGCGTCGTCGCCCTCGCTCGCAACGCCGAGGCGCTGGTGACCGAAGAGAGCGCCGAGTCGTCGGTGACCGAGGAGAACGGGGCAGGAGACGAGGCATGAGCGAGAGCGGTGGGGCACCGACCCCCGGCAGCGCCAGGCAGAAACCGGCGGGCGCCCGTCCGGCGGCGTCGTCCTCCAACGGCGTTACCGCGCGGGCACAGGATGGCGGTAGCGTCCCCAGGGTGGGTTCCGAAGGAGATGACGTGACCGCCGCCGACAAGGCGAAGGCCGAAGACACCATGCGCATCCGGACCACGGGCGCCGACCAGCCGTGGAAGCGGCAGGCGACCGCGGCCGGCGCGGCCGAGAACGGCAGGCCCGAGAACGGCAGGCCGGGCAGCGGCGGACCCGACGGCGGCGCCACCGCGCAGTATCCCCGGCCCGCCGGGGTGGCCGCGGCCGCTCCCGTTGTTGACGGTGCCCGGGCGCCTGTGGACAACGGCGCCAAGATGGGCGGCGGGGCCAAGATGGATGGCGGGTCCGTGCGCGGGCTCACCTTCGGCCCCGACGGCGGGGACCGCCCCGAGGCCGCCAAGGGCAAGGACAAGAAGCCCGGAGCCGGCCTCCGCCCGCCGCGCAAGGCCCACCTGGTCCTGCGCCGGGTCGAGCCGTGGTCGGCGATGAAGTTCAGCTTCGTCGTCTCGCTGGTCTGCTTCGTCGTGCTGTTCGTGGCCGTCGCGATCCTGTACGGCGTGCTCTCGGCGCTCGGCGTGTTCTCCTCGATCACCGACACCGTCATGCAGCTCACCACGAGCGGCGGCGTTGCGGGCAAGGGTGTCGGCACCATAGACATTCGTGGCTGGTTCGAGCCGGTCCGCATCCTCGGGTACGCGGCCCTGCTCGGCGCGCTGAACGTCGTCCTCATCACCGCGCTGTCCACCCTCGGCGCCGTGATCTACAACATCTCCGCGGACCTCGTCGGGGGCGTCGAGGTCACCTTCAGCGAAGCCGAGTGATCCACTCGTACGGCGGGCCGCCCCGAGCGGCCGGCCGTACGAGGTGGACACCGCGCTTCGCGGCACGACCACCGGGCCGGACACGGTAAGCTTTTCCTCGTCCGGAAGCGGATTCGCCACCGGAAACCGGATGCGGTAACGTTCGTTGCGCATCGCGGGGCTATAGCTCAGACGGTTAGAGCGCTTCCCTGATAAGGAAGAGGTCCCAGGTTCAAGTCCTGGTAGCCCCACCACGAATCACCAGCTCAGAGGCCAGTCCCCAAGATCCGGGACCTAGCCTTTTGATCGTTTGTTAGTCATTCGTTAGTAGGACCTGCCCCGACCAGGTGACAGAGATCGGTCCAGGTCGACAGCATGTGGTCTGGCAGAAGAAGCCTTTCGGCGACCGAGTGAACTCGTCCTCCGCGGCTGCTGAGCTGGTGATGAATAAGAGGTACGTCCGCCATCTGTTAGCACTGCAGATGACGCAGGTGTCATCAGAGCGGCGGACGGTTGCCTGGAACGTGCGCGGCCGTGCCGCGGGCGAGCTCGGAGCGATGGCGCTCACTTCCAAAGCCACGACAGGTGATCAAATTCAGCAGACTGCCAAGGTCGAGGTCGCTGGGAAGGACAGGGCGCTCAACGCCGAAGAGGGTCTCTCCGCGACCTCGAAGACGACTTTCCCGACGACACCCGCGGCTGGATCCTCGCGGAGAACACCATCCTCAAGCAACGGGTCCTCCATCTCACCGCCGAGAACCGCATCCTCAACGAGCGGCTCCATGGCCGCTCGCTCCAACGCCCGGTTCGCCGACCAGCGCATCGCTGAACTCGAAGTGAGTGACTCCTTGGATCCAGAGCTTAAGCAGCTCCAGCAGGGGCTCCTCAGTTCCTTGGACGTGTTCGAGTTGCCTCGTCAGGCCGCAAAGCGACTTCGGATGGGAGTTGGCCTCGATCTCGAGTCGGTGCGATCGGCACTGAGTGAACACCTCCTGGGCTGCCTTACCGATCTCCAAGATTCCCTCGCTTTCATGGAGGAGAACTTCACCAGTGACGACGTGATCTCAGGTGATGCGATCCGGCGCTTGCAGCTCGACGACGGAGACGTGGAAGCGTTCTTCAAGCCCGAGGTAATGCGCAGCCGGTCCGTCCCCTACTCCATGGACGACGTCACGTCATGGATCGCGAGAGCCACTGCGTTGGAGAACATAGCCGACAGGCACGCGCTCTTCACCGAGTTCGCGGCCATCGAGGATTGCTTCGAGAACATTGAAAGGGGGGCCCGGCAAGCGGTCTGGAGCATTGACGAGCAGGCGAACTTGCGCTGAGCGACCTGCCCCACTCCACTGCGGCCAGGCTAAAGACTACGACTTCAGCGCCTTCAGGCCGATCATGCCCGCCGCCATCGCGAACGTGAACTACATGTGTGGCACATGAACACCCAGGTCACATGGACGAGGCATTCAGCAAAGTCGGCGTCGAGGCGGAGCGAGTGCCTAGAGGAGTCCCTTGCCCTTCAGCTAATCCCCCCACTCGGCGACCACGTCCTCGGCGAGCTGCACGGCATCGTAGTCGGTGCCGTTGGAGGCGATCTCTCAGCGGTGCTCGGCCGTTGCCCGCGCGCTGGAGGTTGACGGCTTGGCCGCGGCGGGACTTCCCGGGAACTCGACCCGGGTCTCGAGGGGCGGCAGGAACACCGTGACGTGCTGCCGGGTGACTGCGGTGGAGAGGTCGCCGGTCCTGCTTCGGGTGAGCGTGAGGTGCTAGATGCCGTTGCACAAATCCAGGGCTGCGACGGGAGCAAATCGGGTCTACCGTCAGATCATGCTCATGGTGTGGGCGGCCTTGTGGGGCTGGGCGGGAGGGCTGTGCGTGGAGGCCCTGGAGCTGTACGCGCGGATCAAGCGAGCGCGCCGATGGTCCTGGAAACGGCCGATGCCGCAGGGTGCATCGGCGTACTGGACCTCGGTGGCGATCAGGTCGGGGGTGGGCGCGCTGATCGCGGCAGCGGCGGCGGCCAGCGGGCAGGTGAGCGGGGCATTCGCCGCGCTCGGGCTCGGCGTGGCCGCACCGCTGGTGGTGGAGAAGCTCACCAGACTCGTGCCGGCTCCCCAGAGCAATGGCACCGATCCTCAGAGTCTCATTCCGCACCCTGGCAACCGAGCTCAGGTGCCCCCCGGCAACCGCGCCCAGGAGGGAGCCCAGTTTGATGCGAGCTGAGCCCTCCTTCGTGAGTCGGCTGCTAGCCGCTCTGGCTCGCCGTGACGACGACATCGCCGCCCCGGCCGGGTGGACAGAGCCGGTTGACAGCGGCGGCTCATTCGGGCGGCGTCTGCTGGGCGCGCTGGCCCGCTGGGACGTCGAGCCCGAAGGCTTTCAGCCCCAAGGCACTGTAGCGGCCGGCGGGAACGTGCCCGCCGACAGCCCGCAGGACCGATCGAGCCCGCCCGAGACGGAGGACCGGCATCCCCTCGGGCGGGAGGAACGCCGAGTCCACCGAGAGTCGGTGACAACCGCCGAGGTGTATAGCGAGCCGTTGCTCACCCCGGCCCAATCCTCCACCCAGCCGGCCGCCGAGCCCGCCACGGTACGGCTGTTCGTTGCGGCGGACATCGAGGACTACAGCAGGTTTCGCGCTGACATGGACGCGTTGCGCGCCCAGCAGCGGCTGGTGGATCTTCTGGCTGCGGCCCGCCGCCGGGCCGGCATCGATGAGTCTCGCGTCGAGCTGCAGGAGCAGGGCGACGGCCAGTTCGCGGTCCTGCCGCCAGCCATCGATGAGGTCCAGGTCGTCCCTAACCTGATCCGCGCGTTGCGTCAGGAACTGCGCCAACTCAACGCTGGCCTTAGCGCCCGCGAGAGGCTACGGCTGCGAGTCGCCATAGGCCGAGGAAGCGTCCGGCGCGGCAGGAGCGGGTACACGGGCAGCTCCGTCCTCGCGGCGTACCGCATGCTCAACGTCCCGTCGGTGCGCGCGGCGCTGTCCGCCGAGGATGTGGCCATGCTCGGCATCACCCTGTCGCAGTCGGTCTACGAGGCCGTTGTCGCCGAAGGCGGCACCCAGCTGGATCCGGCCGACTTCCGGCAGGTCACCATAGGTTTTCCGGAGAAGGGGTTTGAGGAAACCGCCTGGATGTTGGTGCCACGGCCGCTTGCGATACCCCAGTGAGCAACTGGAGGCACATTGGCCAGATGCCAGTCACCGCTCCTGCCATGGAGTCGGCGGATCTGCGCCTCGGTGCTACCCGATAGTGCTCGCCGACCAGCCGCTGTCAGCCGCCCAAGGGGTGAACGAGCACAGTGCAGCGCGGTGCCGGTTTCAAGTGCGGCCGCCCATGTGCTTCACGCGGCCTCGAACAAAGCCGGGTTGACCAGAGCACGTGGCTGCACCCGGCCCTTCCCGTACCGGCCGCCTACCGCCAGCGGTGTAGCTGAGACCTTAGGTCGTACTCGCGGTGTCGTGTCGTGGTTAGCGTCCACGGGAGTGGTGTAGGAGTGATCTTCCGTAGTGGTAGGACGGGGGAGATCCATGTGACAAGAGACGGCCACTTCGTAATCCTTCGATTCGCTATAAACACGAAGGGGACGAAGTGGCCGTCAATTAAATTGTGCCCACTGCCGGGACTAATTCGACGAGACTCTCGCCGCCGCGAGCCCGGACCTGCTGCGCACCATGATTCGCGAGCTCGCGCAGCGGATGATGGATGCCGAGGTGGAGCCGCTGTGCGGGGCCGGGTACGGCGAGGTCAGCAGGGAGCGGGTCAACCGCCGCAACGGTTACCGGAGCCGGGAGTGGGACACCCGGGCCGGCACCGTCGAGCTGGCCATTCCCCGCCTGCGGTAGGGGTCGTACTTCCCGGACTTCCTGCTGCACAAGCGCCGCCGGGCCGAGCGGGCGCTGACCTCGGTAGTGGCCACCTCCTATCTGTTGGGCGTCTCGACGTGGCGGGCGGAGAAGCTGGCCGAGTCGATGGGCATCACCAAGCTGTTCAAGTCGTAGGTGTCGAAGATGGCCGCCGAGCTCGATGAGCTGGTGGTCTCCTTCTGGTCCCGGCCGCTGGACGGCGGTCCGTACACCTTCGTGCGGATCGAGACGCTCAAGCAGAAGGTGTGCGAGGGCGGCCGGACGATCAACGTGCTCTGCCTGATCGCCACCGGCGTCAACGCCGACGACAGTGGGAGATCCTCGGATTGGACGTCGTCTCCTCCGAGGACGGGGCTGGCTGGCGTCCTGCTGGTGACCTCCGACTGCCACGCCGGGCTGCGGGATGTGATCGCCGCCACCCCTGCCCGGTGCCGCCTCGCGGTGCGGTGCACTGACGAGGTCTGGGCGCCGGAAGGTCGGCAGACGTGGCGTTGATGGCGGCGGGCACTTCGATGAACGCGACCGTGAACGAGCGGAGAGCCCAGTGGGCGCATCCACACAGAGCGGAATGCGGCCGCGGCATCTTCACTGCATATCACCGTCAAGAAGTCTCAGTAGGTCTGGCGTAGACACGCGGTAGAGGTCGCCGATGCGGATGGTTCGGACGGGGAACTCATCCTTCTTGGCCAGCTCGTAGGCCTTGGTGCGGCCGATGCCGAGGATCCGGGCGGCGGTCATGAGGTCGAGCGTCGGCGGGAGGTCCTGCAGGTCCCGGAGGGTGATGTCCTTCATTCGATGCCTCCTGCCGCTGCCGATGCCTCGCGGATCCGCGCTACCGCGAGTTTGCAGTAGTCCGGGTTGAGTTCGATGCCGATGAACTGCCGGTCGAGTTGCCGGGCGGCAAGGGCCGTTGTTGCCGCTCCGGAAAAGGGGTCCAGGACGGTGCCGCCGGGGCGGCAGCCGGCGGCAATGGCGCGGAGCGGGATGTCGATGGGGAACGGGGCGAAGTGGGCGCCCCGGTAGGGCCTGGTGGAGATGGTCCAGACGTCGCCGGGGTTGCGGCCGCTCGGGTTGGCCGCATCGGTGGCGCGTTCGTTGGGGCGGCTGGCGGTGCCTTGCGATGTACCGGCTGACTCCGGGGTGCCGGTTGGTGGCCAGGTCGTCTGGATGGCGTTGGGCTTCGTCCCGCCGCGTCGTGTCCGGCGGGACAGTGATCGGTCGCCGGTGTACTGCTCGCGGATGGCGTCGAGGTCGAACCAGTAGAAGCGCTGCTTGACGAGCAGGAAGATCAGCTCGTAGCGGGTGGAGAGCCGGTCCAGGGCCGACTGCGGCATGGCGTTGGGCTTGGACCAGACGATCGCGTTGCGCAGGATCCAACCGTCGCGCTGGAGGGCGAAGGCGACCCGCCAGGGCATGCCGAGCAGGTTCTTGGGCGGCACGACGCGACGGGAACGAGGGCGCACGACCGGCTGCCGCTGGTTGTAGCTGTCGCCGCGGGCGTAGCCGTCGGAGTTGGCGGCGTACATGTCGCCGAGGTTGAGCCAGCAGGTGCCGTCGTTGGCCAGCACCCGCCGGGCCTCCACGAAGGTGGCGCGGAGGTTTTCCACGTAGTCGTCGGGCGTGGGCTCCTGGCCGTACTGGCCGGGGCCGTAGTCCCGAAGCCCGTAGTAGGGCGGGCTGGTCACCAGGCAGTCCACGGAGCGGTCGGGCATCTCGGAGAGCACGTCGCGTGCGTCGCCGAGGTGCAGGGTGGCGTGGTCGTCTCGCCAGTACGGGACCCTCATCACGCCTCCCCCTGCACGGAAAGAGCCCTCATGTGAGGACCGGCCGTGGCCAGCTGGTGAGGGACCTGTCGCCAGGTCGTGCTCGTTACCTTCATTTCTGTTCCGGGGCGGAACTCAGATACGCGCTTCGAGTGCAGCAGCGGCCTCCGGCACCGCTTCGGCGTGAGCCGTTAGCCCTGGTGAAAGCACCTGCGTGCCTCTGGCGTCGCTTTGGCGGACGCCCGCCGACATACCGCAACACCAGACGCCAGAGGCGTGCCGAAGGTGCTGGGGGATGGGCGCCGGAGCCGTGCCAGAGGCGACTCCTACAACCGGGTTCGACGAAGCGAAATCCCTCTCGCCGTGGAGAACCCGATGCCTACGAACCCATCCGACTTGGCCGGCCCGGACCGGTCCCCCTTGGACATCGCCGAGCGCGCCTTCCGAATGCTCGCCTGCGCGCCCAGCAGCCTCGCCGTCGACGGCAGACAGGTCGGGCACGGCCTCCCCCGCCGGCGAATGCTGCTGATCGAGCTGCGGGACGTGCTGATCCACCCCTCCTGCTCGAACGCCGCCCGCGACGCGGTCTGGCGGTTGCTGGTGACGCGGGCCCGGCAGGACGGGCCGCAGTGGATGGTGAGTGCCGTCGGGGTTGCCGTACCGGCACTGCGCGGCATCAGCGGCAGGATCTGCCGCGGCTACGTTGCCGGAGACGCGGAAGACATCGACACCGAGGTCCTGACCGCGTTCATCGAGGCGATCCGTACGGTGAACCTCGGCACCCCGAACGTCTTCCCCCGCATGTGTGCGGTGGCCAGGCGCGCCGGCGAACGTGCGCGGGAGAACGCGGAGGCCGGAGTCGCCCGGCGCTTTCCGCTCCAGGAATCCGCACCCCCTGCCGTCCCCTGGGGACACCCGGACCTCGTCCTCCTAGACGCCGTCGCCAAGGGCGTCATCAGCGAGGTCGACGCCGAACTGATCGGCATGACCCGCCTGGAGAAGCGCACCCTCGCCGACGCCGCCCGGCAGCTCGGCCTGACCACCGAGGCCGCCAAGAAGCGCCGCCAGCGCTGCGAGCCGATCCTCGTCGACGCCGTCCTGAGCGGCGAAGTCGAGGCAGCCACGTCCCTGACGATCTCCTCCGCCGCTCCTAGAGAGGTGGAGAAGGACGTCCCCATGACTTCCGCGCGGAGCCGGAGCTCGGATACGCAACCCGAGACCACCACGAGGAAAGGAGGCCGGGGCAGCCTCACCGGCTCCGCGCGGATCCCTCACCTGCCGGCGCCGCGGAAACCGCGGCGGCACATCGTCCGCGTGCTGCTCGTCGTCGGCATCGCGGTGGCAATCGTTGCCGTCCTCGTTGCCGCGGCTGTGGCCGACGGCGGCAACGCGATTGCCACGATTCACGCCGCTGCTCCGCCGACCCGGCCGGACCAGCTCGAGAAGGTCTTCACTAACCTGCGGAACTGGATCGTCGGGCTGCTCGCCACGCTGGCGACGCTCATGTTCACCATCGGCGGCCTGCGCTACCTGGTCGCCGGCGGGGACCCCGGGGAGGTCCAGAAAGCCAAGGTCGCTTTCAAGGCCGCCGCTCTCGGTTACGCCCTGGCCGTGCTGGCGCCGTTGTTCGTCAACGTGCTCAAGCACGTCGTCGGCGGGTGACGGCGATGCCCATCGAGATTCTTATCCACATCCTGTGGACAAATCCCTCGCCCGCCCCGACGCCTGAACTGCCGCCCCTCCCGAGCGGCACCACCGGGATCAGCTTCGGCATCGGCGACTGGATCACCAACCAGATCAACGCCTGGTTCGCCGACCTCGTCGGATCCGCGATCAAGCCGCTGCTGGACGCCCTGGCCGCCACCCTCCTGGCCACGCCGAGCATCGACGGCCAGACACGGATCGAGGATCTGTGGCACGTGACCCTGGTCATCGCGAACGGATCCTTCATCCTGTTCGCCACCGTCGGCGGGATCCTGGCCATGAGCTACGAGACCGTCCAGACCAGGTACGCGATCAAAGAGATCCTGCCCCGACTCGTCGTGGCCTTCCTGGGCGCCAACGCCAGCTTCCTGCTGGCAAGCAAGGCCATCGATCTCGGCAACGCGATCGCCCAAGCGCTGCTCGGTCAGGGCTTCGACGCGCGCAGGGCGGCCAACGCGATCCGCCTGCTGGTCCTGCTGCCCGACGCATCGCCGATTTTCTACATCCTGCTCGCCCTGGTGGCCGTGGTGCTGCTCGTGGTGTTGCTCATCACGTTCGTGCTGCGGGTGGCCCTCACGACCCTGCTGGTCGTCGCGGCCCCGCTGGCCCTCGCGTGTCACGCCCTGCCGCAGACCGACGGCCTGGCACGGCTGTGGTGGCGGGTCTTCACCGGGCTGCTGCTCATCCAGATCTGTCAGTCCCTCACGCTCGTCACGGCCGTACGGGTCTTCTTCAACCAGGACGGCCGCGAGGTCATGGGGCTGACCGGCCGGGGCCCGCTCTACAACCTGCTCCTCGCCCTCGTCCTGCTGATCATCCTGGTACGCATCCCCACCTGGGTCTCACGCGCCATGTTCCTGCCCGCCGGCCGCGGGCTCGGCCTGGTCCGCATCGTCAAGTACGCCGTGGCCTACAAGCTCACCAGCCCGCTCCTCAACGTCCTGCACCTCCGGAAGGGCGCCAAGGCCGGCACGGCACGTCGCGCGGCGACCACGGCAATAGCCACGAGGGCCCTGCCCGCCCTGGTGGCAGGCCCTGCCGGTACGGTTGCCGCGTCCACTGCCACTGCGGCAACCGCCGCTGCCGCAGCCCGCGGAGGTGCCGGACCGGCCAAGCATGCCCCGGTCTTCGCCCGGCGCCCGGTCAACCCAGCCAACTGGCAGCCGTCAGTCGTCAAACACGCTCCCAGCGCCCCACCGGTCCAGGGCAAGTACCGTCCGACGCCCGCGCCCTCACGCCCGGTTCCGCCGTCCACTCCCGTCTTCGGCTACCCGCGCGACAACTACTACGCCGCCGGGCCCGCCGGGCTCAACCAGATGTACCGGCTGCGGAACGCGGGAACCAGCTCACCGCCTCCCCCACGCCAGACGGTCGTCCGGCCAGCGGCACCCAGACGACCGGTGCAGCCGATCGTGCCCCCGGACGCTCCCGTCCCGGGCTCCGTGGACTGGCCCGAGAACCCCGGACGACGTAAGCCACCACCTCGTCGCCGTACGCGCGGGCAGCGAGGAGGTGAGGGACGATGAGCTGGAGCGAAGTCGTCCGCATCCCCGCCGACGTGGAACAGCCCGACCGGATCGTCTGGGGGCTCACCGCTCGGCAGGCGGCGATCCTCGCCGTCACCGGTGCGGCTCTCTACCTCAGCTACACGATGCTCGGTGAGCGGCTCCCTCTCGCCGTCTTCGCGGCGATCGCCCTGCCGATGGCGGTGCTGGGAATCCTGCTGGCCGTCGCCACCCACGACGGCGGCAGCCTCGACCGGTTCCTCCTCGCCGCTCTCCGGTATCACCGGTCGGCGAAGCACCTGGTGCCAGCGCCCGGCGTGGCCGCACCGCCGCCCGCCTGGATCGCGGCCAGTCGCGGCCCCGTCCCGGCACCGCTCAGACTGCCGGCGCGCGGAGTGACGGAAGACGGCCTGATCGACCTCGGGCCGGACGGAATCGTCGCGGTCGCCGAGGTCTCCACGGTCAGCTTCGCACTACGGACCCCGGACGAGCAGGACGGGCTGGTCGCCGCCTTCGGACGCTGGCTGAACTCGCTGTCCGAGCGAGTGCAGATCCTGGTCCGCGCCGAGCGCGTCGACCTCGCCACGACGATCGGCGCTCTCGAGGAGCGCATCCCCCTGCTCCCTGACCCGGCGCTGGCTCATGCCGCCCGCGAGCACGCCATGTTCCTGACGGACCTGGCCACCCGTCACGAGCTGTTGAGGCGACAGGTCCTGCTGGTGATCCGTGAACCCGCCGTCGGCGCCAACGGCACGACCGCGGCCGCGGCTCGCGCCTATCGCCGCCTGGCCGAGGCGGCCCGGCTTCTGGGTGCGTGCGGGCTCGCCGTACGGCCGCTGGACGCCGCAGCCGTCGGCGCGCTGCTGGCCTCCTGCTTCGACCCGATGGCCCCGCCCCTGCTCGCGGACCTGCTCGCCCACCCCGACCAACTGATCAGCAGGGGAGACCGCCGATGAAGCTCCGCCTCCGCCGTACGCCTGCTCCGCCCTCGCGCCTCGGACCGGAATCGATCCAGGTCCGGCCTCGCTGCCTGCACCTGGCTGACGGCTTCTGCGCCACGTTCGTCGTCACGGGATTCCCCCGCGAGGTCGCCCCCGGATGGCTGGAGCCGCTGCTGGCATACCCCGGCCGGCTCGACGTCTCCGTGCACATCGACCCGCTGCCCTCCCTGGTCGCTGCCGACCGGCTCCGAAAGCAACTCGCCCGCCTGGAATCAGGGCTTCGCTCCGACCAGGAGCACGGACGGCTCATAGATCCGGGCACGGAGGCCGCGGCTGAGGACGCCCAGGAACTGGCGTCGAGGATCGCGCGCGGCCAGGCCAAGCTCTTCCGCACCGCCATCTACCTGACCGTCCACGCCGGAAGCGAGCAGGAGCTCGATGACGCATGCGCCCAGGTTCGTGCGCTGGCCGCCTCGCTCCTTCTGGACGCCCGGCTGGCCACCTTCCGGCAGATGCAGGGCTGGATCAGCAGCCTGCCGTTCGCGTACGACAACGTGGGCATGCGCCGGACGTTCGACACGCCGGCCCTGGCCGCGGCGTTCCCCTTCACGAGCCCGGACCTCACCGCGGAGCTCGGTCCTACGGCCGTGCTGTACGGCGCCAACACCGCCAGCTCGTCCCTGGTCGCCTGGGACCGATTCGCCCAGGACAACCACAACTCCGTGATCCTCGCCCGGTCCGGAGCGGGTAAGTCGTACCTCGCCAAGCTGGAGGCCCTGCGCTCCCTCTACATGGGCGTCGAAGTCGCGGTCATCGATCCCGAGGACGAGTACGCCCGGCTGTGCTCCGCCGTCGGCGGCGCGTACATCCATCTCGGCGCACCCAAGGTGCGGCTGAACCCCTTCGACCTGCCACCCAGGAGCCAGCGGGACAGCGACCCGCTCGCCCGGCGCGCGCTGTTCCTGCACACCCTGATCAGCCTCATGCTCGGCGAGCCGCTGGACAAGGGGAGCAAGGCGGCGCTCGACCGCGCCATCATCGCCGCCTACCGCAGGGCCGGGATCACCTTCGAGCCCCGCACCTGGAACCGCCGCCCGCCACTCCTGGGAGATCTGGTAACCGCACTTACCGATGACGCCGACCCCAAAGCGAAGGACCTGGCCGCCGGGCTCGCGCCGTACGTCACGGGAAGCCATCGCCAGCTTTTCGACGGCCCGACCACCACCCGGCCCGACTCCCACCTGATCGTCTTCTCCCTTCGCGATCTGCCAGAGGAGCTGAAGGCGGTCGGGACGCTGCTGACGCTGGACGCCGTCTGGCGTCGCGTCTCCGATCCCCACGACCGGCGGCCTCGTCTCGTCGTGGTCGACGAAGCCTGGCTCCTGATGCGGGACCCCGAAGGTGCCCGGTTCCTCCTGCGCATGGCCAAGGCCGCCCGCAAGCACTGGGCCGGGCTCTCGGTAGTCACCCAGGACGCCGGCGACCTCCTCAGCTCGGAGATCGGCCAGGCGATCATCGCCAACTCCACCACCCAGATCCTGCTCAAGCAGGCACCTCAGGCGATCGACAAGGTCGTCGCCGCCTTCCAGCTCTCCGAGGGAGAGCGCCAGCTCCTGCTGTCTGCCGAACGCGGGACCGGCCTGCTCACCGCTGGTGCCGGTGCTCAGCGCGTGCCCCTGCAAGTGATCGCCAGCCAGCGCGAGCACGACCTCGTGACCTCATCGCCCCAGGAACTGTCCCGCACCGACTACGACGAGGAGAACTACCTGTGATCGAGGACCTCATCACCGACCCGTCCGCCCTCCTGAGCACGGCGTATGCCTGGCTGGAGACGCACGTGTGGCACGTCATCGCCTTCCTGGTCGGCCTGGACGTCGGGCAGCTTCTGGTCGGGCAGGCCCTGGTGCGTCTCCGCCACCGGCCCTGGTCCCGCGGCTCCCGCTGCGTCGAGATCCTCGCGCCGCCCGTCGCCGACATGCCGGGCGCCGAGGCCCTGTGGGGCAACCTCATCGGCCTGCTCCGCCCGGCCTGGAAGCGTGTGCTGTTCGGGCAACCACACCTGGCTTTCGAGTACGTCTTCGGAGTCGGCGGCGTGACCATCAGGCTCTGGGTGCCGGGGGTCATCCCCCAGCACCTGGTGGAGCACGCCATCGAGGCCGCCTGGCCGTCCGCGCGTACCGAAGTGCGGGAAGCGGCGCCGCCTGTGCCCCTCACCGGCCTGTCGTACGGCGGACAGCTAAAGATCGCCCGCACCGAGCGGCTCCCCATCCGGCACGACCACAACACCGACCCGATCCGGGCACTCGTCGGCGCGGCCGTCGGCATGCCCTCGTGGCAGCGCGCCGCGGTGCAGATCCTCGCCCGGCCGGCGACCGGCCGCCGCCTCACCAGCACGTTCAACGGCGGACCGGCCGGGCTGGTGCGGGCCGTTCTCGACCTGCTGACTCCCGGACCAGCGCACCAGCAGCTGCATCCCCAGCATCTTCGCCAGTACCTGAAGGCTCGGGCGGCCCAGCTGGAGGAGTCGGCAGAGGCTCGCGCCATCAGGGACAAGGCACTCCAGCCGCGTTACGTCGTCGCGGTCCGCTACGCCGTACAAGCCGATCTGCCGACCAGCGGCGACGAGCCGGCGCGGAAAGCGGCGCGGGCAGCCAGACGGAACGCCATCCGAGGGCGAGCACACGCGATCGCTTCGGCGTTCGCCCTGTTCTCCGGGCACAACCGGCTCGAACGGCAACACCTGCCCCTGGCGGCCGCGCAGCTCGCGGGACGGCGCCTCGGCAGGGGATTCCTGCTCTCCCTGCCCGAGCTCGCGGGACTCGCCCACCTTCCGCTCGACGTCGCGGTGCCGGGGCTCCAACGGGCCGGCGCCAACAGCGTTCCGCCCTCACCGCAGATCGCGTACGGCGGGGAGCACGCGAAGGTGCTCGGCCGCTCCAACACCGGGCACGAACGGCCGGTCGCCCTGCGCGTCGCCGATTCCTTCCATCACGTGCACGTCCTCGGCCCGAACGGCACCGGGAAGTCGACGCTGCTCGCCCAGATGATCCTCTCCGACATCGAGGCCGGACGTGGAACCGCGGTGATCGAGGCGAAAGGCGACCTGATCAACGATCTGCTGGGACTGATCCCCGAATCCGCCGCCGACAAGGTCGTTCTGATCGACCCCGACGACCGGCACGCTCGCCCGTCGCTCAACGTCCTCGGCGGTGCCGAGCTGGACCGGGGCGTGGACAACCTCGTCGGCATCTTCCACAAGATCTACGCCGACTATTGGGGGCCTCGCACCGACGACATCCTGCGGGGTTGCTCTCTGACCCTGGCCGCGCACGGTGGCACCCTGGCCGACGTTCCCACACTGCTCATCGACGCCGAATTCCGGCGCCGTCTCGTGGCCGGCGTGCGTGACCCGCTCCTTCTCGGCTTCTGGCAGTGGTACGAGAGCCTGTCCGACTCCGCCCGGGCCCACGTCACCAGCCCGATCATGAACAAGCTGCGGGCCTTCCTGCTCCGGCCGTTCGTTCGCGATGTCCTCGGCTCCGCCCGATCGACCTTCGACGTCGGCGACGTGCTGGACGGCGGAATCCTGCTCGTGCGGCTTCCCAAGGGAGTGCTCGGCGACGACAGCGCCCGGCTCCTCGGTTCCATGGTGCTCGCGCAGATCTGGCAGGCCGCGTCGCACCGAGCCAAGCTCGGCAAGCAGCGTTCGCCGGCCGCGCTCTACGTCGACGAGGCGCACAACTTCCTCACGCTGCCGCACGCGCTCAGCGACATGCTCGCAGAGGCCCGGGCATACCGGCTTTCGCTGGTGATCGCCCATCAGCACCTGGCCCAGCTGCCGCGGGAGCTCCGCCAGGCCATCTCCTCCGACGCGCGCAACAAGATCTACTTCTCGTTGTCCCCGGAGGACGCCCGGGAGGTCGAGCACCACTTCACTCCCTACCTGCGTGCGCACGACCTCGCCAACCTCGGGGCCTATGAGGCCGCCGCCCGCCTCATGTCGCGGTCCTCCGAGGCGCCCCCCTTCACGCTGCGCACCCGGCCGCTGCCCGAACCCTCACGCGAGGTCGAGCGCGTCATCAGGGCCGCGGCTGCCAAGGCCCACGGGCGCACCTCGACCACATCGCCCACGGTCCGCCGGGACGACCCCCGGCTCCAGCACTGAAGGAGAAGCAGATGTCTGTCACCCGATTCACTCCGGCGGTTCTGGCCCAGCTCGCTGCCCGGCTCACGTCCCGGGACCGCGAGTTGCTGCGGATGGTCAGGAGCCAGCGCGTCCTGACTTCGACACAGATCGCCCAGATCGCCTTCGACACGGACGACGCCGCACGGAAGCGCCTGCTCGCCCTGAACCACATGGGCGTGCTCGACCGCTTCCGGCCCAACCTGCCGCCGGGCATGGGCACGGCGCCGTACCACTACGTCCTCGGCCCCGCCGGGGCAGCCGTGCTCGCTTCGGAGGACGGCGTGGATCCGAGCAGCTCGGGCTACCGCCGAGAGCGCGTGCTGTCCATCGCCTACAGCCAGCGTCTCGCGCACACCGTCGGGACCAACGGCTTCGGAGCCGAACTGCGGGCCTTCGCGCGGCGCTACGAGGACGCTGAACTGCTCGACTGGTGGCCTGAGGACCGTTGCACCTCCCTCTGGGGCGACACCGTCCGGCCCGACGCGTACGGCCGATGGCGGCAGGGCGAGTACACCGTCGACTTCTTCCTCGAGTACGACACCGGCAGCGAACCGCTGGACCGCGTCGTACGCAAGCTCGACGGATATGCGGCCCTGAGCAAGGCCACTCGGGTCATCACCCCCGTCCTCTTCTGGGTCCAGGGAGAGCGGCGCGAGGTGAATCTCCGGCGCAAGCTCGTGCAGCACCCGGCGAACACCTACGTGCCGATCGCAACCGGCAACCCGTCCGTGCTCGTCGGGCCCGTGAACGACGGTCCCGCGGGAGAGAAGTGGCTGCCCTCGGACGCTGAGGGGCCTCGCCTCCGTCTGGCGGGCCTGGCACTGCACTGGCCCGGCTTGGGACCGCGTAAGGCCGCCCCGCCGCCGGACAACCCGCCGCAGGAGGACGACGAATGATCGTCGAGACCGGGCTGGGGGCCAAGGCCGTGATCGCTGGAGGAGGCATCGTGTCAGGTATCGCCTTGATCGCCGGAATGGCCGGCGGCGCCAAAGTCGCGGCTACCTCCGGCGTTACGACAGCGTTCTGCTCGCAGGTCCAGCCGAGCACCACGCCGGTAGCGGCCGACCTGACCAGGGAGCAGGCGACGAACGCACGCACCATCCTGGACACGGCGAACTCCATGAAGCTCCCCCGCCGCGCCGCGGTTATCGGCATTGCGGCGGCTCTGCAGGAGTCGGGCCTGAAGAACGACGTGGTTGGGGACCACGGGACGTCCTTCGGCCTCTTCCAGCAGCGCCCCGTCAGCGGGTGGGGGACCAAGGGCCAGGTGACCGTCCCCCGCAACGCGGCACAGGCGTTCTTCTCACGGCTGGCCAAGGTGCCCAACTGGTCGTCGCTGCCGCTCACCGAGGCGGCCGCGATCGTTCAACGGCCTCGGGAGGATCTGCGCGGCGAGTACGCGAAGCAGGAGCCTCTCGCCGAGAAGATCGTGGCCCAGTTGGAGCAGCGGCAGGTCTTCACCAGCAGCACTCGGCAGCTTGGCCTGTCACCGCGAGAACTGGAGGACATCCGGATCAGCGTCCAAGCCGCCGCCTCGCTCGGGGCTCCGCGCGAGGCAATCGTGGCCGATCTTGCCTCCCACCTCGGGCAAGGCGACCGAGACCGCACGGAATCGGAGAGGAGGGCTGAGGAAATCGTCAGTGCGGTTCAGCTGGAGCTGTGCGGCCAGCTGGGTGACCTCTCTGCTGGCATCGACCTCGGAGCCGGCGAAGGGGCAATAGCCGCACAAGCCGCACTCGGTATGCGCGGAGTTCCGTACTCCTGGGGCGGAGGAGGCCCGAACGGGCCGAGCTACGGCATCGGTCGCGGTGCCGGCACCTCGGGGTTCGACTGCTCGGGGCTCGCCGAGTACGCCTGGAGCAAGGCGGGCGTTCGAATCGGCGGTCATACCTCGGTCCAGTGGACCTCGGGCCTTCGCGTACCGCGGTCCCAGATCAGGCCTGGTGACCTGGTCTTCTTCGCGACGAATCCGGCGGATCCATCGACTATCCACCACGTGGGGATCGCGTTGGACGGCATTCGGATGGTCCACGCGCCGTCCACCGGCAGCACCGTCCGGGTGGATACCTGGGCGGGAGACCCGTACCGGGAACGGGAGTTCGCCGGAGCGGTCCGCCCTCGCTGACGCCTCTACCTATCTCGACCTGGGCTGACAGCCCCTCGCAGGTGCCCGCTCGCGGCATCGGTGATCAGCCCGCATCACCACCACGTCACTGCTGAGCCGTCCCCACCACGGCCCAGCAGCGGTCGCCCATTCCCTAAAACACCAGTTCGGAGGTTACTCATGTCCAAAATCATCACGCTCGTCGCCGCCCTGCTCGCCGTCGTCACGGTCGCGTCCCCTGCCGTCGCCGACGGCCCCGGCTGGAGCGACGGCGACAACCGGTACGGCTACGTCGAGGTGAGCGCCGACCGCAAGCACATCACCGTCTGCGACAACTACGCCGACAGCACGTCCGTCTACGCCGAGTACGCCACCACGTACCTGCTCAAGCACACCGTGAAGGACGAGAAGGGCGGGGACCTCGAATGCGGCGAGGACAGTGTCTTCTTCGGGACGATCACCGTCTTTAAGATCTGCTTCCGGTTCAACCACGTCAGCCGCTACTGCAAGAACTCCGTCTGGATCAAGCGATAGCTCAGGCAGCCGCTGCAGGTCGGTCCTGCTAGCTGAGCTGTTGACAGCGGACGAGGAAGAGATGGACCGGCGAGGGGAGCTGCTCCTGAGAGCCGCTCTGAATGGCGACCTCGCCGGTCCGGTGGTTGAAAACCCTCAGAGGAATCCTCGCCCGCCATCGTACGTCCGCGATCTATCCGCTACGGCTCGGAAGAACGACTCTCACCGTGTGCACCCCACCGAAGGACTCCGCACGTCCTCTACCCATCGATCTCGTCGACGGGCCCACCGGCCTGCTCTACCTGATTCCGCACGCGCCGCTCACCCTCGATGACTGCGAAGCGTTGTCCGCGATGCTCGCCGCCCGGGTGGCGACGAAGCGCCCTCCCACGCCAGAGAGTGGAAGAGCGCCAGGTTTGGGCTGCCGCTCGCCGCAGTCCGACGTAGGCTCATGAGCGACCGCTCTCACCGTTTTCTTGGTCGATTGCAGTGAGACAGGTCGGGGCCGGTCCCTCTGGGGCCGGCCCTCTTCGCTGCCACTCGCACCGGGAAGACATCTCCTCCGTCAGCACCACACTGCGAGCGATGATCTCATCATTCTTCTGGCAAACAGGAAAAGTTGCGCCATTATGGGGCCGTGCGGAAGGTGATCAGCTACCGGGACGCGGTCAAGCTGCTCGGTGGCGACGGTCCGATCGCCAAGGCGCTTGAGGCGATCTTCCTGGGGACAGTAGGCGTTGCCACAGCGGGAGGATCTGATCTCGCACTGGGCCTGATAGACGCGAAACTAGAGATCATCCGGTTGAGTCGTGAACTCCTAGGGACAGCACGAGACCAGCTCAACGGACTCGGTCGACACAGCAGGACGCAGCGGCTTGAAGCCGCTCACTCGGTGATTGTCATCGTTGCCTTCTTCGAAGCCCTCGAAGAACTGGACCTTCCGTTTGCTGTCGAGGACCTGGAATTGGCCAGGCATGAGGTTATCTCCATTAGTGAGATGTCCGATCGAAGGGGCGCTATGACCAATGCTGTCCTCAGATCGGAGGTTTACGTACCCGAGGTCCATCGAACTTTCGAGTCGACCTGTAACGTTCTTGAGCAGAAGGTTTACTCGCAGATCACGAAGGCGCTGATCAAGTTTGTAGATGGGCTCGCGATTTGGGAGCGCTTGGACAGGACTCGGCAGGACCGCGCCATGCGGGCGATGACCGACCTGCCGAGGGCTGCGACTATGCACTATCGCGAGCTGTACCGCAGATTGGCATTAGATTTTCCCGAATTCGCCCTTTGGGTGGATCTGGGGCAGCAGGAGGCTACGCGCGTTCTGGTAAAGCGTGGCCTGGCAGATCTGGAGGGCAAGCTTCTCGCCCTCCTTCCGGGTCGTGCGGCGGCTCACCAGGTTGAGAGCATCGTGAGGGCAAATCAGGCGCCCCTCGACGAGCCGATTTATGAAGGTGCTGATCTTCCGGATGGGCTCAGACTTCCGAGACTCGCCGCCGCTTACGTGGACCCGCTCTGCCGAGTGGCGGTGCCGGCTACGGCATCGGACCTCAGCGCCGAGTCCTGGTGGAAGAACGCGCCCCTGTGGGCTGATCTGCCAGCCTTCCTGGCGAGTCACTTGACTTCGCCGCAGGCGACCTATGCGCCACTGGTCGTCCTGGGTCAGCCTGGCGCGGGAAAGTCCGTTCTGACGAAGATCCTTGCTGCCAGGCTTCCCGCCGGGCAGTTCCTGCCGATTCGGGTACCGCTTCGCCACGTCCCAGCGGATGCATCCGTGCAGGAGCAGATAGAGCACGCGATTCACGCGAGGACCCATGAGCGCGTTTACTGGGCGGATCTCGCGCGCTCCGCCAGTGACGATGGTGTGCTTCCGGTGGTGCTTCTCGACGGCTTGGACGAGTTGCTGCAGGCCACAGGAACCCATCGAGCGGACTACCTTTACCAGGTTGCCCGCTTTCAGCGAGAGGAGTTAGCCCAGAACCGCGCCTTGGCGGTTGTGATCACTACCCGCACCGCCGTCGCGGACCGTTGCCGTCTGCCGGAGGGCGTGCTTGCCCTTCGCCTGGAGCCGTTCAACGGCGAGCAGATCGGACGGTGGCTTGATGAATGGAACGCCGTTAACGAGATGTACTTCACCCGTCGAGGACTTCGGCCGATGGCGACCGAAAGCGCCATCGCCCAGCAGGAACTCGCGGTACAGCCGCTACTGCTGTTTATGTTGGCGCTCTACGATGCCGACTCGAACGCCCTTCAGAAAGAGGGCGGGATACTGGCTCGTGCAGAGCTTTACCAGCGGCTACTGACCCGCTTTGCGTCCCGGGAGGTGGCGAAGCGTCGGTCCAACCACTCGGATCGAGCATTTGCCGAGGCCGTCGACCAGGAGCTTCTCCGCCTGGCTATTGTGGCATTTGCGATGCTCAATCGAGGGCGGCAGTGGGTGACAGCCGAGGAGTTGGACCGAGACTTGGCGGCCCTGTTCCCGGAACGCTCAAGAATGGATACTGGGTTTGCCGCAAGTCTTACTCACGCGGAGGAGGTGATCGGACGCTTCTTCTTTGTCCATCAGGCGCAGGCCGAGCAGGACAACAAGGTCCTGAAAACGTACGAATTCCTTCACGCTACCTTCGGAGAATATCTCGTTGCCTTCCTTCTCCACCGTGTACTCGAGCAGCTCCGGACTCAGGCAGGCACAGCTGCGGGGCCGTTGGGGGGCGGTCGGCTTCAAGATGGGCTGCTTTATGCGCTGACGTCATTCACCGTCCTCAGCGCTCGCCGCCCAGTGCTGGACTTCGTGCGCGAGTTGACCTCTGGTAAGGATGGGTATCGCGAGCTGCTGCTTAGACTCTTCCGTGGGAGAGATCATCGCACCGATGAGAACCACGAACGTTATGAGCCCCAGACTCAGACGTCGGTCCGCCGGGACGCCTACTATGGGGTCAATCTGGTTCTGTTGTGCGCTGCGGTCTCTGAGAGCGTCGCTGGACGCGAGCTCTTCGGCTTGGAGAACGGCTCGGACCCAGTCCCAGACTGGCGGGCGTTGGCCTTGCTCTGGAAATCATCGCTGCTGATTGAGGAATGGCGAGACCTGACCAGGAACCTGGTGGTAAGGCGCAGCCAGGGCTACAGGCATCGTGATATGACCTTGTATTTGGCCGGTCCGGAGACCTGGATAATGAACGCCAATGAGCCACTGGCTCCGCCCGCGATGGAGGAGGTATCAGCGGTCAACTTGGGCGTGGAGGCGAACTTCCTGTGCATGGTAGCGCTTGACATCCTTATGCACGGTGCTCAAGGGCTCGAACCAGCGGCCTTCATCGAAGCGGATAGTTCGGTAATGAGCTTGGTCAGCGGATTATGGACAGGTAGGAACGTCGACGCCTACAGTTATGATCTGGCAGGCAAGGCCACAGCTCATCTCCCTGACAAGTCGCATCACCTTTCAAGGACGCTTCAACTACTCAGGACTGACATCGTCAGGATGCCGCTCGACTCGGCGATGTTGCTGCTCAGCTCCCTGAGAGGGCTCACGTCTAAGCCTGATGAGGACGATCTCTTCATCTGCTGCATGCTCGAAGTCGTCGCCCGTCATCCGAAAATCGTGAGCTATCTTTCCTCCCTGCTTTTAGCGGGAGCGAGCGTGTCGAAGGTGCGATGGACCGTTGGACTCCTTGAACTCGGTCTCGGGGATCTCCATCCGCTGTCACAGCCGACGGTGGAACACCTTCTGATGATCGAACGGACCGATCCGCTGCTCTTCCGCCGGGCTCAACGCGTCATTCAGATGGAAGGAGATAGGTACGGCCTGCGGTGGCCTGAGGGGATCGGCAGTGACAGTGACTTACCTCCAGACATGCGACCCTGTGGTTGAGGGGATCACGCCGCATGAACTCAGTGCCAGACCGGAGATGATGCACCGCATCGTGCCACCTCTGCTACGGCAACTGCTGATGCCCGAAATAAGCAGGCCGTTGCACACGATATGCCGCCAGCACAGGCGTAAGCAGATCCAAAGCCTGACTTATCTATGCGGGTGATGCTGGTATGGCGAGCCGTTACGCTGACGAGTCAGGATGACCCGCCTCGTCATTCAGGTAAGCCTGTAGCAAGTTGAAGCCCGGCATGGTGTCGTGTGGGCGGACACCGACGGTGAACACTTCTGGGTCGTCGAAGATGGGTTCCCCGCTGGGGCGTCGGGCGTAGGGCACACGGCCGTAGTCGACGCCGTCGTTCTTGTCGCAGCTCATCCAGGTGATGGCTTCTTGCTCGCCTTCACGAAGAGGATGGTTCGACACCGCGCGCATGGCCACCGTGCTCGGGGGGATGAACACCCACACCTGCGGTACGGCGAGCACCCACCGCGTTGCGCCGATCTCGTGGGCCTTGGCGGCGGCTCGCGTCTCGAAGGCTGCGGCCGTCGCCTCGTCGCGCAGGTAGTCATAGTCGCTGAGCACAAGCCGGCGATCCCCGTCCAGGACGACGATGGCGGGGCAGTCGCGGGCGACGATGCTTTTCTCCAACCGAGAGACGACGTCGTCGAGCAGAGCCGCTGTCTTGTCGTTCATCTCGCACCCCCGGGCAGTCGCCATCTCTGATCCTGCCCGATGAGGTCTCGCTCGGATGCGCAATGTCTCGTACACGGCCCGCACGCGAGTTGGCGGGCCGTACGAGGTGGGCGGTCAGGCGGAGGGGGACAGGACGGGGCGCCCGAGCACCTTCTCCAGCAGCCGGGTGGTCTCACGGTCGAGGTCGTCGACTCCACCGGTGACCGTTCGAAGCGCATTGCGCTCCGCACGGCAGGCGCCGCGGACGGTCTGCTCGTGGTGCACGTAGGTGTTGACGGCCTGCACGACACCCCAGCCCGAGCCGGCCCAGGGCGAGACCCGGTCGTCGTGGCGCCACATCCGGTTGAAGACTTGGCGCTTGTTCTCGGCGAGGCTCCGGGAACGTCCCCGCTCATCGGGCATGGGCGCGAACTCGTCCAGGAAGGCGGCCCACTGGCGATCGCTCACGCTCGTCTCGCACAGCCGCTTGACCTGCTCGGCGAAGTCGTCGGCGACCTGGTAGACGATGTTAAGCGCGTCCCGTGCTTCGTTGAGGCGCAGCTTGGAGTGTTTCGAATGCTTGATCTTCAGCTGCTGGCCGTGCTCGGCGAGGCCGGCGGCCATCGTGTTGTCGCACACCACGTTCGTGACGACTCTCTTGAAGGTGGTCGCCAGAGAGCCGTCGAATGAGGTCGCCCCGATGAGGTGTGGCCGGAACTCGACGCCTTCAGGGGTGGTGATGTTCTCGGGTACCTCCACCGAGACCCAGGCGACCGCTCCCCCCTTGAGCAGCCCGGCAGATCCGATGGACAGGTCATCGTCCAGAAGCCGGGAAATGGTGTTCACCAGCCATTCGACGTACGGGTGCGGCTCGTAGGCGTCGGAGAAGATGCCCATAACGTGGCCGGTGTCGCTGCGGACGATGGCCTGACGCTCGGGGACGGTGGACAAGCCGCCGGTGACGGGGTCTTCGACGTAGATCGGCCGGGACAGGGCCTCCCAGCTGAACAGGCGGCGTCTGACGTCGTCGACGGGAACCGGCCCGGGGTAGTGGTTGGCTTCCTCGTCCTGCATGCTGGCGCGGTAGTGCCAGGCGGTCCCGCGTGCGGCGGTGTAGCCGATCAGGGTGTTGGCGTTCAGCCACTCCAGCGTCTCCTTGGACATGCTCTTTCTCCGTTCGGTGTGTATGAGAAGGGCGGCAGCAGTGGTACGCCGGTCAGCTCGCGCGGTGGCGTACGGCGTCAGCGATGCGTTCGGTGAGCTCGCGGTCGGCGGCGGCGATCTGGATCGTGGCGGTGACGTCGCCGTGGATGGTGAAGGTGCCGGAGGCAGTGCCCAGCCGCCACGAAATGACGGTTGCGCGCTCGTTGTCGATCAACCTCGCGCCCGGCAGCAACGTAATGAGGGTTTCGGCGAGTTGGGCCCGAGTGCCGTCCTGCGTGGCTCTGGCGGCCAGGCGTCCGTGACAAGCGGCCAGGTCGGTCCGGTAGCCGGGCAGGAGGCGCCGATCGATCTTCTTGGCGATGAAGACGGCACCTCGGGCCGCGGTCACGGTGATCTCGTGTCGCCTCTGGTCGGGCAGCACGCTCCTGCTTCCGTCGGGGTAGACGCCGAGCACGCGGATGCGGCCCTGCCGGTTCCACAGCGGCTGGACGACGAGCCGGGCGCCACCGGGACCTACCAGGTAAGCGGGGTGCCCCGCCCGCACGAGCGGTGTGAAGCCGTCGAGATGTTCCGCGACTTCGATCACCAATTCCTCGATCTCCCAAGCGTTCATAGGCACGCTCCTTTCAAGGCGTTGGATTAGCTCAAGGTGGATGTCTCGCCCCGGGAAAAGGGCGTGGAGTATCGACGGGCGGGGATACCGCCGCTAGCCGGTTTCGGCTTACAAATAAATACGGATGGCGGCGAGGTCCGAACGTCCGCCATCACGGCCGCTATCCGCTTTGACCTGCGCTGACGGCGCGTGTGTGACGGGTTTGGTGGCCGATTTGTTTCAGGGCATCGCCCGTCGAGCCGGAATGCTCACGGCTGCTCTTTGTTGCGTAGGTGTTCTTGCTCGGT
>NZ_BOOB01000024.1 GCF_016863015.1 Microbispora amethystogenes | reverse complement strand
TCGGCCAGGAACGCCAGCTCTTCGGTCCGCTTCCACGCCGTCAGCAAGGCCGACGACTCCGCGAAGGAGACCCGGCGGCCCTCCAAGGCGTAGGCGCGACTCCGCTCCTCCAGCGCCCTGTTGTACACCAGGCGCACGCACCCGAACGTCCGGGCAAGCTCGGACGCCTGCTCGGGGGTCGGGTAGAAGCGGTACCGGTAAGCCCGCTTCACTGTCTGCGCCATGCCCCGCATCATGCCAGGCGATCGGCCGAGAATCGCATGTGTTCGTGCAGTGTTCCGCCTGGCGGTAAACCGCCTGCCTGTGCCCTGCTCCGCAGGGGATCCGATTCCTCCCCCACCTCAGGGCGGGGGTTTTCATGGAGGGTCTTGATGAACGAACCTGCGGCGATCAGGAGCATCCTGCCGCCCGAAGTGGTGGCGGTCGACACCTTTCACGACGCCCATGACGGGATGCTCTTCGCGGCGGAGGAGAAGGCCGTGAGCCGATCCGTGGACAAGCGCCGCAACGAATTCACCACCGCGCGCATCTGCGCACGCCGGGCGATGAAGCTGCTCGGCGTGCCCGAGCAGCCCATCCTGCGGGGTGATCAGGGCGAGCCGAAGTGGCCGGCGGGCCTGGTCGGCAGCATCACCCACTGCGCCGGCTACCGGGGAGCCGTACTCGCCCCCCGTGGGGATGTCGTCACCCTCGGCATCGACGCCGAGCCCGACGACGCCCTGACGAACGGCGTGCTCGATGCGATCTCGCTCCCCGAGGAACGCCTGGCCCTGCAGAAGCTGGCCCGCAAGCATCCCGGTGTCGCGTGGGACCGGCTGCTGTTCTCGGCCAAGGAAGCGGTCTACAAGGCGTGGTTCCCGCTGACGAAGCGCTGGCTCGACTTCGAGGACGCGATGGTGACCATCGACCCCGACAACGGCCGCTTCACCGCCGCGCTGAAGGTGAAGGGGCCGTACGTCTCGGGGGCCCAGCTCACCGGCTTCTCCGGGCGCTGGATCGCCACCAACGGCCTGCTCCTGGCCGCCATCGTCGTGCCCGCCCAGTCCCGCTGAGCCTGGATCAGGGCCCGCAGGCGACCGTCACGTCGGCGGTCCCGAAGACGTACTCGTCGGGGTTGTACCAGGAGGCGGCGCCCACCCTGCCGGCCGTCGTCGCACCATAGGAGACGAACCAGGCCGGGTGGTTCTCTCGGGCCTCCAGCGCGGTCGGATAGTTGCCGGGGCAACTGACCTGGAGGTTGCCGTACGAGAGGCCCCTGACGTAGACGCTCTGCTTGAACTCGGGCCGGGGAAGCCCCGAGGGCTTCATGTTGGAACACGTGAGGGTCAGCGTGACCGTGACGACGACCGGTCCGTATTTGGCCTCCTCCTGGAAGGTCTGGGAGTTGAAGAAGTTGACCTTCGCCATCTGCGCGCTGCCGTCGGGGACGGACTGCCAGAACTCGCTGAAGTGTGTGTACGACTGGTCTTCGGCGTCCCCGGTCTTCGCCGAGGCCGTGGCGCTGGTGATGTACGGGGTGGTCGACGGGCACTTCACCAGCGTGTACTTCGCCATCTGAGCGTTCGCCGCGGAGAGGTTCGACACCGTGGCCGTCACCTCGCCGGCGGCCGCGGCGAATGCCGGAGCGGCCGGGCTCAGCAGCCCCGCGGCCGTCAGCCCCGCCACCGTCAGAGCGGCGGCCACGCCCGCGCGAGCGGATTTCCTCGTCATCACGATTCCCTTTCCTGCACAGCTCCGCGCCTCGAGGGCCCGGTGAGCGGCGCGAACGCGCTCGTTCACCGGTCTCGGCGCCTTGTCCCGATCACCGTAGGGACGCAGGCTTGAGTGGGAGTTCGCCGCGGCTTTTCATCCGCTTAACACCGGCTGAGAGGCCCTGCTCCGACGGCACGGTCAGGCACGCCGAGGCGCGGCAGACCCGTCCGCGCGCGGACGCCGGGATTCGCGCGATGGCGGACAGGAAGCAATGGCGGACAGAAGCATGGGTCGGCTGCCCGTCTCCGCCGCAGTGCTCGGATGAATGTCTCACTCCGCGACGGTCGTCGGCATGCCTTCTGTTCGCGCCGACTCCCGGTTCGCCGCGCTTATCGCATGCGGCCGCCCACCCTCCGCGTGTCCCTCCCCGGGAAATGAGTCATGCTTCTACCAGCGATCACAAGGAGGGAGCGCCGTGACCGACACCCCACGTGAGGGCGGATACCGGCCGGGCTACGAGGTGGCCGCGGAGCAGGTGCTGGAGTTGATCGCCCGGCTGGGCCTGCGTCCGGGCGACCGCATGCCGACGGAGAACGACCTGGCCGGGCAGCTGGGCACCAGCCGCACCGTCGTGCGCGAGGCGGTGAAGATCCTGTCCGCGCTCGGCCGGGTGCGCGCCCAGAAGGGCCGGGGCCTGTACGTCGCCGACGACGAGGGGATGCTCGGCGCCGGGCGGCTGGCGTCGTTCTTCCTGCCCACCGACCTCGACCACGTCTACATGCTGTTCGAGTTCCGCCGGGCCCAGGAGATGGAGACCAGCCGGCTGGCCGCGCGCCGGGCCACCCCCGCCGAGCTCAGAGCGGTCGAGGAGGCCGCCGCCGTGTGCCGTCAGGGCTTCGAGACCGGGCGCGAGGACCTGTTCAACGAGGGCGACGACGCCTTCCATGCCGCCATCGCGACCGCCTCGCACAACATGTTCCTCCAGATCGCCGTGCGCGAGGCGAGGCGGCTCCAGGCCCAGTCCAGCATGATCGGGATGCACGGCTCGGTCGGCGGGCACGCCGCCAAGGCCGTCGAGGAACACGACGCCATCTACCAGGCGATCCGCGCCGGAGACCCGGCGGCCGCGGCCCACGCCGCCGCCGCGCACGTGGACAACACCCTGGACGACTACCGCAGGGAGATCCAGCATCGGCTCTTCTCCCCGGCCGAGCGGCCCGGCCCGGCGGTCAGCACGGGCTGGCCCGGGTGAGCGGGGCCGGTACGGGCGACGCGGCTCAGGGCTGACCGGTCGGCACGGGGTCGCTCCATAGGCACTCCGGTGCGTCACACGACTGAGTCGCGGAGTCTGACTCCTCGTCCTGGCAACTCGTCGTGACGGTGGTGGTGGGTGAGGCAGAGCAAATATCACGTGCCCGGAGCCCGTCAAGTAGGGCCCGGGCGGTCCCTCGCCCGCGCGACCCCACCTGCTCCTACGGGGCGACGATGGCCTCGTCCGGAGAGTGCGGCGTGAAAGTTTCACGCTGCACGGGTCACGGTCAGCCCGCCGCGACGATCTTCCGCTGCTGGTTCGTGCTGCGGCTGTCGGCGTACCGGCCCAGGCCCGAACGGCCGCCGGTGTGGCCCATGCCGTAGTCCGCGACGTACGACCCGCTCGGTGCGCCGTAGTCGATGGCGTCCCACTGGATTGTCGTACTTGCTCCCGGGCCCCACCGGGCTGCCCCACGGCGGTCACCGCGCCGCGGCCGATACCAGTGCCGACGGAAGCCGGAACATCCGACCACTCCTCTCCTGCGAGTGTCGTAGCGGAGCGAATACGACACCGGGAAGCCTGTCAAGAGCCCGCACTGTGGCCTTCCTGGCGGTTCCTCCACTCCTCCGGTGCGGCCCGTCTGCGCTCCCCTGAGGCTGGTCACACCTCCCGCGAGGCCGAACAGTATGAAACATTCATCCGTGATGTGTCGGCATTCGGCCGGGTGACCAGCGCCTCAGGGATCCGATGACGAGTCGGAAACCGGGGGCTTGACGGACCGTTAGGTTCCGCCGATAACTGGTATCCAGACCCTCCGAGGCCGGCTCTCCCCGGGCCAGGCCTCGCGGTCCGACCATCACGCCGGGCCCGGGAACACGCTCCCGGACCTCCCCGCGGTGGCCGCAGGCGTCGATTGCTTCATGACAGCAATTGTTAACGCTAACATTGCGAGCCCAGAAGGAAGGACCCCCCTATGAGCAGGCGAAAAGAGCCCCCGGTGCGCGGCGTCATGAGCGTCGTGGTCGCGCTCCTGGCGGTCGCGATGTCCCTGGTGGCCGTCGCCCCCGCGCGGGCGGCCGTCGGGATCACGATCAACGGCGGTTCCGGCGGGCGTACGTTCGACGGTGTCGGCGCGATCAGCGGCGGCGGGGGCAACAGCCGCCTGCTGGTCGACTACCCCGAGCCGCAGCGCACCCAGATCCTCGACTACCTGTTCAAGCCCGGGTACGGCGCCTCGATGCAGATCCTCAAGGTCGAGATCGGCGGCGACACCAACTCCACCGACGGCGCCGAGCCGAGCCACCGGCACACCTCCGGCGACATCGACTGCAACCGCGGCTACGAGTGGTGGCTGATGGAGCAGGCCAAGGCCCGCAACCCCAACATCAAACTGGTGGGCCTCGCCTGGGGCGCCCCCGGCTGGCTGGGCAACGGCAACTTCTGGTCGCAGGACACGATCAACTACCTGGTCGACTGGCTGGGGTGCGCGAAGAACAGCCACAACCTGACCATCGACTACCTGGGCGGCTGGAACGAGAAGGGCCGCGACACGAACTGGTACGTCAACCTCAACTCGGCCCTGGACTCCCGCGGCTACGGCAACGTGAAGATCATCGCCGATGACAACTTCGGCTGGGGCATGGCCGACGACGCGGTGAACAACAGCGCCTTCCGCAACGCGGTCGACGTGTACGGATCGCACTACGTCTGCGGCTACCGGGGCGCCCAGCAGAACTGTCCCAGCTCCACCAACGCGATCAACTCCGGCAAGGCGCTGTGGGCCAGTGAGAACGGGTCCGACGACTACAACGACGGGGCCAAGGCGCTGGCCCGGGGCATCAACCGCGACTACATCGACGGCAAGATGACCGCCTACATCAACTGGCCGGTGATCGCCGCGATCACCCCGAACCTGCCCTTCGCCACGATGGGTGTGGCGGTGGCGCCGCAGCCGTGGTCGGGGTACTACGCGATCGGCAAGAACGCCTGGGTGATGGCGCAGACCACCCAGTTCACCGCTCCCGGCTGGAAGTACCTCGACTCCTCCAGCGGCTACATCGGCGGCAACCGGGGCAACGGCAGCTACGTGTCGCTGAAGTCGACGAACAACACCGACTACAGCACGATCATCGAGACGATGGACGCCACCTCCGCCCAGACGCTGAACTTCACCGTCACCGGCGGCCTGTCCACCGGCCAGGTGCACGTGTGGGCGACCAACCTCAACTCCGGCAACTCCGCCGACTACCTTGTCCACACCAGCGACCTCACCCCCTCCGGCGGCACCTACTCCCTGACCGTCCAGCCCGGGTACGTGTACTCGATCACCACGACGACCGGGCAGGGCAAGGGCACCGCGACCAGCCCGGCCCGGGGCACGATGGCCCTGCCCTACTCCGACACCTTCGACTCCTACGCCGTGGGCCGGGAGGCGAAGTACCTGATGGACATGCAGGGCTCGTTCGAGGTCGTGGGCTGCGGCGGCGGCCGGTCGGGGCGGTGCGTGCGTCAGATGGCCCCGCGCCAGCCGATCCTGTGGACCGGCGGCTCCCACCCCTACGCCCTGCTGGGTGACCTGGCCTGGAGCAACTACACCATCTCCACCGACGTCATGCTGGAGCAGAGCGGTTACGTGGAGATCATCGGCCGGGCCGGCGCCCAGCACTCCTTCGGCCCGGAAGGGCTGAACGCCTACTACCTGCGGGTGACCGACGGCGGCGCCTGGCAGATCATCCGCAACAACGTCGACAACGCGATGACGACGGTCCGCAGCGGCACCGTCGCCTCGCTCGGCACCGGCCGCTGGCACACCCTGGCCCTGACCTTCTCCGGCAGCACCATCACCGCGAGCATCGACGGCACGCAGGTCGGTTCGGTCACCGACGGCACCTGGGGCGCGGGCCAGGCCGGCATCGGCACCAGCACGACCGAGACCGCGCAGTTCGACAACCTGTCGATCACCCCGGGCCAGGGCGGCGGCACCGGCAACGGCAATCTGCTGCGCGGCCTGGCGAGCGGCCGGTGCGTGGACGTGCCGAACCAGTCGCAGACCAACGGCACCCAGGTGGCGCTGTGGGACTGCAATGGCGGCACGAACCAGCAGTGGACCTACACCTCCGGCAAACAGCTCCAGGTGTACGGCAGCAAGTGCCTCGAAGCGGGCACCTCCACCGGCGCCGCGGCCGTCATCAACGGCTGCTCCGGCGGGGCCGCCCAGCAGTGGAACCTCAACGCCGACGGCACCGTCACCGGCGTCCAGTCCGGGCTCTGCCTGGACGCCAACGGCGGCGGAACCGCCAACGGCACAAAGATCATCGTCTGGTCCTGCAACGGCGGCGCGAACCAGCAGTGGAGCCGCAACTGACCCTGCCCGGTCTCCCGTCCCGGCGGTCCGCCGCCGGGACGCGACCGGCCCCCGCTCCCCCGCCCGGCCGTGCTCCGGGCGGGGGCCAGGCCGGCCCCCGCCTCCGTGAATCGAAGCGTTTCGACGCGAGGCGCGCCGTCACCGGGTGTCCGGCGCCTCACTCTCCCGGCGTTCACAGGCGGCGGCGAGGAGGAGATAGGCGCTAGCCGTCCAGGTGTAGGCGCGGTCGCGGAGGCCGGCGCCGCTGCGGGCGTCGAAGTTCTCCGCGAACCCCGACTTCTCGCACAGCATCCGGAACCGGGCGCTGATCTCGTCGGCCTGCTCCGCGTATCCGGCGCGGCGCAGGCCGTCCTCGATCAGCACGGTCGAGGGCGCCCAGATCGGCCCGCGCCAGTAGCCGTCGTCCTGGTAGTGCGGGGAGGAGGGCGGCTCGGTGGCGAGCCCGAACTCGGTCAGGTGCGCCTCGATGCCCGCGGCGAGCGCCGAGCGGACCGGTTCCGGCAGCTCGTCGCCGAGCACGATCGGCATCAGGTCGAGCAGGCTGGAGCTGGACCAGGTGCGCCCCGACAGGGCGCCCCGCGCGACGAACCGCTCGCCGTCCCACAACTCCGTGAGCAGCGCCTCGCGCATCCGGTCGGCCTCCCGGCTCCAGGCCGCCGCCTCGTCCGTACGGCCGAGCCGGTCGGCGAGCCGGGCCAGCTCGCGCATCTGCAGCACCAGGAAGGCGGCCAGGTCGGCGGTCTCGACGACGCGCTCGGGATCGAACGTGGTGGCGTTGTCCCAGCCGCTGTCGTTGCCGTGCTGGTAGTGGGCGAGCGGACGGCCTGGCGCGCGCCGCTTCGTCAGCCAGAAGCCGGTCCACCGCTCCAGCAGCCGGTACGTCTCCAGTTCCTCTCCATGCGAGGGCAGGCGGCGCAGCGCCCAGCCGTGGATCGGCGGCTTGACGAAGTTGTAGAGGATTTCGGAGTGGGTGACGGAGTCGGGCAGCGCGCCCGTGGCGTCCTGGTGGTCGAAGGGCACCCGGAACTGGTCCCACGCCAGCTCCGGCAGGCCGTCGGCGAGCGCGAGGGCGTTGAAGCAGTGGTCCCAGCTCCAGACCTTGTCCATCCAATGCTTGGACATCAGCACGGCGGAGCGCGTGACGAACCCGGCCGGGCGCACCGTGGCCGACCACAGGACGTACGCCGCGAGCTCGGCGGCGGGGGTGCGGTCGCTCCGCCAGGGCGCCACCGCCTCGGTGAACGCGTCGAAATCGGCCCGGGCCGCCGCGACCACCTCGTCGAAGTCGCGCACGGCGGCGTAGGGGGCGCGGGCGGTCTCGTACTCCTCGACGGCGATCTCCCACGGCTCGCCGTCGCCGGGGAGCACGACACCGCGCTCGGCCGTGCCGAGCGCCTGCGCGCCCGCCGGCTCGGCCCGCCCGGCCAGCAGGGTGATCCGGTAACGGCGCCCGGTCTGGTAGACCGTGAAGACCCACGAGCCGTCGCAGGGATCCTGGTAGAAGTACGGCCCGCTGAACGGCGTGAGGACCGGGTCGGCCGCCTGGAGGTGCAGCCCCAGTCCGTGCCCGCGCAGCCGTACGGTGTCGGCGTTCTCGTACGCGAGGTCGATCCGGCCGGTGTCCCAGGTCCAGGTGAGCAGCTGCGGCGCGGCGGTGACCACGGTCTCCGCGCGGTCGCCCGCCACGACCGGCACCAGCCGCAGGATCGGGTGCATGCCGGTCTGGTGCGACACGAGATGGACGTCCCGCGCGTAGTTCTTCTCCCCGATCACCGGTGAGAAGCCGAACCAGGATCCGCGGAAGCTGAACGGGATCTCCTGCGGGGAGAACACCGGGCCTGCGGCGACGGTCATGAAGACGATGTCCCTTCTGTCCTGAAGAGGGCCGGTCCTGAAGAGAGCCGGGTCAGTGCTTCACCGCGCCGGCGGTGACTCCGGCGGCGACGTAGCGCTGGGCGACGACGAGGAGCACGGTGGCGGGGATCGAGGCGATCACGGCGGTGGCCATGATGGCGTTCCACTGCTGGTTGTTGTTGCCGATGTAGTGGTAGATGCCGAGGGTGATGGGCTGGTGGTCGCCGCCCTGGTCGAGGGTGCTCGCGAAGACGAAGTCCGACCAGGCCCACAGGAACGCGAACAGCGACACCGTGATGACGGCGTTGCGGCTGACCGGCAGCACGACCGACCAGAAGGTGCGCAGCGCTCCCGCGCCGTCCACTCGGGCCGCCTGCAGCAGTTCCTCGGGGATGCCGGACATGAACGTCGTCAGCACCAGCACCGCGAACGGCACCGCCAGCGTGGAGTCGGCCACGATCAGCCCGGGGAGCGTGTTGAGGAGACCGGTGCTGAGGAAGATCGCGTAGAACCCCATCGCCATGATGATCCCGGGGATCATCTGCGCGATCAGCAGCGCGAACGTCAGCGCCCCGCCGCCGCGCGGCCGGAGCTTCGCCAGCGAGTACGCCGCGGGCGCCGCGACCAGCAGGGTCAGCGCGACCGTGCCGAGCCCCACGACCAGGCTGGTCGCGAGGTACGGCAGCTGCCGGTCGAGCACCTCGTGGTAGCCCTCCAGCGTCCCGTTCACAGGGAACCAGTTCGGCGGCGACTTGCGCATGTCCTGGTCACGGGTGAAGGAGACGTTGATCATCCAGTAGACCGGGAACAGCATCAGGCCGGTGAGCACCAGCCCGAGCGCGGTCTTCGCCGGACTGCGGGAGCCCCTCATCAGAAGGCCTGCCTTCGCTGGAGACGGATGTAGACCAGCCCGAACACCAGGGCCATGACGATCAGCAGGTTGCCGACCGCGGCGCCGGGCCCGAACGCCGGCAGCAGGTTGCCGAACCCCAGCCGGTACGACCAGGTCGCGAACGTGGTGGACGACCCGCTCGGCCCGCCCCTGGTCATGATCCAGATGATGTCGAACACCTTGAGCGTGTAGACGAGCCCGAGCAGCAGCGTGATCGCCGAGACCGGCCGGAGCAGCGGGAACGTCACCCGCCAGAACCGCTGCGAGCCGTTCGCGCCGTCCAGTTCGGCCGCCTCGTAGATCACGGGGTCGATGGCCTGCAGGCCGGAGTACAGCACGACCAGGTTGAACGGGATGCCGATCCAGATGTTGGCGATGACGACCGACCACAGCGACCAGTCCGGCGAGGTCAGCCAGTGGACCGGAGCCGCGCCGAACGCGCCGAGGACGGCGTTGACGACGCCGGAGTCGCTGTTGAGCATCCACGACCAGGTCGAGGACGACACGATCAGCGGCAGCAGCCACGGCACCAGGAACAGCGCCCGCAGCGTGGCCGACAGCCGGAAGTTCCGGTGGAAGAACATCGCCAGCGCGAGCCCGATCGTGAACTGGAAGGCCAGCGACACCACGGTGAACACCACCGTGTGCCAGAGCGCCGGACCGAACGTCGGGTCCGCCACGACCTTCGCGTAGTTGGCCGTCCCGGTGAACGGCGCGTCGCCCCGTACGAACGACCGCACGGTGTAGTCGCGCAGGCTCAGGTCGAGGTTGCGGTAGAGCGGGTAGGCGTAGAAGACCGCCAGGTAGACGACGACCGGGGCGAGGAAGGCCCACGCCGCCCACTGCCGGGACGGGGGCCGCGCCATCGCCCGGCGGCCCCGCCCCGCGGCCGGTGCGCGCGCGGCGGCGGGCGGCGCGGGCGCCTGTGTCACGTGATTCATGCTGTCCTTCGTCCGACGGGAGGCCGCGGAAGGAGCCTGGAAGAGGGCCCCGGGGCGCCGATCCCCGGGGCCTGTCCATCGCCCCCGTGGCTGACTCCTACTGCGTGGCGCTCGCCGCGGCGGTCTGGGCCTCGGCCATCGCCTGCTGCGGGCTCTTCGAGCCGCTCAGCGCGGCCTGCACCGCGTTCCACATCGGCTCGGAGATCTTCGGATACTTGGTGCCGAGGTCGTCGCTGGTGCGGCCCTTGGCCGCCTTGACCGCCTCCACCCACACCTTCAGGCCGGCGTTCTGCTCCACCTGCTTGGCCTGCACCTCCTCGGTGGGCGCGATGTACGACAGCGTCGTCGTCGTGCTGAGGGAGTTGTCCGTGCTGGTCAGGCAGGCCACCAGCTTCTGGGAGACGGCGTAGCGGGCCGTGTCCTGCTGCACCGGGATACTCACGAACTCGCCGCCGGTCGGGGCGGGCGCGGTGCCGCCGTCCTTCGCGGGAACGGGGATGATGCCGTACTCGAACCCGGCCTTCTCGGCGTTGGCGAGCTGCCAGGTGCCGTTCTCGGCGAAGGCGAAGTCGCCGCCGGCGAACTCCTGCCAGCTCGTGGTCTGGGTGTTGTTGATCACCGAGTTGGGGGCGTACCCCTTCTTCAGCCAGTCGGTCCACAGCGCGACCGCCGAGACGCCCTCGGGCGAGTCGAGCTTGGTGAGCTGCGCGCCCGAGCCCCAGAACCAGGGCAGGAACTGGAAGCTGCCCTCCTCGGTGCCGATCGCGGAGAACGTGATCCCCTTCTTGCCCGCGGCCTTGACCTTCTCCAGGGCGGCGGTCAGCGACGCCCAGTCCTTGACCGACGCGACGTCCACACCGGCCTTCTTCAGCACCCCCTTGTTGTAGTACAGGGCGAGGGTGTTGGCCCCGATCGGGACGCCGTAGGTCTTGCCCCCGCTCTGCCCGGCCGCGAGCAGGTTCGGCGCGACGGCGGAGGTGTCGAGCTTGTTCTCCTCGGTGCTGGTGAGGACCCCGGCCTCGGCCAGCGTGGAGACCACCGGGTTGTCGACGATGAGCACGTCGGGCGCGTTGCCCTGCTGCGCGGCGAGCAGCGTCTTGTTGGTCAGGTCGGTGGTGTCGTAGGCGGTGCGCTCCACCGTGACGCCCGCCTGGGTGCCGCACGATTCGAGCAGCTTGACCCAGTCGGAGCTCTTGTCGTGCTGCGGGTAGGGGTCCCAGATCGTGTACGCCCCGCCACCGGCGGCCTGGCTACTGGACGCCTGGGCGCCCGCGCCGGTCGAGTCGCCGGACGAGGAGCATCCGGCGAGCCCGGACGCGACCGCCAGGGCCGCTATAGCCAGACCGGCCAGGTGCCGGCCCGGTGCCGCTGATCTCATGATCGTAACCTCCGCTGACGCGCGTTACGCGGCTGTTTCGTTGGATATCGAATCGGTTCGCATGAACATAGGCCTACATATCGCCGACGTCAATGGATACCGCCGAATCCACCCGCCTGATGGCAGGCTCATCGGTTCGACCTAGGATGGACGCGGTCGGTCGGATCAGCGGTTGGCAGGATCAAAGGGGGCGCCGGTGAACATCGGGGAGATCGCCAGACGGTCGGGCGTGGCGCGCAGCACCGTCTCCTACGCCCTGAGCGGCAAACGCCCGGTGGCCGAGGAGACCCGCCGCCGCATCCAGGCGGTCATCGACGAGCTGGGCTACCAGCCGAACGCCACCGCAAAGGCGCTCAAGGAGGGCAGGACCCGGACCCTCGGCCTCGTCATCCCCCCGGCCAGCCGGCGCCTGACGGACCTGCAGCTCGGGTTCGTCGCCAGCGTCGTGGACGCCGCCGCCCGCGCCGACCTCGACGTGCTGCTGTCGCCGTCCGGCGGGGAGCACGACCGTTCCTTCGAACGGGTGGTCAGCGGCAGACGGGTCGACGGCGTCATCCTGATGGAGATACGGCTGGAGGACGACCGGGTCGCCCGCCTGCGGCGGAGCAGGCTGCCCTTCGTCGGTATCGGCCACACGAGCCGCCCCGACGAGATGTCCTGGGTGGACGTCGACTACGAGACCCTGATCTCCGGATGCGTGCACCACCTGGCCGATCTCGGCCACCGCCGGATCGCCCTGGTGAACCGGTCCGCCGAACTGGTGGCCGCCGGGTACGGCCCCGCCCATCGGGCCCAGGCCGGTTTCACCCGCGCCGCGGCCGAACGCGGCGTGGAAGGCGTGGAGGTGTGCTGCGCCGACGACGCCCGCGCCGGGCAGTCCTGCGTCGAGCGGCTACTCGCCGATGATCCCGGCCTCACCGCCATCGCGACCATCAACGAGGCCGCGATGCCCGGCATGTTCCGCGCGATCGAGCGGGCGGGTCTGGCGGTGCCCGGCGACTTCTCCATCACGGGCGTCGCCGCGCGCCTGTGGGCCGAGAGCCTGCACCCGCCGCTCACCGCCGCCGACATGCCCGCCGACGAGCTCGGCGCGCACGCCGTGGAGATGCTCATCCAGCGCATCGCCGAGCCCGCCACCCCCCACCGTCATCTCCTCGTCGCGCCGCCCATCTCCCTGCGCGGCACGACCGGCCCCGCACGCCCCCGGAAGCCGGGCGACCAGGTCTAGGAGAAGGTCGGGTAACCGTCGCAGGTGTAGCTGTTCAGCTGCTGGACCGAGGAGATCTTGTCGTTGAACTTCCACTGCGGCGCTCCGAGGACGTCCACCTTCTCCCACGGCCGGATGCAGTAGCGGCGGTCCCGGAAGTTCCTGTCGTCGTAGACGACCCAGGCGAGCCAGCTGTTGTTCACGATCGAGCTCGCCCGGTCGGAGAAGCCGATGCTCTCGTGCGAGTACCAGAAGACGCGGTGCTCGCCCTCGTACCAGGAGTCGTCGTAGAGGTAGAGCCCCGCTATCTCGCCCGGCTTGAGTTCGGCGTACGCGGCGGGGGCGGCGGTGATCGTGCCGGCGACGGCGGCGGCCGCCGCCAGGCAGGTGATCGTCCTGGTCAGTCTCGACATGGTCTTCTCCCAGACAGTCGTCGTTGTCGTGTCTGGGAAGAGCATGCCGATCACCGTTTGGCCGCCACTTGGACGGCTCTTGGCGCCCGCTGGGCGCGCTCTCGTTCACCTGGTCACAGGGCCCACTCCATCGGCGCGGGCGGGGTGAAGTCCGAGGTCAGCTCGACCGGCTTGCCCGTCTCGTACGACTCCCTGGCGGCGCAGAGGATCTCCACCACGTGCGCGGCCTGACGGCCGGTGGCCCGGTGGGGGCGGTCCTCCCGGATCGCCGCGGCGAGGTCGCGCACCGCCCTCCCCCACTCCACCCCCTTCCACGGCTCGCGCAGCGGGGGCACCGGCTCGGGGTCGCGGCCCGGCGTACGGACCTCCACGGACGGGTCGAAGTCGTGCCAGCTCTCCAGCAGCAGCGAGCCGTCGTCCCCGTGGAACTCCACCCCCTGCTGCCGGGTGGAGCCGTTGGGCACGTAGAAGGAGCAGGTCAGGCGGAGCAGGACGCCGCCGTCGAACTCGACGTTGGCCACCACGTAGTCGGGCGTGGTGATCGTGAACTCGCTGCCGTCCAGGCGGGTGCGGCGGGGCCAGACGACGGAGGAGAACGCGGTGACCCGCCGGGCCGGGCCGAGGGCCGTCGTCACGATCGTGAGCGGGTAGACCCCGACGTCGAACAGCGGCCCCACGGCGTAGAAGCCGTCGGGCTCGGGGTGCCACGCCTCGATCCTGCCCCAGTTGACCTCGGCGAAGACGAGCCGCACGGGGCCGACGCGACCCTCTCTGAGCAGCTTGAGCGTGGTCTGCTGGGCCTCGCCGAGGAAGGTCGCCGGGGCGCAGCCCAGCCGGAGGCCGCGGCTCTCCGCGATCTCCACGAGCCCGGCCGCCTCCTCGTGCGTCAGCGCCAGCGGCTTCTCGCTGTGCACGTGCTTGCCGGCCTCCAGGCTGCGGCGGATCACCTCGTAGTGCGCCCGGTGGACGGTCAGGTTCACCACGATGTCGACGTCGTCGTCGGCGAGCACCTCGTCGAGCGTGCCGTACACCCGGCCGCCGTGCGGGGCCGCCAGTGCCTCGGCCCGCTCCGGCAGCACGTCCTGGGCGCCGACCAGGCGCATCTCCGGATAACGGGCCAGGTCGGCGGCGTACCGGGCGGCGATGTTGCCGCAGCCGACGATCGCCACGCCGGTGCTGTCGGAAGCCACGATCGTTCTCCTCTGATTTCAGTGAAACCGCGACATCCCGCACGAAGTTACGCCGACCTCACACAGCGGTCAATGAACGATGAAGACCGATATATGACCCCTTGACGGGCAATATGACCACGGCCTAGCGTCGTCAGAACGACGAAATTTCACTGAAATTTCAGGACTGAGACTTCAGGGCAGACACCGAGATCGATCAGGCCCGGCCGGGCCCCCTCATGGAGGGCGTATGCGGCGGACGACGGGACGGTCCACCCTCAAGGAGGTGGCCGAGCGGGCCGGCGTCTCGATCGGCACCGCCTCCGCGGTCTTCGCCGGCAAGACATGGGTCTCGCCCGCCACCGGTTCGGTGGTCCGCCGGGCCGCCGAGGAGCTCGGCTACCGCCCGCGGGCCCGCCGGCCGGCCGAGACGGGCATGATCGGGTTCGTGTCGTGGGTGAGCGAGCTGTTCTCCCCCGGCAATCTCTACTACGCCCCCGTCGTGTACGGCGCGCAGCAGGCGTGCGCCGAGCTCGACCTCTCGATGACGTACGAGGTGATCCAGCCGCGGGGCGACCGGCTGCCGCTCTGCGTCGAGCGCGGCCAGGTCGCCGGGCTGCTCGTGCTGAACGTCGGCGCGAGCCGCGACTACCTGGCGAGGATCCTCGACGCGGGGGTGAGCTGTGTCCTGCTGGAGCACGCCGTCATCGACCTCCCGGTGGACTACGTGCGCCACGACGACGAGACCGGCGGATACCTCGCCACCCGCCACCTCATCGGGCTCGGTCACACCAGCCCGCCACCGGCGATCATCACGGCCGGGGCGCACATCGTGCCCGCCGCACAGCGACTGGCGGGCTATCACCGCGCCTGCGCCGAGCACGGCCTGACCCCCGACCCGGCGTACGTGCGGCCCGGCGACTTCACCGCGCGGACCGGCTACGAGCAGATGACGGCGCTGCTCGACCTGCCCGTGCCGCCCACCGCCGTGTTCTGCGCCAACGACCTGTCGGCGTTCGGGGCGCTCGACGCGCTGCGGGAGCGGGGCCTGCGCGTGCCCGGCGACGTCAGCGTGATCGGCTACGACGACGTGGCGATGGCCGCGCACGCCTCCCCGCCCCTCACCACGATCGCCTCCGACAAGGAACTGCTCGGCGCCCAGGCCGTCTGGCACCTCGTCCAGCGCGTCCGCCGCCCCGAGACGACCAGCCGCGACACGATGCTCGGCGTCCGCCTCGTCGAACGCCGCTCCACCGCTCCCCCACACCGTTGAACGGTGACCGTTCACGGGCCGGCCAGCTGGTCGCGGCGGCGGACGAGGTACGCCGTCTCGGCGGTGTTGGCGGCGAGGGCGATGGCCCGGTCGTACGCCGCCCGCGACTCCGCGCTGCGGCCCAGCCGGCGCAGCAGGTCGGCGCGGGTGGCGTGGAAGGCGTGGTATCCCTCCAGCGGCAGACCGTCCACCTCCGCCAGGGCGACCTGGGGGCCGTCGATCTCGGCGACCGCGATCGCCCGGTTGAGCCGCACGATCGGCGAGGGGTCGAGGCGGACCAGCTGGTCGTAGAGCGCGACGACCTGCGACCAGTCGGTGTCACGGACGTCGCGGGCGTCGGTGTGGACGGCGTTGATCGCGGCGAGGACCTGGTAGCGCCCCGGCGCCTGCCCGGAGGCGAGGCGCGCGCGGACCAGGGCGTGGCCTTCGGCGATCAGCTCGCGGTCCCAGGCGCCGCGGTCCTGCTCGCCGAGGGCGACCAGCTCGCCGCCCGCCGACACCCGCGCGGCCCGGCGGGCCTCCGTCAGCAGCATCAACGCCAGCAGCCCGGCCACCTCGCCGTCCGCCGGCAGCAGCGCACGCACCAGCCGGGTCAGCCGGATCGCCTCGGCGGTCAGGTCGCCGCGAACCGGCTCCCTGGCGGGGTCCGAGGCCAGGTAGCCCTCGTTGAAGATCAGGTAGAGGACCGTGAGGACGCCGGTGACCCGGGCGGGGAGGTCCTCGCGGAACGGCACTCCGTAGGGGATCCTCGCCGCCTTGATCTTCGCCTTCGCGCGCGTGATCCGCTGCCCCATGGCGGTCTCCTGGACCAGGAACGCGCGGGCGATCTCGGGCACGGTGAGCCCGCCGACCATCCGCAGGGTCAGCGCGATCCGCGCCTCCATGGCGAGAGCGGGATGGCAGCAGGTGAACACGAGGCGGAGCCGGTCGTCGTCGACGGCGCCGAGCGGCTCGGGGGTGTCGGACAGCATCAGCGCCTCCCTGTGCTTCTCCTCGCGCCTGACCTCACGCCGGAGCCGGTCGACGGCCTTTCGGTAGGCGGTGGTGGTCAGCCACGCGCCGGGGTTCGGCGGGACCCCCTCGACCGGCCATCGCTCGACGGCGGTCGCGAACGCCTCGGCGGCCATCTCCTCGGCGACGTCGAGGTCGCCGAGACGCCTGGCCAGGGTCGCGACCACCCGGGCCCACTCCTCGCGGTGGACCCGGGCGATCACCTCGTCGACGCCGGTCATTCGCCCAGGATCGGCCGCAGCTCGACCCTCCGGTTGCAGCTCTTCGACCCCGCGGCGGCGAGCCGCAGCGCCACGTCGAGGTGGGGCGCCTCGATGATCCAGAAGCCGATGATGTGCTCCTTCGACTCCAGGTAGGGCCCGTCGGTGAACACCGGCTCTCCGTCCCGGCCGTCGACGACGGTGGCCGTGCCGGGCGACGCGAGTCCCACGGCAAAGACCCAGTGACCGTCGGCCTGGAGCTGCTCGTTGAAGACGTCGATCGCGGCCTGCTCCTCGTCGGTGGCGACGGCCGACTCGTTGAGCACGGACATCAGGTACTGCGCCATCGGGATCATCTCCTGTCGTCGTGTGGCCGCCCCCTCGGGCCGCCTCTCACCCCTGCTACGAACGCCGCCGTCCGGATCCGACACCCTCCGCCGAACATCTTCGAAGAATTCCCACCGCATCGGTCAGGGCCGTCGACGGGGGTGCTCGCGCCGGCCCGGAGCCGGCCTGCGGCCCGGGTATCCGCAGCCCGGCTGTCCATGGCCCAGGGAGTCCGCCGCTCGGTGCCCGCGGTCCCGGTGTCCGTGGCCCGAGGGTCCGCGACCTGAGGGGTCAGCGCGCGGCGGCGAGGCCGTCGAGCAGTTCCCTGACCTTGCCGACGGTCGGATGCTCCACGCCGTACCGCCGTTCCAGGTCGGGCAGCAGGTCACCCAGGGTCCGGCCGGCCCGCACCCGCTCGCCGGCTCCCAGCTCCAGCAGGCCGATGCGGCGCCGCAGCTCCAAGATCCGATCCTCGTCGACCCTCAGCCGCCGCTCGTCGCGCAGCAGCAGGCGCATCTGTTCGAGCGCGAGCGTGGTGTCACCCAGCGCCGCGTGACAGTTGGCCTCCATGAGGCGGAACCGGAGGACCAGGTGGTCGTCCTCGCCCCTCCGCTCGGCGAGGTCGGCCGCCAGCCGCCGGAACTCGGGGGCGGCCCGCCGGTAGTCGCCGCCGAGGAACAGCACGTCCGCGAGCTCGATCCGCAGCTCCAGCCCCTCGTCTCCCCCGGGCTCCACGGACTGTACGGCCTCCGCCAGCAGCTCGGCGGCCTGCCGGTACCGCGACTCCCCCTTGAGCGCGCCGGCGTCCCGCCGCACCCGGCCCACGTCGTGCCCGCCCGGAGGCCGATGCCCGGAGCCCTGCGAAACGGAGCCGTGCGGAGCCATGGCCTGCGCGGCAGGAGCGTACGAGACAGGCCCGTACGAGGCTGGGGCGTGCGGGACGGAGGATGGCGGGACGGGAGCGACGCTTCCGGTGGCGACCGGCCCGTGGTCGGCGTACCCCACGACGGCGTTCCCTGCGGCGTTTCCGGCGGTGTTCCCTGTGACGTTCGGAGAAGTGGCGACCCGGCCGACAACAGCGGCGTACATGCGCACGGGCTGTGCGGCGCCGCCGTCCACGAAGCCCGGCAGGGGCGGCAGCTCACGGCAGAACGGCAGCAGCCGCTCGTAGACCAGGGCGGCGCCGGACGGCCGGTCCTCGGGCTTCTTGGCGAGCAGCCACAGGATCAGCCGTTCGAGCCCCTCCGGGACGTCGGGCCGCAGCGTCCGCACCGGCACCGGCGGCTCGTCCACGTGCCTGCGCATCGAGGCCAGCGGGGTCTCGGCGGCGAACTGGTTCCTCCCGGCGAGCAGCTCGTGCAGGATCACCCCGAGCGCGTAGAGATCGGTCTGCGGGCTGGTGGTGCCGCTCATCGTCTGCTCGGGGGCCATGTATTCGGCCGTTCCGACCACGACGCCGGTGACGGTCAGCCGGGTTGCCGACGGCGAGAGCGCGGCGGCCACCCCGAAGTCGAGCACCTTCACGGTGCCGTCCGGGCAGAGCATCAGGTTGGCGGGCTTGAGGTCGCGGTGCACGAGCGAGTTGGCGTGGGCGACGGCGAGCACCGAGCACACCTGGGCGGCGACCGCCGCGGCCCAGCCGACCGGGATCTCCTCCACCTCGTCGAGCAGGTCGTTCAGCGGGGCGCCCCGGACGAGCTGCATGACCAGATAGAGATCGTCGCCGTCGGTGCCGCAGTCATAGACCGCGGGCACCCCAGGGTGTTCCAGGCTGGCCGTGATCCGCGACTCGCGCACGAAGCGCCTGGTCAGCTCATCGTCCGGCCTTCCGTCCGCCAGGCGGTCGACCCGGATGAACTTGATCGCGATCGGCCGGTCCAGCCGCTTGTCGTAGCCGAACCAGACCTCTCCCATCCCGCCCCTGCGGCGCGAGTTGGGGTCGAGCTCGTACCGGCCACCTATGATCTTCGCCCTCACCACGTCCACATCCCCACGACCCAATGATTTCGCAGTCGCCGTGCCTGGGCCGTCTTGTCGGAGATATCAGCTCAGGCGGCGCAACACGCCGCGAGCGGGGTCCGTGTAAGCGCTTCAGGTCAGGATGTGGCGTGCGAGAAAGTCACGGAGCACGGGGTCGACCGCGTAGATGACGGTCCCGCGCATGCCACGGGTGAGAAGGACCTTGTAGACGTTACGGGCGAGATGGTCGAAATCCGCGTCCGGCACCGCCTTTCGATTCTTGAAGGCCGGATCCCTGTTGGCCTCGCGCACGGTGACCAGCCGTCCGTCGCGCACGCTCAGGTCGGGACCGATGATGACACCCGACCAGTCGTACTCGAAACCTTGGGCGGTGTAGACGCATCCCACCTGGCCGAAGCCGCTCGGCTCGGTCGCCCACAACATGCTGGGCGGCGCGTCGCCCACGGCGCGGTCCTTCTTGACGTTCCAGGGCCGGGACCAGTCGCCGATGACGACGTCGTTCACGAGGGAGTCGTCGGATCGGGGGTCACTCCAGGGCCAGCAGAACCCGGCGGTCATCCGAGCCGTGCCGGGCCTGGCGAGAAGGGCTGCCTCGAGTTCCTGAGGAGAGTGCGCGAGCCGTACCTCGAAGTTCTCGTCACCGGCCCATGGCACCGGGCCGCTGCCTTCGAGTCCGAGCAGGTGGAGGACCCATCGCTCGTACTTGCGGCTACCGCCGCACCGGAACTGCTCGTCGAGGGAGACGCGGTTCACCGCGTAACCACGCGACTGCGCGTACTGCTCGATGGCGTGCACGGTGCCGAGCTCGCCGGGCCGTACGACCTGGTGCTCGTCGAGCAGGAACACCGGCACCCGGGCGGCGGCCATCAGCTCGTCCAACTGGGACCGGCCCGTGCGCTTCGCCGCCGGGGTGAAGCGACTGGTGGATGTCTCGCGGATACGGTGCGCTTCATCGCAGATCAGGACGTCGATGCCGTTCTGCTCCGCGTCGACGAAGCTGTTGAAGTACATGAAGAGGTTCTTGATCCGTGTGCTGCCCCGGCCCGGATAGCGGCGCATGGTCTGGGTGAACGACTGCGAGCCGGTCGCGTGCAGCGCGGTCCGGCCCTGCCGGTAGAGCTCACCGAGCAGCGAGAGGGCGATCACGCTCTTGCCGCTCCCGGGGCCGCCAGTGACGATCACGACCTGTTTGAAGTCGGCGCGGCGAGCCTTGTCGACGGCGCGCATGACCAGTTCGTAGGCGACCTGCTGTTCGTCGAGGAGGGTGAACTGTTCCCGCTCGCGGATCTCGTCGGCGGCGTACGCCATGAGCTGCTTGCTCGGCGCGACCGGGCTGCTCAGCAGTCGGTCGGCGGCTTCGGCACCCGGCTTGTCGGCCAGACGTTCTCTCAGGTAGTTGAGGAAGTCACCACGGCGCTGCTTGGTGAAGAGCCTGCTCCGCTCGTCCCGCACCTGGTCATGCTGCCCGTCCACGTCGAGGTCCATGGCGTTGTGCAGTTAGGCGGCGCCGTGGACAGACCTCGGCCGGTCCTTGAGCACACTCAGGAAGTCGGACATGTACTCGCAGTAGCGCCGGACCTGCTCGGCGGGGTTGAGCAGATCCCTGCCCGGCATGCCGTCCACGATGACCAGGTGATCGCCCTGGTCGGAGGGCTCCGCCCGGCTCCACTGCTTGAGCTCGACGACGACGTAGGAGTCCTCGCCGGTACGCGGGTGCACGCCGGCCAGCACCACGTCGGCGCGCTTGCTGGTCAACGGAAGCTTGTACTCGACCAGCAGCTCTACTTTGCCGAGCCCCGCGTCGGCCAGGTCTCTGGCCAGCGCGGGAAGGCTCCGCTGCCATGATCTGACCTCGGAAGGAGACGGGCCGCGACCGGTGGTCACGCGCAGATGCTCGCTGAGCTGCTCGGCAAGCGCTGCTTCGTTGGGCGAGACGATCAGGCTCTCCACGGACAGCCGTAACGCCGTCACAGGCTTCCCCCAGGCAGCACGAAAGAACTTCGTGCGGGTGGGGGCGTATCCGCTTCGGCGTCAGCCGTACAGACGCGGAAGCCCGTCGGGCCGCATCACATGGTCATCTGGAGGCTAGTGGAGGCGCTTTTCTCGCGACAACCCAGTAGAGATCAGAATCGTAACGGCGCTTCTCTCGTCCAGATTGACCGTCGACCGGACGCGCGGCTTCCGACGGCGCGATCACGACCCGTGCGCTTGTGCCGAGAGACACATCCCGATGTGCCCGGGTTCGGAAGTAGAGAGGTATTTGCCGAAACGACTGCGGCTGCCGCGCCTGCGGTTCACCGGCACGCGGTCGTTTCGCTTCGGGCCGGAGGCAGGAGTTGCGGGGCTCGAGGTCGCACCTGGTTGAAGAGAGCTTCTACCAGGGAGAAGGAAACCACCCCATCACCAAGCACACTTGGCGATCATATGGTCACTCATTGTAATGTCCGGTCCATGGCAACACTCGATCACGAAACCCTCTTGGGGATCGTCCGTAATCGCCCGCTGCTCGCGGTCGCGCTTCTCCGGGCCGCCGCGTTCGTGGGTGAGGATGAGCCGGCTGACGGGGAGGCGATCGTCCTGCGCTTCCCATGGACGCGCCTCGCCAGCGCGGAGGAGCCCGCTCTCGCCGCCCGCTACCGCGAGATCATCGCCGCGGCCCGCCGAACGCGTGCGAACCTCGGAGAGTCCATGTTCGGGGAGATCATCGCCTTCCTGAACGCCCGCATCGAGGAGGGCCTCCACCACACGGACCTGATCGCGCGGAAGGGCGTGCGCGACTGGAGGGCGGAGCGGGACCTGTGGGCGAAGCGGGCTCGCGTGGCGTTCCTGGAGTCCATCCTCCTCGACGATTTCTACCTGGCGGTCGAGGAGCACTCCCAGGCGGAGCACCTGCTGAAGCTGGAGGCCGCCGCGTACAACTGGCACGACGACTACCAGGACGACTGGCACGTCTGAGCCGCCGCAGGGTTCCGGCGCCCCTGGTCACTCGACCAGCGCGGAGGCGAAACGGTGTCCCGATCCCGCGGACGACGCGGTGATCGGGCATCGCGGAAGCCTGGCGGCGCCGGGTGCCGCGGCGGGCGCGATCACCAGGCCGCCCCTTCGGCGATGCCCTCCTGCACGGCGATCGCCTGGCACAACGCCACCAGGTCGTCGCCGTCGACCGTCCGGTTCGCGCCCGCCTCCTCCACCGCTGCAGGGAACGGCCGCTGCCGCGTCGCCCACAACCGCCCCGCGTCGCTCCGCATGATCCGCCACCCCGCGAACACCGGACGCCCGGCGGCAGCACCCCTACTCTCTGTCATGGGTCAGGACCACCATCCTGATCAAGGGGTCCGTACGGTGTTCCTGCACCTGCGGACCCCGCTTGTGTGCGTCTTCACCTCCAGATACAACAGTGCGTAACACTCTCATCACAGATGTTGATGAGGGACACTTGGGGCGGTCAGAAAGCCCCGCTCTGACGAGAAGGTGCACGCGATGGACGCCGAACTCCTCCCGTGGGCCGTACGGCTACGCGCCGAGCGGCGCAGGCGACTCTGGAGTCAGAAGGAGATGGCCCGCCGTCTCGTCGAGGCCGCCGACGACGAGACACGCAAGTGCCTGCCTGTCCGGGAGACGATCATCCGCCGGATCAAGGCATACGAGGCCGGCCACAACCAACCGCGCGATCCGTACCGGCTGCTGTACACCCGCGTATTCGACATCAGCGAAGCCGAGTTGTTCGACATGCCACAGACGCCGTCCCGCCCGGCTCTTGACGATGTACTCGCCAGACTGCCTGACAGTGACACCCTCACATCGCGCCTGCCTCGGACCGGACGGCGCATCGGAATGAGCACGATCGCCGACCTGTCCGCGGCGGTTCATCGTCTGCGGCTGGCTGACGACATGCTGGCAGGCGGCGACCTTCTGCAGCCCGCGTTCCGCGAACTCGACGCCGCAACACGGCTCTACCGCGAAGCCACCTATTCCGAGAACACGGGACGCGCACTGCTCTGCAGGATAGGTGAGTTCGCCCAGATCACCGGGTGGGTCGCCAGCGATGCGGGGCACCACGAGCAGGCGGCGAAAACCTATCGCCTCGGCATATGGGCCGCTCAGGGGGCCGGTGACGGCACCCTGCAATCGAATCTCCTCGGTTCCCTCGCCTACCAGATCACGAACGTCGGCGATCCTAATGAGGGGGTGACACTCGCCCACGCGGCGGTTGATGCGGCCGGACCGCATGCGCCGGCACGGGCGCGCGCCCTCGCCTGGGATCGAGTTGCCTGGGCACATGTCCAGGTCGGGGAAGCCGACGCGGCCATGCGAGCGCTGGGCCAGGCCGGCGCGGCCCTGGCAGATCACAGTGACGAGGATGAGCCCGCCTACCTGTACTGGGTGAACGCGCACGAACTGCAGATCATGGAGGCGCGCGCCTACACGGAACTACGGCGACCACTTCGCGCGGTGCCGCTGCTTACCGACGTACTACACCATTACGACGCCACCCACGCCCGCGAGCTCGCTCTGTACCTCTCCTGGCTCGCCGTCGCCCTCGCCGACGCCAACGAACCGGAGGAGGCCGCACGTACGGCATTGCGGATGTTCGACCTGTCGAAGGACCTCGCCAGCGACCGAACCGTGCGTCGTCATCGCGTCGTCCTCGACCGGCTTGCGCCGTACCGAGACGTGCCCCACGTGCGAGAAGTGATCGAACAGTGCCGATGAAGAGCCGGAATCACGCCGAGAAGGGCCAAGGCGTTCCGTTCCCGTAGCCGACCGCCCCTGCGAGGATGATTTCGTGACGGACTCCGACGAGCGGACGCGCAGTCACTGGTGGTGGCGCCCGGGCTGGCGGCAGGGCCGCTCATCCTACACCTGGCACTTCCTCGTCGGCGATCACCCTGGCCTGAGGGAGTTCGCTGCCCGGCTACGCCCCTATCTCGACGAGGCGGGCGTTTACGATCCCATTCCCTTCCAGTGGTTGCACATGACCCTGCAAGACGTGGGATTCACCGATGAGGTGAGCGACGAGGACCTTACCGCGATCAGTACGGCGGTAGCCGAGCGTGTCGCCTCTCTCCCTCCCATCTCGGTCGAGTTGGGCCCAGCGGTCGTCGGCACCGAAGGCGTGTATCTGCCGGTTCGGCCGGCCGAGCCCGTAGCCGCCGTTCGCCGGGGCATCCGCGAGAGCATCGCGAGAGTCCGGGGTAACGACCACGTGCCCGGGACCGGAGACGGCTTCCACCCGCACGTCGGCCTCGCCTACGCCAATAGTTCCGGCACTCCCCTGGCTCCAATCCGGGAGGCCCTGAGCCGGCATGCCGAGATCGTGCCCATCACCCTTACGCGCGTCTCACTGATCGACCTCAATCGGGACGAGGGCATGTACGAATGGACGCTCGTCACGGCCCCGCCCCTCGGTGGTTGACCTTGCGAGATCGACCAGGTGCGATCTTAGGGAATCGTATCGTCACTTTGAGTGATTGCGTTGTAGCGTTACGTGTCATGCCATCCCCCCTGCACGACACACTGAACTTGATGTTCCAGAACCGGCCGCGACTCGCGGTGGAGATGCTGCGCGATCATTTGGGCGTGGACATGCCCGACGGGCTGCCAGTCCAACTGGTGGGCAACGAGCTCAACGACCGCCCGTCCCTGGATCTGCGTCCCGACACGGTGATCATCATCGGGCCCCTGCGCTCCCCCGCCCACGCAATCATCGTGGAGATCCAGCGCACGAAGGAGGAGGAAAAGCGGCGGCAGCTGCCGCGGTACGTCGCAGCGCTGTGGCTACAGCTTGACTGCGAGGTCACGATGCTGATGATCTGTCCCAACGCCGACACCGCCGCCTGGGCGGCCGAGCCGATCACCACCAAGCTGCCCGGCACCACCCTCACCTGCCAGGTGATCGGCCCCGAACAGATCCCCCCTGTGACCGATCCGGCCGAGGCGGCGACGCATCCGGAGATGGCCGCGCTGTCGGTGATGACCCACGGAGACCACGTTCCGGTGGTGGAGGCGTTCATGGCCGCGCTGCAACACCTCCCCGACGAACACGCTCCGCAATATTATGAGTACGCATACCGCATGGACTCACTGACTGCCCGACACATGATGGAGAAGCTCATGGAATCAACCGCCTGGCCGGTCTACAGCCCCTTCGCTCGCAAGCACTACGGCAAAGGCCTGGAGGCCGGCTGCGCGAGGGGCGAGGCGAGGGCGGTGCTGACCTTCCTGCAGGTGCGTGGCATTCCCGTCTCCGACGCCGATCGCACCCGGATCACCAACTGCACGGACCTGGCCAGGCTCGACGAATGGACACGACGCGCTGCCACCGCCACCTGCGCCGCCGACCTGTTCACCGACGAGCCCGAACAGCCAGCCGGATAAGTCTCCAGGCTCCGAGGCAGCATCCTGGGAGCGTCGGAGCCAAACGCGTAACCCATCACATGGCCGGAGGCCGCAGGCCGAGCCACTGCTCGGCGTCCCAGGCCAGGAACCGCTCGACCTCGGTGAACCCCAGCTTTGCCGCGAGGCGCATCGAGGCGATGTTGGCGGTCCGGGTGGTGAGCACCACCGGCTCGCCGGGAAGGACTCCGTCGAACCAGTCGAGAGCCGCCGCGCACGCCTCGGCGGCGTACCCGCGCCCCCAGGCCTTCGGCAGGAACAGGTAACCAAGATCGGCCTTCCCAACGGCAGCCGGGCGACGGTGCCCGACTGCTCTCCTGAGCAGGGTCTGGCCGATCATCGCCCCGCCGAGTTCGACGACGAAACTTCCGGGCCATCGCTCGGGCACCTCGTGCGTCTCACACTCAAGCTCGTCACGCGGGCGGGGACCGCCGAGGTAGGTGTGCACCTCTGGCGAGGCGAGCAGCTCGATGAACGTCGTACGGTCCCGCGCCTCGGGCTCACGGAGCACGAGCCGCTCGGTCCGAATCAGCTCAGGCGGCCAAGCCACATGCCCTAGATCTGACATGCGGGCAAGCTAACAACCCTGTAAGACGACGTTCAACGCGGGTGTGAACGCGTGGCTCATCGGCCGAGCTATGAGCGCGGCTGTGAGAACAATCCCGACTCGGTCTCGACGAGGACGCCGCAGTGGCAAGATCTGCTGGTAGGCGGGGCGGTCGGGGACAGCCGACGGCGCGGCCAGTTCGGCGGGGGTGATGTCCTTCTCGCCGAGAAAGCCGGGCCGACCGGGATCACATGTGTCCGGTGCCGATGCAGCCGGGGCACGGCGTCCAACCACGGGTTCGTGCTTCCGCTGCGGGCATCCGAAGGACGTTGTGCAAGCGGTTGCCCTGGCTCTCGCTGCCGAGCCGGCCCGCCAGCCACAACGGGCACTCCTCGCTGGCGTGGTAACGGTCGCTGCCCTTCGTGGTGATCACCTCGGGAAAGTCTGACATGGCCGCACTCCTTTCCCGAGTCGTGTGCCGAGCGAGCAGTGTCGTGCCCCACCCACCAACCTTGCTGGTCAGGCGATCGCCGCGCGTTCCGGCAGACGCACCACGGCACATCGGCTGTCACTCGCACTATGACCGCTGCCGAGCCGAGCCGCTACCGGTTCAGAGGGGAACGGCCCGCAGCAACGGCATGAACTGGGCGACGTCGTTACGGTTGCCACCGGTCAGGCTGAGCGCGAGAGAGACGCCGTTCCCGTCGGCGATGACGTGGTGCTTTGGGGCGCGCCTTCGCGCGGCCGACCGGCCTGGGACCCGTCTTGGGCCGCTCTTCAGCGCCCGCACGAGGGAGCTGTCGATCACCGCCTCGGACCAGTCCAGCTTGCCCGCGGCGTATAACTCGGCCAGCAGCAGTTCGTGCGGCTTCTGCCACACTCCGGCCTGATGCCAATCCCGCAACCTGCGCCGGCAGGTCATCCCCGAACCGAAGCCCAGCTCCTGGGACGGGACCGACAATAACGACATAACCGCAATTCAGACGATCCAGCGGCCGGGAAACGGCCGTTCTTTTTTGAGCGGCAAACCGCGACCACTATTTCACCGGGCATACCCGAAGAAGATCACAGCGAGGATCATCATCTGTAGACCCTCTTGCCGGTGTGGAGTGGCCTACTGTGGCCAGTCGGGAACTTTCCGTGAGTGGCCTATTTACAGCTATTAGCCGACCGGTCACCATATGACCGTGGCCACACCCCCTCATTGATCAGCGGCTGGTGCGAATTGGTATCCGCTCGCGCCGACACACGAGGAGAGGACGTTCCGGGCGGCGCAATCACAGAGATTTGCACGGCCAGTGATCCCGAATTCGTTGTGGCATAACGCCGCATCAGAAGGAATGACACCGTGAGAATGACGCGAGGAGTCCGGGCCGCCGTGTGCGCGGTCGTGACCGGTGCGATGCTGGTGGCCGGGGTAGGGACGGCGTCCGCCGCGCCCGGGGTCACCCCGGCGGACGTGACGCTGAAACTGGGTCCGGGCGGGTCGACGACGATCGCCAAGACCGTGTCCACTCCGGCGATCCCGCCCAAGCCGGATATCACGTTCCTGATCGACACGACTGGGAGCATGGGCGGGGTCATCTCGAACGTGCGGACCAACGCGAACACCATCTTGTCCAACGTCGCTTCGGCGCAGCCGGACGCGCAGTTCGCGGTCGCCGAGTACAAGGACGCGGGAGACGCGACGCCGTTCCGGGTCGCGCAGAACCTCACCGCCAACCAGAGCGACGTCACCAACGGCATCAACTCGCTGGCCGCGTCGGGCGGCGGCGACTACCCCGAGGACGGCATCAACGGGCTGTTCCAGGTCGCGTCCGGTGCGGTCGCCTTCCGGCCGAACAGCACGCGGATCGTGTTGCTGATCGGGGACGCCCCCAGCCATGACCCCAGCAACGGCCACACACTGGCCGACGCGATCAGCGCCCTGCAGGCGGCCGACATCACCGTGCTCGCGTTCGACCTGTCCGGGCTGAACTCGACCGGGCAGGCGACCGCGATCACCAACGCCACGGGCGGTCAGCTGTTCTCCGGCCTCAACGCCTCCGAGGTCAGCGACACCATCCTGACGGCCCTGCACAACCTGCCGGTCACGGTCACCCACCAGCTGCGCGACTGCGATCCGAACCTGTCGGTGTCCCTGACCCCGGGCAGCCGGACGGTGACCAGCGGCGATGACGCCACCTTCACCGAGACCGTCTCCGTCGGCGCCGGAGCCGTGCCGGGAAGCACCATCACCTGCAAGGTGGACTTCCTGCTCAACGGCGTCCTGTCCCCCGGCTTCACCGAAACGATCACCGAGCAGGTGCCGAAGGCGACCCCGTCGATCGCCACGACGCCGTCGGGCCAGGTGCCCGCGGGCGGGAACGTCTCCGACACGGCGACCCTGTCCGGCGGCTACCACCCCACGGGCACCGTCACGTTCCAGCTGTACGGCCCGGGCGACACCACCTGCACGACGCCCATCGCGACGCGTACCGGGACGGTGTCGGGCAGCGGCACCGCCGCGTCCGGGAACATCGCCGCGGGCGGCGTGGGCACCTACCGCTGGGTGGCCTCCTACAGCGGCGACGCCGCCAACAACCCGGTCACCTCCCCGTGCGGCGACGAGCAGGTCGTGGTCGTCAAGGCCACCCCGGGCATCGCCACCACCCCGTCGGGGTCCGTGCCGGCCGGCGGCGTCGTGTCCGACACCGCCACCGTCTCCGGCGGGTACCACCCCACCGGCACCGTTACATTCCAGCTGTACGGCCCGGGCGACACCGCCTGCACGACGCCGATCGCCACTCGCAGCAGCACGCTGTCCGGCAGCGGCACCGCCGCGTCCGGCGACGTGACCATCGGCGCGGCCGGCACCTACCGGTGGACCGCCACCTACAGCGGCAACGCCGACAACAACTCCGTCACCTCACCGTGCAGCGACGAACAGGTCACCGTCACGCCGCAGCGGCTGACCGGACGGGCCTACGGCCTGACCGCGAGCGCCGCCCTGGCCGGCATCCAACTGGTCAACATCGCACCCGTTCCCGACACCGGCCACATCTCCACGACCTCGACCAGTGCCACCTCGGTGCCCTGTACGGCCACCCTCAGCGGACTGATCAGCGCGCACGCTCTGTGCGCCAAGGTCGCGACCACCGAATTCCCCGGCAAGTCCGTGGCGACCGCCTCCATCGACGACACCACCATCGGGATCACCGGCATCCCGGTGATCACCGTCAAGACCGTCAACTCCAGCTCCACGACCACCTGCGCCGGATCCACCGGGACCACCACGATCGCCTTCCTCAAGGTCGGCGGCACGGTGGTCATCGCGGAACCCACCACCATCCAGCCCAACACCGCGATCGACGTCGGCGTCGTCAAGCTCGTCCTCAACGAGCAGAAGTCGTTCTCCACCCCCGACAAGGGCCTGACCGTCAACGCCGTCCACGTCACCGTCGACGCGCTCGGCCTGGCCAAGACGAACGTCGTCCTGGCCTCCTCCGAAAGCGACATCGGCAACTGCCCGTAACCCCAACCCAACCGATCGATCCCGAGGCCGGGCGGACACCACGGATCCGCCCGGCCTCGGCCGGCTTTAGGCATCCCGGAGTTCCTATTCCGGCGGGCTGAGCTCGCCCTTGCCGAAACCCTTGACGATGGACGCGACGGCGGCGCGACCGGCGGCGCCGATGTCGCGAAGCTCGTCTTCGAACTCGAAGACCCTGCGGAACGTCTCGCCGTACCGCCGCTGCTCCTCGACGGGGATGCGCGGGACCTGCACGCGGCGCGGGTCGAACCGGCTGATGCTCGACTGGGTGCCACCGGGTGACGGCGTGGAGAGCGCTCTGAGGAACCCCGCGAGGAAGTACGCGTCGATGCGCTGCGGGTCGGGCCGCAGGAGGGTGAGCCGGGGGCCGAGCACGATGCCCTTGTCCGAGACGACCCGTACGGCGAGCTCCCCCGCGCGGGCGGCCACGACGACGTCGCCCGGTTCCGTGACGACCCGGTCGTCCGGCTGGGTGCGGGCCTGCGGCGCGGCGCCGGAGAAGAGGTCCTGGTCAGTGAGGACGAGATCGCCGGAACCGGTGATGTCGTAGCGCCCCGAGCTGAGCACCTTGATCGCCCCGGCCCGCTCCGTCTCGGCGAGATCGACCGTGGGCATCGTCCTCGCCGGGACGGCGACGACGTCGGGGATCATCGCCGACAGCCGGTCGAGGCGTTCGAGAAGCCGCTCGCGCACCGCCGGGAACTGCTGCGCCGGGGCCTGGTCGTCCGCGCTCACGTGCCGGCCGGGGGTGAGGTCGACGTTCTCGTCCATCAACTCGATGATGGGGACCGTACGCGCCGGGCCCGTCCGTGCGTCCGGATCCGGGGCCGTACGCGTCTCGTGCCAGCGGCGCGCGACCTCCTCGAACGTCTCCGGCTCGGCCTCCGCCAGGAAGACGTGGGACGGCACGGGGTCGTGGCCGGACGGCTTGCGCAGCACCCACAGGTGCAGGGGAAGGCCCGTGCCCACGCCCATCCGGGACGGCAGGCCGATGACCGCCTGCAGCGCCCCCTGACGCATGAGACTGCTCCTGATCCGCCGGCCGGACCGGCGGTTGGCGGCCACGGCGGGCATCAGCAGGACGGCGACGCCGCCGGGTTTCAGGTGCGCCAGGGCGTGCTGCACCCAGGCGAGCTCCGACTCGGCCTTCGGCGGCAGCCCGTACTCCCAGCGGGGATCGCTGACCAGCTCGTCGTACCCCCAGTTGCGTTCGTTGAACGGCGGGTGGCACAGCACCGCGTCCACGGCGAGGCCGGGCCAGGAGTCGCGGCGCAGCGAGTCACCGGTGCGTACGGCTCCCTCGATGCCCGCGAGGGCCAGCCGCGTGCGGGCGAGGCGCGCGACGGTGTCGTCCGCCTCCTGGCCGTGGGCCTGGTCGAGGTGGCCGAGCGTGGTCAGCAGCGTGCCGAGACCGCAGGCGGGGTCGAGGACCGACCGGACGCCCGGACCGGCCAGGTCCGCCATGAACCGCGCGATCTCCGGCGGGGTCTCGAACAGGCGGCGGGAGTGGACCTCGGCGTAGCGGTCGAGCAGGAACCGCGCCGCCTCGGCGCTCCCCTGCTCCTCGGCGAGTTCCTGGAGGAGCCGCCAGGCCGGGGCCGCGACGAGACGCCGTCTGCCCTGCCCCAGCAGCAGCTCGGCGGCCTCGGCGACCACCGCGCCCAGATGCAGGTCGTCGGCGGCGTTCCTGATCTGCTGCCAGGCCCGCTCCCGGAGCGGGACCTCGGCGACCTTGCCCTGGCCGAGCAGCCACTCCTCCACCGCTTCGAGGGAGAACGTGGGGCTGGTCGCGGTGCCGCCGACGGGCGTGGGGAAGTCCGCGTACCGCCGCCGCCAGTTGCTCACCGCCGCACGGCCGACGCCCACCATCCGGGCGATGTCGGCCGCGGTGACGGTCGCCTCGTCCCCCGCCATCGTCGGCCTCCTCCGGCTCGTGCTGGCATGACCAGCGTGTACGGCATTCACAGTGTAGCCGCACACCCTGTTCGGGAGGCCACCAGCGCGGGTCGACGCGCACCGACCCTGCAAGTCATAGCTATGGAACCGGCTATTTAATTGTGTGTGCGGTTCACAGTGTGTTGTACTTACGCCTGCCAGCGTTCACACCACCGATGAAGAAGGCCTCCCATGCACACCAGCCCCCAGCAGCCGCCCTACCCCCAGACCGTCGTGGTGCGGAAGAAGGGCGGCGGCTGCCTCAAAGCCCTGCTGATCGGCGGAGCCGTACTCGTGGGCCTGATCGTCCTCGGCACGCTCCTCGGCGGCGGCGCAAAGGACGACACGAGCGCGAAGCCGGCCGACTCCGCCGAGCACACCGGTCAGGCCGCCAAGCCGAAGAACCCCCAGACCGACGAGCCGGAGCAGCCCCAGGACGAGCCGGAGCAGCCTCAGGCCCCCGGCCTCGGAGACGTGGTCAAGGACGGCAAGTTCGCCTTCAAGGTCACCAAGGTCGAGAAGGGCCTGTCCCAGGTCGGCGAGGGCTTCACGATCTCCAGGGCACAAGGCCAGTACGTCCTCGTCCACCTGACCGTGAAGAACATCGGCGACGAGGCGCAGATGTTCAGCGACTCGGAGCAGAAGCTCGTCGACGCCAGCGGCCGCACCTTCGACGCCGACTCCGGAGCCGCCGCGCTCGGGCTCAAGGACTCGAACGCGTTCCTCAACAACATCAACCCCGGCAACAGCGTGAAGGGGATCCTGCTGTTCGACGTGCCGAAGAACCTGACCCTCAGGTCGGTCGAACTGCGCGACTCGATCTTCTCCGACGGCGTGACCGTCTCCCTGGCCCGGTGAGCCATGGGGTACTACTCGCGGTTCATGGGCTGCGTGCTCGGCGGCGCCGTCGGAGACGCCCTGGGCAGACCGGTCGAGTTCACGCCGCTCGCGGGGATCCGTGACGCGTACGGGCCGGACGGGCTGCGCCGGAAGGGCTGCGGGTCGGTCATGCGCTCCGCGCCCTTCGGACTGTCGGTGTTCGACCCGTTCGAGACGGCGGGCCGCTGTTCCTACCTCACCCACGGCCACCCGACGGCGTCGCTGTCGGCCGGCGCGTTCGCCTCGATCATCCACGACCTGGTCCGCGGCGACTCCCAGAAGCGGGCCGTACGGCGGGCGCTCGACCGCCTCGCCGGTTACCCCGGGCACGAGGAGACCGCCGACGCGCTGCGCGCCGCCGTCCACCTGGCCGCGGGGTCACGGCCCACCGCGGAGAAGGTCGAGTCGCTCGGCACCGGATGGGTCGCGGAGGAGGCGCTCGCCATCGCCGTCTACTGCGCGCTGGCCGAACCCGACCCCCGCGATGCCCTCCTCCTCGCGGTCAACGACTCCGGCGACTCCGACACCACCGGCGCCGTCTGCGGCAACATCCTGGGCGCCCGGCACGGCCTGCGGGCGCTGCCGGCCGACTGGCTCGACGCCGTCGAGGGCCGCATCGTGGAGCTCACCTTCGACCTCATGGCCGACCCCGCTCTCCCCAACAACTGGGCCGACCGTTACCCCTCCTGACCAGCCCGCCGATCACCGGGCGACCGGCTGCGGTTCGGTGACGGGTCCGGTGCTCCCGGCGTCCCCGGCCGCCGTGGAGGCGGCGTTCTCCGGGCCGCGCAGGGCGACATAGACGAACAGGGCACCCATGACGGCGACGCCTGCCCACATGGCCTGCTGCCAGCCGTCGACGAAGGACTGCTGGGCGGCGTGGATCAGATTCCGCGCGTACGAGCCGGCGCCGCCGGCCGCCTCGACGGCGTTGGCGATGCCTTCCCGGGCCGTCCTCGCGGCCTCCGGAGGGATGCCACCCAGCCTGTCGTCGACGGCGCCTCGGTAGCCGGCGGACAGCAGCGCGCCGAGCAGGGCGACGCCGAGAGCGGTGCCGAACTCACGGGTGACGTCGTTGAGCGCGGAGGCGACGCCCTGCTTCTCGCGCGGCAGTGAGCCGGTGATGGCCTCGGTGGAGGGCGTCATCGACAGGCCCATCCCGACGCCCATGGCGAGCATGCCGGGCAGGATGGCCGGGTAGCCCCCGTCGACGGAGACGAAGAGGGCCATGAGAGCGAGCCCGCCGCCGCCCAGCGCGACGCCCGCGGCCATGGTCGAACGGGAGCCGATGCGTACGGCCAGCTTGGGGGCGAGACCGGAGGCCGCCATCATCGTCACGGCCATGGGCATCAGAGCCAGCGTGGACAGCAACCCCGGCCAGCCGAGGACGGCCTGGAGGAACGGGAAGAGGACCACGGCGATGCCCGCCTGGACGCCGAAGACCACCAGCAGTGTGATCGACCCACCGGCCAGACCACGCTCGCGGAACAGGCGCACGTCCAGCAGCGAGGCGTCCCGGCGGCGTACCTCCCAGGCCACGAAGCCGACGGCGGCGACGAGGCCGGCGGCGAGGCCGACCAGTGTCTCGGGCGCGGTCCAGCCGCGCTCGGGGCCCTCCTGCAGAGCGAAGATGAGCCCGGCGACGGCGACCACGGACACGAGCGCGCCGACGGAGTCGAAGCCGTGGGCGGACCTCTCACGGGAGTCGGGGACCGACTTCAGCGTCATGGCCAGGGCCACGACGACCAGGACCACGGGCAGGACGAACAGCAGGCGCCAGTCGGCGACGTCGACCAGGAGCGCCGAGAGGAACATGCCCAGGATGCCGCCCCCTCCGGCGACGCCGGTCCACACGCCGATCGCCGCGCCACGTTCCTCCTCGGGGAAGGTGGAGGTGATGACGGCGAGAGTCACGGGCATGACCATCGCGGCGCCGACCCCGCTCGCCGCACGCGCGGCGAGCATCACCTCGGCCGTCGGAGCCAGGCCCGCCGCGATGTTCGCGATGCCGAAGACACTCAGACCGGCGACCAGCATGGGCTTGCGGCCCAGCCGGTCGCCGATAGCGCCGAGCGGCAGCAGCAGCGCGGCCAGGGCCAGGGTGTAGATGTTGATGACCCACAAGATCGTGCCCTGCGAGGCGCCGAACTCGACGGCCAGGTGCGTCTGGGCGACGTTGAGTCCGGACACCGACGCGATGACGGCCATCAGCGCGATGGAGACGGCGATCAGAACGGTGCGCAGCTGACGCGCGTCCAGTGCGGCTCCGCCACCTCCGGCCGCCACCTGTGCGGGCTGGTTCGTACTCATGTGTTCCTCTCTCACTTCCAGATACGGGTCGCAGTGGGACCCGCTGCGCACACTAGGCCGCCGTTGCGACAGGGGCATAGGATGTTGCGCATGGAGCAAGAAAGTGGGGACCTGGACAGCCTCGTACGCAAACGCCTCCGCGCCCTGCGGGTCGCGCAGGGCTGGTCCCTGGAAGAACTGGCCACCCGGGCCAACCTCAGCCAGTCGTCACTGAGCCGCATCGAGAACGGCCAGCGTCGCCTCGCCCTGGACCAGCTCGTCACCCTCGCCCGCGCCCTGGACACCACTCTCGACCAGCTCGTCGAGACCGCCGCCGACGACGTCGTCACCAGCCCGATGATCGACGGCGCCCACGGCCTGATGCGCTGGCCGGTGAAGAGCGACCCCGGCATGAGCGTCGTACGCCAGCGCATGGTCGAGCCACCGCCCGACAACCCCTCCCGCATGCGCGCCCACCCCGGCCGGGAATGGCTGGTCGTGCTCTCCGGCACCGCGATCCTCATGCTGGGCCACCGGCGACTGCGTCTCGAGACCAACCAGGCCGCCGAGTTTCCCACGATGATGCCGCACGCCATCGGCGCCGAAGGCGGACCGTGCGAGATCATCGGCATCTTCGACCGCGACGCCCGCCGCGGCCACCAGCGCGACACCCCCGGCGTCGGCGACTGAACTCACCACAGCGACCTTGGCTTTTGGGCATCGCGCAAGCAAGACAGCTAACCCGGAGCCTGCTATCAGAGAGAGCGCGTCCACGGACTGCGCTCTCTCTTACCACGAACCGACGTTCTTCAGCTGCCGATCCGACTCCGCAACTCGCGGGCTCTGACGTCGTCGAACTCAGTCAGCGCGGTAAGCGCTTCCTCCCGGTACGACCTGAGGTCCTCGCCGGCCCCTGCCTGCGTGATCGCCGTCATCATGTTCGCCAGCGCGATCGCCAGCTGCCACTGATCTCGCAGTTCACGATGAACTGCCACCGCCCGACGATGGAAATCAAGGGCCTCCGTGGGTCGGCCGAGCGCGCGGTACGCTTCGCCTGTGGCATCCAGCGCCCGCGCTTCGCGGCTGCGGTCGCCCAAGCGCCGTTGGATACTCGACGCGCGCTGGAAGGACACCATCGAGTCGGCGGGGCGTCCGGCCGCCAGCTGCACCCGGCCGTGCTCAAGCAGCCAATAGCCCTCCCACATGAGGTTGGCCCGGTCTCGCGCGATGCTCAGCGCCTCTTCGATGTACGCAGCGGCCTGACCGGCATGTCCGGCTTCGCGTCGCGCCATGGACAGCAGGCGCAGGGCGTTCCCCTGCCCGTCCGGAAATCCCAGTCGGCGGAAGCCGTCGAGCGCCCGCCCGGCGAAGTCCGCGCTCTCATCGAGGCGGCCCATCTCATAGGCCGTCTCGGCAAGATTCGCCAGTACGGTCGACTCCCAGCGGAGCTCGTCAAGCGGCCTGAGCGCGTCGAGGCTCTGTTCGAAGTCGGCGTGGGCCTGGCGCAGATCGCGGCGGCGAAGGTTGACCAACCCCAGGGCGTTGAGCGATATGGCCTCTCCGAGGGCGTCTCCGATTTCCCGCCTCAGCGCGAGTGCCATGCGGTGATGCTCGGCGCCCTTGTCGAGCTGGTGAGACTGAACATACGCCTTACCGAGGCTTTCGAGCACCTCCGCCTCGCCGTACGAGTCGCCGATGCGGCGGGCGGCCTCCAGCCCGATGGAGGCCAGTCCGAACCACGCCTCGAAGGGATTGTGCCGTGCGCAGTAGCCACGGGTGACGGCCGCCATCTGCCAGGCAAGGTCGTCCAGATCGTTCTGCTCCGCCACCCGTACGGCTGCGACCAGATTTGGAAGCTCGACATTGAACCAGCGCAACGCTTCCTGGTATCCGGGAAAAGTCAGCTCGTTGACAGATGGATCCGGCTGACCCAGGCGGATCGGCCGGTCGAGCGGCGCCAGCATCTCCTGGGCGCCTGCGGCGGTGCGCAGATACCAGGTGGCCACCCTCCGCAGCACTTCGTGGCGACTTCTCGCGTTCTCCTCAGCGACGGCCTGGTCCACCGCGTAGGCACGCATCAGGTCGTGGAACTGGTAGCGGTCGGGACCGATCTGCTCGATGAGGTGGGCGCCCACGAGCGTGTCGAGCATCTGCCGGGCCTGGGCGGGCGTGCTCGAGACGGCCGCTGCCACGACCGGCACCCCGAACTCCGGGCTCGGATGCAGACCCAGGAGCCGGAACGCCCGTGCGGCCGGTTCGGGCAGCGCGCGGTAGGACCAGGCGAATACCGTGCGCACCGCATCGGATTCATCGTCGCTTTCGGCGGTGAGTGCGTCCCAGAGCGCCGACTCGTCACGCAGGTCCTGGATCAGTTCGCGCAGCGGCATCCAGGGCCGGCTGGCGGCCCGCTCCGCCGCGATGCGCAGGGCCAGCGGAAGCCTGGCGCAAAGGCGCGCGAGCTCGGCCAATTCCTGCGGGTCGTCCTCTCCCCGGTAACCGGCGGTCACCCGGCGGATCAGCTCCAATGCCTCCGACTCGTGCAGCGTGTCAACGGTGACGCGGTGCGCCCCCTCACGCGCCATCAGCCCGGAAAGGCGGTCTCTGCTGGTCACGATTATTAGGCAGGTGTCTGTGCCGGGCAGCAGCGGACGTACCTGGGCTACCTTCGCCGCGTTGTCGAGCACCACCAGCATCCGCCGCCCCGCCAGCAGTGAACGGTACATCGCCGAGCGGGTTTCGAGATCTGGCGGGATCGCCGCCGCCGGGACGTCCAGAGCGCGCAGGAACCTGTCCAGAACCTCGTTCGCCGTAACCGGCTGGCCCGGGTCGTACCCGCGCAGGTTCACATACAGCTGACCGTCAGGAAAGCGCTCCCGGATCTGGTGCGCCCAGTGCAGTGCGAGCGCGGTCTTTCCCACCCCGGCGGTACCGGCGATCACGCAGACGCCGCTGGACCGGAACAGGTCGCCGTCCGGGATCAGAACCTTTCTGAGCCTGTCCAGCTCGTTCACCCGGTTGACGAACCCGCGGACGTCGCCGGGCAACTGGCGCGGGACATGTCCGGGCGCGTACACCGGGCCATGGAAATGCACTCCTCCATGCACGTCCCGCGCCTGCACCACATCGCCCGCACTGCCGGACAGCTCCGAACGCGTACTCCCGTCGTGCCTGTCGCCTGCGCCCTCCGGTCTCCTGGACCCCACCGCTTCCCTTCCTTCTATTTTTCGAGACCCTGAACGACAGCGTCGATCCGGAACCGACGTACGACGTCAGGCACCGGAACAGGAGAGTTCGAGCGTGGCTCCATTGCGGGCGAAGTAATCCGTCACGTCCTCGCCTGCCCGATACAAGCGTTCGATCAGCGTTTTGCAACGCGCAATGAGCGAATGATCCGCATATCGCACACCGCCGGAGAGAATGCCGTGCTCGTTGTAGAGCACCTCGTACATGACGTCGTCTCCTAGCACCACCAGTTCCGGCAGCAGATTCGTCGTCTCCAGCGGTCGCACGTCAGCCGCGCCGACCACTCGCACCGAACCGCCATATTGGTGTCGAATACGAAGGAGGTGGAGCTCCCAGCGCAGATAAGGAGTGACCGGTTCTTCTACGACTCGTACGCGTCGCGTCCGGAACCCGGCTTTATCGATTCGCCGGTAGTAGTCGCGGATGGCGTCCCGTCGCTCGTCCAGCAGTCGGAGCGACCGCTTCCACTCGCCAGCCGAATACGCCGTCCAGCTCTCGTCCTCCGGTTCCTGGAACACCTGTCGCCGTTCCAGCTTCAAGAAGGCATTCTCGCGTATCGCCCAGAAATGCTCACTGAAGTCGTCTTGGTAAGCCTTTCTGGTGAGTTCCTCGCCATGGAACTTCTCGAGAAGATCACGCATCAGGTAAGTCCGCCTTGGCCGCGATGAGCATGACCCGGGGAATGATAACCAGCTTCTCATCCTCGGCGATGACCACACTCTCTGGCAGGCGCGATTCGTAGGAACGCGTGAGATCCCTACCGATCACCGCTATATCTCCGTTGTCGAGTTCCCAGATGTCGGGGCAACCATCGTCATTTCCGGTGCAGTTGAGTTCGGCCGCCGATTTGCCGAGCCGCCGGACCATCGTCGCCGAAGGGTCGGCCTCCCATGCACGAGCCATCAGTCTTCCCCTTTGCGAGTTGTCGTCTGGGTGAGCAGTCGGCCAGGATTGTTCGGACGAGACGTCTCGTCAGCGGTCAGGAGGGATGGCAGGTGTCATCTCAGTTATCCAGATCGGTCCGTCACCGCAGGTCATCTCCACTCCATCTGCGGGAGCGAGGGCAGTGCGCAGCAGTGTCATCCACTCACCGTCTATCCGGGCGAAAGGCCCGCGCTGCCCAAACAGCCCAAACCGGAAGACCCGGACCTGGTTGTGGATCTCGCGTGCGCCGCGCCTCCAGTCCACGAACATGAAGTCCGGCTCCATCCAGCTGCCATAGTCGGCGCCCGCCTCGTCCTGAGGCTCGCCCTCCGCGCCAGCGGCCGCGAGCTCGATGGCGCCAGGGAGCAGTTCAGCGATGGCCTCGTCGATCTCCCGCCACAGCCTCTCTGTGACCAGGTCGTCCTGGATTTGGATACCGCCCTTTTGCGCGAGGATGTTCCCGCTGTCGAACTCCTCGTCCATCCAGTGGATGGAGACTCCGGTCTCCGGGTCGCCGTTGCGCACGGCCCAGTGAACCGGTATAGGCCCTCTGTAACGAGGCAGCAGAGAGGTATGCACGTTGATGGCGCCGAGTCGGGCGGTTCGCAGACCCTCCCGCGTCAGCTTCCATGGGCAGCCGTACACGACGATAAGGTCTGCCTGGTAACCAGCCAACGCCTTCGCCACGCCGCCGGCTGTACCGGGAAGCAGTAGATCCATGCCTGGCGGTAACGCCAGGCCAATGTCGGCCATGGTCTCCGCAGAACGTCTGCTGGTGGCTCTCTGCTGGCGCAGCGACCGAGCGTGCACGAATGCAACCGGCGTGTGACCCGCCTGAACGCAGGTTTCGTACAGAAGTCTGAAACCACTCACAGCAAAAGAGACCAGGACTACACGTAAGCCATTCGTCACGCTGGTCGACTCCTCGATGCCGCCCGATAGGGCTCCCTCCATGCAGTACGACTTCGCTCAGCACCCGATCCCGTGAACCGGGAGCCCAGGCGAAAGGAGCCGGGTAGTCACAGATCGCTGTCGCGACTCTCCGGTGTCGGAGCGCCGGGCGCGCCGAAGCGCACCGGGCGGTGGATGTCCCTGGCCTGGAGGACGGAGCCGTACTGAGAGCCTCCGATGATCACGTTCTGCACGGCGGGTGATCTTATCGTCGAACCAGAGGCCTCGCGACGGGCTTGAAACATTCCACAGAGCGTCAGCCCTATGCCCGCTATCGCTGCCAGCGCTCCGACGACGCTCGCCAGCTTGTCCGCTCTGTCAAGCCCGAGCACCGCGAAGTAGACCGCTGTTCCCGCGACGGCGGCAACGATGAGAAGGCCGCCTGCCCATAGTGATAATCGCCCCGGCATGACTTCCATCCTGAGCGTTTCCGATGGACATGACCAGCCCCGGCATTTGACGAACGAGGCTATATTCACGTCCCGCTACGGGGGATCCCCTTGCGCTCACCTCTATCCTCAATAACGGTCTGGTACGCATTGCAGGGCCTTGGAGCCTTCTGCGCCCTTTCAGATAAAAACAGTCACGATGCGGCCCTCATCCGGCTACTACGCCCACGGGGTATGAAGGCCGTGCGGTACCGGGGCGCGCCTCGAGGGCTGGGTGTCAGGTGGGGAGGGGGCCGCGGGTTTCGCGGAGGTGACCGCCGGAGAGCTCCAGCCAGCGCTCGACCCCGATCTCCGCGAGGAACCGTTCATCGTGGCTGACCACCACGAACGCCCCCTCGTACGCGGTGAGCGCGCTCTCCAACTGCGCCACGCTCACCAGGTCGAGGTTGTTGGTCGGCTCGTCGAGCAGCAGAAGCTGGGGGGCCGGTTCGGCGCACAGCACGCAGGCCAGCGTGGCGCGCAGCCGTTCGCCGCCCGACAGCACTCCCACCGGCAGGTGGGCCCGCGTCCCCCGGAACAGGAAGCGGGCCAGCAGGTTCATCCGCTCCGCCGGAGGCATGCCGGGGGCGTAGGCCGCCAGGTTCTCGGCCACCGTGCGGTCGAGGTCGAGCAGGTCGAGCCGCTGCGACAGGTAGGCGACCCGGCCGTCGGCCCGTCGCAGCGTGCCGCCGTCGGGCGCCAGGTCGCCGCCGACGATGCGCAGCAGGGTGGACTTGCCCGCGCCGTTGGGGCCGGTCAGCGCGATGCGCTCGGGGCCGCGGATGGTCAGGTCGAGACCCGGCCCGGCGAACAGGTCGCGGGCCCGCAGGCCTTCGCCGTGGAAGACCGTGCGCCCGGCGGGCACGTTCGTGCCCGGCAACTCCAGCGTGATCCGCTGGTCGTCGCGCAGCGCCCGTTCGGCCTCGTCGAGCCTCGCCCTGGCGTCGCCGACGCGGGCGGCGTGCATCTGGCCCGCCCTCCCGGCCGACTCCTGCGCGCCGCGCTTCATGCCCCCGGCGACGATGCGCGGCAGGCCGGCGCTCTTGAGGTTGCGGGCGGCGTTGCCCGCGCGGCGCTCGGCGCGCTCGCGCGCCTGCTGCATCTCCCGCTTCTCCCGCTTGAGCTCCTGCTCGGCGCTGCGCACGGTCCGCTCGGCGGCCTCCTGCTCGGCCCGTACGGCCGCCTCGTACGCGGTGAAGTTGCCACCGTAGAAGCGGATCTCGCCCCGCTCCAGCTCGGCGATGCGGTCCATTCGGTCGAGCAGGGCCCGGTCGTGGCTGACCACGAGCAGGCAGCCGGTCCATTCGCCGAGCACGTCGTGGAGCCTGCGCCGCGCGGCGAGGTCCAGATTGTTGGTCGGCTCGTCGAGCAGCAGCACGTCGGGCCGCCGGAGCAGCTGGGCCGCCAGGCCGAGCGAGACGACCTGGCCGCCGCTCAGCGTGCCGAGCGGGCGGTCGAAGGCGAGGTCGCCGAGGCCGAGCCGGTCGAGCTGGGCACGGGTGCGCTCCTCGATGTCCCAGTCGTTGCCGATCGCGGTGAAGTGCTCCTCGCTCGCGTCGCCCGACTCGATGGCGTCCAGGGCGGCGATCACCGGGGCGATGCCGAGCACCTCGGCCACGGTGAGTCCGGCGGTGAACGGCAGGTTCTGCGGCAGGTAGCCGGCCTCGCCCTCGACGGTGACGGCGCCGGCGGTGGGCCGGTGCTCGCCCGCGATCAGCTTGAGCAGCGTGCTCTTGCCGGCGCCGTTGGGCGCGACGAGCCCGGTGCGGCCGCCGCCGATGGTGCAGGACAGGCCGGTGAAGACGGGGGTGCCGTCGGGCCAGGAGAAGGACAGGCCGGAGCAGACGATGAACGCGTCAGACATGGAAAGAACCTCGGTGTGTGACCCGGGCACGCGTCAAAGGGCCCGGTAGGGAGACGGGGAGACGACGACATGAGGCCACGCCGACAGCGGTTTAGTCACACGCCTGCCGGGGCCGTCACCCTCCGGTATCACCCGGAGATGTCGTCGTCACCTGCCACGTCTGGTCTCCTCGATTCCGATCACAAACCGTCTGCCACCTTACCAGCCCGAGCTCCGCCGGCGCGGAGGTGGGCGAGGCCCATGTCCAGAGCGGCCTCCAGATGGGTGGTCTCACCGGTGGACATCTGGATCAGCACGCCGCCCTGGATCCCGGCCAGCAGCGCGGCCGCCGCACGGTCGGGGTCCACGTCCGGGCCGATCTCCCCGGCGTCCCGCATGTGCCGTACGCCCGCCGCGATCTCGGCCTGCCAGCTGCGCATCAGCTCGGTGACGACCGCCCGGGCCCCAGGCGTACGGCTGCCGAGGTGGGAGGTGACGGAGTTGAGCGGGCACAGGCGGCCCTGCCGCCGGTAACGGTCGACGACCTTGTCGCGCCACGCCTGCCAGGCGGGCCAGGAGGTGAGGTCGCCGAGCTGGGGCCGCTGGTCCTCCAGCACACGGTCGGCCTCCAGGCGGGCCACGGCCAGCAGCAGTTCCTCCCGGCCGCCCGGGAAGTAGTGGAAGAGCTGGCTCTTGCTCGTCGCCGTACCGGCCAGCACGTCGTCGAGAGTGGTGTCGGCCACGCCGTTCTCACGGATGAGCGCCGCCGCGCCCTCCAGGATGCGCTGCCGGGTCGCGGCCCCCTTGCGGGTCAGTGCGCGCATGAGCCCCCTCTCTTTTTGGACTTGCTGGTCCATTTTATCTCGCGCAAGCTGACGGGACCGCGCGGTTCGACAGCAGTCCCCGGCCTTCCGAACGAAGGGTCTTCCCATGTCTCTCGACCACTACTACCTGCTCGGCCGTTCCGGGCTGCGCGTCAGCCGGCTGGCCCTGGGCACGATGAACTTCGGCACCGGCGGCTTCCACGCCGCGTACGGCAGGACCGAGGACGAGGCCCGCCCGATCTTCCGCCGCTATCTCGAAGCGGGCGGGAACTTCGTCGACACCGCCGACTTCTACACGGCCGGGGAGAGCGAGACGATCCTCGGCGCCCTTCTCGCCGAGGCCGGGGTGCGCGACCGGGTGGTGCTCACCACCAAGTTCACCAACAGCGTCGACCCCGGAGACCCGAACGCGGGCGGCAACGGCCGCAAGCACATGATCAGAGCGGTCGAGGCGTCGCTGCGTCGCCTGCGCACCGACTACGTCGACCTGTTCCTGCTGCACACCTGGGACCGTGTAACACCCGTCGAGGAGGTGCTGCGGACCTTCGACGACCTCACCAGGGCCGGGAAGATCCGGTACGCGGGCCTGTCGGACGTGCCCTCCTGGTACGCGGCGCGGGCGCAGACCCTCGCCGAGACGCACTCCCTCACGCCGATGGTCAGCCTGCAGCTCCCCTACTCGCTCGTGGACCGGGCGATCGAGCTGGAGCACGTCGCCATGGGGCAGAACCTCGGCCTCGGCATCACCGCGTGGAGCCCGCTGGGCGGCGGCTTCCTCACCGGGAAGTACCGGCCCGCGGACCGCGGCCTGGCCGGGGAGGGCAGGCTCGGCGGCGACGGCTCACCAGGACTCTCCTGGACCGACCGGGAGTGGCGGATCCTCGCGACCCTCGAAGAGGTCGCCGGGAAGCTCGGCGTGACGATGGCCCAGGTCGCCCTCAACTGGGTCGCCACCCAACCCGGGATCGCGGCGGCCATCGTCGGCGCGAGCAGCGCCGGGCAGCTCGACGCGAACGTGGCCGCGCTCGACTTCGAGCTGCCGGCCGAGCTGCGCGCGAGGCTCGACGAGGCGAGTGCCGTGCCGCCCCCGTCGGTCTACCGGATGTTCACGCCGGGCTACCAGGGCTGGCTGGTCAGCCCCGGCGTCAAGGTCGGGGACAAGCCGGCCGGGTACGCCCCGGCCGTACGGAACTGGACGCCCGGCGGCGACGCCTGACCCGCGCCTCCACGGGAGGCTCTCGGGTGGCCGTCTTGGGAGGCGCCGGCCGTGGGTAGGGCCTCCCTGGACACCGAGGGAGACCGGTTATGGACACGGTACGGAACGTGATCGCCGGAGAGAGCCGCGAAGCGGCATCCGGCGACTGGATGGACCTGGTCGACCCGTCCACCGAGAAGGTGTACGCCCGGGCGGCCCTCTCGGGCGGCGAGGACGTGAGCCGGGCGGTCGCCGCCGCCACCGAGGCCGCCCGCGCCTGGCGGCGCACCACCCCGGCCGAGCGTCAGCGGCTGCTCCTGGAACTGGCCGACCTGATGGCAGAGGGCAGGGAGGCGCTGGCCGAGGCGGAGGTGCGGGCGACCGGCAAGCCGCGCGCCACCGCGCTGAGCGTCGACGTGGAGGGGGCCGTCGACGCCGTCCGCTACTTCGCCGGAGCCGCGCGGCTGCTGGAGGGCCTCGGCGCCGCCGAGTACGCCGAGGGGCACACCTCGTTCGTGCGCCGGGAGCCGATCGGCGTCGTCGCCCAGGTGACGCCGTGGAACTACCCGCTGATGATGGCCGCCTGGAAGATCGGCCCGGCGCTGGCGGCGGGCGACACGGTGGTGCTGAAGCCGTCCGACACGACGCCCGGCTCGACCGTGCTGCTGGGCGAGATGTGCGCGCGGGTGTTCCCGCCCGGCGTGGTCAACGTCGTGTGCGGCGACCGGGACACCGGCCGCGCGCTGGTCGCCCATCCCGGGGTGGAGATGGTGGCGATCACGGGCTCGACGCGGGCCGGGGCCGAGGTGATGGCGGCCGCGGCGGGCGACCTCAAGGACGTCCACCTGGAGCTCGGCGGCAAGGCCCCCGCTCTGGTCTTCGCCGACGCCGACCCGGCCGCGACGGCCGCCGGGATCGCCTCTGCGGCGTTCTTCAACACCGGGCAGGACTGCACCGCCGTCACGCGCGTGCTCGTGGAGCGGCGCGCGTACGACGGGTTCGTCGAGGCGCTCGCCGAGGCCGCGCGGGCGCTCGGGGTGGGGCACCCGGACGAGGAGGGCGTGTTCCTCGGCCCGGCCAACAACGCGGTCCAGGCCGAGCGGGTCGCGGGCTTCCTCGACCGGCTGCCCGCGCACGCCCGCGTGGTCACCGGCGGCGGCAGGCTCGGCCGTCCCGGTTTCTTCTTCCCGCCGACCGTCGTCGCCGGGGTGCGCCAGGACGACGAGATCGTGCAGCAGGAGGTCTTCGGCCCGGTGGTGACCGTGCAGGCGTTCGCGGACGAGGACGAGGCCGTCGCCCTGGCCAACGGCGTCGACTACGGGCTCGCCTCCAGCGTGTGGACCAGGGACACCGGGCGGGCCATGCGGCTGTCCGCCGCGCTGGACTTCGGGGCGGTCTGGGTCAACTGCCACCAGGTGTTCGTGCCGGAGATGCCGCACGGCGGCTTCAAGCACTCGGGCACCGGCAAGGACCTGTCCCGGTACGGCCTCGACGCCTACACCCGCGTCAAGCACGTGATGATCAGCCACACCTGACCACACGCTGAACTTATTCCTTGACACGAATATTCGTGAGGAGGAATAGTTTGCGTCGTGGACGAACTCCTCACCGCACTGGCCGACCCGGCCCGGTGGCGGCTCGTGAGCCTGCTGGCCGAGCGGCCCCGGCCGGTCGGCGTCCTGGCCGAGCTGGCCGGGGCACGTCAGCCGCAGACCACCAAGCACCTGCAGGCCCTGGAGCGCGCCGGGCTCGTCACGTCCCAGCGCAGCGGCCAGCGCCGGATCTACGCCCTCCGGTCCGAGCCGCTGCGGGAACTGGCGGCCGCGCTCGGCCGCCTGGCCGACACCGCGGACCGGGCCGGCGGCCCGCGCGAGACCTACGACCGGTACGGGCTCAGCCTCCGCACGGAGCGGCTCGCCGCCGACGAGCCGGGATGGGCCGACGGCCGCTCGTTCGGGTTCCACCGGTCTCTGGCCGGCAGCCCCGAACTGGTCTGGCGTCACCTGACCGACGCCTCCCTGCTCGCCCGCTGGTGGACGCCCGACGACCTGCGCGTCTCCGAACTCGTCTTCGAGGCGCGGCCGGGCGGGCGGATCGTCCAGGAGTACCGCGACGCCGAGGACACCGGCGGGACGGACGTGGTCGCCGGGCGCGCCGAGGGGGTCGTGGACGAGGTGCGGCCCGGTGAGCACCTCGCCTACCGGCTCCGCCCGCTGCTTCCCGGCGGCGGCTCCGCCTTCACCGCACACCTCGACCTCGATCTGCGCCCGGCCGAGGCCGGCACCGACCTCGACGTCCGGTTCCGGATCGCCGACAGCACCGTCGACTCCGCGGACTTCGTCGCGGGCGTCGAGATCGGCTTCGGCCAGAGCCTCGACCGGCTCGCGGCGATCCTCGCCGCCGGCCCGCACGACACCGACACACCCATCAAATAAGCCGAATAAGGGAGCACGACATGACCAGCACGACCCCCACCGGCCGCAAGGTGACCGCGAACCTGAACATCACCCTCGACGGGCGCTACCACGGCCCCGGCGGCCCCGGCGACTTCGCCGCCTTCGTCCCGTACGTGGTCACCGAGGTCGCCCGGGACCACATGAACCGCATGTGGCAGGGCGCGACGACGGCGCTGCTCGGCCGGGTCAACGCCGAGGGATTCATGGGCTACTGGCCCTCGGTCGCCGACAACGACGGCGCCGACCCGCGTGACCGCGGATACGCCAAGTGGCTGGTCGGCGCGGAGAAGGTGGTCCTGTCGACCACCCTGACCGAGGCGCCCTGGGAGCGCACCCGCGTGGTCAACGCCCCCGCGGCCGAGGTCGTCGCCGATCTCAAGGCCACCGGCGAGGGCGACATCCTCGTCAACAGCAGCGCCAGTGTCATCAAGGCGCTCCTCGCGGCCGACCTCGTCGACCGGCTCCACCTCATGATCCTCCCTGAGATCACCGGAGGGGGGCGGCGGCTGTTCGACGACGGCCTGCCGGCCACGAAGTGGACGCTCACCCACCACGAGACGGGCGAACTCGGCGAGATGGCCATGGTCTACGACCGGCTCCGCTGAGCCGGCCGGGCGCCACGAACTCTTCGGCAGCCGTCACGAGCACGGAGGCTGTCCGGTCTCCTCCGTGGGCGGTGGCGAACAAGCGCCCCGCCGTACGGAAGGGGATCGGCATGAGGGTGGTGGTGATCGGCGGGACCGGCCCGGCCGGGCCGGATGACGAGTGGCTCCGGTCTCACGCGACCTCGCCGGCGAGCAGTTCCTCCAGTTCGCCGAGATCACCGGTCCGCGCGGCGGCCGTGAAGGTCCGTACGAGCCGCCCGTGCGCGGCGGGGCTCACCGGGTGGCGGCGCCGCCCACCGGCGAGATGACCGTGGGCCCGTCGCAGCAGTTGCCGGGCGTGGTCCTCGCCCAGGTGGAGGATCTGCGAGATCCGGCGGTAGGGGTAGTCGAAGGCGATGCGCAGGAGATACACCGCGCGCTCGGCGGGGGTCAGCCGCTCCAGCAGCAGCCGGATCGCGGCGCCGACCTCCTCGTGCCGTTCGGCCGCCGTCTCCGGCCCGGCGGAGGGGTCCGCCGTCTCCGGCAGCCACGGACCGGCGGCGGTCTCGCGCCGCCTGCGGGCGCACTGCGCGACGTTCAGGGCGAGCCTGGTCGCGGTCAGCGCCAGGTAGGCGGGCGGGCGGGCGACGGCGGAGCGGTCGGCGCGGGCCCAGCGCAGCCATGTCTCCTGCACCACGTCCTCGGCCTCGCCCGCGTCGTGCAGGACGCGCAGGCCGATCGCTAAGAGCCGGGGCGCGACGGGGGCGAACGCCGCGACGCCGCCGTCTTGTCGCCCGGCCGGCACCTCGTCGATCCGCGCCGCGTGGCCCGCGTGACCCGCGTGGTCCGGCGGCGACTCCAACAGGTTCATGGTCACGATCTCGGCTCCGTTCGCACCCGGCATCCCCGCGATGCCGCTGTGATCACGGTCGCCTCGGGAGCCCCTCCATCGCGCCCCGGAGAGAGCCTGGTCACTACCCTGGCCCCGGTGCCCAGGGTGCCCAGGGGCCCCCTGACAATCACCAGGAAGGCCGGCAAATGAAGATCGCTGTCATCGGTGGAACCGGGCTCATCGGCTCCCGGGTGGTCGAGATCCTGACCGCGCGCGGGCACGAGGCGGTGCCGCACTCGACGTCCACGGGTGTGGACCTGCTCACCGGAAAGGGCCTCGCCGAGGCGCTGGCGGACTCGGCCGTCGTGGTCAACCTGACGAAGCCGCGGACCTTCGACGACGCGTCACCCGCGTTCTTCCGGACGACGATGGACAACCTGCTGACCGCCGCCGGGGCGGCCGGCGTCGGCCACGCGGTCATCCTGTCGATCGTGGGCGCCGACCGGGTGCCCGGCTCGGTCTACTATCGGGCGAAGGTGCTGCAGGAGGACCTCCTCAAGGCCGGTCCCGTGCCGTACTCGATCGTGCGTGCCACGCAGTTCTTCGAGTTCGTCGAGACGGTCATGTCCTGGACCTCCGACGAGCGCACCGTCCGCCTGCCCGGCGTCCTCATGCAGCCCGTCGCCGCGGACGACGTCGCGCGGGCCGTGGCCGACGTCAGCGCGGGCGATCCGCTGCGCGGCACCCTGGACATCGCCGGGCCCGAGGTCTTCGCGCTCGACGACCTGGGCAGGATCACTCTCGCCGCCCGCGGCGACCACCGCGCGGTCGTCACCGACGACGGCGCGGGCCTGTACGCCGCCGCCTCGGGCGACGCGCTCATCGCCAAAGAGGGGGCCGTCATCGCCGGGACCACCTATCGGGAGTGGCTCGCGCGCTGACCGAGCCGGGCCCCGGCCGCGGACGTACCACCGCCGGTGCCGGCTCCCCCGGGGCCCATGCCTCCGACGGCGAGCACGCGGCCTCATGCCGCGTTCTCACGAGCCGCGTTGTCACGAACCGGCACGCCGCCCTGTCTTCGAGACGGCCCGTACGTCGCGAAGACAGGAGCACGACCTTGCCGCCAGCAGGCACCACGATCCAGATCCGGGTCCGGATGAGCGCTCGCGCCGTGGACGAGCCGCACCGCGCCGCGAGCCAGCTCGAACTGCTCTTCGACCTCACCTTCGTGGTCGCGGTCGCGGCCGTCACCGCCCAGTTCGCGCACGACGTCGCCGCCGGTCACGGCCCGGCCGGTGTGGTGCCGTTCCTCCAGGTGTTCTTCGCGATCTGGTGGGCGTGGATGAACTTCACGTGGTTCGCCTCGTCCTACGACACCGACGACGTCGCCTACCGGCTGCTGACCATGGTGCAGATGGCCGGCGTGCTGGTCCTCGCCGCCGGCGTGCCCGCCGCGGGAAGCCGTTCCGACTACGGGATCATCACACTCGGCTACCTCGTCATGAGGATCGGGCTCGTCGCCCAGTGGCTGCGGGCCGGTCTCGAAGACCCGGCGGGGCGCCGCACCGCGCTCCGCTACGCCGGAGGCATCACCGCCCTGCAGGCGGGCTGGCTGGCACGGCTCGCCCTCGTAGAGACGGGAGTCCTGCCCCCGTCGTCCGACCTGCCGTTCTTCGCCTGCCTGGCCGCCCTGGAGCTCGCGGTGCCGGGGTGGGCGGAGCGGGCCAGGGCCACCAACTGGCACCCCCACCACATCGCCGAGCGCTACGGCCTGTTCACGATCATCCTGCTCGGTGAGAGTGTGCTGGCCGCGAGCAGAGGGGTCGGCAGGGCGCTCAAGGCGGGCGAGGTCGGCGGCCCGTTCCTCGTGATCGCCGGCGCCGGTCTCGCCCTGCTGTTCGCTCTGTGGTGGCTCTACTTCCTCGGCCCGGCGGGAGACGGTCTCACCGACCGTCGTCACCGGTCCTACCTGTGGGGATACGGCCACTACGGCATATTCGCCGCCCTGGCCGCCCTCGGCGCCGGGCTGGAGGTGGCGGTGGAGCAGGGCGGGCACGACAGCGTGGTGCCGGGGGCGGCACTCGGTTACGCGGTCGCCGTGCCGGTGGGTCTGTATCTCGCCCTGCTGCTGGCGGTGCACGTGCTCGTCGTCGCGGAACCCGTCATTTCGTCCACCGCGGTGCTGGGGTGCGCCGCCGTCGTCCTGTCGCTGCCGCTCGCGACGCCCTGGATCGGCGTGGCCGCCGTGGTCGGGGCGATCGCGGCCGTCTGCGTCCTGCTGGTCGCCGTCACGATCTGGACGGCCGCCGGGGCGCGTCGTGGGAACCGCGAGCGGGTCCGTCTCCCGTGACGTACGCCACGCCTCAGAAGAATTCCGCGGCGGCCGTCACAAGCCGGGAGCCTGTCCGGTCTTAGCTGGCGACCGGGTCGCGACGAGGTGGCCCGGCGTACGGAAAGGGAACGGCATGAAGATCGTGGTGATCGGCGGAACCGGCCTGATCGGCTCGAAGCTCGTGACGAAGCTGACCGAGCACGGCCACGAGGCGGTGGCCGCATCGCCGAACACCGGCGTCGACACGCTGACCGGCGAAGGACTGGCCGAGGTGCTGACGGGCGCCCAGGTGGTGGTCGACGTCTCGAACTCCCCGTCGTTCGAGCGGGCCGCGGTGCTGAAGTTCTTCGAGACCTCCACGGGCAACCTGCTCGCGGCGGAGGCGAAGGCGGGCGTGGGTCACCACGTCGCGGTGTCGATCGTGGGAACGGAACGGATGCCGGACAACGGCTACTTCGCCGCGAAGATCGCGCAGGAGCAGCTGATCGAGAAGTCGGGGATCCCGTTCTCGCTCGTGCACTCGACCCAGTTCTTCGAGTTCGCCCGCGGCATCGCCGACGAGGGCACGGTGGACGGCGAGGTGCACATGGCTCCCGTGCTCTTCCAGCCCATCGCGGGCGACGACGTCGCCAAGGCGGTCGGCCGGACCGCGGTGGGGGCGCCGCTGAACGGCAGGGTGGAGATCGCCGGGCCCGAGCAGTTCCGGATGGACGAGTTCTTCCGCCAGGCGCTCGCCGCCTGGGGCGACCCGCGCGAGGTGGTCACCGACCCGCACGCGCGTTACTTCGGCAGTGAGCTGAGCGAGCGTTCGCTGGTGCCGATCGACGACGCCACCCTCGGCACGATCCGCTACCTGGACTGGCTCGGCAGCGCCACCGCCGGAAAGTAGCCCGGGGCAGACGGCGCCGATCCCCCGGTGTGTGGGATGCCTGGTGCGGGCGGCCGGTGCGGGACGCCCGGCCCGCCCGCGCGCCGGCCGCCCCGCCGGGGACCGCCTCGCCCCCTCCAGATCACACGGCCAGAGCACACGTATGGAGGATTGATGAGCGCTCCGAGCGGCGAGCACGGCTTCCTGCACGAACTCCAGATCGAGGTCGAGGCGGAGGTGGTCGAGGTCGAGTGGAGCCGTCCCGCGGAGGCCGCCGCCCTGCCCGTCGCCGACTGGCAGTTCGACCCGACCGACGCCGAACGTGAGGAGATCGCCTTGCGAGGTCTCCTCGACGCGGTCGAGGTGCTGGAGAACGGCCCCCACCCGGGTGATCCCGGCGACGGCCGACGTTGATCGTCGGGTTGATTGTCGGGGTTGAGAGCGGAAAGGTAGGCTGCGCGTCGATCCGAGGTGTGGTGCCAGTGGCCTCCGACGTTCGGCGGTCGGCACGTACAGCGGTCGGCACGTACGGCGGTCGGCGGTGAACGGGTGAAGGGTCGGCGGGGCGGTGCCCATGGCAAGCGACGGTTCCGAGTCTCGGCTGCGTGGGCGGCGGACGGAGTGCGAGACGCTGGACCGGCTCGTGGCGACGGTGCAGGCCGGCCGCAGCTCGGTTCTGGTCGTGCGCGGCGAGGCCGGCATCGGCAAGACGGCGCTGCTGGACTACGCGCGGGACAGCGCGTCCGGCTGCCGGACAGCCAGGGTGGCGGGCGTCGAGTCCGAGATGGAGCTGGCCTTCGGCGGTCTGCATCAGCTGTGCGCCCCGTTCCTGGACCGCCTCGGTCATCTGCCGGGCCCGCAGCGCGACGCGCTCGGCACGGTGTTCGGCCTGAGCGCGGGACCTCCACCGGACCGCTTCCTGGTCGGGCTCGCGGTGCTCGGCCTGCTCGCCGACGTGGCCGGGAAGGGACCGCTGGTCTGCCTCGTCGACGACGCCCAGTGGCTTGACGACGTCTCCGCGCAGATTCTCGCGTTCGTCGCGCGGCGCCTGCTCGCGGAGCCGATCGGGCTGGTGTTCGCGGTGCGCGAGCACCACCTCGAACAGGAGCTGAGAGGGCTGCCGCAGCTCGGCGTGGGACGGTTGAGCGACGGCGACGCCCGCGCCCTGCTGGACTCCGTGACTCCCGGGCGACTCGACGAGCAGGTCCGGGACCGGATCGTCGCCGAGACGCAGGGAAACCCGCTGGCTCTGCTCGAACTGCCCCGGGGACTGACGCCGGCGGAGCTGGCGGGTGGATTCGGGCGGCCCGACGCGCGGCCGCTGGCAAGGCAGATCGAGCAGAGCTTCCTGCGGCGGGTCCGGTCGTTGCCGGCCGAGACGCAGCGGCTGCTGCTCGTCGCGGCGGCCGAGCCGGTCGGCGACGTGACCCTGCTGACGCGCGCGGCGGAGCTGCTGGGCATCGAACCGGACGCCGCCGCGCCGGCCGAAGCGGCCGGGCTGATCACCATCGGGACCCGGGTGCGTTTCCGTCATCCCCTTCTGCGCTCGGCGGCCTATCGTGTCGCGGCCCCGCAGGACCGGCAGGACGTCCACCGCGCGCTGGCCGACGCGACCGATCCCCGATCGGATCCCGACCGCCGGGCGTGGCATCTCGCCAACGCGACGGCCGGCCCCGACGAGGCGGTGGCCGCCGAGCTGGAGCGCTGCGCCGATCGGGCGCAGGCGCGCGGCGGGGTCGCCGCGGCGGCCGCGTTCCACGAGCGGGCGGCCGAGCTGACCCCCGATCCCGTACGCCGCGGCGCCAGGGCGCTGGCGGCGGCGCGGGCCAAGTATCGGGCCGGCGGGTACGACGCCGCGCTCGAATTGCTGGACGCGGCCGAGCTCAGCCCTCTGGACGAACGCGAACTGGCCCAGGCCGGCCTGCTGCGCGGTCAGATCGCGTTCGCCTCCAAGAGCGCCGGCGCCGCGATGCCGCTGCTGCTCCGAGCCGGCAGGCGCCTGGCGCCGCTCGACGCCGGGCTGGCCCGTGAGACCTACCGTGACGTGCTGAACGCGGCCATGAACGCGGGCCGGCTGCCGAGCGGCGCCCAGGTGGTGGACGTCGCCGAGGCGACGCTCGCCGCACCGCCGGGGCCGCCGCCGGAACGCAACGATCTGCTCCTGAACGGCGTGGCCGTGGCGCTCACCGAAGGGTACGCCGCGGGCGCGCCGATGGTGCAGCAGGCCCTCGCCGCCTTCCGCGCCGAAGAGGTCTCCAGGGAGGAGGGCCTCGGCTGGCTCCCGTTCGCGTCCCGCATGGCCCACAACGTCTGGGACTTCGACAGCTGGTCCGTGCTCTCCGCGCGACTGGCCGACCTCGCGCGCGAGGCGGGCGCGTTATCGGTGCTGCCCTCAGCTCTCCACATGCTCGTGTCGAACAGGGTCCTCGCCGGGGAGTTCGCCCTGGCCGACGCGCTGGTCGCCGAGGCGGTGACGATCGGGGAGGTGACGGGCAGCCGCTACCTGGCCCAGTACGCGGCCCTGATACTCGAGCCGTGGAGGGGCCGGGAAGCCGCGACGCGTCAGGTCAGCGAAGCGATCACGCGGGACCCGGCCATCCAGGGGGAGGGCAAGGTGCTGACCGCCACCGCATGGGCGAGCGCGGTGCTCTGCAACGGCCTGGGCCGCTACGAGGAGGCCTACGTAGCGGCCGAGCGAGCATTCGAGCACCCGCGGCAGCTCGGCGGGACGGCCATCAGGTCCACGGCCGAGCTCGTCGAGGCCGCCGTCCGGAGCGGACGGCGGGCCAGGGCCGCCGAGGTCGCGTGGCGGCTCGACGAGATGGCACGGGCCAGTGGCACCGACTGGGCCCTCGGCACCTCGGCGTGCGTGCGTGCCCAGGTGAGCGACGGAGCGGACGCCGACGCCCTCTACCGCGAGGCGATCGAGCGGCTCGGCCGCACCGAGGTCCGCACGACGCTCGCCCGCACCCGGCTGCTGTACGGCGAGTGGCTGCGCCGCGAGAACCGCCGCCTCGACGCACGCGAGCAACTGGGCATCGCGTACGAGATGCTCAGCGACATGGGGGCCGAGGCGTTCGCCGAACGCGCCCGGCGCGAGCTCCAGGCCACCGGTGAGACGGTACGCAGGCGCAGCGCCGAAGCGCGCCCCACCCTCACCGCCCAGGAGGCCCAGATAGCGCGCCTGGCCCGGGACGGGCTGACGAACCCCGAGATCGGCGCGCAGCTCTTCATCAGCCCGCACACCGTCGAATGGCACCTGCGGAAGATCTTCGCGAAGCTCGGCATCGCGTCCCGCAGGCAGATCGGCGCCGCGCTGCTCGAAGGCGTGGGCGTCACAGCCTGACCGCCGCCGGCGGGCGGAGGCGACGTGACGGACGGGTGTCACAGATCCGCAGGGCCGCATGGTCCAAGTGCACGAGTCGATCAGAACCGTGCCGAGAGATGGATCATGAAAATGACGTGCCTCCGAAGACCGGTCGTGATTCCGCTGGCCGCAGCCGGGCCCGTGCCACTTGGCGCCTCGACGCCGTCCGCCCTGTCCGCGGGCGGGTGACGGCGGTGTTGCGGGGACGGGCCGCCGAGCGCGAGCGGCTCGGCGGGCTGCTCGACGACGTACGGAGTGGTCAGAGCCGCGCGCTCGTGCTGCGTGGCGAGGCGGGAGTGGGCAAGACGGCGTTGCTGGACGACCTCGCCGCGCGGGCGCGGGGGTTTCGCGTCGTCCGCGTCGCGGGTGTGCAGTCCGAGATGGAGCTGGCCTTCGCCGGGCTGCACCAGTTGTGCGCGCCGATGACGGACGGCCTCGCGCGTCTTCCCTCGCCGCAGGCCGGCGCGTTGCGCGCGGCCTGCGGGCTGAGCGCGGGGCAGGCGCCCGATCGCTTCCTCGTCGGTCTGGCCACGCTCGGCCTGCTGGCCGAGGCCGCCCGGGACCAGCCGCTGCTCTGCCTGGTGGACGACGCGCAGTGGCTCGACCAGGCGTCCGTGCAGGCCCTGGCGTTCGCCGCGCGCCGCCTGCGGGCCGAATCGGTGGCGATGTGCTTCGCCACCCGGGTGCCGGACGAGACGCCGGACGTGCCGGGCCTGCCGGAGCCGCCGGTCACCGGCCTGCCGGAGCTGACGGTGACCGGCCTGCCCGAGGGCGAGGCGCGGGCGCTGCTGCGCTCGGTGCTCCCCGGGCCGTGGGACGGGCGGGCACTCGACCGGATCGTCGCCGAGACGCGGGGCAACCCGCTGGCGCTGCTGGAGCTGGCGAAGGACTCCACCCCGGCCGACCTCGCGGGCGGGTTCGGCCTGCCGGGCACGCGGGCCCTCACGGGCCGGCTTCAGGAGCTCTACCAGCGGCGCGTCCTGTCGCTCCCGTCGCGTACGCGGCGGCTGCTGCTGGTGGCGGCCGCCGAGCCGGGCGGTGACCCGGGCCTGCTGTGGCGCGCGGCGGACCGGCTCGCCGTCGGGATCGAGGCGGTGACGCCCGCCATCGCCGCCGGGCTGGTGCAGATCGACGACCAGGTGCGTTTCCGCCATCCGCTGGTGCGTTCGGCCGTGTACTGGGCGGCCTCGCCGGAGGAGCGGTGCCGCGCGCACCTGGCGCTGGCGGAGGCCACCGATCCGCGGGCCGATCCCGACCGGCGTGCCTGGCACGCGGCGCAGGGCACGCGGGGCCCGTCGGAGGACGTCGCGGCGCAGCTCGTGCGCTCGGCCGATCGGGCGCGGGCCAGGGGCGGGCTCGCGGCGGCCGCGGCGTTCCTGGCGCGGGCGGTCGAGCTGACCCCTGATCCGGCCCGCCGCCAGGAGCGCGCGCTGGCCGCCGCGCGGGCGACCCATCGCGCCGGAACGCCCGGCGCCGCGCTGAGGCTGCTGTCCGTCGCGGAGGCGGGCCCGCTCGACGGGTTCCGGCGTGGCCAGGCCGACCTGCTGCGCGCCCAGATCGCCTTCGCCACGGACCGCGGCGCCGACGCTCCCGGGCTGCTGCTCCGGGCCGCGCGGCAGCTTGAGCCGCATGACGTGCCGCTCGCCCGCGAGACGTACCTGGAGGCGATCAGCGCCGGGCTGTTCGCCGGTCCCCTGGCCACCGGTTGCGGCCAGCTCGAAGCGGCCGAGGCCGCGCGGGCGGCCTTCGTGACGGCGGAAGTGACACACGCCGCCCGCCCCGCCGATCTGCTGCTGAACGGCCTGACCGTGCTGATCACCGAAGGCCAGGCCGCCGGGGCGCCGGAACTGAGGCCGGCGCTGGAGGCCTTCGAATCCCCCGGCCTGTCCTCGGAGGAGGGGCTCGGCTGGCTCTGGCTGGCCGGCGTGGCGGCCGCGGCGTTGTGGGACGGCGAGGCCTGGGACCGGCTCGTCACCCGGCACGTCCGGCTCGCCAGGGAGAGCGGCCAGGCCACGGCGCTTCCCCTCGCGTTGACCGCACGCATAGCCGTGGACGCGTTCTCGGGGGAGCTGAGCGCGGCCGCCGCGCTGGCCGAGGAGGTGAAGGCGGTCTCGGAGGCCGTCGGGATCTCCTATCCGCCCTACAGCGACCTGCACCTGGCCGCCTGGAGCGGACGCGAGGCGGACCACGCCGCGCTGGTGAGGACGGTGGTCGCGGAGGCGAGGCGCCGGGGCGAAGGGAGCGCGCTGCTCGTCGCCGGGTGGTCGAAGGCGTTGCTCTGCAATGGTCTCGGCCGGTACGAGGAGGCTCTGCGCGCGACGGCCGACGTCGTCGGCCATCCGCGGAGGGAGACGAGCGCCGCGGTGGGCTGGGCTCTCGTGGAGTGTGTCGAGGCGGCCGCCCGCAGCGGCGCGCCGGGGCGGGCCGCCGACGCCTTCGAGCGGCTCGGCGAACTGACCCGGCCCAGCGGCACGGACTGGGCGCTGGGCGTCGAGGCGCGGTCGCGGGCGCTCGTCAGCACGGACGCGGAGGCCGAAGAGCACTACCGTGAGGCGGTCGACCGGCTCGGCCGGACCGCGATCCGGGGCGAGCTGGCCCGCGCTCATCTCCTCTACGGCGAATGGCTGCGCCGGGAGCGTCGCCAGCGCGACGCCCGTGAGCACCTGCGCACCGCCCATGAGGCGTTCACCGCCATAGGCATGGAGGCCTTCGCCGAGCGGGCCGCACGCGAGCTGCTGGCCACCGGCGAGCAGGCCCGGAAGCGCACCGCCGAGGCCGCCGGCGAGCTCACCGCGCAGGAGGCCCAGATCGTCCGGCTTGTCCGCGACGGCATGACCAACACCGAGATAGGCGCCCGCATCTTCATCAGCCCGCGCACGGTCGAATGGCACCTGCGCAACATCTTCGGCAAGCTCGGCGTCACCTCCCGCAGGCAGCTCCAGCGCGCCGGCGCCGGGGTCTAGCCAGGCCCGGCCGGGGTCCGGTCACCCCGGGGAACCGGTGCCACCCCAGGGATCCGCCCCGTGTGTCACCCGGGTACGACCGGCCTCCCGGCCGAGGAGAGTGGGCACCGGAGAGACCAGATGAAAAGGGAGAATCCCCATGAACGACCACGTCTTGGAGCCGGCGGCTCAGGAGTTCGCCGAGGCGACCTCCACGCCCCCGTTCCTGTACGAGCTGGGCCCTGACGGCGCCCGCAAGGTGCTCGACGACCTCCAGGCCGCCCCGGTCGCCAAGCCCGAGGTCGACGAGAAGTGGATCACGGTGTCGGCCGGGGTCGGCGAGGTGCGGGCGCGCGTCGTCAGGCCCGCGGGGGCCTCGGGGACGCTGCCCGCCGTGCTGTACGTCCATGGCGGCGGCTGGGTGCTGGGCGATGCCGGCACCCATGACCGGCTGGTGCGGGAACTGGCCGTGGGCGCGGAGGCGGCGGTCGTGTTCGTGGAGTACGACCGGTCACCCGAGGCGCGCTATCCGGTGGCGATCGAACAGGCCTACGCGACCGCCCAGTGGATCACGCGGCACGGCGCGGACGAGGGGCTGGACGCCTCCCGGCTGGCGGTGGCCGGCGACTCGGTCGGCGGGAACATGACGGCCGCGCTGACCATCCTGGCCAAGTGGCGCGGCGACGTGCGGTTCGTGCACCAGTCGCTGTACTACCCGGTCACCGACGCCGCCCAGGACACCGGCAGCTACCGCGAGTTCGCCGACGGCCCTTACCTGACGGCCAAGGCGATGGCCTGGTTCTGGAACGCCTACACCACCGACCCCGCCCAGCGGGCCGAGATCACCGCCTCCCCGCTGCGCGCCACCCTGGAGGACCTGGCCGGGCTGCCGCCCGCCTTCGTCGTCGTCGACGAGTGCGACGTGCTGCGTGACGAGGGCGAGGCCTACGCCCGCAAGCTCGTCCAGGCGGGCGTCCCCACCACCGGCGTCCGCTACAACGGCACTCTGCACGACTTCATGATGCTGAACCCGCTCCGCGACACCCACGCCGCGCGCGCCGCGACCGCGCAGGCCGTCGCCGTCCTCAGGACCGCCCTGAACACCGGAAAGGCACCCGCATGAGCGAGCAGCAGCCCGTCGTCGTCCTGGTCCACGGCGCCTTCGCCGAATCGGCCTCCTGGAACCGCGTCATCCAGCGCCTGCACACCCACGGCCTGTCCGTCGTCGCCGCGGCCAACCCACTGCGCAGCGTCGAGGGCGACGCCGCGTACGTGCGCGACGTGATCGCCGGCCTCGGCCGCCCGGTCGTCCTCGTCGGCCACTCGTACGGCGGCATGGTCGTCACCCAGGCCGCGGCCGGCCACCCGGCCGTGCGCGCCCTGGTCTACGTCGCCGCCTTCGCCCCCGAGCCAGGCGAGAACGCGTTGCTGCTGTCCGGCAAGTTCGAGGGCAGCACTCTGGGCGCGGCGCTGGAGGCCTATCCGGTCGTCTCCGGCGGCAACGAGTTCCGCATCGCGGCGGACAGGTTCCACCACCAGTTCTGCGCCGACCTCGACGCCGGCGAGGCCGCCCTGATGGCGGCGACCCAGCGGCCGGTGACCGAACGCGCCCTGACCGGCGCGCTGACGGCGGACGAGCCCGCCTGGCGCACCATCCCGTCCTGGTTCGTCCACGGCGAGCGCGACCTCAACATCCCGGCCGCGGCGCTGCGCTTCATGGCCGAGCGCGCCGGCGCCCGCCGGACCCGGGAGATCGCGGGCGCGTCACACGCGGTCGCCGCGTCACAGCCCGACGCCGTGACCGTCGTCATCCGCGACGCCGCCGACCACGCGCGGCGGTGAGACTCCGCAGGACCGCCTGAACCGGCCCCGGTCTCCGCTCACCGCGGAGACCGGGCGACAGACGCCGACACGAAAGGTCCAGGTGCGCGCATGGTCGCCTCCCTCCAACTCGAGCTCACGGCCGCCCCCGCGAAGACCTCCGCCACGTCGCTGACGCTGCGGCATCGGCACCTTCCCGGCACGAGCCTGATCACGGTCGGCGGTGAGATCGACCTCGCCAGCAGCGACCTGCTGGCCCGCTACGTCGGCCGTGTCCGCCGGCCGGGCGACACCGTGGTCTTCGACCTGACCGGGGTTTCCTTCATGGACTGCTCGGGCTTGCGGGTGCTGATCTCGGCCGCCCGCCATGCCGCCGACGACGCTGCGGGCGTGCGCCTGGCCGGGGTCCGCGGCGCCCCCGCACGTCTGCTCCGGATCGTCCGGCTCGACCCGCTCCTTCCGGTGTACGGCACGGTCGAGCAGGCCCTCGCCGCCGCCTGCGAGGACGCGGCGGCGGGGACCGGAGATCGCGGAGAGAGTCCCGGGGCTGTCACAGGCGCGGCGGCCGTCCGGTCCTTATGGACGACCGGTCACGCGCACCACGATCGACAATGGAGGTAGAGCTCTGATGACGCATCCGGAACCGAGGGGGACCACTGCCGCTCCCGGCCGAGCGGGGATCGACACGCTCGACAGTCTGCGTGAGCACCTGCAGTGGGCGGTCGAGCTGGAACACGCGACGCTGCCGTCGTACCTGTGCGCGCTGTACTCACTGCGGCCGGAGGACAATCCGGAGGCCGTGGAGGTGGTGGGCAGCGTCTTCGCCGAGGAGATGCTGCACCTGGCGCTGGCGGCGAACCTGCTCAACGCCGTCGGCGGTCGGCCGCGTCTCGACATGCCCGGGATGCTGCCGCCGTACCCCCGGCGGCTGCCCCATAGCGACCTGGAACTGTCGCTGCTCCCGTTCGGCCCGGAGGCGCTGGAGATGTTCCTGCGCCTGGAACGGCCCGCGCCGCCCGGCGCCCCGGCACAGGGCGACGGCTACGAGACGATCGGGCAGTTCTACGACGCGATCGAACAAGGGCTGCGCCACCTGTGCGAGCGGCTCGGCGAGCGGGAGGTCTTCTGCGGCGACCCCGCCCGCCAGGTGACCGGCGGCCGTTTCCGGCACACCACCGGCTCGTTGTTCGGGGTGGAGGATCTGGAGTCGGCGCTGGGGGCGCTGAAGGAGATCGTCGAAGAGGGCGAGGGCACCGCCCGGGGCGAGGTCTGGGACGGGGACCAGGACGTGTTCCACCCCGATCGGGACGAGGTCGGGCACTACTACCGCTTCCAGGAGCTCAAACTCGGCCGGCGCTACCGGCGGGGCGACACCCCGCGGTCCGGGCCGACCGGTGAGCCGGTCTCGGTGGACCCGGCCGCCGTACGGCCGATGCGGCCCGATCCGCGGCTGTCCGACCACGCCCCGGGCAGCGTCATCCGGACCGCGCAGGAGGAGTTCAACCGCGCCTACTGCACCCTGCTGAACCAGCTGGAGCAGGCGTTCGACGGCGAGCCGAGCCTGCTCGGGGCCGCCGTCGGCACCATGTACGCGCTCCGGGCCCAGGCCGACGCCCTGCTGCTGCTGCCGGACGCGGACGGCGCCATGGCGGGCCCCACCTTCGAGTGGGTGCCACCGGAGTCACGCTCGTGAGCGTCCCGCTCCCGGACACTCGTACGCGAGCACTCGCAGACCATGGCGAGGGCGGCACCCGTCCGGGCTCAGGGACGCCGTCAAGGCGTCGATTTCGAGCCCGCGGGCGGCTCCGCCTGGTCGAGCTCGGCGAGCGCGGTCTTCAGCTCGGCGCGTCCCCTGATGCCGAGCTTCGTGAAGACCTTGCGCAGGTGGTGTTCGGCGGTCCGCGCGCTGATGAACAGCCGCGCGCCGATGTCCGGTTCGTCAGGCTCTCGCGGGCGAGGCGCGCCACGTTGAGCTCCTGTTCGGTGAACCGCACCGCCGGCCCCTGCGCGCGTACGCGCGGGGCCTCGCCACTCGCGCGCAGCTGCGCCTCCGCCGTCGCCGGCACGCCGCACGCGTAGCCGGTCCCCACCGGACGAGTGACACCCGCCAGCCGCTCGAACGCCTGCCCGGCGAGTTCGCGGGCGTACGCGTCGGCGCGGATCCGTTCTGTCAGGGCTCCGCCTCGCGGGCCTGACCGCGGTACGCCGCGAGGAAGAGCCGCCCGTACTCCGGCAGCGGGTTGCCGGTGACGTCCTTGACGGCGTCGATCTCGTCGCAGGAGGCCTCGGCCGCGTCGAGATCTTGCTTGGCCTCCGCCGCGGCGATCAGCCGCTGCGCGCGGCGGAACGGCGCCGGCGTCAGCTCCGCCGCACGCTTCAGGAACGCGCCTGCGGCGGCCGCGCCACCGCGCGTCCGCGCACGCTCCGCCGACCGCTCCAGGTCGGCGGCGACCTCCTCCCCCGGGGCGCCGAGCCGGCCGGCGTAGATCGCGGCAGGTGCACCGGTGGGGCCTGTGCGGCCCTCAATGGCAAGCGTGCCGTCTCGGCGGCGACGCGTGCGTGATTCGTTCGCCGAGCAGTAGGGCGGCGACCGCCTCCGGGGCCTCGCGCATCGCGTCGTGGCCGGTCGGGAGGTCGTGGACCTGCCACTCGGGATCGGCGTGGAGCCGGTTGCGGAGCGCGGTGAACGGCGTCCGGTCCTCCCATCCCGAGCAGTAGACGAACTCCCGGCGGGGCACCCGGGCGAGCGCGCCTGTGAGCCGGATCGTCTGCAGGAACGAGGCGAGGGGATGGGGACGGCAACGAGGATCCACGCCGACCGGCGGCCGGACGGCGTAGCCGGTGGTCGCGGCGCCCGACGCGAACGCCTCCCGGTAGCGCTCGGTCGTCGACGACCAGCACGACTCCCCGTCGCGTGGCACGTAGGCGTCGAGATGCACCAGTCGTGAGACGCGGCCGTCGGCGCGATCGGCGGCGGCGGCGATCACCATCCCGCCGTAGCTGTGGCCGACCAGCGTCGCGCCCGTGACGTGCGCGCGATCGAGGAGGCGCAGCACGTCGCCGGCGTGCGTGTCGAGGTTGGCGGTCGCGACCGTCGCGGCGTCGTCGTCCGGCCGCAGACCGGTCAGGGTCAGGGCGTGTACGGCATGACCGGCCCGTTCCAGCAGCGGAACCACCGCCTCGAACGACCAGGAGCCGTGCCAACCGCCGGGCACGAGGACGAACGTCGCCATGCGTTTCTCCTCCTCTCTCGAACCGCGGCATCGAGGCACGCCGCCTCGATGCTCCACGACGAACCGGGCGGCGCCCGCGCCCGGTCGCTCTTCCAGAGCCTGGCCGGGGTGTCGCGCCTGTTCTCCTCCATTGTCTCGGCACACACGATATTGATCGCTCGCCTGGCGCGGCGGGCGAACCGTCGCGGGACGAACCTCCCAACAGATGCGGCCGGGGTCACCGGGAGGGCTGATCCACCGCCGTTTACACAATCTTCATTTGCTCGATGACGGGGCGTACCTCGCCTCCTGCGGCGCTGAAAGGCCTTTTGAGCAGGTACGACCGTACGTCGCGGAAGTCGTCGGCGAAGCCCGACAAAAAAGGTCAATTTGCCTAACTACGACCTGCTATTTCCGGATTTATCGCCATTAGCGAATCTCCGAGCTGTCTGACTGCTCCGTTCGTGTCCAGCCCCCTCTCCTGGCCGGAGCAGCAGGCAGAAGGGGACGCTCGTGAAACGAGCCTTCGCCGCCCTCGCCACCGCACTCGGCGCCCTGTCCCTCCTCCTCACCCTGACCACCGGCCCCTCCCTCGCCACGCCGCCGAACATCCCGTCGGCGAGCACCGCCGCCTCCCGGCTGGCCTCGCTCACCGTGGCCGCCGAGTCGCACCAGTCGACCTACAACCGCGACCTCTTCCCGCACTGGATCACCATCTCGGGCACCTGCAACACCCGCGAGCAGGTGCTCAAGCGGGACGGCAGCGGCGTCGTGACCGACTCGAGCTGCGCCTCCGTCTCCGGCAGCTGGTACAGCCCGTACGACGGAGCGACCTGGCACGCGGCCTCCGACGTCGACATCGACCACATGGTCCCCCTCGCCGAGGCCTGGCGGTCCGGCGCCTGGGCCTGGACCACCGCCCAGCGCCAGGCGTACGCCAACGACCTCGGCGGCCCCGAGCTGTGGGCCGTCACCGACAACGTCAACCAGGCCAAGGGCGACCAGGACCCCACCACCTGGAAGCCGTCCCTGACCTCCTTCTGGTGCACCTACGCCCGCGCGTGGATCCAGGTGAAGTGGTACTACGGCCTCACCCTGCAGAGCGCCGAGAAGTCTGCCCTGACCACCATGCTCGGCTACTGCTGATCCCCTCCCCCGCTGCGGCGGCGGCGCGCCGCCGCAGCAGCGGGGGGCATAAGTCGATGGCGGGGACGAGATCGGATGTGGCACGGTGTGGGCGTGTCTGAGCAGATCGTGCTGCCGCGCAGCGTGGACGAGGCGGTCGCCGCGGAGCGGGCGGGCCACGCCCTCCGCTACCTGTACTTCTGGGGTCACCGGCCGCCGCGCGACGGCGGCGTCGGCCCCGGCTGCCTGTCCCAGTGGTGGCCGGTCGCCTTCACCGAGGACGGCCACACCTTCGCCTCCGCCGAGCACTACATGATGGCGCACAAGGCCTGGCTGTTCGGCGACGACCAGACCGCGGCGAAGGTCCTCGCCGCCGGTCACCCGAACGAGGCCAAGACCCTCGGCCGGGCCGTACGCGACTTCGACGAGCAGGTCTGGAACGCACGGCGGTTCGACATCGTGGTCCGCGGCAGCGTCGCCAAGTTCGGCCAGAACGCGGACCTGCGCCGCTTCCTGCTCGCGACCACCGGCCGGGTCCTGGTGGAGGCCAGCCCCAACGACCGGATCTGGGGCATCGGCCTGACCGCCGGCGACGAACGCGCCGCCTCCCCCGCCACCTGGCAGGGCCTCAACCTGCTCGGCTTCGCCCTGATGACCGCCCGCGACATCCTCGCGACCGAGGCCTGAGCACCGAGCCCTGAGCACCGAGCCCTGAGCACCGGGCCCTGAACTACCGGCCCGGACGCCGGCCGCGGGCCCGGCGCGGGGGCGGCGGATCGGCGACCTAGGATCGGGGCATGCCCTTGACCGCGAGCGACGTCGACCGGTTCGAGGCGGCCAGGCCGCGCCTGGAGGCCATCGCCTACCGCCTCCTCGGGTCCGCCGGGGAGGCCGAGGACGCCGTACAGGAGACGTTCCTGCGCTGGCAGGCCGCCGACGTCGGCCGCGTCGAGGTCCCCGAGGCCTGGCTGACGAAGGTGCTCACCAACCTGTGCCTCAACCTGCTCACCTCCGCGCGGGCGCGCCGCGAGACCTACGTGGGCCAGTGGCTACCCGAACCGCTGCTCGCCGGAGACCCGATGCTCGGCCCGGCCGACACCGCCGAGCAGCGCGAGTCGGTCTCGTACGCGGTCCTCACCCTCATGGAGCGCCTCTCCCCGAGCGAGCGGGCGGTGTACGTGCTGCGGGAGGCCTTCGGCTACCCGCACCGGGAGATCGCCGAGATCCTCGACATCACCGAGGCCGCCAGCCAGCAGATCTTCCACCGCGCGAGGAAGCACGTCGCGGACGGCAGGGCCCGTGCCGAGATCGACCAGGCCGCCGCCCGGCGGGTCGTCGAGGAGTTCCTCGCGGCCGCCGCCAGCGGCCGGATCGAGCCGCTCGTACGGCTGCTCATCGAGGACGCCGTCTCGATCGGCGACGGCGGCGGGAAGGTGCCCGCCCGCGCCAAGGCGTTCGAGGGCGCCGTCGCGGTCGCGAAGTTCCTCAGAGGTCTGTTCAAGCCCGGCGAGGCCAAGCGCGCCCTCGCCGGGGGCGCGCCCGAACTCTACGCGTCGACCGCCAACGGCGACCCCGCCGTCGTGGCCGTCGTGGACGGCCGGGTCGTCGGCGTCATGTGCCTGGAGGTCACCGCCGAGGGCATCGCCGCGTGCCGCAACCAGGTCAACCCCGACAAGCTCGAACGTGCCACGGCGCGCTGGGCGCTCGCCGACCACGGGAAGCCGCTGGCCGCCGCCTTCTGAGCGCGGTGTGAGGCGCTTCACATCCCGCTCCTGTCAGCAAACGGCGCGCTGCCCGGTTCAAGGGCAAACGACCACACGACAGGAGCACGGGCATGCAGCACCGCATCGTCGTCCTCGGCGCCGGATACACCGGAGCCATCACCGCCGGACGCCTCGCGAAGCGGCTCCGCCGCGAGGACGTCGCCATCACCCTCGTCAACGCCGAGCCCGATTTCGTGGAACGCGTCCGCATGCACCAGCTGGCGACCGGCCAGCACCTCAGGCCCCGGCCGCTCGGCGAGATGTTCGCTGGCACCGGCGTCGACGTGAGGATCGCGAAGGTCACCGGCGTCGACGCCGACCGCAGGACCGTCTCCGTCACCGGCGCGGACGGCGACGGAGAACTCGCCTACGACACGCTCGTCTACGCCCTCGGCAGCGGCTGGAACCCCCAGGGCGTGCCGGGAACCGCCGAGCACGCGTACGAGATCGCGAGCCGTCCCGGCGCGCTGCGGCTGCGCGAGCGCCTGGCCCGGCTCCGCGCCGGGCAGACCGTGGTCGTCGTCGGCGGGGGGCTCACCGGCCTGGAGGCCGCGGCCGAGATCGCCGAGGCCCGCCCGGATCTCGGCGTCGCCATCGCCGCCAGCGACGGGCTCGGCGACTGGCTCTCGCCCAGGGGCCGCGAGCACCTGCGGAAGGTCTTCGCCAGGCTCGGCGTCACCGTCCACGAGCACGTCACCGTCGCCTCCGTCGAAGCCGACCGCGTCGTCACCGCCGACGGCACGGCGATCCCGGCCGACGTCACCGTGTGGGCCACCGGCTTCGCGGTCCACCCCATCGCGAAGGCGACCACCCTGGAGGTCGGCGACACCGGTCAGATCGTGGTCGACGGGACGCTGCGCTCGGTCTCTCACCCGGACGTGTACGCCGTCGGCGACGCGGCCCTGGCGATGGGCCCGGGGAACAAGCCGCTGCGGATGTCGTGCGCCTCGGGCACCCCGAGCGCCTGGCAGGCCGCCGACGCGATCGCGGCGCGCCTGACCGGCGGGAAGCTCCCCCACGTGCCGATCCGCTACTTCAACCAGTGTGTCTCGCTGGGCCGCAGGGACGGTCTGATCCAGGTCGTCACCGCCGACGACCGCGCCGTACGGGCGGCTCTGACCGGGCGGTTCGCCGCCTTCTACAAGGAACTGGTCTGCAAGGGCGCCGCCTGGGGCGTCGCCAACCCGACGCTCGGCCTGCCGGCCCGGCGCCGCCCGATCACCCACAAGCAGGCGGCATCCCCGGCCGTAAGGGAACCGGCGTAAAGCGCCGTAAGCGACGGCCGCGTCCTCCACGGCGGTGACGAAACTCCGGAAATTACCGCCACAGAGCTCACCGCCGTGGATGACGCACGGTGATTCGGCGGGACCTTGGGTAACAACTCGAATCTATGACAGAGCCGAAAACCAGGAACATATCAGTCCGTAACTGGCACAAACGATACCTATATGGCAATTGAGGCAATTAGTGCTTGAATAGTCGATAGATCGCGAGATGGCCTTCTCGTACACCGGCTGGACGCGGCATGGGGCCACATGATCGCTTGGGACGAGGTGTGCCGAGAGGGGGTCCAGAGGGGGCGACGTCCCGGAGGCACCGCGCGTCACGGCGGTCCGAGTTCGCCGCATCTGGGGTTTCGATGGAGAACGCGTCGTTCGGAGTCGCACTCCGGGATCTACGCAGGGAACGTGGCCTGTCGCTGGCCTCGCTTTCGGCACTGACCCACTACAGCAAGGGCTACCTGAGCAGGATCGAGACGGGCGAACGGCCGCCGACGCCGCTGGTGGCCAGGCGGTGCGACGAGGTGCTCCGAGCCGAGGGGGCCCTCGCCGGGCTGGTGCCGGTGCGACGCCGGCACCAGGACGCCTTCCGGCGTCCGGCGCAGCTTCCGGCCGCTCCCCGCGCCTTCGCCGGCCGCGCGGACGCGCTCGCCGAACTCGACGACGCCCAGCTGGGCCATCAGACGGTGGTCGTCTCCGGCCCGGCCGGTGTGGGCAAGACGGCGACGGCGCTCTACTGGTCTCACCGCGCCGCCCGCCGGTTCCCCGACGGGTGCCTGTTCGCGGATCTGCGCGGCTTCGATCCGACCGGCGCTCCCGCCGACCCCGCCGAGGTGCTCGCCCGGTTCCTCCGCGATCTCGGCTGCTCCCCCGCGTCCGTCCCGGCCGGGCTGGAGCCGCGCGCGGCCCGGCTGCGTACGCTGCTGGACGGCAGGCGCATCCTGATCGTCGTCGACAACGCGGCGACGGCCGACCAGGTACGCCCGCTGATCCCCGGCTCGGCCGGGTGCCGCCTCGTGGTGACCAGCCGCAGCCGGTTGTCCGGCCTGGTCGCCAGGGACGGCGCCGCGCGACTCGTGCTCGCGCCGCTGCCGGAGTACGAGGCGCTGACCCAGCTCGGGCAGGCCATCGGCGGCCGGCGCGTCGCGGAGGAGCCCGAGGCCGCGGCGGAGATCGCCAGGAGGTGTGGTTATCTTCCGCTGGCGCTGCGCATCGCGGCCGAACGGGCGCAGGCGCGGCCGTCGGTGCGGCTGGCGGCCCTCGCCACCGAGCTGGCGGTCACCCGCGAGCGGTTGAACCTGCTGGCCACCACCGAGGACGAGGCGACCACGGTCCGCTCGGTGTTCTCCTGGTCCTACCGCGCGCTGCCGCCGGACGCCGCCCGCATGTTCCGGCTGCTCGGCCTGCACCGCGGCGCCGATCTCGGTGTTCCGGCGGCCGCCGCGCTGGCCGGGACCGGCTGCTCCCAGGCACAGCGCCTGCTGGAGGCGCTGGCCGCCGTCCACCTGCTGGAGGAGGTCTCCTCCGGGCGCTACCGCTTCCACGACCTGGTCGGGCTGTACGCCGCCGAGTGCGCCGAGGCCGACGAGCCCGCGGAGGACCGGTCCGCGGCCGTACGCCGGCTGCTCGACTGGTATCTGCACGCCGCCGACGCCGCCGGTCGCCGTATCGATCCCCTGCGTCGTCGCGCGCGGTTCGACCCGCCCGACGGGCGGCCGGTCACGTTCGCCGGCTATGCCGAGGCGCTCGACTGGTTCGACGCCGAGCGCGCCAATCTGGCCGCCGTCGTACGGCACGCCGCGGAGGCCGGCCACGGCGCCCTCGCCTGGCGGCTGGCCGACGCCGGGGGGAGTTACTTCGTCCTGCGCAAGCCGTGGGCCGAATGGGTCTCGGCGTACCAGGCCGGTCTGACCGCCGCGCGCGACGGCAACGACGAGGCGGGTGAGGCCTGGATGCTGGACGGCCTCGCCGCGGTCCACCGTGACCTGGGCAGTCTCGACGAGGCGCTGGAGAACTGCGAGCGGGCGCTCGTGATCTGGCGCCGCGTGGGCGACCGGGCGGCCGAGTGCGCCTGCCTCAACGATCTCGGCGACATCTGCCGCACGCTGGGCCGTACGGCGACCGCGCTCGCCCGGCTGCGCGAGGCCCTCGCCCTGAGCCGTGAGATCGGCGGCGCGCGCGAGACCGCCACCGCGCTCGGCCGCATCGGCGAGACCTATCTGTGGACGGGTCAGATCGACCAGGCCCTCCGGTTCCTCTCCGACGCGCTCGCCGTGTTCACCAAGCTCGGCGACCGGAACGGCGAGGCGCGCGTGCTCGACACCATGGGCGTGGCCTACCAGACCCTCCGATGCGGAGACCGGGCCGTCGATCTCCTGCGCGCCGCGCTCCGGGTGCGGCGTGAGATCGGCGACCGGCACGGCGCGGCGACCACGCTGCTCCACCTCGGCGAGGTCTACCGCGACGTCCGTGCGGAGGCCCCTGCCCGGATGGCGCTCCGCGAGGCGCTCACGATCTGCGAGGAGTCGGACGACCCCCTCGTCGGCCGGTTGCGGGAACTGCTGGGCGACCGACGAGGGGACGCGCTGCCGTGACGCCCGCCTGTGGAGGGCGTCACGCGTGCCTCCGGGAGAAGAGGCGGGCGCCGAGCACCAGGCAGACCGCGGCGGTGACGACCGCGACCGCGGCGCCCGTCACCACGACCGAGCCGGTGTAGTCGCCGTACAGGGCGGTGCGCATGCCGTCCACGATGTATCGGAACGGCGTGAGCCGGGAGATGACGTCGAGCCACTGGGGCGCGAGGGTCATCGGCAGCAGGATCCCGGAGAGGAGCAGCAGCGGGATGGCCGCCACGTTCAGCAGGGGCGTGAACGACTCCTCGCTGCGCACGAGCAGGCCGAGCCCGTGCGACAGGGCGGAGAGCCCCACCGCGATGGCCGCGACGAAGAGGAACATCAGGAGGAGGCCGACCAGCGGCGCGCGCAGGCCGAAGGCGTACGCCACGGTGAGCAGGACCACCGTCTGGACGAGCAGGACCACGGTGTCCCGCATGACCCGGCCGGCGAGCAGGGCGAAACGGCTCACCGGGGTGACCCGCATCCGCTCGAACACGCCCGAGCGCAGGTCGGCGATGATGGACAGACCGGCGAACAGGGGGCCGAACAGGCCGAGCTGGATCAGCAGGCCGGGCACGAAGAACCGCCACGCCGCCCCGGCCGGGAGGCCGTCGACCCCGGCTCCGGCCACGCTGACCAGCAGCGGGCCGAGGAAGGCCAGGTAGAGCGCCGGCTGGAACAGGCCGATGATCGGCCACGCCGGGGAGCGCAGCGACAGCCGCATCTGCCGGGCGAAGATCAGCGAACTATCGGATATGAGGGACATGCACGCTCCTCCAGGGTCGGGGCCGCCGCCGCGCCGGGATCACGAGTGGTTCTCGTTCAGCGAGGATCCGGTCAGGGCGAGGAAGACGTCGTCCAGCGTCGGCCGGGCGATGTTGACGGACCGAAGGTCGAGGTCGGCCTGGTCCGCCGCGCGCATCAGCCAGACGAGCGCCTGCTCGCCGCCGCGCGCGGTCAGCCGTACGGTCTGCCCGGAGACGGCGATCTCGTCCAGGCCGGGGCACTCGGCGAGCACCGCCTTCGCGCGGTCGGCGTCGCCGCCGAGGGTCAGGCTGACCACGTCGCCGGAGATCCGGCGCTTGAGGGCGTCGGGGGTGCCCTCCGCGATGACCCGCCCGTGGTTCATCACCAGGATCCGGTCGCACAGCGTGTCGGCCTCGTCGAGGTAGTGCGTGGTCAGGAAGACCGTGGTGCCGAGCTCGTCGCGCAGGCGGCGGATGTGCGTCCACAGATCGCTGCGGCTCTGCGGGTCCAGCCCCACGGACGGCTCGTCCAGGAAGACCAGCTGCGGTTCGTGGACGAGCCCGAGGGCGATGTCGGTGCGCCGCCGCTGGCCGCCCGACAGCGTACGGATCGGCCGGTCCGCGAGGCCGGTCAGGTCGAGACGCTCGCACAGTTCGGCGGCGCGCCGCTCCGCGTCCCGCTTGCCGATCCCGTAGAGCCGCGCCTGCAGGATCAGTTCCTCGGCCACCCGGCAGTTGCCGTCGGTGCCGCCGGCCTGCGCCACGTAGCCGATGCGGCGGCGGACGCCGGCGGGGTCGGCGTCCACGTCGACGCCGGCGACGGTCGCCCGGCCCGAGGTGGGCTTGAGCATCGTCGTCAGGATGCGCAGGGTGGTGGTCTTCCCGGCGCCGTTCGGCCCGAGGAATCCGATGATCTCGCCGGGACTGACCTCGAAGTCGACGCCCCGGACGGCCTCGACCGTCCTGCCTCCGACGGTGAACGTGTGGGTCAGCCCGGTGGCCTGGATGATGGGCACGGCCGCTCCTGATGTGCTCATGACCAGGCCGCCGCGACCGCGACGACCAGGTCACCCTTGTGTGTGATCGAGACGTCGACGCCCCGGACCCCGGCGGCGTCGGCGGCCGTGCGGGCGGCGCCCTCCAGCGTGACCTCGGGGGCTCCGGAGGAGGCGCGGGCGACCACGATCTCGCGCGGCGCGACGCCCTGGAACAGGCCCATCCGGAACACCTTGAGCACGGCCTCCTTGGCGGCGAACCGGCCGGCCAGGAACTCTCTGCCGCGCTCCTCCGACAGGCCCTCGGCCGCCGCGAGCTCGACGGGGGCGAACGCGTAGTCGTCGAACCAGCGGCGCGCGCGCAGCCGCTCCAGCTCGCCGATGGACATCAGGTCGACACCGACACGCATCAGACCACCCCTTCGGCCACACGGCCGGGGCGGACGTCCCGGTCTCGCGATGTGAAATAGTCGTCTCGCAGCAGCCCCTGGAAGACGCCGCGGCGGTGGATGTTGCCGGTGCCCTCCATGAACTCGAAGGCCCGCACGTCCCGGTACGCCTTGTCCAGCCAGGGGTGCTCGACCAGCGACGCCGGGCCGAGCAGCCGGGCGGCCAGCAGGGTGGCGTCCTCGGCGAGGCGGGCGGCGCGCATCTTGACGCCGCTGACCCGGAAGGTGTTGGGCGAACCGGCGTCGATCTCCGCCGCGACGTCGCGGAGGAGGCGGCGCAGCCGGTTCAGCCGGTCGATCATGCCGTCGACCTCGGCGCGGCCGGCGCCCGCGAGCGCGGGGCGCTGCTCCAGCACGTAGTCGCAGGCCGCCCGGCCGACGCCCAGGGCGAACGCGGCGACGCTGGGCCGGAACCACAGCATCGCCTGCAGCGCTCCCTGCAGCCCGCGCCGGCTGCGCGGCCGGTGACGGCCGAGCACCCGCTCGGGCGGGATGCGCATCCCGTCGAAGCGCAACCGGCTGATCCGCGCGCCGCGGAGCCCGATGATCGGGAGCGTCTCGGCGTGGAAGCCGGGGTCGCCGGTGTCCACCATGACGGCCTCGATGCCCCACGGTCCCGTGGCCCGGCGGCAGAACACCACGCCGACCCGCGCGTGCGCGCCGTTGCCGATGTACATCTTCTCGCCGCTCAGCACCCAGCCCTCGCCCGAGGGGTCGGCGTCGAGGCGGGCCGTGAGCTCGGTCGCCGCCGAGCCCTTCTCCGGTTCGGTCAGCGCGAAGAAGGCCCAGGTGGGCCAGTCGGAGGTCCGGCCGAAGAACCAGTCCTGCTGCGCCTCGTCGGCGAGGGCCCGCAGGACCACCGTCGACAGGGCGGGCCCCGGGCTGGCCAGCGTCATGCCCGGATCGCCGTACGCGAGCCACTCCGCGGCGAGGATCCACTCGGCGCAGGAGGCCTCCGCGGGTACGAAGGACGGCAGGACGTCGTCGTGCCGGGCGTACCGCGCCGGGGTGAGCATGTGCTGCTGGAGCCGTACGGCGGGCAGGTGGAGGAACCGGTGGACGGCGTCCGGGTCGGCGTCGAGCGCCAGGCCCGGTTCGCGCAGCTCCCGCGCGGCCTCCCGGAAGTACTGTTCGAGCGCGTCCATCCGCTCTCCGCGCGTGTCCAGGGCGTACGTCGCGCTCTCAGGCATGGTGGTCCTCCACGCGGTGGTCCGGGCCGGGCTGGAGGTAGACGTTGCCCGCCACCTCGGCCAGGTAGAGGTCGGCGCCGGGCCCCTCGGCGAGCATGCTGTAACCGCCGAGGAGGCGGAGCAGGACCCGGCCGGTGCAGGTCAGGCGCTGGTGGCGGGCCCAGCGGACGTCGCGGCCGGCCTCCTCCTCCGGCTCCGCCGCCTCCTCCTGCAACTCCATCGCGACGTCGGCCAGGTCGGCCTGGAGCTGGGGCCGAGAAAGCAGGCTGGTGCCCTCGCTGACCCGTTCGCCCAGGCGGGTGATCGTGTGCGCCAGCGTGCGGCGGAGCACCGTGTGCTGCAGCGCGAGCAGCCCCTCGGCGAACCGGGCGGCCGTCGCGTCGTCGCGGGCGCTGCCGGCGGACGCGGGCACGCACGCGAGCCCGAAGCGGCCGAACCGCCCCGCCCCGGCCACGCCGAGCGCCTCCGCCGAGGCGAGGACGTGTCCGGACGGCGACGCGACGAACCCGCCGGACGTCACGTCGGCGTGCAGGGCGTCGAGCAGGGACGGGTAACTCCCGAGAACGGCTGTGGTCATCGGCGCTCTCCCCCGGTGACGGCCTCGCGGCGGGTGAACGTGGCGACGTGGCTGATCCCGGTGCGCGGATCGGTGTCGCCGAGCACGACCGTCCGGTAGGCGGCGCCCCATTCGGCGTGGTGCCTGGCGAACTCCAGCCAGACCCCGGTGCAGTAGGAGCCGGGCGGTGCCTGGTGGGCCTTCGGCCCGGCCGGTCCCGTGTCGGCGGCCTCGGCCCACGAACCGGTCACCACCAGCCGCTCCCCGGGATCGGACCCCTCCGGCAGCCCGGGCGGCTCGTCGAGCAGGACGGCGAGGTCCCGGCCCGGCCCCGCCGAGGCGAGCCCGGCGAGCTCCCAGCCGCCCGCGGCGCCGAGCACCAGCAGCACCGCCGAGTCCACCAGGTCGCCGTCCTGGACGAACGGCTCCGGGTAGGGGTACGTCGTCTGCTCGACGACCACCACGGCGGCGCTGTGGCAGCGGCCCGACCGCAGATAGGCGCCGGCGATCCGCAGCGCCGTGAACGGCGCGCCGAGCCCCTGCTCGGAGACCGCGAAACTCATGGACCGGTCACCGAGCACGTGACCGAGGTGCGCCGCCAGTGTCTTCTCCGGCGCGTGCGGATCGGGCAGCGCGTACGCGACGATCAGCAGGTCCGGGCCGGGCAGCGGGCCGGGGGCCGCCCGCAGCACCCCCTCGGCGAGCTCCAGGAAGGTCGCGTTGCTCCCGCCCGCCGCGAACGACGTGTCGAAACGCATCCCGTACGGAGCGAGCACGCCCTCGTTGAACTCGGCGATGTCGGGTTCGAAGTGGCACGGACGGGTGGCGTGCGGCACGTAGGCGACCGCGGTCTCCAGTGACAGGGCCATGGCCGTGCGTCAGCCGGCGTTGCCGGTGGGGACCAGGTCCACGAGCCCCTGGAGGTAGTCGGCCAGGGTGCCGATGGTGCGGAAGCTGTCCATGTCGAGACCCTCGGGGTCGATCTCGACGTCCATCGTGTCCTCGACCGCCATGAGCAGTTCGAGGATCGACGTGGAGTCGAGCTGGAGGTCGTCGAACAGCCGGGTGTCCTCCGTCACGCCGGGCACGTCCCGCTGGAGCACCTCGCCGACGGCCCGGACGACGGCTGTCACGATCTCGGATCGGTTCATTACCCGTTTTCCCTTCTCGATGTGGAACTGTTCACTGCGCGACAGGCTGCGCTACGGGGTGGGCGGCCGGCTGATCGGCCGGCTGGACGGCCGGGCTCGGCCGGTCGACGAGGATCTGCCTGCCGAGCAGGTCCTCGACGGTGTCGCGGTGCCGGACGAGATGCGCGGTGCCGCCGGAGACGAGGACCTCCGCCGGGTATCCGTGGCTGAGGAACAGCACCGGGGACGACGTGGGACCGTACGCGCCCGAGCGCTCGACCCCGATCAGGTCGCCGGGCCGCACCTCCGGCAGGGCCACCTTGCGGCCGAGCACGTCGTCGGGGGTGCAGAGCGGGCCGGTGATGGTGTAGCGGCGGTCGGCGAGCTCCCCGGAGCGGTCGATCGACCGGATGGGGAAGTTGCGCTTGACGAAGCTGCCCACCCCGACGGCGGCCATGTGGTGGTTCATCCCGCCGTCGGTGACGACGAACCACTCCCCCTTCGACTGCTTCACGTACCGCGCCCGGACGACGTACGTGCCGCAGCGGCCCGCGAGGTAGCGGCCGAGCTCCATGATCACCCGGCAGCCCGGGTGTTCCGCCGCGAACTCCCCGACGACCGCGTTGACCCCCTCGGTCAGCCGGTCGAGATCGAGGTCCTTCTCGTTCTCGAAGTACGCGATGCCGAGACCCCCGCCGATGTCGACGGTCTCGAGCGGGAAGCCGAGCGTCGCGCTCAGCTCGCGCGCCGCGGCGAGGATGCCGGCGGTGTTCTGGACGACGCCGTCCTCGTCGAGGATGCGGGTGCCCATGTAGGCGTGGATCCCGGTGACGCGCACGTTGCGCAGCGCGCGCAGCGACGACGCGCTCTCCAGCAGCAGTTCGTGGTCGATGCCGAACTGCCGGGGCTTGCCGCCCATCGACAGGCGGGCGCCCTTGGTGGTGAACGCCGGGTTGACCCGCAGCAGGGCGCGGGTCCCCGGCCCGCTGAGCCGGTCGAGCGCGGCCAGCTCCTCGAGCGACTCGCAGACGACGGCCGCGATCCCGCCCTCCAGGCAGGCTCCCAGTTCGCCCTCGGACTTGCCCGGCCCGAGGAAGATGACGTCGTCGGGCGCCGCGCCGGCCCACCGCGCCGTGGCGAGCTCCGCCATCGAGGACACCTCGAGGCCGGCGCCGAGCGACCGCATGACGGAGCAGACGCTGACGTTCGGGTTGGCCTTGGCCGAGTAGAAGATGTCGACGGCGGGGTGGAGGCGCCGCCGGAGCTCCGTGTAGGAGTCGGCCAGCACATCGGCGTCGTAGATGTACAGGGGCGTGCCGAACCGCTCGGCGAGATCGGCGATCGGAATGCCCTGCACGGCGTACGCGTCGGTCATGAGTTCTCCCTGGGCTGGATCACGCCGGCGAGCGCGGCCCGTACGGCCCCGTCGAGCGCGGTCAGCCGGTCGTGGTCAGGAGCGGTGAGCAGGGTGTAGAGCCGGCCCTGGTGCGGCGTGCCGTCACCGGTGCCGGTGTTGCCGGCGCCGGTGTTCACCGTGCCGAAGCAGGTGACGATCATCCGGCCGCCGGACGCCGGGAACAGCAGCGGGCCGAGGACCCGGCGCAGGTCGTCGAAGACGAGCGGCGCCGCGGACCGCACCGGATAGTGCCGGGCGAGGGCGACGTGACCGGGGGCGAGGAAGCGCTCGGTCAGACCACCCTGGTAGGTCGACATGTTGAACCTGGCGTTAATCTCCAGGACGGGGTAGACCCGCTCGTCGTCCGCGACGATGGCGTCGATGCCCGCCACCCCGAAGAACCCGTCGGCGGCCAGCCGGCCGCCCACCTCCTCGGCGGCGCGGCGCAGCAGCGCGTGCTGGTCGTCGCTCAGCTCGGCGGGCATGAGGTGTCCCTGGTGGACGCCGCGCTCGGTCAGCGCCTGCTTGACGAAGTCGAGCCGCACGCCGCCGCGGCGGTCGATGGTGATCTGGTAGTTGAGGTCGGCGCGCTTGGGGATCCAGTGCTCGACCACCAGCGCGACACGGTCGTGGCCGGTGCGGGCCGCGCGCCGCTCCAGAAGACGCACCAGCCGGTCGGCCTTCGCCGCGGTGTCGAGCACCACGAGCCCCTTGCCGGAGACGCCGTACGCGTCCTTGACCACCATCGGTCCCGGGAGGCCGGCGGCCTGGGCGAGCGCGTGCCGCAGCTCGCCGAGCGTCTCGCAGCACCACCCGGGCACCGGGGGCAGCCCGAGCTCCTCGGTGACGCGCCGGCTGTAGATCTTGCTGTTCACCCGCTCGAACGTCGCGGCGTCCGGCACGGCCAGCGGCACCTGGGCGGAGACCGCGAGCTTCTCCTCGAACTCCGAGGTCCCCATCGGGATGAGCCGGGCGCCCCGGCGGCCGAGGGCGCTCAGCCGGTCGAGCGCCTGCGGCGAGCTCAGCAGGTCCTCCGCGGTCGACCTGTCCGGGGTCGTCGTCTCCGGCACGAGCACGGCCGGGAGGCCGATCCCGAGATCCTCGCCGAGGTAGCGGAGATATCCCTGGTCGGGCGCGTTCTTAACGAGGATGACGTCGCCGGGCCCGGCGAGCAGGAGGCCGAGCTCCTCCATCCGCAGGACCACCTCCATCGGCGCCGCCGCCGGAGCGGGCAGCCCGACGTGGTGCCGCGCCCACTGGGTCTCCACCTCGAAGTTGCACAGGAAGGCCAGCGGCGTGGCCGGATCCCCGGTCAGCGCGGTCTTCAGCCGCCGCAGGTAGTCGGTGCTCTCACGTGTCACAGCGTTGCCCCTATCCGCCGATCACCATCGCGGCGTACGTCGCGCCCAGGCCGACGGCGGCGAGCAGGTAGACGCCGTCGTCGCGCAGCCGGCCCTCGTCACGCATGCTGGCGAGATTGATGAATGGGTCCGATCCGAAACAGTGGCCGAGCCGGGGAACGTTGTCGAGATAAATTCGCTCGACCCCGAAACCCAGTTCCCGGATTACGCTCCGCCACGACGAGTTGTTCACGTTGTGCGGCACGATCATCGTTATCTCCTCCGGCCGCAGACCCGCCTCGTGAACGGCCTGGCGGAGAATCCCGACAACGGTCGGCGTGTAGGAGGTGAAGAAATCCGCGAGCACGTCGGGCTGCGGCCGGTAAAGCTGCGCGAACTCACCGCGCGTCCGCACCGCGTACGAGCGGATGCGCCGGCCCGCGCCGCCGACGCCGACCAGGCAGGCGGCCGACCCCTCCCCCATCAGCGTCGTGTTGGCGATCACCGAGAAGATCCGCGAGGTCGGTTTCTCACCGGTCACGACGAGGGCGCGCGCCTCCGTGTCGCCGTCCGCCGACAGAAGCTGTACGGCGACGTCGACGGCGGCGAGCCCGCTCGCGCAGTTCTGCTGGGTGACCGCGAACGCCTCGGCCTTGGGCAGGTCGAGCCTGCGGCAGAGCTCCTGGGCGGTGCTGACGTGCGCGGGAGCGACGTCCGGGGCGGTGTGCGCGTAGATCAGGTAGCGGATGCGATCCCGGTCGGCCGCGGTGGGGACGAGCGCCCGGGCCGGCGTGCTCAGCAGGTCGAGCAGGTCGAGGTCGGGGTCCATGGGCAGCCGTGCCAGGCCGTGGACACGCTGGAACAGCCGGAGCTGGTGCCGGTTGATCCCCATCCGGTCGGCCACCTCCTCGATGGCGACCGACCGGCGCGGTACGAAACCCTGCACCGCCTCAATGGCCGGGACGGGGGCGGTGGGCATGACACGTGCCTCCAGATGCGTGCATCGGATTCAAACGAGGCACACGCTAGGCCGAGCCGTCCCCGATGGATATTGGGGTTTTCCCTACCATCGCCCGCCGGCCCGGTGGCGCGAGAGATGTGGAGATTTCCCCAATAGGCCGCCGGCCGCCGGGTGAATACCCTCCGTGTGAAATTCATTGATCCCCCGAGCGCTGAGTGTTCAGGAGGCGGCATGGGTGGCCTGGTATTCACCGAACGCATTCACGTGAAATTCGCCGGGGGACGCGCGGTGGAGGCGCCGCTGACGCTCGGGCAGATCAACACCCTCGAATGGCTCGGCGACGACACCCGGGCGGGGCTCTACCGGATGATGGAGTGGGCGGTGACGGTGCCGGACGGCACCACCCTCCGCGACGTGACCGACACCCTCGCGGTGCTGGTCGAGCGCCACGAGTCGCTGCGGACCTCCTTCGTCACCGGCGACGAGCGGCGCCAGGTCGTGTCGGGCTCCGGTCAGGTGGCCGTCGACGTGTACGAGACCGACGCCGCCGCCGGCTCGCCCGTCGCCCACGAGGAGGTCACCGACCTCATCGCGGCGCTCCAGGCCGCGCCCGTGGACGACGTGGCGGACTCGCTCTTCCGGGCGGCCGTCGCCATGCACGACGGCGCCATCCGGGTGGTGCTCATCGCGTGCAGCCACCTGGCGGTCGACTGCGAGAGCCTCGCTGTGGTCGTCCGACAGTTCACGCATCTGATCGACAACCCGGACGAGCGCCACGCCGGGCCCCTCACGCACCAGCCCGCCGACCAGGCGGCCGTCGAGCACTCCGCCCGCGGCCGGCGCCGCGCCGAGGCGTCGCTCCGCTACTGGCGGCAGCTCACGTCACGGATGCCGCAGAGCCTGTGCGCGATGCCTCGGCCGACCGGCGGCGACGAGCGCGAGCTCCACCACGACTACGTGGTGCCGGCCTCCGGCGGCGAGGGGCAGCCGCTCGGCTGCTGGCTCGACTCCCCGGCGCTGCGGCTCGCCCTGCCGCACATCGCGGCGCGTACGCAGACCACGCTGCCCATGGTCCTGTCGGCCGCGTTCTGCGCGGTGCTCTCCTGGCGCACCGGCGTCTCCGACCTGGTCTTCGCCTCGCTGGCGAACAACCGGATCGGCAGGGAGATGCACGACTACGTCGGCACCCTGGCGCAGGACAGCCTGCTCGCCGTCGACGCCGGGACCACCAGCTTCGACGAGTTGGTCCGGCGGACCGGCGGCGCGACGCTCCGGGCCGCCATGCACGGGCTGTACGAGGTCAGGCTGCTCCAGGAACTCCAGGAGGAGATCGGCGACCGCCGGGGCACGCTGTTCCAGCGGGACTGCGCGTCCAACATCAACATCTTCTTCGACGGCGAGGTGCGGCCGGCCGGGCCGCCGGAGGCGGCACAGGAGGCGCTCTCCCGGACCGCTCTGCGCTGGCACATCCCGCCGTACTTCCGGGTGCTGCTTCTGATGCGGGTCATCGACTCCGACGGCGAACCGCTGCTCGGCCTGACCACCGGCCACGCCGACCTGATCCCCGCGGCCGAGATCGAGTCGCTGCTGCTCGGGATCGACCGGCTGCTCGCCGCGGCCGCCACCGGCGACGTCGATCTCCGCCGGATGACCGAGATCACCGGGCTGACGCCGGTCGTCCGCGGCCCGGAGTGGCTGCGGGTGGACAACTGCTGGATCGAACTGCCGGAGGTGCAGGCGGTGGTCGACGAAGCCGTGCAGGCGCCGGCCCGGGTGTTCGCCGAGCGGGGCGACGACGGCCGGCCGGTCCTGACCGCCTACGTCGCCTCGGGCGGCCCGGTCCGTACGCCCCGGGAGGCCCACCGCGCCTGCCTGGGCCTGCTGAACGGCCGCTACTCCGCGATGGCGCCCGGCCGGTACGTGATCTGTGCCCGCGCTCCCGAAGACACCGGCGACCCGGCCGCCTGGCGCCGCCAGCCCGTGCTCGCCGAGGGCGACGGCCGGGAGGCGCAGCGATGAGCCACGCCGAGCCGATCGCCGTACTCGGCCTGGCCTGCAGGCTTCCGCAGGCGCCCGACCCGGACGGATTCTGGCGGCTGCTGCGGACGGGCACGGACGCGATCACCGATCCGCCGCCCGGACGGCCGGAGACCGGGCCGGGGCACCGGCCCGGCGGGTTCCTCGACCGGATCGACGAGTTCGACGCCGAGTTCTTCGGGATCTCGCCGAACGAGGCCGCCGTCATGGACCCCCAGCAGCGGCTCATGCTGGAGCTCGCCTGGGAGGCGCTGGAGAACGCCCGGATCGCGCCGACCTCGATCAGGGACCGTCACGTCGGCGTGTTCGTCGGCACAATGTCCGGCGACTACGGCACGGTGCTCCACCGCAACGGGCCGCAGGGGATCACCCGGCACACCCTGACCGGCTCCAACCGCGGCGTCATCGCCAACCGGATCTCCTATCACCTCGGCCTGCGCGGCCCGAGCTTCGCCGTGGACAGCGGCCAGTCGTCGTCGCTGCTGGCCGTGCACCTCGCCTGCGAGAGCCTCCAGAACGGGGAGGCGGAGCTGGCCGTCGTGGGCGGGGTCAACCTGAACATCGTGCCCGAGAGCACCGTCGGCGCGGAGCGGTTCGGCGGGCTGTCGCCCGACCACCGCTGCTTCACCTTCGACGCCCGCGCCAACGGATACGTCCGCGGCGAGGGCGCCGCGGCCGTCGTGCTCAAACCGCTGCGCCGCGCCCAGGCCGACGGGGACCGGATCCACTGCGTGATCCTCGGCAGCGCCGTCAACAACGACGGAAACACCGGCATGCTCACCGTTCCGAGCCGCGCGGCGCAGGAGCGGGTGATCGAGCTGGCGACGCGCCGCGCGGGCGTCGGCCGGGACGAGGTCCAGTACGTCGAGCTGCACGGCACCGGCACCCGGGTCGGCGACCCGATCGAGGCGGCCTCGCTCGGCGCGTCCCTGGGCGCGGGACGGCCGGACGGCGACCGGCTCGCTGTCGGCTCCGCCAAGACCAACGTGGGACACCTGGAAGGTGCGGCGGGAATCGTGGGCCTGCTCAAGGTGGCCCTCAGCCTCGCCCATCGAGAGCTCCCGCCCAGCCTGAACTTCGTCACGCCCAACCCGGAGATCCCGCTGGACCGGCTGGGCCTGCGGGTCCAGACCGAGCTGTCCCCCTGGCCGAGGCCCGACCGGCCGCTGGTGGCGGGCGTCTCCTCCTTCGGCGTCGGCGGCACCAACTGTCACGTCGTACTCGGCGAACCCCCAGCCATGCGCCCGGCAGAGAGCCCAGCGATGCGCCTGGCAGAACCCTCGGCCGTGCGTGCAGAAGAGTCCTCGGCCGTTCGCCCGGCGGAACCCCCGGCGATGCGCCCGGCGGAGCTCCCGGTGGCGCGGGCCGCCGCCACCGGTGACCTGCTGCTGCCGTGGGTGCTGTCCGCGAAGACCGGTCAGGCCCTGCGAGCCCAGGCCGGACGCCTCCGCGAGTTCGCCGAGGCCGACCCCCGGCCGGGGACGGCGGACGTGGCGCGCTCGCTCGCCGTGACGCGGGCCTCCCTGCGGGAGCGCGCCGTCGTCCTGGCCGCCGATCGCTCGGAGTTCCTGACGGGTCTCGCGGCGGCGGAACAGGGCGACCTCGCCGGCAACCTCCTGCGCGGCGGCGCCGACGACGAGGGCACGGTGGTCCTCGTGTACCCGGGGACACCCGAGGACGTCCCCGGCCACCTCGCCGCGGCGGCCGGGCTGCTGGACTCGGCCACCCCTCCCGGGCGGACGTTCCGCCGCCACCTGGAGACGTGCGCGACCGAGATCGAGCGGTGCACCGGCTGGTCACCGCTCGACATCTTGCGCGGCGCACCCGGAGCGCCCGCCTCCGACGCTCCGGAGGTCGCCCGGCCCGTGTCCTGGGCCGTCGCGGTGGCGTTCGCCGCGACCTTGCGGTCCTTCGGCGTAAGGCCCGGCGCGGTCGTCGGCCACCTCGACGGTGAGATCGCCGCCGCCTGCGCGGCCGGTCTCCTGACCCTCGCCGAAGGCGCCGACCTGATCACCCGCACCGGCGCCGCACGTCTCCATCCGGCCGGCCCGTCCGACGTGCCCGAACCGCCGGTGCCGGACGCGGACGTGCCCGCCTCGACAGCGCCGGACGCCGTCGGGATCCCCTGCCTCTCTACACGTACGGGCGGCAGGCTCGACCGGGCCGCCGTCGACGTCGCTGATGCCGCCACCCTTGGCGCCGCGCCTGCCGGCGCTTCTGACCGGCTCGGTTCTCTCGTCGACGCCCTGGCTCACGAGGGCCACCGGGTCTTCGTCGAGTTCGCGACGAGACCCGTACTCACCGGCGCGAAAGACACCGTCCTTGCTGCCGGGCCGGACCATTTCGGGGTGCTGCGTTCGATGGCCCTGGCTTACGTGCATGGGGCCGATGTCGACTGGGCTGCCGTGATCGGGGACGAGGCGGCTCTGGTCGACCTGCCGACCTACGCCTTCCAGCGCACGTCGCACTGGATCGCCCCGATCGCCGCCGGGGGGTCGGAGCCGGCCCCCACCCCCGCTCCGGTCCATTCCCTCGCAGTGGCCGTGACGTCGGACGACGACGCCGCGTGGCGGCGCGGGACGGCCGGGGTGCCGGAGGCGGAACGGCGTCTGGCGGCGGTCACGCTGGTGCGCGAGCAGGTCGCCGACCTCCTCGGCCACGCCACCCCGGATGCCGTCGGCATGCGGCAGACGTTCGGCGACCTCGGCTTCGACTCCGTCACCGGCGTCGAGCTGAGCCGGCGCTTGAGCGTCGTGACCGGGCTGCGGCTGCCCGAGACGCTGGTCTACGACCATCCGACGCCGGTCGCCGTCGCCGAGCACCTGATCGCCGAGGCGTTCGGCCAGGAGGGCGAATCGGCGAGCGACCCGGTGACCACCGCGACGACCGCTGCGACAGCCGACGACGACGCCGGGGCCGATGATCCGATCGCCGTGGTGGCGATGGCCTGCCGGTACCCCGGCGGCGTACGGTCGCCCGAGGACCTGTGGCGGCTGGTGGAGTCCGACGTCTGCGCGGTGTCCGACGTACCCGCCGATCGCGGCTGGGAGGTCCCCGCCGTCGGCGGCTTCCTGGCCGACGCGGCGGGCTTCGACGCCGACTTCTTCGGCATCTCGCCGCGCGAGGCGCTGGCCATGGACCCGCAGCAACGGCTGATGCTCGAAGTCACCTGGGAGGCCCTGGAACGGGCCGGGATCCCCGCCGCGACGCTCGCGGGCGGCGACACCGGCGTCTACGTCGGCGCGATCCCGCAGGAGTACGGCCCGCGCGGGCACGAGGGACCCGACGAGCTCAAGGGCTACCTCATGACCGGCGGCACGGGCAGCGTCATCTCCGGCCGGATCGCCTACACCCTCGGCCTCGGCGGCCCCGCCGTAACCGTCGACACCGCCTGCTCGTCGTCGCTGGTCGCCGTGCACATGGCCTGCCAGGCGCTGCGGCTCCGCGAGTGCGGCCTGGCCCTGGCCGGCGGCGTGACCGTGATGGCCTCTCCCACGATGTACACCGAGTTCGGACGGCAGCGCGGCCTCGCCGCCGACGGCCTGTGCAAGCCGTTCGCCGCCGCGGCGGACGGCACGAGCTGGGGCGAGGGCGCGGCGCTGCTGGTGCTCGAACGGCTGTCCGACGCGCGGCGCAACGGCCACCCCGTCCTGGCGCTGGTCCGCGGCAGCGCGGTCAACCAGGACGGCGCCAGCAACGGGCTGACCGCGCCCAGCGGCTCCGCGCAGCGGCGGGTGATCCGGGCCGCCATGGCCGCCGCCGGGCTCGGGCCCGCGGACGTGGACGCCGTCGAGGCGCACGGCACCGGCACCTCGCTCGGCGACCCGATCGAGGCCGAGGCGCTGCTGGCCACCTACGGCCGGGAGCGGCCCGCCGACCGTCCGTTGCTGCTCGGCTCGGTGAAGTCGAACATCGGTCACTCCCAGGCCGCCGCCGGCGCCGCCGGGCTCATCAAGATGGTCATGGCCATGGGCGCGGGCGTCCTGCCGAGAACCCTGCACGTCGACCGGCCCACCCCCCGGGTGGACTGGTCCTCCGGCGCCGTACGCCTCCTGACCGAGGCGACCGGCTGGCCGGACGCCGGCCGTCCGCGCCGTGCGGCGGTGTCGTCCTTCGGCATCAGCGGCACCAACGCGCACCTCATCCTGGAGCAGGCCCCGGCCGCCGACTCGCCGGAGGCCTCCCACGCGGACGACGGATCACCCACACAGTGGCTGATCTCGGCCAAGACCGAGCCGGCCCTGCGGGCGCAGGCGCAGCGGCTGAGGGACTACGTCGCCGCCCGCCCCGGCCTCGACGCGAACACCGTCGCGGCGGCCCTCGCGGCGGGCCGTACGGTGTTCGAGCACCGGGCCGTGATCACGGCGGCGAGCCGGCCGGCTCTGCTGTCCGGCCTCGGCGCGGTCGCCGCCGGCGAGGCCGCGCCCGGCGTGCTGCGTGCGACGGGCGGGGCCGGGAGGACCGCCTTCCTGTTCGCGGGGCAGGGCAGCCAGCGACCCGGCATGGGCCGTGAGCTGTACGAGGCGTCCGAGGTCTTCGCGGCCGCGCTCGACGAGGCCTGTGCGCATCTCGACCCCCACCTGGAACGGCCGCTGCGCGACGTCATGTGGGCGCCCGCCGGGTCGCCCGAGGCGGAGCTGCTCGGCCAGACCGGCTACACCCAGCCCGCGCTGTTCGCCCTGGAGACCGCGTTGTACGCGCTGGCACGGGAGCGCGGCATCACGCCGGACTATCTCATCGGCCACTCGATCGGCGAGCTCACCGCCGCGCACGTCGCGGGCGTACTGTCGATGGCCGACGCCGCGACGCTGGTCACCGCCCGGGGGCGGCTGATGCAGGAACTGCCGCGGGGCGGCGCGATGGTGTCGATCCGCGCCGCCGAGGACGCCGTACGCCCGCTGCTCAGCGGGCACGAGGAGAGCGTCGGCGTGGCGGCCGTGAACGGCCCGGCCGCGGTCGTCGTCTCCGGCGACACCGACGCCGTGCTCGACGTCGCGCGGCGCTGCGAGGAGCTGGGCTGGGCGACCCGGCGGCTGAACGTCAGCCACGCCTTCCACTCACCGCACATGGACGGCATGCTCGGCGACCTCCTCGACGTTGCCGCCGCCCTGACCTTCCGGCCGCCCGCGATCCCCGTCGTGTCGAACCTCACCGGCCGGATCGCCACCCCGGAGGAGCTGTGCTCGCCCGCGTACTGGGTGCGGCACGCGCGTGAGGGGGTGCGTTTCCTCGACGGCGTCCACCGGCTCGCCGAACAGGGCGTCACCACCTATCTGGAGCTGAGCCCCGACGCCGTGCTCGCGCCGCTCGCCCGGACCACCCTCGCGGCACTGTCGCCCAAGCCCGACCCGGCACCGGAGTTCATGCCGGTCCTGCAGCGCGGGCGTCCGGAGGCCGAGACCGCCGACCGGGCCGTCGCCTGGGCACGTGCTCGCGGCGCGGGCGTGCCCACGCACTCGGGTCACACCGGTTGGGCGGCCGCCTGCGCCGGGCTGCCCACGTACCCCTTCCAGCACCGGCGCTACTGGCTGACCGCCACTCCCGGCCCGGACGCATCCGGATCGCGGCCGTCCACGGAGGCCCCCATGGAGACGCGCTTCTGGGCCGCCGTACGCAGCGGGGACATCGGCGCGGTCGCCGACACGCTCGGGGTCACCTGTGCGGACGAGCGGTCGTCACTGGGCGCGGTCGTCCCGATCCTGTCCGGCTGGCACCGGCGGCACCGCGAACGGGCGGCCGCCGACGGACGGCGCTACCGCGTCGCCTGGCGGCCGATCCCCGTGACGGCGGCTCCCGCCCCGCGCGGCGTGTGGCTCCTGGTGGTCCCGGCCGGGTACGCGGAGCACGAATGGGTGACCGCCTGCGCGAGCGCCCTCACCGACGGCGGCGCCGACGTCCGTACGATCACCGAGGTGGGCGGCGACGCCGGCCGGGACGTGCTCGCGTCGCGGCTGCGCGCCGCACTGGGTGACGTAACCGCGGGCGACGGAACCGCGGGTCACGGCGCAGCGGGTCACGGCGCAGCGGGTCACGGCGCAGCGGGTCACGGCGCAGCGGGTCACCAAGCTGGGAGTGCGAGCTCTGCGGGGGTGGGCGGCGTGGTGTCGCTGCTGGCGCTCGACGACCGCCCGGACCCGCGCCACACCGAGATCTCGCGTGGCCTGTCGGCGACGCTGACGCTGGTGCAGGCCCTCGGCGACGCCGCGCTCGACGCGCCGCTGTGGTTGCTGACCCGCGGAGCCGTCGGCACCGGCTCCACGGACCCGGTCGAGAGCCCGGCGCAGGAGCAGATATGGGCGCTCGGCCGCTCCGTCGCCCTGGAACGCCCGCGCTCGTGGGGTGGGCTCATCGACCTCCCGGCCGACACCCGGTCCGCGCCTCTCCTGCGTACGGCCCTGAACGGGCCGGGCGACGAGGAGGAGATCGCGATCCGCGCCGCCGGGCTGTTCGGGCGCCGGCTGGTGACGGCGCCGCGGCCGGCGTCCGCCGGCGAAGCGTGGCGCCCGCGCGGGACGGTCCTGATCACCGGCGGCACCGGTGGTCTGGGCGCCCACGTCGCCCGATGGCTGGCCGCGGGCGGCGCGGAGCACCTGGTGCTCGTCAGCCGCCGGGGCAGGGCCACGCCCGGCGCCGAGGCCCTCGAAGCGGAGCTCACCTCGCTCGGGGCCGCCGTCACCGTCGCCTCCTGCGACGTGTCCGACCGCGCTGCGCTGGCCGGCCTGATCGACGCTGTGACCGCCGAGCACGGCCCCATCCGGTCGGTGTTCCACACGGCGGGGGTCGGGCGGCGCGTGCCGATCGAGGACCTCACCGCGGGCGATCTCGCGGAGGCGTGCTCGAAGGCCGCCGGCGCCGCCAACCTCGACGATCTGTTCGGCGAGACCGCCCTGGACGCGTTCGTGCTGTTCTCCTCGATCGCGGGCGTCGGCCTGTGGGCCACCACCGGCCAGGCCGCGTACGCGGCGGCCAACGCCTTCCTCGACGCCCTGGCCGAGCGGCGCCGGGCCGGTGGCCGCACCGCGACCTCCCTCGCCTGGGGTCTGTGGGCCGGGCCGGGGATGGGCGCGGACGCCGCGTTCGCCCGCCACCTGCACCGGCACGGCGTCGAGGCGCTGCCGCCCGAGCAGGCCATGGCCGCGCTGCAGTACGCGCTGGACGACGACGAGACCTGTGTGACCATCGCCGACATCGCCTGGGAGCGGTTCGTGCCGCCGTTCACGGCGGCACGTCGCCGTCCGCTGCTCGACGACCTGCCGGCGGCGCGAGAGGCGCGGGAGGCGCTGACGGCACCGGTGGACGCCCCCGGCCGAACCTCCGGAGCGTCCGGCCAGGGGCTGCGGCAGGAGCTCGCCGCCCTGCCGGCCGCCAGGCGGCGGCCCCGGGTCCTGGACGTGGTGCTGGGGGTCACGGCGGCGATCGTCGGCGAGTCCGCGGAGGCGGTCGACCCGCGAAGGCCGTTCCGCGACCTCGGATTCGACTCCCTGATGACCGTCGAACTGCCGGAACGGCTCACCGCCGCCACGGGCCTGGCGCTCCCCGCCACCCTGGCGTACGACCACCCGACGCCGGTCGCCGTCACCGACCTCCTGTTCGCCCAGCTCACCGGCGCTCCCGAGCGCGTCGTGGCCCCGGCCGCCACCGCCGCGCCCGCGCCGGTGGACCCGGACGCGGACCCCATCGCCATCGTCGCGATGGCCTGCCGCTATCCGGGGGGCGTGCGCTCCCCCGAGGACCTGTGGGACCTGCTGATGTCCGGCGCCGACGCGCTGTCGGAGTTCCCCACCGACCGGGGCTGGGATCTGGACCGGCTGTACGACCCGGACGGCGAACGGCCCGGCACGTCGTACACGAACCTCGGCGGCTTCCTCGACGACGCCGGGGAGTTCGACCCCGTCTTCTTCGACATCAGCCCGCGCGAGGCCGTCGCGATGGACCCGCAGCAGCGGCTGTTGCTCACGCTCGCCTGGGAGGTCATGGAGCGCGCCGGGATCGACCCCGCCGCCCTGCGGGAGAGCGACACCGGTGTCTTCGTCGGAGCGTCGTCGCACCAGTACGGCGGCGACGGCACGCACGTTCCCGAGGACGTCGCCGGTCACCTGCTGACCGGCACCGCGGCGAGCGTGAACTCCGGGCGCATCGCGTACGGCCTCGGCCTGCGGGGACCGGCCCTGACGGTGGACACCGCCTGCTCGTCGTCGCTGGTCGCGGTCCACCTCGCCGGCCAGGCGCTCCGCTCCGGGGAGTGCGGCATGGCGCTGGTCGGCGCCGCCACGGTGATGGCCACCCCGACCGTGTTCACCGAGTTCAGCAGGCAGCGCGGGCTGGCCCCCGACGGCCGGTGCAAGCCGTTCGCCGCCGCCGCCGACGGCACGGCCTGGAGCGAGGGCGCCGCGATGCTCCTGCTCGAACGGCTCTCCGACGCGACCCGCAACGGCCACCGGGTCCTCGGCCTCCTGCGCGGCAGCGCCGTCAACCAGGACGGCGCGAGCAACGGGCTGACCGCGCCCAACGGCCCGGCGCAGGAACAGGTCATCGCGCAGGCGCTCGCCGCCGCGGGGCTCGGCCCGGCCGAGGTGGACGTCGTGGAGGCGCACGGCACCGGCACCGCGCTCGGCGACCCCATCGAGGCCGGGGCGCTGCTCGCCGCGTACGGCCAGGACCGGGACGCACGGCCGCCGCTGCTGCTGGGATCGGTCAAGGCCAACATCGGGCACACCCAGGCGGCGGCCGGAATGGCCGGGATCATCAAACTGGTCATGGCGATGCGGCACGGCCTCCTGCCGAAGACGCCGCACGTCGACCGGCCCACCCCGCACGTCGACTGGTCCTCGGGCGCGGTTCGCCTGGTGACCGAACCGACCGCCTGGCCCGGCACGGGCAGGCCGCGCCGCGGAGGCGTCTCGTCGTTCGGCATCAGCGGCACCAACGCCCACGTCGTCATCGAGCAGCCCGCACCCCAGGAGACACCGGACCCCGCGGACGGAGATCCGCCGTCCCAGATGCCCGGGGCGCGTACGGAGACACCGGCGCTCGTCCCAGCACGCGTGGAGACATCGGCGCCGGAGCTCTTCTCAGTGCGGACCGAGACGCCGGCATTGGAGTCCTTCTCGGTGCGCACGGAGACGCCGACGCAGGAGGTCTCTTCGGTCCGAGCGGAGACGCGCTTGCCCGTCTCGGTGCGGACGGAGACGGCATCGCCGGCGCCCTGGCTCGTCTCCGCTCGCACGGAGACGGCGTTGCGGGCGCAGGCGGCCCGGCTCCGCGACTTCGCCCGGCGTCACCCGGAACTCCCCCTCGACGACGTCGCTCACGCGCTCGTCACGACCCGGCACGCGTTCGAGCACCGGGCCGCCGTCACGGGCCGGACCCACGCCGAGTTCGCCGAGGCACTGGACCGGCTCGCCCGAGGCGAGGACCCTCCCGCCGTCGTCCCCGGCAGCACCACCAGCGTGGTGCAGGGCGTCGCGAAGGCGGCACGGACCGCGTTCCTCTACCCCGAGGGCACCGGGCTGGTCAGCACCGCGTTCGTCCGCAATGCGCTCTCCAGCACCGTGCAGACCAGCACCACGCCGAACGGCAGCACGCCGAACGGCACCACGTTGAATGGCACCGGGCAGATCGACGGCGGGCAGATCGGTGCCGTGCTCGGGTTGTACGAGGCGTTCCCGGTGTTCGCCGCGGAGTTCGACGCCGTCTGCGGCGTGCTGGACGCCCATCTGGACACCCCCCTGCGGGACGTGCTCCGCGCCGCCCAAGGCGCCCTCGGGGACGGCCGCTCCGCCCACGCGTGCGCGGCCCGGTTCGCGGCCGACGTCGCGGTCACCCGGCTGCTCGAATACTTCGGGGTCACGCCCGAATATGTTCTCGGTGCCGGGAGCGGCGAGCCGGCCGCCGCGTACGTCGCCGGCGCTCTCTCCCTCACCGACGCCGCGGCCCTGGCCGTGGCCCTGGGCCGGCTCGCGGAACGGGACGGCGAGCGGGCCGACGAGGACGCGGCGCTGCGCGAGGTCCGTGCCGTCGTCGGGCGCACCCGGTTCAGTGAGCCCGCCATTCCGATCGTCCACGGCCCGACCGGGCGGTTCGTGACCGCCGACGCTCTGGCCGACCCCGGGCACTGGACCCGCCAGGCCACCACCGGAACATGGGAGGGCACTCGGCTGCTCGTCGAGAGCGGGGCGGGGCGTGTCCTCGTGCTCGGTTCCGACACACCCGGCACGCTCACCGAGGACGACCCGGCAGCATCCGACCAGCCGAACGCAGCGCATCGGCCGGACGGGCCGATCGCGGTCGTGCGGCCCGGCCACCACACGGCGCGGGGCCTGATCGCCGCGCTGGCCGAGGCTCACTGTCAGGGCCAGGCCGTCGTGTGGCGGAACGTCCTCCCCGCCGGGCGCGGCACGCCCGTCGATCTTCCGACATACGCCTTCGACCAGCGGCGGTTCTGGCTGCCGGCGGCCGGCCGGAGCCACGCCTCCGGTGTCTCGCGGGCCGCGGAGCGCCATCCGCTGGTCGACCAGGCGATCGAACTCGACGACGGCGGCATGCTGTTCACCGGCGGGCTGTCCGCGCGTACGCAACCGTGGCTCGCGGACCACGAGGTGCACGGCCGGGTCGTCGTGCCGGGCGTGACGTTCCTGGAACTCGCCGCGTGGACGGCCCGGCAGGTCGGGTGCGCGGAGGTCGTCGAGCTGACGCACAAGGCCCCCCTGATCGTGCCGCCCGACGGCAGGGTCGAACTGCAGCTGCGGGCCGGACCCGCCGGTCCGGCCGGGCGACGGGAGTTCTCGCTGCGGTGCAGGGGCGAGGCCGAGGCTCGCGGGCGTCCCTGGTCGCAACTGGCCACCGGCGTCCTCGGCCCGGCCCGGCCCGGCGGCGTCGCGTCGTCGCCGAGCGGGCCCGCGAGAACAGACCGGCCCGCCGGCGTCCCCGACGGCGCCATCCCGATCGAGGTCGGCGACTTCTACCGGCGGTTCAACGACCGGGGCCACTACGGATGGGGTCCGGTGTTCCAGAGCGTCCGCGCCGCCCACCGGCACGGCGACGACCTCTACGTCCAGCTTCGGCTGCCCGAGGACCGGCGCCTGCATCCCGGCCTGTTCGGCCCGCATCCCGCGCTGCTCGACGCGACGATGCACGGGCTCGGCCTGGACGGCGCGCCGGAGCGGCTCGTCGACCTGGTCGCCGGTCCCGGAGACGGCAGCGGAGCCGGCACCGGAGACGACACCGGGCGGCCACGCATCCCGTTCATCTGGAACGGGGTCGCCCTCTCCGCGCACGGCGCGCGTGAGCTCCTGATCCGGATCTCACCCGCCGGCCCGGGAGCGGTGTCGATCACCGGGTGGGACGAGACCGGCCACCCGGCGGTCGTCGTCGAGTCGCTGCATCTGCTGCCCATCGCGCCGGACCAGCTCGGGCGTGCGGCCGGCCGACGCGGGACGTTGTACCGCGTCGCCTGGCCCGTCGTCGAGCCGCCGTACGAGAAGCCGCGACCCGTCGTCACGGTGCCCGACGGCGATCTTTCCGCCGCGTGGGCCGCGGTCGCGACGGACGGGGCGCCGCCCGCCGCGGTGGTCGTGCCGCTGCCGTCGGACGACCGCACGCCCGCCGCTGCTCGCCGCGCGACCCGCCGCACGCTGGAACTCGCGCAGCGGTGGCTCTCCGACGACGCCCCCGCCGGCGTACGGCTGGTCTTTCTCACCCGGCACGCGGTGGCCGCCCTGCCAGGCGACCCGGTGGAGGACCTCGCCAACGCCGCGTCCTGGGGCCTGATCCGCTCGGCCCAGGCGGAGAATCCGGGCCGGTTCACGCTCGTCGACGTCGACCGGGCCCCCGCGTCCCAGGACGCGATCGCGGCGGCGGTGGCCACCGGCGCACCGCAGATCGCCATCCGCGACGGCATACTCCATCGGCCGGATCCGGTGCAGATCCCCCTGATCACGGGCCGGACCGGCCGGCGCATCGATCCCCACGGCACGGTGCTCGTCACCGGCGGCACCGGTGGCCTCGGCGCGCTGCTCGCCCGCCATCTCGTCACCGAGCACGGCGTACGCCACCTGATCCTGGCGAGCCGCCGGGGCGACGCCGCAGCCGGCGCCCACCGGCTCGTCGCCGATCTGGCCGGCCTCGGAGCGGAGGTCAGGGCCGTCGCCTGCGACGTCGCCGACCGCGACGCCGTGGAGGCGTTGCTCGCCGGGGTCCCGGTGAGTCACCCGCTCAGCGCGGTCGTCCACGCGGCGGGCGTGCTCGACGACGCCGTGATCACCGCCATGTCCGCGCGGCAGGTCGAGGACGTCATGCGGCCGAAGGCCGACGGCGCCTGGCACCTCCACGAGCTCACCCGCGGGCTCGACCTGGACGCCTTCGTGCTGTTCTCCTCCGTGGCGGGTGTGCTCGGCACCGCGGGCCAGGCGAACTACGCGGCGGCCAACAGCTTCCTCGACGCCCTCGCCCGTCACCGCCACTCGCTCGGGCTCCCCGCGATGTCGCTCGCCTGGGGGCTGTGGGAGTCCGACGGGATGGGCGGCCGCCTCGGTCACGCCGACCTGGAGCGGATGCGGCGCGCCGGGATCACTCCGCTGTCCGTCGAGGACGGGCTCGGGTTGTTCGACGACGCGCTCGCCCTGGCGGAGCCGCTGGTCGTGCCGGCCGATCTGGACCTCGCGGCGACGCGTACCGGGACCATGACCACGCCGGAGGCCGCGGCCGCGCCGGATGTCATGACAGCGCTGCCGCCGTCCGGTCTCTCACCGGACGAACGCGACGCGCTCCTGCTCGACCTCGTCGTCGGGCAGGTCGCCGAGGTCAGCGGTCACGCCGCGGACTGGATCGAGCCGAACGCCACCCTGTTCGAGCTCGGACTGGACTCGCTCATGATCGTGGAGTTGCGCAACCGCCTCGCGGCCACCAGCGGGCTGGCCCTGCCCGCCAGCATCGCCTTCGACCACCCGACACCCGCGGCGCTCGTCGACCACCTGCGGGACCGGCTGGCCGGAGACCGCGAACCGGCGGGCGCCTGATGGCACGACGGCGCCCGAGGTCACCAGCGCGTCCGACGCCGGGAGGACGTCCGATGCCGGGCGGACGGTCCTCAGGAGGTCGGGGCGTCCGCCCAGATGTCGGGCCCGGGCTCGGGCGCGGGATAGCGGAACCAGCCGCGTTCCGCCGCCCGCGCCCCGGCCTGGAACCGGCTGCGGGCGCCCAGGCGGTTCATCAGGTCGGCGGTGATCCGGCGGCAGGTCCTGGTGGAGATGCCGAGCTTGCGGGCGACCGCCTCGTCGGTGTGCCCCTCGCACAGGAACCTCAGCAACTCGCGCTCCTGGTCGGTGAGGCCGTCGCGGTCGCGAGTGCGGGACGCGCCGAAGTCCCGGCCGCGTTCCCACATCAGGTCGAACAGCGTGCGCATCGCCATGACCATGCCCTCGCCGCGGACCAGCACCGCGCCCAGCGCGACGTGCTCGGGATCGACCGGGACCATCGCCACCTCGCGGTCCACGATGATCATGCGGATCGGCAGCACCGGAAGGGTGCGCACCCGGCCGCCCAGCCACGTGAGCCGGCGGGCATGGCCCGACGTGACCGGATCCCGGTCGATGGTGTCGAGGAAGAGGGCGCGTACGGTCACCCCGCGCTCCAGCATCTGCTCGTCCAGCATCCGGCTCGCCGTGCTCTCGGCGGACGGCGTGCCGACCGGCATCAGGGACAGGAACTCGTAGCGGGCGTCGCGGGCGAGCTGCACCAGCCGCTCACGGATCGCGTCGATGTCCGCGAGGCGTTCGAGGACGTCTCCGGACGCGTGACGCGTGATCGCGTACTCTGCCTCCAGCACGGCGATCGCCGCCCGGCTCTCCGCGATCTGGTTCTGCCGGCGGACCAGCTCGGCCTCTTGGTGCTTGATGAGGGCTTCCAGGGCGATCCCCGGGCTCACCGGGCACAACACGCCCGGGTCCTCCCGGGACGGCCGGAGCAGCGAGAGCCGTCGCAGACGGTCCAGCGCGGCCCGGACGGCGCCCTCGCCCAGGCCCAGCCGAAGTGTCAAATCGGCGACCGTGCTGTCGGGATCCGCCAGAATCGTCAGGTAAACCGACTCGCTGGCATTATCCAGACCGAAACCCTGCAGCACACTGTTGCGGCAAGCCTGCGAATTCACATGCCACCTACCTCGTACACCGCATATCGCCGTACCGCGTCACTTGGCAGTTATGCGGCCCAGCACTCCCCGGCGGCCTGCCAGGCATCGTCATATTAAAGCCGGTCCGCCAACCCGTCCCGGCGGCGTCCGTTGCCATCTGGTTTGGCAACCGGTCCGCGCGGCGGCATGGCGCCCGGCCTCCGACGGGAAGTCGTCGTACGCTCACGCAGCGTGGGGAACGCCGGTGAAGCGGCGCCATTTCGGAAAGTGGTGACGACGGTTCGACCCGGATTTCTTCCGCCCGTAATTCGATTCCCGGGGATTGACACCGGATCCACCCGGCTCGGCGCGCCCGAGTCCACCTCGGTCGGCGCCCTGGTCCGCAGGCTCCGATGGTGGAAGCGCCCAGCATTTCGGCGCCGGGTGCCACCTGACAACATGCTGCCAGGACACGTGCTGCCAGGCGGGAGCCGCTGACAGAGAGCGACGAGCTTGCGAAAATCGTGGGAGCGCTCCCACGATATGCATCCACATATCGCATGCTGTTCTGATCCAATCCCGGATATCTATTGACGCGCATTCCGATCAGGCGCCGACAAAAGTGCGAGGCCATAGGGTGAAGGATTTTAGTGTGCCGCCGCGGCGCCATCCGGCCTTTGACGGCAGGCCGGCCATCGCGGCCCCGGCGCCGCACCGGCCGGTCAGCCCGCTTATCGGACGGGAGTCGCAACGCCTGGAGATCGAGGCCGCGGTCCAGGGCCTGTCGCAGGGCCGCCCGGCTTTCCTCGAAATCAGCGGAGACCCCGGAACGGGCAAGACCGCGTTGCTCGCCGAGGTGGTCCGCGTCGCGCGCGAGGCGGAAATCGCGGTGTTCACCGGCCGGCCGCAGCCGGTGGACGGCGACCTGGCGTTCGGCGCGATCGTCGACGCGCTGGACGGCCGGCTCTCCGTCGCCGGGGGCGAAGGGCTGCACCGGCTGCCGGCGGCGCAGCGGGACACGCTGGCGGCCGTCTTTCCCTCGCTGGCGGCGGACGCCTCCGCGCCGCCGCCGCCCGACGTCGCGGCGCCCTACCGCGTGGGACACGCCGTTCGCCTGCTGCTGGAGGACCTCGCCTCGTCCCGGCCGGTCGCCCTCGTCCTCGACGACCTGCACCAGGCCGACGCGGGCACCGTCGACGTGGTGTGCCGGCTGATGTGCACTCCGCCCCGCGCCCCGGTGCTCCTGGCCTTCGCACATCGGCACCGGCAGGTGTCCCCGCGGCTGCGCGCCGCCGCCGACACGGCGCGGGAGGTCGCCCGGCTGCGCCTGGAACCCCTGGCCGAACGTCACGCCGGGGTTCTGCTCGGTGAGGACCTCCCCGCGCGGGCGCGCGGGGAGCTGTATCGGGCGAGCGAGGGCAATCCCGGCTACCTCCGTGCCCTGGCGGACGTGCTGGAGCAGGGGCCGCCCGGCATCGACGAGGCCGACATCGCCCCGGTGCCGCCGTGGTTCGCCTCGGCGCTGGCCGCCGAGGTCGCCCGCCTCTCGCCCTTGGGAAGGCTGGTCGTCGCCGCGTGCGCGGTGCTCGGCGATCCGATCACCGTGCCGTCGGTGGCCGTGATCGCGGAGGTCGGCGAGCAGGACGCCTATTCGGCGATCGACGAGATCACCTCCCACGACCTCATCCGCCTCGTGGCGGGGACCGGGCGGTTCGGGTTCCGGCACTCACTGGTCCGGCGTGCCGTCTACCACAACGTGAGCCCCGGCTGGCGGCTCGGCGCCCACGCGCGGGCCGCCCAGTCGCCGGCCGGCGGCCGGGTGTCCGCCGTCGAGACGGCGCCGCATCTCACGCGGGTCGCCACGCCGGGCGATCACGCCGCGGTCGCGCTCCTCGCCGCGGCCGCCGACGAGGTCGAGGCCGCGCGGCCGCGGCAGGCGGCCCAGTGGCGGCGGGCGGCCCTCGAACTGCTGCCGTACGACGGGAACGGGCCGGACGGCGAGAACGCACAGGCCGGCACAAACGCACAGGCCGACGGGAACCAGCGGCCCGGCGAGAACGGGCAGGCAGGCGTTCGCACCGGCCTGCTGCTGGCGCTCGGCAGAGCCTGCGAGGCGGCGGGCCAGTTGCGGCAGGCCGGCGACGCCCTGGCCGAGGCCCTGCGGCTGATCCCGCACGGCGCGGGCGGCCGGCGCGCCGTCGTGGCCGCCGACCATGCCCGCCTTCTGCACGACCTGGGGCGGTCCGGCGAGGCGCGCGCCCTGGTGCGCACCGAGCTGGCGCACACCCGGGACGAGGCCGATCGCGCGGCCCTGTCGTTCGAACGGGCGTGGCTCGAAGTGTCGAGCGGGTCCCCCGGCGCGGCGCACGCCAACGCCACGCAGGCCGTCCGCATCGCCGATCGGCTCGGCCTGCGCCTGCTGGGCTGCGCGGCACGCGGGATGCTCGCCGTTTCGGCGGTCCTCGCCGGCACGCCGTCCGCGGGGACACTCGACGATCTCCCCCGAGCCGCCGCGGTCCTCGACGCGCTCCCCGACGAGGAACTAACGGCCCGTCCGGACGCGCCGCTCTGGATCGGGTGGGCCGCGCTCGTCCTCGAACGCCCGCACGACGCGATACGGCATCTCGATCGTGCCGTGGCCGCCGGCAGGTCGGCCGGCCGGCAGGCGGTCGTGAGCCACGCGCTGGTCGCACGCGTCGCGGCGCTGTGTGCCGCCGGACTGCTCACGGCGGCGAAAGACAGCGCCGACGAGGCCGTTCGCGCGGCCTGGTTGTCCGGCAGCGCCGCGCTCCGCTCCTCCGTGCTCGCTGCGCGCTGCCTGGTCACGGCCCGCATGGGCGACCGCGACGCCCTGCGACGCCACCTGGCCGAGTACGGCACGCCCGTGGTCCAGGGCTGGCCCTGGGCCCTCGCCGCCGGGATGGTCGCGGAGGCGAGACCGGCCGCGGGCGGCCCCGATGGCGGCGGGACCCCGATCGAGGCGAACGGCCTGACCCGGCCCGCGGCGGACGTGTGGTCGGACGCCGTACAGCCGGAGGCCGCACAATGGGAGGCCGCACAGCCGGAGCCCACTTGGTGGAAGGCCGTGATCCGGACGTCCCCCGCAGACCCGGCCATCGCCCGGGCGCAGAGCTCGGCCACGGGCACGGAATCGGGCACGCTCGCGGCCACGGCCACGGGCACAGGTATGGGCACAGGTACGGGCACAGGCACGGCCGCCGACCTGATGGCCGGCATGACCGCCGACCTGACCGTGCCGGTGATCGAATCAGCCGCCGAACCGCCGGGTGCCGCCAGACCGCGAAGCGCCTCTGATCTGCCCGCCGCCGGCTCGCGAAGCGCCGCTGGCCCGACCGTCGCCGAGCGGCCGGCCGCCGCCTCCCTCACCGCACGCGAACGGCAGATCGCCCGGCTGGTCAGTGAAGGGCTGAAGAACCGGGAGATCGCCGACCGGCTCTACGTGACGCAGAAGACCGTGGAGATGCACCTGTCGCGGATCTTCGCCAAACTCGGCGTGTCCAACCGTGTCGGCGTCGCGCGCACCCTCTACGCGACGCCCACGACCTCGCACTGACGGTCAGGGGCGGCCTGCGGGCTCCCAGCCCCGGCGGGGCGGGCGGGAGCCCGCTCGGTCGTCCCGGCTGCGGTACACGATGTACGGGCGGGTCAGATATCCGACGGGCGCGGTGAGCATGTGCACCAGCCGGGTGAACGGCCAGACGGCGAACAGGACCATCGCGCTGAGCGCGTGCAGCCTGAACAGGATCGGCGCGCCCGCCATCCAGTCCCCCTTCGGCTGGAGGTAGAAGACCGACCGGAACCAAGGAGAGATGGTGGTGCGGTAGTCGTAGCCGCCGCCGATGACGTTGGCGACGACCGTGGCGGCCAGTCCGAGCGCGATCGTCAGGGCGAGCAGGGCGTACATCAGCTTGTCGTTGCGGGTGGTGGCGGTGAAGACCGGGCCGACCGTGCGGCGGCGGTAGATCAGGATGGCCAGGCCCGCGACGGTGCAGAGGCCGGCGACCGTGCCGAGCACGACCGCGGCGAGATGGTAGGCGTGCTCGCCGACGCCCACGGCCTCGGTCCAGCTCTTGGGGATCACCAGGCCGCCGACGTGGCCGAGGAGCACGACCAGGATGCCGAAGTGGAACAGCGGGCTGCCGATCCGCAGCAGCCGGGACTCGTACATCTGGGAGGAGCGCGTCGTCCAGCCGAACTTGTCATAGCGGTAGCGCCAGACGTGGCCGAGAACGAAGATCGTCAGCGCCACGTAGGGGGCGACCGCCCACAGCGTCACGTCGAGGGCGTTCACCGTCGTCCTCCCAGGGATGGGGCGTTGGGGCCGTAGGGGTCCAGGCCGACCTCCTCGGCCGGCGGGCCCTCCTCGGCCAGCCTCAGCGCGGCCTGGCGCTCCCGCTCGGTGGGCGGGGGCAGCGTCGCCAGCACCGCCGCCACGACCTCGGCGTACGGCGACCCCTCCTCGCGCAGTGCGCGCAGAAGGGTCTCGATGCCCGCGCGATGTTCGCGCAGCAGCCGCACGGCCTGCTCGGTGGCGCCGCGGCCGGACAGCTCGCACACCACGCCCAGGTGGTCGGGCAGCTCTCCGGTGACGTCGAACCCCGCGGCCCGGTACGCCTGCTGGAAGCGCAGCAGGGCCATCCCGCGCCGCCGGGTGTCGCCGTAGGTGTAGTAGGTCAGATAAGGACAGCAGCGGCGCTTGAGATCGAAGGTCGCCACGTAGTGCTCGGCGAGGTCGGCCGGCGGGGTGGTGGCCACGTGGCCGAGGAAGGCGGCCAGCCGCCGGGCCGGCTCACCCGGCCCCAGCTCGGCCACCACCGCGTTCAGCAGCGGCAGCGCCTCGGCGAGCCGCTCGTCGGGATAGGACAGCAACACCGAGGCCGCCATGTGCACCCTCGCGTGCGCCGTGCGATCGGTCACGACTTGTCCTTCCGCTTGGGGAACAGCCCGTCGGGGGTGCCCTTGCCGTCCCAGTTGAGCAGGTTGACCCGGCCGCGCAACTCGTCCGCACGGTCCAGGTCGTCGGCGACCTGCCGTTCCCGCAGGGCGTGGAAGTTCTCCACGGCCACCGGGGCGGGCGGGCCGGACGCCTCGCCGAACGGCCCGCCCATGCCGGGACCGCCGTCGTAGTCGAGGCTGCAGCCGGTGGCGAGCTCCTCCAGCCGGGCGCCCTCTTCGGCGTGCGCCTTGGGGATGACGTACCGCTCGCCGTAGGGGGCGATGGCCAGCAGGCGGTACATCTCCTCGATCTGGTCGCCCTTGAGCCCCACGGCGGCGGGAATCGACTCGTCGCGTTCCCCGGCGAGGTTGATCCCCCGCATGTACGACCGCATCGCGGCCAGGCGGCGCAGCACCGCGCGTACGGGCTCCGGGTCGCCCGCGGAGAACAGCTCGGCCAGATAGCCGACGGGGATGCGCAGCGCGTCGATGGCGCCGAACAGGTTGCCCGCCCGCTCGCCGTCGTGGCCGGTCTCGCGCAGCACGTCGACCATGGGCGACAGGGGCGGGATGTACCAGACCATCGGCATGGTCCGGTACTCGGGATGCAGCGGCAGCGCCACGCCGTAGTCGAAGATCAGCTTGTGGATCGGGGAGTTCGCGGCCGCCTCCAGCCAGTCCTCGGGGATACCGGAGGCCCTGGCCGCGGCGATCACCTCGGGGTCGCGGGGATCGAGCATGACGCTCTTCTGCGCCTCGTACAGCGCCTTCTCGTCCGGCGTGGAGGCGGCCTCGGCGACGCGGTCGGCGTCGTAGAGGACGAGCCCGATGTAGCGGAGCCGTCCGACGCAGGTCTCCGAGCAGACGGTGGGGATGCCGACCTCGACCCTCGGATAGCAGAACGTGCACTTCTCGGCCTTGCCGGTGCGGTGGTTGAAGTACACCTTCTTGTACGGGCAGCCGGTGACGCACATCCGCCAGCCGCGGCAGCGGTCCTGGTCGACCAGCACGATGCCGTCCTCGGAGCGCTTGTACATGGCCCCGGAGGGGCAGGAGGCCACGCACGACGGGTTGAGGCAGTGCTCGCAGATGCGCGGCAGGTAGAACATGAAGGCCTGCTCGAACTCGAGCTTCACCTGGTCGGACAGCTTGCGCAGCACGGGGTCGGCGGGGGCCAGCTCGGGCGCGCCGGCGAGGTCGTCGTCCCAGTTGGCGCTCCACTTGATCTTCGTCGGTTCGCCGGTGATGAGTGAGCGGGGACGGGCGACGGGGGTGTCCTCGGTGACCGGCGCGGAGAACAGCCGGTCGTAGTCGTAGGTCCAGGGTTCGTAGTAGTCGCCGATGGAGGGCATGAGCGGGTTGGCGAAGATGGTCAGCAGCTTCTTGAGCCGTCCGCCGGCCCTGAGCCGGAGCCGCCCGCGCCGGTTGAGCTCCCAGCCGCCCTTCCACTTGTCCTGGTCCTGGTACGTGCGGGGGTAGCCCTGTCCGGGCCGGGTCTCGACGTTGTTGAACCAGACGTACTCGGTGCCGGCCCGGTTGGTCCACGCCTGTTTGCAGGTGACCGAGCAGGTGTGGCAGCCGATGCACTTGTCGAGGTTCATCACCATCGCGAGCTGGGCCATGACTCTCATGTCAGTAGTCCACCTCCTGGGCGCGGCGGCGGATCACGGTGACCTCGTCGCGCTGGTGGCCCGTCGGCCCGAGATAGTTGAAGGCGAAGCTGAGCTGGGCGTACCCGCCGATCAGGTGGGTGGGTTTGATCAGCAGGCGGGTCAGGCTGTTGTGGATGCCGCCGCGCCTGCCGGAGGCCTCGCTCCTGGGCACGTCCACCACGCGCTCCTGGGCGTGGTACATGTACACGGTCCCGGCGGGCATGCGGTGGGAGACCACGGCCCGCGCGACCACGACGCCGTTGCGGTTGACGGCCTCCACCCAGTCGTTGTCGCGGATGCCGACCCGCGCCGCGTCGGCCGGGCTCATCCAGATCGTCGGGCCGCCTCGCGACAGCGTCAGCATCAGCAGGTTGTCCTGGTACTCCGAATGGATCGACCACTTGGAGTGCAGGGTGAGGTACCGCACCACGATGCCGTCCTCGCCGCCCGGTCCCGCGGCGAGGGCGGCGGTGTTGAGCGGCGGCCGGTAGACGGGCAGCACCTCGCCGGCCTCCTGCATCCAGTCGTGGTCGAGGTAGAAGTGCTGGCGGCCGGTCAGGGTGTGCCAGGGCTTGCGGTGCTCGACGTTGATCGTGAAGGCGGAGTAGCGCCGCCCTCCGGTCTCGCTGCCCGACCACTCCGGCGAGGTGATCACGGGCACCGGCCGGGCCTGGGTGTCCGCGAAAGTGATCCGGCGGTGCTCGTCGGCCAGCCCGCCGAGGTCGGTGCCGGTGCGGCGGGCCAGGTTCTCGAACCCCTGCGCCGCCAGCCGGCCGTTGGTCGTGCCCGACAGCGCGAGGATCGTCTCGCACATCGCGAGGTCGGTCGCCAGGGACGGCCGCCCGTCGGCCGCTCCCCCGCGCACGGTCCCGATCACCCTGCCCAGCCGTTCGACCTCGGCCGCGACGTCGAAGGTGACGCCCTTGGTCGTGGCGCCCAGGCGCTCGGCCAGCGGGCCGAGCGCGGCCAGCTTCTCGGCGATCGCCCCGTAGTCCCGCTCCACCACCACGATCCTGGGGAACGTGCGGCCCGGCACCGGCGCCTCACCGGTCCGCCGCCAGTCGCGTACCCGTCCGTGCGGGCTGGCCAGCTCGTCCGGCGTGTCGTGCAGCAGCGGCACGGCGACCACGTCCCGGCGTACGCCGAGGTGGTCGCGCGCCAGCGCGCTGAACGCCCGCGCGACGGCATGGAAGGCGGCGAAGTCGGTACGCGTCTGCCACGGCGGGTCGATCGCCGGGGTGAAGGCGTGTACGAACGGGTGCATGTCGGTGGACGACAGGTCGTGCTTCTCGTACCAGGTGGCCGCCGGGAGCACGATGTCGGAGAACAACGTGGTCGAGGTCATCCGGAAGTCGAGCGACAGCAGCAGGTCGAGCTTGCCCCGGGGGGCCTCGTCCCGCCAGGTCACGTCCACCGGCCGCCGGTCCGGGGCGTTCTCCTCCGCCCGGACCGCGTCGGAGGCGCCGAGCAGGTGCCGCAGGAAGTACTCGTTGCCCTTGGCCGAGGAGCCGAGCAGGTTGGCCCGCCACACCGTCAGCACCCGCGGCCAGTTCTCCGGCGCGTCGGGGTCCTCGCAGGCGAAGCGCAGCCGGCCCGCGCGCACCTCCTCCGCGACGTACGGGCCCGCGTCCCCGCCCGCCCGCTCGGCCTCGTCGGCCAGGTCGAGCGGGTTGCGGGCGAAAGTGGGATAGGACGGCATCCAGCCCAGCCGGGCCGACTGGGCGAGCAGGTCGGCGCCGGTGCGACCGGCGAACAGGCCGTGGCCGAGCGGCGAGGCGACCGCGTCGGGGGTGTGCTCGTCGTAGCGCCACTGGCCGGTGTTGAGATACCAGTACGCGGTGCCGATCATCTGCCGGGGCGGGCGGACCCAGTCGAGTCCGAAGGCCATCTGGGCCCAGCCGGTGACCGGACGGCACTTCTCCTGCCCGACGTAGTGCGCCCAGCCGCCGCCGTTGACGCCCTGGCAGCCGGTGAGCGTGACCAGCGCGAGAAACGCCCGGTACATCGTGTCGGAGTGGAACCAGTGATTGGTCCCCGCACCCAGGATGATCATGGATCGGCCACCGGACTCCTCGGCGTTGCGGGCGAACTCCCGCGCGATCCGCGCGGCCGCCGCCGCGGGCACCGACGTGATCGCCTCCTGCCAGGCGGGGGTGTACGGCTGCGCCGGGTCGTCGTAGCCGGCCGGCCACTCCCCCGGCAGCCCGTCGCGGGCCACGCCGTACTGCGCCAGCGTCAGGTCGAAGACCGTCGTCACCAGGTGGCCGCCGACGCGGCGGGCGGGCACGCCGCGCCGCATCACCGCCTCGCCGGGATCGTCGAACCGCGGCAGCGTCACCGGCACCGCCTCCCCCTGGCCGAGCAGGGTGAGGGCCGGGTCCACCTCGCCGAGGTCGAGGTTCCAGCGCCCCTCCCCCTCGGCCGAGAACCGGAAGCCGAGCGAGCCGCCCGGCACCACCGGCTCACCGTCGCGGGAGTCGAGCAGCACGGTCTTGAACGCCGCCTCCTCGCCCTGCCCGCCCAGGTCGGCGGAGGTGAGGAACTTGTCCGGCACGTACGCCCCGTCGTGCTCGCGCAGCCGCACGAGGAAGGGCAGGTCGGTGTAGCGCTTGACGTAGTCGGCGAAGCGGGGCGTCTCCCGCTCGACGAAGAACTCCCGGAGGATCACCTGGCCCATGGCCATGGCGAGGGCGCCGTCGGTGCCGGGGTGCGGCGAGAGCCACTCGTCGGCGAACTTGGCCGCGTCGTTGTAGTCGGGGGCCATGACGACGACCTTCTGCCCCCGGTACCGCGCCTCGGCCATGTAGTGGGCGTCCGGGGTGCGGGTGACCGGCACGTTGGAACCCCACAGCATCAGGTAGGAGGCGTCCCACCAGTCCGCCGACTCCGGCACGTCGGTCTGGTCGCCGAAGACCTGGGGCGAGGCCACCGGCAGGTCGGCGTACCAGTCGTAGAACGACAGCATCGTGCCGCCGAGCAGCGAGACGAACCGCGCGCCGACGGCGTGGGAGACCATCGACATCGCCGGGATCGGCGAGAACCCCGCGATCCGGTCGGGCCCGTACGCCTTGATCGTGTGCACGTGCGCGGCGGCGACGATCTCGGTGGCCTCGTCCCAGGAGACGCGGACGAGCCCGCCCCTGCCCCGGACCTCCTGGTAGCGGCGCCGCTTGACCGGGTCGGTCGTGATCTCGGCCCAGGCGGCGACCGGGTCGCCCAGCCGGGCCTTCGCCTCGCGGTACATCTCCACCAGCACGCCCCGGGCGTACGGGTAGCGCACCCGGGTCGGCGAGTAGGTGTACCAGGAGAACGCGGCCCCGCGCGGGCAGCCGCGCGGCTCGTACTCGGGCCGGTCGTCGCCCACGCTGGGGTAGTCGGTCTGCTGGGCCTCCCAGGTGATGATGCCGTCCTTGACGTACACCTTCCAGGAGCACGACCCGGTGCAGTTCACCCCGTGGGTGGAGCGCACCACCTTGTCGTGGCTCCACCGGTCCCGGTAGAACACGTCGCCCTGGCGTCCGCCGATCTGGTGGAGCGTGCGCAGGTCCGCCGACACCTCGCCGCGGCGCAGGTGCCGTCCGAGCCCGATCAGGGCGTCGTCGAACGGCCCGTCGATCCTCGACATCGATTTCCTCTCCCTCACGTCAGACGAGGTCGTGGGCCGGTCCGGACCACTCCGGAACGCCGGGTCCGCCGGGTCCGCCGGGGCGCAGCACGAACCAGCAGTACACCAGCGCCGCCGCGGCGACGGCCGCCAGCAGCATGAGCCCGATGGCGTACGAACCGGTGGCCTGGTAGATCAGGCCCATGACGATCGGCGGCAGGAACCCGCCGAGGCCGCCGACCGCGCCGACCACCCCCGTCGCGCTGCCAATAGCGGTCGCCGGCACGGCCCGTCCGAGCAATGCGAACACGGCTCCGTTGCCCAGGCCCAGCGCGGCCGCCATGGCCAGGAAGCCGGCCGTGGCGGGCGGCATCGGCGGGGCGAACGACACGGCGACCGCGCACACCACCGCGACGGCGAGCGCCCCGGAGAGCATGATCCGGCCGCCGAAGCGGTCCGCCAGCCAGCCGCCCACCGGACGGGCGAGCGTGGCCAGCACGACGAACCCGGCCGCCCGCGCCGCCGCGTCGGCGGTGGACAGCCCGTAGACCGCCTTCAGATAAAGGGGCAGGTAGGCGCCGAACGCCACGAACCCGCCGAAGGTCAGCGCGTACATCGCGGCCAGTTCCCGGGTGACGCGCAACCTCCCGGCCGCCAGGAACCTCGACAGGAACGGTTCGGTCGTCCGGCGGCTGCCGGGCGCCTCCCGGCCGAACGCCAGGAACGCCAGGCCGACCACCACCAGCGCGACCGCGACCACAAAGAACGGCACCGGCCGGCCGAACCTGTCCGCCAGCCACGGAGTGGCGAAGCCGGAGATCGCCGTGCCGATGTTGCCCATCCCGAAGATCCCCAGAGCCAGCCCGCGGCGCTCCGGCGGGAACCAGGCGTTGACGAACGGCACGCCGATCGCGAAGGTCGCGCCCGTCAGGCCGAGGACGAGCCCTCCTGCCAGCAGCGCCGGATAGCTCCCGGCGAAGGCGAGGAGGACCACCGGGACCACGCCGAGCATGCTCGTCACCGCGAACATCAGCCGCCCGCCGTATCGGTCGGTCAGCGCGCCGAGGACGATCCGGCCGAGCGACCCGACGACGACCGGGACCGCGACCAGCACCGACGCCTCGAACGGCGTCAGGCCGAGCAGTTCCTTGTACGTCGAGCTGAGCGGGCTGAGCAGCGCCCAGGCCCAGAAGTTCACCGCGAACCCCGCCGTCGCCAGCGTCAGCGCGACCGCCCGGCCGCCCTCACGTCGGTGCTGCACGGTTGCCGTGTCGGCTGTCATTTCCGTTCCTCCGGGGGGAGAGGCTGCTTGCGCCTCACCCTTTCCTTTCGGACAGCGGGGATGTCAGGGACCTTGGTCCTCCGACCGTACCCGGAAGACCATCCGTTGTCCCGTCCCGCCGGCCCCACCGCCGGGGCCCGGCACGCTTATGCGAGCGGCACGATGGTCGACTCGCGCACCACGAGCCGGCAGGGGTGCTCGTGCCGGCCCGGAGAGGCGGTGCCGTTGATGGCGGACAGCAGCATCTCGGCCGCCGACCGGCCCAGACCTTCGAGATCCATGTCGACGCTGGTCAGCGGTGGCTGGGCGCCCTCGGTCATGACGTCCCAGTTGTCGAAACCGACGAGGGCGACGTCCTGCGGGACCCGCCGCCCGGCGGCGCGCAGCGCGTCGCTCACCCCGCGGGCGATCTGGTCGCTGCCGCAGAAGACGGCGTCGAACTCCGCCCGGCCCGCCAGCAGGATTCCGACGGCCTGCCGGCCCCACGCCTCGCTCCAGCCGCCGAACAGCGGCGGCGCGACCGGTTCGAGCTCCGCCTCGGCCAGCCGTTCCAGCGCCGCCGCCGCTCGCACCCGCGCGGAGTTGTGATGCTCCGGCCCGGTGACGTGGGCGATCCGGGTGCGCCCGACCGCCAGCAGGTGCTCGACCGCCTTCCGCGCTCCGCCCGCCTCGTCGGGAACCACCGAGCAGTCCCCCGGGTCGGCGGAACTGATGAAGGCGTACACCACGGGAACGGGCAGGTTCGGGCCGATGGACATGCGCGCCTCGGTGCGCCGGCCGGTCACGATGATCCCGTCGACCCGGCGGCTGAGCAGGGTTTTGACGTAGTACTGCTCACGGATGGGGTCGTCGCGGCCGTCGCAGAGGAAGACCGACATCTCCCCGGCGCCGAGCGCGTCCTCGGCGCCCATGAGGACCGGGATGCTGAACCGGCCGATGGTGTCCGTAGTGATCATCCCGACGGTGTAGGTGCGCCCCGAGTGCAGGCTCCGCGCGCCGGCGTTGGCCTGGAAGCTGAGCTGCCGGGCGGCCTCGCGAACCCGCGTCCGGGTCTCCTCGCGCAGCGACCCGCGCCCGTTGAGCGCTTTGGAGGCCGTGCCCACCGACACCCCGGCCAGTGCCGCGACGTCGGCGATAGTGGCGTGACGCTCCGGTCTCCCCACGTTTCCTCCAGTTTCCGGGGACGTTGCCGCCATTCACTGTATAGCGCGATGGAGCACGGGTAACGCGCCGGAAACGCGGTGTTGACGCCCCAACTTCACATTGGTAACTTGTCGGCAATCGTTTTCCTTTGTTTCCAGCTGCCCCGGATTTCCCCCCTTCCTCGTTTCCCTGGCCCGCCGTCCCGCGAGCCTCCCCCCACGAGAGATCAGGAATGACCGAGCAGAAGCTGTCAGACCCCCCGCCCCCCGGCCTCGGCCCTCGGGAGCCCACCGCACCGGTCGCACCGGTCGCACCTGTCGCCCCGCGGCCCGGCGCCGTCGTCGCGCTGCGGCCGCTCGGCGTGCACGAGGCCCGGCTGGACCCCGGCGGCCTGCTGGGGCGGTGGCAGCGGCGCAACGCCGAGGACACGATCCCGCACTGCGTGGACAACCTGCACGCCCACGGCAACATCGCCAACCTCCGCGCGGCGGCGGGCGAGTCCGGCGACGCCTTCGCGGGCATGTGGTTCGCCGACTCCGACGTCCACAAGACGCTGGAGGGCGCGGCCTGGGAGCTCGCCTCCTCGCCCGGCGACGCCTCGCTGCGGTCGTTCGTCGACGACACGACCACGCTGCTCGCCCGCGCCCAGGGACCGGACGGCTACCTCAACTCCTACTTCACCGTCGCCGCGCCGGACGAACGCTGGCGCAGGCCGGAGTGGAGCCACGAGCTGTACTGCGCCGGTCACCTCGTCCAGGCCGCCGTCGCCGCCGCCAGGACCGGCGTGAGCCCGGACCTGGCGGCCGTCGCGCGCCGTTTCGCCGACCTGCTGGTGGAGCGTTTCGGGCCGGGTGGCGCCGAGGAGGTCTGCGGGCACCCGGAGATCGAGACCGCGCTCGCCGAGCTGTACCGGCTGACCGGGCACCGGCCCTACCTCGACCTGGCCCGCCGGTTCCTCGACCTGCGCGGACGGGGACTGCTCGGGCCCGGCCGGTTCGGCCCCGCGTACTACCAGGACCACGTGCCCGTACGCGAGGCGGCGGAGGTCACCGGGCACGCGGTACGACAGCTCTATCTCCTCGCCGGGATGGTCGACGTCGGCGTGGAGACCGGCGACCACACGCTGCTGGACGCGGCGGAGCGATTGTGGGAGGACGCCGTGCACCGGCGCACCTACGTGACCGGGGCGCACGGGTCGCGCCACCGCGACGAGGCGTACGGCGATCCGTACGAACTGCCGCCGGACCGGGCGTACGCCGAGACCTGCGCGGCGATCGCGAGCTTCCAGTGGAACTGGCGGCTGCTGCTGGCGACCGGCCGCGCCCGGTACGCCGACGAGATGGAGCGGGCGCTGTACAACGCGGTCGCCGTCGCCGTGTCCCTCGACGGAAGGCGTTTCTTCTACTCCAACCCCCTGCAGTCGCGCACGGGCCACACCGGCTCCGGGGAGGAGGCGCAGGCGCGGCGGCTGCCGTGGTACTCCTGCGCCTGCTGCCCGCCCAACATCGCCCGGCTGATGGCCTCGCTGCACGGCTATCTGGCCACGGCCGCGGGCGACGGCCTGCAGATCCACCTGTACGCCGCGGGCAGCGTGACCGCCGAGGTCGCGGGCTCCGCCGTGCGGGTGGACGTGCGCACCGAATACCCCTGGCAGGGCCGGATCGAGCTCACCGTGACGTCCGAGGCCGACACCCCCTGGACGCTCGCGCTGCGCGTGCCGGACTGGTGCGACGCGTACGCGGTCCGGATCGGCGGCGGCCCGGTGACGGCCCCCGCCCGGGACGGCTACGTACGGCTCACCCGGGTCTGGGCGCCGGGCACGACGGTCGTCCTCGACCTGGAGATGCCGGTCCGGCGGGTGACCGCGCATCCCCGGGTGGACGCGGTGCGCGGCTGCGTCGCCCTGGCCCGGGGGCCGCTCGTCTACTGCCTGGAGCAGGCCGACCTGCCGCCCGGCACGGTGCTGGAGGACGTGCGGCTCGACCCCGCCGTCCCCGTCGAGGCGGGGCGCCGCGAGGACCTGCCGGACTTCCCGGTCGTCCTCACCGCCGGCGGCAGGCTCGCCGAGCCCGGCGCCTCCCTGTACGCCGACGCGCCCGCGAGGGAGCGTCACAGCGCCCCGCTCACCCTCACGGCGGTGCCGTACTTCCTGTGGGGCAACCGGAGCGAGGGCCCGATGCGGGTCTGGATCCCGGTCGCCGCCACCGGATGACCGCGCGGCCGCGCCGCATCGGAGAACGCGATGACATCGGCCGGACGCCGGCCGTCGAAAGGGAGATCGACATGGAAAGCCTTGACAGGAGACGGCGCGTCGCCGGCCTGGGCCTGGTGGTCCTCACCGTCGCGGGCGGCCTGACCGCGTGCTCCGGATCCTCCGGCGGCGACGCTCCGGCGGGTGACGCTCCGGCGGGCGGCGCGAGCCAGGCGGCCGGGGGCGGGACGTACACGATCTGGGATCCGTACCCGCAGTTCGACGACTCCTCCGACTGGGTGAAGCTGCTCGGCCAGTGCGGGACGCAGGCCGGGGTGACCGTCAAGCGGACCGGCTACGACACCACCGACCTGACCAACAAGGCGCTGCTCGCGGCGCAGCAGGGCAACTCGCCGGACGTGCTCATCGTGGACAACCCGGTCGTCTCGACCCTGGCCGAGGCGGGGGTGCTGACCTCGACGGACGAGACGAAGATCGACACCTCGGCCGCCTCGCCGAACCTGCTCGCGGCGGGCCAGATCGGCGGCAAGACGTACGGCATCCCGATCGGGGCCAACACGCTCGCGCTGTACTACAACAAGGACGTGCTGAAGAAGGCCGGGGTGGACGCCGACGGCGTCAGGGACTGGGCGTCGCTGACGGCGGCGCTGGAGAAGGTGAAGGCGGCGGGCAAGAAGGGCATCACGTTCTCCGCGATCGGCACCGAGGAGGGCAGCTTCCAGTTCCTGCCCTGGTTCTGGGGCTCCGGCGCGAACCTGACCAAGCTGGACTCGCCGGAGGGCGTCGCGGCGCTGTCGCTGTGGACCGACTGGGTGAAGAAGGGGTACGCCCCCAACTCGGTGATCAACAACACCCAGACGACCAGCTGGCAGGAGTTCGCGACCGGCGACTTCGCCTTCGCCGAGAACGGCACCTGGCAGCTCGCCAACGCGAAGAAGGCCGGGTTCCCGTACGGCATCATCCCGATCCCCGCCAAGGACGGCGGCACCGCACCCGCCCCGACCGGCGGCGAGTTCGTGAGCATCCCGGTGCAGCAGGACACGGCCCGCTACGCCGTCTCCCAGAAGCTGGTGACCTGCCTGGCCAGCACCGACAACTCCCTGGCCACCGACACCACCTTGTCGTACATCGCCCCGACCGAGGAGGTGCAGGCGAAGCAGGTGGAGCAGAACCCGGACCTGAAGGTGTGGGTGGAGGCGGTCAAGGCGGCCAAGGGCCGCACCAGCGACAACCTCGGCACGAAGTACCCCAAGATCTCCGAGCCCCTGTGGAAGGCGACGCAGGCCGCGTTGAGCGGATCGCAGCCGCCGCAGGAGGCGCTGGCCGCCGCCCAGACCGCGGCGGCGAGCGCCACCCAGTAGGTGCCACCGGCCCGGGGCGCCGCTCCGGGCCTGTGCCCGGCCGTCAGAGTCAGACGAGGGAAAGCATGGAACACGCCACACGGACGCCGGCTCCCCCGCCGGCGGGCGACCGGCGGGAGCGGGCCCCGGCGCGCGGGCAGGGCGGTGTCCGCCGGGCGCTCACGCGCCGGAACCGGCCGGGCCAGTGGGCGGCCTGGGCGTTTCTCACGCCCCTGGTGGTCTACCTGCTCGCGTTCTACGCCTATCCGCTCTACCGCAACGTCGAGCTGAGCCTGCGCGACTACACCGTGCGGTCGTTCGTACGGGGCGACGCGCCGTTCACCGGGCTCGCCAACTATCTGAAGGTCGTCCGCGACGCGACGTTCGGGCCCGCGCTGTGGCACACGGTGGTGTTCACCGTGGTGTCGCTGGTCTTCCAGTTCACCATCGGGCTCGCGCTGGCGATGTTCTTCACCCGGCGCTTCCGGTTGTCGGCGACGCTGCGGGCGCTGTTCCTGGTGCCGTGGCTGCTGCCGCTGATCGTGTCGTCCTCGACCTGGTCGTGGATGCTCAACAGCGACTCGGGCGTCGTCAACGCCGTCCTCGGCGCGGTCGGCCTGGTTCCGGTCCACTGGCTGACCTCGCCGGACTGGGCGCTGTGGTCGGTCACCATCGCCAACATCTGGATCGGCATCCCGTTCAACCTCGTGGTGCTCCACAGCGGCCTGCAGGCGATCCCGGCGCAGGTCCACGAGGCGGCCGAGATCGACGGGGCGACGGGCTGGACGCGGTTCCGGCGGGTGACGTTCCCCCTGTTGCGGCCGGTCTCGGCGATCACGCTGCTGCTCGGGCTCGTCTACACGCTCAAGGTGTTCGACATCATCTGGATCATGACGAAGGGCGGGCCCAGCGGAGCCTCCACGACGCTGGCGACCTGGTCGTACCGGCTGGGGTTCGGCAACCTGCTCCCGGCGTTCGGGCCCGGCGCCGCGGTCGGCAACCTGCTGATCGTCATCGCGCTGGTCTTCGGGCTCGTCTACATCCGCGTGCAGCGAAGGCAGGGAACGGCATGAGGGCGGGCGGACGCGGCTGGTGGCACACCGGCCTGGGTGTGGTGTTCACGGCGCTGATGCTGTTCCCGGTCTACTGGATGATCAATGTGTCGTTCACGCGGGACCAGGACATGCGCAGGTCGCCGCCGAACTGGTTCCCCGTGAACGGGACGCTGGAGGGCTACCGCGAGGTGCTCGGCCGGCAGCTGCCGTACCTCGCGACCAGCATGGTGGTGGGACTGGGCACGGTCGCCCTGACGCTGGTCGTCTCCGCGCCGGCCGCCTACTCCCTGGCCAGGCTGCGGCCCCGGGGCGGCGGCGTGCTGGGCTTCCTGCTGCTGGTCGCGCAGATGATCCCCGGTGTGATCATGGCGATGGGCTTCTACGCGATCTACCTCAGCACGGGCGTGCTGAACACCGTGCCGGGGCTGATCCTGGCCGACTCCACGCTGGCGGTGCCGTTCGCGGTGCTGATCTTCACGACGTTCATGTCCGGCATCCCCGAAGAGCTCACGCAGGCGGCCCGCGTGGACGGCGCGGGAGCGCTGCGCACCTTCTGGTCGGTCGTGCTGCCGGTCAGCCGCAACGCGGTCATCACGGTGTCGCTGTTCGCCTTCCTGTGGGCCTGGTCGGACTTCGTCTTCGCGAGCACCCTCGACCAGGGCGGCGACCACCAGCCCATCACCCTCGGCATCTACCACTACATCGGCAACAACAACCAGCAGTGGAACGCCATCATGGCCACCGCCGTGATCGCCTCGATCCCCGCCACCGTGCTCCTCGTCCTCGCGCAGCGCTACGTCGCCGCCGGAGTGACCGCGGGAGCCGTCAAGGACTGACCCGCCTGATGACGGCGGCCTGGTGACAGCGGCCTGATGACGGCGGCCGCCCGCGCCGGCGTGCTGCCGGCGCGGGCGGTCGGGTGTGCCGGCGCGACTCAGCTGAGCTGGATGTAGTCCAGTTCGGCGTTGCCGGTCGCACCGGAGAATCCGGGAGAACCCTTGGCCAGGCGGATCACGTTGTATCCGGCCTTGAGGCTGACGGTGGTGTCGGTGGTCGCGCCGAACTGGCCCCAGCCGGAGGTGGCCGGGTAGCTGACGGTGCCCCACGATCCGCCGTTCACGGCCAGGCCCTGGGTGGCGGTGGCGCCGCCGCCGTTGGCGTAGCCGATGGTCATCGTGTACGTCCTCGCGGTCGGCACGTTCACCACGAAGTCGACGTAGCTGTCGGTGGAGTGCGTGCTCGTGGCGTTGTCGATGCGGCCCACGTAGCCGCCCTCGGACGCGCTGGAGGCCGTCAGCCGCTGCGCGCGGAAGACCGACCCGTCCTCCGCCTCGTACCGCTGCTGGTACGACGGCACCCCGCCGGCCGGCTGGACGACCACGTGATATCCGTCGGAGGCGGCCATGTTCGGCACGATCACCAGCAGCTGGTCACCGGTCACGCAATAGACGGTGCTGGAGATGGGGGTGGCCGCCGGGGCCGAGGTGAAGCGGCTCTGCGTGTGCGTCGACTCCACGGTCACCTGGACGGAGGGGCCGAGCGCGCCGATCCCGGTCAGGCGGACCGTGTTGGTGCCGGCCTCGTTGCCCAGGACCACATTCACGATCTTGCGGGTGCTGTCGTAGGAGGCGAAGCCGTCCAGCCCGGTCTGGTTCGGCGGGGTGGTGGTGACCATCCGGCCGGCCATGTCGCCGTACCACTTGTAGAGCCACCAGGTCCCGGTGGGCTGGGTGTTGTTGGTCACCAGGCCGTTCATGGTGCCGAACTCGTACCAGAACGCCCGGTGCGCCGACTCCACCCCGGCCCGCTCGAACTTGGCCACGTAGCTGGCGATCCGGCCGGGGACGTCCACCTCGCTCGTCGCGGCGTACTCGTTGATCGAGATCCGCCGGGGGCTGATGCCCAGCGACGACTCCAGCGCGCGGTAGTCGGCGATGTTGGCGGCGATGTTGTTGGGGCTGCCCAGCTCATGCCAGCAGATGATGTCCGGCAGCGTGCCGGCCGCCTTGGCGCTGCTGAGGAACGACGACAGCCACGAGCGGTTGTAGTAGGAGATGCTCGGCCCCACGATCGGCGTCGTGGTGTCCAGCGCCCGCACCGCCCGGAAGGTGCGCGTCCAGCCGTCGTTGAAGGCCCCGGCGTTGGCGGTCTTCCACGTCCAGTCCGGCTCGTTCCACAGCTCCCAGCCGAGGATGTTGCTCACCGAGGTGGCGTTCAGCCGGGCGCGGACCATCGTGTCCACCTTGGCGAGCCAGTCGTTCCAGCTCACCCACTGGTAGGGGAAGTTGGAGTAGATGTCCGGCATCCGGATGTACTCCCCCGCGCCGACCCGGGTGGCCTGCGGCGCCACCAGCAGCGAGTCTCCGCCGGGCGGCTGGCCGTTGGGCCGCTGTCCCACCCCGGGGGCCGGCTGCGTCAACGAGTTGACCTTCAGCGGCAGCAGGGTCGAGTCCGCCGGTTTGCCGTTCTCCGCCAGGCCGTACAGGCCGCCGGTCGCGACGTGGGTGACCGGCCGGAACGGGGAGCCGGCGGCCACGGTGAGCACCTTGCCCACGGGGTTCGTGGGAGGCGGGCTGCCCGAGGGGCTGACCGAAGGGCTCGGCGAGGGACTGGGCGAGGCGCTCGGCGAGGCGCTGGGCGACGGGCTCTGTGAGGGGGACGCGCTCGGGCTCGCGCTGGGCGACCGGGTGGGGCTCGCCGACGGGCTGCTGACGGCGCCGGTGCAGGGGGTGCCGTTGAGGGCGAAGTTCGCAGGGACGGGGTTGGAACCGGTCGACGAGCCGTTGAAGCCGAAGCCGGCCGAGCCGCCGGTGGGGATGGAGGCGTTGTAGCCGGCGTCGGTGACGGTGACCTGCGCGCCCGACTGGGTGTAGCTGCCGTTCCAGAGCTGGGTGACGGTCTGGCCCGCGCCGAACGACCAGGTCAGCTTCCAGCCGCTGATCGGGTCACCGAGGTTGTCGACGCTGACGTTCGCGCCGAAACCCCCCGGCCACTCGCTGCTGATCGTGTAGGTGACCTGGCAGCCGGCCGCAGCCTGGGCGGCCGGCGTGAGAGTGAGGGCCGTGGCCCCGGCACAGAGGACGGCGGCCAGCGCCGTCCCCGATCGATGGGAGAAGAGTCGCATGTGTGTCCTCGAAGGCGGTGGTGGGTTGGAGAGGAGAGCCTGAGCGGGAGCCGCCGAGGCGGGGCGCGAAGTTGCCGAGATACCGGTTTCCGACTGGTTGCCGATGGCGGGGCGACTGGCCGGGTGACGAAAACCTTCACGCACTCCACATGCCACATTCGCCGAATCGCCGCTCGTGGTGAGCCCGACAAACGATTTCCTTCGTAGTGACTTCGGGTTCGCAGGCGGACCGTACGCACGTCGTGGTTCGGGCGTCAACGGACGATCGGCGGAGCGTGACCGGGTCGCTCGGCACGGCGGGTCCCGGTGCCGCCCACGGGGTGTGTCGCGCCTCCGCGCGATCAAGCCGCGGCTGAAAGTTACACGGACCGGCGACGGCCGGATGACTTTGGTCCTCGTGATCGGTGACCTCTGCTCGGCGAGACGGACGACCGCAGGAACGACAGTGAAAGCGGACACCGACGAGAGGGGCCGACGATGACGGTCACACAGCCCGGCGAGCATGGGGTCAGGGAGCACGGGGCCAGGGAGCAGGCGGCCGCGCACGGCGCGTGGCGCGGCTTCCGCGGCACGGCCTGGCGTGAGCGGGTCGATGTGCGCGACTTCATCCAGGCCAACTACACGCCGTACGAAGGCGACGAGTCGTTCCTGGAGGGCCCCACCGAGCGGACCCGCGCGGTGTGGGCGGAGGTGTCGGCCCTGTTCCCCGAGGAGCGGCGGCGCGGGGTGTACGACGTGGACACCGCCACGCCCTCCTCCATCACCTCGCACCGGCCCGGCTACATCGACTGCGGCCGCGAGCTGATCGTCGGCCTGCAGACCGACGCCCCGCTGAAGCGGGCGATCATGCCCGCGGGCGGGCTGCGGATGGTGGAGAACGGCCTCGCCGCGTACGGGTACGCACTCGCCCCCCAGGTGAAGGAGATCTTCACCAGGTATCGCAAGACGCACAACGACGGCGTCTTCGACGCCTACACCCCCGAGATCCGGGCGGCCCGCCGCGCCGGGGTCATCACCGGCCTGCCCGACGCGTACGGCCGCGGGCGCATCATCGGCGACTACCGGCGCGTCGCCCTCTACGGCGTGGACCGGCTTGTCGAGGCCAAACGGGCCGAACTGCGCTCGCTCGACGGGGAGTTCTCCACCGACGCGGTCATCCGCGACCGGGAGGAGCTGGCCGAGCAGATCCGCGCGCTGGGCGAGCTGAAGACCATGGCCGCCTCCTACGGCCACGACATCTCCCACCCCGCCGCGACGGCCCACGAGGCGATTCAGTGGCTGTACTTCGCCTACCTCGCCGCCGTGAAGGAGCAGAACGGCGCGGCGATGTCCCTCGGCCGCACCTCCACCTTCGTGGACGTCTACCTGGAGCGTGACCTCGCCGAGGGCTGGCTCACCGAGCAGGAGGCCCAGGAGCTCGTCGACGACTTCGTGATCAAGCTGCGCATCGTCCGCTTCCTGCGCACTCCCGAGTACGACCAGCTCTTCTCCGGCGACCCGACCTGGGTGACGGAGTCGATCGGCGGCATCGGCGCCGACGGCAGGCCGCTGGTCACCCGCACCAGCTACCGCTACCTGCAGACGCTGCGCAACCTCGGCCCGGCGCCGGAGCCGAACCTGACCGTTTTCTGGTCACCGCGGCTGCCCGAGCCGTTCAAGCGGTTCTGCGCCCGCCTCTCCATCGAGACCAGCTCGATCCAGTACGAGAGCGACGAGCTGATGCGGCCGGCGTACGGCGACGACACCGCCATCGCCTGCTGCGTCTCGGCCGCCCCCGTCGGCCGGCAGATGCAGTTCTTCGGCGCCCGGGTCAACCTCGCCAAGACCCTGCTGTACGCGATCAACGGTGGGCGCGACGAGATGACGGGCGAGCAGGTCGGCCCGGCCTGCCCCGCGCTGACCGGCGACGTGCTCGACTACGAGGAGGTCGCGGCGGCGTTCGACCGGATGATGGACTGGCTGGCGAAGACGTACGTGAACGCGCTGAACGTCATCCACTACATGCACGACAAGTACGCCTACGAGCGCATCGAGATGGCGCTGCACGACTATCCCGTCAAGCGCACGCTCGCCTGCGGCATCGCGGGCCTCTCGGTGGCCGCCGACAGCCTGTCGGCCATCAGGCACGCGACCGTGCGGGTGATCCGCGACGAGACCGGGCTCGCCGTGGACTACGTGGTGGAGGGCGACTACCCGGCGTACGGCAACAACGACGACCGCGCCGACGCCATCGCGGTGGACCTGGTGCGGGCGTTCATGGACAAGATCCGCCGCCACCCGGCCTACCGGGACGCCGAGCACACCCAGTCGGTGCTCACCATCACCTCCAACGTGGTCTACGGCAAGCACACCGGCAACACCCCCGACGGGCGCAGGGCCGGCACGCCGTTCGCGCCCGGCGCCAACCCGATGAACGGCCGCGACCGGCACGGGCTGGTCGCGTCGGCGGTGTCGGTGGCCAAGCTCCCCTACGACCAGGCGCAGGACGGCATCTCGCTGACCAGCACCGTCACCCCCGAAGGGCTGGGCCGTACGGTGGAGGACCGGGTCGCCGACCTGGTGGGTGTGCTCGACGGCTACTTCGACGCGGGCGGCTTCCACATGAACGTCAACGTGCTCGACCGGGCCACGCTGGTCGACGCGATGGACCACCCCGAGAAGTATCCCCAGCTCACGATCCGGGTCTCCGGCTACGCCGTGAACTTCGTCCGGCTCACCCGCGAGCAGCAGCAGGACGTGATCGACCGCACCTTCCACGGGCGCCTGTGATGCGCGACAGGGTGCCGTCAGAGTCCACTGCCCGGCTCCGCCAGGACGCGGCCGCCGAACTCTGCCAGGCGGAGCCGGCGGCGGGCTCCGGCGTCATCGAGTCGTGGGACCTGTCGGTCGGGGTGGACGGTCCGGGCACCCGCTTCGTGGTGTTCGCCTGCGGCTGCCCGCTGCGCTGCCTCTACTGCCACAACCCCGAGACCTGGCGGATGCGCGACGGCCGCCGGGTCACGGTGGACGAGGTCATGACCGAGGTGGACCGATACCGCCGGTTCATCTCTGTCGCCGGCGGCGGGGTGACGGTCAGCGGCGGCGAACCGCTGCTCCAGCCCCGCTTCACCGGCGAACTCCTGCGCCGCTGCCACGAGAGCGGCCTGCACACCGCGCTGGACACCTCGGGCTTCCTCGGCGACCGCGCGAGCGACGCGCTGCTCGCCGACACCGACCTCGTGCTGCTCGACATCAAGTCGTACGACCCGAAGGGCTACCGGCGGCTGACCGGGGCGAGCCTGGAGCCGACCCTGCGCTTCGCCCGCCGGCTGGCCGACCTGGGCCGCCCGGTCTGGGTGCGGTTCGTCCTGGTTCCCGGCCTCACCGACGGAGTGGAGAACGTGGACGGCCTGGCCCGGTTCGTCGCGACGCTCGGCAACGTCGAACGGGTCGACGTGCTGCCCTTCCACCGCATGGCCGCCGGCAAGTACGCCCGGCTCGGGCTCACGTTCCCCCTGGCCGACGTCAGGCCGCCGGACCGCGCCCTGCTCGATCGCGTACACGCCCAGTTCGCCGCCCACGGCGTCACCAGCGTCTGACCGGCCGGGCGCTCGGCGCGTGAGCCGATCACGGCCGGGACCGAAGCGACGTTCAGCGCGGGGCCCGGGGACCTTCGGCCCTCCCCGCACCGGACGGTCGGCGGCAGGGTCGAGTCATGACGATCCTGAACACCGGCCCCCGCCGGCTCCCCCGCCCGCAGGACGACGACGAGAACCGAGAAGCGGCCACCGGCCCGGTCGTACGGCGCGCCGTGCGGGAGGCCCTGCGGGAAGAGTTCACCGGAGCGGTGGACGACGTGCGCCTCGCGGACATCGACGGCATGGTGCACATCTACGTGTGCATCCGCCCCACCGCGTCCGCCCGTCCGGAACTCATCCGCGCCACCGCCCGCGAGGCGTACCGCCGCGCCGTTCACGGCGGGCCGGTTGTGGCGCATGTCGCGGCACCCGGCGCCGGCCAGGGACGCCGATGACCGTCCGCGACCCCGGGCCTGACCGGCATGCCCGAACGGCGTGAGCGCCGCCGCCCGAGCACCCCGGCGGGCCCGGAGGAGCAAGCTGCCACCACGTGATCTGGTGGTGGTGCGAGGAGCAGGTCAGGCCTCCGTCCCCTGCGTGGTCGCCACATGCTCGGCGACCTGCCGGGCCCAGGCGCGCACCCGGTCCGGGTCACGGTAGTCGCCTCCGGTCCTCTCGGCGATCCTCGATGCGAGGAAGCCCTCGGCGTCGCGGGCGAGCCGCCCGCCGAACGTCCGGTGCTCACGTGCGCCGAGAGCGGCCGACGCCCGGGCCGCCTGGGGAACCGGCGGGATCTCCGCCTCGTCCGCGGACCGGTCGAGCGGCCCGCTGCTGAACAGCCAGACCGGCCGTCCCGACAGCGCCACGGCGTGCCGGCGGGCGAAGCGACGGGCGTCCTTGTGCCAGCGTCCCGCGTACAGCGCGCCGCCCAGCACCACCGCGTCGTACGGCGTCACATCGCGGACCGCCCCGGCGTCCGCCACCTCGGCCTCAAGCCCCTGATCGCGCAGGGTGTCGCCGATCCAGCCCGCGATGTCCGCGGTCGAGCCTCGCCTGGACCCGTAGGCGACCAGCACCCGTGTCATGACCGGGCCTCCTTTCTCGGGGGACTGTCGATCGCAGGTTCCCGCCGGGGCTGCCGGGCGGGTAGAGACCCAGGACCCGTCCCCGCCAGTCGTAGGGCCCGGCGATCGCGACGACACACGGTGTCCGCCCCGCTTGGGCCGAAAGTCCCACGAGCACGGGACTTCGGAGTGATTGAAGGGTGCCGTACGGCTCCTGCGGCACGACCCGTGATCGCGGTTTTCTTGAGGTGTTGAGAAGAGAGCAGACGCGAAAACGTTGAAAGGGGCCCGTCATGGCCATCACCGAAGGGCGTAACCGGAGGAACCACAACCTCCACCCCGCCGCTCCCACCGTCCCGGTCACCGTCCCCGCCCCCCGCGCGAATGACGAGACGCTCCTCGCCGCCACCGGCGCCGGCCCGGTCCGGTACGTGTGGGCCGCCGCCCGGATCGCGATCGGCTGGGTGTTCCTGTGGGCCTTCCTGGACAAGCTGTTCGGCTGGGGATTCGCCACCCCCGCCGCCAAGGCGTGGATCAACGGCGGCAGCCCGACCACCGGCTTCCTGAAGGGCACCGCGGACAGGACCTTCGGCGACCTGTTCGGCGCCCTCGCCGGTCAGGCCTGGGTCGACTGGCTGTTCATGACCGGCCTGCTCGGCATCGGCGCCGCGCTCATCCTCGGTGTGGGCATGCGCATCGCCGCCGCCGCCGGCGGGCTACTGCTGGTCATGATGTGGGCGGCCGAGCTGCCGCTGACCACCAACCCCTTCATGGACGAGCACATCGTCTACGCCATCGTCCTCGCGGGCCTCGCCCTGGGCGGAGCCGGCGCCACCTTCGGGCTCGGCAGGATCTGGGCCGCCACCCCTCTGGTCCGCCGTTTCCCGATCCTCAAGTGAACCAGGCCTGATCTCACGATCGGCTCCAGTGCCCACCCCCGGTCCCGGGGGTGGGCACTGGCATGTCCGCCCGGGGGTGGGCACTGGCATGTCCGCGATGCGAAACTTCGCAGTGGACGCCACCTACGACGTGCCCGCCGGGATCGCCCGACACCTGCTCGCCGTCCTCCGCGAGGCCCTGTCGAACAGCGGTCCGCCGCACCAGGGCCACCCGCGCCGCCGTCGTCGTCCACGCCGGGGACGGCCGGCTGGTCCTCGTGGTGGAGGACAACGGCGACGGCATCCCAGCCGAGATGACGGATGACAGGAGTGGATGAGTGTGGCGGGCGACGCGGCGGCCCCCGCGGTCGGCCGCGATGTGGAGGCCGAGCGCGGGGGCCAGGGTGCGGCGGACGGGATACAGCGGATGGAGTGCAGCGCCGCGTTGGCGGGTGCCTACTCCGGGGAGGACCCGTAGTAAGCCGCGCGCATCAGCGCCTGCATGTCCTCCAGCATCGGCATCCGGGGGTTGGCCGGCGCGCACTGGTCCTCGTACGCGTTGAGCGCCTGCTGCGGGAGCGCGTCGAGGAACGCCTTCTCGTCGACGCCGATGTCCCGGAACGACCGCTCGATCCCGACCGCGTCGCGCAGCCGCTCGACCGCCGCGGCGAGCGACTCGACCCCTTCAGCCGGAGTGGCCGCGGGCAGGCCCAGCGTCTGGGCGATCTCCTGGAACCGCTCGGGGGCGCGGTAGTCCTCATACTTGGGCCAGCCCGACAGCTTCGACGGGACGGTGCCGTTGTAGCGGATGACGTGCGGCAGCAGGACGGCGTTCGTGCGCCCGTGGGCCACGTGGAAGGTGGCGCCGAGTGTGTGGGACATGGCGTGCACGATCCCGAGGAAGGCGTTGCCGAAGGCCATTCCGGCGATCGTGCCGGCGTTGTGCATCTTCTCCCTGGCCTCCGGGTCGGCCGCGCCGCGGGTCACGGCGCGCTCCAGGTAACGGAAGATGATCCTGATGGCGTGCAGGGCGGGGCCGTCGGTGAAGTCGCTGGCATACACCGACACGTACGACTCGATCGCGTGGGTGAGGGCGTCGAAGCCGCTGTCGGCGGTGACGACCCGGGGCAGGTCGGCGGCGAGGACCGGGTCCACGATCGCGACGCTGGGGGTGAGCGCGTAGTCGGCCAGCGGATACTTCTTGCCGGTCGCGGTGTCGGTGATCACTGCGAACGGCGTGACCTCCGCGCCCGTGCCCGAGGTGGTCGGCACGCACACCAGCCGGGCGAGCTCACCCAGGGCCGGGAACCGGAACGCGCGCTTGCGGACGTCGAAGAACTTCTCCTTCATGTCCGCGAAGACGACCTCGGGGTGCTCGTAGCGCAGCCACATGACCTTGGCCGCGTCCATCACCGAGCCGCCGCCGAGAGCGACGATGGTGTCGGGCCGGAACGCGCGCATGACGTCGGCGCCCTTGTCGACGGTCGCCACGCTCGGCTCGGGCTCGACGTCGTCGATGATCTGCAGCGCCACCCGCTCGGGGCGCCGCCGCAGCACGTCGACGACCCGGTCGACGTACCCCAGGCGGGTCATCACGGCGTCGGTCACGATCGTGACGCGGTGCACGTCCGGCATGTCCGCGAGGTAGCGGATCGCGTTCGGCTCGAAGTAGATCTTCGCCGGCACCTTGAACCACTGCATGTTGTTGTTGCGCCGCCCGATCCGCTTGATGTTGAGCAGGTTGACCGCGGAGACGTTGTTTGACACCGAGTTGTGCCCGTAGCTGCCGCAGCCCAGGGTCAGCGACGGCAGGAACGCGTTGTACATGTCGCCGATGCCGCCCTGGGAGGCGGGGGCGTTCCAGATGACCCGCACCGCCTTGACCCTGGTGCCGTACCTCTCGGCGAGCGCGGCGTCCTCGGTGTGGATGACGGCGCTGTGCCCGAGGCCGTCGAACTCGACCATGCGCTCGGCGAGGACCAGTCCCTCCTCCCGGGTGCGGGCCCGCAGCAGGGCGAGCACCGGGCAGAGCTTCTCTCTGGTCAGCGGCTCGTTCGGGCCGACCTCGTCCACCGGGACGAGGATCAGGGAGGTGTCCGGCGGCACGGCGAACCCGGCCCGCTCGGCGATCCAGTGTGGAGACCGCCCCACGACGTCGGGGTTGAGCCTCGCCTCGGAGCAGGAGGCGCCGCGCGCGGTCACCCCGAACACGAACTCCTCCAGCTTCGCCTTCTCCTCCGGCGTCGCGACGTACGCGTGGAGCCGGGCGAACTCCGCCAGCGCGGCGTCGTGGATCTCCTCGTCGAGGATGACGGCCTGCTCGGAGGCGCAGATCATGCCGTTGTCGAACGTCTTGGACAGCACGACGTCGTGGACGGCCCGGCGCAGCTTGGCCGTCCGCTCGATGTAGGCGGGGACGTTGCCCGCCCCGACGCCCAGGGCAGGCTTGCCGGCCGAGTACGCCGCCCTGACCATGGCGTTCCCGCCGGTGGCGAGGATCACCGACACACCCTCGTGCCGCATCAGCGCGCCGGTCGCCTCCAGCGAGGGCTCCTCGATCCACTGGACGCAGTGCTCGGGCGCACCGGCCGCGACGGCGGCGTCGCGGACGATCCTGGCCGCCTCGGCGCTGCAGCGCTGGGCCGCCGGATGGAACGCGAACACGATGGGATTGCGGGTCTTCAGCGCCAGCAGGGCCTTGAAGATCGTGGTCGAGGTGGGGTTGGTGACCGGCGTGACGCCGCAGACCACCCCGACCGGATCGGCGATCTCGACGATGCCGTCGATCTCGTCGCGGGAGACGACGCCGACCGTCTTGAGGCCGGCCATGCTGTGGGTCACGTGCTCGCAGGCGAAGATGTTCTTGACCGCCTTGTCCTCGAACAGGCCGCGTCCGGTCTCCTCGACCGCCAGACGGGCGAGCGCCGCGTGCCGGTCCAGCGCCGCGACGGACGCCTTCTTGACGATGTGGTCCACCTGCTCCTGAGTGAAGGACTCGTACTCCGTCAGTGCCTTCAGCGCACCGGTCACAAGCGTGTCGATCGCGGCGTGCAAAGTGGCGGGCACATTGGCGGCAGTGGCGGGCACAGCGGGCAGCGCGGCTCCGGTCGGGGAGTCGGTCATCTCGATCACCTCATGGGGTTGGAGCGGCTTGTCACCCTCATCCTTCTGCGGGAGCTTCTTCCGGGCCGCCGTACAAGGACCCCGCCCCCCAGGACCAAGGTCATCGGTTCCGGCGTCGCCGGGCGGGCCTTCCGGGTGCGGGCCCGGCCTGGCAAGAGCGATCGGTCCCTCCATCCGGCGACGGAAGTCCCCACCCGCCGGCCCCTCAGGCCCTGCCGCCGGGCCGGCACGGCGCGAAGACTGGCGACGTGACCAAGCGGTTGAGGTGGTCACGAGCGGAGAGCTCCCCCACCGAGGCGCGTGAGCGCGTCGCGGACTCCACGAGAAGGTGTGCCATGATGCCTCCCTTCGCCACCGATCTCGCCGTCCGGCGGCTGATCGCCGCCGCCGGGCAGGCGCCCTCGGTGCTCAACACCCAGCCCTGGCGGCTCCGAGCGGTCCGGGACGAGTGCGCCGAGCTGCTGGCCGACCCCGGCCGGAGGCTCCGTGTCGGCGACCCTCGCGGGCGTTCCCTGCACGTGAGCTGCGGCGCCGCCCTGTTCAACCTCCGGCTCGCCGTACGGACGACCGGTCACCGTCCGCTGGTCCGGCTGCTGCCGAACACCGCCGGGGAACCCCGGGTCCTGGCCGCCGTCCATGCGTCGCCGTACGGGCCCGCCCTCTCGCGGACCCGGGAGCTGTACGACTCCATCGGCCTGCGCCGGACCAACCGGGAGCCGTTCAGCGAGCGCCCGCTGTCCCGGTACGTGCTCGCCGACCTGCGCCGCGCGGCCGCCTGTGAAGGGGCCGGCCTGGTCGTGCTCGACCCGCGTGCCTCGGCGGACCTTCTGGAGTGCGTCGCCGTCGCCGACGACGAGCTGTCCGAGGACAGCGGCTACCGGGCCGAGGTGCGGGCATGGACGACGGGCGGAAGCCGCTGCGACGGCCTGCCCTCCTATGTGCAGGGCCCTCGCTGCGCCGACGACCCGGCACCGGTCCGCGACTTCGGGCAGCACGGGGGGCGCGAGCCGGTCCACTTCGAGTCCCGCCCCCAGTTGGCGGTGCTCACCACCGCGGGCGACCGCCCCGTCGACTGGCTGCGCGCCGGGCAGGCGTTGCAACGCCTGCTGCTGACCGCGACCCTCCACGGAGTCTCGGCCTCGTTCCTCAACCAGCCGCTCGACCTGCGCGACATGCGTCATCGCAGCGATCCCCGCCACCGGCGCGGGCACATCCAGATGATCATGCGGCTGGGGTACGGCCCCGCGGTCCCCCGCGCCCCCCGCCGCCCTACCACCGAACTGGCGTGACCTCGCAGCAACCGGTAGTGCGGCGAGCCGGTGGTGCTGTGGGAGGCTGCTCCCATGACACGCTTCGTCGTCGACGCTCCGGTCGCCGTCCGGCTCGCGACCGACGGTCTGGCGATCCCACCGGGTCATGCGCTGCTCGCGCCGGCGTTGCTGCGATCCCAGGCACTCGCGCTCGTGTACGGCTCCGTCCGCCGAGGCGACGTCGATGAGCGGACGGCGAGGACGATCCTCGACGGCATCCGTTCCCTGCGCATCCGGCTGCTCGGAGACCGCGTGCTCCAGTCCGTCGCCTGGGAGGTCGCCCACACGCTGGGCTGGCCGGACACGTACAGGGCGGAGTACATCGCGCTGACCCGGCTCCAGGCGGACGCGCTCGTGACGTTCGACGAAGAACTCTCCAAGGCGGCGAGCACGATGGTCACGACCGCTCCCCTGACCCAGCTCCTCCAGACGCCATAGGCACTCCGCAGTGAGTCGTTCACAGCCGCGTGTCCTATCTGACCGACGCTGAAGGAGCAGGGCTCCGGACCTGCGCTCCCATTCGACCAGCTTCAGGCACTCTAACTTTCCGTGACGATATATTCACCCTGTGCTTACCAACGTCTACGTTGACGGGTTCAATCTCTACTACGGCTCCCTCAAGGGCACCCCATACAAGTGGTTGGACCTCGATGCCCTCTCCCGCCGCCTTCTGCCGCGGGACAACATCCGTCGAATCCGCTATTTCACCGCTCGCACAACACCGAGGATCGGCCATAACGGCCACAACCGGCAGGAGATCTACCACAGGGCGCTTGCCACGATTCCGCACTTGAGCATCCATCTGGGGTACTTCCAGCAGACGATCACTCGAATGCCGCTGGCCTACCCGCGACCAGGTGGCCCTACTACCGTGGAGGTGGTCAAGACCGAAGAGAAAGGGTCGGATGTCAACCTCGCCGCCCATCTCATCGCCGACGCATTCCTTGGCGACTGCGACATCGCGGTGGTTGTCAGCAACGACGGCGACCTGGCCGAGCCCATCCGCATCGTTCGCCACCAACTGGGCCTGCCGGTGGGCGTCCTCAACCCCTTCCCCGTAACGCGGCGCGCACGGGCGCTGGAGAGGGTCCCCCCGACGTTCTTCAAGCAGATCCGGCCCAGCGAGCTGCGGGTGTCCCAGTTTCCGGAAGTGGTCCACGACCGACAGGGAAAGATCACTCGCCCATTCGACTGGTGAACCGACGGAGAAAAAACCAGGGCCTCGCCCGATGGACGAGGCCCACGCCCACCCATCGAAATGAGTGGGGCGACTGAGCCCAGTAAACCGATCCCCGAGGGTGTCTGTCAACTCACCGAGAGCAACAGTACTCGCTCTGACCAGGCGGAGCCCGAAGGCCGGACGCCGGAATCCATCGGGAGGCCCGGCCCGCTTCCGGCACCCGCCGACGGTGCGGCATCGCCAAACCTGTCTCACTGCAAACGCGTCCTCACCCGAGGCGTCGACCAGTGCGGCGGCATGCGGCCCTGCACCGTCCGCAGGGCATCGATCTCCCGAGCGAACCAGGCGCGCGCCCGGAGTGACGAGCAGGTCTCAACGTCTACGCCATCCTTAGGCAGGGCTGCGGACTCGGAGAGCATCAGGACGTGGAATGCGACTGCTGGGATCCCGAGCACGTCGCCAAGGTCCTCATGAAGGAGCGCCCGCAGAGCGACACCTTCTATCGGACCCCTGACGAGATCGACGACGAACACATTCGCAGCGTCGTCACCGATTGGTTGTCCGCCAGCGTCTGATGGGCGGGAGCGTCTGGAGGAGCCAACTCCTACGCACTCGTGCAAACGGTCGAGACACGACCGAGCCGTACAAGTAGGAGCTGGGCGACCGCAAGGTTGGAGATCTCGAAAGTTTCAGACGGGGACCGCAACCGCCGGCGGCCTTCACGGGGCTGACCTGACAGGAGACGACGTCTCCTTCGCGCCGTCGCGACATGGCGTCAGGGCGCGTTTGACTCCTGCGTGTTCGCCTTCTTAGCGTCCCGTGGCATCGGCCCCCACCAGGTTGGACGGTTCTATGAAGCTCACGCGCCTGGCCGTCGCCGTCGGCACCGTCATCGCCGCGGTCGCGACCGCACTAGCGTCGTCACCCGGTGCCCAGGCCGCGGCCGGAGACGGGACACCCACCGACTCCAACATCCGCTTCGTCGGCCGCTGGGACACCCGTGACAGCGGCGCCTACGTCCCCGGCTGGGCCGGGGCCTATCTGACCACCGGGTTCACCGGGACCACCGTCAAGCTCAAGCAGCGCAACACCATCGACCTCTACTACAGCATCGACGGCCGCCCCGACGTCTACCTGCAGAACGTACGAGGCACGGTCAACCTCACCGCCACTCCGCTTTCGGCGGGCAACCACACCCTGCGCGTGTCCTACCGGGTGGTGGCCGGCTCCTATCACGGTGACGCGGTGTTCCAGGGGCTGGTGCTCGACTCAGGCGCACGCACCCTGCCCGCCCAACCGGCCAAGGGCATGGTCGAGTTCGTCGGCGACTCGATCACGGTCGGCACCACCACCTCGAAGAACGCCCTCACCGCGTACGGATGGCTGGTCGGCGAACAGCTCGGACTCGACCACATGCAGGTCGCCGAGGGAGGCGCCTGCCTGGTCAGCACCGCCGACGGCTGCGTCGGCCTGGACCGCCGCTTCGTGAAGGTCAGCGCCGCGGACGGGGCCGTCGACCACAACTTCGCCCGCTACCAGGCGGACGTCGTCGTCATCAATCTCGGTACCAACGACGCCGGCCACGGCGTGTCCACGACGCAGTTCCAGGACTCGTACGTCGGCCTGCTGCGCACCATCCGGAGCAAGTATCCGAAGGCCGCGATCCTGGCCCTGCAGACCTTCCGCGGGCGGTTCGTCCCGCAGACCCAGGCCGCGGTGCAGACCGTCAACAACGCCGGTGACCGCAACGTCTTCTTCGTCCCCACCGACGGATGGGTGCCGTCCGACGGCCTGTCCGACAGCGTCCACCCCAACGACGCCGGGCACCGCGCCATCGCGGCCAAACTCGCGCCGATCGTGGCCGCTCACCTCGCTCCGCCCGCCACTCCCAGCCCGACCCCGACGCCCTCCGCGTCGCCCAGTCGCACCCCCTCCCCCTCCCCCACGCCCTCGGCGACGCCCAGCGCCACCCCGAGCGGCCAGGTCGGCGCGTGCGCCGTGCACTACTCCGTGACCAACCAGTGGCCCGGCGGCTTCCAGAGCGAGGTACAGGTGACCAACACAGGCACCAGCACCCTGAACGGGTGGGCGCTGGGCTGGAGGTTCTCCGACGGCCAGCAGATCAGCCAGGGCTGGAACGGCACGTTCACCCAGACCGGCGCGGCCGTCACCGTCACGAACCCCACATGGAGCCCCGCCCTCGCGCCCGGTGCCTCCGCGACGGTCGGCTTCACCGCCAACTCGAACGGCGCCAACTCCGCCCCGGCCTCCTTCACCCTCAACGGCGCCGCCTGCGCGCTTACCTGACGCGACCCGGCCGATCCTGCGGCCACCGCACGACCCCGTGTCTGAGATCCACTTCTGCCCACCACGCCGTGCCGGCCCCCTGACCGGCGGAGCGCCCGAGAAGGAGACAACCGCAGATGAGCATGTTCCGGCGGCGCGCCGCCATGGCGATCGCATCCGCTGCAGCGGTCCTGACGGGGGCGCTGACGTGGGTGGTGGGCGCATCACCCGCCGGCGCCGCCACCGGCTGCGCCGTCACCTACCGGATCACCAACCAGTGGACCGGTGGTTTCGGCGCGGACGTCACCGTGACCAACCTCGGCGACACGATCAACGGCTGGACGTTGACCTGGACCTTCTCCTCGGGCCAGCAGGTCGCCCAGGCCTGGAACGCGACGGTCACGCAGACCGGGGCGAACGTCACCGCCAAGAACGTCGACTACAACCGCACCATCCCGGGCAACGGGTCGGCCAACTTCGGGTTCAACGGCTCGTGGAGCTCCGCCAACCCGGTGCCGGCGAGCTTCGCGCTCAACGGCGCCACCTGTACGGGCGGAGTCACCAGCAGCCCCAGCGCCTCCCCGACCCGCTCCCCCAGCCCAAGCCCAAGCCCGAGCCCCAGCACGACGCCGAGCGCGAGCCCGAGCGCGACACCGAGCACCACCCCGACACCCGGAAAGATCACAGTCTGGCTGGCCGGCGACTCCACCGTCGCCAACAGCTCCGGCGACCCCATCGTCGGCTGGGGCCGCGAGCTCGGCCAGTACCTCACCGCCAACGCCACCGTGACGAACAACGCCGTCGGCGGCCGCAGCATCCAGACCTGGCTGTACGAGTCGGCCGTCACCGGCAACACCAACTCCTCAGGCGAATGCGTTCTCAGCTCGACCGCCTACGCCGCCCGCTGGCAGTCCATGCTCGACGCCTCCACCGGAATGAAGACCGGCGACTACCTGTTCATCCAGTTCGGCATCAACGACGGCTCCCCCACCTGCCCCCGCCACGTCGGCTCCGCCCGCTACCGCGAACTCCTCACCGCCATGGTCCGCGCCGCGAAGCAGCGTGGCGCCAATCCCGTGCTGGTGACCCCCGTGGCCGCGCTGACCTGCAGCGGAAGCACCGCCACGCCCAACCGCGGCTTCCTGACCGAGACCTTCGACGTCGGCTCCGCCACCGGCACCCCGGTCGTCGACCTGCACAAGCTGAGCTACACCCTCTACAACAGCCTGCGCTTCTGTCCGTACAGCGGCGACTACACGTCCGGACCGGTGGGCGCGTTCTTCGCCAACGACCACACCCACTTCGAGGCGTACGGCGCCCGCCAGATCGCGGGACTCGTCGCCGGAGCCGTACGCGACCAGCGACTCGGCCTCTCGGCGTACCTGCGATGACAACCTGAGTCGGCCCGGCGCCGCCACCACGAGGCGGCGCCGGCCGGAACACACCGTGCCGCTCTTTACGGCGTAGATTTTGCCGCTGCGCCGCGGCCGCCCAGAGCATGCCCTGAGCGGCCGGCAGATTCATACCGACGGCATCACAGAGAAGAGGCTCCTCGACAGGGAGCCACCCGGGCCGGAAACGCCCGGGTGTCAGTTCAGGTCGTCGAACTCGCCGTCTTTGACGCCGCCGACGAAGGCACCCCATTCGGACGGCGTAAACGCGAGAACCGGACCGTCCGGATTCTTCGAGTCCCGGACCAGGAACAACCGCCGGGCGTCCGCCTTGTGCTCCGTACCCGCCTCGGCAGCGTCGGCGACGGCGATCTCGACACAGTTCGAGCCGTTGCCGCTACGACGGCTCTTTCGCCATGTGACGCGAGACAGGTACACAGACAACCCCTTGGCTTCTCTCGGCAGAATCGCTCTCATCGGGACCCTTCGGCCAGCCGCGCGATGAGCCGCCTCGACTCGTCGGGGTCGAGCGCCATCGCTCGAAGATGGTCGAAGGCCAGCGAATACCGGTAGATCTCGGCATCGCTTTCGACGTACAGGTTACTTGTCGTGCCCTCGACGTACACCACATTTGGATCGTGAGTTTCTCGGAATTCAAGCAGGGCGAAAGTCCCGGCCGTCGCGGGATGCGCGCCCTTCGCGAAGGGCAGCACCTGGATCGTGACGTTGTCCCGGTCCGCGAACTCGAGAAGCCTTTCGTACTGCTCGCGCATGATCGCCTCGGAACCGACCCTGCGGGTGAGCGCGGCCTCGTCGACGACGGTCCAGAACCGGAGCGGGCTCTCGTCCCGGAGCAGCAGCCGCTGCCGGGTAATGCGCACCTCCATCCGCCGCTCGACCTCGGCCGGGGAGGACATGCCCATAAGGGCGGCACGGATGATCTCCCGGGCGTACTCGTCGGTCTGCAGCAGTCCGTGCACGATCATGCCGTCGTAGCTGCGGATGAAAGCCGCGTCGGCTTCGAGCTGGATGTAGGCCGAGTAGTCGCTCGGCAGCGAGTCCGCGTAGGCGTCCCACCAGCCCCGGGTGCGGGCCGTCCTGGCCAGCGCGTGCAGACCGGCCCGCCTGTCGTTGGCCAGTTCGTAGAGGTCGAGCATGCGGGTGAGGTCCGGCGAGGTGATCCCGACGCGGGCCGTCTCGATCCTGGACACCTTCGCCGCCGACCAGCCGAGGCGCTCGGCGGCGTCCTCCAGGGTCAGCTCCTTGCGTTCGCGCAGCCTGCGCAGTTCACCGGCCAGCCGTCTGCGCCGGACCGTGGGCCCACGCCCGTTCGTCACGGAAACCTCCCCGATCGTCACGCACAGTGTGCCGCCCAAGGAGAGACCCCATCAGGCAAACCAGCGAAGACGCCAGACAAGCAAATTTGCAATTTCACTTGCCTGCGTGCGCCCACGGGATGACCATCGAGGCAAGCAGCTCACGATGGGTTACCGATCAACAACCAAATGCGACCGAGTGGATGCCGCGCCGGCGAGAAGGGGTCGAAGATGCGAACGGGCGACCAGGAAAAGCAGGCCGTACGGCCTGCCTCGTCTCCGCCTTCACCGGGAGGGTGGGCGCCGCCCGAGCCGTACGTCGATCCCGGGTGTGCGGGTCTCCCGCAGCACTTGACGAAGGCAGTGGGGCTGCTGGGGCGGATCGACCTGCCCGGCGAGGCCGCGTCGGTGCGTGAGGCGCGCCACTACCTGCGGGTGCTTCTGTCCGGGACCGCCTACCCGCGGACCGATGACGCCGTGCTGCTGGTCAGCGAACTCGTCGCCAACTCCGTACGGCACTCCGACTCGCGCCTGCCCCGCGGACAGGTGACCGTGGCCGTCACCCGGCGCTCCGGAACGCTCCATGTCGACGTCGTCGACGCGGGTTCGGCCACGAGCGCACCCCGCGTACGGGCCGGCGCCGACGCGGAGACGTGCACGGGCCGAGGGCTGTGGCTGGTGCAGGAACTGGCGGCCGCCTGGGGCTGGCACGAGAGCGAGGCGGGGCGTGTGGTCTGGTTCCAGCTCACGCTATCCAACCCCTCGACGCCTCCGTAGCTCTTCACGTGAGAGAAAGTCCGCCTTGCGGATCGCCTCCGGGAGGCGGAACTCACGGCTCAGCTTGAGTGTCAACTCGGTCGCCTGGTCCAGGCCAACTCGATGGCCAACGGATACGAACACCGGTTTGATGCCGGTCTGCGTACGGAGCACACGACCAAGCACCTCGCCATCGTCAATGATCGGCGACCAGTCACCTCGCTGTGGCCCAGGATCGACAAATTCCATGCCGAAGGGCGACTTCGCCACACCGAACGACGGTAAACCAGTCAACACACCTATGTGACAGGCCAATCCAAAGCGTCTCGGATGAGCGATTCCGTAACCATCACAAACAAGCACATCCGGCCGGCCCGCCAGTTTTACAAGCGCTTCCCGAAGAATGGGGACCTCACGAAACGCCAGCAGCCCAGGGACATAAGGAAAAGTCACTTCACCGTAGGCGATGGCAGTCTCTCTGACCTCAAGTGTCCGCAGCTCTATCAGGACCGCCGCAGCGGCCGCGTACTGGCTGTCGACTTCGTATGAGACGTCCAACCCTGCCACGAATTCAGGAGCAGTCGCACGACTGTCGGCCAAGTCGAGCTGATCTCGGAGCGCCGACTGCGCACACACGGCTTCGGCGACACTTGGGAACATTTCATAGGATTTTTATTTCACTCCGACACAAGCCAGTAACACTGAATACCTAATCTGCATATTCCCAATCCTCTATCATCCAAGGGCCATCCACTGAAACTCGAGTTGCGGATTGACCGGCACTCAAGGAAGCTACATTTTGAATGGCTGGGTCCAGCGTGACGACGTGGTCTATGTGGTGGACCCGGCTACATCTTCGCCTATCCCCACGCCCCCCATCTCGACGGGGACAAGGTCTACAGCGGCTGGACGATGAAGTGGTGCTACGGCACCATTGGCCAGCTCGCCCCCTACCAAGGCGCCTACTACCACGTCGGCTGGGGACCGGCCATCAACAACCAGCTCTGCGCGATGACCCCTGGCGCCGACGGCGGACCGTTCCTCTGGCAGTACAGCAACGCCGACAACCCGCTTCTGCGAGTGGGCTACCTCAATTCCGTCATCAGCCGGGTGCGCGATACCGACGGAAACCAGCGATACGACACGTGGACCGGACCCTACTTTGACGGCGACACCAAGTACCTGTACGACCTGGCCGCCGCTCGCTGGAGTCCCTGAGATCGATCTTGATCCAGCTCGACCGATATGTGATTCAAGTTCATACTTGCTATCGACTCAGGCGTGTAATCCCGGTTGATTGGTCTTCGCCTTGGCCGCCGTGAACTGTAGAGGAGATGGCCGAACTGATCGCGCGTGATGCCCTGGTGCTGATCCGGCGTGCCTGGTCCGGGGACGCCGGGCACATCGGCGACGTGTTTCTCGCCGCCCGGGCCGGGATGACCTACCTGCCCCGCCTGCACTCCGACGAGGAGACCCGGGCCTGGATCACAGACATCATGCTCCCGGCCTCGCAGGTGTGGGTGGCCGAGCTACACGGTGAGATCGCAGGCTTCGCCGGCCTCCGAAGCGGCTGGCTGGACCATTTGTACGTCACGCCCGCCGCCCAGGGGCGCGGCATCGGCACCGCGCTGCTCGGCCACGCCAGGAACACGCATCCCCACGTGCTCGACCTGTACGTGTTCCAGCAGAACGACGGTGCCCGCCGTCTCTACGAACGGCACGGCTTCGTCCTCGTCGAGGAACGGGACGGAAGCGGCAACGAGGAGAACCTCCCGGACGCCCACTACCGATGGCGGGGCACCGGCACTCCGGACGCATCCTGAACCTGCTCCGGGATGTACGCGACCCATCAGTCGCGTACATCCCGGTGGCCGCGGCGGGTTCAGCGAAAGCGGCGGAGCCTGAGGCTGTTGCTGACGACGAAGACGCTGGAGAACGCCATCGCCGCCCCGGCGATCATCGGGTTGAGCAGGCCCGCGGCGGCCAGCGGCAGGGCCGCGACGTTGTAGGCGAAGGCCCAGAACAGGTTGCCCTTGATCGTGCGCAGCGTGCGCCGCGACAGCCGGATCGCGTCGGCCGCCACCCGCAGGTCTCCCCGCACCAACGTCAGGTCGGCGGCCTCGATGGCCACGTCGGTGCCCGTGCCCATGGCGAGGCCCAGGTCGGCCTGGGCGAGCGCGGCGGCGTCGTTGACGCCGTCTCCGACCATCGCGACCGTCCGGCCCTCAGCCTGCAGCCGCTTCACCACGTCGACCTTGCCGGCGGGCAGCACCTCGGCGATCACTTCGTCGATCCCGACCTCGGCCGCGACCGTACGCGCGACCGCCTCGTTGTCGCCGGTCAGCAGCACCGGCGTCAGCCCGAGCGCGCGCAGTTCGGCGACGGCGTCGGCGCTGGTGGGCTTGACGACGTCGGCCACCACCAGCACCGCGCGTGCCCGGCCGTCCCAGCCGACCGCGACCGCCGTACGGCCCGCGGCCTGTGCCTCCCCCAGCCTCTTCTCCAGCTCCTCGGGAAGGTGCTGGGACCATTCCTCCAGCAGGCGGGGCCGGCCGACGAGTACGGCGTGGCCGTCCACGATGCCCTGCACACCGAGGCCCTCGACGTTGGCGAAGTCCTCCGGCGACGGCAGGACGCCCACCCGCTCGGCCGCGCCCCGGGCGATCGCCTGCGCGATCGGGTGCTCGGAGGCGTGCTCCAGGGCCCCGGCCAGCCGGAGCACCTCGTCGTGGTCCTCCCCTTCGGCCAGGTGGACCCCGGCCAGGGTCATCCTGCCCTCGGTGACGGTGCCGGTCTTGTCGAGCACGACGGTGTCGATCGCGCGGGTCGACTCCAGCACCTCGGGGCCCCTGATCAGGATGCCGAGCTGGGCGCCGCGGCCGGTGCCGACCAGCAGCGCGGTCGGGGTGGCCAGGCCCAGCGCGCAGGGGCAGGCGATGATCAGCACCGCCACCGCGGCGGTGAAGGCCGCACCGGCGCCCTCGCCCGTGCCGAGCCAGTAGCCCAGGGTGGCGACCGACAGGGCGATGACGATCGGCACGAAGATGCCGGAGATGCGGTCGGCGAGGCGCTGCACCTGGGCCTTGCCCGTCTGCGCCTCCTCGACCAGTCGCGCCATCTGGGCGAGCTGGGTGCCGGAGCCGACCCGGGTGGCCCGGACGACCAGCCGCCCGCCCGCGTTGACCGTGGCTCCGGTGACGGTGTCGCCGGGCCGCACCTCGACGGGGACCGACTCGCCGGTGAGCATGGAGGCGTCGACCGCCGAGGAGCCCTCCTCGACCACGCCGTCAGTGGCGATCTTCTCCCCCGGCCGTACGACGAAGTGGTCGCCCGCCTTCAGCTCGCCCACGGGGACGCGCACCTCGCGGCCGTCGCGCAGCACGGCGACGTCCTTGGCGCCCAGTTCCAGCAGGGCCCGCAGCGCCGCACCGGCGCGCCGCTTGGAGCGGGCCTCGAAGTAACGCCCGGCCAGGATGAACGCGGTGACCCCGGCCGCGGCCTCCAGGTAGATGTCACCCGAGCCGTCGGTGCGGGCGATGGTCAGGTCGAATCCGTGGGTCATGCCGGGCACCCCGGCCTCACCGAGGAACAGCGCCCACAGCGACCAGCCCAGCGCGGCGATCGTGCCGAGTGAGACCAGCGTGTCCATCGTGGCCGTGCCGTGGCGCAGGTTGGTCCAGGCGGCCCGGTGGAACGGCAGTCCGCCCCACACGACGACCGGGGCCGCGAGCGTCAGCGACAGCCACTGCCAGTACGTGAACTGCAGCACGGGGATCATCGCCAGCGCGATCACCGGCACCGCGAGCACCACGGAGACCAGCAGCCGGGTCCGCAGGGCGGCGAGTTCGTCCGGCTCCGAGGGCGCCTGCTCGGGTTTGGGCGGCTCGGGAAGTCTGGCGGTGTATCCGGCCTTCTCCACCTCCGCCACCAGCGCCTGGGGGTCCAGGCCTTCGGGGAAAGTCACCTTCGCCTTCTCGGTGGCGTAGTTGACCGTCGCGGTCACGCCGTCCAGTTTGTTGAGCTTGCGCTCGATCCGGTTGGCGCACGACGCGCAGGTCATGCCGCCGATCGAGAGTTCGACCGCGCCAGGCGGCCGGTCACCGGTGATGGAGGCCATCACCCCTCCTTTCGCGTCATGCCCGGTCAGTGGCCGGAGTGGGCGTGCTCGGATCCGTGGTCCGCCGTGCCGGTGGGAGCGGCCCCTGAGGGTTGCCCCGCCCGTACGGTGAAGGCGGCGGTGCGCACGATCCCGTTGTGCTGGAAGTCGAGGAAGAGCCGGTAGTCGCCGCGGCTGGGCACCTCGGCGTAGAAGGTGATGCCCGGGCCTGCCGGGGTGACGCCGTCGCCCGGGGCGCCGTCGGGGTGGACGTGCAGGTAGGCCAGGTCGCCCACGCGCAGCGCGACCAGGTGGCCGTAGGCCGCAAGGTACGGCTGTAGGTCGGTCACCGGCCTGCCGTCCTTGCTGATCTCGGCGACCAGCCTGCTCGCCGTACCCGGCGTGAGGGTGCCGTCGAGCCGGACGGTGTATCCGTCCACCGTCACCGTACGGCTGGGCGGCGGCAGCGGCCGGGGCGCGTAGTCGCCGGCGGCGTACAGGTCCGCGCCGAGGGTCAGGCCTTCCCCGCCCTGGGGGACGAAGTCGGCGAAGACCCGATAGGCGCCGGCGTCGGGCAGCGTCAGCGGCACCGACCAGGTTCCGTCACCGGCGAGCTCCGGGTGCACGTGCCGGAAGACCGTCGCGTCGCGGCTCACCACGATGAGGTGCAGCTTCTTGTCGTGCTGCGTCTCGTAGGCGGTCACCGGGCGGCCGTCCGCGGCGTCCACGGTGAACCGGAACTCGGTCCGCTCGCCGGGAGTGATCGTCGTGGTCCGCGGGGTGAGGGTGTAGCCGCTCTGCGACACCTGAAGCCCTCCCGGCACGTGGTCCGCCTTCGGCGCGGCCTGCGCCGGGGTCGCGTGGCCTCCATGTCCGTTGCCTACGGGCGCCGACGGCGGAGTCGCGCCGACCGCGCCGCCGATGCCGAACGCTCCCGCGAAGGCCACGGCGAGGCCGAGTACGTAGGCGCCCATCCGGGCCGGTGTGTTCATGGGTGATCCACCACTTCGTATCCGGCCTCCTCGACGGCGGCCCTGATCGTGGCCGTGTCGAGGGGATTCTCGCTTTCGACTGTCACAAGCCCGGTGGCCAGATCGACCTCGACACCCGTGACACCGGGGACCTCGCCGACCTCTTCCTTCACGGAGCTGACGCAGTGACCGCAGGTCATGCCGGTGACAGTGTAGGTGGCGGTCGTCATGACACTTCTCCTTCGTTTGGCAATCGATCAGTAACGGGAGGGCCGGAGGCTTCCCCGACCTTTATGTCGCCCTTGGTCGGTCCGTTGCCCCTATTCAACACCCTACCCCCCTAGGGTATTTCCCGGGCCCACCGCTGCCCGGGGCGGACCCGCTCGACCGGCTCACACCTGCACGGACGTCTCTTCGGCACCCACAGCGGCGGGGGTGGCCGGCTTCGGCCCGCGCATGAGCAGCAGGGTCAGTACGGCCCCTGTCACTGCCACCACCGCCGCGCCGATGAATGCGGCCTGGAAGCCGCCGGTGAGCGCGGCCGGGCCGTCCGCACCTCCGGTCGCGGCGAGCGCGGTCATCACGGCCAGGCCGAGCGCCGAGCCGATCTGGTAGGTGGTGTTGACGATTCCCGAGGCCAGCCCGCTCTCCCCCGGCCGCGCGCCGGACATCGCCGACATCATCGCGGGGATGTAGGCCAGGGACATGCCGACCGCCGCGACCAGCGAGGCGGGCAGCACGTCGGCGACGAAGGTCCCGTCCGGCCGGACCAGGGACAGGCCGGACACCCCCGCCGCCAGCACGGCGAGCCCGATGACGATCAGGGGCTTGGCGCCGAACCGGCCGAGCAGCCGGGCGGTGATCCCGATCATGAATATCATGATCGCGATCGTCATCGGGAGCAGGGCCGCTCCGCTGGGGAAGGCGCTGTAGCCCAGGACCTGCTGCAGATAGAGGTTGAGGAAGCACCACATCGGGATCCAGGCGGCGCCCAGCAGCGCCATCGCCAGATTGGCGACGGCAAGCCCGGGGTGCGCCAGACGGCCGGCGGCATGAGCGGCTCCCGGATCACGCGCTGCACGAGCGGGAACAACGCGAGCAGCACGACCGCCCCCGCCAGTTCCAGCAGCGTGGCGGCCGAGCCCCGGCCCTGCTCGGGCGCCCGCACGATGGCGAACACGGCCAGGGCGATCCCGGCGGTGACGGCGACGCCGCCGAGCACGTCCACCGACCCGCGCCGACCGGCGACCGCGGGCAACAGCGCGGGTACGGCGAGCAGGGTCGCCACACCGATCGGGATGTAGACGACGAAGACCCACGGCCAGCTCAGATACTCGGTGACGACTCCGCCGAGGAACACCCCGGCGGTGCCGCCGGCCGGCGCGGCCGCGCCGTACAGGGCCATGGCCTCGCCCAACTCCCGGGCATCGTGGGCCTGAACTCTTAGGACTGGCCGGCCAGTGTGTAGCCGGCCTGCTCCACCGCGGCGCGGATCTCCTCGTCGGTGAATCCCGAGCCGCTGACGGCGACCGCGCCGGTCGGCAGATCGACCGTCACGCCGGTGACGCCGCCTACCTTGCCGATCTCCCCGGACACCGACGAGGCGCAGTGGCCGCAGGTCATCCCGCTCACCCGATAGACCCTGCCGTCCGCCGTACCCGTCTCAGTGACCACCTCGGCCTGAGCCGTCTCCGTGCCGCACGCGCATGCCGTGCACATGTCGTCCTCCTTCGCCTAGTACCCCTAGGGGGTAAATACGGAGCGACCGTAACATACCCCCATGGGGTTTGTCTTCCCTGGTTCGCTCCCCGAAGGGAGCCAAGTGGTACACCTCTCGGCGTGGTACAGCCGCCACCAGAGCCGTCCGGCAGGGAAAGCTCGTGGGTGTCGCCCATCCGCAGGTCAGGTCCAGAAGCGATTCATGGGCAAGCAATGGGATGACGTCGCGAGGCGATGCGGGGAACCCACGGATCGCTGGGTAATGTCGCCACTGTCACTACAAGAGTGTGGCGCGCAGTCGCGCTCCGCGACTCTGCGTGATCCGGGTGGGGAAGGCGCGCTCAACGAGCGTCCGCCGTCGAGCTCTGACGACCTGCCATGCCCATACCCGCACACGGAGAGTGTTCGTCCATGAAGCGTCTTGCCGTTCCCGCCGCCCTGATCTCGACCGGCCTGCTGGCCGGTGCCTGCGGCTCCACGGACACCGCCACCCGCGAGGTGTCCTCCATGTCGTCCACGTCCGCGACACCGGCCGAATCGCGGACTCCTGCCACCAGTCCGGCCGCCGATCACAACGAGCGGGACATCTGGTTCGCGCGGATGATGATCCCGCACCACCGCCAGGCCCTGGAGATGGCCAGGCTGGCTGAGGGGCGCGCCGCCGGCGGCAAGGTCAAGGAGCTGGCGAGGCAGATCGAAGCCGCCCAGGATCCCGAGATCCGGACGATGACGGGCTGGCTGGAGAGCTGGGGCGTCGAGGTCCCCGGCGAGGACGGCATGCCGATGGACCATATGGACCACGGCATGCCCGGAATGATGTCCCGCGAGGACATGAACAAACTCAAGGGCCTCGAAGGCGCCACCTTCGACAGGGCGTTCCTGACGATGATGATCCAGCACCATGAGGGCGCCGTCACCATGGCCGAGGAGGAGCAGGGCGCCGGCGTCTACGAGCCGGCCAGGCGGCTCGCCGGCTCCATCATCACCAGTCAGTCCGCGGAGATCAGCACCATGAGGAAGCTCCTGAAGTAGGACTTCCGGGCGGGTGGGCGATGATTCCGTCGCCCATCCGCCTCTGGTGTCAGCTCGACGTGGGGCACTGCCTGCCGAGTTTGGCGACCTTTCCGGAGAAGGCCTTCGCGTGCCTCAGCTCGTCCTTCGCGGTGCCGTTGAGCACTGCGGCCACCTCGGTGTCGCCGGCGGCCGAGGCCTTCCGGGCGAAGCCCGGGTACATCCGCGTGCCCTCGTACGTCTCCCCCTTGATCGTCGCGCACAGGTTCGTCCCGGTGTCGCGGACCGCACCCGCCAGGTTCGCGTGCGCGGCGAAATGCTCGGTGCGCTCGACGGCGGCGGTGCGGTGGAACAGCCTGGCGAGCCTGGGCTGCCCGGTCTCCCGCGCCCGGTCCCCGTAGAGGGTGTATTTGGCGTAGGCGAAGGCCTCGCCCTTCATCGCCGCCCGGAGGTTCTCCAGGGTCCTGGACGAGGAGACCTTGGCCGGGCCGGCCTGGATCTCCACCGGCTCGGCCCGTACGTCGGTCGGGATCGTCGCCCCGGACGACGGGTCGGTGATGGCCTTCCGCGCCTGGCGGAACTTCTCCCGGTGCCTGGCCTCGTCCCGGCCCACCTCGGAGAAGAGCCTGGCGGCCTCCTGGTCGCCGTCCGCCCTGGCCTGCCGGGCGAACTTCTTGTACATCGTCGTCGCCTCGTACGACTCACCGCCGATGCTGTCGCGGAGATTCGCCGCGTTGTCGCCGACCAGGCCGATCAGCTCCGCCTGCTCGGTGAAGTGCTCGCGTAACTCGGTGTGCGCGGTGTGCCGGTACAGGTTCGCGACATCGGGCAGGTTCTCCCGGTCGGCCTGCTTGGCGTAGGCGCGGTAGGTGACGTTCGCCAGCGCCTCGCCCTTCATCGACTTCGTGACGTTGGTACGCGTGGACGGGTCGACGTCGTCCGAACGAGGAGCGGACGCCGCCATCGCGCACCCGGCTCCCACGGACAGAAGGACGACCGTGCCCGCGGTCGTGAGCGAGATTCTCCAGCAGACGAGACCTCGGGTTTCCATGTGACCCCCCGATGAGCGTGCGGTCCGGCACGAGCAGGGCGGTTTCCCGCGTGGTCACCAAGTCGCTACGGAACACCAGCCCTTCTGACGGTGATACCCCGCCGGCCGAATCCCCGGGACTCGCGGTGGTCAAGGATTCGGACGCCGGTCAGGACCGCCGGCCACCGGCGGCGCGGCGAGGGAGGTAGGCGGTGTAGCCGGTGCCCCGGAGCCGGTGGGCCCTCCACGCCTGGACGTAGCCGGGAGGCGGGGAGCTTCTGTCGGCGAGCGCCGCGGTGGGTTCGGTCGCGGCGCGGCGCAGCAGGGCGGCTTCGGTGATGTTGCGGTTGTTGCCGCTGACGTCGGCGGAGGCGCAGCCGGCGTAGTAGCCGATCGGCTGCGAGTGACTGCCGGTGACCAGGCAGGGCGGGCGCAGGCCGAGGCGGCGCAGTCCGTCGGCGACCGCCCGGTAGCGGTCGGCGGTGGCCCGCGCACCGGCGGTCCTCTCCTGGAGCACCTCGTACTGCACCGTCAGGTGCGCGACGAGCAGCGCGGCCAGGACACCCGCGACGACGACCCGGCCGGACACCGGACGGACGGCCCGCACGGTACGCGCCGCCAGCGTGGCGACGAGCAGGGCCAGCAGGGCGTACACGGGCAGGAAGAAGCGCGGCGCGGAGTAGCCGATGAGGAGGAGATAGGGGACGCTCAGCGCGGTGGCGCACGCCGCCGGCAGCACTGTCTCGGCCGCCCGCCCGGTGCGCAGGGCCACCGCGCAGGCCGTCAACGCGAGCACGGGGAGGGCCAGCCACCACAGCGTGAGCGCCGGGTGCGTCAGCGGGACCGCGCAGGGGCGGCACAGCAGAGGCCCGTTGAGGCTTCGCCAGGCGTCTCCCCCGGCCCAGTGCAGGCCCATGCCGCCTTCGGTGGCGCTGGAGGCGTGCAGGCGGGCGCCGACGCCGCCCCATCGCACGTACGCCTCGGCGACCCATTGGGCGGCGCCCGCGGCGAGCCCGCCCGCGACGGCGAGGGCGGGGGCCGGGCGCCGCCAGGCGGGCACCACGCCGCAGGCGGCCAGCAGCGGCGCCGCGAGCCAGACGCCGTCGGAGAACCGGAAGAGCGTGGCCGACGCGACTGAGCCGCCCAGGCCGACGAGCACGCCCCAGGAGGCGCCGGGCCGCTGGGCGCGCAGGAACCAGCCGGTCGCCGCCACCGCCGACAGCGCCACCCACAGGTTGGGCATGGCCTGGGGGCCGTACAGCACGGTGACCCACAGGCCCGCGAACAGCAGGGCGGCGAGCGCGGTCCGGCCGGGCCCGAGCAGCGGGCGCCAGACGCGGTACGCCGCGTAGAGCGCGACGGCCGACAGCAGCGCCAGCACGATCCTGATCACCGGGGTGGAGCCGGTGACGGCCAGCACGGGGGCCGCCAGGAAGCTGATCCCCCGCGAACGCGGCGCGCTGAAGTAGGCGGCCGGATTGCGCGGATCGACCTGGGATAGATACACCGTCTCGTCCCAGCCGAGCCCGAGGAGAGGCGTGACGAGGGCCAGCTGGGCCGTCCCGTAGCCCGCGGCCACGAGGGCGAGCCACGGGATCCGCCCACGCGTCCGGCCCTCCGCCCCCTCCCGCGGCCGGACCGCGGCCCGGATGGTCATGCGCCGATCACTTCGCCGTACGACGGCCGGATGGCCCCGGCCAGGCACAGGAGAAGGGAAGTGGACATCGTCCCCCCGGAACGCGGGCCCATTCGGATCACAGCAGCCTACCGTCGGCCGCGGTTGCCGAGTGGTGACGGTTCGGGGGCCGTTCGGCACTATTCGCCGGCCCGCCGGGGCTGTCGGATGGAGGCGACACTTCGGCGACACTTCCACGCGTGGAGGCTCGACATGCCGTGTCCTCTCGGCGTCCTGGGTGATCGGTGGCGTGAACAGGCGTTCCTGGTGGCGACCGGCGGCGCGCTGGTGGGCGGTGGCGCGGCCTGGCTGGCCGGGGCCACGGCCGTCGCTGACGGGTTCTGGACGGCGGGGACCGCGGTGGCCGTCGTGCCCGCCGTGGTGTGGGTGGCCGCCGCGGTGCGGAAGGGGCGGGCGGGTGTCGACCTGATCGCGGCGCTGGCGCTGGCCGGGACCCTGGCCGTCGGGGAGCACCTGGCCGGGGCCCTGATCGCGCTGATGCTGGCCACCGGGCGGGCGCTGGACGCGGCGGCGGAGCGCCGCGCGTCACGCGATCTGCGTGCGCTGCTGGAGCGCGCGCCGCGCTCCGCCCGTCGCCGCAGCGGCGACGACGTGGTCGTCGTCCCCCTGGCGGACGTACGGATCGGGGACGTGGTGGTGGCCGGCCCCGGCGAGGTGGTGCCGGTGGACGGCCGGATCCTGACCGGGCCGGCGATGCTGGACGAGTCCGCGCTGACCGGGGAGTCCGCCCTGGTGGAACGCGGCGCCGGCGAGGCGGTCCGCAGCGGCGTGGTCAACGCCGGCGCCGCGGTCGACATCGAGGCGACGGCGACCGCCGAGGACAGCACGTACGCGCAGATCGTCCGGCTGGCCGAGCAGGCGGGCGCGCAGCGGGCGCCGGTGGTGCGGCTGGCCGAGCGGTACGCCGCCTGGTTCCTGCCCCTGTCGCTGGGGGTCGCCGGGGCGGCGTGGTGGCTCAGCGGGTCCGCGGTGCGGGCGGTGGCGGTTCTGGTGGTGGCGACCCCGTGCCCGCTGCTGCTGGCCGCCCCGGTCGCGATCGTCTCGGGGTTGTCGCGGGCCGCCCGCCGGGGCGTCGTCGTCCGGGACGGCGGAGCGCTGGAGCGGCTGGGGCGGGCCCGCACCCTCCTGCTGGACAAGACAGGCACCCTGACCACCGGCCGTCCGCGGGTACTGCAGGTCGTCGCCGCCCCCGGCCGTACGCCCTCGGAGGTGCTGCGGCTGGCGGCCTCACTCGACCAGATGTCCGCTCACGTGCTGGCCGAGGCGATCGTCGCGGAGGCGCGGGCCCGCGGCCTGGCGCTGCCGGCGCCGCGGGAGGTGACCGAGGAGCCCGGCCGCGGGGTCGCCGGCACGGTGGACGGGCGGCGCGTGACCGTGGGCAAGACGACGACACCGCTCGACGCCCGGCCCGGCTGGGCTCGCGCGGCCGACAACCGGGCCGCCCTGGACGGCGCCGCCGTCGCCTGGCTCACCGTCGACGGCGCGCTGTGCGGTGCGGTCCTGCTGCTGGACCCGCTGCGGCACGACGCTCCCCGTACGCTGCGGCGGCTGCGCTCGGCGGGGATCGGCCGCCTGCTGATGCTGACCGGCGACCGCGCCGAGCCCGCCCGGGAGGTCGCCGCCGTGGTCGGGCTCGACGAGGTGCGGGCCGAGCAGTCGCCCGCCGACAAGGTCGCCGCGGTCAGGGCGGAGGCCGCACGGGCCGTGACGGTCATGGTCGGCGATGGCATCAACGACGCCCCGGCGCTGGCGGCGGCCGACGTCGGGGTGGCGATGGGAGCGCGCGGGTCCACCGCCTCCTCCGAGGCCGCCGACGTGGTGCTGGTCACCGACCGGGTGGACCGGCTCGCCGACGCCATGGAGATCGCGGTGCGCACGCGGCGCATCGCCGTGCAGTCGGCCGCGGGCGGCATGGCCCTGTCGCTGGCGGCCATGGTGGCCGCGCTGCTGGGCCTGCTGCCCCCCGCGGCCGGGGCGCTGCTGCAGGAGGGGATCGACGTGGTGGTCATCGTCAACGCCTTGCGTGCCGTGCTCCCCCGGCCCGGCGCCGGGCCGGTGCTGGAGCCGGCCACCGAGGACCTGATCCGCCGCTTCGCCGCCGAGCACGACGATCTCGCCGACGTGCTGGACGCCGTACGCGACGCCGCGAGCCTGCTCACCGTCGAGCACGGGCCGCGCGTGCTGGACGCCGTACGGGAGGTCGACCGGTTGCTGACCGAGCGGTTGCTGCCGCACGAGTACGCCGAGGAGCACGAGCTCTACCCCGCGCTGGCCGGTCCCCTCGGCGGACGGGAGGCGACCGCGACGATGAGCCGGGCGCACAGCGAGATCGACCGCCTGGCCCGCCGGATCGGCACGCACGTGAGAGTCGCCGGCGCCGCCGGCCGGTTGCGGCCCGAGCAGCTGGAGGACCTGCGCGCCTGCCTGTACGGGCTGCACTCGGTGCTGCGGCTGCATTTCGTCCAGGAGGAGGAGAACTACTTCTCCCTCGCCCCCTGACCGCCAGGACCGTGATTCTTTCATCGAGGGACAGTCGTCCGACCAGGTCGTCGAAAATTTCGTTTATGTCGTGTTCTTGTTCTTCCCGAAAACGGGTCACTAGTCTCGCGGCGACGGAGAAGCGCTTCGACGACCTCGAAGGGGACGGCCCCCACTGTGAGACCCGAGTTGAACCGCAGAAGCTTCGTCGCCCTCGCCGCGGCGGCTCCCCTGCTCGCCGCCTGCGGTGGCGGGGCGCGGCAGAAGGCCGGCGCGAACACCGGGGCGGGCCTGCGAGCGGCGTTGCCGGCCTACGTGCCCAGCGGCCCGGTCAGGCCGGACATCCCGTCCGTGGCGGGCGGAGCGGGAGCCGCGACCGATCCGGCCTTCCTGACCTACCCCTCCAGCCGGGTCGCCACCGTCCGGGGCACTCCGGGCAGGGGCGGGAGCTACACCGCCGTCACGCCCTTGTGGGGCACGGTGCCACCGGCGGGAAACTCCTTCTACGAGGCCATGAACACGGCCCTCGGCGTCACCCTCACCATGAAGCCGGCGGACGGCAACAACTACAACACGATCGTCCCGACGATGACGGCCGCCAGGCGCCTGCCCGACTGGATCCAGCTGCCGACCTGGTGGAACTCCATCTTCGACGTCGGCGGGCTGGCCGGGACGCAACTCGCCGACCTCACGCCCTACCTGGCGGGCGACAGGATCAAGAGGTATCCGAACCTCGCCGCCATCCCGACCGGCGCCTGGCAGACCGGAGCGTGGGGCGACAGGTTGTACGGCATCCCCTCCTTCTCCAGCGACTTCGTCGTCGCGGGCGCCGTCTTCCACCGCCGGGACATCCTGGAGGCGAAGGGAATCACCCCCGGCCAGGTGCGGTCGGCCGACGACCTGATGAACCTGGGCAAGGAGCTGACGGACGCCGGACGCGGCGTCTGGGCCTTCGACGACGTGTGGACCTATCTCTTCCCCGCCTGGAACGTCCCCCTGACGTGGGACGTCCAGGACGGGAGGCTGATCCACAAGTACGAGATGCCGCAGTTCTTCGAGGCGCTCGACTGGCACCACCGCCTGGCGCGGGCGGGCTACCTGCATCCGGACGCCGTCGCCGGCCGGAACGCGGACGCCGCCACCCGCTTCTACTCGGGCAAGGTGCTGATCAGTGGGGGCGGCACCGGCGCCTGGAGCCTCGCCGACCACCAGTCCGGCACCGCCGCCGACGCGGACTACCGCCGCGGCGCGTTCGACTTCTTCGCCGCCGACGGCACGAGCCCGCCTCGCGTCGCCATGGGACCCTCCACGAACGTCGTCAGCTATCTCAACAGCAGGCTGCGGCCGGACCAGATCGAGGAACTGCTGGCGGTCGCCGACTATCTGGCCGCCCCCTTCGGCTCGGCCGAGTACACGATGGTGAACTTCGGGGTCGAGGGCGTCCACTTCACGATGAAGGACGGGGTCCCGACCGCGACCGAGGACGGCAGTAAGTTCGTCCAGGCGATGACCTTCCCGTTCCTGGCCTCGCCGCCCGCCGTGATCAGCAACCCCGGCGCCGCCGTCGTCACCAGGGACCACGCCGCCTGGCAGGCCGCCAACGTCAGGGCGCTCTACAAGCCGGTCTTCTGGAACATGAACATCGGCATGCCCCGGTCGCTGTCGGCGGCCGATGCCGCGCAGGCCGTCGAGGACGCCGTCAAGGACTGCTACCACGGGAGAACGAAGGTCTCCGAGGTCCAGGCCGCCGTCTCCACCTGGAAGACCGGTGGCGGCGGCGACCGGCTCAAGCAGTGGATGACCGACAACGTGCTGGACAAGTACGGCACGGGCCGGTGACCACCCCTCACCCGCTGCAGGAGCGTCCGGGCCGCCGGATCAGGCCGCGGCGCGACCGCTCCCTGCTGATCATGGTGGCTCCCGCGGTCGTCCTGCTGCTGGTCTTCAACTACGCCCCGCTGTTCGGACTGTTCACCGCTTTCCAGTACTACGACCCGCCGGTCGGGGTCGGGAACAGCGAGTGGGCGGGCTTCGACCAGTTCCGCCGGCTGTTCGCCGACCCGTTGTTCTGGGGCGCGCTCCGGAACACGCTCTGTCTCAGCCTGGTCCAGCTGGTCCTGTTCTTCCCGATCCCGATCGCGCTGGCGCTCCTGCTCAACTCGGTGCTCAGCGTGCGGGTGCGCACCTTCATCCAGTCGGTCGTCTACCTGCCCCACTTCTTCTCGTGGGTGCTGGTCATCACGATATTTCAGCAGATGCTGGGTGGTGCGGGCGCGCTCAACCAGTTCCTGCGCTCGCACGACCTGCAGACGTGGGACATCACCACCGATCCGGGCACCTTCGTGCTGCTGGTCACCTCCCAGGTCGTCTGGAAGGAGGCAGGCTGGGGGATCGTCGTCTTCCTGGCCGCTCTGTCGGCCATCGATCCCGGGCTCTACGAGGCAGCGGCCGTGGACGGCGCCGGACCCTTCCGGCGGATGTGGCACATCACCCTTCCGGGTCTGCGCGGAGTGATCGTGCTGATGCTGGTGCTCCGCCTCGGCGGCGCGCTCTCGGTCGGGTTCGAGCAGTTCCTCATCCAGCGCGACGCGGTCGGCCACGAGACCGCGGAGGTGCTGGACACCTATGCCTTCTACTACGGCATCGGCACGGCCGACTACAGCCTGGGCGCCGCGGCCGGGCTCTTCAAGAGCGTGATCTCGCTCCTGCTCATCTGGGGCGCCAACAGGCTGGCGCATTCCTTCGGCGAGGACGGGTTGTACCGGAGATGACCAAGGTGTTCACCATCGGAACCCGTACGAGTGCGCCGACGACGCCGCGAGCGCGGCGCCCGCCCTGGCAGGAGCGGCCGACCGTCGCGGGCCGGTCCGCCAAGGGCCTCTCCCTCGGCGGGGTGCTGGCGGTCATGCTGGTCCCTCTGTGGATCGTCGTGGTGACCAGCCTGTCCACTCCCGGCGCCGTCAACCGGGCCGGCGGCCTCGTGATCTGGCCGGACGGCCTCACCTTGCAGGCGTACCGGGAGATTCTGACCGACCCGACCGTACGCACCGCCCTGATGGTCAGCCTCGGCATCACGGTCGCCGGCACGGCGTTGTCCATGGTCGTCTCGGTGCTGTGCGCCTACGGACTGTCGCGGCCGGGTTCGCCCGGGCACCGCCTCGTCCTGGCGCTGCTGGTCGTCACGATGTTCGTCAGCGGCGGGCTGATCCCCACCTTCCTGGTGGTGACGGGCCTCGGCGGCTACGGGCGGTGGTGGGCGCTGGTCCTCCCGAGCGCGGTCTCGGTCTTCAACATCCTGGTGCTCCGCGCCTTCTACACGAGGACCTCCGCCGAACTGGTCGACGCGGCGCGGATGGACGGCGCGGGCGACTGGCGGATCCTCTGGTCGGTGGTCCTGCCGGCCTCGCGCGCGGTGACCGCGGTGATCGCCCTCTTCTACGCCGTCGGCTACTGGAACTCCTTCTTCACCGTCATGCTCTACCTGCCGACCGACAGCGAGAAGTGGCCGTTGCAGTACGTGCTGCTCACCTATGTCAACCGCGGGGCCGGGATGCCGGGATCGGTCAACGCGGGCTTCGGCATGGCGTACGCGCGGACCGCTCCCCTGTCGACGCAGATGGCGGTGGTGGTGCTGACCCTGGTGCCGCTCCTGGTCGTCTACCCGTTCGTCCAGAGGCACTTCCGTACGGGGGTTCTCACGGGCGCGGTCAAGGGGTGAAGCACCCGGCCACCACGGGTGCCAGAATGGCTCCAGACCGTCGCGTCGAGGCCGGTCGACTCAGGCGGACGGCGTGACGGACGTGCCGTTGACGAGGGAAGGGCGAACGTGACGGACAACCGATCGGACGGACCCGCGGCCGACGAGCAGAGCTCGCAGGGCGGCGGGCCGGGGTCGGTCACCATCGCCTACATCGCCGAGTCGGCCGGGGTCTCGATCCCCACCGTGTCGAAGGTGATCAACGGGCGCTCGGGGGTGTCGGCCCAGACTCGCGCCCGGGTCGAGGAACTGGTCACCCAGTACGGATACCGCAAGCCGAGCGGAAACCGGAGCAACATCGTGGAACTGGTGTTCCGCGAGCTCGAGAGCATGTGGGCCGTGGAGATCATCCGTGGGGTCGAGCGGGTGGCCCGCAAGAACCGCGTCGGAGTCATGGTCTCGGAGTTCGGCCTCCGCGACTCGGTGGGCATGTCCATCGACGACACGGTCGGACGCCGCCCTCAGTGCGTCCTTTCGGTGGCGCAGCTCGCGCAGGCCGAGCGCGACCAGCTGACCGCGAAGGGCATCCCGTTCGTCGTCTTCGACCCGATCGACGAACTGCCGGACGACGTGCCGTTCGTGGGCGCCACCAACTGGAGAGGCGGCCAGGCGGCGACCCGGCACCTGATCGAGCTGGGGCACCGCCGCATCGCCATGATCAGCGGCCCGGATCACCCGTTCTGCCGTGCCCGGCTGGCCGGCTATCTCTCCGCGCTGGCCGAGGCCGAGCTGCCCGCCGATCCCGGCCTCATCGTCCGCACCCTGCTCACCCGCGAGCACGGCTACGCCGCGGCGCGCGACCTGCTCTCCCGGACCGACCGGCCCAGCGCGATCTTCACCGCGAACGACCTGCAGGCGCTCGGCGTCTACCAGGCCGCCCGCGAGGCGGGACTGTCCATCCCCCAGGACCTGAGCGTGGTCGGTTTCGACGACCTGCCGGTCGTGGCGTGGGTCGACCCGCCGCTGACCACCGTTCACCAGCCGTTGAACGAGATGGCGGCCGCGGCGACCGAGCTGGCGCTGGCCCTCGGGCGCGGCGAGGAGATCACCCAGGTCGGACTGGAGATCGCGACCACCCTCACCGTCCGCGAGAGCACAGCGCCCCCGAAGCGCTGAGCACTCGCCGTCACCGCGTCAGCTTCGGGTCCACTTCTGGTTGTTCGCGCCGGTGCAGGACCAGATCTGCACCTTGGTGCCGTTGGCGGTGCCAAACGCCGAGACGTCCAGGCACTTGTTCGCGCCGACGGCGGTGATGGTGCCATCGGAGTTGAGGCGCCACTTCTGGTTGTTCTGGCCGTTGCAGTCCCAGATGATCACGCTGGTGCCGTCGGCCGTGCCACCGCCGTTGACGTCCAGGCACTTGTTGCCGTACACCCGCAGCTCACTCGCGCCGGTCGCCGCCCACTGCTGGTTGACGCCGCCGTTGCAGTCCCAGATCTGCGTCTGGGCGCCGTTGGTCTGGGAGACGTTGGCGACGTCCAGGCACCGGCCCGAGCCGACGCCCTTGATCGGGCTCGCCGGCGAGGTGCTGCCGCCGGGGCGGCGGTACAGGCCGACCTCGGCGATGGCGGGATTGGCCCGTGCGCCGGTGATCCGCAGCCTCACCTGGCTGGTGCTGACGGGAGAGGCCAGGCGGATCAGCTTCTTGTGCCCGATCGTGGTGTCGGTCGCGATCTGGGTCCAGGAGCTGCCGTTCCACGAGTCGAGCGCGAACGACCTGGTGCGCTGGCCGATGTTCAGGTCCTCCTGCACCGAGATGACGTCGAAGGTCCGCGCCGACGGCAGGGTCAGCACGAGCCCGCCGGTCGTGCCGGTCGGCTGCCAGGAACTGTCCAGGTTGCCGTCCTGCGCGAGGTTCGGGGTGTGACCCGTGCTGCTGGAGGTCCCGCTGTCGTTGGCCACGCCGGCCCCGGCGGCCAGGTTGGTGGCGAACGTCTGCGACACCGTGGTGCCGAACTGGGAGAGGGTGTCGATCGCCGACTGGTCCAGCAGGCCCTGCCGGTTGGGGGAGATGTTCAGCAGGAAGTTGCAGTTGCGCCCCACCGACCCGTAGTAGATCTCCAAGAGTTCGGTCGGGCTCCGCCAGGTCTCGCCGGTCTGCCAGAACCAGTTGTGGCGCGCCGACAGCGTCCCGTTGCACTCCGCGGGGGACCACCGCAGCACGTTCCACGCACTGGTCCCGTCCGACTTGCGCTGGGACAGCACCGCGTCGCTGCCCACGTCGGCGGCGGTGTTGAACCCCGGCACCGGCAGCGCGGTGTCGGCGGCGGTGGCGGGATCGCCGTTGGTCGGCACGACCGACCACTCCGACTGGCGCGCGTAGCCGTTCTCGTTGCCGACCCAGCGCACGTCCGGCCCACCGTCGCCCTCCATGACCGCGTTGGGCTGCAGCCTGCGGGCCATGGTGGTCCAGTCCCTGAAGTTGTAGGGCTGGTTGCGGCCGGTCGGGTTTGCGCCGTCCAACCACAGTTCGTCGATGCCGCCGTAGCGGGTGAACAGCTCGTAGAGCGTGTTCTCGAAGTAGGTGTTGTAGTCGTCGGAGTTGAAGGTGAACGTCACCCCGTTGACGATCTCGGAGGAGTCGGTCGGGATCGTCACCTGCCTGGAGGGGCTGCCGTTGGCGAACTTCCCGCCGGGCTGGTTCTCGTGCAGGTCGGCCGGCGAGACGTACAGACCGGCCTTCAACCCGTACTTGTGCATGGAGTCGGTGAAGCTCTTCACCACGTCACCCTGGCGGCCCTGCCAGGACGAGGACGCGACGCCGAAGTTGCTGTACTTGGACGGGAAGAGCAGGAACCCGTCGTGGTGCTTGGCGGTGAGGATCGCCCCCTTGAACCCGGCGGCCTTGATCGCGGCGGCCCACTGGTCGGTGTTGAGGCCGGTGGGCTGGAACGCGTTCGGGTCCTCGGTGCCGGTGCCCCACTCCCGGCCGGTGAAGGTGTTGATGCCGAAGTGGATGAAGTTGTACTGCTCCAGCCGTTGCCAGGCCAGTTGGCGCGGCGACGGCACGATGTCCGCTGCCTTGGCGATGATCGTGGCGGGCGAGTCCGACGGCGCCACCGGCGCCACCTGGACCGAGGCCGCCAGGGCGGGTGCGGTCGTGGCCAGGGCGGGCACGACCAGCCCCACAAGGGACAGCGCTGTCAGCGTTCTCGTGGCGAGGGCGCGCATCCTCGGCGCGCGCCCGGGCTTGTCGGGGAGGTGCATGGGCGGTCCTTTCCGGAACATGCGGGGTGCGGCGTCAGCTTCGGGTCCACTTCTGGTTGTTCGCGCCGGTGCAGGACCAGATCTGCACCTTGGTGCCGTTGGCGGTGCCAAACGCCGAGACGTCCAGGCACTTGTTCGCGCCGACGGCGGTGATGGTGCCATCGGAGTTGAGGCGCCACTTCTGGTTGTTCTGGCCGTTGCAGTCCCAGATGATCACGCTGGTGCCGTCGGCCGTGCCACCGCCGTTGACGTCCAGGCACTTGTTGCCGTACACCCGCAGCTCACTCGCGCCGGTCGCCGCCCACTGCTGGTTGACGCCGCCGTTGCAGTCCCAGATCTGCGTCTGGGCGCCGTTGGTCTGGGAGACGTTGGCGACGTCCAGGCACCGGCCGGAGTTGACGTCGCGCAGGGCGCCGGTCGTCGTGCTGGGAGAGTTCTTCATCGGCCCGTTGAAGGTCAGTTTCACCACGTACGCGAGCGCCGAGTACGGCTGGCCGGGCAGGGTGATGTGCAGGCCGGAGCTGTCCTGGGTGCGGGTGGGGAGATTGACGTAGGTGCCGGCGGTGCTGCCGATCAGCTCGGCCCTGCTCAGGTTGGACAGGTCCATCCTCCCGGTGGCCAGCGAGGCGAGGTTGAGCGTCGAGCCCGGCCAGCCGAGCACGGTCGCGTACAGGACGGTGTTGTCCTTGCTGCGGGTGTAGCGGATGTCCTGCGGCGTGCCGGCCCGCGGCTCGACGAAACTGCCGCCGCCCATCTTGGTCGGGCCCTCGCCGTAGGTGGTCCAGGCGCGGGTGGCGTAGATCGACTCGCCGTTGCGCTTCAGGTAGCCGCCGATGGCGTTCAGCAGGTCCTTCTGCGTCTGCGGAATCGAGCCGTCGGCCCTGGGCGAGATGTTGAGCAACATGTTGCCGTTCTTGCTCACCCGGTCGATCAGCGCGTGGACCAGTGCGGCCGGGCTGTAGTACGTGAGTGTCGGGGTGTAGGACCACGAGGGGTTGCTGACGGAGTCGTCGGTCAGCCAGTAGGGGGAACGGATGTCGGCGGGGCCGCCGCGCTCGTAGTCGTACACCTCGCCGTTGGTGTTGAAGCCGTCCTTGTACGCCGCGACGACCTCCTTACCCCACGCGTTGGCCTGGTTGTAGTAGTACGACAGGAAGTTGAGCCGCTTGGCCTCGTCGACGAGGTAGAGGCCGCCGTCCTGCCAGATCATGTCCGGCCGGTACCTGTCGACGACCTCCTTCAGCTTGTCGTACCAGAGCTGCTGCTCCTGGGCGTTGGGGAGCTGCCCGTACAGCTTCTTCAGCGTGGTGGTCGGCTGGGTGGGCACGTGGTCGTAGTAGCCGGTGAAGTTGTACAGGTGGTGCAGGGAGACCATGAACTTCACGTTCTTGGCGCGGATCGCGTCGGCGAACAGGCCGACCAGGTCGAGCTTGGGCCCGCGGGCGACCGAGTTCCACTCGTTCACCTGGCTGTTCCACATGGAGAAGCCGTCGTGGTGCTCGGCCACGGGACCGGCGAACTTCGCGCCGGAGTCGGAGACCAGTTGCGCGAACTCGGCGGGGTCGAAGTTGCCACCGGCGGACTTGAGCTTGGGCGTGAACTGCACCCAGTTGCCCGCCTTGTCTCGCGCGCCGTCGATGAAGTTGTGGTACGGCCACACCGAGGGGTCACCGTAGACGCTCTTGTGGTGGTTGTTCTCGCTTGAGCCGTTGATGTACATCGTGCGGGGGTACCACTCGGTGCCGTACTCCGGCGTGGCGAAGGCCCCCCAGTGCCAGTAGACGCCGAACTTGGCGTCCTGGAACCACTCCGGGGCGGCCGGGTGCTGGTCGACCGACGCCCAGGTCGGCTCGTAGACGGAGGGGGCGGCCGTGGCCGTGCCGCTCAGGGACGGAGCGGTGAGCAGGGCTCCGGCGAGCAGGGCGGTGCCGGCGAGAGCGGTTCGCCGGCGTAGCCGGGACAGCGTCGAGGGGGGCATGTCGTCTCCTGATCATGGGATTGGGGTCGTATCGATTCGATGATGGCGAAGCGCCGATCTTGGACAGCTGGGGAGGACACGTGTTGCTCGTACGACCGGGCGGTGCGGGCCGGACGGCCCGCACCGCGGGCGGGTCAGTACGAGTAGGTCGTGGTGCAGACGGTGCCGTTCAGGGTGAAGGAGGCGGGCGGCGGGTTGGCGCCGGTCTGGTTGCCGACGAACCCGAGGCTGACGGTGTTGCCGGCGTTCGGAGCGAGGTAGGTGTTCGAGCCGGCCGGGGTGACGACCACGTGGCTGCCGTTCGTCGAGAAGGTGCCGTTCCAGGTGCTGTCGGAGACCGATTCGGTCGTGGCGGGGAAACTGAACGCCAGCGTCCACCCCGTGATGGGGGTGGGACCGGTGTTGGTGACGCTGATGTTCGCCACGAAACCGCTGCCCCAGCCCGTCGCGAGGGTGTAGGTGACGGCGCAGGTGCTGTCGCGCGGCGTTCCCGTGACGAAGGTGACCGGCGTCGAGGGCATCGAGAGATGGCCCTTCTGGTCGACGGCGAGCACGTTCAGCGTGTAGGAGGTGCCGGGGACCAGGTTCCGCGCGGTGAACGAGGTCGAGGTCGACTCGCCGAGCAGCACGCTGTTGGTGCCGAACTGCTGGTAGACGGCATAGCGGGTGACGGCGCCGCCGGTGGACGGCCGCCAGGAGATGGTCGCGGTGCCGGCGGTGACGTCGCTCGCCACCGGGCTGCCGGGCGCGGTCAGCGTGGTGCTGACCGGGTTGGTGGCCGACGGCGTGAGCTTGAGCGTCACGATCGAGTACGGCGGGATGACCTGCGTGCTCGCGGTGCCCTGCTTGGACGTGGCGATCGCGGTGTAGCCGGAGCCGAGGGTGTGGACGGTCGGCGTGGCATCGCTCGGGGTCCAGCCGTCGTAGCCGAGGTGGACGGTGTAGGCGTTGCCGGGGTCCTGGTTGACCAGTTCGACGCTGAGGCCGCCGTCGGTGTTCCGGGCCGCGTGCACGGTGACGAGCCGGTTGTCGGAGGCGGCCTTGACCAGCGTGTCGCCGGGCAGCGCCACCCTGCTGAGCATCTGCAGCGCGTAGTAGGGCGCGAACGGCGTGTTCAGCGGTGGTTCGCAGACGTTGTCACTGTTGCAGTTGCCGCTCGACAGCAGGCCTCCGTCGCCGTACGACGTCGTCCCGTCGGGCGCGGTGGTGACGTCGCCCATGCCGTTGCGGGTGTCCCAGTAGTCCACGGTGAAGACGCCGTTCTCCAGCGCGGCGAAGTAGACGTCCGCGGTGAACAGGCCGCCGACCTGGGTGTCCGACTGGTAGTTGGACGAGGTCTCGGTCAGCGCGATGCCGATGTTGGGGCCGTTCCGGCCGGCGTACTGGTCGATCTGCCGCCGTACCTGCTCCAGCTCACCGGGAAGCAGCCGCACCTGCTGGAGGACGTCCGCGGCGGTGGTGTGGTTCGGGTAGTAGTGCATGATCACGAAGTCGATGTACGGCCCCGCGATCGACAGCACCGTCTGGTTCCAGGCCGCGGTGTCCCCGTCCCCCACGACGCCGTCGGGCCAGTTGCCCGGATCGGTGACCACGGCCCCGATCTTGATGGTGGGATCGACCGCCTTCATCGCCCGGGCGTACTCCACCACGTTGTTCGCGTACGTGGCCGGCGTCTTGCTCTCGTGGTAGTCGAGCTCCCAGTCGGCTCCGTAGTGACCGTTGCCGAAGATCTCGTTGCCGATCTCCCAGTACTTGACGCCGTACCCCTTGGTGATGTTGGCGTACTTCACCCAGTCGGCGGCCTCCTGGGCCGTGCCGGAGCCGTAGTTCGCTATGAGGATCGCCTGCGCGTCGATGGCCTTGACCGTGCCCATGAACGAGTCGAAGTCCGTCCCCGGCGCGACGTAGCCGCCGCCGGAGACGGTGCTGGTCTTCCAGTGGAAGCCGTCTCCGTACGAGCCGCCGGGATACCGCATCATCCGCACGCCGGCCTTGCCGAGAAGGTCCACCGACGCCGGGGTGTTCATGTTTCCGTCCCACACCGCCTGGTTGAGGCCGTACGCGGTGCCGGGCACGGTGCCGAGGCCCTCACGGGCGTTGACGGTGACCTCGACGGCCGGGGTCGCCGCCTGGGCCACGGTGCCCGGGCTGGCGAGGACGGCACCGGCGAGTGCCACGGCCGCGCCCATGGCGAGCCGGCGCCGCCGGCCGCGACCGCGGAGAAACGACAGGTCCACTGGTTCTCGCTTTCTGGAGTTCGCCCGCGCCGGAGACGGGGGCCGCGGCCGATGTGGCCGCGACCCCCGTTCGGTGTGTTGGTCAGGTGGTGCTTCCGGTCACCGTGGTGCCCGACTTGGTGATGTAGTAGGTGATCTTCGTTCCACTCCAGAAGTGGAAGGTGAGGGTGACGCGGCCGTCGTTGACCTCGGCGAAGAACTCGGGTTTCAGGATGATGGTGTTCGCGGTGTAGTCGGGCTGGAAGCTCGCCCAGAACTCCTTGTACGAGGTCCAGTTGGCCGGTCCGGCGGGGCTGCCGTCGGCGTACTTGGCCTCCATCGTGGCGAGCTGGTCACCGCGGAACTGGGTGGGGATGGAGAACGAGGACGTCGTGCCGGTGGCGGCGGCCTGGGTCGGCGGGTCGGAGGTGATGATGCTGATCTGCCAGGGCGCGCCCTGGGAGAAGCGGGCCTCGATGGTGGCGTTCACGCCGTAGGCCCGGTTGCCGGCCAGCCGGGTGAGGGCGGCCGCGGTGAGGGTCAGCGTGGTGCCGGACACGGTGTAGTCCGTGCCGTTCACGAGGTTGGTGCTGCCCTGCCGCAGGCCCTGGAACGAGGTGCCGTTGAGGTTGAGCGTGAGCGACCTGGCGGTGATCGTGCCGCTGCGCGGGAGATACACCTGGTCGGAGGAGGCCGTGCCGGATCGCACGGTCCAGCTGGCCTTCATCATCTCGTAGATGCCCTGGTCACGCCATCGCAGCGCGTTGCGCTCCAGGAACGAGCCCGCGTCCCAGAGCATGGTGGTGAGCTTGCGGATGCGGGCGTTGTAGCCGACGGCCTCGATGTACTTCAGGAACTCGCCGCGTTCGATGATGCCGGGCCGGGTGTAGTCGTAGGCGAGTAGCGCCCACTCTCCGATGATCACGGGGATCCCGCGGGACACGAACGTGTTGTACACCCGGTCGAAACCGCCGACCAGGTCGCTCTCGACGTTGCTGTCGTAGCGGGTGCCGCCGGCGATGTTGGCGCTGAACGGCCACCACCCGTAGAAGTGCACCGTCGCGGCGAGGTTGGGGTCGCGCAGCTGGTTGAAGGTGCCCGTCAACGCGTCCAGCCGGGCCTGCTCGGAGCTGGTGTAGAGGGTGGGCAGCACGAGCAGCCGGGTGGCGTTGCCGCCGCCGGACGCGCGCACCAGGCGGACGAACGCGGTGTTGAGCTCGTTCAGCACCTGGTCGCTCTCGCTGTCTCCCGAGGTTCCGGTGAACTGCGGCTCGTTGATGCTCTCGAACACCAGCTTCTGCGAGTAGTCACGGAACGTGCCGGCGAGCTGCCGCCACAGCGCGTTGTACCGGTTCATCACGGTCGTACGGTCGCCGGGGTACCCGTTGATCCACTGCCAGGAGTCGTGATGCAGGTTGATCATCACGTAGAAGCCCTCGGCGAGCGACCAGTCGACCACCTGGCGGACGCGGCTCAGCCAGGCCGCGTCGAGGGTGTAGTCCGGCGCCGCACCGTGGTGGTTGCTCCAGGTGATCGGGATCCGGATGCTGTTGTATCCCTGGGACCGCACGTAGTGCAGCATGGCCTGGGTCGTCGGCGGGTTGCCCCACGACGTCTCGTCGGGGATCGCGTCGAAGGTGTTGCCCAGGTTCCAGCCGGGCTGCATGGCGGCCACCCTGGCCATCGCGTCGCCCGGCTGCGGGGACGCCGAGGGCGAGGGAGACGGCGACGGGCTGGGCGACGCCGAAGGCGAAGGCGAAGGCGAGGGGGACCGCGACGGGCTCGCGGACGGCGACGGGCTGGGGGAACGCGACGGGCTGGCCGACGGCGAGGGGCTCGGCGACGGCGAGGGGCTCGGCGACGGCGAGCCGACGTTCCCGGTGCACGTGACGCCGTTGAGCGCGAAGGCGGTCGGCGCGGTGTTGGCGCCCGACCACGACCCGTTGAAGCCGAAGGAGACCGTCGCGTTGGTCGCGATGGCCGCGTTCCAGCTCACGTTGACAGCGGTGACCTGCGCGCCCGACGAGGTGATCGTGGTGTTCCACGGCTGGGTGACCTGCTGCCCGGAGGGGAACGTCCAGGTGAGCTTCCATCCGTTGATCGGGTCACCGAGGTTGGTGACGCCCACGTCGGCGGTGAAACCGCCCGGCCACTGAGAGGTGACCGCGTACGCCACGCGGCAGCCCGCGGCCGCCTGGGCGTTGACGGCCGTCATCACCCCCGCCGGCAGCAGTACGGCCAGGGCGCCGGCGACCATGCCCACCCACAGCCGCGCTCTGTGTAAGAGCCGCAGATTCAAGAGTGGCCTCCTTTGTCTTCTCTCACAGGTCTTGTCGTGGCGGACGGCAGGCTGCGTGGGATCGCTCTCGGCAGCCGCATCAGGACGTGCCGATGAACGTCGGAACATGGGTGTCACTACCGTCGAACCGGTTCGGGTACGTTGAGACGCGAAAGTAGGTCGATCTCAGCTACGCAACAACAAGTTGATATGGCGCGAAACATAGCATCGCGATTTGCGGGAGTCGTCCCCTGCCTCATCGCCACCGAGTCGGCACATGGGTAGCCCAACCAGGGCGATCCTGGTGGAGAGGGTCGCGCTCCTTTCCCGCTCCACGTCAGCGGCGTGATCACCGCTCCCCCGCCATCTGTTCACGAGCCACGAGGGACAGAACGCCAGAAACTTTCGCGAACCGGAAGCTGAAAGTTTCAGTTGCAGGTGACCGCCGCGGCGATCACTCAACCGCTCCCCCTGTACGCCGCTTGTGCGCCCTCGGGAACGCTCCGGTGACGGATTCCTTCCCTGCCTCGCACCGCCGCCTCCCCCTAAGATCGGCAGGGTGACCGTCCCCGCCACGCGAGCCAGCGCGCGCGTTCTGCTGGTCGACCGCGACGATCGGCTCCTGCTCTTCCGTTTCCGGGCCACCGACGATCTGCCCGCCTCCCACTTCTGGGCCACGCCCGGCGGCGGTGTCGAAGACGGGGAGACCCTTGCCCAGGCGGCGGCGCGCGAACTGTTCGAGGAGACCGGTCACACCCTCGCTCCGCAGCGACTGGGCCCGGTGGTGGCCGTCTCCTCCGGGCCTGCCCGGTTCGGCGAGTTCACCCTGCAGGCCGTCGACTCGTTCTTCTTCACCCGCCTCGACAGCCTGACCCTGGCCCCCCTGGACCTGGAGGCCCACGAACTCGAGGCGATCGCCGGGCACCGCTGGTGGACCGTCCACGAACTTCAGACCACCTCCGACCTCGTCTTCCCCGTCGGCATCGGCGCGCTTCTGCCCCGGCTGCTCGCCGGCGACCTCCCCGCCGAGCCGGTGCAGCTGCCCTGGCGGCCGTCCGTCACCCGCTGAGGTCCCCGAGAGCCTCGGAGCACGCGAAGGCGTCCCGGCGCTATTGCCGTCGGACAGACGAACAGCGATCATGAACTCGGAGTGACGAAACGGTGAACGCCGAACAGGCGGCGGCGCCCGATGCGCCGGCTTCGAGAATCGCTTTTCCTTCCGACGTGTAGTCCTGCTGACGTGTGGTCCGGCCCAGCCGTACCTCTTGCCGCGCGCGCTTTCCCTCACGAGCACCACTACCCCCCGGAGGCAGACGCATGGAAGTGCTCGTACTCTTGCTCGTACTCCTACTCGCCGCCGCCAACGGAGCGAACGACGTGCCGAAGGGCGTCGCCACGCTCGCCGGCGCGGGTGTGACGAAAATCCGCACGGCCATCGCATGGGGCACGGTGGCCACCGCCCTCGGCTGCCTCGTCTCGCTGACACTGGCGTCGAAGATGACCCAGCTCTTCTCCAAGGGCATCGTCTCCGCCACGCCAACCCCGGCTTTCACGGTCGCGGTGCTGATCGGAACCATCTTCTGGGTCGTCCTGGCCACGGTCCTGAAGTTGCCCGTCTCCACCACCCATGCCCTGGTGGGCTCGCTTCTCGGCGCCGGGAGCCTGTTCGCCGGCTCCTCGGTCGAGTGGAGCGGACTGCTCGGGAAGGTCGTGCAGCCGCTGCTGCTGAGCATCCTGGTCGCGTACGCCATCTCGGCCGTGCTGGGAATCATCACCCGGAAGGTCGTGACGATCCGTACCGCGAGAAGGGAAAGGGCCCTGGCTCCGGTCCCGGACGGTGACGCGGCGCCGGTCGCGACCGTGACGGAACAGGCCGAGCCGACCAGGGCACAGCAGGCCATCGGGATCGCCCACTGGGCGACAAGCGGCCTGGCGAGCTTCGCCCGGGGCCTCAACGACGCCCCCAAGATCGTTGCCATCGGCTCCTTCGCGCTGGTGGGCGGGATGACCCCGACCGGCCTGCTGTTCGCCGTCACCGCGGCCATGGCCGTCGGAGGTGTCGTGGCGGGCTCCCGCATCGCCAACCGGCTCGCGTACTCCGTCATTAAGATTCCGCACGTCGAAGGTTTCACCGCCAACCTCACGACCGCGAGCCTCGTCGGACTTGGTGCCGTACTGGGCCTGCCCATGTCGACCACGCAGGTGTCGGCGGGAGCCATCTCCGGCATCGCGGCCAACGATCTTTCCAGGCTCAACAAGAAGACGGTCCGTGACCTCCTGATCGCATGGTTGTGCACACCGCCCGTCGCCGCCGCCGTGGCCGCCGGGGCGTATCTACTTCTCTCGTGACGCGGCAGATCTGCCCGCTCCCCGAGCGATCGAAGGGACCAGCCATGCCCCCGATGCCCAGCGTCCTGTTCGTGTGCGTGCACAACGCCGGTCGTTCCCAGATGGCGGCCGGTTGGCTCGCTCATCTGGCCGGCGACCGCGTCCAGGTCCGTTCAGCCGGGTCGGCGCCCGCGGAGCGGGTCAACCCCGCCGCCGTCGACGCCATGCGCGAGGTCGGCATCGACATCGGCGCCGCGACGCCGAAGCTCCTCACCGCCGAGGCCGTCCAGGCGGCCGACGTGATCATCACCATGGGCTGCGGTGACGCCTGCCCGGTCTTCCCCGGCAGGCGGTACGAGGACTGGAAACTCGACGACCCCGCCGGGCAGGGCATCGACGCCGTGCGCGTGATCAGGGACGAGATCCACGACCGGGTGAAGGTTCTCCTGGCCGAACTGCTGAAGCCCTGACGCGCCCGGCGCCCGGGCACGCCTCGTCGGCGCACCCTGCCCGGAGGATCGGTTCCGGCAACAAGTTGCCTGGCAACTTGTTGCCCGCAACCGGCGCTTCACCGATGACCTGCACAAGAACGAGAGTGATGACATACGGCCGGTCTCTTTTGGGCGACGAGACCGGCCCGCACCGACGGGAGAACCAGGTCACCCCGCGAGGCGACGACGTCCTGTCTCGCTTACCTGTCCTACGACTCGGGAGATCCTCATGCAGTTCGATCACTCTGCGGTTGAGCAGGTTCTGGCCAATGTCGAAGAGCTCGGTCTCGTCAGCGAAGTGGAGCGAGGCGAGATCCTGTCCGTGCTCACACCGGAGTTCCCCTACGCGACCATGCTGCGGTACACCGATTCGGTGCACGCCCACGTCAAGGTCGACGACGTCGACGCGCTGCCGCACGGCAAGCTCAAAGAACTCGGCTATCGCCCCGAGAACGCCGAGCCGGGATACATCAAGTACTCCACGGACGCGGCGATCAATCTCATCTTCTCCTCGATCCCCATCTCGCAGGACGACAACATCCCCGGGGCCGTCACGCTGTCGAAGCCGTTCATGGACCATGTCGGCATCGACATGCGGGACGAGGCCGCGCAGACGTTCGAGGCGTTCGAGGAGGTGCCGGCGCGGGCGGCGGAACTCGGGTGGCGCGAGGTCCCGCAGGGAGGCTCGACCCCTGTCCACTGCTGCCACACGCAGGTGAAGTCGAAGCACTGGGTCTACCCCCCGGAGACGTGGCGGGGCTGGCGGCGGCCGATCGAGTTCGCCTTCGGCACGCTCGTGATCTTCGACAAGAAGATGGGATGCGACCTCCGCCCGCTTGACCCCGGTCACCCTCTGGCGCAGCAGAGTGCTCCGTGCTGCGGCGCGCCCGCCGCCGAGACCGCCGACGCGTCAGCCGAGTAAGGGGGAAAGACGAGGCCGGGCGAATGAGGATCGCCGTCTGCGGTGGTGTCTATTCCAATCCCTGGGCTCTTCGTGCGTTCATCGACGACGCCCGCCGGAACCACGCCGATCGCCTGTACTGCCTCGGAGATCTCGGCGGGTACGGCGCGGAGCCGGACGCCGTATGGCCGCTGCTGACCGGCAACGATGTCATCTGTGTGGCCGGCAACTACGACGTGGCCATCGCGTCGGGTGCGGAGGACTGCGGCTGCGGATATCGAGACCCCCGTGACCAGGAATACGCCGAGATGATGTACGACTTCACCCTCCGCACCACCAACCGCCGCTTCGCGGCGTGGATGGGGACGCTTCGCACGGAGCGGCGGGAGAAGCTGGATGGCTGCGACGTGCATTTCGTGCACGGCTCGACCACGGGCCTCAACGATTTCTGGTGGGAATCGCTGCCCGAGGCGGAGCATCGCCGCCGAGTGGAGGCGAGCGGCGCCGACGTCATCATGTGCACGCATTCGGGACTGCCCTGGATCAAGCGCATCGGAGACTGTCTCGTGGTGAACGTCGGGGTCATCGGGCGGCCCGCCAACGACGGTGACCGGCGTGTCCGCTACGCCCTGGTCGACATCGATGACGGAGTCGCGCGAGCGCGGATCATCCGCCTGCACTACGACTGGCGGTCACACGCCGAGGCGTTGCGCCGGGCGAAGTTCCCCGAGGCGTTCGCCCGCACCGTGACCACGGGCTGGTGGACGACCTGCCTCGAGGTGCTGCCGACCCGCGAAAGAGCCAAAGGACGTTTCCACCTGTACGACTCCAGCGTCCCCCGGCTGCTGGAACCTCTCGGCCTGGGCGAGGACGCCTGGCCGGACCCCGATCCCTCGATTCCCGTCCGATCCCTGTGGGGCTCCCCACTCCTGCCGGATCACATCTGGTACACCCGCCCACCGATAGGGGTCGACGACCTGACCGAGGCCGCGGCCGGCTGTGCGATCTCACACGTGCGGCCTTCCGACGGGCACTCCCCCGTCATGCGCTATATCGGCGAGGCACGCCGGCCGCTCCCGGAGCTGACCCTCACGGATCAGGGCTGGTCATGGCACCCGCGGCTCACCTCCGAACCGCCGTTCCTCGCCCATCCGGCCGAGATACCGCCGCTCGCCGCTTTCGTCGACGCCGCCCGAAGCGGAGCGGTGGAGGTTCTCCTCGAGGAACTGCAGGCGCAGAACCTGCTGCTGCCACCCAACTACTGCGCCGGCTGACTGAGTGCCGCCGGCCGGCCATCGTCCGGCGACGTAGCCGTACGCCCACGTACCGGTTCCAAAGGGAGAGCATGACCACCTCACCGGACGCCCTCAGCGCGGAGTCGATCGGCACACGACTGGATCGGCTCCGCTGGAGCGGCACCCATCTGTCCATCCTGATGGCGCTCGGCGCGGGATGGCTCTTCGACTCCTTGGAAGTCAACCTCGTCGGCAGTGTCATCAATCCACTCAGCGAGCATTTCCAGGCGACGGTCGAGCAGTCGTCCCGGATCTTCTGGGTGTGGTTGCTCGGCGTGCTGTTCGGAGCGCTCGCCGGAGGGGTGCTCGCGGACCGGTTCGGGAGGCGCCGGCTCTTCCTGGTGACTCTCCTGTGGTACAGCGGATTCACCGTACTGACCGCCGCCAGCCCCAACCTGGAGGTGCTCTACGTCCTCCGCTTCCTGACGGCGCTCGGCGTCGGAGCGGAGTACGGGATCATCAACGCCGCCATCATGGAGTTCATGCCGGCCCGCGTCCGAGGTAGGAGCGCGGCCGCGGTGATGAACTTCTGGTCCATAGGCGCCATCGCGAGCGGTTTCATCGCCTTCCTGCTTCTCAACACCTTCGCCCTCGCCTCGGCCGTCTCGTGGAGATACGGCTTCGCGCTCGGCGGGATCCTGGCGCTGCTCGTGTTGTTTTTCCGGCGCCGCCTTCCCGAGTCTCCGCGGTGGCTGGCCGCGCAAGGACGGGTGGAGGAGGCCGAGGCGATCCTGCGGAGGATGGAGCGGAGGGCGGGCGTCGACCCCGACGCGTCCGTCCCCGGGGACGCGCCCGAAGCCCCCGCGACGACGCATCGGTCGGCCCTCGCCGAACTGGTCCGCCGCTATCCTGGGCGCCTGCTGCTCGGCTGCGTGCTGGACCTCTCCGAGGCTTTCGGGTACTACGGGCTCTCCGCGCTTCTGTCCATCGTCGTCCTCAAGCAGGTGCACTACACGGACGCGGAGATTCCCTTCTTCTTCATCCTGGGAAACGTGGGCGCCCTGATCGGGGGCATCGGCATGACCCTCGCGTTCGATCGCCTCGGGCGACGATGGTCGGTCGGCACCTTCTACGCGCTCGCCGCGACGGGCATCGGCGTGCTCGCGGCGGCGACGTCCACCGGCGACAAGGGCCTGGTCCTCGCCGCCACCATGCTGGCGAACGCCGTCGCCACGGGAGCCTGGACCGCCGCCTATCCGACCTTCACCGAACTGTTCCCCACGCACCTGCGAGCCGCCGGCATCGGCACCAGCGTCGCCGTCGGACGGATCGGCGCCGCCTACGGGGCTCTCTACCTGCCGACCCTGGCAGTCCAGATCGGCGCCACGGCGAGTTACGTCCTCATCGCGGCCTTCTGGAGCGTCGGGGCCATCGCCATGATCGTCTGGTCCGTTTCCGGCGGCGTCGACGGAGCGCGGCAGCCTCTCTCCGCGCTGAGCGCCGGGGCCCGCGGCCCGGCCGGCCTGAGCCCGTCCGCCGGCCCCCTCACGAAGTAGGCGGGCTCCAGGCGTCCGGGAGAATGCAGGTATGGCTGAACAGAGCATCTGGATGCGGAAGGTCGCCGCCGACCCCGATCACTCCACCTGGTTCATCGAGCGCTTCCGCTCCATGGCTCGCGCCGGTGACGACCTCGCCGGAGAAGCCCGCCTCGTGGACGCCATGCTGCCGCGCCACGCCCGCATCCTCGACGCCGGCTGCGGATCCGGCCGGGTCGGCGGCGCGTTGGCCGAGGCCGGGCACGACGTTGTCGGGGTCGACGTCGACCCGGCTCTGATCGAGGCCGCCGAGCAGGACCACCCCGGCCCGCGATGGCTGGTCGGCGACCTGGCCGAACTCGACCTTCCCGCGCAGGGCGTCACCACGCCGTTCGACGCCGTCGTCTGCGCGGGGAACGTGATGACGTTCCTCGCGCCGACCACCCGTCGTGACGTGCTGCGGCACTTCCGTACGCACCTCGCGCCGGACGGCCGGGCCGTGATCGGCTTCGGCGCCGGCCGCGGTTACGAGTTCGACGAGTTCTTCGCGGACGCGGCGGCCGGCGCGCTCGAGCCCGACCTGCTGCTGTCCACCTGGGACCTGCGTCCGTTCAGGAAGGACTCGAGCTTCCTGGTCGCGCTCCTCCGCCCAGCCTGACAGGCGCGAACCGTCACCGCGGCTTCGGCGAGGGTCTGCCGCATCTCGTTTGGCGGCGTCACACGCCTCATGGGCCGGTGCACCCGCAGGACTGCACGGAGGGCGTGTCGCCTGCCGGCTAAGCGCGCTGGAACTGCCACCAGTTCACGTTGAACAGGTAGCCGCTCCCGCCGGTGTACTTGATGGGTTCCCGTCGCACCCGTGACCGTACAGGAGACCGTCGTCCAGTTCTGCCAGCCATCGGTGCCGGGGACATCGCACGTGCCCACCTGCGGCGCTCCGGCGGTGGTCATGTTGATCGTCGGGATGGTGCCGTCGGCGTTGTACGCGAACTTCTCCGCTGCCACCGAACGGGTGAATCCGCCGCCGCCTGGCAATGCGCCATTGTGGTAGAAGAAGTACGAACCGCACGTAGTTGCTGTGCCTGATCCGTACGGCCTGCGGGTGGCCGACAACCGTGCGGCGATCGACGAGGCCGCCGCCCTGGACGCCGCCTGCCTGGCGCTGGTCGTGGGCGCGCTTCCCGGGGTCTCCCCCGGCGGCTCTCCGCGTCCGGGCTTCAGCCCCGACCTGGCCGAGGCGCGGATCCGGGTCGCCGAGGCGCTCGCCCTGCTGGCGCCGTACGCGGCCGATCGTGGTGTGCGGCTCGCGCTGGAGCCGCTGCACCCCATGTACTGCGCCGACCGCGCCGTGCTGTCCACCCTCGGCCAGGCGCTCGACCTTGCCGAGCGGTACCCGGCCGAGCAGGTGGGCGTGGTGGTCGACTCCTTCCACGTCTGGTGGGACCCCGAGGTGCCGACGCAGATCGCCCGGGCCGCCGGCCGGATCGCGAGTTACCAGGTGAGCGACTTCCTGGTGCCGCTGCCCGCCGACACGCTGCTCGGCCGCGGCATGATGGGCGACGGCGTCATCGACTTCGGGCCGCTCACCAGCGCGGTGGACGCCACCGGCTACCGCGGCGACATCGAGGTCGAGATCTTCAACGCCGACATCTGGGCCGCCGACCCCGACGAGGTGCTCGCCACGATGAAGCGCCGTTTCGCCGCGGCGGTCTGGTGAGGCCGAGACAGTACTCGGTTGCCGGTTGCCGGTTGCTGGTGGGCGGTCAGGCGTCGGATCGGCCCTGCCGTGTCTGTCACTGAGTGACCGGGTCGAAGGCCCACAGGTCCACCGGGAGGCCGGGTGCGCGTGCGCTGAGCGTCAACGGCTGGTTCTCGCCGTGACCGGCCAGGTACACGCTCTCGCCGGAGGCCGTGTGGTTGCTCAGGAACATCCCCGTCCCGTTGAACGTCGCACACCACTCGTAGCCGTCGTCGTTGGGGCGGAAGGTGTTCAGCGTGACCTTGTTGCCGTCCTGCGGCAGTGCCTGAGTCGCCGTCGCGTTGACGTACTTCCCGCCGTAGGCCAGGTAGTAGCAGTAGTCATCGCCGGATTTGTCCGCGTAGATCGTGGTGAACCCTTCGTTGCCCGCTTCCGTGTCGTAACGCACGTCCACCGAGGTGCCCTCCTCAGTGCGGCCGTCCGCGACGGTGACCATCAAAGGCGGGTTGGACTCCTTGAGCAGGATCTCGTCCACTCTCGGCGCCTCGGTGACGGGGTCTTGGAGGAACCAGCGCTGGGCGGCCGAGTTGTCGAAGTCGCGAGCCGCCAGCGCCTCACCGCTGCCGAGAGACGTGAGCATCTGGTGGCTGACCATGTTCTCCAGGGTCCACGTTCCGTCGCCCTGATCGACGGGGAGCCAGAGCTGGTTGGTCTCCTCGTTCGGGCTCAGCACTGTCCGCGCGTCGCGGGCGCCGTCTCGCTGACCCAGATAACTGTTGCCGTCGACGGCGATCAGGCGGTAGTAGCCGGGGAACTCGGGCACGACGTCCAGGCTGAACGTCTGCATCGGCACAGCGGCCCGGTTGAGCGGCTCGTCGGTGACCTGGGAGGTGTAACCGCCGTAGGTGGCCACATTGGTGGTCCTGGCGTTGCGGAGCACAGCCCGCGCCGGAAGCCGCTTCACCGGCCGCGACCTCTCCCTCGGGGGTTCCGGCAGGTTGCCGAACTCGAACAGGACAGGATAGTGGTCCGACCTTACTTCCTCGTCAGCCCGGGCTATTCCCGTGGCGCGGGGTGCGTTGTCGCCGGTCGGGGCGACCGCGTAGTCGAGGATTCTCGGCGTGATGGCCTGCGGCTGCTCGGGCTCGGGATCCAGGGGGTCCGGGACATATGGCTCAGGGTCCGGCCGAGTCGGATGGGTCGGCTGCCCCACGGACGAGGCCATCACCTGCCACTGCCCGGGTTCGTCCCGGGCGAGCCGGTCGTACAGGGAATTCTGTGCGCCCGGATAGGGGAGGCGGTTGTAGTCGCCGAGCGCCACCCAGGGCAGCGGCGTGTTGTTCGGGCCTGCGGTGGCCATCCGGGCCCGGATGTTACGCAGTAGCTGGGGATCGTCGTTGCCGCTCCCCGACCACCCGTGCACCGTGAAGTAGACGACGCCGTCGACGCGGACACCGAGCGCGGGCCGGCTCGTGGCGATTCCGTTCCCGTCGACGAACCCCGGGACGACGTACACATCCTCCGGGGCGACCTGGCTGGCGGTTGCTATGGCCAGGTTGACGCGGTTGACCCCGTTGGGGGATGTGTCCGTGTTCAGCCAGTACAGATAGGCCGCCGGTCGGCTCCGGGTTCCACTGATGCGGTACTGCCGGACCGGGGGGCGTATGGGGTTGCCCACGTAGTCGAGCGCCCGGGTATAGGCCGTCTGCTGGATGTCTCCGGCCTGCCCCAGCCACCTGTCGCCTGTTTCGCCTCCAGGCGGAGAGCCGGCCTCCTGCAGGAGCATGATGTCGGCCTGGTATCTCTCCATCATGCCGAGCACGCCCTCGTCGTACTTGGATTCGTACTCGCCGGCGTCGTTGGTGGTGCCCGCGCCCTGCATGTTCCAGGTGATCACCTTGCGGCTGTGGTTCTGGCGGGGGTCGATCTCACCGCCGGTGTCGCGCAGGAACAGCGAGTGCCGTTTGCCGACATCGAGGGTCACCACTCCCTGCCCGCTGTAGTCCAGTTTCTCCCGTCCGGTCCAGTCCGCGATCGCCTGCCCGTTCTGGCTCAGCGGCCGGAACCGGCTCGGGTCGGTGTTGCCGGAGCCGAACTGGAAGGCGGTACCGGTTCGCGTGCCGTACGGCGCGTACCGTACGAACGGTCCGCCCTCGGTCTCCTGCTTGATGAGGGTGTTGTTGTAGAAGACGTTCTGCGGACCTGAGGAGCCGGCCCATTTGCCGGCCTTGGGGCCGGCCGCCCACCAGATCGGATACCAGGTGCCCTCGTCCATCTCGCCGCCCTCGCCGCCGCAGTTGGCGGTGCAGCTCGCCGAGCGGTGCTCATAGGGAACCGTCACCGTGTTCTGCTCGAAGAGGTTGTGATGTTCCCAGCCGCCGTGGAGGTTCAGGTCCGCGTCGAGGTCGTTGCGGAAGGCGACGTTACCGCTGGCGGACCACTGGAAGGTGAAGTGGCGCAGGTTGCGGCTGATGTTGTAGGCCCACAGTGAGTCCCACACGCGACTGCCGCGCAGGTAGCCGTTGCCGCCCTTGCCCTTGTTCCAGGCGCCGTCGAAGCTGTTGCGCTCTATCTGCACGTTGCGCGCCGCCTCGGTGACGATCGGGTGTGACCCGGTCATCTCGGCCTTCAGCCCGCGCGCCCAGCTGTTGGCGGCCCATTTGAAGACGATGCCGTGCATCGCGTACTCGGGGGCCAGGTTGCCGTAGTTGTTCTTGGCCTGATCGGGCGTCAGCGAGTAATGTTCTTCGCCGCCGATTTTCGGCAGGCCGTTCATGTCCTGGGTGAAGGCGAAGTTCTCGAAGCCGACACCTTCGACCACCTTCAGCGGGGTGACCTTGCTGGCGTACGGCGTGCCGCTGCCGTTCAGCGGTTCGGAGCCGTCCGATTCGGAGTTGACCGGCAGGTCCCACTCCAGCGGCCGGTCCAGCGTGATCGTCCTGGCCGTGGCATCGATACGGGTGATCCGGAACATCTCCTGGCGCATGTGGAGCGCTTCGATCATGCTCGGGTCGGTGACGCCCTGCTGCGCGTAGAACTTCTTGCTGTTGGCCGCGCCGACCCAGGTATAGCCGCCTAGTCTGAACTTGGTCATGTCGGCCTTGGCATCGAGCCGCACGACGTTGCCGCCCTCTCGGGCCGAGAAGCCCGGATCGCCGGTGGCGGCGGCGAGCTTGAAGCCGGAGGCCCAGTGCTGGTTGATGCTGCCTTCGAAGAGGTCCTTGCGCATGGGGAGACTCGAGGCATGCTCCCAGTCGTCCTTGTACCGGGTCGCTATTTCCCGAGTCTGGACCCGGAAGATGCCACGGCCGGGCCATATCCAGCCGCCGTTGCCGATGTCGGGGGCGGTGCCGGCCGACATGCTGTCCTGATCCCAGCGGCCGTTGATCGTCTGGTCGTAACGGGTGCTGAGATCGGGCCGGAACACCAGGCGGGTTCCGCCTTCGCCGGAGCCCTTGCCCTTGATGACCAGGTAACTGGCGTCGACGTAGATCTGCTTGGATATGTCGATCCGCCCGTACGGCAACTCGATGAGCGAGAGCCGGTGGAAGTTCGCGTTCGGCGAGCAGTCGCTCTTGATGTCGTCGATCGCCCTCTGCAGGCCGACGGTGTCATCGATCCCGTCGTCCCCGATCACCTCGTACTTGGAGGCGAGCTCGCCCGGAAACATAAGGCAGGAGGCAGCACTGGTCAGGTCCGAGTTGGTGGGCAACTCCTGACCACCTCGGTATCCCACACGCGACCAGTCCGGCAGACCAGCAGGCGGGGTCCCACGGTTGGCGTAACTCAGATCCGGTCCGGGCGCCCCCGGTCCGGCAGGCGGCGGGGCTTCCGCCGCGGCGGGTGCGGTCACAGGCGCCGCAGGAGCGAACGCCGACGCTGCCGGGGTGATCCCCGGCGTCAGTAGTAAGAGCAGCAGGCCGGACACAACGGCCGCCGCTGGTCGAACCGGTCTCACACGACCTCTTCTTCGAGTCATTGTTTCGTCCCTGCACATGGGGTGAAAGTCAGTCGGAGCGCGACCGCATGTTGTGTGGCGCGGCGGAACGTGACGTGATCTCGGCGTGGTTGAGCGCGCCTGGCGACCGAGGTTCGTCGTCATCAAATGAGAAGGACGGTCTGACGCCGACGCCGGGCATCGGCGTCAGGACCGGGCGGCTGGGGTGGGGTGCGCCGGCCAGGCGCGAACAAGACTCCTACCTGCCACGCTTTGAGGTCTTCGCAGGAACGGCGGCGACTCGTGGCGACGCCGTCCGGCCAAGCGTCTATCGGCTCACCACTGCGGGGGCGACGGCGTGGGCATTGCCGCGAAGTCGTAGACCTTCTTCCACAGCACTCCACTCTCGCCGCCGCCCGAACCGTTGATGACGTAGTAGAGATCAGTACCGGCTATCACGGCCAGCGGAGTCCTGCCGGGTGAGAGTGCGAAGCTGTTCTCTTCGTAATATCCACTCCACCCCCCGTCGCGCGAAATGATGTAACTGCCGATGGTGTTGTCGCGGTCCTCGGTGAGGGTGATGACGCCGTAACCGTTTCGGGAGAGCGCGACGGAGGGGCCATTCCTCGTGTAGCCAGGGGTGCCTGTGGCATAAACCCGGAACGGATTCGTCCAGTTGCCGGTCCCGTACCGCTGCCGCGACATGTACACATAGTTGTCGGTACCCGTGAAGGCGAGAACGACCTGGTTCCAGGGAGCAGGGTCGTTGTTGTCGGTGTCCACCTGGGCGGCCAGTCCCGGCGCGTCCTTACTCTGCGCGCCCGGAACCACGCTGGGAGCGCCGTAGGTCGCGGTTTTGCCGTTGTAGTACATCGTCCAGATGTCGTCGTTGGACTGGCTGTTCCAGGCGAGCATGAAGGAGTTGTCGGGGAGCGCGGCAGCCGCCACGGGCTCGGTGTTGGTGGTGCGCGTGTCGTTGGGGATCCTGGTCCAGTCGGGCAAGGTGCTGGGCAGTTGGTAGCTCGCGCTCAGCTGGATGCGGTGCTGGTAGACGTGGCCCTCGGTACCGGTGTGGAAGATCCGGAAGTTTCCGCGGATCCCGTCGTCGGTCCAGATCACCCTCGGAGGCGTCCACGTCTGCGCGTTGGGCAGCGAGTACGCGGGCCCGTTGTTCAGCGAGATCCAGATGGAGTCGTTGTCCGCACCGCGCCAGGCGTGAAGGATGTTGCCGCGGTTGTCGCGCGCCTCCCCCGGAGTGGACCTGCTGGTGATCCGCCCGCCGGCATAGGTCACCGGCTGCCAATCGGCTCCCTCGCCGGGAAAACCCCAGGAACTGGTAGAAGCGCCACCATCCTCGGCCGGGGTGCTGATGACTTCGGTCGAGGGGTCATCGGCCAAAGCCGGTCCTGTCATTCCACTCAGAGCCGTGGTGGCAGCGGTCAGCGTCACCGCCGCCATCCGGAATAACCTCTTCCTGTTGACCATTTGTTCTCCCGAATTCGTCGTCCGGATCGACCTCCATCGCGCCCTTGGGTGCGGAGGCAACTGACCATAAAGACAAGACGGGCATATCGCGTGTGACATGACGCTCGTCACATCACGTCAAACCGCAGGGATCTGGGCTCGCCGAAGTCGATGCGCAGCGACTCGACCATGGCCATGGCGTTGTCGACGGTGAAGACGTCGGCGGCGGCGAGAACGCCGGCGGCGCTCATGCGCGAGATCTCGACCGTGGGAAAGCTCGTCGAGTGCGGATCTTGTCACAAGTGCCGGGACTGTTTTGTCTTAGCTGGCGATCAGGCCACATCACTGAACGGGGGAAGTTGTTGTGACCGCGTTGGCGATGGCCGCCGAGTTCGACGATGTCGCGGGCTGAGCCCGCCTACGCGCTCGCTGCCCGCCAGGAGTCCTTCGCCCGCCTGTTCGCCACCGGCCAGATCGCCGTCCGTCTGACCCACGCGGTCAGCAGGCCGGCCGTACAACCCATGGAGGAGACATGAGTACCCCGAACGGGGAGAACGAGTTCCTGTACGAGCTCCACGTCGAGATCGAGGAGGAGCTGATCACCGCCGAGGCCAGCCACCCGGAGGAGGAGATGGGGCGGCCGGTCACCGAGTGGCCGTACGACCCGACGGACGTCGAGCGCGAGAAGATCGCTCTGCGGGTGCTGCGCGACTCGGTCGAGGTGCTGGAGGACGGCTCGCGGCCGGGTGGCGACGTTGCCTGAGCCGCGGATCGACACGCTCGCCAGCCTCCGCGAGCACCTGCAGTGGGCGATCGAGCTGGAGCACGCGACGCTGCCGCCGTACCTGACCGCGCTGTACTCCCTCGACCCGGAGCGCAACCCGGCGGCCGTCGAGGTGGTGAGCAGCGTCTTCGTTGAGGAGATGCTGCACCTGGCACTGGCGGCGAACCTGCTCAACGCCGTCGGCGGCGCCCCGCGGCTCGACACGCCCGAGATGCTGCCGTCTCACCCCCGCAAGCTGCCCCACAGCGACCTCGAGCTGTCACTGGTGCCGTTCGGCCCGGAAGCGCTGGAGATGTTCCTGCGCCTGGAACAGCCCGCACCGCCCGGCGCCCCGCCGGAGGACGACAACTACGAGACCATCGGGCAGTTCTACGCCGCGATTGAGCAGGGGTTGCGCTACTTGTGCGACACGCTCGGCGAGAAGGAGGTCTTCTCCGGCGACCCGGCCCGGCAGGTGAGCGGCGACCACTTCCGCCATACCGGCGGCAGCCTGGTCGCCGTCACCGACCTCGCCTCCGCGCTGGGCGCGCTTGAGGAGATCGTCGAGCAGGGGGAGGGCACCGCCCGCAGCGAGGTCTGGGACGGCGACCAGGACGAGGTCGCCCACTACTACCGCTTCATGGAGCTGAAGCTCGGCCGCCGCTACCGTCGCGGGGACACCCCTGAGTCCGGGCCCACCGGCGAGAAGCTCTCGGTGGATCTCACCGGGGTGTTCCTCCCGACACCCAACCCTGCGGCTCGCACCGCGCAGGAGGAGTTCAACCACACCTACTGCGCGATCCTGCACCTGCTGGAGGTCGCCTTCAACGGCAGCCCGAGGATGCTCGCCGTCGCTACCGGGGAGATGTACGCACTCAAGGCCCAGGCGCAGGAGCTGATGCGGCTGGGCAGCCCCACCTTCGAGTACGTCCCGCCCGAGCTGCGCCGCTGGAGCGCGGGCGACCACCGGCGGATCGTCGTGCTCCGCAACGGGCCATATGTCGTGTACGGCCGCATCCCCCTGCGGCGCAAGCGGAAGATCGTCTCCGCCGAGCAGAAGAACGCGCTCACCTGGAAGACCGGCGAGCCGCTGGAGACCGAAGAGACCTACGCGCTGTGCCGCTGCGGCCATTCGCGCGCCAAGCCGTTCTGCGACGGCACCCACGCCGTGATCGGCTTCGACGGCACCGAGGCCGCGCCGATGCGGTCCTACCGGGAGTTGCAGCACGTGCACGACGGCGTCGGCATCTCCGCGCGGCGGGTGGGCGAGCTGTGCATCCACGCCGCCTTCTGCATCGGCCGCGCCAGGCCCATCGCCAAGATGCTCGACGACACCGCCGACAGCGACGTGCGCTCGGACATCATGGGCCGCATCGATCACTGCCCCTCCGGCTCCTACAGTTACGCCCTCGAACGCGGCGGAGAGACGATCGAAGCCGACCTCCCGCGCGCCATCTCGGTGCTGGAGGAGGAGGACGGCCTGGCCAGCGCGCTGTGGGTGACCGGCGGCATACCCGTCACCCGGTCGGACGGCCGGCCCCTGGAGACCAGGAACCGGATGACGCTGTGCCGTTGCGGCCACTCCGGCAACAAACCGCTGTGCGACGGCACCCACCGCGAGATCGGCTTCCACGAATGAACAACCAGAAAGGCAATCCCGTGAAGCAGCCCGTCATCCTTCTCGTCCACGGCGCCTTCGCCGAGTCGGCCAGCTGGAACCGCGTCATCCAGCGTCTGCACAGCAACCAACTCACCGCGGTCGCCGTGGCCAACCCGCTGCGCAGCGTCGAGGGCGACGCCGCCTACCTGCGCGACGTGATCGCCGGCATCGGCGCTCCCGTGGTGCTGGTCGGCCACTCCTACGGCGGCATGGTGATCAGCCAGGCGGCGGCGGGCAACCCGGCTGTGCGTGCCCTGGTCTACGTCGCCGCCTTCTCTCCCGAGCCCGGCGAGAGCGCGCTGTCGCTGTCGAGCAAGTTCGAGGGCAGCACGCTCGGGCAGGCGCTGCTGCCGTACCCGGTGGCCACGGGCGGCAACGAGTTCCGCATCGATCCCGCCAAGTTCCACCACCAGTTCTGCGCCGACCTCGACGACGAGGAGGCCGGGCTGATGGCGGCGACCCAGCGGCCGGTGACCGAGCGGGCCCTGTCTGACGGCCTCTCCGTCGACCAGGCGCCTTGGCACACAATCCCGTCTTGGTTCGTGCACGGTGAGAAGGACCTCAACATCCCTGCCGCCGCGCTGCGCTTCATGGCCGAGCGCGTGGACTCGCACGGCACCCGCGAAGTCGCCGGCGCCTCCCACGCGCTCGCGGCCTCCCGGCCCGACGCCGTGACCGCGACCATCCTCGACGCCGCAGACCACGCGCGAGGCTGACCCGGCTGGCCGTCAACCTGGCCCAGTCGGCGCGCGTGCGGCGCGAGTCCTACATCGGCCCCTGGCTGCCGGAACCCGTCGGCACCAGCTTTGACCCATCGTCGGCGCGGAACGCGGCGAAGCGCTGGAGCCGGCCGTCCTGCTGGTGATGGAAAGGCCCAACCCCACCGAGCGCGCCGCGTAAGTCCTGCGCGAGGCCTTCGACTACCTCTACCCGCAGATCGCGGAGATCCTCCGGCTCACCCCCGGTCAATGTCAGACAGATCGTGAGCCGCGCCCGCGCCCTGGAGAAGCTCTTCGCCGCCGACGTCGTCAGCTCCTCCGACGGCGACGGCTCAGGGGATCGTCGAAGTTCCCCGTGCCGGGCAGCGAGCGGGTGGCCAGGTTCGTGGCCGCGTTCTCGCCATGGTTCTGGCCGGGCGCAGGTGAACGACCAGGTCCCTTCCACGGACCACGACTACGCGAGCACAAGAAACGGAAAAGCCGTGATCACTTTGTCGTGATCACGGCTCCGACCTGCTAGAACAGTGTCGGGACGGCGGGATTTGAACCCACGACCCCTTGACCCCCAGGCAACCCAACTGGCCCACCCTTGCAGCACTAAAGCCACCCTGAGCTGGGAAAACAATCCCTGCTAGTCCGTCACCATCCGCACACGTCCGGGTGCGTGGTCACTCAGTTAGTCACTCAAAAGGCCTCGTCACCCTCGGCTCTCCCGGGCGCCCCCGCCGGTGTTCTGAAGCGCTCCGGGTTGGGTGGAGGCTCTATGGGCTGACTCCAGCCGGTTGGGGCTGGTGCTGAGCGTAGTCGTTGGTCTCGTGTTCGGTCGGCGGGATATGCCCGATTGCGGTGTGCAGGCGCTGATGGTTGAACCAGTCGACCCATTCGGCGGTGGCTACCTCGACGTCGGATAGCCCTTTCGAGGGCTTACGTGGCTTGATTGGCTCGGCCTTGTATAGGCCGATCTGCGATTCCATCAGCGCGTTGTCGAGGGCGTCGCCCACGGTGCCGATGGAGGCGTCGATGCCGACCTCTATCAGGTGGGCGGTGAAGGTGAAGGAGCCTAAGGACGCCGCCTTCAAGATCTCATCGGCGCGTCGCAGCTCAGCGACCTCCGCCCGCAGCCGCTTAATTCCCTCGGCGCCTCTGCCGTAGTCGTTCCCGGCCGCTGGCCTGCGTCGATCTCGGACCGGCGGACCCACGTGCGCACCGTCTCAGCCGCGCCGATACCCAGCTTCGCCGCGACCGCCTTCATCGCGGCCCACTCCGTTGGGTAGTTCGGGCGGATCTCGGCGACCATGCGTACCGCACGCTCGCGAAGCTCTGCCGGGTAGGCGGGCGGACGTGCCATGACTCGATCCTCTCAGGGAATCGAGCCTCCATCAGACCCCGAGCGCTTCAGTGAGCGTTACCGGCCCCACGCACGCCGCCCTATTGACGGCGCGTTACCGGCGGCCAGGAGGGCGTTCACCCTCGACCCCGTCCACGAGGGCAGGTCCATGGCCGGGCTGATCGACCTCGTCCGCGACGGCGACATCCCCAAGGGGGCCAACGTGCTGTACGCCCACCTCGGCGGCCAGCCCGCTCTCAACGCCTGCAGCGGCGTCCTCCGCTGACGCGCTCTGGCGGTGGGCCGGTGGTGCCCGTCCGATGCCTCGGACGGGCACCACGCCGGTTCGGTTACTTGGTGATGGTGATGGTGTCGACGTCGAACAGGGAGCCCGCTCCCCCGGTGAAGACCAGGAACAGCGGCCCGGAAGCCGACCCGCTCAGCGTGGTGGACACGGTCGTGAAGGTATCCCAGTTCCCGGTCACCGGGAC
>NZ_BOOB01000023.1 GCF_016863015.1 Microbispora amethystogenes | reverse complement strand
CGCGGGCGGTGAACCCGGTCGCCCCCTGGGTACTGACCGAGGAGTAGCCGACCCAGTCGCCGTTGTCGATGTAGCCGACCGTCTTGCCGCCGCTCGCCGTGGTGTGGTTAGCCTGCTGCACGCCCGACTGCGACGTGTACGACTCCGCCTCCACCGTGGTCGCGGCGGAGTTGGTCAGTGAGAACGTGTCCAGGTCGAACAGGTTGCCGGCTCCCCCGGTGAAGACCAGGAACAGCGGCCCGGAAGCCGACCCGCTCAGCGTGGTGGACACGGTCGTGAAGGTGTCCCAGTTCCCGGTCACCGGGACGGTGACCGAGCCCAGCATGGTCCCGGTCTGCGAGCCGGACCGCACCTGGATGGTGCCGCCCGCTCCGGCGGACGAGACGCGGGCGGTGAACCCGGTCGCCCCCTGGGTGCTGACCGAGGAGTAGCCGACCCAGTCGCCGTTGTCGATGTAGCCGACCGTCTTGCCGCCGCTGGCGGTCGTGTGGGACGCCTGCTGGATGCCTGACTGCGAGGTGTAGGACTCGGCCTCGATCGTGCCGCCGCCACCGTTGCCGGGGGGAGCGCAGTTGGCCTGCACCATGCCCGCGGCGTACCTGATACCGCCGAGCAGCAGACCGCGGAAGTTCGCCTCCGAGTAGGACGCGATCGTGTGGCCGAGGCCGGTGTAGAACGACCGTCCGGAGGCCTGCGGGTGGCACCAGGTGATCGGGTGGTCGCCCATGTTCCCGCCGCTGTAGCTGGTCTCGTCCAGGCTCTGCAGCACGTGCGTGGTGGACCGGGGGTTGGTGCGGTAGTTGTACCACTCGTCGGTCCGCGTCCACGTGGCCGGCAGGCCGGTGGTCGCGGGATGCGTGGCGTCCTCGGTCTTTATGTTCGCCTGCTGGATCGCCGGGTGACTGTTGAACCAGGCACCCACCAGCTGCCCGTAGTACGGCCAGTCGTACTCGGTGTCGGCGGCGGCGTGGACGCCGACGTAGCCGCCGCCCCCGTCGACGTAGGAGGCGAAGGCGGTCTGCTGGGCGTCGTTGAGCACGTCCCCGGTGGTGCTGAGGAAGACCACCGCCTTGAACTGGGCGAGGTTGGCCGCGGTGAAGGCCGTCGAGTCCTCGGTGGCGGTGACGGTGAAGTTGTTCGCGGCACCCAGGTCGCGGATCGCCTGGATGCCCGCCGGGATCGAGTCGTGCCGGAAACCGGCCGTTTTGGAGAAGACGAGCACCTTGTAGGCCGGGTCGGCCGCCTGCGCGGCCGTGGGGAGTGACACGGTCGCGGTGAGCGTGGCGGCAGCCGCCACGCCGCACCGGAACACGGCGTTCCGGAACACCTTACGTAAGACTGTGAGCATGGCCGGTCCTTCCGTGTACGGCACGCCGTTCGTCCTGGCGTGCCAGGCCGCGGTGCGGACGCCTGACGGCCTCCGCACCGCGGCCTGCCGCTAACGGGTGATGGTGAAGGTGTCCACGTCGAGCAGGGAGCCCGTGCCACCGGTGAAGGTGAGGAACAGGGTTCCGGATGCCGAACCGGTCAGCGTCGTCGAGACCGTCGTGAAGGTGTCCCAGCTCCCAGTGTTGGCCACGTTGACCGAACCCAGCACAGTCCCCGTCTGCGACCCCGAGCGGATCTGGATGGTCCCGCCGGCGCCGCCCGAGGACACCCGAGCCGAGAAGTTCTTCGCGCCCTGAGTGTTCACCTGGGAGTACGCGGCCCAGTCACCGTTGTCGATGTAGCCGAGCGTGTAACCGCCGCTGGCCCCCGCGTGGCCGGCCGGCTGCACGCCGGACTGCGACGTGTACGCCTCGCCCTCGACCGTCTGGCTGGTGCCGGTGTTGAAGGTGAAGGCGTCGAGGTCGAACAGGTTGCCCGAACCGCCCTTGAACACCAGGTAGAGCGTGGTCGTGCCGCTCAGCGCGTTGCTGACGGGCACGGTGACGTTGACGAAGGTGTCCCAGCTGCCGGTGCTCGCGACGGCCGCCGATCCCAGCAGCGTGCCGGTCGCCGACCCGGCCCGCACCTCGAGCGTGCCGCCGGAGGCCGCCGAGGAGACCCTGGCCGTCATGCTGGTGGCATTGCTCAGGTTGTACGACGTGAAGGAGATCCAGTCGCCGTTGTCGATGTAGCCCACCGTCTTGGCGCCCTCCGCCGGGGTGTGGTCGGCGAGCTGGATGCCCGACTGCGCCGAGAAGTGCTCGGCCTGCCGGTGCCGCGGCTGGAGTGTGCGGGCACTGGTGGAGGTCAGGCCGCCCTTGTCGGTGTAGGACGCCTCGAAGACACCGTAGATGTTCGCCGCGGCGTCGTGCTCACCGTCGACCGGCACCGCGATGGAGCCCGTGCAGCCGGTCTTCGAGGTGATCTGGTGTCGGTGGCTGTCGTGGCCCAGGAAATAGGTAACCGTCACCTTCGAGCAGTCGATCGTGCCGTCCTCCGGGTCGCTCACGTTGACCTGGAAGGGCACTGTGTCACCGAAGGAGAACAGCTGGCCGTCCGCCGGCTGGGCCAGCGCCACCGTCGGCGCGGTGTTGCCCACGGTGATGATGACGTTCGCGGACCCGGTCAGCCCCTGGGGGTCCCTGACGGTCAGCGTAGCCGTGTAGGTGCCTTTGGTGGTGTAGGTCTTGCTCGGGTTGGCCGCGGTGGAGGTGGTGCCGTCGCCGAAGTTCCATGAGTAGCTCAGCGCGCCGCCCTCGGGGTCGGAACTGCCCGCCGAGGAGAACGTCACCGCAAGCGGAGCCGGTCCGGACGTCTTGTCGGCCGACGCCTTCGCGATCGGGTTGCGGTTGGTTCCTCCGATGTACTCGACTCTCCAGATGGCCTGGTTGTTGCTGCCCGTGCCGTAGTCGAGCACATACAACGCACCGTCGGGGCCGAAGGCCATGTCCATGACCTGCGTGCCGGTCCAGGGGAACGCCCCGATGTCACCGTACGTGCCGTCGGCCTTGACCTCGATCGCCTTGATCCAGCGGCGGCCGTACTCCCCCGCGAAGAACCTGCCGTCGAGCGACTGCGGGAACTTGACGCTGGAGTTGAGCGAGGCGTTGTACCGGTAGACCGGGCCGCCCATCGGCGACTCGGAGCCGCTGCCGAACTCCGGCGGGGAGCCGGAGTCGCCGCCGTACTTGATCCAGCTCGGCTTGGCCGCGGGCAGCGTGGTCAGGCCGGTGTTGCGAAAGGAGTTGTTGGCCGGGCCGCCCGCGCAGTTGTACTTGCCGAGGGAGGGACCGTTGGGGAAGGTCCACTCGCCGTAGGTCTCGGACGCGGTGTTGGTGCCGGTGCAGTACGGCCAGCCGTAGTTGCCCGGACCGGTGATCCGGTTGAACTCGACCTGCCCGCCGGGACCGCGAGTGGCGTCGGTGCCTCCGGCGTCCGGACCGTAGTCGCCCAGGTAGACGATGCCCGTGGGCTTGTCGACCGACATGCGGAACGGGTTGCGGAAGCCCATGGCGTAGATCTCGGGCCGGGTCTTCGCCGTCCCGGAGGCGAACAGGTTCCCCGACGGGATGGTGTAGGTGCCGTTGGCCTCCGGGTGGATCCGCAGGAGCTTGCCCCGCAGGTCGTTGGTGTTGCCCGAGGACCGCTGCGCGTCGAACTGCGGGTTGCGGTCGGTCCGCTCGTCCAGGGGCGCGTACCCGGCCGAATCGAACGGATTGGTGTCGTCACCTGTGGTGAGGTACAGGTTGCCCACCGCGTCGAAGTCGATGTCGCCGCCGACGTGGCAGCACTGCCCGCGGTCGTTGGGGACCTGGAGCACGACCTTCTCGCTCGCCATGTTGAGCGTGTTGTCGGCGTTCAGGGTGAACCGGGACAGGTTCAGGTTGCCCTTCCACTGGTCGAACTGCGCCTGGGTGCCGGTGGTCGGCGCGTCGCCTCCGGGCGTGCTCAGGGTGGGAGAGTAGTACAGCCAGACATAGCGGTTGGTCGCGAAGCCCGGGTCGACGGCGACACCCTGGAGCCCCTCTTCGTCGTGGGTGTAGACGTTGAGCTTGCCGGCCTGCTTGGTGTTGCCGGCGGCGTCGGTGACCCGGACCGTGCCGTCACGGGCCGTGTGGATGACCGAGCGGTCGGGCAGCACGGCAAGGGACATGGGCTCGCCGAGCTCCGCGCCGCCGCTGGCGAGGGAGATCTGCTGGTAGTCGGAGGCGGGAATGGTGGAGGCGTGGACCGCCGGGCCGGTCGCCACGGCGACCGCCGCTCCACTGGCGACCAGCGACATCGTGGTGAGCAGCCTCATCCACGGCCGAGGACGTGGTGACATCGGGGTCCTTCCTGACTCGGGGGGTTAAGCCAGGCAAGGCGCGCCGCCGCGCTGTTGCCGGGGTACTGCGAGGGGTCCCGGGATGGTTGGGGTGCGGGTGATGCGAGGGAGATCGGCCCGAGGTGTGCCAATAACTCGGCCTTTCGTCGCTCCGCAGGGCTCATTTCGTCGTCAGGTTGCCGACTTTCGTATCGTCAAGACGATTTAACCGTGTTTTAACATCTGTGCCCCGCCTCGTACAGCCCTGAGTACATCGCCACCACCTCGCCCTCGCGGACCGACCAATGCGGGAGGCCACCTCGAACGCTTCCTCAATCCACCCCGAGCAGGGCATCTTCCGCGCTCGCGGCCGCCTCAGCGGTGGCGAGGCGGTTCGACCTCACCGATGCCCAACGGGCGGTACTGCAGCCGCTACTGCCGGGTCGGGGCGGCCGTCGCTGTTCAGAAAGCGGCAGTTGGTCGACGGGATCCAGCTGCTGTCGATCGTGCTGACCGCCGGGCAGCGCGGGGACAGCACGCAGTTCACCGCGGTCTTCGGCGGCATCCGGGTGCCCTGCCTGGGCGTGGGACGGCCCCGCACCCGCCCCGACCGCGTCCTGGCCGACAAGGCCTACACCTCCGCGGCCAACCGCGCCTACCTACGGCAGCGCGGGATCACGGCCACCATCCCCCGCAAGGCCGACCAGGACGCCAACCGCCGCGCCAAAGGATCCAAGGCGGCCTCCCGCCTTCGACCCCGAGGTGTACAAGTGGCGCCACGCGGTGGAGTGCGGCATCAACCGCCTCAAACGCCACGGCGCTGTCGCCAGCAGATACGACAAATCGCCGGCCGCCTTCGTGCGGAGGTCGGTCGGCGGGCAACCTCCCCGCCTTCGTCGAGCGCCTTCAGGCGGATGGCTGGACGGTCTGCGTCATCGCAACGCCGTCAGCGACGAAGTTCGTCGACGCCGAGCGGCTCAGCACACTCACCGGCTACCCCGTACGGCACGACTACAAGCGGCCTGAGGAACCGGACGTGCTGCCGACGGCCGACGCCATAGCGGTCGTTCCGGCGACCTTCAAGTGGGCCCAGGGCATCAGCGACACCCTGGCCCTGGGCCTGCTGAACGAAGCCCTCGGGCTCGGCCTGCCGATCGTCGCCGTCCCCTGGCCCAACCACGCCCTCGCGAAGCATCCCGCCTTCCCCCGCAGCGTGGCCCGGCTCAAAGAGTGGGATGTACGGGTGATCCTCGATTGGGACCGCCTCCCCGCACCCAACTCAGGCGCACCAGGAGCCATCTCATTTCCGTGGGAGGAACTCAGCCAAACACTTCGAGCGGTTCGAGGAAATTTGAGATCCTGACTTCACGCTCTCGGTCTACTAGGGTCGAGGCGTTAGCAGAATCCACTACAACCCGTAGAGTTTTACCCATCTAGCATCCAGCAATATAAAAATCCAGGGGGTAGAACTCAAGCGCTCGAGACATGACGTAGTCAGGATGAACAGGATAGACAGGGTACCCTAATCATCCGCCCTCCAGTCGAGCGGACCTTTAGCAACAGACCCATCTGGACTGAACCCGAAGCGACGTAGCCGCGTTCCTTCATCGCCACGCCCAAGCGCTTCAAGCAGGAGAATCATCTGCTCGACAGCAAGCTGGTTTCCGGATTGCGCCTGCCTTCGCAACATTGTTATTGCCTGATCCGGCTCTCCATTTTGTTTCATTACCGCAACGATCTGCTCTAAAGCATAATAATCCCCTGCCTCTGCCCGCGCTGTAAGTTCCTCAATCCGACCTTCAGACGCAAGCAGCTCCGCAAGTCGCTTGGATGCATCAGACACTCCCATCTCAACTTGCAGCCGAAGAATCCTCAGAAGCTCTTCAGCTTCACCCCGTTCTGCAAGTATTTGAGCCAGTTGTTCAGCAGCATATTCATCGCCGCCACGTGCCCGGTCATCGAGGAAATCGATCAGCATATCTAGATGGCCCTGCTCTTCCAGCATCTCGGCCAGGCGTTTTGCCAGGTCGTCACCGCCCGCACTGGCCCATATCTGCAACAATCGCAGCAGATCCCCAATACGATTTCGCCTTAATAGCACTTCGGCAAGCCGCTCAATGGCGTAGGAATCGCCAATTTCGGCCCGCGAGTATAATATTTGAAGCAGCTCTTCCTCCTCGTCGGCAACCTTCAGGTTATCCATCAGCCATCGCAAGGCATGAGAATCTCCTAGAATGGCCCTCTGTCGCAACGCCTCTATATTGCCGGCCTGAGCAAGTATTTGTACAAGCTGTCGCGCGGCGTAAATGTCGCCATGGTCCGCTTGTTTCTGCAGGAGAGCGATCAACTCATCATTGCGCTCATGCTGCCGCAGATACTCGATCAACCGACGTACTGCAAATCCGTCGCCCGACTCCGCTCTCATGGTTAAGAGCTCCAGGAGTTCCTCCTCTCTCCCCTCCCGATCAAGTAGCTGAATAAGGAGCCGAGCCGCCTCAGCGTCTCCTGCATCTGCTCGGGCACTCAACCGATTGAGGACTTCCTCTTCAGAATATGCTGAATTTAGAAAGCCCGCAGTCGACAAAGACGACTTCGGATCGCCTCTCTCTTCGAAAGGCGAGGGAATCAAGGAGCTTTTTGTGATTAAATATTCCCTAGCATAGTCATCGCCTGCGTCAGCTCGAGATCGAAGTTCATCTACACGGCCTTGCTGCACCAACAGCTCCGCAAGCCGCTTCGCAGCGCTGTCATTTCCTGCGTCCGCGCGAGCGCTCAGCTCCTCCGTCCGCCCTTGCTCACTCAGCAGGTCCAGCAATTGTTCTTCGCACCACTTATCTCCACAATCGGCCCGTGTACGCAGTTCGTCAATTCGCCCCTCCTGGACCAACAACTCCGCATACTGTCTTGCAGCGTACGTTTCGCCGGACGCAGCCAAATCTAGAAGCTCATCGTAGCGGCGTTCTTCCTTGAGCAAGTCAACAAGTTGACGAACAGCGTACGGGTTCCCCTCACTAGCACCTGTGCGCATCAGCGGCAAAAGCTCATCTACTCTGCCCTGGTTACCCAGGAGTTCCATCAGGCACTTAGCAGCATACGGGTCCCCAGAATCTGCGAGAGTTCGAAGTTCATTCGTCCTACCCTGCTCCTTCAAGAGCTCTGCAAGGCAGCGAGCAGCATAAAGATCCCCACGATTAGCCATGGCCTGCAACTCGTCTACCTCACCTCGCTCGGACAAAACCTGAACAAGTTGGCGAGTTGCGTACACCTCCCCTTTCTGGGCCATCTCACGTAAAAGCGACATCAGCTCTTGGCTATAACCTTCTTGTGACAATATTTGTATCAGCTGCCGCGCAGCATCGGTCTCGCCTGATTCCGCCCGTATGCGCAGCACACTAAGCAATTCAGCAGTACGACCCTCCTCCTTGAGTAATTGGGTCAGCCATCTGCCAGAGTAAGAGTCGCCAGAATCCATTAGACTTCGCAAAAGATCAACAAGCTCATCGATCCTTCCCTGCTGCTTAAGCATCTCCGCTAATCGCTTTGCCGCAGCAATATCGCCAGCGTTCCATGCCTTCACATAGAGAGGCTCTGCATAGCAATAAAGAAGGCGACTGCGGGCGCTATCAGCTATACGTATTTGATCCGGCGGGTAGTTATGATGTTGAATCAAAGCCCTCCAGGTGCTTGGAGGAATCTCAGTTAGTTGTCGCTGGGAATGTAGATATTGCTCAAGATACTCAGTGATGGCGTAGCCCGAAATTTTGCCCATCGCCCTAGCTACAGGAGTTAGGGCCGCAACGGCGCCATGCAGAGTCTGAGTTGCATAAGCCAATGCTGTCTCGAACCAGTTCGCTGGCGCAGTAGCTCGGGCCTGGCCTGAACAATATCCAGGAGCCGCGCTTCGCAGCAGATCAGCAGTCAATGGAGACTGCGCACCTATTGAGGTGGCATCCGCAGCTGCGGTAATCACCGCGTGTGCGTATGGATCTGCACTCGCATATCTCGCTATCAACTGTGGAGCGGCCGCAATAGTCTGAGTGACTCCATAACCTCTAGATCGAAGCGCGACCGCGATTCGCGGGTCGCGCTTGGCGACTTCCTGAGCCCGGAGCCGCTCCGTCACGCTGAAGTCGGAATCTATCTGTACCACATCAGCAAGACGCAAGAGCTCCCGCTCCCACATATATGGATCCTCCTTGCCTACTTCAGGAGGTGCCAACATCGCCATGTAACGGTCAGGCCAGAGGGTACCGATAACGACGATTGATAGGTTCGTCCTGAGAAGGCTACGCAGCAAAGATGCTGTAAGTCCTCTAGGACCATCAAGGTACCTATGCAACTCATCAAGCCACACCACGGTGCGACCAACGGGGTCGGCTGCAAGGCCCCTGATATCCTCTGACTCACCCGGATGAACCAGCCACCAATCAGGAAGAGCTGCGAGAATAGCTTCATAGGCACATCTCGTCTTTCCTACCGAGGAGCCTCCCACTAAGAGAATGAAGCCACTGCTTTCTACTGCCGCTGCAAGCTGCATGCGGAGCGTGACGTCCACATCGCGGGTCACATAGAGAGGTAGCTTCCCAACTGATCCGCTGACCTCAATAGCAGCGTGAACCCCTAAATGTCGCGGATTGGCGTTCCTTACCTTCACTGCACCAGGCGGCCGGGAAATTGTCGCTGCTTGCGCGCGATCTCGTGCAGCAATCCAGCGCGGCACCTCTGCCTTGGGGACGCCACATGCACGCAGGAAAGTTTGAAGTGTCTCCAGCGAGGGTCGGCCGTTCTTCAGCACATCGCTGATCGTGCTGCGGGGGAGGGAGTCGGGCCGCACTGCCCGGCCGAGACCCTCATAAGTGAGGCCTTGCTGCTGACGGAGGGTGTTCAATGCGGCGGCCAAGTCACTCGCCGTGTTCACTGCGTCCGGGTCGGCTTCGCTCTCCTGCGGCCTCCGGACTTCACTCACACTCCACCCCTGTTCGGTTCACCTCGCCGGAGTCCGGCGTACATCTAGAGGGCTATCCAACACTAGATGATTGATTCCAAGGGCTGAGGTTCGCGAATTGCCTGCGGACGTGAAGCGAGGGTGTCCAAGATCGATTTGTGACGAAAGACCTGGACACCCTCGCCACCGCACTGTACGTGAAGGTCGACGACTACCTGATCGCTTTCCCGGACCTGGCTCCCGAACGTCCCCCGATCGGCATTCGGCCCTCCCTCAGCGACGCCGAACTGGTCACGATGGCCGTCTTGTCAGCGCTGCTCGGCTTCACCTCCGAACGCGCTGGCTGCGCTACGCCCGTGCGCACCTGCGTGCCATGTATCCCGTACCAGCCCACCCAGTCCGGCTACAACAAGCGGATACGAGCCGCAGCGACCCTCATCGTCCGCCTGATCGGGGTCCTCGGTCGCGATACCTCACTATGGAGCGACGACGTGTGGGTGATCGACTGCACCCCGGTCGAATGCGGCCGCTCCCGCCAGACCACCCAACGCAGCGACCTGGCCGGCTGGGCCGAGTACGGCTACTGCGCCTCGCACTCGCGGTTCTTTTGGGGCCTGCGCCTGCATCTGCTGTGCACGCTGGGCGGCCTGCCCGTGGCCTTCGCGCTGACCGGTGCCAAAGCAGATGAACGCACCACCTTGCTGGGCGTGCTGCACACCGCCGGCGACCTGGTCGCGCGCCATCCCGGGCAGACCATCATCGCCGACATGCAGTACTACGGCCGCGACTTCGAACACACACTGACCGCCGCCGGGCTGCGCCTGATGCGCTAGGCCCGCAAGGGTGAACCCCCGCGGGCCGGAACACCACTGTTCAAGCCCTTGCGTCAGACCATCGAGTCGATCAACCAGACCTTCAAGGGCCAGCTCGACCTAGAACGGCATGGTGGCCGCACCCCAGCAGGGGTGATCGCCGGTGTGGTCATCCGGATCCTGGCCCTGACCTGCGTGATCTGGCACAACGACAGGACCGGTCAGACGGTCAAGCGGTCACTGATCTCATACGACCACTGACCCAGCCGGGGGGCTTGGAATCAATTGTCTAGTCGACTCGACAGGATCGCATCCCCAGTCGTCTGACCATGTTGAGCGCAAAACAGATCATGAGTTCGAAGAGCCAAGTTCGGCTTGGTTCGGATCCATAGCCGGAACACGGCGCCCTCCCATGTGCTGGATCCGTGCCGCTCCTGGCACATAGCAGGCCGCTCCTGGCACATAGCAGAAGCTGAACGGAGAGCAGTACGTGAATCACACCTACTTCATGATGGGCGCGGTTGAAGTCCTCGATCTGATAAGGGCTTTACTTCAATGCGGGGCCGCCGGGGTCACACTTGTCAAGGGGGTGCGCGCTCTAACGCATGGGCGGCGTCGCTCAAAGCCTTCACGACCCTCATCAGACGATGCGCAGCCAGGGCAGACGGATCAATAGAGCGTAAGCCGACCTGAATCGCAACCCGTAACCTGAGCAGCCCGACGCCAATCCGAGATCGGGCTGCTCATTAGCTGCAGCACAAGGCGTTGCCCAAGCGGCAGCAAGCATGGGCACTCTCGATAAGGACAATAGTCAGACATTTTCGCCGCGATCGCGGCCGCGTTCAAGGCGGGCGGCGCTGATGATTAAGTCGGCCACGAGGGCCGACCGGCTCGACTTCGACCACGCCGCAGTCACCGAGACCGTCGCAGACTTCGTGACCACCAGGCTCGCACTCGCCGACTTCCCCACACCGCCCACGATCAACGGTGCAGCAGCGTCACCAGCAGGAAGGAAACCCAGTGAACGATCAAGCTCAGCGCGTACGGGAACAAGCCGAGCGACAGCGCCAGGCAGCGGATGCCCTCCGCGCCCGGCAACGCGCCGCCCACCGGGCGGCGCGCCTGCAGTGGCTGCCCGCGAACGATCCGGCATGGCTACGCAGCGCAGACCTGCTGCAGGTGAGCCGCGCCTGGGGAGCGGCCCTGCCATACGCGACGAGCGACCCGGGCGCTGAGCGCGCACTGCTGAGGTGCGAGAGCCGGCTCCGGGAGCTCCACCCGTATGCCATGAACCGCTATGACCGCCTGCGGGTCGAAGGACATACTCCCGAAGCAGCCATGCGAGAGGTCGCCCCCCTGTTCGCCCGGGAGCCACGTCCCCGCACCGGATACCCCGCTCCCGTTCGGCCTCAGCTGCCTCCGGCCGTGAAGCTCGCTCAGGAGGACTTCCCACACACCATCGACAAGGTCGTCGGAACGTGCGGCAACGCCAGGACGACTGCGGGAGCTACGGCGAAGCCAGCGCGGACAGCTGCACCTAATCGCCTTTCGTGATCGCCTGATTACGGAAGGATGTGAGAGGTGGACGCCCTCGCGCACAGCTATGTGTTCTGGATTGGCCTGATCCTGCTGCTCGTTGTGCTGTACCTCCTGCCCGCGCTGATCGGGCTCCTGCGCGGTGTCGAAGACTTCGCCCTGCTCTTCGCGCTCAACTGCCTTGGCGGCTTAACGTGCATTGGCTGGCCGGCAGCGCTGATCGCGGCGTTCATGCTCCCCACGTGCCACGACCGCCGTTGATCCTGGTCCAACAATCAGGTGAGCAGTTGCCGAGCGGCCGCCTCCTGGCTACAAGTCCTCAAGTAGCGCCCGGTCCAGGCAGGCGCGGAGCGCCCTTCCAGACTCCGGATCGCGCCGCTGTTGTCGACCGTGCAGGTGATGCCGTAGGGCCAGTCACCGAGGAACACCCCGAGGATCAAATCTTCCATGCCACCCTGGACGATGCGATGCAGCCGCTCGGCGGCGGCACCGGGCGAGGCGACGACGAACAGCCACGGCTGGTCCTCGGGAACACCGGCCCCCGTACGCTGCCCCGTTCGCCTGACGATCCCCACTTCCAGCTCGGTCACCACCTCCTGCAAGGTGTCGAGCACCACCAGCGCAGGGACCCTCTCGTGCTTCGCTTTCTGACCGAAGAGGCGGACCGCGTCGTCGCGTGGCATGAGCACCTGGGCCGTAATGTCCCGTCCGGCGAGCAGCTCAAGGAGCATCGCGCGTGCTACATCCTCCGCACCCTGACCAGTTAGTCCCATGCCGTTCAGGGCTGCTAGCGCGAGCAGATAGCCCAGGCTCGTCGGCTCCTCCCCGAACTTGGCATCGAGCGTTGCGTCAGCCGCCTCCGCGTCGGCCCTTACGACGGTGACCGACTCTTCCGAGGCTTCCACCGGTGGGAACGGCAACGTGTCCCTCACCTCGCTGTAGCGAACCAGTCGATCGCCCTGCCTCGTCAGGCGGGCGCGCCGCCACCACGTCACCGCACCGCCGGCCAGCTGGCGTCGTCGGCGGTAGGCGATGGCGAGGACAAGCAGCGCGGCGAGTCCCGCAGGAATCGTCAGGGGCAACGTCGACGCCGACGACTCCAGAGCAGTGTTGGCTGCGGAGGGTGCCGGCTTTTCGGTGAGCGTCGGCCGCGGTGCCGGGCTCCTCTTTGGCCGCGTCAACGGCTTGGCTGAAGGCGTTCGGGTGATGATTGCCGTTGGCTGGCGACCAAGCCCACGTCTCGCCGCCACTTCCTCTATCACCAGCGGCTTCTCCCCCGTGACCGCTGCTGCCGGGCTCGCCGCAGGATGGCCTGTCCGCCGGTGATCGCGCCGGGGCCGGTTCTGGACGTGATGCTCCTCCGCTTCACGGTCACGGCTTACTGGTGCCGCCGCCTCCGGCTTCTCGGGACTCTTTGTAACCATGGGAGAAGGTGCGGCGGCTGGAGCAGTTGTCGGCTGCTGCGGGACCTGCGGAAGGTGTACGACCTCCGGGGCCTGCTGCGTGGCCGGTTAGGAGGCCTGATTACGCCATGAGTCCCGTACGGCGCGGCCCACGTCGATGCTGTTGCCGGCGAGCCAGTTCTGCACCTCGCGCTGCATGGCCGCGCACAACTTCGTGTCGTCGACGTACCGGCCTGCCGTACCGGTCAGGTGGGGGCATCCGGGCGGCGGGTCCGCATGAGCCGTCCCCTCCATGGCCAGCGCTGCGGCCCCCGCCAGCGCTCCTGCCGTCGAGCGCCGGTATGCCCTGCGCCTGACGGCCCCGGGGGACCGGACGGCGGCGCGCCGGCCGACCCGCAGCGAGACGGAACAGACCCGGCGGCGCGGATGGGACGAGGTGCCGCGGACGGTGCTACGGCAGCACGTCGTCACCGCCGCCGCCGCAGCGGCGTCGGAAGAGGAGTTCTTCCGGTCGTTGGACGCCGCGGGTGTGCTGGTGCGGCAGCGGATGAGCCAGCGCAATCCCGGCGAGGTGACGGGGTACGCGGTAGCGCTGCCGAAGCATCGCAACCGCGCCGGTGAGCTGGTGTGGTTCGGCGGTGGCAGGCTCGCCGCCGATCTCACTCTTCCGAAACTCCGCGTGCGGTGGAGCAGGGGAAGCGATCAGCGCCTCAGCGGAACGGGTTCGGACGAACGCCGAGAGATCTGGGAGCTGGTTACGACGGCTGCCCGACAGGCCGCCGCGCAGCTGCGCGAGGCCGCAGCCGGCGAACCGGGCGGCGCGGCGGACGTGCCGGGCGCCACCTCTGACCTGCTTCACGTCGCGGCGCGCCTGCTGAAGAACCGGCAGCTTCGCAACGCCGCGGAAGCCTTCGACCGCGCCGCGCGAGAGCCGTACGCGCGGGCGGGTCGGGCATCGGCGGGTTCACCATCCGCGCCGCCGCCAAGGCCGCCTCTGCCGCGTACGCCCCGTGCGCCAGCCCAAGGCGTTCAGCGGCCCTGCGGAAGTCGACGTACTCCTCCTCGGTCAGCACGAACTTCACCACGTGCGGCCGCGGCACCGTCTGGCGTTGACGCCGCCGCTGCCGCACCTGTATGGACCCCGTGCTGGACCCGGTGTCCTCTCCTCCATCGGACATGCTTGTGACCGCTCCCCCGACGACCGCGCCCGGTCGCTATCGATCAGAACCCACTCCCGTACCAGTGGCGGGAGTGGGCGGTTCTGATCACGAATGTCCCCCGCTGCATCCCGCCGGATGCAGCGGTAAGGGGACATTACGAATATCTTGCTCCCGCCCTGCGGGCCTCAGACTGCGGGTGCGGCGCCGTGGGCCGACTGCCGCCATTCCAACGCCTCGGGCACGTCGCGGTACTCCAGCAGGTGCTGGCCGGCGATCTTCTCCAGCAGGTCGCGGACCTCCGCTGGTGTGGCGTAGAAGAACTCCCGGCGAGGGTTGACCTTGTTCACGCGCCGCTCGCGCAGTTCGCGTTGATGTCCTGCCCGGTCACAGCTGCCTCGCCAGCTCGGCGACCTTGACGGCCCCGGTGCCATCCGCGCACAGGTACACGGCGGGCAGCGACCGCGGCGACACCATCCGGTGCAGCCCGTCGTTCGTCTTCGGGTTGACCGCCTCCACCCGCACGTGCGAGCCGAGGCGCGGCGACTCCAGCACCGACCGCGGCTACCGCACCGAGTGGTCCGCGTACGTGACGGGCCGCGGCAGCGCCGCCGCCCTGGACGAGGCGCGGGCCGTGGCGGTCGCCGCCGTCGGCGTCTACATGCTCGACCTGGCCGACCTGATCCAGCAGGCCCGGGGCGACGACGCGACGACCATGCGCGCCATGGCCGGCCTGCTGCAGGCCAAGGCCCGCATCAGCCCCGCCGAGCTGGTCGCGCAGGCGGACCTGACCGAGCGCCTGGCCCGCGTGGAGGAGGTCGACGCGCCATGACCGCGCACATCCTGGTCAGCTGCCCAGATCACCGCACCTACGCCGGGTGCGACGACGACGCCTGGTACACGGTCGAGACGGCGGCCGCCGCGCTGGCCCTGCACGAGGCCCGCTTCCCCAGCACCACCGCCCGGAAGACGGCGCGAGTGTCGATCGGCTGCGAGATCGGCGGGTGCCACAACCACATCTACGTGACCGACACCAGCGTGACCGAGGCCCTCGCCCTGGTGTCGGAGCACAACGAAGGCTGGTACCAGGCGCGGCGGACGGGCGGCTCGTCGACGGCTGCCAGTGGCACCGGGGCACCTGCTGCATCCACCACGCCGCCCTCCATCCCGACAGCCCCACCCATGACCGGTCGGCGGTGCTGCCTGCCGTCGGCCAGCCGACGCCCGGCCCGGAGCCGGTGCAGCTGGACCTGTTCGCCCCGAGGGCGGCATGACCGTCCCCAACGAGAAGGGAGGCCCCCGCATGGGGACTTTGCCGAACATCACGACCACGCGCCCCGCCGACGACGACGCGCGGCGCAGGCAGTCGCGCGCCGCGCTGGTCCTGGCTGACCTGCTGGCCGAGGACTTGCCGGAGCTCGTCTGGATCAACCCGCCCCGGGAGGTGGCGGTGCCGTTCCTGCGCGGGGTGGTGCCGGGCACGCCGCGCGACGACGCCGGGTTCGCCGAGCACGCCGCCGCCGTCCACGCCTGGGCGGGGTTCCTGCAGGCCGACCCGGAGTGGGTGCCGCTGCACGACGGAGGGCCGTGCAACTCCGGGGGCGAGCTGACCGTCACCGGCTGGCACATGGGCGTCAAGGTGACGGTGCGGGCGTGGCTGCCCGCCACCCCGGAGGCGGCCCCCGGTGACCGCGCCGGTGACCGCACCCCGCGCGGGGGACGACTGGCTGCAGTCGGTGCGGCGGGAGCGCGCCCTGGCCGGTGTCGCCGCCGCCCGCCGCCCGGGAAGCCGGCGCTACGTGGGACGAGGTCGCGCAGCGGCTCGGCATCAAGCAGCCGAACGCGGTTCAGTACGCGAGGAGTGCACCGACCGCCTACTGATCTTCGACCGCGGCCATGCTGAGAAGATCCTCCACGACTACGCCCGCCACTTCAACGGGCATCGACCGCATCAGGGCCGGAACCAGCTCGCGCCTCTGGACGACCCGAACGTCGCGCCCTTCCCGGCAACCCGGATCGAACGCCGACAAGCCGTCGCAGGCCTCCTGAACGAGTACCACCGTGCAAGTTGATCACTGAGCAAACCCCAGCTCACAGGCTGTGCAGCCATTCTGAAGCGGTACGGGCGTCACGGGCGCCCGCGGTGCCCGACGTGAGCAAGCGCCGGTATGGCCGGCGCCGCCGAAAGATCTGATCAAGCGGCTCTTAAGCCGCCGTCAAGGTTCGTCAGTCCGGATGAAAGTGCCCTGCCGTACATAAGAGGTGCCTCACTACACGACTGTGAAAGGACACCCGATGCGCCGCGCAACACTCACCGCTCTGACCGGCGTCACGATTCTGGCGGCGGGGCTCGTTCCTCTCACGGCGACACCCGCCAATGCCATGCCCGCCGGATGGTTCCATCTCCGGGGCACCACGAAGGACAAGACCGCCCCCTTCGCCCTTCGCTCAATGGACGTGCAATGGGCCCCAGACGGCAAGATCAATGGATTCATTCGGTTGAACGCGAGCGGGTTCGCCAAAGATTCGCAGCTCTGGAAGGTGAGGTTTCCCAGAACTGGCAAAATAGGCGAGGTCAAACTGGAGAACAAACTGACGGGACAATGCATCGCATTTGGCGCCGCGTCCTCGCCGGACGGCGGTAATGCAGTGGTTCTCGGGCCGTGCAGTGGCAACACCGTTTGGATGGCCGTCCCGATGGGTGTCAACAAGTACGTCTTCCGCTCCCGCGCCTACTACCCCGATCACCCGTTCTGCCTGAGTAAAAGCACAGCGGGCAGCCCGGAGTTCCTCAGACTCAAGGTCTGCAGCGACAACCGCTTCACTCCTGAGATGGTCTGGGAAGCGTACAGCGGGGGGTAGAAACGACACGGCACGGAATACCGCTCGCAGCGGCCCGCCGTCGCATCGTCCGAGGCCGGGCGCCTGGCCGGTGCGGGACACGCACGCCGCAACCCCGCCGACCCCTCGGTCCCCGAAATCGGCGACGAACTCGCCACGGCCCGCGCGCTTGCCGACTTGACGGACAAGCTCCTGGTCATCACGTCCAAGGACATCGCCCAGGTCGCCCCGCCCGCTGAGCGGAACAGTCTGTGGTAGCCGGCAGCCGCGCCATTGTCCGGGAGCGCGGGTCCGGCCTGCCTGGATCACGGGCCCATGTTGCACTCCGCCAGTGATCATGTTGTGTACCTCCCTTAAGGGCCACGCCTCCGGCGTACACCTTCCGCTGCGGAGACTGACGCTCTTGTCGATCTTGCGACCACGCTGGGACTGTACCGAGCCGACCTGGACCGGCTGCACCGTCACTATCTCACCGCGATCGCCCGGGCCGCCCTGGCCGACGGCGTGGTGGCTGAGGCCGAGCGCCAGGAGCTCAACCTCGTCGCCACCCTGCTCCATCTGCCGCTCGAAGCCGTCGAGGACGCCCGGACTGATACGGCCAGAACTCCCAGCGCCCGACGAGCCGGTTCGAACTGCCGCCGGGCGCTCTCGTCGTCTTCACCGGCGACGGAAAGGCCCCTAAGGCCTTTACGTCGTAGATCAAAATGACCCCTGGTTGTGAGCTACCCGTTGAACATTCGCGTCCCGGACTGACGTCGGTGAGCCGGAACACGCGACAGCCTGCGGCAATGACGGGCAGCGGGGTGTCGGCAACTGACGGCTCGTCCGAGCAACCAACGAGCAACGAGAGACAGATAAGCCGTGATCACTCTTTCATGATCACGGCTCTGACCTGCTACAACAGTATCGGGACGGCGGGATTTGAACCCACGACCCCTTGACCCCCCAGGACGTTGGAGTAGGCGTTTTCGCAGGCCAACGGCGTTCAGGTAGCTCCGGACGGCGTCTAGTGACGTGCGGATTGTTCGACTGCGCGCAAGACGTGTGGTCCCCACCTGGTCCCCGGGCGGGACTGTCCCGCCAGCAGTCTGCTTGACGTACGAACGAAACGACCCTTGTCTCGGGCCGAGGTCAGCGCAGGGATGCGAAGAACGGGGGGAAGCTCAGCGCGGATGTCGTCGGCCACGAGGTCGGGGCGTTCCAGCGAGGCGAAGTGGCCGCCCTCGTCTGGTACGGCTCGAACCTGTGGACGCGATCCTCCACACCGACCACCCGCTGGCGGACGCCCCCGCGATCCGTCCGGCACAGGTGCGCGACGGCGTGCTGTGGACCCCCGGCCCGCTCCACCGGCTGGACTTCCTGCACCGCTTCGCCACGGCCTTCGGCATCCACCAGCACGCCGAAGGCACGAATCTCGGACTGGACCACTTCCTGGCAGACCTGGCAGCCGACACGCAGCACTTCAGCCTGCTGCCCGCGGAAATACCCCTCCCGCCGCACCCGACGATCCGCTCGGTCCCGCTGATCGACCCCACACCGCTGTACGCCTGGTCACATTGCGCTGGTAGGCGAGTGGGGAACGACCGTGGGCAGCGCAGTCGGGGCTGGACTGCTTGGCGGGAGCGCCGAGCTGCTGGGGTACGGGATCAGGCCTTCTGGCGCTCGCCGCACGAGGTGCGGGCGATCAACGTAGGCGCGAAGACCAACTCGACCGGCCCGCTGGGGCGGTCGACGACGAGTTCGCCCGCCTTCAGGCCCATCTGGTAGGAGGGCTGGGCGATCACGGTGATCCCGAGCGCGGTGGCCCACGGAAAATCGTCCATCGTCACGAACGCGATGTCGCCGGGGATGGCGATGCCGCGAGCGGTGAGGGCCGCGTGGACCGCGACGGTGAGTCGGCCGGTGGTGCAGACGATCGCGTCCAATGGCTCGCCGCGATCACGGCCACGGACGAGCAGCGTGTCGACGGCACCGCTCACCTCGTCTTCGGTTTCCGCGACCATCACCGCGTCCTCGGGCAAGGGCAGCCCCAGGTCCGCGAGGGCCCGCCTCAGCCCCGCCGTGCGCTCGACCTGAGACGTGCGGCGTCCCGAGGACACGACGCCTATGGACGACCGCCCGCACCCGGCCAGATGGACGGCCATCAGCCGCCCGGCCTCGACGTTGTCCAAGCTGATCGAGTGCATGCCGGGCGGCGCGTCCAGCACGGAGCGCGCGATGATCACGCAGGGGGTGCCGTTCTCGGCCATCCGGCGTGTCCGGCCATCGGTCGCTTCGCCGGTCGTCACGATCAGGCCACGCACCCTCTGTTCGTCCATGGTCCGTACCTGGGCGACCTCGCGGTCGACGCGACGGAAGGTGTTGGCGAGCATGACGAGGCTGTCGTTTGCGGCCGCCACCTCGTCGATGCCGCGGATCAGGTCCAGGTAGAACGGGCTGCTCAGGTCGCGGATGACGACTCCGATCGTGCTGGAGCGTCCGGCGAAGACGCCCCTGGTGAGCGCGTTGGGGGTGTACTCGAGACGAGCGACCGCTTCCCACACCCGGGTGGCGGTCGCCTCGGTGACGGCGCCGCCGTTGAGGACGCGGGAGACCGTGGCCGTGGAGACGCCGGCGTCCGCGGCGACGTCGCCGATGGTCGCTCGTTTCACCATGATTCTCCCGGTCCCCCCAGCAGTTCCGGCGCCGGTCAGGCGGCGACGCGCCGACCGGCTCTCGCGACGATCTCGCCACCGACCATGACGATCCCCACGTGGTGGAGCTCCGCAGGGTCCGTCAGCACGAGGTCGGCGATCATTCCCGGCAGGATACGGCCACGCCGCGGCGCCACGCCGGGGATGGCGTCCGCGACGTTGGCGGTCGCCATCGCGACCGCCGCCGGCAGACTCACCACACCCGCCTTGATGGATCGGTCGATCGCCAGCAGGATCGGGTCGTGGTGGCCGCCCGCGTAGTCGGTCGAGATCGTGTCGACCACCCCCGCGGAAAACATCGCATAAAGCAATTCCGGCCCCGTTGTGAGCCGCTGTGCCCCGAAGGTGTCCAGAGTGGAGACATCCACGATCGCACCCATCTCCTTGAGCCGTCCGGCGTGCTCGACCGCCTCGCGAAGCTCGAAGCTCGAGTGGTTGGAGTGCCCGGCGATCAGCGTCACGTCCGTCTCCGCGATGGAGGCGACCTGGGTCATCGATGCCGCCGCGTTGTGCACCAGCACCGGGACGCCCGCCTCGCGAGCCTGCCCGGCCGCCTCGGCGAGCCCGTGCAAGGCGATGTCGAAGGCCGGCAGCACGATGCCGGAGACGATCTCACGGGTGTCCTCGACCGAGAGCGTGCCAGTCAGGCCCGCGCTCGCCAGGGCCTCCTCGACACGGTCCCGATCGAACGCCTTCTCCGAGATGTGCCGGCCCAGCACCGCGGTCTTCAGCCCGTTCGCCTGCCGGGGTGTGATCTTCACGCCGGTACGTCTCTCGATCTCGGCCGGGATGTACATGTAACTCGCCCCGCCCCCACCGAGGGTGTGTCCCGCCCCGATCTCGCCGAGCGCGACCGCGCCGGCGCGTACCGCGTGCCGCGCGGTGAACATGCGGTTCGCCTCGGTGAGGCCGCCGCCGTCGGCGATGGTCGCCGCCGCCAGGCACGCCGGGGTGTTGCACGAGGCGAGTTTGACGTTGATCGGGTGCACTTCACCGGTGCGCGCGAGCGCCTCGGCGGTGACGAACCCGTCCACGCAGAGCACCGTGGTCGTCCCTTCCAGCAGGTGCCGGTCGAGGTTGGCGAGGACCTGCTCGTGTGGCAGGCCCACGTGTCCGCTGGGAAACAGCGGTCCGTACGCGGTGCCATGTGTGTGGTTGTTGATCAGGCCGGGGATCATCAGCATTCCGGCCGCGTCAACGATCTCGTCCACCGTGCCGTAGGCGTCAGCCGGTCGCGCGGGAACGATCTCGCGAATGGTGCCCCCCGAGACGACGATGTCCACCCCGTGCCGTGGATCCGTGCCCGTGCCGTCGACCAGGTCGCCGCCATGCAGGACGATCGTGCGCATGATCCCTCCATTACCGGGCCGCCAGTGCCGGCCGCTCGAACCGGAACGCGGCCAGCGCGTCGTCGTGGTCCTCACCGAGCACCTCGCCGGCGACCAGGTCGCCGGCGTGCACGCTGAGCGTCGCGCCGCTGTGCGAGACCGCGAAGTGGAAGTTGGGCAGCGCGACGACCCGGCCGAGTACCGGCAGGCCGTCGCCGGGGATGGGGCGTTGACCGACCCGGACGGCTTCCACGGTCGAGGCTCGCATTCCCGGGTACAGCGCACGACCGGCCTCGACCACCTTGTCGATGGCCGACGGGTCGACGCTGATCTCCCCGGTGCCGGACACGTGTGCCGTGCCGTCGATCTCATGGGTGTGCAGCAGCAGCCGCCCGCCGCCATCCGGGCGTAGGTGGACGTGCGGGGCATGGATGACGCGCGAGACCGATACCGCGACCGGTGAGGAGCAGACGAGCACACCGCGGGTGTTGCGCATGGGCAGAACCAGTCCGGCCAGCGCGGCGATCCCGGCGGCCTGGGGTCCTGCACAGTTCACGACCGCATCCGCGAGGAGCCGCCGGCCGGAGGCGAGCCGTACGGCGCGCACCGTGCCCGCAGTCACCTCCAGTGCGGTGACGGCGTCGTTCGCCGCCAGTTCGGAACCGCCGGCCACCGCCCTCGACAGCAGGTGGGCGATCAGGCGCACCGGCTCGATCCAGCCTTCGCGCGGGAAGTAGGCGATCTCGCCTGCCGGCAACTCGGCGGGGTCCATGTCCGGTTCCAGGCCCAGCGCCTCCGCTCGGCTGAGCCACCGTGCCTCGTATCCGTAGTCGAGGACGCCCGCAACCTTCTTGCGCAGTGCCTCGCGCCCGGCGTCGTCGGCGGCCCATTCGAGGTTGCCGCCCTCGTGGTACCAGTCGCCATGAGGCACGTCGGTGGCCAGCTTGCGATGGGCCGCCATACTCGCGACGCTGAAATCGTGGTACGACCGCGGCTGCTTGCCGCAGGAGTTGGTCCACGAGAACGTCGCACCAGAGCTGCCAGCCGCCGGTGCACCGGCGTCAACGACCGTGACACGAGCGCCCCGCCGCGTCAGCGCGGCGGTCACCGCCGCACCGTAGACGCCGGCACCGATGACGACCACATGCTCGACCATGCTGATCCGGTCTCCCTCGTCTTTCGTGGGGCTTGTCGGGTCGTTTCGGGTGTCGCCGATCTCGGCGCTCATCGTCTAAGCCGAGGCGAATGAAAGGGAACTGATGACCTCGGCTCGACGGCTTACGCCCTCTCGAAAGTAACTAGTTGCTGTAACTAGTTACAAACAAAGCATGCGCCGTTCCGCGTGTCAATCGAATCTGGGCGCGCGGCGACCGCGAAGATCGTCGGTATCGCCAGGGCGAGGCCGGTCAACTTCCTTGCCATCGGTCTGGTCGGGTCTGGGTGATCCTCTCCGTTCTGAGGTCTCATGCAGTTGGACCCGGTCTGGCCCCGCCCGGTTGGCCACATTGCCATATCAGGCCCGGGAACCGCTGCGTCCCCGATCGCCCATCGCGACGCTCCGCGCCGCCGGCGAAAACGGGCAACCCTGGCGGCCGGGTGGGGCGGTTCATTTGAACTCACCGGGCTGGAGCAGTCTCGTTGACCGTGGATCTCCTGGTCAGCTCCGGTATTGAGGGGTACCGGTCGGGAGCGGTCGGCACGTTCAGCTTCACGGTCAAACGACGGTCAGACAGCAAAAGAGCCTGATCACTTGGAGAGTGATCAGGCCTCTGACCTGCTACAACAGTGTCGGGACGGCGGGATTCGAACCCACGACCCCTTGACCCCCAGGCAACCCAACTGGTCCATCCTTGCGGCACTAAAGCTACCCTGAGCTGGGAAAACAATCCCTGCTAGTCCGTCAGCATCCGCACACGTCCGGGTGCGTGGTCACTCAGTTAGTCACTCAAAAGGCCTCGTCACCCTCGGCTCTCCCGGGCGCCCCCGCCGGTGTTCAGACTGAAGCGCTCCGGCTTCGACAGAGGCTCATGATGTTCACCGGCTTTCGTGGAGTCCCTTTGGTTGACTGGCATGCCTGGATCCCCGAGAGAGGTCAGCATGCCGAGGAGCTATCCCCCCGAGTTCCGTCGCAAAGTCCTGGACCTGCTGAAGGCCGGCCGGATAGTGCAGCAAGTGGCCGCCGATCTGCAGATCAGCGACCAGACCATCTACAACTGGCGCAGACAAGAGCGCATCGATGCGGGACTGGAGCCCGGCATCACCTCCAGCGACCAGGCCGAGCTGGTGTCCTGGCCCGAATCCGTACCGACCTGCCCGACCGGCACACACCGTCGATCTGTAGGCAGGCCAGGTGAGGGAAGAGGACCGCGAGCAACTCCGAGATCGTCACCCAGCATGATCAGCAACACCGGCAGCTGAGCGCGGGAAGATCATGGAATTAGTGCCAGAGCCAGAATTCGAGCGTCGTTGACATCAGGCACTGGCTGAGGGGAAACAGCCGCCTCCCCGAGGTGGCTCGTCAAAGACTGTGCACGTTCCGCCAGTCCGAGCCGCGCGAGGGTCGGGCTCACGGTTATGGGCTGGGTGACTTCTCGCACGCGTCAACGACGCGTAGTGCCGTTGCCTTCCGCAGGTCCACGGTTGACTGTCCGACCGAGGTGTGCATGGTCAGGTGGGCGTCGGCTAGGCCTTCCACGGCGCCACAGATCGCGCTATCGCCGACCGTGACGTTGAGCTGAGGCTTTGCCGCTGTCGGTCCGTACCAAGTGAACGCCACGGCCGCCACTAGGCTGACAACGCAGGCGAAGAACCAGCGGATACCTCGGCGCAGGGCACGCATGGATGCCGCCGCTTCGGTGTGCGTCCAGATGGGTCCGGGCTTGATGAGTCGCAGGTTCTGCAAGGCGGGAACGCCGTGCGCTGCGCGCAGCAGCAGGAGTGCGGCGGCCGCACCACAAGCTAAGGAGACGAGCAGCCAGCCTCCGGATACGGCGTTCCACGGTGCTGCGAGCTGGCTGATGTCCGACCTGCCTTTGATGAGGCCGAAGCCGACCAGCGCAGCCAAAAAGCCACCCAGCCCATTGCGCCATGCAGTGGCGGAAGACCGGACCGCGGACAATTCTTGCTCCACTGCTCGATCCCGCTCTCGCGCCTCCAGGAGGTCGGCAACGGTTGCTGCGGCGCCTGATCGCACTGAAAGGCTCACGGCTGGTCGTCCACGATCAGGTTCCAATAGGCGCCACACCCGCGCCGGTCGGGGGGAGTTCCAGGATGGGTCACGGAGCACAGGCAAACCACCGGTACTTTTTGTTCGCCAGCGCCTGCCGCAAAGGTCGCGTGGTCGCTGCGCCTCAGCAGCCGGCGAAGCAGTCCGGTGCGGCTGGCGAGGAACAGCTCAGGCGGGACGACCACGTTCATGCCTGAGTGGCATCGTGGGCATGGGCCCACGAGTGACAGAGTGCCGTCGGCGGTCTTGGTGGCTGAGAAGGTGGCGGCGGCTTGCTGTTCGAAGGCAGGGTCGGTCCCTTCTCGGTACGGCAGGTTCCCGCAGAACTGCGGGGTGTCGTCATCCGCATCCGGAAGTTGCTGTGCCATCGCCACTCCTAGTAACTAATGTTCGAGTGTCAGATGCCGAGGTGCACGAAAGGGGACCATCGGCCGGGCTGCGCAGGGTTCAGCGTTCGAAGGTGGACCAGCGCTCTGTGCAGGGCCAGGGCGGCACTATGGGGGACCAACTGGCCGTCGGCAATCATTTGGTCGTAGACCTGGTCGGCGACCTCGGCCGCCACCACGTCCTGGACCGACCACAATGTCGCTATGACCCGACGGAAACCGGCGAAGTGCACGGCTGCGGCCATGCTCACCGCCTCCTCCGCCAGAGCGACGCCGCCGGTGGCGGTCTTGCAGGCCGACAAGTAAGCGAAGTCTCCGTCGAAGCGTGAGCGGCCCAGGTCCAGCACGGTCAGGCGGCCGTCATACAGGACCAGGGCGCCGCTCGAGGGATCGGACAGGTCCTGCTGGGCGTGGCAGCCAAAGTGGACCAAGCGATGAGCCGACAGAGCGTGCCTCACCCGCTGTCGGGTGGCGCTGCGGTTATCCAGGAGCGTCACCCGGCTAGCTGGAAGACGGCGCAGGATCGACTCGGCTTCTGCCACCACCTGCGGCAGAAGCCGTTCTCCTGGCGTGTCTGACAACGACAGGAGCAGTAACGGGCCGCTGTCAGCGGTCAGCGTGCGGCTCACGGCGGATCGTCGTGCAGCCAGGAGAGCGGTGATCGTAGGCGTGTACGACGAGATCGCATGATCCAGTACCCCCTCAACCGATACACCGGAGCCGGTTTGCGCAGCGTGCAACGGAAGGCCAACAAGCGGCCCTGTCGGGCACCACCACAGCCGCGGCATCGACGCGCCGGGTGCCGCAGAGGAGGCAACCTGCTTCAGCACAGGCCGCGCGACCATCTGCCAGAGCCACTCGGATATCTCAATCAGCATGCGGTTTTCTTCCCGCCGGGCTTCGTGTAGCCGGGCGCTAGCTTCCACGATGCGGCGGTTGCTTTGCCAGCCGCCCTCTGAGGCTGCCTGGCTTGCCTCAGCCAACGCCTCGGCTGCGGCTTGCGTGGCGAGCAGGCACTCGTGGTAACGCAAGGCAACGGATCGGGCCTCCGCATACGTCAACTCAGATAGCGGGATGACTTGTGACCCCGCCTGCTGTATCACGATGGCGTCGCACCGCAGCGTGCTGACGTTGATAACGGCAATGGGCCCGTCGGCGGCAGCTTCGCGCAGGTCGCTCTCCGACAGGGTCCTGGGCAGGCCCGCTTCGATCCGCTGTTCGTAGGCACGGCTGAGGCGGATACGACGGTCGGTCAGCCGGTGCAACTGTGCGCTGGCGTCGAATCCCGTGTCCGGGATGAATTGCGGAGGGTGCTCGGCCACACTCGCCTCGCCTGCTGTCGGTGACGTACCCACTTCATTATCACAGCAGACGCATCTGGCCGTAGTCACCCAAACGGAGGTTTTCGGAACCCTTGCAGCGTACGCTGGCTGTACGACGATGACCTCACCGAACTCGGCGTCCCAATGGAGGGTGTCGTGCGCTTTTCGAATTTCTGGTCGCCCCCACAAAACAGCTACAACACTTACGACATCTACGACGCCGATGTTGCCGCACAACGCGGCGGCGATGAGATCGATAACGTCGTCCTGTCCGCGATGACCTATCTGAGTGGCGGCGTCACCGAAGAGGACGTTCCCCACATTCACGACATCCGGGATGCTCTCGCGCGCGCACTCGCTGAGCTTGAGGCGGGCGACGATCGCTTGGCCTGGATACTCAGCTTGATGGCGCGGGTCTACGCGACCTGGCCCGAGGGCACGGATAAGCAGGACAAGCTCGGTCTTGCCATCCAGTTCGCCGAGGCGGCGGCCGAAGCTAAGCCCCAGCACGGGGATGGCCACGAATTCGCTGTCCGCACCGCAGTCCTGACACGGTGGATCCGCTACGTGGATTCGCGCGACGGCCGGGATATCCGCGCCGCGGCTGACTACATGCGGCGGCTTGTCCCCGTCTCCCCGAACGAGACAGGGACTGCCCGGCTGCTGGCACATGTTCACCACAGTCTTTTCGACCACACATCGGACGTACGCGAACTGGGGGCCTCCATGGCTATCGCCCGCAGTGTCCTCGGCGCCGGGCGCACCAAGGCCCTCGGTTTTGAGGAGTTCACGTTCGTTGCGCTCGTGTTGGCGGAAACCGATATGCGCCGGCACGAGCTGGGCCTGTTGGAGGAAGCCATCGGCCTGACGGAGACGGCTTTGATCTTCGCCCACACGTCCGACGAACGCTGCATAGGTCTGACCATCCTGGCTGATTGCCAGCGAGCACTCTACTGGCGTCACGGCGATCCGGACCGCCTGGAACAAGCCATCCAGGCGGCATCCGCGGCGGCCAGCCTGCACCCACAGGTCGCGTTCCACCGCGAGTTCGCCATCAGAGCTCTCGCCCTCGGCTTGCGAGCCAGATTTAAAGCCTGCGGCAACCGGGACGACCTCGACCAGGCCATCCGGTTGCTCAGATCCCACAAGCCCGACAAGAGCACCAGCCACGAATTGAGCGTCGCACTAGGCCTGCGCTATGAGGCGATTGGAAGCTATCCGGATCTGATCGAGGCGGTGCACCTGACCGAACAGCAAGCCGAACGTGACGATGCCGACGCAAGCACCTTGCACCACTACAGTGCCCTGCTGCAATATGCCTTCGCCAGCACCCGCGATGTCGCCAAGCTAACTAAGGCGATCGAGGTCGCACGACGCGCGGTCGACAAGATACGTCCCGGCGAGGGGGACGCCGGGCTGGTGTACAACACGCTCACGACCTGTCTAGTCACGGCTCACTTCGAAGGCTGGGAAGGAGCGCTGGATGAGGCCATCGACACGATTGACGCCGCTATGGAGATCGCGCCTCCAGATGCGCCGGACACTACCACCATCCTGATCAACCGGGCACGGGCCTACCGGTTGCGCGGGGAAGTGCGCGGATCGCCGGAAGACCTGGAGGTAGCCCTGGCGGCGACGACGGAGGTGTTACAGCGGACCGGCGTGCATCATCCGCACCGGGCTGATCGGCTCCGGACATTCGCGCTGATCGTCGAGACGCTTGGACGCCTGCGCGGCGATCCGTCTGCCCAGGCCGATGCAGTCGCGGCTAGGAAGGAGGCCAGCCGGTCGACGGCCTCACCACCAGGCAGCCGGATCCGGGCTGCCGTCGGTGCCGGTAAGGCGCTGGCCGACGACGGTCGCTGGCCGGAGGCCAACGACCAGTTCGCCTTCGCGGTCTCGCTCCTGCCGGAAGTGGCCTGGCATGGGCTCGATCGGGCCAGCCAGGAATACCACCTGACGGAAGGAGCAGATCTACCGGCCCTGGCTGCCGCGTATGCGCTGCAGGCCGACGACATCCTCGGCGCGATCGACCGCCTCGAGGTGGGCCGGTCGGTGCTGTGGCAGCACGCGCTGCGCCTGAACGCCCCGTCCACCACCGTCGACGGCGAAACTGCTGACCTCATCGCCGAGCTACGCCGCGCGGTCGAGGTGGAAGCACTGTTCATCGAATGGATGGAGTCCGAACAGACTGCGGATCAGCTACCACGCGAGCAAGTTGAACAGCTCGCCGCCGATCTCGAACATCTGCAGGAGCCGGGCGCGGCCGCCGTGGTGCTAGGGGCGCTGGGCCTGCGACTACGCCACATGGGCGACACGCAGGCGTCCATCGCCGTCTACCTCTCCGCGATCGCAATCGCGGAGAGCAGGCTGCAGACTGTCGAGGACCGAATGGACCTGGGCATGCTGCACGGCAATCTCGGCTTCGCCTACCGCCGAGCCGGTGACCTGGAACGGGGCATTCACCACTACCGGCGAAGCGCCGAGATCTTCGACGGGGTGGCCTCGCCCGCGACCATCGCCAATGCGCGCAACAACCTCGGATTGGCCCTGATCGTTGCCGACCGCCCCAAGGAGGCCGCCGTAGAGCTCGCCGTGGCCGCCGCCAACTTCACCAGCGTCGACCCTCATCGCCACGCTCAGGCTTTGATTGATCTGGCAGCTATGCTGACCCAGCTCGACCGACTCGATGAGGCGCTGTCTGTCACACGACGAGCCCGTGACGTGTTCGTGCAGCTGAGAGATCAACAAGGGCAGGCGTGTAGCTGGTACCGCGAGGCAATAATCCACAATCAGGCAGACCGCATAGAACTGACGATTAAAGCGCTCCAGACGGGACAGCGCCTGTTTGGGCCAGATGATCCCGAGCAAGCGGAGATAGCATCCGCTCTGGCAACGCTGCGAGCGCAGTGGGGTGACTCTGTCAGTCAGACTCGGAATCAAGACGTACGCCGGACCAACTGAGGTAGTGGGCTTGAAGCGCTCCCCACGAGGCGGCAGGAAGCCGAAGAAGCGGCGAATCGTCGGCGGGGTCGACACCCACGCCGATACCCACCACGCCGCAGTGGAGCTGATGAACGGTGGCCGGATCGCCGACGCCCAGTTCCCCGCCACCGCCGACGGATACGCGCAGTTGCTGGTGTGGATGCGCTCGTATGGGCGCCTGCACGCCGTCGGCGTCGAGGGCACCGGGTCCTACGGTGCCAGCCAGGCCCGGCATCTGCGCGGCCAAGGCGTGCACGTGGTCGAGGTGAACCGGCCCGACCGGCGTCAGCGCCGCAATCTGGGCAAGTCCGACCCGCTGGACGCCTACGCGGCAGCCGACGCCGTGCTGGCCGGCCGAGCCCGCGCGCTGCCCAAGGGCGGCGATGGGATCGTCGAGTCGATCCGGGCCGTGCACCTGGCCCGCTCGGGCGCCATCAATGCCCGCACGGCCTGCATCAACGAGCTGCGCAGCCTGCTGGTCACCGCGCCCGCCGAGCTGCGCGAGCGGATGGCCGGCACGTCAGCCCAAGCGCTGGCCGCTGCCTGCGCGCGGCTACGCCCGGCCGCAGACCTCGCCGATCCCATCCAGGGCACCACGCTTGCCCTGCGCAGCCTGGCCCACCGCTGCCAGGCCCTGACCGCCGAGATCGGA
>NZ_BOOB01000022.1 GCF_016863015.1 Microbispora amethystogenes | reverse complement strand
GGGTCCGGTCGAGCAGTTCTTGCCGGGTGGTGCCGGTGATGACGGCGCGGTGGTCGAACTGGGCGCGGGTGGTGGCCAGGGAGTACGCGACGTCGGCGACACCCAGGGCGGGGTGGCGGTCCAGGTGGTCGGCCAGCCGCCCTGCCTGGGCACGCAGCGCCTCGGGCGACCGCGCCGAGACCACCCACCCCACGACCGGCAGCACTTGGGGAGCGCCCACCGGCACTGTTCGCCCGGCACTATGGGGAGCGTCCGCCGGCAGCGCGTGCCCGGTGCCCTGGGAGTCGGTCAGCGGCAGCGGTTGCCGGGTGCCCTGATGGTCGTGCGATGGCAGCGTTCGCTGGGTGCCTGGGGTTCCATCCGATTCTCGCGGGAGGGCGGTGGCGCGGTCGGATGACACCGGCACCGCATGTCCCTCGTCGTGCGCGACCTTCGGCCGGGTCTGCGCCTGCTGCGGACGTGCGGGCGCGTCGTTCGCGGTCGCCGTGCCGGTCGGGTCTGGTGCCTGCTCGATGATGACGTGGGCGTTGGTGCCGCTGATCCCGAAGGACGACACTCCGGCCCGCTTCGGCCGTCCGGTCTCCGGCCAGGGTGCGGGCTCGGTCAGCAGGGTGAGCCCAGCCGACCAGTCGACGTACGGGGAGGCTTCCTCGGCGTGCAGCGTCTTCGGCAGCACGCCGTGCCGCATCGCGAGCACCATCTTCATCACACCGGCCACGCCCGCCGCCGCCTGGGTGTGCCCGATGTTCGACTTGAGGGAGCCGAGCAACAGCGGGCGTTCGCGGTCCTGGCCATAGGTGGCCAGCAACGCCTGGGCCTCGATGGGGTCGCCGAGCGTCGTGCCGGTGCCGTGGGCCTCGACCGCGTCCACCTCGCCGCCCGTCAGCCCGGCGTCGTCGAGGGCCCGGCGGATCACCCGCTGCTGCGCCAGGCCGTTGGGGGCGGTCAGGCCGTTGGAGGCGCCGTCCTGGTTGACGGCGGTGCCGCGGACGACGGCCAGCACGGGATGCCCGTTCCGCCGCGCGTCCGACAGGCGTTCCACGAGCAGCAGACCCACACCCTCGGCCCAGCCGGTGCCGTCCGCCGCGGCGGAGAACGCCTTGCAGCGTCCGTCCGGCGCGAGCCCGCCCTGCCGGGAGAACTCGGTGAACATCCCCGGCGACGACATCACCGTCGCGCCGCCCGCGAGCGCGAGGTCCGACTCGCCCGATCGCAGCGACCGTACGGCGAGATGCAGCGCGACCAGCGACGACGAGCAGGCCGTGTCGACCGTCACGGCGGGCCCTTCGAGGCCGAAGGTGTAGGCGATGCGCCCGGAGGCGACACTGGCCGCCGTGCCCGTCAGGGCGTACCCCTCGGAGCCCTCGGCCGTCTCGTGCAGCCGGGGCCCGTAGTCCTGGGGCATCATGCCGACGAACACGCCCGTACGGCTGCCGGCCAGTGAGCGCGGCACCAGACCGGCCCGCTCGAAGGTCTCCCACGCCACTTCCAGCAGAAGCCGCTGCTGCGGGTCCATGGCCGCCGCCTCGCGGGGACTGATGCCGAAGAACTCCGCGTCGAAGCGGTCGGCGTCGTGGAGGAAGCCGCCCTCACCGGTGACCGACGTGCCCTGCCGTGACTCCGCCGGAGCGTGCAGCGCCTCCGCGTCCCAGTCGCGGTTGACGGGGAAGGCGGTGACGGCGTCGGCGCCGTCGAGCACCAGGTCCCAGAGCTTCTCCGGGGTGTCGGCCCCTCCAGGCCATCGCCCGGCCATCGCGACCAGCGCGATCGGCTCGTCGTCCGCCCGATCTCCGGCCGTCGGCGGTGAGAACGACGGCGCCGGCGCATGAGCCGCCGCGCCGCTTGCCGCTATGCCACCCGTGACACCGCCCCTCGTGTCGCTCGCCGTGCCGCCTGCAGGGGTGCCGGCCTCGGACAGAGCGCGCAGGTGACGGGAGAGCGCGAGCGGTGTCGGGTGGTCGAACGTGACGGTCGCGGGAAGCGGCAGGCCGGTGGCGGCGGCCAGAGCGTCGCGCAGTTCCACCGCCCCCAGCGAGTCGAGCCCCAGCTCCTTGAACGTGAGCTCGGCCTCGACGCCCGACGCGTCCGCGTGACCCAGGACGTCCGCGGTGGCGGACAGGACGAGGTCGAGCGGTGACCACCCGCTCTCCGTCGTCTCCCGCTCATGCCGCGCTTCCCGCTCGCGCTGGGCTTCCGGATTGTCGCGGGCTTCCGGTTCGTGCCGTGCTCCTTGTGCGTGCTGCACTTCCAGCACTTCCCGCTGGCGCGGCGCTCCTGGCTCGTGCTGGGCTGGTGACTCGTCCTGTCCTCCCGGCTCATGCCGGGCATGTGGCGCGACGCGTGTTTCCTGCTCGCCTCGTGCCGCCTGTTCGTGCCGCGCCGCCAGGGCGACCGCCGGAGCGGTCTCGCCCGCGTACGAGGCCACATCGGCCGATACGCCGCTCTCCTCCTCGGCCGGCACTGCGTCGATCCAGTACCGGCGTCGCCGGAAGGGATAGGTGGGCAGGCGGACCCGCCGCGCACCGGGCCGTACGGCGCGGCTCCAGTCGACGCCCGCGCCGTTGACGTGGAGCACGCCGAGCGCCCGGAGGAACTCGTCCAGATCCCCCCTGTCGCGGCGCAACGTACCGGTGACCAGGCCGTCGCGACCACCGGCGTCCAGGATCTCCCGGATGCCCGCAGTCAGGACCGGGTGCGGCGCAACCTCCACGAACACGGTGTGGCCGTCGGCCAGCGCGGCCTCGACGGCCTCCCGGAACCGCACGGTGTGCCGCAGGCCGCGGTGCCAGTACTCGGCGTCCAGCTCCGCCGGGTCGAACCGTCCACCGGTCACCCCCGAGTAGAACGCCACCTCGCCGCGCCGGGCCGGTCGTCCCGTCAGAGAGCCCACCAGGCGATCTCGTGCAGCCTCGATCGCGTCCCCTTCAGAGGTCTCGGCGAGGGCCTGACCGCGCAGGACCGCGATCGCGGCCGCGTCCTCCAGCGACAGGGCGCCCGCGACGTGCGCTGCGGCGATCTCCCCCTGGGAGTCGCCGATCACGGCGTCCGGGCGGACTCCGAAGTGCTCCCAGAGCCGGGCCAGCGCCACGGTAACGGCGAACAACGAAGGCTGCGCGACGTCCGCCCGATCGATCGGAGCCGCACCCGGGAGGTTCCACAGCACGTCGCGGGGCGACCAGCCGACGTACGGGCGGAGGGCCTCGGCGGCCTCGGCCAGATGCCCCGCGAAGACGGGGGAGGCGTCGGCCAGGGCCCGTCCCATGCCCGCCCACTGGCCGTCCTGCCCCGGGAAGACGAGCACGGTGCCGCCGAGCGCGCGTGCCCTGCCGTGTACGGCTCCGGACGTCAGGTCGCCCGCGCCGAACGCCCGTAACCGTTCCCGCAGCTCGTGGCGGTCCGCGCCGACCACCACCGCCCTGTGCTCGAAGGAGGTCCGGCCCGCCGCGAGCGAGAGCGCGACGTCGGACAGGTCGCCGTCGAGCGCCGGCGAGCCGGACAGCCGGGCCGCCTGTTCGCGAAGCGCGTCCGGGTCGCGGGCGGACAGGACGAGCGGTACGGCCACCAGGCCGCCCCCGCCCCCGCCCCCGCCTCCGCCCCCGGCCTCGTCCCGGCCCACAACCGCACTGCGCTTCCCGTCCCGGCTCCCGGCCTCGCTCCGGCCGTCGAGTTCGTTCCGAGTCTCGGTCTCGCCATGGCCCGGGGTCCTGCTCCGGTTCTCCGCCCGGTTCTGGGCCGGAGTGTCTTTGCCGTCCGGGGCCTCGCTTTGGTGTGCGGCTGCGGCGCCGCCTCTGGTCCCCCTGTGACCGGTGGCGGGGGACGTGTGCTCGGGCGGCGGTTCGGCGAGGACGACATGGCAGTTCACCCCGCCCACGCCGAACGAGCTGACTCCCGCGACGAGCGGCAGGCCGGGCCGCGGCCAGGGGGACGGCTCGGTGACCACCCGCAGGTTGAGCGCGTCCAGGTCGATGGCCGGGTTCGGCGTCTCGTAGTTCAGGCTCGGCGGGACCTCGCGATGGTGGATGCCGAGCACGGCCTTGAGGAGCCCGGCGATGCCGGCCGCGCCTTCGAGATGGCCGATGTTCGTCTTGACCGAGCCCACCAGGAGCGGCTGCGTCGCGGGCCGCGCCGCCCCGAGCGCCGCGCCGAGCGCGGCCGCCTCGATGGGGTCGCCGACCTTCGTGCCCGTGCCGTGCAGTTCGACGACCTGCACGGCCGCGGGGTCGACGCCGGCCCTCTCCACCGCGAGCCGTACGACCCGCTGCTGCGCGGCGGCGTCGGGAACGGTGAGGCCGGGGGTCGCGCCGTCGTTGTTGACGGCGCTGCCCAGGACAACCGCGTAGACGTGGTCACCGTCGGCCAGTGCGCGCGCCAGCGGCTTCAGCACGACGATCCCGCCGCCCTCGCCCCGGGCATAGCCGTTGGCCCGGGCGTCGAAGGTGAAGCACCGGCGGTCGGGGGACAGGCCGCCGAACCGTTCGGCGGTCGCGGTGCTCTCCGGGACGAGGTTCAGGTTCACCCCGCCCGCCAGCGCGACCTCCGACTCGCCCGAGCGCAGGCTCTCGCAGGCCAGGTGCACCGCGACCAGCGCGGACGACTGAGCGGTGTCCACGGTGAGGCTCGGCCCCCGCAGGTCCAGCGCGTACGAGATCCGGTTGGCGAGGATGCCGCGGGTGAGCCCGGCGAGCGTGTGCCGGGTGATCGCCGCGTCTCCGCGTCCGTAGACGAGCGCGGCGTAGTCGGCGGCCATCGCCCCGACGACCACGCTCGCGGACGTGCCGGCGAGGCCGGCGGGCGGGATGCCCGCGTCCTCCAGCGCCTCCCAGGCGAGCTCGAGCACCAGTCGCTGCTGGGGGTCCATCGCCGCCGCCTCCTTGGGCGAGACGCCGAAGAAGCCCGCGTCGAACCCGTCGACCTGCTCCAGGAACCCGCCCCGCAGGCCCGCGAGCCGGGGCTCGCCCGTCAGCCGGCTCTGCGGGGGCGCGCCGACCGCGTCGCGTCCGGAGCGCAGCAGCTCCCAGAAGGCGCGCGGGTGCGCCGCGCCCGGCAGCCGGCAGGCGAGCCCGACCACCGCGACCGCGCCCGCACCATAGGTGACCGCTTCGTCCATGCTGAGCATCCGCCCCTCGTCGAGCCTTGCGTCGTTTCCCGCCGCGTCATCCCGGGCCGTCCGGAACATCCGGGCTATCCGGAACGTCCGGGCGGCACGCCGGCCGTGGAAAGGGGCCGGTCGTCACCGTTCCACCGCACCGCCCGGTCGCCCGGCTGCCCGGCCGTCTGGCCACCCGCTCACGCCGCTCACGCCGGAAAGGAGACATCCGTCCGCCCGGTCGCGCCCACGCGGCGGACCGTGCCGGAAAAGGGGTGTGAGCGGCCCGCGGACTTTCTCGCCGGAGCGACGCCCTCCGGCCGGGACCGGCACAATCGACATTTGCATGAATTTCGTGAAATAGTCAACTGTGATTGCGAACACGCCTCTTCCGGACTATCCATAAGGATTTCTTTTTATATTCCATCAAATATTTTGATTAGACCGTGAGAATGGCTCCCGGCTACCGTTCCGGGGAGGAAAGGCCCGGCCGGAAGGCTGAACGGAAACGCGAGCGGGGGATGCGCCGATGACCGCTGCCCAGGCGGAAACCGCCCAGACGGAAACCGTGCGGGAGGACCGGGAGGGTCGCGATCCCGCCGCGCGGCTCGCCCGTCTGCTGGACGCGGACTCGGCGGTGCCGCTGCATTCGGAGGACACGAGCGGCGTGCTGGCGGTCACGGGCCGGATCGGCGGGTCACCGGTGGTCGCCTTCTGCACCGACGCGACCGTCATGGGCGGGGCGCTGGGGCTGGCCGGCGCCCGGCACATCGCCGCCGCCGTGGACGAGGCGCTGCGGCGGCGGGCGCCGGTGATCGGGGTGTGGCACTGCGGCGGGGCCCGCCTCGCCGACGGGGTCGAGTCGTTGCACGGCGCGGGCCTGGTCTTCGCGGCCAACACCCGCGCCTCCGGCCGCGTGCCGCAGATCTCGGTCATCGTGGGCCCCGCGGCGGGTGCGGCGGCCTATGGCCCGGCTTTGACCGATCTGATCGTCATGTCCGGCCAGGGCCGGGTGTTCGTCACGGGTCCCGACGTGGTCCGCCGTGTGACGGGCGAGGAGATCGACATGGAACGGCTCGGCGGCGCGGACGCGCACGGCCGCCGCTCCGGCGTGGTGCACGTGGTCGCCGGCGACGAGCAGGACGCCTTCCGGCGCACTCGCGTGATCGCCGGCCTGCTGACCGGGACCGGCCGGTACGACCTGGAGCGCCTGAACGACGATCGGGACCCCGCCGCGTTGCTGCCCGAGTCGGCCCGCCGCGCCTACGACATCCGCCCGGTGATCCGGGCGCTGCTCGATGAGGGCGGGGACGGACCCGCGTTCGTGGAGATCCAGCCTCGCTGGGCGCCGAACATCGTCGTCGGCCTCGGCCGCCTGGCCGGTCACCCGGTCGGCGTCGTGGCCAACAACCCGCTGCGCATGGGCGGATGCCTCGACTCGGCGTCGGCGGAGAAGGCGGCGCGGTTCGTCCGCATGTGCGACGCCAACGGCGTCCCGCTCGTCGTGCTGGCGGACGTGCCCGGCTATCTCCCCGGCGTCGACCAGGAATGGGGCGGCGTGGTCCGCCGGGGGGCGAAGCTGCTGCACGCCTTCGCCGAGGCCACCGTGCCCAGGGTGACGGTGATCGTCCGCAAGTCCTACGGAGGGGCGTACATCGCCATGAACTCCCGCTCCCTCGGCGCGACCGCGGTCTACGCCTGGCCCGGGGCGGAGGTCGCGGTGATGGGAGCCGAGGCGGCCGTGGGCATCCTGCACCGGCGCCGCCTCGCCGCGGCCGGATCCGAGGAGGAACGGGAACGACTGCTCGCCGAACTGGTCCGCGAGCACGAGGAGCGCTCGGGCGGGGTCAGCCGGGCGCTCGATCTCGGGGTCGTCGACGAGGTGATCGACCCGAGGACCACCCGGCGGAGAGTGGCGGAGGCCCTCGCCGCGGCGCCCGCCTCGCGCGGCGCGCACAACAACATCCCGCTCTGACGCCCCGCGTCTTGCCCGCG
>NZ_BOOB01000021.1 GCF_016863015.1 Microbispora amethystogenes | reverse complement strand
CCGTGCCATGCCAGCCCCGCGTCTTGCCCGCGCCGTGCCATGCCGTGCCCGCGCCGCTTCGCGCCCGCCCCTCGCGACGGTCTCGCTTCAGGGAAGCGCCACTATGACGCCGGGGCGCCTCCCTCAGCGGCTTCCGGCCTGTGGGCCGGGGACGGCCTCGCCGGCGACGTCGGCCTCGGTCCTGGGCGTCACCCGCCGTCGTACGGCCAGGCCGAAGCACGCGACGGCCAGGCTGAAGACGCCGGCCACGACGAACGGCCCGGCGGGGCGCCAGGCGTCGAACAACGCCCCGCCGAGCGCGGAGACGATCATCACGCCGGCCGCGCCGCAGAGCGTGTGGACGCCGAACGCCGACCCCCGCACCTCCGCGGGCGCCTGCTGCGCGAGCAGCGGGCCCGCCGTAGTGATGGCGGCGATCTCACCGACGCCGATCAGCACGGCGACCAGCATCATGCCCGGGCCGAGGGGGTCGGTGACGAGCAGCGTCGACAGATAGGCGACGGCGGCGACGGCCTGCGCCAGGACGACCAGGTCCTGACGCCGCATGCGGTCGCCCAGCCACCCGAACAGCGGCGCGCACAGCAGCGCGACCATCTGTGACACGCCCACCACCGCGCCCGCCCTGGCCAGCGCCGCCGCGCCGGTGAGGCCGCCGTGCTCCGTGCCGTAGTTCTTGATCCACAATGACATGAAGGCGACCACGATCGCGAGGTCGGCGCGCGCCACGAACGACGCCGCGTACGACAGGGCCACCCCCGGGTCGCGGACGAGGGCCACGCCCTCGCGCACCAGGCGGACCAGCGGCACCCGCGCCGCCGCGACGGGCCGCCGCCCGGACAGCGTCAGCCACAGCAGGCCCGCCGCGATCACGATCCCCGCCGCGATCAGCAGGAACGCCGTGCGGGCCGCCCGGACCGGTTCCATGCCGCCCGACTCCAGCGTCTGCGGCAGCCGCACCAGGACCAGCACGGCGACCAGCGCGCCGAGCCCGCCGAAGAAGCCGACGAGCCCGTACGACGCGCCGCGCGACCTGCTGCGCACGTAGTCGACCGCGATCGTGGACAGCATCGCGTTGATCGCCGCGACACCGAGGCCGAACACCACCCGCAGTCCGGCCAGCGCGGCCGTGTTCCCGGCGAACGGGAACAACGCGGTGCCGGCGGCGCACAGGGCCAGCCCGGCGACCACGATCACCCGCCGACCGAACCGGTCGGCCAGCGCGCCGTACCACGCGAGGCTCACGACCATGGCGATCTCGGCCGCCGTGTTGAGGAGGCCGACGACGGTGCCCTGCCGGGACTCGGGCAGGCCCAGGATCACGGTGAGCACGTGCGGCTGGGCCGACGGCAGGAAGGAGATCACCGCCGTCCCCGCCGCGGCGAGCGCCAGCAGGGCCCACATGTTGCCCCTGGTGACGCCGTCGGCGAGCCACGCGCCCAGCACGCGGCGCGCCCGCCCGGTCCCGGGGCCGGCCCCGGGACCAGGCTCGGGGCCAGGCTCGGGAGCGGTCTCGGAGGGTGCGGACATGAGGCGATCATGACACCGGGTGGTGCGGCTATTCGGGAAATATCGCGTTCTACTTCGCGATCAGATGAAGATGGCGCCGATTTCCCGCCTGTGGTTACAGTGATCTCCACTGGCGAGGGGGGAGATCACCATGGATCCGGGGCAGTCCGGGACCGGTAGCGGGCCTGTCACAGCATCGGGCGCCGGGTCTGGTTTCGATCCGAACGTGCCCAACGCGGCCCGGATGTACGACTACTTCCTGGGCGGCAAGGACAACTTCCCCGCCGACCGCGCGGCGGCCGAGCAGGTGCTGAAGCACGTGCCGGAGGTCCCCCTGGGCATCAGGGAGAACCGGGAGTTCCTCGTCCGCGCCGTGCGGTTCCTCGCCGGGCGCGGCATCCGGCAGTTCCTCGACATCGGCGCGGGCCTGCCGACCCAGCGCAACGTCCACCAGGTGGCGGCCGAGCACGCGCCCGGCGCGCGGACGGTGTACGTCGACAACGACCCGCAGGTGCTCGCACACGCCCGCGCGCTGCTCCAGGACAGCCCGGAGGTGCGGGTCGTGCAGGGCGACCTGCGGCGGCCGGAGGAGATCCTGGCCCATCCGGACGTGCGCGGCCACCTGGACTTCGGCCGGCCGGTCGCCGTCCTGCTGCTCGCCATCGTCCACTTCCTGCCCGACTCCGACGAGCCCCGCCGGCTGATCGGCCGGATCCGCGACGCGCTCGCCCCCGGCAGCTACCTCGCGATGTCGCACGTCGCGGTCGACGAGCGCCCGGAGCGCGCGCCGGACGTGGAGCGGATCTACCAGGGCGCCTCGGCGCAGTTCGTCGCCCGCCGGTCGGGCGAGATCACCCCGTTCTTCGAAGGGCTCGACCTGGTCGAGCCCGGCGTCGTCAACCTGCACCAGTGGCGGCCCGAGCACGACGCCTTCGACCCGCGCCTGCTGGGCGTCGTGAACTACTTCCTGTGCGGGGTCGGCGCCGTCCGCTGAGGCGCCTCCCGCGCGGAGGGCGCGAGCCTGCCCGCGCCGAGCGCGACGGCCAGCAGCAGCACGGCGACCAGGCCGAACGACGCGGGCAGCCCGGTCAGTGAGGCGATCCCGCCGATCGCGCTCGGTGCGACGAAGCCCGACGCATAGCTGACCGTGGCGGCTCCCGCGACGCCCTCGCTCGGCGTGCGCCCGGCGTGGCCCGCCGCCGCGAACACCAGCGGGACGACCACCGCGATCCCCAGGCCGATCAGCATGAACCCGGTGGCCGCCGGGACCGGGGTGCGCGCGGCCACCACGAGCAGCGCGCCGAGCGCCGCCAGCGCGCCGCCGCCCTGGACGGCCGTGACCGGGCCGAGCCTGCGGACCACCGCGTCGCCGCACAGCCGGCCCGCCGCCATCGTGCAGGCGAAGGCCGTGTACGCGGCGGCGCCCACGGCCTCGGACGCGCCGGTCACCTGCCCGAGGTAGACCGCGCACCAGTCCTGGGCCGCGGACTCTCCGAACACCGCGCAGAAGCCCACCAGCCCGATGAGCACGACGGCGCGCGACGGCAGCACGAAGTGCGCCGGAGCCGCCTCCTCCTCGTCCGCCCGCACGTCGAGCAGCAGCGGCCCCACCATGAGGGCCATAAGGACCAGCACGACCGCGGCCCCGCCCAGATGCGCGCGGGCGTCGAGGCCCGCGTTGGCCGCCAGCGTCCCCACCGCGCCGCCCGCGAGCGCGCCCACGCTCCACATCCCGTGCAGGCCGGACATGATCGGCCGGCCGAGCCGCTGCTCGGCCACCACTCCCTGGGCGTTCATCGCGACGTCGGCGACGCCCGCCACCGCGCCGTACGCCAGGAGCGCCGCGCACAGCAGCGGCAGGTTGGGCGCCAGCGGGGGCAGGACGAGGGCCAGGCACCACAGGCCGATCGAGACCCGGGTGACGGTCCGCCCGCCGAACCGGTGCGTGATCCGGCCCGCGGTCGGCATCGCCAGGATCGAGCCCACCGCCGGAGCGAGCAGCGCCAGGCCGAGGCCGCCGGGCCCCACACCCACATGATCCTGGATCCAGGGGATGCGAGAGGCGAAACCACCCGTCACCGCGCCGTGCAGGGCGAAGACGACCGACACCGCGAACCTGGCGCGTCTCAGTTCCCGGAGATCCACGGTCGTACGCTATTGCGTGCCCGGCCGCGCGGTCGCCCCCGGGCCCGTACGGTCACCCCGGGTGCGCCGCCGGGTGCGGGGGGTGCAGTTCGGGGTACGGGCGGAAAGACCGTAGGGTCTTCCCGTGCACATCCGCCCCATGAGGAGCTTGACATGTCCGTGAACGAGATCGAAGACGGACCCGGCTTCGCCGACCTGGCGCTTGGTCCGGAGCTCCTCAAGGCGTTGTCCGGCCTCGGTTACGAGGAGCCCACCCCCATCCAGCGGGAGGCCATCCCGCCGTTGCTGGAAGGCCGCGACCTGCTCGGGCAGGCCGCCACCGGGACGGGCAAGACCGCCGCCTTCGCGCTGCCCATGCTGCAGCGGCTGCACGGCGTCTTCCACGCCGGGGGCGCGGACGACGGCGGCGAGCCCGCCGGGCTGGTGCTGGTGCCCACGCGTGAGCTCGCCGTCCAGGTGTCGGAGGCGATGCACCGCTACGGACGCGACCTCGGCACGCGGGTGCTGCCCATCTACGGCGGCCAGCCGATCGGCCGGCAGCTGCGGGCGCTGGAGCGCGGGGTGGACGTCGTCGTCGCCACGCCGGGCCGCGCGCTCGACCACATCGGCCGGGGGACGCTGCCGCTGAAGGGGCTGCGCATGGTCGTCCTCGACGAGGCCGACGAGATGCTCGACATGGGCTTCGCCGAGGACATCGAGGCGATCCTCCAGGACATCCCCGAGGAACGGCAGACCGTGCTGTTCTCCGCGACGATGCCGCCGCGCATCGACGGGATCGCCCGCCGCCACCTGCGCGAGCCCGTCCGGATCAGGATCGAGCGGGAGGCGCCCGCCGCCGGGGAGGCGCCGCTCATCCGGCAGAGCGCCTACATCGTGAGCAGGGCGTACAAGCCGGCCGCGCTGGGCCGGGTGCTCGACGTGGAGGCGCCGACCGCGGCGATCGTGTTCTGCCGCACCCGCGAGGAGGTCGACCAGCTCACCGAGACCATGAACGGCCGCGGCTACCGGGCCGAGGCCCTGCACGGCGGCATGGGGCAGGAGCAGCGCGACCGGGTGATGGGCAGGCTGCGCAGCGGCACCGCCGACCTGCTGATGGCGACCGACGTGGCGGCGCGCGGCCTCGACATCGAACAGCTCACGCACGTCATCAACTACGACGTGCCGTCCGCGCCGGAGTCGTACGTGCACCGCATCGGCCGGGTCGGCCGGGCGGGCCGTGAGGGCGTCGCGATCACGCTCGCCGAGCCCCGCGAGCACCGGATGCTGAAGACCATCGAGCGGGTCACCCGCAGCAGGATCACGGTCGAGAAGGTCCCGACCGTCGCCGACCTGCGCGCCCGCCGCCTGGAGCTCACCCGGGCCGCGCTGCAGGAGAGCCTGATGGAGGACGGCGACCTCGACCGCTTCAGGGTCGTGGTCGAGACGCTCGCCGACGAGTTCGACCTGATGGACATCGCGCTGGCCGCGGTCAAGCTCGCCCACGAGTCCACCGGAGCCGCCGCCGACGAGGAGGAGATCCCCGAGGTGGCGCCGCGCGCGCCGCGTCCCGAGCGCGGGACGCGCGAGGGCCGCGACGACCGGTACGGCCGCGACGACCGGCGCGGGCGGCGCGGCGGCGGCGCGATGAGCCGGGTGTTCGTGGGCGCCGGCCGCAGTGCCGGGGTGCGCCCCCAGGACATCGTCGGCGCGATCACGGGGGAGACCAGGGTCACCGGGCGGGAGATCGGCGCCATCGAGATCGCCGACCGGTTCACGCTGGTCGAGATCCCCGACGCCGCCGTGGACGAGGTGGTCGAGGCGCTGCGCCAGACCACCATCAAGGGCAAGCGGCCCACCGTCCGGAGGGACCGCGACGGCGCCCCCCGCGGCCGCCGCTGATCCTCCGCCACGCGGCGATCGGACGCCTGGCCTACGCCTTGGCGGACGCGGGGCTCGGCTTCGGCGCGGGGGCGCCGCCGAGCTCCACCTCCTTGAGGAACCAGCTCAGCACGAAGCCCGCCGCGAGGAAACCGGCGGCGACGAGACACACGAGGGACCAGCCGTGCGTCAGGGCGTGCGTGAAGGCGGCGCGGATCCCGGCGGGCCAGCTGTGCACCTCGCCGACGGACGGAGTGGACGACACGTCCCGGCCGCTCGGCAGGCGCTGCCCGTTCAGGCTCGTCCGCAGGTCGCCGACCAGGGTGGTCGTCAGGATCGCGCCGAACAGCGCCGTGCCGAACGAGCCGCCGATGGCGCGGAAGAACGGGCCGGCGGCGGTGGCCACCCCCATGTCCTTGCGCTCCACGGAGTTCTGCACCGCGACGGTGAGGACCTGGATGCCGAGGCCCATGCCCATGCCGACGACCGCCAGGTACAGGGCGCGGATGACTCCCGAGGTGTTCTCGTCGAGCAGTGACAGCAGCACCATGCCGATCCCCGAGACAGCGAAGCCGGCGATCGGGTAGGGCCGGTAGCGCCCCGTCTTCGCGATGAGCCGTGCCGAGAAGAACGACGTGAGCAGCAGCCCGAGCATCAGCGGCAGCAGCCCGAGACCCGCCTCGGTCGGCGAGGCGTCCTTCGCGCCCTCCAGGTACAGGGCGAGGAAGGCCAGCACACCGGTGCTGGTGACGCCCATCACCAGGGCGAGTACGGAGGAGACGGTGAAGATCGAGTTGCGGAACAGGTGCATGGGAAGGATCGGCTCGGAGGCGCGGCGCTCCCACCAGACGAAGGCAGCGAGCAGCAGCAGCCCGCAGACGATCAGCCCGATGATCTGTGGTGAACTCCACGCGTACTCCTGGCCGCCCCACACGGTCACGAGCAGCAGGCTGACCACGCCCGCGACGACGAGCACGGCGCCGAGGACGTCGATCCTGTGCCGGAGGCCCGGCCTGGGCAGCCGCATGAACACGCCGATGAGAGCGAGCGCCGTCAGGCTGAACGGGATGTTGGCGAAGAAGATCCAGCGCCAGCCGGCCGCGCCGAGCAGCGTGCCGGCGCCGACGAACAGGCCGCCGATCAGAGGTCCGGCGATGCCGCCGATGGTGAAGACGGCGAAGAACAGCGTCTGGAACCTGGCCCTTTCCCGGGGGGCCACCACGTCACCGACGATCACGCGAGGCCATCATGCGGGCCCGTCTGCATACCTTGATCGACGAGGCCGAGTCGCTGGCGGACGCGCCGGACGCGGGAGCCGCGGTCGTCGGGTTCTTCACCAGGATGGTCACCCAGTCCCGCACCAAGCGGGCGTTCTCCGACGTGCTCGCGCTCGCCGGGATCGACATCGAGCCGGAGACCAGGGCCACCGCACTGAAGCTGCAGTCGGCGCTGGACGTGCCCCTGCGGCGCGCTCAGGAGGCGGGTGACATCCGGCCGGACGTCACCGGTCCCGAGCTGATGGCGCTCATCGCCGGCGTCTCCGCGGCGGCGGAGCGAGGCGGCTGGGACGAGAGACTGCAGGACAAGGCGCTCGAGATCGTCCTCGACGGGTTGCGTCCGGCGGGACGGCGCGAGGGCTGAGGACAGGCCGCCCGGCGAACGCCCGAGGTGAGCGCCCGAGGTGAGCGGCCGAGCCCGCTCGGCCGGGCGGCCCGGACCGCTGTCAGATCGGGCGACGCGGGTCGTCGAAGCGGGCCGAGGCGGGTCACTCGCTCCGCCGGCCGCTTTCGCCCCGTCCGGGTTCCGCGATCACACCCGCCGGCTCGTGGCGGGGACCGGCGCCGCGGCGGTCCGCCGCCGCGCCGCGACCAGCCGGGCGAGCAGCAGCGCGAGGAGGGCCGCCAGGACGGCGACCACCGCCCCGGTGCCGAGCAGCGCCCCCGTCCGCTGGTCGGCCGCCGGGTCCGGGGCCCAGGGCAGTCCGAGCGCCGCGTACCACTGCGGCGCCTGCCCCGGTCCGGTGAGCACCGCCAGGCCCGTCCAGGCCCGTACGGCGATCGCCCCGATGAGCATCCACACGCGGACCTGCGGCCGGATCGCGCGCGGGAGCGGGTCGACACCGGCCGTGACGACGAAGAAGATCACCGCGGTGACCACCACGACGGTCTGCGCGGCCAGCCGCAGGGCGAGGCTCGGCTGGGCGAACGCGAACAGCCCGGTCAGATACAGCGCCGGGTACGGCAGCGCGTACAGGGCCAGCGCCGCCACCGGATGGGACAGCGTGCGGGCCGCCGGGCCGTCCAGCGCGTCCGGGCCCGGATGGGCGAGCCGCCACAGCGTGAGCGGGGCGCCGGCGGCGAGCAGGGCGGGCCCCACCGCGCCGAGCAGCGCGTACTGCGCCGCGTGGGCGGAGAACATGGCCGGCGCGTACGCCGCGACCCCGCCGGACGTGGCGTAGGCGAGGACCAGCAGGCCCGCCAGCCAGGAGACGGTCCGCCCGGCCGGCCACCCCGTGCCGTCCGCCCGCAGGCGTCGCACACCGGACAGGTAGGCCGCCGCGGCCGCCGCGAGCAGGATCAGCGCGATCGGGTCGGGCCGCAGGTCCGTGACGAGTGTGCCGGGGGTGAACGGCGGGAGGGCGTATCCCAGGGCGTCGTGCTGGTGCTGCGCCTCGCCTGCGGGCGGGGCGCTGCGCCCCAGCGCCACGGCCAGCGCCACGGTGCCGGCCATCATCGTGATCTCCCCGGCGGCCAGCCGGACGAACGGCGCCCGGGACGTGCCGGACCGCAGCGCCTCGATCGTCGCGCGCCGGTGCCGCCACCCGAACCAGCCCAGCACGGCCAGCGCGGCGATCTTGGCCAGGACCAGCAGGCCGTACCTGGACTGCCACAGCGGGGGGAGCGCGCCGAGCCGCACCCAGGCGTTGAGCGCGCCGGACGCCGCGGCGGCGGCGAAGCAGCCCAGGGCGAGCGTGCTGAACCGGCTCACCGCGACAGCCAGGCCGGGCGCGGCGCGCAGGTGCGCGACGAGGGCGTAGAGGCCGCCGGTCCACAGCACGACGGCCGTGACGTGCGCCATCAGGCTGAGGACGGCGAGGTTGTGGTCGGCCGCCGAGGCCGAGTGCCCCACGTACGCCGGGGGCAGCACCGCGAGGATCGCCACCGCCAGCAGCACGGCCCGCCACGCGCGTCCCCCTGGCAGGAGCGCCCCGGCGGCGACCGCCGCGGCCGCCACCGCCACCAGAGCGAACGCCTGGCCCTGCGGGATGTTCACCAGGAAAACGTAGAGAGCGCCGGAGCGCAGCGCCTGGCCCGCAGGCAGCCCCAGGAAGTCCGACAGGGTCAGGACCTCGGTGACCGCCGCGCTCAGCGCCCATCCGGCCGCCCACGCGGCGGCGGCCCGGGCCAGCCGCCGGGAGGCTGCACCCTCGGCGTCCCCGGCGTCCCCGGATCCAGTGCGTGAACGGCTGGTGCGTGAAGGGCTGGTGGTCGTTTTCCCGGTTCTCACGGCCCCGGCACGCGCGGGGACCAGGACGACGGACGCGAGCAGCACGCCGACGGTCGCGGCGGCGCACACGTCGAGCACGAGGCGGGCGACGGGCAGGCCCCAGGTGGTCAGCACGCCGGGTGAGGGCAGCCCCTCGATGGCCGGGCGCGGCCCGGCGCCGCCGAACCACAGGGCGAGCAGCAGCACGGCCGCCGCCGTCGCCACGACGGCGGCGATCGGCCCGGCGGCGATGGGGCCGCGCCGCCCGGGGGGAGAGGTCATCGGGGGGTTTCCTCGGTTCGGCACCGTTGGTCGGTCATGAGTATGACCGGATTGTTGCCGTTAGGGGAGTGCTGCCGCACTCGCCGGCCGCGATCACGACGTCGCGGTGAAAACTTCAGCGCCGATGGCGCCTTCCGGTGCGCGTGCGCAGGAGCGGGCGACCGGGAGGACGCCGTCCGTCCCAAGCGCGGATTCAGGTGGATGTGTCGAATGCCGGAACGGGCGGTGACCCGGGCACTGCGGAGATCTCCGAGCCGGCCCGGAATCCTTGTGACCGGCGCGGCGACGCGGCGAGACGACGCCTCGGCACACACGCGGCGGGCATGAATCGCCGGGGCGCGACCCAGGGACGAGATCACGGTGGTGTGCGATAATCCCGGCGTCATGCGCGCCACGCTCTCCCTCCGGCTCGCGCGGTCGGCCGCCTTCGCGGCCGTCGGCGTGCTTCTCGCCATGGGCGCGCACTGGTTCGCCGGGGGAGGCGGGCCCACGACCGGGGCGCTGCTCGTCGGCCTGCTCGCCGTCACGGCGGGCGCGGCGGTCGCGGCGGGCCGGGAACGGTCGCCTCAGGTGATCGTCGGGCTGCTGGTCGGCGCACAGGTGTTCCTGCACCTGCTGTTCGACGCCTCGGCCTCCGCCGGGGCGCCCGCCCACATCACCTGGCACGGCGGTCTCACCACCCAGACCGGCATGCTGACCGCCCACCTCACCGCCGCGCTGCTCACCGGGCTGTGGCTGTCGCGCGGCGAGGAGGCGTTGTGGTCGGTGCTGCGCCGGATCGGCGCCGGGGCGGCCCGCTGCCTCACGATGCTCGCCGCGCTGGTGGCGCTGCTACGGGCCGGTCTCGCGGGGATCACCCGTCCCCGTGTGCGCGCCGCGCGAGGACGGACCCGCCTGCCACGCCCGGGATGGGTGCTGCGGCACGCGGTCGTCCGCCGCGGGCCACCCGTTTCTCCCGTCTTCTGAGCGTCCCGCGCGAGCGGCGCGTATCTCCCGGCGGAGGCGTCTCCTCCGCCGCCCCACGACAGGGGGAGACGTGCCCCGCGGGGGTCTGCCATGCGGGAAACGGCGGTGCGAGAGTCCCTCGTTCCGTTCGGCGGCCCTTGCTTCCGGCCGTCTTCCCGAGGCGCCCCTGCTCGCGCGTTCCCGGCATTTCAGTACAGAGACTGGAGAACCCCCATGACTTCATACGTCCGCCGTGTGTCGGCGGTCGCCGCGGGTGCCCTCGCCCTCACCCTCGGTCTTTCCCTTCCCGCACTCGCCCACGTCACCGTCAACCCCGGCACCGCCGAGCAGGGCGGCTGGACCAAGATCGCCTTCCGGGTGCCCAACGAGCGCGACGACGCCGCCACCACCAAGGTGGAGGTGGCGTTCCCCACCGACCACCCGCTGCCGTTCGTCTCGGTCCGCCCGGTGTCCGGGTGGAAGGTCAAGGTGACCCAGGGCAAGCTGCCCCAGCCCGTCGTGTCGGACGACGGCGACAAGATCACCGAATCGGTCCTGAAGATCACTTGGACCGGAGGGAAGATCGAGTCCGGCCAGTTCCAGGAGTTCGAGGCCTCGGTCGGCCCGCTGCCCAAGAACGTGGACGCGCTGTCCTTCCCCACCGAGCAGACCTACTCGAGCGGCGAGGTGGTCAAGTGGGCGGACCCGCCGAAGGCCGACGGGTCCGAGGCCGAGCACCCGGCGCCCACGCTCAAGCTCGTCGCGCCCCAGGCGGAGGAGGGTGGCGACGAGGCCGCGGCCTCTCCCTCCGCCGCGGTGGCCGCCAACCCCGACGCGGCGCCGTCCGTGGCCGCGGCGGAGGATGATGACGACGACGAAGGCGGCAGCGGCACCGCGGCCCTGGTGCTCGGCGGCCTCGGCCTCGTCGCCGGCCTGGTCGGAGCCGGCGCGGGCATCACGGCCCTGCGCCGTTCCCGCGCCTGAGCCGTCCTCCCGCCCGATCCGGGCGAGCCCCCCTCCCGGGACCTCCGAGAGGGGGGCTCGCGCCGTCCGCGACCTTTGACATGGTCCCGAGGCCGGGAGCCGTCAAAAAGCTGTTGACTCTCTCCCCGGGTGAGCCATCAGGCTGGTGACCCCCTGATCACCGGAGAGAAAATGATCATCGAAGCGCACGACCTGCGCAAGACCTTTCACGCGAAACGAGGACGAGGGAAGAAGGAGGAGGTCGAGGCCGTACGCGGCATCGACCTCCAGGTCGAGAGGGGCGAGGTCTTCGCGGTCCTCGGCCCGAACGGCGCGGGCAAGACCACCACCGTCCGGATGCTCGCGACCTTCACCGTGCCCACCTCGGGCAGCGCCCGGGTGGCCGGTTTCGACGTCGCCCGGGAGGCGGCCAAGGTCCGCGAGAACATCGGCTACGTGAGCCAGGCGGGCGGCGTCGACGACACCGCCCCCGGCATCGAGAGCCTGCTCCTCGCGGCCCGGATCAGCGGGATGTCCCGCAGGCAGGCCCAGGCGAGGGCCGACGAGCTGCTCGCCGCGTTCAGCCTCACCGAGATCGCGAACCGCCCCGCGAAGACCCTCTCAGGAGGGCAGAAGCGGCGCTTCGCGATCGCCGTCGGACTGGTGAACGCGCCACCGCTGATCTTCCTGGACGAGCCGACCACCGGCCTCGACCCCCAGAACCGGGCCAACCTCTGGGACGAGGTGCGCAAACTGCGCGAACAGGGCACCAGCGTGCTGCTCACCACGCACTACCTGGATGAGGCCGACGCGCTCTGCGACCGGCTGGTCATCGTCGACCACGGCAAGATCGTCGCGAGGGGCACGCCGGAGGAGCTCAAGAAGGAGGTCGCGGGCGACGTCGTGACGCTCCGGCTGGAGGACACGGACGCCGCCCGGGAGCTCCTCGCCGCGCAGCCGTACGTCAAGGAGGTCCGGGCCGAGCCCGGCACCGTCCGCGCGTACCTCGACGACGGGGAGCACGGCCTGATGCACATGCTGCGCACCCTGGAGGAGAACGGCCTGGGCATCCGGTCGGTCTCCCTCGAACGCGCCACCCTCGACGACGTGTTCCTCAAGCACACCGGCCGTTCGCTGCGCGACGCCGCCTGACCTCCGGGACTCCACGATGTTTCGACACACGATGCTCTTCCTCGGCTACGAGCTCAGGAAACTCTTCGCCAACCCGGTCTGGCCGTTGTTCGGGATCATGCAGCCGGTGCTCTACCTGGTGTTCTTCGCACCGCTGCTGAGGAGCACGGTCCCCGGCGGGAAGATGACGGACGTGCTCGCGATGTTCACGCCGGGCTCCATGATGATGATCGCCTTGTTCGGCTCCATGTTCGCGGGCTTCGGAATGATCAACGAGACCCGCAACGGCATGCTGGAGCGGCTCGCGGTCAGCCAGGCCTGGCGTCCCGCGATCATTTTGGGCCGTCTCGTCAAGGACGTGATCGTCCTGGTGCTGCAGGCGATCCTGGTGATCGGCATCGCCGCGCTCATGGGCCTGCGGATCGGGCTGACGGAGATGGTCCTCGTGCTCCTGCTCATGGCCGCGACCGGCCTGTTCGCGGCCAGCCTGTCCTACGGCCTGGCGCTGACCCTGCGCGACGAGAACGGCATGTCGCAACTGGTGCAGTTCTTCGCCATGCCGCTGACCCTCATCGCCGGGCTGTTCCTGCCGGTGTCGCTCGGACCCCAGTGGCTGCAGACGCTCGCCAAGTTCAACCCGCTCTACTACGCCGTCGAGGCGGGCCGGTCGCTGTTCCGCGGCGACCTGAGCGCCGGGACCATCCCGGTGGCCTTCGCCCTCTTCGCCGCGCTGACCGCGCTCACCCTGGTCTGGTCGGTGCGCTCCCTGCGCAACCTGGCCGGCTGACCCACGACGGGCACCGGCCGAAAGCGCGTCAGGGACAGCGGAGCCACATGACCAGGGGATAGGAGGTCCCGCCGGGGGTCTCCACCCACCGGTATCCCGCCTGCACGCGGGCTCCCGGGCTGCGGTTCATCCCGTCCGACGGATCCCGGTCCCACAGGCACGCGGGCCGTCCTCCGTGGTGAACGGAGCCGGATCCGTCGGTCCAGGGGATCACGCCCGGTAGGAGGACCGCCGGGCCGTCGTCGGGCTGGAAGGTGCCGGAGACGCCCGATCCGTTCAGCATCGCGCGCCCCTTGGCCAGCGTGAGCCGGACGTCGCCGAACCCGAGGCGTACGGTCACGAGGCCGCCCACGACCAGGGCGAGGCCGAGGGCGGCGACGCCCAGGCCCCAGGGAAGAGTGACCTCGCGGGTCAGCCGGCGGCGGAGACGTCGATGGACGGACATGGGGGAACAGTAAGGGAAAAGATCAACGTCGGCGGTGGCCTCCGCAAAGCGGGCCGCCCGCGCGCTCGCATAGGAAATGGGTGCATGGGGCATTTCACCAGGTATCGGGGCCTGGTGATTGGGGGAGTCATGGCTGTGACAGCGGATCTTGCCAAGCTGCTCGACCGCGCGTACGAGGACAAGAGCCTGGAGGAGATCGTCAAGGCGCCGGTGGAGGCGCTCTCCGGCGTCAGCGCGGAGGACGCGGAGATGCTGAAGAAGGCGTTCCACATCAAGACCATCGGTGACCTCGGCCGCAACAAGTTCTTCCGTGCGGCCACCGCGATGGTGGACCTCACCGACAGCCAGAAGTAGCCCGGCCCCCCGGCCGCTCCGGCCACCGTTGTAGACGATTTCCACCGACTTATAGGTTGATGGAAGGCATCTCCATAGGGAGCGGTCGTGGGGGCTCTGTTCATCGGGGTGGACGGGGGAGGAACCAGCACGCGCTGCGTCGTGGCCGGGGAGTCGGGCGAGGTCGCCGGACGGGGACGGGCCGGCGGCGCCAACGCGATCTCGGTTCCCGACCCGGCGGCCAACCTGCGCGCCGCGCTGCTCGGCGCTCTGGCGGGCCTCGACCCCGGCCGGGTCGCCGGAGGCGTGTTCGGCCTCGCGGGAGTCGCCGGCGCGGCCGAACCGGCCGAGCGGGCCTGGCGGGACGCGGGGCTCGCAGGACGTCCGGTGGTGGTCTCCGACGTGCTCGTGGCCTTCACCGGGGCGACCGTCGAGCCGGACGGCGCGGTGCTGGTGGCCGGCACCGGCGCGATCGGCGCCCGCGTCCGCGCCCGCCGCGTCGTACGGCGGGCCGACGGGCTCGGCTGGCTGCTCGGCGACGAGGGATCGGGCGTGTGGCTGGGCCGCCGGGGCGCCGCCGCGGCGCTGAACGCCATCGACGGCCGGGGCGCCCCGACCCTCCTGGTGGCCAGGGTGGCCGAGGCCGTCCTCGGGGCGGGCTCGGCCGGAGAGGACGACGGGCCCGCGCTCGCCGGGGAACTGGTGGCGGCCGTGTACGCGCGGGTCGCCGAGCAGGGGCCCGCCTGGCTCGGCACGCTCGCGCCGGTCGTGGACACCGCCGCCCGCGAGGGCGACGAGGTGGCGCGCGGCGTCGTCGGCGAGGCCGCGCGCAGGCTGTGCCGTACGGCACGGGTGGTGTGCGGCGAGGGCGTCCCGTGGAGCGGGGCGTGGGCGAGGGGAGGCGGAGGTCCGCTGGTGCTGGCGGGATCGCTGCTGACCGAGCCGACCGAGCTCGCCCACCTGGTCTGGGCGGAGCTGGGCAGGTGGGCCGACCTGGTGCCCGCGCGGGACGCGGCGGCGGGCGCCGCCGCGCTCGCGCTGCGGGCCGTCCTCGGAGACGATCCCCGGGCCGCCGCGGCGCACCGCGCGCTGATCGGGCAGGCCGTCCGGTGACCGCGGGCGGAGCGAGCGGGGACGGCCTGGACCGGCTGGCGATGGCCGTGCTCCAGCCCGGGTTCGAGGGCACCGAGCCGCCCGCCTGGCTGCTCCGCGCGCTCGCGGACGGCCTCGGCGGCGTGGTGCTCTTCGCCCGCAACGTCACCCGCGCCGCCCCCCGCACCGTCGATCGCACCGGCGACCGCGACGACGCCGGCGCCGGGGAGGCGGGCGGCGCAATAGGCGGCCCAGCGGATGCGGCGGACGGGACGAGGGCGCTGGTCGCCGCGCTGCGCCGGGAGCGGCCGGACGTGATCGTGGCGGTGGACGAGGAGGGCGGGTCCGTCACCCGGCTGGAGGCCGCCACCGGAAGCTCCTGGCCGGGCAACCTCGCGCTGGGCGTCGCGGACGACGAGTCGCTGACCCGGCGGGTCGGGCGGCAGATCGGCCGGATGGTCGCCGCCGCCGGTGTCACCCTCGACTACGCCCCGGTCGTCGACGTCAACGCCGACCCCCGCAACCCCGTCATCGGCGTGCGCTCGTTCGGCTCCGACCCCGAGGCGGTCGGCCGGCACGGCGCGGCGTGGATCGAGGGCCTGCAGAGCGCGGGCGTGGCCGCCTGCGCCAAGCACTTCCCCGGTCACGGCGACACCGTGACCGACTCCCACCTCGCGCTGCCCGCCGTACGGGCCTCGCGGGAGGTGATCGAACGGCGCGACCTGCCGCCCTTCCGGGCCGCCATCGCGGCCGGGGTGCGCGCGGTGATGTGCGGGCACCTGCTCGTCCCCGCCGTCGGCCCGCTGCCCGCGACGCTGAGCCGGGCCGTGCTGACCGGGCTGCTGCGCGAGGAGATGGGGTTCGGCGGGCTCGTGGTGACCGACGCCATCGAGATGCGCGCGGTCGCCGCCCTGCACGCCCCCGGCGAGATCGCGGTGCGCGCGCTGGCCGCCGGAGCGGACGCGATCTGCGTCGGGGTGTCGTCGGCCGGGGGAGAGAGCGTGTACGCGCTGCGCGACGCGATCACCGCGGCGGTCCGCGAGGGACGGCTGAAGGAGGACCGCCTCGCCGAGGCGGCGGGCCGGGTCCGGGACCTGGCCGCCTGGTACGACGCGCGGGCGGACGCCAGGGCGGCGGCGGCCGGGGACGCCGACGAAGGCCTCGGCCTCGCGGCGGCCACCGCCGCCCTGCGGGTGACCGCAGGACTCACAGCGGCCACGCCGGCCGAAGGACCCGCGGTGACCGGGCCCACAGCCCCCACCAGGCCCACCGCCGCCAGGCCTGCGATTCCGAGCACGCCGCCCCCACCGGCTACGCCCGCCGCTTTCCCCACCACCCCGTACACACCGGCCGGAGTGGTGGGGCCGGGGGTGCTGACGCGGGCGCCGCTGGTGGTGAGCATGGCGGCGCGCCCCAGCCAGGCCGTGGGCCGGGTCACCCCCCTCACCCTGGGGCAGGCGCTGGAGGAGATCCTGCCCGGCACCGTCACGGCCGAGGCGAACGACGAGGAGGCCGCGCCGGACCTGCTCGCCCTGCTGGGCGACACCGGGCGCCCGCTGGTGATCGCCGTCCACGACGCCGTACGGCACGCCTGGATGCGGCGCCTGCTGGAGGAGGCGCTGCGGGCCCGGCCGGACGCCGTGGTGGTCGAGACCGGGGTGCCCGGGACGCCCGCCGGGCGGCTCTACCTCGCCACCCACGGCAACTCGACGGCGTCGGCGCGGGCGGCGGCCCGCTGGCTCGCCGGCCGACCGCGATGACCGCAACCGGAGAGACGTTCCCGCAGGTCACGGGCATCGGTAAAAATTAACTCCACAGCCGTCTCCAGGCATGGAAAAAATTGACGGGTCGCGAGTGCGCCCGTATTGTCCAGGCAATCGGGAACCAGGAGCAGCCCATGAAGCGACTCGCGGCGATCATGGCAGTGGCGTCGATCGCCACAGCCACCGCCTGCGGCACTACCGGGACGACGGAGACCGCCCGCACGGGCGGCGGCGTGTTCACCACGATCGACGGCAGCAAGCAGATCAACGCGAGCGCGCCGATCAACCCGTTCAACCCCGTCGGATCGGTCTTCTCGGGATACAACGGCATGGCGCTGGCGTGGCCCAAGAACGACCCCACCGATCCCAACCAGTTCTACCCGGCCATCGCCGGGAGCTGGACGACGTCCCCCGACCGGTCGCACGTCGACATCCACCTGCGCCCGGACGCCAAGTGGTCCGACGGCGTGCCCGTGACCAGCGAGGACGTGCGCGTCTCGATCGGTCTCGCCTATACCCAGGGCGGCACGGCGTACGCGCTGGACCCGAAGGCGGCCGGCGCCGCCGCCGACATCCAGGTCGTCGACCCCACCACGGTGCGGATCACGCAGGGGGCCAACCGCAGCTCGACGTTCCTCGCCAACCTGCTGTCGACCGTGGTCGTGCCCGCGCACGTCTTCGGCAAGCTCCTTCCCGCCGACTTCTGGCAGCTGCTCAAGACCGCCCAGCACGGGCAGGGCGCGGTGGCCGAGAAGGCGAAGAGCGCGATCACCGGGCTGGCGGAGAAGGTCATCGCCTACGACCCGGGCCACGACGTGTCGGCCGGGCCCTTCGTGCTGGAGCGGGTCAACCCGGGCGCGGCGCTGCTCACGCGCAACCCCTACTTCTACGACCGGCAGAAGATCGCGCCGGACAAGGTGAAGATTCTCAACTACACGGGCAACGAGCAGATCTGGAACTACCTGATCGCCGGGCGGCTGGACAACGCCCCCTTCACCTCCGTGCCCACCGCCGTCATGAACCGGATCCGCGAGGCCCGCGGCAGCAAGGTGATCAAGGGCTACTCGCCGGTCGCCGTCTCGCTCGCGTTCAACCAGGCGCACAAGCCGTACGACAACGTGCACGTGCGGCGGGCGCTGGCCTACCTGATCGACCGCGCCCAGGTCACGAGGATCGCCTCCCCGGAGGGCGGCACTCCCGCCGCCACCACCTCCGGCATCCACGCCCAGGCGGCCCGGGCCTGGCTCGGCTCCGGGTTCGACGGCCTGGAGCAGTATCGGATCAACCCCGCCAAGGCCGACGCCGAGCTCAAGGCGGCGGGCATGACCAAGCGGAACGGCCGGTGGGCCATGCCGGACGGCAGCCCCTGGAAGGTCCGCATCCACGTGCCCGCGTCGTTCTCCGACTGGGTCGCCGCGGGCAAGTCGATCAGCAGCCAGCTCGCCGACCACGGTGTCGACGCGAGCGTGGTCACCGCCGCCGACTACACGCTCTACCTGGGCGAGCTGGCCGAGGGCAAGTACGACCTGGGACTGTGGCTGATCGGCCTCGGCCCGTCGCCGTACAACATCTTCCAGCGGCTGTTCGGCCAGGCGAACGGCTGGCAGATGTTCGGCGGGCGGCTGCGGCACGTGGCGCCCGGCACCGAGGGCAACTGGATGGGCGGCCCGGAGAAGGTCGACGCCGGCGAGGCCGGGGTCGTCGACCCCGGCGAGCTGACCGGCAAGCTGAACTACGCGTCGCAGGAGGAGCAGAAGCGCATCGTCGGCGTCCTCGCCAAGGTCGCCAACGAGCAGCTTCCGGTCGTCCAGCTCTGGGACTACGTCAACACGCAGTTCGTCAACACCTCCCGCTACACGGCGTTCCCGCCCGACGACGACCAGGCCCTGCGGCTGTCGTCCGGCGTGTGGATGCAGCTCGGGATGATCAGGAAAGCGGAGAAGGGGCGGGCATGACGCAGACGGTCCCCGGGCGGCACCGGGCCGCCGCAATCGCCAGGAAGGTCGCGGGCCACGTCGTACGCGGCCTGGTCATGATCTGGGCCGTGGCCACGATCAGCTTCGTCATCATCCGGGAGATCCCCGGCAACCCCGTGCTCGGGCAGTACGAGAGCCTGATCCAGAAGGGCATGTCGCCCGAGCAGGCCGAGCGGGCCACCGCCGTCCTGTACGGCTTCCTGCCCACCGGCAACCTCTGGCAGCAGTACGTGGGCTACCTGGGCTCGCTGCTCCACTTCGACCTCGGGCGCTCGCTCAGCACGCCCGGCGTCGAGGTGACCACGCTGATCGGCCACGCGGCGCGCTGGACCGTGCTGCCGGTCCTCGCCGGCACGCTGCTCAGCTTCTTGCTCGGCGTGACCATGGGCGTGTACGCCGCGATCAAGCGGTCCGGCCGGCTCGGCGACGCGCTCGCCCTGTCCGGGTCGCTGCTGCACGGCGTGCCGGTGTACGTGATCGGCCTGCTGCTCACCGCGATCTTCGCGACGCTGTGGCCGATCATGCCGTCCGGCGGGCCGGTGGACGTCGAGTTCGTCCCCGGCCTCAACCCCGGATACATCGGCTCGCTGGTGCACCACGCCGTGCTGCCGGTGGTGACGTACACCCTGGCCAGCTACGGCGGATGGATCCTCGCCATGAAGTCGAACGTGGTCGCCGTGCTCGGCGACGACTTCATCCTCGCGGCCGAACTGCGCGGTCTGCGGCGCGGCATCGTGTTCCGGTATCTCGCGCGCAACGCGATCCTGCCGCTGTTCACGATCCTCGCCCTGTCGATCGGCATGCTCTTCGGCGGCTCGATCTTCATCGAGCAGATCTTCAACTACCCGGGCCTCGGCCTGCTGCTCGTCAACAGCATCAGCAGCCGCGACTACGCCCTGATGGGCGGCACGTTCCTGGTGATCACGGTGGGCATCGTCGTCGCCAACATCGTCGCCGACCTGCTGTACACGGTGATCGACCCCCGGGTCAGGAGCGGAGGCGCGGCATGACCGTCATCGTCAACCCCGCCGGGCCTCCGGCGGCGCCGCCCGCCGAGACCACCCGGGCCACGCTGCGGCGCAACTTCTGGCGCGGCGTGTGGCGGGTGCTGCGGCGCAAACCCAGCCGCATGGCCGGAGTGGTCATCGTCGTCCTGTTCGCGCTCATGGGCGTGGCCGGGCCGCTGCTCTACCCCGCCCAACTGCCGCGCGACGACAACGCCCTCTACGCGCCGCCGAGCCTCGCCCACCCCTTCGGCACCGACTTCGAGGGCACCGACGTGCTCGCCCTCGTGATCACCGGCGCGCGGTACGTGCTGCTCACCGGCCTCGCCACGGCCGTCATCACGGTCGCGCTCGGCACCGTCATCGGGCTGTTCGCGGGCTTCCACCGCGGCCGGTGGGACACCGTGCTGATGCGGCTGACCGACATGAACCTCGCCATCCCCGGCCTGCCGCTGCTGCTCGTGCTGTCCACCGTGTGGAAGTTCGAGAGCCCGCTGGAGATGGGCCTGGTGCTCGGGGTGCTCGGCTGGGGCGGCATCGCCCGCGCCGTGCGGTCGCAGACGCTGTCGCTGCGCGAACGCGGCTTCATCGAGGCCGCCCGCGGGCTCGGCCTGCCGACCCGGCACATCGTCGGCCGCGAGCTGCTGCCGAGCATGGCGCCGTACATCGCGATGAACATGCTGATCGCCGTCACCGGCGCGGTGTACGCCCAGGTCGGCCTGTTCTTCCTCGGCGTGCTGCCGTTCGAGTCCAACAACTGGGGCGTGATGCTCAACCTCGCCGTCTTCAACGGCGGCGCGCTCACCACCCCGGCCGCGCTGCCGTACCTGATGGCCCCGCTGATCGCGATCCTGCTGCTCACGCTCGGCATCGTGCTGATCGTCGACGCGATGGACGAGATCTTCAACCCCCGCCTGCGGGAGGAGTAGCCCCTATGACCGCTCACACGGCCACACCTCACGCGGCGGCACGTGACATGGAGGCACCGGGGGTCCGCATCCGGGACCTCACGGTCGTCTACAAGACCCCGGCGGGCGAGCTGCCCGCCGTCCGCGGCGTCGACCTGACCCTCGCCCCCGGCACGATCACCGGTGTCGTCGGCGAGTCGGGCTCGGGCAAGTCGACCCTCGCGCTCTCGCTGCTCAACGCCGTGCAGCCGCCCGGCAGGATCGCGGCGGGCAGCGTCGAGATCGACGGGCTCGGCGACGTGCTGACGCTGCGCGGCGAGGACCTGCGCCGCGCCCGCGGCCGCGAGGTCGGCTACGTCTTCCAGGCCGCGCAGAACTCGCTGAACCCGCTCAAGACCATCGGCAAGCAGCTGCTCGACCTCGGCCGCTCCCACGACGTGGAGGACCCGCGGGCGCTGGTGCGCGACGCCCGGGACCTGCTGGCCCGCATGGGCATGGACGGCGCCCGGGTGCTCGACTCCTACCAGCACGAGCTGTCCGGCGGCATGCGCCAGCGGGTCGGCATCATGCTCGCGCTCGTCCTGAACGCCAAAGTCGTCGTTCTGGACGAGCCGACCACCGCCCTCGACATGATCACGCAGGCGACGATCCTGCGGATCATCCGGGAGGTCCACGAGGAGCGGGCGCTCACCACCCTCGTCATCACCCACGACGTCGGCGCGGTCGCCGAGGTCGCCGACGACCTCGCCGTCATGTACGGCGGGCGGGTCGTCGAGCACGGGCCGGTGACCGAGGTGCTCGGCGACGCCCGCCACCCGTACACGCGGGGCCTGATCCGGGCGATCCCGCGTCTCACGGGCGACCTGTCCCTCGCCCGGGCGCTGCCCGGGCGCCCGCCGACGCTCGGCACGCTGCCCGCGCAGGGCTGCGTGTTCCGCGAGCGCTGCGAGCGGCGCATGGACATCTGCGAGACGGACGACCCCGCCGCCGTCACCCACGACGGCCGTACGGTCGCCTGCCACGCCACCGGCCGCCCCCTGGAGCTGGTCGGACGAGAGGAGCTCGTGTGATCACGGGGACCGGGATCTCCAAGACCTTCCGCCAGCGCGGCGGCGTGCTCGGCGCCCGCGAGGTGCCCGCGCTGCGCGACGTCGACTTCGCCGTCGAAAGGGGCGGAGCCGTCTCGTTCATCGGCGAGTCGGGGAGCGGCAAGACCACTCTCGGCCGGATCATCGCCGGCCTGGAGACCCACGACGCCGGCGAGATCGTCATCGACGGGGTGCCGATGTCGTCGCTGAGCCACCGGCGGCGCCAGCCGTACTTCCGCCGGGTCCAGCTCATCCACCAGGACCCCTACTCGGCGCTCAACCCCACGCGGACCATCCACCAGGCCCTGGAGGCCCCGCTGGCGCTGCGCGCCCGCCAGACGGGCCGCCCGAGGTCGTGGATCGACAGCCGGGCGCAGGAGCTGCTGTCGATGGTCGGGATCGACCCCGGCTACGTGCTGCCGCGCTACCCGCACCAGCTGTCCGGCGGCATGCGCCAGCGCGTGGTGATCGCCCGCGCGCTCACCATGGACCCCGAGGTCCTGGTCGCCGACGAGGCCGTCTCGATGATCGACGTGTCCCTGCGGCTGGGGATCCTCGCGCTGCTCAAGGACCTGCGCGAGCGGCTCGGCGTCGGCGTGCTGTTCATCACCCACGACATCGCCACCGCCCGCTACATCGGCGACGACGGCGAGTTGTACGTGCTCTACCGGGGGCAGGTGGTGGAGCGTGGCGCCACCGAGAAGATCATCGCCGACCCCGTCCACCCGTACACGCAGTCGCTGTTGTCGGCGATCCCGGTCCTGCACGGCCTGGAGCGGCCGGGGGCCGAGCGGGTCGTGCCGAAGGAGCCGCAGGGGGAGGGGCGCCTTGGCGGGTGCCTGTTCGTCCCGCGCTGCCCGTTCAGCACCGAACGCTGCGAGCAGGAGACCCCCGTCCTGGGCCGTGACGGCGGGCCCGGGCAGGACACCGAGCAGGAGCAGGCCTGCTTCCACCCCAGGCGGCGTAGCGTGATCCCGGTGGGGGTGGGTGAGTGACGCCGGCCCGGGCGGAGGTGGTCACGGTGGAAGTGGTCACGGTGGAGGCGGTCGAGGTCGACGAGCGGCTGGAGCGCCTGGCCGCCGCCGCGCTGTGGGCCGACGCAGGCGACGCCGCGCTGCTCGTACGGCGGCTCGCCGCCCCGCCGCCGGGCCGCGAGTGGACCGTCCTCGCCGTTCCCGCCGCGAACGTGACGGGCGCCGAGCCGGCCGGTCCGCAGGGCACCGGTCCGGAGGGCGCGGGCTTGCCGGGGGCCGGTCGCAGGGATGTGGGTCCGCGGGGGGCGGTGTTCGCGTCGATCGGCGCGGACGGCGCCGGGCACGTCGACCTGATCGCCGTCGACCCCGCCGCGCGGGGCCGGGGGATCGGCCGGGCGCTGGTCGCCGCCGCCGAGGAGTGGATGCGGGCCAAGGGCGCGACCGAGGCGAGGTTCGCCGGCAACGCGCCCTGCTACGCCTGGCCGGGCATCGACGTGCGCTACACCCCGGCGGCCTGCCTGGCCGAGAGTCTGGGTTACGAGCGCTACCGCGTCGCCTGGAACATGACCGCCGACCTTCCGGCCCGCTACGACGAGGCCGGGCACGAGGCCGACCTGGCGAGGCTCGACGCCGCCGGGGTGACGGTCGCGGCGGCGCCCGCGGGGGAGCGGAGCGGCGTCGTGGCCTTCGTCCGCGAGCAGTGGAACGACGCGTGGGCCTGGGAGGCCGAGCAGGCGACCGGTCTGCACTACGCCGCCCGCGACGGGGAGATCCTCGGCTTCGCCGCCTGGGGCGCCAGGCCGCTGTGGTTCGGCCCGATGGGGACGGCGGAGGCCGCCCGCGGCCTCGGCGTCGGCCGGGTGCTGTTGCGCCGCTGCCTGGCCGAGCAGGCCGCCGCCGGGCTGACCTCGGCGCAGATCGGCTGGGTGGGCCCGCTGCGGTTCTACTCCCGGGCGGTCGCCGCCCGCGCCGAGCGCGTCTTCTGGCTCTACCGCCGCCGCCTCGGCTGATGCCCGCGCCGATACCTGGGCTGATACCTGGGCTGATACCTGGGCTGATACCTGGGCCGATACCTGGGCCGATACCGGTGCGGCCCGCCCGGCGGCTCACCGGATGGGCCGGTGGGGCCGGTTCAGTCGTACAGCAGATCACCCTCCGGGGGCCCCGGCGGGGGGCACAGCCCGCGGGGGTCGCGTCCGGCCTCCAGGTGCGCGCGCAGCGAGCCCGAGCCCCACAGCAGGTCGAGGAACGGGTCGCAGGCGAAGTCGTCCGGATAGAGGGTGCGCAGCTCGTGCAGCAGGGACACCCCGGTCAGCACCGGCCGGAAGGCCGCGCGATCGGTCACGTGAAGCTGGACGCCGCGCACCGGCACACCGGCGTGCCTGCCGTACGCCGGGGTGAACGACGTGTCGCGGAAGCGCACGCCCGGCAGGCCGAGACCGTTCAGCGCGGCGGCGAGCCGCCCGTCCGCGTACGGCGCGCCGACCAGCTCGAACGGCCGGGTCGTGCCCCGGCCCTCCGCGGCGTTCACGCCCTCCAGCAGCCCGGTGCCGGGATAGACCAGCGCGGTGTCGAGGGTCGGCATGTTCGCCGACGGCATCACCCAGGGCAGCCCGGTCCGGTCGAAGTGCCACTCCCGGCGCCAGCCCTCCATCGGCACGACCTCCAGCGCGGCGCCGGTCGCTCGGTTGGCGGACAAGGCGATCTCGCCCGGCGTGAGCCCGTGCCGGAGCGGCAGCGCGGCGCGGCCGACGAAGCTCGCGAAGGCGGGGTCGAGCACCGGGCCCTCGGCCACCGCGCCGCCGATCGGGTTGGGCCGGTCGAGCACGGTGAACGGCAGCCCGAGGCGGGCCGCCGAGCCCATCAGGTCGCACATCGTCCACACGTAGGTGTAGAACCGGGCGCCCACGTCGGCCATGTCGAAGACCAGCGCCTCCACGCCGGACGCCGCGACGAGCGCGTCCAGTTCGGCGCCCGTACGGCCGTAGGTGTCGGCCACGGGCAGGCCGGTGACGGGATCGGCCGCGGCGGCCTCGCCGCCGCCCGCCTGCGCCGTGCCGCGCAGCCCGTGTTCGGGACCGAAAAGCGTGGTCACGCGCGTTCCCGCGGCCAGCAGGGCCGGTGCGGCGGGGGTCAGATCGGGCAGGACTCCGGTGGGGTTGGTGACGAGGCCCACCCGCTCCCGCCCGGTCCGGGGCGCGGCCACCAGCCGTTCCAGTCCCGTACGCACGCGATCCATCAGTACAAGGCACTCCGAAGCTGAGGAACCATGACGCACTCACTCGCCGCTCTCGCCACCGAACAGAGCGATCCCCGCTACAGCGGAATCGACACCATGCCGACGGAGGAGATCGCGCGCCTGATGAACGCCGCCGACGCCGCCGTCCCGGCCGCGGTGGGCCAGGCGGTCCCGGCGATCTCCGCGGCCGTCGACGCGATCGCCGCCCGGATGGCGGACGGCGGCAGGCTGCTCTACGTCGGCGCGGGCACCTCGGGGCGGCTCGCGGTGCTCGACGCGTCGGAGTGCCCGCCGACCTTCGGCACCCACCCCGACCTGGTGCAGGGCATCATCGCGGGTGGCGATGCCGCGCTGGTGCGCTCCGTCGAGGGCGCCGAGGACGACGCCGAAGCCGGCGCCGCCGTGATCCGCGACAAGAGCGCCGGCCCGCTCGACTCGGTCGTCGGCATCTCCGCCAGCGGGCGCGCGCCGTACGTCGTCGGCGCGGTCGAGGAGGCCCGGCGGCGCGGCGCGCTGACCGTGGGCCTGGCCTGCAACACCGGCACCCCGCTCGCCCTGGCCGCCGAACGGGCGATCGAGGTCATCGTGGGGCCGGAGGTCGTCACCGGCTCGACCCGGCTCAAGGCGGGCACGGCCCAGAAGCTGGTGCTCAACATGATCTCCACGATCACGATGATCAGGTCGGGCCGCACGTACGGGAACTTCATGGTCGACGTCGTGGCCAGCAACTCCAAGCTCGTCGACCGGGCGGCCCGCATCGTCTCCGACATCACCGGCGCGGAGGTGCCGGACGCCCGGGAGGTGCTGGAGCACGCCGGGCGCGACGTGAAGACGGCCGTGGTGATGATCGAGCGTGGGGTCGGGGCCGACGACGCGAGGGCGCTGCTCGCCGCGCACGGCGACCGGCTCGGCCCGGCGTTGCGCGGCGCCTGACCGGACATCCGGCGAGAGGTGACCTTGTGCCTTACTTTGTAAATGCGTCCGGGTTGGACGAGATCCTGCACGCCGCCGTGCCCGGGGTCGCCGCGGCGGCGGTCGCCGTGATCGCCCTGGACGGGCGTACGGTCGCCGCGGCCGCCGTGGGGGAGGCCGTGCGGTACGCCGGGCCCGCCGAGGAACCGCTGTTCGGGCTGGATTCAGGGCTGCCCCCCGTCGCGATGGACGCGCTCTTCGACATCGCCTCGCTGACCAAGATGTTCACGGCGGCGGTGGTGGTCTCACTGGCCCAGGAGGGCACGCTCGGCCTCGACGAGCCGGTGGCCGCGCGGCTGCCCCGGTTCTACGGGTACCGGCCCGGGATCACCGTACGGCACCTGCTGACGCATTCGGCCGGCCTGCCCGCGAGCCGCCGGGTGGAGAGGGAGCCGGAGGAGACCCGCTGGGACCTGGTGCTCTCCACCCCGGCGCAGATGCCGCCGGGCACCCACCTCTACTCGGACGTCGGCATGATCACGGCCGGGCGGGTGGCGGAGACCGCCGGCGGCGCGCCGCTGGACGTGCTCGTGCGCGAGCGGGTCACCGGGCCGCTCGGCCTCGGTGCCACGACGTACGGGCCGGTCGAGCCGGAGCGGGCCGTCGCGACCGAGTTCAAGCCGGAGCGAAGCGCCGCCGGTTGCGTCAGAGGTGAGGTGCACGACGAGACGGCCCACGCGCTGGGCGGCGTGACCGGGCACGCCGGGCTGTTCTCCACCGCCGCCGATCTCGTCCGCTTCGGCGAGGCGCTGCGCACCGGCGGCGGCCCGATCCTGTCTCCCGAGTGGACCGCCGAGATGCTGCGCGACCAGGGCGTCCCGGGCGCCGCCTTCCGGCAGGGGCTCGGGGTGCGGATCGGCGACCCGGCCATCGTGGGCCCTCTCACCGGCGCGTTCGGCCATTCGGGCTTCACCGGCACGTCGCTGGTGGTCGACCCCGCCCGCCGCCTGACCGTCGTGCTGCTCACCAACAACGTGCATCCCCTGCGGGGACGGCCCGGCATCCGCGACCTGCGGCACGCCGTCGCCGCCGAGGCCCTGCGCCTGGCGGGTTGAGCAGGCCGACGTTTAATCCTCCTTCTCTGGGTCAGCAGGAAGATCGATCCGCCTCCAGAGGGAGAGAACCGTGATGACGACCGCGCATCAGACCGGCCGGCGATTGGAAGGCACGGCCCGGAGGGCGGCCGACCACCCCGCCCTGGAAAAACTCGCCAAGGTCGGCTTCGCCGCCCGAGGCGTCCTGTACGCCATCATCGGCCTGGTCGCGCTCCAGATCGCCTTCGGCGGCGGCGGGGAGGCCGACAAGAGCAGCGCGCTCCAGATCGTGCGCGACTCCCCCCTGGGTGACCCCCTGCTGTGGCTCATGGCGGTCGGCCTGGCCGCGCTGGTGATCTGGCAGATCTCCGAAGCCGTCTGGGGCCGGCCCGAGGCCAGGGAGCGGGTGGAGGCCGTGGCCAGGGCCGTCGTCTACGCCGCCCTCGTCTACTCCATGGTGGCGCTGCTCACCCAGAACAAGGCCGCCGCCTCGTCCGACAGCCAGTCGCAGGACGCGACCAAGGCGCTGTTCGACCTGCCCGGCGGGCAGTTCCTGGTCGGCCTGCTGGCTCTCGGCGTGATCGCCCTCGGCGTGTACTGGATCTACGAGGGCTGGACCGAGAAGTTCATGCGGGACATGCACGTGACCGAGCCCCGGGCCCGCGGTGTCGTGGTCAAGCTCGGCAAGGCCGGCTACATCGCCCGCGGCGTCATCGCCCTGGCCGCCGGCGCCCTGATCGGCCAGGCGGCCCTCACGTACGACCCGGACAAGGCGGCCGGCATCGACGACGCGCTCAAGGCGCTCGCCGACACCCCGGCCGGTCCGTGGCTGCTGGTCGTGGTCGCGATCGGCCTGGTGCTGTTCGCCGTCTACTGCTTCGCGGAGGCCCGCTGGCACCGGGTGTGAGCGGATCCATCGAGGGGGCCGGTTGCGCGCTGGGGGGCGCGCCGCCGGCCCTCGGCATGACAGCGGTGACGGGCGGCGCCCTCAGGCCGTCGCCCCGGAAGCGCCGTGGCGCAGGCCGTCCACGAGCAGGTCGATCACCCGTCCGGCCTGCTCGCGCTGCGCGGGCTCGCCGGCGGCGAGGCAGGCGCCGTTCATGCCGGTGAGCACGTCCTCTGCCGCCACGTCCCGCCGGAACACCCCGGCGGCGGCCCCCGCCTCGATCAGCGTGCCGATCGCGCCGACCAGCCGGTCACGGCTGTGGGCGTACGGGTTGGCGCCGGCGGCGATCACCGCGCGGAGCGCGTCCGCCATGCCCCGCTTGGTCGCGAGGTAGTCGGCGAAGCGGTCCATCCAGGTGCGCAGCGCCACGTCCGGCGGCATCTCCTCCAGCAGCCCGGCCGCCGCGTCGCACAGCTTCGCCAGCTCGTTGCGGTAGGCCGCCTCGATCAGCGCCTCCCTCGTGGGGAAGTGGCGGTAGAGCGTGCCGATGCCGACGCCCGCCTCCTTCGCGATCGCGTCGAGCGTGACGTCCGGCCCCTCCTGGGAGAACGCCCGTACGGCGACGTCGAGCAGCCGCTCGCGGTTGCGCCGCGCGTCGGCGCGCAACGGCTTGACTCCGGTCGGTCGAGCGGGGGCGGACACGGCTCCTCCACGGCACGGGTTACGGCACGGGTTGCTAACCGGAGGACGCTCCGGTTAGAGTCGCAGTCGTACCGGAGGTTCCTCCGGTTTGTTCTGATTGTAGCGGCCCGGACTCCCAGGGGGCCCGCGCCGCCGTACGGGACGGGGAACGAACATGACTCGGAACACGACTGAGAAGACGCGCGTCACCACGCCGTTCACCGCCGGCTCCACCGCCGCCGAGGTGATCGAGGGCGTCGACCTGCGCGGACGGCGGGCGGTCGTGACCGGCGGCGCGTCGGGCATCGGCGTCGAGACCGCGCGGGCGCTGGCCGCCGCGGGAGCCGAGGTGACGATCGCGGTCCGCGACCTCGGCGCGGGCAAGCGGGTGGCCGACGACCTCGCCCTCGCCACCGGCAACGCCCGGGTGCGGGTGGCACCGCTCGACCTGATGGACCAGGCGTCCGTCGCGGCCTTCACCGCGACCTGGGAGGGGCCGCTGCACATCCTGGTCAACAACGCGGGCGTGATGGCCTCGCCCGAGGCGCGCACCCCCGAGGGCTGGGAGTCGCAGTTCGCCACCAACCACCTCGGGCACTTCGCGCTCGCCGCCGGCCTGCGCCCGGCGCTCGCGGCGGCCGGCGGCGCCCGCGTCGTGTCGGTCAGCTCCAGCGCCCACCTGCGCTCGCCGGTCGTCTTCGACGACATCCAGTTCCGGGAGCGCCCGTACGACCCGTGGCTGGCCTACGGGCAGTCCAAGACCGCCAACGTGCTGTTCGCGGTCGAGGCGGGCAGGCGCTGGGCCGGTGACGGCATCGTGGTCAACGCGCTCATGCCGGGCGCGATCCCGACCAACCTCCAGCGGCACGTCACCGAGGAGGAGCTCCAGCGCATGCGCGCCCAGATGGGCGGCGACGGCCCCGCCTGGAAGACGCCCGAGCAGGGCGCGGCCACGTCGGTGCTGCTCGCGGCCTCGCCGCTGGTGGAGGGCGTCACCGGGCGATACTTCGAGGACTGCCAGGAGGCCGGGCCGCATCGCCCGGGCACCCGCCGGGGCGTGGCCGAGTACGCGCTCGATCCGGAGGCGGCCACCCTCCTCTGGCAGGTGTCGGCCGACCTGCTCGACCTCTGACCCCGACATCGCCGGGAGGTGTCAGGGCCGCGGGGGAGCGTCCTCCGAAGGGCCGTCGCCCGCCGCCAGTCTGCGGTGATCACGGGGTGACATGCCGTACGCGGCGCGGAAGGCCCGGCTGAAGGTCGCGGCATCGGCGAAGCCCCACCGAGTGGCGATGTCCTGGATCTGACGGGAACGCTGCCGGGGATCGGCCAGGTCGCGGTGGCACTGTTCCAGCCGGCAGCGGCGGATCCAGGCCGCCACGGTGACGCCCTGCTCCTCGAAGAGCTTGTACAGGTGCCGTACGGAGATCTGGTGGGCCGCGGCGATCGTCGCAGGGGTGAGGTCCGGGTCGCCGAGCCGCTGCCGGACGAAGTCGTGGATCAGCGACAGCAGGGCCTGGCGTCGCGATTCGGGTGACAGCAGCGCGGTGGCCTCCAGCCGGTCGGCGCAGGCCGCCGCGACCAGGTCGAAGGTGACGGCGGCCACCGTCTGCGCGTCACGGGGCGTGAGCCCGTCGGCGTTCTCCGCCAGGTGCTTGAGGTGCCCGGCCAGGACACGGGTGATGCCGTGGCGGATGGGGATCGGCGCGGCGGTGAGCTGCCCGACCATGTCGGACCGCAGCCCGAGCGCGGCCCTGGGGAACTGGACGATCAGTGACCTGGCCGGATCCTCGGCGGATCCCCGCCATCCCCCGAACGGCCGGGAGGAGTCGATGAGGAGCAGCTGCCCCGTCTGGAAGGCGGCATCCCGTCCCGCCTGAGTCATGCGGCCCCGGCCGTTGAGAACGAGATGCAACTGGAAGACTTCCGGATCCGACTGCCGGATGAGCTTCGCGGGCCGGCTCGCCTGCAGCAGGCAGTGGTTCATCAGGGAGAACTGCAGTGCGCCGAGGCCGAACACCTGCGCCGATCCGTTGAAGCGGGCGGGATGGTCCGTGGCCAGCCGCACCGGCACAAGCGTCCTCGACATGGTGTCGTTCCAGAAGGTGAACCGATCCGGCACGGCCATGTCTCTGGTGCTCCACGCGATTTTCATCTCTGTCCTCAGCTGGGCGTCGTTTATGGAATGGCTGCTTCCTTCGCCGCGAAGCACCTCCGCCATGCGCCGTGAATGCGATCAAGCCTGCACCGGAGAACAGCAGGATGATGACTTGGTGAAAAGCCGCAGTCAAGATCGCGCCCGTGACGGTGAGGTCGCGGTGCGTGAGAACGTGAACCCGTCCGTAGGCCGGCGGGCTGACTCCCCGCACCAGCGGCGGGGCCGCCCGCAGCACGTCGGTGTCACCCGGGCCACACCGAACGGGCCGGCGCCGTGGTCGGGGCGTCCTGCCGGTACGCCTATCATCGGTGCCTTCCCTGCCCTCTGACCAGCGCGTTCACTGGGTCGTGGCCCGGTGGTTCGGCCAGCGGTCCGTAGGCAAGCCGCTGGGAGAGACTCACGAAGGAGTGACGAGATGCGAGCCGTGGTGATGCACGCCCCCGGTGACGTCCGGGTCGAGCAGCGCGAGAACCCGGAGATCCTCGAACCGACCGACGCGATCATCCGGCTGTCCGCGGCCTGCGTCTGCGGATCGGACCTGTGGCCCTACCGAGGTGTGACCACACACGACGGACCGTCCCCGATGGGACATGAGTACGTCGGCGTCGTCGAGGAGGTCGGCGCCGAGGTCCGCGACATCACGCCCGGCCAGTTCGTGGTCGGCTCGTTCTTCGCCTCCGACAACACCTGTGAGATCTGCCGGGCCGGTTACCAGTCCCGCTGCGTGCACGCCGTGCCGATGGGCGCCATCGGCACCCAGGCGCAGCTGGTCCGCGTCCCCCTGGCGGACGGCACCCTGGTCGCCACCCCCGAAATGCCCGGAGCCGACCTGATCCCGAGCCTGCTGGCCGCCTCCGACGTACTGGGCACCGGCTGGTTCGCCGCGGTCGCCGCCGAGGCCGGTCCCGGCAAGACCGTCGCGGTCGTCGGCGACGGCGCCGTCGGCCTGCTCGGCGTGCTCGCCGCGGGCCGGCTGGGCGCCGAGCGGATCGTCGTCTTCAGCCGGCACGCCGACCGGCAGAAGCTCGCGATCGAGTTCGGCGCCACCGACATCGTCACCGAACGCGGCGACGAAGGCGTGGCCAGGCTCAAGGACCTGACCGGCGGGCTGGGCGCGCACTCGGTCATCGAGGCGGTCGGCACCCAGGAGTCGATGATGCAGGCCATCCGCTCCACCCGTCCCGGCGGGCACGTCGGCTACGTCGGCGTCACCCACGGAGTCGAGCTGCCCGCCATGGAGCTGTTCTTCTCCGGCGTGCACCTGCACGGCGGCCCGGCCCCGGTGCGCCGCTTCCTGCCGGAGCTGATCCGGCTGATCTGGGACCGCGAGATCGACCCCGGCAAGGTCTTCGACCTCGAACTTCCCCTGGAGGAGGCCGCCGAGGCCTACAAGGCCATGGACGAGCGCCGGGCGGTCAAGGTCCTGCTGCGCCCCTGACGCCTACGTCTACGGGAAAGCCGCGTCTTCGGGGAAGCAGCGTTAATTCCATCACAAAGGCAGCATCTCCTGGCCGATCGGTCAATTACTGGCCGATCGGTCAGCTAAGGTGTCCGCATGGCACGCGCAACCACAACGCGCGCGGACATCCTCGACTCGGCCGTGCGGCTGTTCGCCGCCCACGGCTTCCGTGGCACCTCCCTGCAGGACATCGCCACGGACGCGGGCTGCTCCAAGGCGTCCCTGCTGTACCACTTCACCAACAAGGACGCGATCCTGACCGAGCTGCTGGCGCCCGTCGGACCGGAGTTCGCCGAGCTGGAAGGGCGGCTCGCCGGGCTGCGCGGTGAGGAGGCGGCCCGTGCCGCCGTCACCGGGCTCGTCGACCTGTCCCTGCGCTTCCGGCTCCAGGTGAAGATCCTCCTGCAGGACGTCGACGCGCTGATCAACCGGCCGGAGCTGCCCGCCGCCGACCACATCGTCGAACGGCTCACCGAGGCCCTGTCGGGCCGCTCGGACGCCCCCCAGGCCCGCGTCTGGGCCTGGATGGCGATGCTCGGGATCATCCTGACCAGCGCCAGTGAATGCGTGATCCCCGAAGAGACACTGCGCGCGGAACTGACCCGCGGCGCGTTGCGGACGCTCGGTCTGCCGACCGGCTGACCCTCCCGAGAAAGAGATCTCTGTGGCAACCCTGCTGTACCGGCTGGGCCGGTTCTCCTTCCGCAGGCGCGGGCGCGTCGCCGCCCTGTGGCTGCTCCTGCTGGTGGTCCTGGGCCTGGCCGCCGCGGCCTTCCACGGCCCGGCCGGCGACAAGTTCTCGATGCCCGGCACCGAGTCGCAGCGGGCGCTCGACGCACTGGCCAAGGAGTTCCCGCAGGCCAGCGGTGCCACCGGGGCCATCGTGGTCGCCGCTCCGCAGGGCCGGAAGCTCGCGCCCGCCGCGGTCGCGCCCGTGGTCAAGGAGGCCGCGGCCATTCCCGGCGTCGTCGCCGCCCTGGACCCGTTCCGGACCGGCGCGGTCTCTCCCGACGGCCGCTACGCCCTGGTCCAGGTGCAGTTCGCCCACGCGGTCGAGGACGTGACCGACGCCCAGCGCGCGGCGTACCTCAAAGCCGGCTCCTCGGCGGCGGGGCTGCGGGTCGAGCACGGCGGCGAGATCCTGAAGGCCGCGCCGGAGGTCGGCGGGTCGGAAGGGATCGGCGTCGTGATCGCCGCCGTGGTGCTGATCGTCACCTTCGGCTCGCTGGTGGCCGCCGGGATGACCCTGCTGAACGCGCTGATCGGCGTGGGCGCCGGCATGGGCGGGCTGTTCGCGCTCAGCGGCGTCGTCGAACTGACCTCCGTCACCCCGGTGCTGGCGCTGATGCTGGGCCTGGCCGTCGGCATCGACTACTCGTTGTTCATCACCTCCCGCTATCGCCAGTTCCTCGCCGAGGGAGTCGAACCCGCGGAGGCCGCCGGCCGGGCGGTCGGCACCGCCGGATCGGCGGTCGTGTTCGCCGGGGCCACCGTGGTCATCGCGCTCGCCGGCCTGTCGGTGGTCGGCATCCCGTTCCTCAGCGTGATGGGCCTGGCCGCCGCGGGCACCGTGGCCGTCGCCGTCCTGGTCGCCCTCACGCTGCTGCCGGCCTTCCTGTCGTACGCCGGGGCCCGCGTGCTGCCCCGCAGGCAGCGCACCGGGGACGACGTGGGCGCGGCCGGCCGCGGCTTCGGCTACACCTGGGGACGGCTGGTCACCCGGCTGCGCGTGCCGATTCTGGTGGCCGGCGTCCTCGCCCTGGGCGCGCTCACGCTGCCGGCCCAGGACCTGCGCCTCGCCCTGCCCGACGCCGGCACCGCCGCCCCCGGCACCCCGGCCCGCGAGGCGTACGACCTGACCAGCGAGGGATTCGGCGAGGGCTTCAACGCCCGCCTGATCGCCGTGGTCTCCGGCGCCGACCGCGCGGCCACGACCGCCGCCGCCGGGCAGGCCGCCAAGCTGATCCAGCAGACCCCCGGCGTGCTGGCCGTGGCCCCTCCGCAGCCGAACGCCGCGGGCACCACCGCGCTGCTGACCATCATCCCCAAGGCCGGGCCCACCGCCGCGGCCACCGAGGACGCCGTCCACGCCATCCGCGCCAAGGTCGCCGGCATCGGCGGCGCCGAGATCGCCGTCACCGGCGCCACGGCCGTCGGCATCGACGTCTCCGACAAGCTCGCCGACGCCATGCCGGTGTACCTGCTGCTGGTGGTCGGCCTGTCGGTGCTGCTGCTGATGCTGGTCTTCCGCTCGATCCTCGTCCCGGTCAAGGCCGCGCTGGGCTTCCTGCTCACCGTCGGCTCGACCTTCGGCATCACCGTGGCGATCTTCCAGCAGGGTCACCTGGCCGGCCTGCTGGGCGTGGACGTGCCGGGCCCGCTGGTCAGCTTCCTGCCGATCCTGCTCATCGGCATCCTGTTCGGCCTGGCCATGGACTACGAGGTGTTCCTGGTCTCGCGGATGCGCGAGGACTACGTGCGCGGCGACGCTCCCCGCCAGGCGACGATCAACGGCATGGGGCACAACGCGCGGGTCGTCACCGCCGCGGCGCTGATCATGACGGCCGTGTTCGGCGGGTTCGTGTTCATGAACGACCCGATCATCAAGTCGATGGGCTTCGCACTGGCCGTCGGCGTGCTCGTCGACGCCTTCGTGGTCCGGATGACCCTCGTCCCCGCCGTGATGTCCATGCTCGGCCGCGCCGCGTGGTGGCTGCCCCGTGCCCTGGACCGGGCGCTGCCCGACCTCGACGTCGAGGGCGAGCGCCTGCGCCACCACCTCACCGCCGCCGAGCCCCCGGAGCGGGCCGGGGTGTCCTGACGCGCCACTCGGTGCGCCCGCACGCGCCCTCCGACACACGAGAAACGCCCCCTGCGGCCCTGGAGATCAGGGCCGCAGGGGGCGTCACAGGCGTCCTACGCGCTCTTGCGCCGCTGCTCCCTCAGGATGGCGAGGCGCTCGTTGAGCACCTCCTCAAGGTCCTCGATCGAACGGCGCTCGAGAAGCATGTCCCAGTGGGTCCGCGGCGGCTTCGCCTTCTTCTGCTGCGGCTGCTCCGCGTCCACCCGCAGCGCGGGACTGCCGCAGTGACGGCACTCCCAGGTCGTCGGGATTTCGGCCTCGACGGCGAGCGGGACGGTGGTGAGATGGCCCTTCGGGCACGTGTAGGTCACCTCCTGGCGAGGCGCCAGATCGGTGTTGCGGTCGTTCTCGTAGCTGGTCGCGCCGAGCCGGGTACCGCGAAGTGCACGCTCGCCCATGTTCTTAAGCCTCCTGAGGTCCCCGCCTTCGAGGGGGTTCGTTCGCCACCGCGTACAACGCCTGATACCGTGAAGGGATTCCCAGCCGAGACCTGATCCAATCGCGCTTTTTCCGTCCCACCGGTCCCAGCTGTGCGGTATAAAGCGCTCCCTCAAGATCGACTTAACCCGCCGGCTGATACCGGAGAGGCACGATCTCGGGTAATGGGCCACCCCGCTCGATCGCCTCGGCGAGCTGTATCACGTCGACGCGGTCTCCTCCGGGGCCGATGAGTTCTCGTTGGCGCAGCGCCTGACCGTACCTGTAGCCCTTCGTCCGCAGATGGCGATGGAGAACGGGGAAAAGGACACAGACCCCGGCCGTGGGGTGGGTACACACCCCCTCCCTGTGCTCCCGGACGAGTTCCGCACCGCGCCCGGCCGCGAGGATCTCCATCAGGTCGGCGAGGGTCAGGTGCTCACGACCGGTGAGCGCGGCCGCGGCCCGGAGGACCTGGTCATGGCGGCACTTCATGATCTCATCCCAGACGGTTTCCGGAACGTCGGGAAACGTGAGCTCACGGCGCATGGCCGGGGTGCCGGCGAGGACGTCGCCGAGCCGGCAGCGGGCGAACCGCGCCTCGACGGCGAGACCGGGCGTGGACATGATCGGGTCCGCCGCCGGCCCGGGCGGCTGATCGAGGACGACCCCCAGCTCCGCCATGCGGCTGGTCGCGTCGAGGCCCAGGGAGTCGGCCGCGGAGAGTTCGAGGTATCGCGGCATGAGCCGGGCCAGAAGGTCGTCCTTGTGCACCTTCCAGCGCCAGGCCGGGTAGAGGTCCAGCGGAAGATACCGGTGGGCGGGCAGATCCGCGGCGTAGCGGTGCACGAACCAGTCGAAGGACAGGCTCATGAGCATGCCGCGCAGAACCGCGTTCGCCGTGGTCCGCGGATCCGACACACGGCAGCCGGCCATGTCGGCCTCGGTGACGAGGGCCCGCACCACCGCGCCGATCTCCCGTTGCACGGCGGGCTTCATCCGCACCCCCGCCTTCCAGACCTCCCAAAGCGCGCCGAGCGGCCACGACCGGCGCGCTTCCAGGAAGACGAGCTCGAAGGCGATCACCGCGCGCAGCTCCGCCCGTTCGAACCCCATGAGGTAGGGCAGGCCGATCCACAGCTCCGTACGCCGCGGCCCCAGCCGGGTGCCACCGCTCTCGGCGACGGGGGCGAGACACACGCGTGACGGGCGCCGGACCCCGAGCTCGCCGGCCACCTCGGAGACCATCGCATGCAGGTCGGGGTGCTCCGCGCGCCGGGCGACGTGCCGATCCCGCACCGGTGCGGGCCAGACGACGGGCACCAGCCGGCCGGCGGCCAGCGCGACCCCGGCGACGAGGACTAACTCCTCGCCCCGATGACCGAGGTGCCAGGCGACCAGCGTGGAGATCGCGACGGCCACCGCGGGCGCGAGCCCGTTGCCCACCCAGCCCGGGGCGCGGGCCCAGCGCCGCACCTCCCGCCCTCCGGGAAGGGGCGGCCACCAGCCGGCCCGCAGCCAGGCGGGGACGAAGGCCCTGGCGCGGTGGGTCAGCACCAGCCGGACCGCCCGTCGCGGGGTCATGCCTCCAGGCAGCACGGACGATCCCTCCCAGAACGCGCCCTCAGATGTGGTCGGGGACCTCGTTGCCCGCCTCGCGGATGGCCCGGGGCAGGTTGACGGTCGTGAGCAGCACGAATCCGAGGACGAAGAACACGATCAGCGAGACGATCGCGGTGCGGTAGCTGTCGGTGAGCTGGAGCGCCAGCGTGAGCACCAGCGAGCCGAGGAACGCCGACCCCTTGTCGCTGACCTGGTAGAGGCTGAAGTACTCCGCCTCCCGCCCCGGCGGGATCACCAGCGAGTACATCGAACGCGACAGCGCCTGCGTGCCGCCCATGACGATCGCGATGGCGAACGCGATCGCGTAGAACTGCAGGGCCGCGCCCTTCTGCAGGAAGTAGGCCACCCCCACCACCACGGTCCACACCACCAGGCTGGCGAGAACCGTGCGCTTGGTCCCGAACACCGCCGCGAGCCGCCCCAGCCCGAGGGCGCCGCCCACCGCGATGAACTGGACCATCAGGATCGCGCCGATCTGGTGGGTCTGCCCCAGCCCCAGCTCCTGGTCGGCGTACGTCGCGGAGAACCCGATCACGGTCTGCACGCCGTCGTTGTAGACCAGGTAGGCCGCGAGGAACAGCAGCGTGCGGGGATAGCGGCGCGCCTCGGCGATCGTACGGCCGAGCTGGCGCACGCTGCCGGCGACCGCCCGCGCCGCGGTCGCCTCGTGGACCGGCACCCGCCGGTCGCGCAGGCGCAGCATCGGGATGATCGTGAAGGCGCCCCACCACAGGCCGGCCGAGGCCAGGCTGATCCGTACCGCCAGGCCCTTGTCGATGTCGGCGAACAGGTAGACCACCAGGTTGAGCGCGAGCAGCAGGCCGCCGCCGAGGTAGCCGAAGCCCCAGCCCCTGCTGGAGATCGTGTCGCGTTCCTCCGCCCCGGCGATCTGGGGCAGGAAGGAGTCGTACACGACCCGCGCCGAGCCGAAGGTGACGTTGGCGAGCAGGAACAGCGCGCCGCCCAGCAGGTACGCGTCGCCCGAGACGAGGTAGAACCCCAGGGTGGCGGCCGCGCCGGTGAAGGCGAGCGACCCGAGGATGTGCCGCTTGCGCCCGGTGTGGTCGGCCAGGGCGCCGACGACCGGCATGACCACGATCTGGAGCAGCACCGAGATCGTCACCATCGCGGTGAAGTACGCCTTCGGCCGCAGGTCCAGGCCCAGGAACGACACGAAGCCCTCCGGGCCGCCCGCCGCCGTCGTGGCGACCGAGGTCAGGTACGGCCCGAGGAAGACGGTCAGGACCGTCGTCTGGAACGCCGAGTCGGCCCAGTCGTACCAGTACCAGCCGCGCTGCTCACGCCGTCGCGCGCCGGGAAGCTCCTCCTGAACGACCTGGGGGGCGGTCATCGTCTCTCCTCGCGTGTGGAGCGGTCGTGCCGGGCGGGTCAGGGGGACGGGGGTTACGGGACCACCGGGCGGGGGTGCCACTGCCCGCGCGACTTGAGGACGTCGCGCAGGCCGCTGATGTTGTCGGTCATGATGCCGTCCACGCCGAGGTCGAGCAGGTGGGCCATCGTCGCCGGGTCGTTGACCGTCCACACGTGCACCTGCATGCCGATCGCGTGCGCGGTCCGTACGAGGGCGCGGGTGGTCACCCGCAGGCCGCGGAACCCGATCGGCGCCTGCGCGCACGGGACCCCCGCCCGGGCCAGCCCGGACAGCAGCCTGCCGTACCCGCCGCCCATCGCGGCGGTGCGCAGGGCGGCGAGGCCGCGCGGGCCGAGCGAGTAGCAGACCTCCCGGTCGATCGCGCGCAGGGCGCGCGACAGCCGGGCGTCGGAGAACGACGTCAGGCAGACCCGGTCGTGGGCGCCGGTGCGGCGGATGGCGTGGGCGAGCGGCGCGATCGCGGCGCTCTCCTTGACGTCGATGTTGAACCGCACGTCCGGCCAGGTGCCGAGCAGGTCCTCGATCAGGGGGATCTCGTGCCGTCCGCCGATCCTCGCCTCGCGCACCTCGCGGTAGGGGAGGCGGGAGACGCGCCCGGCGCGGTCGGTGACGCGGTCGAGGGTGTGGTCGTGGAACGCGAGCAGGACGCCGTCGGAGGTCGCGTGGGCGTCGGTCTCCAGGTAGGTGTAGCCGAGGCCGACGGCCCTGGAGAAGGCCTCCATCGTGTTCTCCCGGCCCTCGGCGGCACCGCCGCGGTGCGCGAAGGCGAGCGGGCCGGGATGGTCGAGGAAGGCGAAACGGCGGTGCACGAAAGGAGTATGCCGGGTCTCGGAGAGTGCGTCAGCGCGCGGACATGAACATTTGGGTCACGAGGCGCCCATCGACGCCCATTCCCGTCGCCTGGCCTCGGCCATCGCGATCGCCGCCGCGACCGCCACGTTGACCGATCCGACCCTCCCCACCTGCGGGATGTAGGCCACGGCGTCGGCGGCCTCCAGGCAGGCGGGGGAGACGCCGTGGTCCTCGCTGCCCAGCACCAGGCAGACATCCCCGTCCAGCGCGGCCTCGTGCAGCGGCGCGGCGTCGCCGGTCAGTTCGACGGCGACGACCCGGTAGCCCTCCTGCCTGGCGGCGCGCACGGCGTCGGTCACCGGGACCGGCTCGTGCCACTCGACCAGCCGGTCGGTGCCGAGCGCGGTCTTCTGGGCCTTGGGGTTGGTGGGCGGGGTGGCGTTTCCGGCCAGCCAGATCGTCTGCACGCCGAACGCCGCGGCGGTGCGGAAGACCGAGCCGATGTTGAAGGGGCCCGTGACGGATTCGAGGATCAGCGCCAGACGGCCCTCGGTGTTGCGGCGCCAGGTGCGGTTGAGCCGCTTGACGTCGGTCGGCTTGAGCTGCCTACGCGGGTTGGTCGTGTTCATCGGGGCGCTCATCGCTCCTGGTCGCCGGAAAAGCCGCGTACGGCGGACGGTCGAGGGGACGGTGTGGGGGAGGGTGCGGGCCGGGCGTCCACCCGCAGGACGCGGTAGGCGGACCTGGAGGCGAGCCGTGTGGCGGGCCAGCCCTGCTCGTTCAGCCAGCGCTGCAGCGAGTCGGAGCCCAGGTGCTTCTGTACGACGAGGTAGGCGCTGCCATCGGGCGTGAGCCGGTCGAGCCACCGCGTGAGCATGGCGTGGAGGGCGGCCTTGCCGATCCGGATAGCGGGGTTCGACCAGATGGCCCGGAACCTCACGTCGTCCGGCACCTCGTCGGCGTGCACCGACCTTACTTTGTCAAGGCGGGCGCTCGCGGCGTTCCGACGGCACAGTTCCACCGAGCGGCGGTTCACGTCGACGGCCCAGACCGTCGCCCCCGGCGCCCGGGACGCCATGGTCAGCGCGATCGGGCCGTAGCCGCAGCCCAGGTCGAGCAGGTCGCCGTCGGGCGGGGGCGCGGGCACGCTCTCCAGCAGCACCCGGGTCCCGGCGTCGATCCGCTCGGGGGAGAACACCCCGCTGTCGGTCTCCAGGCGCAGGTGCAGATCCGGGAGGACCAGGGTGACCGTCCCCGGCCGGCTGTCCGCCTCGGGACGCTCCTCGAAGTAATGGGCCACGTGCCCAAACGTACCAACGGCGCGGAGCGGTGATCTCCGCGGAGACGGGGTGAAACACTTCCGGCCTTCCGGACAGGTACGAGATGGCGGGGAAAACGGTGACGGGGGAGCAGCGGTGGGCCCGGACCACGAGGAGCTCGACGCCGTACGCCGTACGCCGGGCGTTCTGGCGGCTCGGCCCCGACGACGGCGAGGTGCTGGCGCTGGCGAGCTGGGAAGGGCTGGCGTCGGCGGAGATCGCCACGGTGCTCGGCTGCTCGCGCGGGGCCGCCCGCCTCCGGCTGCACCGGGCCCGCAAACGCCTCGCCGCGGAGCTGAGCTCCGCGGGAGTGGACATGGCCCGGTACGGGGTCCGGATGGCGGCGCTGGCGGGAGGAGAGGCGTGATGGACCACCGCTCACAGGACCGCCCACACGGCGGCACGTACGGTCGCGCACATGGTCCCGTACAGGACCCCGCGTGCGACCGAGTACACGACCGAGTACACGACCGCGCGCGTGGACGCGTTCAGGACTCCGCGCGCGACCGCGACCTGCGCCGCCTGGTCGCCGGGATCGCCCCCGACCCCGGCCCGGGGATGACACCGCTGGCCATGGAGCTGCTGGAGGAGATCGTCTCGGGGCCGGCTCCGGCATGCGGTCACCGGGACCGGCTCCGGCACATGGCCCGCAGGGCCCTCCGGAATGTCCGGCTCCGCCTGGCGGCGGTCGTCCTCCCGCTCGCCGCCGTCCTGCTCGCCGTGTCCTGGCTCGTCCCCGGAGCGGCCGGGCTCGGTCCCGCTCCGGCCTCCGCCGCGCTCGACATCAGGCGGGAGGGCGGCCACTACGTCGTCATGGTGCGGGACCTGTTCGCCGATCCCGCGACGTACCAGCGTGAACTGCGCCAGCGCGGCTTGGACGTGGAGGTGCGGATCGTGCCCACGGCGGCGACCTCGGTGGGGCGGCCGCTCTATTTCGACGGCACCCGGGACCACAGCGCGATCACCACAATCGAGGCGCCGGGCGAGTGCGTGCGGTTCGCCGGCTGCCCGATCGGCTTCCGCATCCCGGTCGGTTTCCACGGGCACGCGATCGTGCTGATCGGCCGCGCCGCCCGGCCGGGGGAGCGCTACGGCATCCTGGAGGCCGTCGACGCGGAGGGCGAGCCCTTCCACTGCGTGGACTACGTCAACAAGACCGTCGCCGAGGTCCTGCCCCTGCTGCGGGAGCGCGGCGTGCGGGCGAAGTTCACCTCCTACGTCACCAAGAGCGCCAGGCCGTCCGCCCCGGCTTCCTGGTACGTCTACGAAGGGGTCATGGTCGCCGACGGACAGGCGCTCATGCTGGTCAATCCCACACCGAACCCTCAGCCGCGTCCCAGGGACGCCTTCTGCCCCGAGCGTCGCTGAGCACGGCCAAGCGGTCCCCGCCCAGGTCGCGGCGCGAGCCGCACCGGGCGCCCCTCCACGCCCGCGCCTGCCGCCGCGGTGGCGTCGCGGCCGAGTCCGGCCCGGCGCCCCAGTCTCCATCCCTGCCTTCACCGGCCGCTTGCCCAGCGCTGACACCGGCATGCCCGCGGGCACGCCCGGCTGCCGCGGGCGTGCCCCCCTGCTGCTGCGTGCCCTCCTGCCCTTCCACAGCGTCGAGGTGGTCGTCGCCGTGCAGCACGCGATGGGGCTGGCGACCGGCGTCGTCGTCTACGCGGCGCTGCGCCGCGGGGGCCTGCCCGGCTGGGCCGCCGTGGCCGCCTCGGCGCCGGTGCTGTTCGACGCCGTCGTTCCTCCGCCTGGAGCACGCGGTGCTCTCCGACTCGCTGTTCATCCTGCTGGTCGTGGCGGCCACGGCTCTGCTGGCCCGCCGCCCGGTGCCGTCCGCGCGCGCCGCCGCGGCCGCCGGCCTGCTCCTCGCGGGAGCCGCCCTCACGCGGACGATCGCGCTGCCGCTGATCCTGCTCGCCGTGCTGGTGCTCGCCGTACGCCGCGTCCCCTGGCGCCGCCTGGCCGTGCTCGCCCTGTCCGGCCTGCTGCCGGTCGCCGCGTACGCGGGATGGTACGCCGGGGTCCACGGCAGGTTCGCGATCGGCGGCGGGGACGGGGTCGCGCTGTGGGCCCGCACCATGACCTTCGCGGACTGCTCGGTCGTCCGTCCTCCGCCGGACCTCGCTCCGCTGTGCCCGAACGGGACCGTCCTGGACGCCGCAGGGGAGTACGTGTGGGCGAGGGAGTCCTCCCTCAACCGGCTCCCCGGCGGGCACGCCGCGCTCAACGACCGGGCCCGTGCCTTCGCGCTGCGCGCCATCGCCGCCCAGCCGCTGGACTACCTGCGCGCCGTGGCGAGGGACACCGCGCTCGCGTTCCCCTGGACTCCCGTCGCCCACCCGGCGCGCGTCGTCCCCGCGTTCGGTTTCGCCGCAGGCATGTGGTCGCTACCCGCCGATCAGCCGCTCGTCGAGCAGGTCAGAAGGGAATACGACCCGGGTCTCACCGGGATGCGCTCGGTCCGGCCGTACGCCGATCTGCTCGTCGCCTACCAGTACCCGGCCTACCTGCGCGGGCCGCTGCTGGCCGCCGTCCTGCTGGTGGGCGCCGTGGGCGCGGTACGGCGGCCCCGGACTGCGGCGCTGCCCTGGGCGGTCGCCGTCACGCTGCTGGTCGCGCCGGTGGCCGTGCTCGATTTCGACCACCGCTACGTGCTTCCCGTGGTGCCCGTGGCGTGCCTGGCGGCCGGGCTGGCCTTCCGCCGGGCTCCCCGTCATCCGGCGGCGCCCGGCGGCGCGGCGGCCCATGAGGCGCCGGTCGCCGGGACGCGAGCGTGATCCGGTCAGGGTATGCGGGCGCCGAGCAGCATGGCCGCGGCGGCGGCGAGCATCCCGGCGATGATCGCGGCGACGAGGAACCGCTGGGTGATCTCCTGGTGCACCACCTTGTAGCCGAGCGAGCTGCCGATCTGGGCGTAGACGTCCCGCAGCTCGCTGCCCGACTCGGCGGTGTACGCCCGGCCCCCGGTGCCGTCCGACAACGACTGCAGCGTGGCCTTGTTGACCGGCACCTGCACCGACCGGTTGTCGATCGTGACGGTTCCCTCCGGCGTGCCGTACGCGATCGTGGACACCGGCACCTTGGCGCCGACCGCCGCCTCCACGGCCTCGTTGACCGACCGGCCGGAGGTGTTGTCGCCGTCCGACAGCAGCACGATCGCCGCGGGCGGCGGATCGGTCACCGCCCGCTGGTCGAACGACCTGATCGAGTCGAGCGAGTTGAACACCGCCTCGCCGATCGCCGTGCCGGCCCGGGTGGTCAGGCTGGAGATCGCGGTGGTCACGGCCGCGTGGTCGGTCGTGGGGGAGATCACCACGGCCGCCGAACGGGCGAAGGCCACCACCCCGACGTTGAACCGGTCCGGCAGGTCCCGTACGAACTGCTGGGCGGCCTGCTTGGCCGCGACGAGCCGGGTGGGCTCGACGTCGTTGGAATCCATCGACAGCGACACGTCCACGGCGATCATGATGGTGGCCCGGTCCCTGGGCACCTTGACCGCGCCCGCGGGCCGGGCCGCGCCCATGACCAGCAGGGCCATCATGATCAAGAACAGCACCGCAGGCACGTGCCGCCGCCACGAGGGCCGCTCCGGCGCCACCAGCGACAGCAGCGCCAGGTTGGTGAAGCGCAGCGTGTAGCGGCGGCGGGCGAACTGCAGCGCCACGTACGCCGCGATCAGCACCGCGACCAGGACGAACAGCCAGAGCCAGCCGGGGGACAGGAAGGTCACGCGCCCGCCCTCCTGCCCGCGGCCCGCCGCATCAGATGGGCCGTGCGCCGCTGCCGCAGCACGAATCCGGCGAGGTCGAACACCCAGTCGCGGTCGGTGCGCAGCACCAGGTGCGCGGCCCCGGCCCGGCGCAGCGCCGTACGGATCTCCCAGCGCTGCTCGGCCGCCGCCTCGGCGTACCGCTCCCTGAGCCCGCGCGACAGGTGGACGCCGCGCGAGCGCCCGGTCTCCGGGTCGGTGAGGGTCACGAAACCCACGTCGGGAAGCTCCAGCTCGCGCGGATCGACCACCTCCACGGCCAGCACCTGGTGCCGCGCGGCCAGGCGGCGCAGCGGCGGCTCCCAGGAGTCGGCCGGGTCGAGGAAGTCGGAGACGACCACCCGCAGCCCCCGTTTGCGGTGCGCCGCCGCCATCATCTCCAGACCCTCCCCGAGATCGACCGAGCCCTGCGCGGGCGGCGCGCCGAGCAGCGAGTGCAGTAACGCGTACAGCCGGGGCCGGCCCTGCCGGGCCGGATACCGGTGCACGTCGTCGCCGTACAGGACGTAGGCGCCGAACCGGTCGCCCACCCGTCCGGCGAGGATCCCGATCGCCCCCACGGCGGAGATCACCAGGTCGCGTTTGGAGACCTCGGCGGTGCCGAACTCCATGCTGGCCGACAGGTCGGCCAGCGCCCAGGTCTCCAGCTCCCGGTCGGCGATCAGGTCCCGCACGTGCGGGACCGTCGTGCGGGCGGTGACCGCCCAGTCCATGCGGCGCACGTCGTCCTCGCCGGGCACGTACACCCGGCTGTCGCCGTGCTCGCTGCCCGGCCCGGGGATCAGGCCCTGGTGGCGGCCCTGCAGCAGCCCGTCGAGCCGCCGCACCACCGTGAGCTCCAGCCGCCGCAGCGCCTGATCGGGGTTCGCGCCGCTCATCGCATGCCCTGGTTCCACACCACGAGGGGCGGCGGCACGGTCCGCAGGATCCGCCCGACGACCTCGGCGGGGTCCACCTCGTCGGCCAGCGCGTCGAAGGTGAGCATCAGCCGGTGCGCCATCACGTCCACGGCGACGTCGCGGATGTCGTCGGGCAGCAGGTAGTCGCGCCCGCGCAGCAGGGCCAGCGCCCGCCCGGCGGAGATCAGGCCCAGCGTGGCCCGGGGGCTCACCCCGATCTCGATCGTGTCCTCCAGGTCGGGCAGGCCGTACTCCGACGGGGTCCGCGTCGCCATGACCAGCCGTACGACGTAGTCGGCCACGAGCTGGTGGACCGAGACCTCCTCGGCCATGTCCTGCAGCCGCAGCAGGGTGGCCGGGTCGAGCACCGGCCTCGGCACCGGCGGCCGGACGCTCATCCGCTGGAGGATCTCCAGCTCCTCGTGGGCGCTCGGATGGGACACCACCACCCGGAACAGGAACCGGTCGCGCTGCACCTCGGGCAGCGGGTAGACGCCCTCGGACTCGATCGGGTTCTGCGTGGCCAGCACGACGAACGGGCGGGGCAGCGGGTGGGTCCGCCCGGCCAGCGTGACCTGCCGCTCGGCCATCACCTCCAGCAGCGCCGACTGCACCTTCGCCGGGGCCCGGTTGATCTCGTCGGCCAGCAGGAAGTTCACGAACACCGGCCCGAGCTCGACGTCGAAGCTCTCGGAACCGGGATGGTAGACGCGGGTGCCGACGATGTCGCTGGGCACGAGGTCGGGGGTGAACTGGATCCGGGCGAACGAGCCGCCGGTCACGACGGCCAGCGTCGAGGCCGCGAGGGTCTTGGCCACCCCCGGCACGCCTTCGAGCAGGCAGTGTCCCCGGGCGAGCAGCGCCACCAGCAGCCGCTCGACCATGTGGTCCTGCCCGACGATCACACGGCGGACCTCGGCGAGCGCGTCCATCAGGGAATCCAGCCGAGCCTCCCCGTCCTCCTGCTCCGCGACGCCCTCGCCGGGCTCGGGGTCACTGCGTTCATCGGCAACGGTCATGCTCGTTATTCAACCGTGACTCGGCGGGAGAATCCATTTCTCTCCCATTTGCCCGTCCGGGCGCGCGCCACACCCCCTGTCGCGCCCATGAGTTGTCGTGCTTGTGTGTTTTGATGTGGAGGAGATGGTGACCCCTCTTCAGTACGGCGACCCGACCCACGTGGGGCCGATCGCGCTGCAGGCACGCCTGCGCACGGCCCAGGCCGGGCTCGTCTACCTGGGCCAGGCGCCCGACGGCCGGGTGGTGTCGGTGGCGGTCCTCAGCAGCGGCGCCGCCCTCGACGCGGCGGCCCGGGACCGGTTCGTCACCGCGATCAAGGAGGCCGAGCGGCAGGGCCGTACGGGCGTGCTCGGGTGGGGCGCCACGCTGGTCGACCGGATGCGCGGCCGGGTCGCCCCCGACACGCCGCCCGTCCTGGCCATGCACGACGGTCCCGCCCCCTGGGTGGCCGTGCCGTACGCGCCGAACGCCCCGGGGGCCGAGCGGTTCCTCGACCCGGTCACGGTGTCCGGAACGCTCATCGGGCAGCGGCACGGGCCCGACTTCCTGCACTACTGGCAGGGCGACGCCACCCCCGCGGTGCCCGGCCCGCCGGCCCCGCCGCCTCCGGCGGTCGCCACCCGGCGCTCGGTCGTGCTCGCCTCGACGCTGCTGGCCACGCTGGTGCTCGTGCTCCTCGTGGCCGCCTGGCTGCTGCTCTTCCGCGGCGAGGACGAGCAGGAACCGGCCCGGCCGCTGCCGAACACGCAGTTCGTGCCCAGCCCGCCGCCCGAGCCCGCCTCACCGGTGCCGCAGCGGCCCACCCCCGGCCCGTCCGGGAGCGGCAGCGAGTCGCCGTGGCCGATGGACCTCGACGACGGCCGCGGCCCCATCTGACCTCTCCGCGTACGTGCTGCGCGCACGTCCTTGTCGGCCGCCGCCGGCGCGGTCGTGACACAACCATGACACGCCGCTGACGAGGCGGGGACACGGCCGCGCCACAATGGACGGGGTTGCCCGGCAGGCGAGTTGTGGAGCGTGCGGTGAAACCCGGCGGCGTGTCGCGAGTGTTGCTGATCGAGGATGACCCGGCCGTGCGGGAGGGCCTTGAGCTGGCCCTGAGCCGGCACGGGTACCGGGTGCGGGCGGTGGAGTCCGGTGAGCAGGGCCTGGAGCGGCTGCGTACGGACCTCCCCGACGTCGTCGTGCTCGACCTGATGTTGCCCGGCATGGACGGGTTCGAGATCTGCCGCCGCATCAGGGCCACCCGGGAGTTACCGATCATCATGCTCACCGCGCGCGGCGACGACATGGACGTGGTGGCCGGTCTGGAGGCGGGCGCCGACGACTACGTGGTCAAGCCGGTGCAGCCCAGGGTGCTCGAGGCGCGCATCCGCGCGGTGCTCCGGCGGGTCGGCCGCGACCAGGCGGACCTGGAGCGGCACGGGGACCTGACCATCGACCGGGCCGGGCTGGTGGTCGCCAACCGCGGCGTGCCGGTCAGCCTCGCCCCGACCGAGCTGCGCCTGCTGCTCGAGCTCTCCGGCACGCCGGGCCGGGTGCACAGCCGCCAGCAACTGCTGGAGTCGGTGTGGGAGCACGGGTACTTCGGCGACTCGCGTCTCGTGGACGCGTGCGTGCAGCGGTTGCGCGCGAAGATCGAGGACGACTCGGCGGCGCCCGTCTACGTGCAGACGGTGCGTGGGTTCGGGTACCGGTTCGGGCCGGTGTGAGCCCGCCGGTGGCATCTCGGCCGAGCCTGGGGCTGCGTGCCCGGCTGCTGTCCGCCTTCGCGCTGCTGTGCGTGGTCACCGCGGCGGCGGTGGCCGGCGGGATGTACGTCCAGGCCCGCACCGCCATCCTGGCGCGGACCCAGGACGCCGCGGTGCAGGCGATGAGAGGCCGCCTGCAGGCCCTCTATCCGTTGCGGAATCCGGCGCCGGGCCCGGACGAGCTCGGCGAGATCGCCGCTGCGGTGACCGACCGGAACAGCTCCGCGATCGCCCTTTACCACGGGGTGTACGCGCCGGTCAGGCCACCGCCGGGGGACCGGAGGCCGGGCGGGAACGGGCCGGCGCCGGATCCCGGAGTGATCCCGAACGCGCCGGTCAGGCCGCCGGGGGACTGGAGACTGGACGAGAGCGCCCCGGCCCTGGATCCCGGGATGGTTCCCGGAGAGCTGCGGCGGGCGGTGGCCGGCGGCGACATCGCGTGGCAGCGCGTGGTGTGGCGGGGGGCGCCCTTCCTGATCATCGGAACGCCGCTGCTGATCGTCGAACGGGACCGGACGGCGCGGGTGTCGGGGATCGAGGTCTACTCCGCGCGCAGCCTGCTTCCCGAGCAGCTCAGCATCGACGAACTCGCCGCGTCCGCCTGGCAGAACGGCGGGGTGGCCCTGGCGTTCGCGGTCGTCCTCGCGTCGCTCGCCACCCGTGGCGTGCTGCGCCCGGTGCGCGAGCTCGGCCGGGCGGCACGCCTGCTGGGCAGGGGCGAGATGCGGACCAGGATCGAGGTGCGCGGCTCAGACGAGCTGGCCGAGGTGGCGCGCACGTTCAACGACACCGCCGCGGAGCTGGAACGGCACGTCGAGCAGCTGCGCGCGATGGAGGCCGACGCCCGCCGGTTCGTGGCCGACGTGTCGCATGAGCTGCGTACGCCGCTGGCCGCGCTGGCCGCGGTCGCCGACGTCCTGGACGAGGAGGCGGCCGGGCTGCCGGAGCCCGCGGGCAGGGCCGCCAGGCTGGTCAGCCGGGAGACGCTCAACCTCACCGCGCTGGTGAACGATCTCATCGAGATCAGCAGGTTCGACTCCGGCGTGGCGGCCCTCGCGCTGAACGAGGTCGACATGGCCGAGCTGGTGCGCGCGACCCTGCGCGTCCGGGGCTGGTCGGAGCTGGTGCGCACCGAGCTCGCGGCCGCGGTGACGGCGTGGCTGGACCCGCGCCGGGTGGACGTCGTCCTCGCCAACCTGGTCGGCAACGCCCTGCGGCACGGCGAACCGCCGGTGTCGGTACGGCTTCGCGCCGACCAGCACAGGATCGCCGTCGAGGTCCGCGACCACGGGCCGGGACTCGACGAAGCGGTGCTGCCGCACGTGTTCGACCGGTTCTACAAGGCCAGCGCGGCCCGGGCCAGGTCCGAGGGCAGCGGACTGGGCCTTGCCATCGCGCGGGAGAACGCGCGCCTGCACCAGGGCGACCTCACCGTCGCCAACGCCCCGGACGGCGGCGCCGTCTTCACGTTGCGCCTGCCGCGCCGGGCACACGATCCGGACGGAGACCCAGAGCGAGGCCCGGAGTGAGGCCCGGAGTGAGGCCCGGAGCGAGGCCCGGAGCGAGGCCCGGAGTGAGGCCCGGAGTGAGGCCCGGGTTCGCCCGCGGTGTCCTCGGCGCGGGCCTGCTGTCGCTCGCCGTCCTGGCCGGCTGCGGCGTGCGGCCCAGCGACGTCATCACCGGCGCGGATCCGCCGAGCGGAACCGTCGCACGCGCCACGACGATCACTCTCTACCTGGTGAAGAACGGCCGTCTCAGCGCGGTGACGCGGCAATCCAGCGGCCGTCCGCTGTTCCCGGCCGACCGGCTCGCGCTGCTGGCGGCCGGGCCCACCGCGGAGGAACAGGCGCACGGGCTCACCACCGGTGTCCCGCCCGAAGCCGCCCCGTTCTCGGTGACCGCCGGGCCGCCCGGCCACCTGGCGGTGACCCTGTCCGCCGCGGTCGGCGACCTGCCGGCGCTGGCCGTCGAGCAGATCGTGTGCACGGCCGCCGCCGCGGTGCCCGGAAACGCCGCCAAGATCACCGTCGTCGGCGCCGGGCGGAACGCCGACGCTCGGGAATGCCCAGAGTGACGGTGGCGTCCCCTCCACCGGTCGCCGGTGGGCGTTCCAGGGGCACGCGCGGCCGCCGGGCCGCCGCGATCAGCTCCCTGCTCGCGGCGAACGCGGCCTCCTTCTTCTCCTCGAGCGTGTCGCCGGGGTCGCCCTGGCTTAGAACCACCCCGAGGATCAGCCGGTCGCGGGCCCCGGAAGCGGAACGGACGGCCCACAGCAGCGCTCCGCCCGCCGGCGTGCTGGTGCCGGTCTTGATGCCGACCACCCCGGGCAGCCCGAGCAGCTTGTTGGAGTTGACGATCTCGCCCGGCACGCCCGGCACGGTGGTCCTGACGGTGGCGACGATGTCACGCAGCACGGGGTTCTTCATGGCCTGCCCGGCCAGCTTGAGCTGATCCACCGCCGTGCTGACCGTGGTGGGCTCGTACCCGCTCGCCCCGGTGTAGGTGGTGTTGGTCATGCCCAGCCTGGCGGCGGCCGCGTTCATCTCCCGGACGAAGGCCTGCTCCGAGCCGGCGTCCCAGCGGGCCAGCAGACGTGCGGCGTTGTTCCCCGAGGGGATCAGCATCAGCTCGAGAAGCTGCCGCTCGGTGAGGATCTGGCCTTCGGTGACCGGCACGGTGGACTCGTCGCGGTTCCCCGCCTCGATCGCCGCCTGCCGGTCGACCCGGATGGGCGGCCCGGTGTCGTTCCCGCCGAGCGGGTGGTGGCGAAGAACCACCAGGGCGGTCATCACCTTGGTGACGCTCGCGATCGGCACGGGCCGCTGCTCGCCGTGCATGCGGAGGCTGTCCGCCCGCCCGGCGATCTCGACCGCCGCCTGCCCCGTCGACGGCCAGGGCAGAGCCCACGGCAGGGCGTGGGCGCTCGACGCCGGCGTCGAGCCGGACATCGGCGGCGGCTCCTCCTGTGCGCCGGTGCGGAGCAGCCGGCCCCCGGCGGCGAGGACGGCGGACACGATGAGGCAGATCAGCAGTGTGACCGCGGCGTACCGCCGGTCACGGGACCGAGAGGGAACAGCGCGTGGCTCGTCCATGCCGAACCACGATCGACGCCGAACGTGCGCGCGCCGTCAGCCTCGTGTCACCGTTCATCGACGGCGGCAATCGTCGGCGCGACCATGACGCGACCCGGTCGGGAGGGACGCCCGCGCTGGGGTGACGGCCGTCCGCTGGGGAGCGTCTGACAAATGCTGCCCGTCGCGAGCGGGGATCCAGGTGGATGCATCGCAAGGCGGAGGAGGGGCTGACAACGGCGTTATCGGCGACCACGACAACGCAGCGAGGCGCAGCAGGGCATGATCTGCCAGATATGACCTAGGCTCGGCTCTGCCAGGCGCCGGTCAAGCGAGGGCCGAGCGGCGGCAAAAGGAGGACGGGGGCGCATGCACGCCGGGCAGATCGTGCTGTTGCTGCTCGCCGCGGTGGCCGCCGGGTGGGTCGACGCCGTCGTCGGCGGCGGGGGCGTGCTGCAGCTTCCGGTGCTGCTCCTGGCCGGCGTCCCGCCGGTCCAGGCGCTGGCGACGAACAAGTCCGCCGCCATCTTCGGCACCGCCTCGGCGGCCGTGACCTACGCCCGCAGGACGAAACTGGACCGCGCCGTGGCCGTGCCCGCCGGGGCGCTGGCGGTCGCCTTCGCCGGTCTGGGCGCCGCGTCGGCGGCCCTGCTCGACGCCGCCGTGCTGAAGCCGCTGGTCATGGTCGTGCTGCTGGGCGTGGCCGCGTTCGTGACCCTGCGACCGGCGTTCGGCCGCCTGCCCCAGCCGCACCTGCGTACCCGCGGGCGGGTCGTGGCGGCGCTGGTGGTCTCGGGCGTGGCGATCGCCTACTACGACGGCATCCTCGGGCCGGGCACCGGGACGTTCCTGCTCATCGCGTTCACCTCGGTCCTCGGGATGGACTTCGTCCACGCCTCGGCCACGGCGAAGGTCATCAACACCGGCACGAACCTGGGCGCCCTCGCCGTCTTCGCCGCCCAGGGGCACGTGTTGTGGGCCGTGGGACTGGCCATGGCCGCCTGCAACATCGCCGGGGCGCAGATCGGTGCCCGGATGGCGCTCAGCCGCGGCTCGGGGTTCGTCCGGGTCGTCCTGCTGTGCGTGGTGGCCGCCCTGGTCGCCAAGCTCGCCTACGACCAGTTCCTCGCCACCTGACCATCTCCCAATCACCCCGGCCTCCTCGGTGGGGTGCGGCTGCGGGTGCCGGCCGACGCGGCCGTCGAAGTCGAGGGCTTCAGGCTGTTCGGCGGTCGCGTGGTGGCTCCGGCGACGACCGCCGCGTCCGCGCTCTCGTCCGCGTCCGCGGCTACGGCGTCTGCGGCGGCATCAGGGTCACCGGCGCCTGATCGGCGGGCTCACGCCGCGGCGCCCGTACGGCCGGCGCCGCGAGGGCGACGAACAGCGCGAGCAGGGCGGGCACCAGCAGCGCGTACGGAAGGGTGACGGCCTCCGCCAGGCCGCCGATGAGAACCGGGCCGGTGAGGAAACCGGTGTAGCCGAGGCTCGCCACGGCCGCCAGCGCCCGGCCCGACTGCGCGGGGTCGCGGTGCCCGGCGGCCGAGAACACCTGCGGGATGATGCACGACAGGCCCGCGCCGAACAGCCCGAACGCCACGACACCGGCGACCGGCCGGCCGGCGAGGACCCCGGCCGCGAGGCCCGCCCCGGCGAGCAGCCCGCAGCAGCGCACCAGCGTGACCGGGCCCAGCCAGGCGGCGAGACGGTCTCCGGCGAACCGCCCGGCCGTCATCATGATCGAGAAGGCGGCGTAGGCCGCGGCGGCGAAGCCGGGAGAGGACCCCAGGTTGTCGCGCAGGTAGACCGATCCCCAGTCGGCCGAGGCGCCTTCGCCGACCAGGCAGCAGAACGCCAGGACGCCGAGGAACAGCACGCCGCCGCTGACGCGCCGCCGGGCCGGGCCGCTTCCGGAGGGCGTGACCGGGGCGGCCGGTGCCGTGCGCGCCGGCGGGGCGTCGCGCAGCGCCCAGCGGGCGCTCAGCAGCGCGACGAGCAGGATGACCACGCCCACCGACGCGAAGGTCAGGGCCGGGCTCACATCGGCGTGGGCGAACAGCCCGCCCGCGGACGCCCCCGCGAACCCGCCGACGCTGAACACCGCGTGGAAGGACGACAGGATCGGCCTGCCGTAGGCCCGCTCGACCACGACGGCGTTGGCGTTCATCGCGACGTCGAGGGTGCCGTGCACCGCGCCGAAGACGAACAGGGCGAACGCGAGCGTCGCCAGGTTCGGGGCATAGGCGGGGAGCACGAGGACGACGCCCTGCGCGAGGGCCACCGGCAGCATCGTCCGGTAGCTGCCGTATCTGTCCACCAACCGGCCGACGATCTGCATGCCGGTGATCGCGCCGACGGCGATGCCGAGCAGTCCCAGGCTCAGCGCGCCGTCACTGAGCCGCAGGTCGGCCTTGATCGCGGGGATCCGGCTGGTCCACGTGCCGATGGCCATCCCGGACAGCAGGAACAGCCCGTAGACGGCCACCCGGGCGCGCACGAGCGCCGGACGGGTGGGGGCGGACAGAGCCATGACGCATCGCTCCTCGAAGGCGGTGGTTGCGGGCAGGACCCGGGCGGCGGGGCCTGTCCGGGTGGAGTGCTATGAGCGGCCGGAGCCGTGGTGGTGTTCGGACGAACACCCGCCTATGTGTGATCGATCACGTCCGGCGTGCGTGCGGGCGGCCGGAATCACGCGTCCATGCGCGCTGGGTGTGCGCGGGGGAGAGGGGTGGCGCCGCGCCGGCCCGTAGAGTCGCCTGACCTCACGCGCGGCATGTGGCTGTGGACGGAAACGGTGGACGGTGCCGGCGGCGGCATGCTGACAACGGCCCTGTGGCGGGGGTTGGCGCGGTGACCGGGACGGTGCGCTGACGGAAGAGGGGCGGCCGCCGGTCGTGGCGGGCAAGACACCGCGCGACGGGAGGCGAGGTGACGTGGGCGGGCGGGTGACCTCCGTGGGCGTTTGGGGCGTTGTGGCGGGCTCGTGTGCGGGACGGCCGGCACGGGCTGCCTGGCGGGGATCTGTCAGGGAACGGACGCCACAGCAGGGACCGTGCGTACGGTGACTCCGGCGGCGGCGAGGGCGTCGTGCTGATCCTTGGGGATCCCGTCGTCGGTGACGACGACGTCGAGCCGGTCGAGTCCGCAGACCGCGCCGAACGCCGTCCGGTTGAACTTACCCGAGTCGCAGACCACCACCACCCGGCGGGCCGACGCGATCGCGGCCTGCTTGATGGCCACTTCGGGCAGGTCGTGCGCGGTCAGGCCGTGCTCGGCGGACAGGCCGCAGCAGCCGACGACCGCGGTGTCGAACCGCAGGGCCTTGATGGACGCCTCGGTGAGCGGACCGACGAAGTTCATCTCACCGTGGCGCACCTCTCCGCCGGGCAGCACGAGACGGACGCGAGGCGCGGCGGCGAGTTCCTGCGCCGCCTGGAGCGCGAGCGGCAGCACGGTCAGCCGGCGGTCGCGTACGACCCGCGCGACCTCCAGCGCGGTCGTGCCGCCGTCGAGCACCACGGCCTCACCATCGGCCAGCAGGGAGGCGACCTCCGCGGCGATACGTCGCTTGGCATCGACCGCCTCGCGCTCACGCACCCCGAACGGCGGCTCCTCGCCGCGCAGCAGCAGGCTCAGCGCGCCGCCGCGCACCCGGCGGACCACGCCCTGCTGGGCGAGCTCGTCGAGGTCCCGGCGGATGGTCATCTCCGATACCCCGTATGCCAGTGCCAGCTCGGCCACGGAGACGCTGTCGGTGGTGCGCAGCGCATTCATGATCGCTCGCATGCGGTCGGCACTTTCCATGTGTTCATTTGAACACAGACTCTGTCCGAGAGCAAGTGAATCTACTTTGTAAAGCTGACGGGGTTGAACCACACACCAGGGAGCAAGTTCACCCCACCTGCAAGCAATGGTGAGGGGCGGCGACGTCCGCGACGGTTGCGTCGATCAGGTGGAGGGCGTCGGCGAGCGGCCCCGGCCCCAGGATCGCCCACGTCGGGCCCGGGATGGCGATCGCCTCTGCTGTCAGTGCGGTGACAGGGCCGGGTGCGGGGGCCTAGGCCGGGCCGATCAGCGCCGACATCCGGGCCAGCACGCCGGAGTTGACCCAGTAGTACACCCAGGTGCCCCGCCGTTCGGAGCCGATGAGCCCGGCCTGCCTGAGCACCTTGAGGTGGTGGCTGATCGTCGGCGGAGTGAGGTCGAAGGCCGCCGTGAGGTCGCACACACACGCCTCGCCGCCCTCGTGGCAGGCGATCAGCGACAGCAGGCGCAGCCGTACGGGATCGGCGATGGCCTTGAACAGCGGTGCGAGCTCCACGGCCTCGCGCTCCGGCAACGGCTCGGATGCCAGCGGGGCGCAACACCCCACGCCGGACCCGTCCACGCCGGCGTCGACGATCGGCGATCCCTGTTTCGACATGTCTCTAATTTGACACGGCTCTATCCAAAGGCACAAACTGCCGCTGTATCTTGATTAGACAATTATCGAAACAGCGGTCTTGCCTGCCGCTTCACAGTCCCGGAGGAGCCCATGTCCCGTGTCCAGCTCGCCCTGCGCGTCGCCGACCTGGAAGGGTCGATCGCCTTCTACTCCAAGCTGTTCGGCGTCGAGCCCGCCAAGCGGCGGCCCGGCTACGCCAACTTCGCCGTCGCCGAGCCGCCGCTGAAGCTGGTGCTGCTGGAAGGTGAGCAGGGCGAGCCCACCCGGATGGACCACCTCGGCGTGGAGGTCGAGGACACCTCCCTGGTCACGGACGCGACCGAGCGGCTCAGGGAGGCCGGCCTCGCGACCTTCGAGGAGAACGACACCACCTGCTGCTACGCCCTCCAGGACAAGGTCTGGGTGCACGGCCCCGGAGGCGAGCCTTGGGAGGTGTACGTGGTCAAGGCCGACGCGGACACGATCGGCGCGAGCGCGACGGTCGCCGCGGACGGTGCCGCCTGCTGTGGCGCCTCGGGGTCGTGATCATATCCGGGCGGAAATCCGTAACGCGGCCGTCGGAGCACATCAAGGGGTTCCAGGAGCTGTCACGGGGCCGTAGCCGAGCCTCCGCGTGAGAGGTGAGAGCCGCTCCATCGCGCCGGGAGGCATTTCCCTGATTCGATGATGTTGCGACGCTACGATCGCGATACGTACGCGTTCGGGTGGGAGGGACTGAGGTGGACATCGCGGTGTTGGCCGATCAGCTCATGCCATATCTGACCGCTGCGGCCGGTGCCTATGGGCAGGCGGTGGCGGCCAAGGCCCAGGACACGATTGCTGACGAGACGGTGAGTCTAGGGCGGCGGCTGCTGCAGCGCATCATTAAGCGTGGGCAATCCCATGCGCAGATCCAGGCCGCCATCACCGACCTGGCCCAGGCACAAAAGGACGCTAACGCAGCGGATACCGATGATGCAGTGGCCGCGCTGCGCCTGCAGGTGAAAAAGGCATTGGCGGCCGATCCGGCGCTGGCCGCCGAACTGACCCGCATGCTGCCCGCCGCCGAGGCGCCGAGCAGGGTCACCGCGGTGGGTGAGCGGGTTGCCGTCATTGGCAGCAACACCGGGGTGGTGCAGCAGGGCGACAACTCCATCACCTTGCGGTGACCGGCCCACAAACTCCCTCAGATGGTGAGGCGTCCGCACACGGCGAGCGCGCCGCCATTATCGGCGAGAACCGCGGCATCACCCAGCAGGGCGACAACGCGACCGCGGGCCAGGTGGTGATCGAGAAAGGTGCCACTGTGCACGGCGGCGTGCATTTAAACGTCGCCGGCGCTGGCACCAGCCAGGCGACGCCGGCGGCCCTGTTCATGGCGCCCACGAGCAGGTTGCGGGATTTCGTCGAGCGCCCGGCGGTCGGTGATGCTCTGGTTGAAGCGCTGGTGAACCCGGCCTTCCGAGGTGGGGGGCCGATCGTTGTCACCGGCGCCGGCGGCTATGGCAAGACGCTGCTGGCGGCGTGGGCCTGCCGACAGGTGAAGGATCATTTTCCCGACGGTGTGCTGTGGGTGGCGGTAGGGCGCCGCCCACATGGCGCAACCGACCATGATCCGAGGCTGATCAGCGTCCTCTCTGACCTGATCACCTTATTGACCGGTGACGGGCCTGCCGAGTACCGCCATGTGCCTACGGCGGCTGCGGCCTTTGTCAGGGCTCTGGGCGACCGCAGGATCCTGCTCGTTCTGGACGACGCCTGGGACACCGAGGATGTGGAATGGTTTCTTGGCGGCCGCCAGTGCGTGACCTTGGTGACCAGCCGACAGCGACCCATCGCCCGCGGTCATCATGAGGTACGGGTCGGCCCTATGACGACACGGGAAGCGACGGCACTCCTGCTGCAAAAAGTGGCTGGCTCTTCTGCGCGGGAGGTGTCCCCGCTGCTGGAGCGGTGCGGACGTTGGCCACTGGCGCTGTCCCTGCTGGGAGGGACCCTGCGGAGCGTGCTGGGCCGTATGCCGCTTGCGGCAGTCGTCCAGGAACTCGCCGCAGCGCTGGACCACCGCGGTGTGAGCGTGCTCGACGAGCACGCTCACACCAATGAACGACGTATCGCGGCAACGCTGGACATCAGCCTGGAGGAACTGGCGGCCACGTCCCCGCACGGGGAGGGATCCCGGGACCGGTATCGGCAACTCGCGGCGTTCCCGGAGGAAGCGCCGATCCCCTATCAGCTCCTGGAGCGCCTATGGGGACTTGATGTCGCGGGGACGGAAAGCGAGTGCGTTCGTTTCTTCAATCATTCATTGCTAGAGACGGTCGAGCCGGACGGTGTACGCCTGCACGTGGTGCTCCGTGACCTACTGCGCCACCGAGACGCACAGCTGGTCGGCCGCACCAGCCGGGCACTTTTGGAGGCGTGCCATACGGCGGCCGGATGGCACGCGCTGCCTTTGAGTCCGCACCCCGATCTCGGCCCCCAACTCGCCTATCATCTGCTCCAAGCCGGACAGCGCGAGAGTCTCGGCATGCTGATGCAGGACTTCCGTTACCTGGTGACACGCATCCACCACGGCGGTCCGGCGGCAGCCGAATCAGACCTGCAGGCCTATATCGCCGCCGACGACGCCCACCACGAAGACAACCACATTCGCCGGCTCCTTGCTATGCTGCGCCGATATCCGAATCTGCCGTCAAATCGCAATATGGAGCGGACAGATGTGGCACTGACGCTGTACAGCCGCCTGTTCGGACATGTCGAGATTGATCACTTTCGCGAGGAACTCCCCGACTGTGGCCTTTTCCCCGTACAGCCCTTCCCCTACGTCGCCGAGCCTCGTCATATCCGCTCTTTGTCCGGTCACCATGGCCAGGTCTCGTCCGCCTTCTGGCAGAACGATGGCCTCTTGATGACCGTGGGGGGTGACGACGGCACCATCCGGCGCTGGAACCCCCAGTCAGGCGTTCAGGAATCACAGCTGCAGATCGACGCGGGTCTGGTACTCAAGGCATGGCTGAGCCCGGATCAACATCACCTCGCCGTTTTTGGGGCGCACCCAAAGGGTGGCCACCACCTCGCCAATCCGATTACGCACCGGGATGGCCTGCGGCAGCCGGGACAGTGGCTGCGGATCCTGATCACCGACACCAGCACGGGCAAGGTCCGGGCGGAATTTCCCTCTACCGAGAAGTTGGTAGTGGGTCAGTTCCTTCATGGCGGAAGCCCTGCGATGGCCTGGAGTCCTGACTCCAGACTGCTCGCCCTTGCCGCAGGCGATGATATCCAGCTCTGGTCCCCGTTCGACGGGCGCCTACTGCGAACGCTGCGACAGGCAGGAGCAGTCCGATCGATGGACTGGCATCCCGCCGGCGGCCTTGCCTGTCTGACGGGGTATGGCACCGTGATCCGCTGGCCCGACCCGGCGTCCAGCGACCATGCCCATCACCACGGGATGTTCGGCGAGGAGTCGCAGGCGCGCGCTCTGGCCTGGAGTCCTGACGGACGCAAGATCGCCGTAGCCGCCGATAGGGAGATCGGCGTGGTGGGGGTCGCTCCTACCGGGCTGGGTAAAGCGTGGGAAGGTCACGCTTGGTGGTTTGGCTTCCCGTGCGCGATCTCGTGGCGGCCTGATAGCCGAGCCTTCGCCATCGCCTCCAACGGGGCAGGCATCTGGGGAGGCACCGGACCCGGGAGTATGGTGTCGCTGTGGAATGTCGACGATCCGCAAGGCAGGACGTACAAGGATATCGATTCCAGGTACACCGGGGTGCTTGATCTTGCCTGGGGGCCCGCTGATGACCAGCTTGCGGTGGCCTACGTGGACTCCACCGTGCGGCTGTGGCGGCCGACCGCGAGACAGCAACCAGCGGTCTCAAACGACCGTCTGCTTGACCTGGCAGATCATTTCAAGAGCCCCATCGATCGCGCAATCGATGCCGTGACAGCACCACTGCGGGACCGTCTCGTGGTCCGGAACGTGAAGTCGACGATTCCGGCAGTCGTTTATGAGAGGGCGGAAGCTACCGACACGACCTGGACAGACGGCCTGATAACGATCACTTCTGACGGACTCTCCGTGATAGGCGAATGGGCAGATGCCGATGAATTCGAGTGGGTGATGGGCAGCACTCAATTGTGTCAGGATTTTAGGATCGCATCCGGAGTGGCCGTGAATACCTTCGGCTTCCCGGACATGCGCCTCACGCTCCGCGGCGCAGACGGTCTCACCATCGAGACGGCACTATGGCCCAAGCCTCGCGGCCTTGCCGTAGATCCCACAAGCTCACGCATCGCCACCGTCAGCGAGGACGGAGGCATCTCCCTGTTCGATACCCGAACTCTCCGACGGATTTGCACCGTCTCCCTGGGCGAAGCCGCGCTAGCATGCGCCTTCGGTCCCACGGGAGAACGCCTCGCCGTGGTCGGCTCGACGGGCCTATACCTTCTGACTCTCAGCCCGCACACATAGCTCGCTACCCAGTTCAACTGCACAAACGCCGTCGTCAGGTGAGGGCGGCGGGCCGAGCGGCTCTCGCTGACCGGCTTCCGGAAGGTGACCGGGAAGGGACTACCCGGCTCGGGCCGAACAGGGTCGGATCGGGCGTCAATTGCGGATTGACGATGCGGGAATCGTCAAGCTACGGTTGACGCATGAGTCCACTCAACATCAGCCTCGCCGACCTGATCGCCCGGCTCGACGAGGAACTCCCCGACGCCGACCACCTGGCCCGCATCAGCGAGGCGCAACTGCGTGCCCAGACCCTGTCCGACCTCGCCGACCAGCTCGTCGGCCACTACGTCGGCAAGGCCAAGCAGGCCGGCGCGTCGTGGAGCGAGGTCGGCGACGCCATCGGGGTGTCCAAGCAGGCCGCCCAGCAACGCCACGCGCCCAACGTGTTCGAGCGGTTCACCGACCTGAACCGGCACAGCATCGTGCTGGCACAGGAGGCCGCCCGTACGCACAAGCACGACTTCATCGGCACCGAACACCTCCTGCTCGGCCTGCTCGGCGAACCCCGGGGCCTGGCGTACGAGGTGCTGACGGCGAAGACCGAGTCGGAGCAACGCATCCGCGACGCGATCGAGGAGGCCATGCCGCCGGCCGGGCAGAAGGCGCTGCGGGGTCACATCGCGTTCCGGCCGGAGAGCAAGGACGCCATCGAGCAGGCGTCCCGCGCGTCGGCCGATCTCGGCCACGACTGGGTCGGCACGGAGCACACGCTCCTCGGCCTGATCCGCGTGGAAGAGAGCCCGGCCGCGCGGATTCTGCGCAACCTCGGCTTCACGTCGGACGAGCTGCACGAGACGGTGAAGACCGAGATCGCCGAACGGTCCGCCGCCCGCGACGAGTAGGCCGCCGCAACCTCGCCTGGCGCAGACGACCGAACCGGTTGAGCGCCCGCCGCCGCATGGGGCGGCCCCGTCCGGTCATGGTCCTCACGGGGGAGGACCATGACCGGCGACGACGCGGCCGGCCTGGCTGTACTGACCGGAGACGTTGATTGGTGGAGTTCGGTCCCCATGCATTACGATACGGGCCGTGACGTATCGAAATAGTGTTGATAGGGCGGCGCGTGGCCGTCCCCGTGATGCGGCTCTGGATCAGCGGATCACTGCTGTCGTACTGGAGGTGCTGGCTGAGTCGGGTTACGAGGGGATGTCCTTCGAGGAGGTCGCCCGACGGTGCCAGACATCCAAGGCGAGCCTGTATCGACGGTGGGGGTCCAAGCGGGAGATGGTGATCGCTGCGGTCAAGGCTGGGCCCGCACAGCGCGGGGCCGGCGAGCCGATCGCCACGGGCAGCCTGCGCGGGGACGTGTTGAGCCTGTGCCGGCGCCTGGACCAGACCATGCGCGCTGCGGACAGTCAGACCGCGATGCTGCTCCTGCAGGCGGGCCTGGAGGACCCGGACCTGTGCGAGGCCATCGAGAACGCCATCGGCCCGACAGGAGCCCGGTTGCCGCGACAGGTCATCGACGCCGCGATCGCGCGCGGCGAGCTGCCCGACGGCGCGGACCCTTTCGCATTCGACGAGGTGGTCGGTGCCGCCCTCCTGCTGCGACGGGTCAACGACCTCGCAGTCGACGAGGAGTACCTGTCCGCACTCGTCGACACCATCGTCATCCCAGCCCTGAAGGCATCGTCCGGGCGGGCCCCCCTGCCCGCCGGGATCTTCTCCGGCCACCCGGCCCCCACCGCCCATGAGACCGCCGCGCCCGACGCGAAGGAGAACGCATGACCAGCCGCCTGACGATCAAAGGCTTCGACTACCAGGCCATCCCCGGCACCAACGGCGTCAACCTCAACGTCGTGGCCGGCGGGAGCGGGCCGGCCGTGGTCCTCCTGCACGGGTTCCCGCAGACCCACTACATGTGGCGCCACGTCGCGACGAGGCTTGCCGACGACCACACGGTTATCATCCCTGACCTGCGCGGATATGGCGCCAGCGACAAGCCGGACGGGACCGACCCCGCCACGTACTCCAAGCGCACGATGGCTCAGGACATCGTGACGGTCGCGTCCGCCCTCGGCGTGGACCACTTCGGGCTCGTCGGGCACGACCGCGGTGCACTGGTCGCCGTCCGCGCAGGCCTGGACCACCCCGCGGTCGTGGACTACCTGGGGATCCTCGACGTCCTGCCCACCCTCGACACGTGGGCCGTTCTGCGGGGAGTCGACGCCAAGGTCGCCTGGCACCTGTACCTGATGGCTCAGCCCATCGGGCTTCCCGAGAAGATGATCCGCGCAGTCGCTCCGGAGTTCTTCGGCTCCTTCCTGGACGAATGGGACCCCAGCGGCACGACTTTCACCCCTGAGGAGCGCGCCTACTACCTCGACAGCTCGGTCGCCGCGATCGACTCCATCGTGGCCGACTACCGGGCCACCGCGAGCATCGATCTGGAGATGGATCGAGCCGACCGTGAGCGTGGCGCGCAGCTCGCGATGCCGGTGGGCGTCATCTCACAGGACTGGGGCTCCCAGCTTGGCTTCGACGCCGCATCGCTGTGGCGGGCCTGGGCGCCGGACCTGACCTTCCAGCCGACCGTATCCGGGCACTTCATGGCCGAAGAGAATCCCGACGAGATCGCCACCTTCATCACCACCCTTGCGACGCGCCCGAGCGCGCGCGTAACCAACTGATCGCACCCACATCGCCACACCGAGGGGTCGGGCGCGGATGACCGCGCTGACTGCGCTCCCGAGGTCATGAGACAGCCCGCCGCGGGCCACCTAGGCCGATCCTGAGCGACTCAGCTTGGGGGTCAGTTGGCCGTACAGGTGATGGGCGACGGCGCCTGGACAGCGCCGCCGGACCAGCCGATCGCGAAGTCCATCGTCACCCACGCGCCCGGCGGCAGCGCGCCGTTCCAGGGCTGGTTGGTGACGGTCACCATGGCTCCCGGCGGGGTGGGGCCGCCGTTCCACATCTGCACGTAGCTCAGACCGTTGGGGACCCTGAAGGTGACGGTCCACGAGGAGATGGGCAGCGTTCCCGTGTTCCGCACCGTCAGTTCGCCCCGTGAGGCCGCCGTCCACGAGAGGATGAAGCGGATCGTCGCTTCGCACGAACGCGTACCGGTGGACGCCGACGGGCTGGGCGATGGCGTCGCGGAAGGGCTGGGTGACGGCGAGGGGCTTGGCGACGGTGAAGGGCTGGGCGTTGGAGAGGGGCACGGCGAGGCACTGGGCGAGGGGCTTGGTGACGGGGACGGTGAGGCGCTTGGCGATGGTGACGGCGAGGGGCTTGGTGACGGCGAGGGGCTTGGTGACGGCGAGGGGCTTGGTGACGGCGAGGGGCTTGGTGACGGCGTCACTGAAGGACTGACCGACGGCGAGGGGCTTGGTGACGGCGTCGCGGAAGGGCTGGGCGACGGCGACGAGCTCGGTGACGGTGAAGGGCTGGGCGATGGGGAGAGACACGGCGAGGAGCCGCCGGACGGCGACGGCGACGGTGACGGACTGGCCGACGGTGAGAGCGACGGACCGGCTGATGGCGAGGACGGCGGCCCGCCGTCGACGGGCGGGATCCGGATGATCCGATCGTCGCCGAGGACAGGAGTCCCGCCGACGTCGTGGTTGCTCGTCGTCACCCAGAGCCAGCCGTCCAGACCGAGGGCCACGGTGCGCAGCCGTCCGTACCTCCCCTGAAGCTCGGCCACCGGGGTGCCCGCCGAGCCGCCCGCGGCCGGCGCCGCCCACAGCCGCATTCCGCGCAGGGCCGCGGCGAAGAGCGTCCCGTTGGCGTACGCGAGGCCGCTGGGCGACGCATCGGCCGGGCGCCAGGTCAGGATCGGGTCACGCCAGCGTGCGTCGCCGCACACACCTTGGCAGGACGGCCAGCCGTAGTTGCCTCCCGGAACGATGGCGTTGAGCTCGTCCCAGGCGTCCTCGCCGAACTCCGTGGCGTACAGCCGGCCGCCCACGTCCCAGGCGAGGCCCTGCACGTTGCGGTGGCCGTAGCTGTAGACCGGCGATCCGGCGAACGGGTTGTCCGCGGGCACCGTGCCGTCGGGCCTGACACGCAGGATCTTGCCGCCCAGGGTGCCGTTCTGCGCGTTGTTGGGGTTGCCGGCGTCGCCGGTGGCGACGTACAGCATGCCGTCGGGGCCGAAGGCGATGCGCCCGCCGTTGCGGGACTGGCCGCGGGGAATGCCGCTGAGGACGACCTGCTGCGCGTTGGGGGAGCCCCACCGGAACCGGACCACGCGGTTGTCGGAGGCGCTGGTGAGGTACACGTAGACGAACAGGTCCTGCGAAAAGGCAGGGGACAGGGCGATGCCGAGCAGGCCACCGTCGCCCGTCGTGTACACGTTCTGGATGGTGGTGACCCGGGTGGGCGTGGTTCCCGGATACACCCGCCAGATGTCCGCGGTGGCGCGTTCGGTCACGAGGGCGCTGCGGTCAGGCAGGAACGCCATCCCCCAGGGTGTCTGCAGGCCCGTGACGGCGACCTGCGGCCTGGTGAAGTCGAATCCGCCGGTCGCCGCGCCCGCGGGGGCCGGACGGGTCGCGACGAGCACCGCGGCGGCGGTTATGGCGCAGAGGACGGCCGCGAGTGCCGCGGACAGACGCTTGGGCATCACGTGCTCCCGGGAGGGGAGGGGGGCCGCATACCGGCTTGTCAATCATCGAAAGCGTCTTCCGCGTCCGAGGCAACGGTCCGGCGGGGGCCCGGTCCGGCGGCCTGCGTTTTCGTCCGCCGCCGGGGCCCTGGTGAGGAAACTTTCAGACCCCGCGCCGGCGATGGTGAGGGTCAGCGAGCCGCAGGCCGGACGCGGATGATCCGGTCGTCACCGGCGGCCTGGGTCCCTCGGCCGCTGGGGTGCCCGCCTGCCGCGGCCCGGATGCGGGTCAGGGACGCGAGCGCGAGCAGCAGCAGGAGAGCGCAGGCCCAGGCGAACCAGTCGCCGAACCTGGTGTAGAGCGTGTCGGCCGAGCCGCTGGGCAGCGCCGCGAGTACGGACACGAACGGCGCGTCCGCACTGTGCGCCTCGGTCCGGATCCGGCCGTTGGCGTCGCTCACGACCAGGTCGCCGTCCCGCGCCGCACGCGCCACGGTGAGCCCGGTCTCGACACCCCGGGTGACCGCCATCCTGCCGTGCAGCCAGCGGTCCTGGCCGAAGTCCCAGCCGGGCACGAAGAGCGCCGTGGCGCCACTCCTGCGGTAGTCGCGCACCAGGCCGGGCAGATCAAGGTCGAAACAGATCGCGATCGCCCAGCGGAGGCCCGAACCGGGCACGAAGGCCTTGCGGTCCCCGGGTTGGAAGTCGCTTTCCAGCCCGGGGATGAGGTGGTGCTTGAAGTACTCGACCGGCCGGCTCCCGTCGGCGGGGAAGTCGACGGCCGCGTTGCGGAGGACGCCGGACCGCTTGAGGATCAGCCCGGCGATGATGTCGACGTGGTGGTCGGCGGCGAGCCGCGCCAGCGGCGCCGCCAGGACGGGCAGCGTCGCGTCGTCGGCGATGAAGACCTTCTCCGGCATGACCACGACCCGCGCGCCGCGTGCGGCGAGGCCCGGGATCCGCGCCGTGTACCGCCCGAGGAGAGCACGTCCCTCCGCCGAGGCGACCGGAACCCAGCCGTCCGTCATCCGGTCGGTGGCGAGCAGCGCCACCTTCTCCGCGCCCTCACCGTACGGCGCGCGCAGCCGCCAGGCGCCGTACCCCAGCGCCAGGGCCAGGATGGTCGCGGCGGCGACCGCCACCCGCAGCCGCCCGGCCGCCCGCGGTGCGAAGAACACGGCGACGGCCGCGGGGACCCCGAGGACCAGGAACGTGACTCCCCACGGTCCGGTGACCGAGACGGTCTGCAGGACCGGAAGGACGTCGGCCTGGGTGTAGGCCAGGCTCCACCATGCCCCGTTCGGCGACAGGACCGAGAACGCGTACTCGACGGCGACCCAGGCCGCCGGCACGACGGCGGCGGCCGTCAGCGGACGTCCCCTCAGCACCAGCGCCCGGGACGACAGGACGACCAGCCCGAACAGCAGCGCCGACCCGACGACCAACGACACGACCGTCGGCGGCGGAATTTGCACTGTGCCGAGGAAGTAGCCCCACATCGCCGTCTCGCCGCCGAGCCAGGCGGCCGACGCCGCGAGGAACGTGGTGCGAGCGCCGGCATGGTGGGCGAGGACGAGCACCGGCAGCGGTGCGAGCCAGGTGAGCCAGGGCACCGGCGTGAGCCCGGTGCCGAAATGCAACAGCGTCGCCGACAGCGCCGTGGCGGCGAGCGCCACGGCCAGACGCCGGATCGGTGAGTTCATCGTGCAGCCTCCTTTTCAGCCGCCCCGACCCTCCAGGACCCGGCCTGGACGCACATCACCGGCGGGAGCGGTCCGGGTCCCGGTCTCGGGGACCGGGACGGCTCGGAGAGTCGTGGCAGCGGGTCTCACTCGAAGGAGTGAGACGGCCGTCAGCCGAGCGGGGGAGGCGACGGCGGGGGCGCGCGCATAGTCTTGCCGGGTTCTCTCCGACAACCCCGGAGCCGGTCATGCGGGCGAGCATCCTGAGTCCATCAAGGGCCGACGTCGCGATCGCCGCCGTCGTCACCGTGATGACGGTGACACCCCTCCTGGTCCCGTACCGGCAGCCGTGGTGGGCCGTGGCGCTCGCCGTCCTGATGTCGGTGCCCGTGCTGTGGCGGCGCCGCGCCATCCTCCCCGTCGGGGCCGTCGTGGGCTGCGCCACGACGGTCCTAGCGATCGCGGTGAAGCCGTTGCCGCACTCCGGGGCTCTGGTTCTGCTGCTGCCCTACGGCGTGCTCGTATGCACCTACACGTTCGCGGCGGCGGACCTCTCCCGGGCACGGCGCGCCGGGGGCGTCGCGGGCCTCGCCGCCGGCGTGGCCGTGTCGCTCGTCGTCCCGCAGGAGAACCTGGAGACCTACCGTTACCTCCTCACCGCGATCGTCGCCGCGTACGCCCTCGGTGTGAGCGCACGAGCCCGGCGGGCCGGCCGTGCGGCCGAACGGGAGCGCGAAGCTCGTGTCCGCGAGGAACGTGCCGCCGCAGTCGCACGTGAACGCACGCGGATCGCCCGCGACATGCACGACATCGTGACCCACTCGGTCGGCCTCATGGTGATCCAGGCGGAGACCGGCCCGCTGGTGGTGCGCGATCACCCGGAGAAGGCCGAGGCGGTCTTCGAGGCGATCGCGGAGGCGGGGCGGGACGCGATCGGCCAGCTCCGCCTGATCCTCGGCGCGCTGCGCGGAAGCGAGGGGCCCGGTGGCCCGGCTCCGGCCCGGGGGCCGCAACCCGGGCTCGACGCCCTGCCCGGCCTGCTGGACAACGCCCGCCGGGCGGGCCTGGACGTCTCCGCCGACATGCGGGGTGAGCCACGGCGCCTTCCCTCCGACGTGGACGTCGCGGCGTACCGGATCGTCCAGGAGGCGCTGACCAACACGATCCGGCACGCCGGCGCGAGCACCGTCCGCGTACGGGTCCGCTGGTCCGGTGACACCCTGGACGTCGAGGTCGCCGACGACGGCCGGGGCGGGCGGGAGCTACGGGAGGGACACGGCATGATCGGGATGCGGGAGCGGGTCACGGCGTGCGGCGGCCGGCTTGCCGTCCGGCCGGGGAACCCGGGTCTCACGGTCACCGCGACCCTGCCGATCGGCTGACGGCGTGCTGCGCGTGCTCGTCGCCGACGACCAGGACCTGTTCCGCGGCGGCTTCGCGATGATCCTCGGCGCCCATGACGACATCGCCGTGGTCGGCGAGGCGGCCGACGGCGCCGAGGCCGTCGCGAAGGCGGTCGAACTGGAGCCGGACGTGGTGCTCATGGACATCCGGATGCCCGGCGTGGACGGCGTCGAGGCCACCGCACGGGTGTGTCGCAGGACTTGCGCGAAGGTGCTGGTCCTGACGATGTACGACGCCGACGAGTACGTCTACGACGCCCTGCGCGCCGGGGCCAGTGGTTTCCTGCTCAAGGACGTCCGCCGGGACGACCTCGTACGCGCCGTCCGCCTGGTGGCCGCGGGGGAGTCGCTGCTGGCCCCCGCGATCACCCGGCGTCTGGTCGCCGAGTTCGTCGGGCGTGGACGTGCCCGGCCCCGGCTACAGCGGCGGCTCGGTGAGCTCACCGACCGGGAGACGGACACGCTGCGGCTGCTCGCACGGGGCCGGTCCAACGCCGAGATCGCCGCGGACCTGGTGGTCTCCGAGCACACGGTCAAGAGTCACGTGAGCAATCTGCTGACGAAACTGGACCTGCGCGACCGGGCCCAGGCCGTCGTCTTCGCGTACGAGTCCGGCCTGGTCGTCGCGGGTGAGCAGGAGATGACCCCCACCGACCGGCGTTGACGACTTGGTGCCGCACGCCGCCTCCTGCTTATTGATCTACATTGTAAAGGTGGCAGACTGGTTGACATGCGTGCCAGTCGGTTGCTGTCCCTGCTCCTGTTGCTCCAAACCCGCAACAGGGTGACCGCCGCCGAACTCGCCGAAGAGCTCGAAGTGTCGGTCCGGACCGTCTATCGGGATGTCGAGGCGCTTTCCGCCGCCGGAGTGCCCGTGTACGCCGACCGCGGGCCGCTGGGCGGCTACCGGCTGCTCGACGGCTACCGCACCCGCCTGAACGGGCTGACCGTGGAGGAGGCGTCCTCGCTGTTCCTGGCGGGCCTGCCGGGCCCGGCCGCCGAGCTGGGGCTGGGAGAGTTCGCGGCGGCGGCGGAGCTGAAGCTGCTGGCCGCGCTGCCGCCCGGGCCGCGGTCGCACGCGGCCCGGATGCGTGAGCGGTTCCACCTCGACGTGCCGGGGTGGTACCGCAGCGCCGACGAGGCGCCGTTCCTCACGGAGGTCGCGGAGGCGGTCTGGGAGGAACGGGTGCTCCGCATGCGGTACCGCCGCTGGGGCCCGGCCGAGGTGGACCGCCTGCTGCATCCGTACGGCCTGGTGCTGAAGGGCGGCTCGTGGTATCTGGCCGCGGCCTGTTCCGGCACGGTGCGGACCTACCGGGTGGGCCGGATCATCGAGGCCGAGGTCCTCGACGAGCGTTTCGAACGGCCGCCGGACTTCGACCTCGCGGAGTTCTGGCGCGGCTTCGCCGAGGGGTTCGCCGCGCGCATGTACACCGCCGAGGCGGTCGTACGGCTCGCACCGGGCGGGCAGGACCTGTTCCGGTACACCCTCGGCGGCGACGTCGCCGACAAGGCGCTGGCGAACGGGCACTCCGAGCCCGGCGGGTGGACGCGGCTGACGGTGCCGATCGAGTCGCTCACGCACGCGCGGTGGCTGCTGCTGCGCCTGGGCACCCTGGTCGAGGTGCTGGAACCGCCCGAGTTGCGCGCGCTGATGGCCGAGGCCGTCGCCGACCTGTCCCGGCTGTACGGCACGGAGCAGGAGCCCGGCACGGCAGGATGAGCCCATGTCAGCGAACGGCGGCAGGCGATGGAACCACAACATCCATTACCATCCCCGCATCCTGCGGGCGGTTCCCGATGGAGCCAAGCGGGCTCTCGACGTGGGCTGTGGCGAGGGCATGCTCGCTCGCGAGCTCCGGCGGACGGTGCCGCGCGTCGTCGGCATCGACCTCGACGTCGACCTCGACGCGCCCAGCATCGAGCAGGCCCGCGAGCAGCCCGGCGACGTCGACTACATCCTCGGCGACTTCCTCACCCACCCCTTCGCACCGGCCTCGTTCGACGTCGTGGTGTCCGTGGCCACCCTGCACCACATGGACGCCGCGACCGGGCTGGCCCGCATGCGCGACCTGCTGCGTCCCGGGGGCGTCCTGGCCGTCGTCGGGCTGGCGCGCAGCACCCTGCCCGGTGACCTGCCGCACGACCTGGCCGGCACCGTCCTCGGCACCTTCCTCCGCGTCACGAAGGGCCACTGGCAGCATCCGTCCCCCACGGTGTGGCCGCCGCCGGTGACGTACCCGCAGATGCGGGCGATCGCCGCCGAGATCCTGCCCGGCTCCCGGTATCGCCGGCACCCGCTGTTCCGCTACAGCATCGTCTGGCGCAAGCCCGAGCCCTGAACGGGCAGAGCGCGCGGGGGGTGGCGCGCTGCGAGTGTGGGCCCGCGCCTACGGCGAGTCCTCGGCCACGACGAGGCGGCTGGCCGAGCGGGGGGACGAGGCGGCGATCGGGAAGCTGCGGGCTCCAGCCGAGGCCGGCGACTCCGTCGCGGCGGCGGAGCCGGCCGAGTCGGAGCACGCCGTCGTCGAGCGGGGCTAGAACGGCACGCCGCTCCCTGGCTGAAGCCGCTGAGGCCCTGCCCGGGGCGCGGCGTACCGGGTTCACCGGCCGGTACGCCGCGCCGTGCTCGTCTTCAGGAGGCCCGGGTCACCGGGTGGTGCAGACGGTGCCGTTCAGGGTGAAGGCGGTGGGCAGCACGTTGGGGCCGCTGTAGGCGCCGACGAAGCCGATGGAGGTGGTGGCGCCGGGGGCGAGCTTGCGGTTGTCCGGTGTGCTGGTGACGGTCACGGACTTCCCGCTCTGCGTCCAGTTGGCGCTCCATCCGCTGCTGACGCTCTGCCACGTGGTGGGCCAGGTGAAGTTGAGGGTCCAGCCGTCGAGGGCGGCGGTGCCGGTGTTGGTGATGTCGACGTTGCCGACGAACCCGCTGGCCCAGTCGGTGGTGTCCGTCAGGCGTACGGCGCAGGAGCTCTCGTCGGGAGAGCCGGTGGTGAAGGTGAGCGGAGCGGAGGCCCAGGAGACGCGGCCGGCGGTGTCGCGGGCGATCACGTTGACCGTGTAGCGGGTGCCGGGGTTGAGGTTGTGCACCACGTAGGAGGTGACGGAGGTCTCGCCGAGCTGCTCGGTGACGGCGCCGTTCTGGCGGTGGATCTCGTACTTGGCGATGGGGGCGGCGCCCGGTGCGGAGGCGGGCCAGGAGATGGTGGCGGTCCTGTCGGTGACGCCGCTGACGGTGGGCTGCCCGGGCGCCGCGGGGGCGCCTGTGGTGGCCGCCGCCGGGTGCAGCACCAGCGTGGTCACCGAGTACGGCGGGAGGGTCTGGGTGGTGGCGGTGCCGCCGTGGCCGGTGCTGACGGACGTCGCGCCGTTGGTGAGGCTGGACACCGCGGGCGCCTCGGCGGCGGGGGCGAACCCGGCATAGCCGATCTTCACCTGGCGCTCGTTGTCGGGGTCGCGGTTGACCAGCAGCACGGCGAGGTCGCCGTTGGGGCGGCGGACGGCGTGGGCCGCGACCAGCGGCTCGTCGGTGGCCGCGCGGACGAACTGGTCGCCGGGCCGCGCGAACGCGCTGACCATGGAGATCGCGTGGTAGGGCGCGAAGGGCGTGTTGAAGGGGGGTTCGCAGACGTCGCCCGTGCAGCCGGCGCTGGACAGCATGCCGAAGTCGCCGTAGTCGGTGTGGCCGGCGACGGTGCTGACGGTGCCGATCCCGTTGTGGACGTTCCACCAGTCGATCGTGAACAGGCCCTGTTCCATGAGGCCCGCGTAGGCGTCGGCGGCGAACAGCGCGGCGGGCTGGGTGTTGTACGCGATCCCGCTGTTGATCTCGGTCATGGCGATGCCGATGTCACCGGCGCGGGCGCCCGCGTGCCTGGTGATCTGCTGCTTGACCATGGAGATCATGTCGGGGATGTGCGCGGTCTTGGTGAGGACGTCGGCGACGTCGGTGTGCGGGGGATACCAGTGCAGGATGACGAAGTCGATCTTCGAGGCGGCGATCGACAGGACGGTGTTGTTCCAGGTGGCCTGGTCGCCTTCGGCGACGATGCCGTCGGGCCAGTTGGCGGGGGTGGTGAGCACCGCGCCGATCTTGACGGTGGGGTCGACGGCCTTCATCGCGTCGGCGTACTTCACGACGTTCCTGGCGTACTCGGCCGGGGTCTTGTCGGCGTGGTCGTCGGCCTCCCAGTCGGCGCCGTAGTGGCCGTTGCCGTAGTTCTCGTTGCCGATCTCCCAGTACTTGACGCCGTAGCCCTTGGTGATGTTGGCGTACTTGACCCAGTCGGCGGCCTCCTCGGCGGTGCCGGTGCCGTAGTTGGCGATGACGATCGGCTGCGCGCCGGTGCGCTGCGCGCCGCGGATGAAGGTGTCGAAGTCCGTGTCGGGGGCGACGTAGCCGCCGGGGGCGGTGTGGGTCTTCCAGTGGTAGATGTCGGCGTACGACCCACCGGGGTAGCGCAGCATCTTCACACCGGCGGCCTTGAGGAGGTCCGCGGTCTCGTTCGTCCCGAGGTTGGAGTCCCAGATCGCGTGGTTGGTGCCCACGGCGGTGTCGGACGCGACGGCCAAGGCCGCGCGGGTGTTGACGGTGACGTTGACCGGTGCCGCCTCGGCGTTGGCGGAGGGGATGCCCGCGAGGGTCTGGGCGGCCACCACTGCGCCCATGAGGAGCGCGAGGGCCGGCCTGGTGGTACGCAGGGTGCTCATGACGTCCCTTTGCTGGAGGATCTTGCCGTGCGATCGTGATGAGGCCGTGTGGAACGGTCAAGGAGAACGCCTCGTGCGCGGTCATGAGCTGCGGGGGAGTTAGGCGGGGCGTGCAACTTTCATCCGCCTGGTCTCACCGCCGCGCGGTGGACCGGAGGAATGTCGGTGGGGTCCGGCAGGATGGCCGCATGGCTTCCTGGCAGGAGATCGAGAAGGAGATTCCCGCGCTGGCGGCGCGCGTGCTGGCGAGCATGGGAAAGGGCAGGCACAAGACGATGGCGACGCTGCGGCGGGACGGCTCGCCGCGCATCAGCGGCACCGAGGTGGAGTTCAAGGACGGGGAGGTGTGGCTGGGGTCGATGCCGGGGGCGATGAAGGCGCTCGACCTGCGCCGCGATCCGCGGGTGGCGATCCACGGCCCCTCCGTCGACCCGGACGAGGGGGATCCGGCCTCCTGGGACGGCGAGGCCAAGCTGGCCGGGCGGGCCGTCGAGGTCACCGACCCGGCCGCGCGCGAGGCGTACGGAGTGCCGCCGGGGGAGGACTCCCACCTGTTCCGGGTCGAGGTGACCGAGGTGGTCCACACGCGCGTGGACGAGTCGGGGGAGCAGTTGGTGATCGAGATGTGGCACGAGGGCGCCGGTCACCGGGTGGTCCGCCGCCGCTGACCCTTCCCGCCGCCGCGCGCGGCGGGGGGCGTCAGGACCTGAAGTGGGTGGGCATGTTCTGCCCGGCCAGGCAGACGGCGGGCCGGGATCCGCAGACGAGGGCCTGCCCGGCGTACCCGCCGACTCCGGTCATCACCTGCTGGGTCCGTCCGATGACGAACGTGGGAGCCTGCAGGCCGTTGAAGTTCTGGTTGGACCTGCCCGCACCCGACCTGCCCTGCGCGCCGGTGGCCTGTCCGCCGCTGATGATCTGACCCCCGCCGCCACCGCCGCCGGGGTGGGGCGCGTGGAACGCGGTAGCCGCCGTACGGACATGGGGCGAGGTGACCTGTGCGGCGGCCGGCCGCGCGGTGGCGATTCCCGCCGCCGGTATGGCCATCGCGGCCAGGAACGCGGCCAGGAACGCGGCCACGGGCGGGGCCACAGGGCGCGGGGCCAGGGCCGGCCGCCGGATCGCGGGAACCGTCGTGGTGACTGGCGCGAGGTCCGTCGCGGGGACGATCGCGCCGCGCGGGCTCCGCGTGCGGTAGCGGGACATCTCGGTGCGTGCCTTCCTGTTCCTGCCCCGGCGTTCGCTGTCGCTCATCTGGTTCCGCCGGGACGTGACCCTCCTACCCGGCGTGGGACCCCGGTAGTGACGATGAGTAGCCAAGGAACGGTGCTCTGTCACTATGCCCACCGGCATCGGGGACGCCGGTCGACCGGCTCTGCGAAAGGCCGTGTGGAAGGCCGTGCGGAGGGCACCCGCCCAGATGGACGGGCGAGAGCGTGTTGGAGTGCGGCCGCCGGGGCCTGCACCGGTTGCGGCTCCGAGTGACGGCGTCTCCAGGCTGCCTCCGGGGTGTCTCCGGGGTGGCCGGTATCCGGTGGCGGCGGCACCGGTCCTCCGGCGGGCGCGCCGCCCGGTCAGTGCACGCTGAAGCCGCCGTCGACACAGATGGCCTGGCCCGTGACGTACGACGCGGCGTCGGAGGCGAGGAACACGGCCACGCCGCGGAAGTCGCCCGGGACGCCGTTGCGGCCGGTCATGGTCCGGGCGGCCATCGCCTCCACGCGCCCGGGGACGGCCTGGGCGGCAGCGTTGAGCGGAGTCAGCACGAATCCCGGCACGATCGTGTTGGCGGTGACCCCGCGGCCGGACCACGCCTCGGCCTGCGAACGGGTCAGCCCGCACACGGCGGCCTTGGACACGCCGTAGACGCCGCTGTCGCCGAAGGCGCTGATCGACTGCTGGGAGCCGACGTTGATGATCCGTCCCCAGCCGCGGGCGGCCATCCGGGGGCCGAAGTGCTGCCCGAGCAGGAACGGCGCGGTGAGGTTGACGGCGATGGTCTGGTCGTAGTCGCCGGCGGTGAGGTCGGCCATGGGCCTGCGGATGTTGTTGGCGGCGTCGTTGACGAGGATGTCGACGTCGCCGAAGAATCCGTGCGCCTGCTCGCACACGCGGTCGATCGCGGCGCGGTCGCCGAGGTCGGCGCTGATCGTCGCCGCCCGCACTCCGTGGCCGTCGAGCCGGGCGGCGGCCTCGGCGAGTTCCCTCTCCCGGCGGGCGACCAGGATCACGGCCGCCCCCGCACGCCCGAGGGACTCCGCCATCGCGTATCCGATGCCGGAACTGCCTCCGGTGACCAGGGCCACCCGGCCGGTCAGCGAGAAGAGCTCTTCGATGTGGATCGGCACATCGGGTGACGCTAGCAGCGGCCCGCCCCGGTCCGGCGCCCACCCCTGCGCACTCCCACGGGCCGCGCGGGCGGTCAGCCGCGCCGGGGGAGCCCTCTGGTGGACGCCGGATCGTCCGCGGCCTCGGCGGCCTCGGTGGCGTGGGCGGCGACGCCGGAGGAGAGGTCGTCGATGACGCCGTTCACGGCATCGGTGACGGTCTCCTCGGCGTGCAGGTCGCGCATCGCGTCCTCGATCTTGCGCATGACCGTTTCCATGGTGCGCAGGGTCTCGGTGTCGAGCCGCCGCAGGAGGCGGACGTAGCCGCCCGTGCCGGCTTCGATGATCTCGCCGGTGAGCCGCCGCCCCGCCTCGGTGAGCTCGACCAGGCGTACGCGGCGGTCGTGGGGGTCCTCGTGCCGGGTGACCAGGCCCTGCGCGACCACCCGGTCGACGATGCCGGTGACGGTCGCCAGGCCGACGCCGAGGTGGCGGGAGAGCTCCTGGCCCGAGGTGGGCCCCGCGAACGACAGGAGCATGACGACCTTGAACTGCTGCATGGTCAACGTGGAGGCCATCAGCGGCATCGAGCGGTCGCGCGCGAAGAAGCGGCCCAGGCTACGCTGGAGATCCGCGAGCCTGGTGATGATCTCTCCGCGCTCGGTCTCCTCTTCCGCGGTGGCCTCCCCGGGGGTGGCCTCGTCCGCGCGGGCGTGGGCGTACGGGCGGCCGGCCGGGGGGCGGGGGCCGCTCGTCCGGTCCGTCTCCGGGCTCCCTTCCCGGCTCGCGTACGGGGTCTCCTCGGATCCCGTTCCGGTGCGGGGGCGTCGCTCGGCTGCGCTGTCGTTCACGTTCCACCTCTCGTCACGAGAGGTTACCAGCGTTTAATACACCGGCTAAATGTTAGGGCCATGCGAAGTGTTAGGGTTGCGCCAAACACTTCCTCCGTTGTCAGGAGTTCGGATGACCTCCTTGGCCAGGCTGAGCCTTGCCAACCGCGCACTCGTGATCATGGTCGCGCTGGTGCTCGCGGGATTCGGCCTCTTCGCGATCCCCTCGCTGAAGCAACAGCTCTTCCCGTCCCTGGAGTTCCCGGCGGCCTTCACGGTGGCGAGCTATCCCGGGGCCGCTCCCGACATCGTGGAGGAGCAGGTCACCAAGCCGATCGAGAGCGCCTTCCAGGGCATCGCCGGCGTCACCGACATCACCTCCACCTCCCGTGAGGGGATGTCGCAGGTGCAGGTCGCCTACGAGTACGGCACCGACATCGACCAGATGACCGGCAAGATGCAGCAGGCCGTGAGCCGGATCAAGGCGCAGCTTCCGGCCGACGTCGACCCCCAGGTGGTGGCGGGCAGCACCGACGACATCCCGGTCATGGCGATCGCCGTGGGCGACGGCGGCGACGAGCACGCCATGGCCGACAAGATCGAGCGCATCATGGTGCCGGAGCTGCAGTCGATCGAGGGCGTGCGCGACGTCACCGTCAGCGGAGCCCGCGAGCAGCAGGTCGTCATCACCCCCGATCTGGGCAAGATGGCCTTCCTGGGGCTGTCGGCCGCCGCGATTCCCGACCTCCTGCGGGCCAACGGGGTGTCCATCCCGGCCGGCACGCTGACCGAGGACGGCAAGTCGCTGACCGTGCAGATCGGCGATCCCGTCCGTTCGGTGAAGGACCTGGAGAACCTGTACCTCACCCCCGCGAGCGCCCCGGCCGGGCAGGCGGGCGGAAGCCAGCGCGGGGCGGCCGGGGGTCAGGGGCTCCCCGGCCAGGCGCCGGCCGGGCGCGGCGCGACAGCCGGGGGAGCCGGTGCGGCGGGCGGCGCGGCGGCTCCGGCCAGGGCGCCCAAGCCGGTCAAGCTGGGCGACGTGGCCGACATCAAGATCGAGAACGCCACCGCGACCACCATCACCCGCACCAACGGCTCACCCAGCCTCGGCGTCTCGATCACCATGGTCCCCGACGGCAACGCGGTGCAGATCTCCCACGACGTCAACGACGCCCTCCCGGGGCTGACCCGCGCTCTCGGCGACAGCGCCGAGCTGAACGTCGTGTTCGACCAGGCGCCGTACGTCGAGAGGTCCATCGAGGACCTCACCACCGAGGGCCTGCTGGGCCTGGCGTTCGCCGTGCTCGTCATCCTGGTGTTCCTGCTGTCGGTGCGTTCGACGCTGGTCACGGCGGTGTCCATCCCGCTGTCGGTCGTGATCGCCCTGATCGCGCTGTGGGCGGGCGACTACTCGCTCAACCTGCTCACGCTGGGCGCGCTGACGATCGCGGTCGGCCGGGTCGTCGACGACTCCATCGTGGTGCTGGAGAACATCAAGCGCCATCTCGCCTACGGCGAGGAGAAACGGAGTGCGGTCCTGACGGCCGTACGCGAGGTGTCCGGCGCGGTCACCGCCTCCACGCTGACCACGGTCGCGGTGTTCCTGCCGATCGGCTTCGTCGGCGGGCTGGTCGGGGAGCTGTTCAGCTCCTTCGCCATCACGGTCACCGTGGCGCTGCTGGCGTCGCTGCTGGTCGCGCTGACCGTCATCCCGGTCCTGGCGTACTGGTTCCTCAAGGCGCCGAAGCTCACCCCGCAGGAGGCGCAGGCCGTACGCGAGGACGCCGAGCGCAGGGAGCTGCGCAGCCCGCTGCAGCGGATCTACCTGCCGGTGCTGCGCTTCGCGACCCGGCGGCGCCTGGTGACGGTGCTCATCGGCGTCGTGGTGTTCGCCGCGACGATGGCGCTGGCGCCCAAGCTGAAGACCAACTTCCTCGACTCCTCCGGCAACGACACCACGCAGATCAGCCAGCGGATGCCGGCCGGGACCGACCTCGCGACCACCGACGCGGCCGCCAAGGAGATCGAGGAGGTGCTGGCCGCCGACCGGGACGTGAAGTCCTACCAGGTGACGGTCGGCGGCGGCAACCGCTTCCTCGGCGGGCTGGGCGGCGCCTCCGACCGCGCCTCCTACTCCGTCACCCTGCAGGAGGGCGTGGACACGCCCGTCCTGGAGGAGCGGCTGCGTGAGCGGCTGAAGGGCCTGTCCGGCATCGGCGACGTCACCGTCGGCGGCAACGGCGGCGGGGGCGGGTTCAACTCCGACCAGGTGCAGGTCATCGTGCAGGGGCCCGATCAGGACGCGCTGAAGACGGCCGCCGCCTCGGTCCGCGACGCCATGGCCGGCGTGGACGGCCTGCGGGACGTCTCCTCCAACCTCGAAGACAGCATCCCCCGGGTCGAGGTGCACGTGGACCGCGAGAAGGCCGCCGCCCGCGGCCTGACCGAGGCCGGCGTCGGGCAGCTGGTCGCGCAGGCGTTCCGCGGCGCGCCGGTCGGCTCGATCGACGTGGACGGCCGCTCCAGCGACGTGATCCTGCGCGGGTCCGGCGACGCCCCCGACGACCTCGCCGCGATCAAGAAGCTCACCGTGCCCACCGCGACCGGCCTGGTGAAGCTGTCCGATGTCGCCGACGTCGTCAAGGCCGACGGGCCGACCCAGATCACCCGCCAGGACGGCGACCGCACCGCGACCGTGTCGGGCGCGGCCGACGCCTCCAACCTGGGCGCGATCACTGCCAAGGTCACCGACAAGCTGAAGACCCTGACGCTGCCGTCCGGGGTGACGTACAAGATCGGCGGCGCGAGCTCCGACCAGCAGAAGGCGTTCGCCGACCTCGGCATGGCGATGCTGATCGCCATCGCGATCGTCTTCATGATCATGGTGGCGACGTTCCGCAGCCTCGTGCAGCCGCTGATCCTGCTGGTGTCGATCCCGTTCGCGGCGACCGGCGCCATCGGACTGCTGCTGGTCACCGACACCGCGCTCGGCGTGCCCGCCCTGATCGGCATGCTGATGCTGATCGGCATCGTCGTCACCAACGCCATCGTGCTGATCGACCTGATCAACCAGTATCGCGAGCAGGGGCTCGGCGTGACCGAGGCGGTCATCGAGGGCGGCCGGCGCCGCCTGCGTCCCATCCTGATGACCGCGATCGCGACGATCTGCGCGCTCACCCCGATGGCGCTGGGCGTGACCGGGTCGGGCGGGTTCATCTCCCAGCCGCTGGCCATCGTCGTGATCGGCGGCCTGCTGTCCTCGACGCTGCTCACGCTGGTCCTGGTGCCCGCCCTCTACGTCATCGTCGAACGGCTGAAGGAGCGCATGCGCCGCGCTCCCGCCCGGCCCGGGGGCGACGACGGCGAGGTCACGGTGTACGACGAGGAGGCCCTCGAACCCGCCCGATGAGGTGCCTGTGACGGCGCCATGAGGGCAGCATGGAGGAAGGGAGGACCCCGGGACGGTCCCCGCGACGACCGTCCCGGGGTCCTCCCGCGTCCGGCGGGCGGCGGCCCTCAATAGACTGGGCCAACGTGAGTGCCAAGCCGCGTATCCCGAATGTCCTCGCCTCCCGTTACGCCTCGCCGGAACTGGCCCGCCTGTGGTCACCCGAGCACAAGGTGGTGCTGGAGCGCCGGCTCTGGCTGGCCGTCCTCAAGGCACAGGCCGACCTCGGGATCGACGTCCCCGAACAGGCGATCGCCGACTACGAGAAGATCGCCGAGCAGGTCGACCTCGCCTCCATCGCCGACCGGGAGAAGATCACCCGGCATGACGTGAAGGCCCGCATCGAGGAGTTCAACGCCCTCGCCGGGCACGAGCACGTCCACAAGGGCATGACCTCCCGCGACCTGACCGAGAACGTCGAGCAGCTGCAGATCCGCGACAGCCTGCTGCTGGTGCGCGACCGGGTCGTGGCGCTGCTGGCCCGCCTGGCCCGCCTGGCCGCCGAGCACGCCGCCACCGTCATGGCCGGCCGTTCGCACAACGTCGCCGCGCAGGCCACCACCCTCGGCAAGCGCTTCGCCACCGCCGCCGACGAACTGATCGTCGCCTACGAACGGCTGGAGAACCTGCTCGAGCGCTACCCCCTGCGCGGCGTCAAGGGCCCCGTCGGCACCGCGCAGGACATGCTCGACCTGCTCGGCGGCTCCGGCCGGCTGGCCGCGCTGGAGGACCGCGTCGCCGCGCACCTCGGCTTCCCCCGCCGCTTCACCAGCGTCGGGCAGGTCTATCCCCGCTCGCTCGACTACGACGTGCTGACCACCCTGGTGCAGCTGGCCGCCGCCCCCTCCTCCCTGGCCAAGACGATCCGCCTGATGGCCGGGCACGAACTCGTCACCGAGGGCTTCAAGGAGGGCCAGGTCGGCTCGTCGGCGATGCCGCACAAGATGAACACCCGCTCCTGCGAACGCGTCAACGGCCTCACCGTGGTCCTGCGCGGGTACGCCTCGATGGCCGGGGAGCTCGCCGGAGACCAGTGGAACGAAGGCGACGTGTCCTGCTCGGTCGTGCGCCGGGTCGCGCTGCCCGACGCGTTCTTCGCCTTCGACGGCCTGGCCGAGACCATGCTGACCGTGCTGGACGAGTTCGGCGCGTTCCCCGCCGTCATCGAGGCCGAGCTGGGCCGCTACCTGCCGTTCCTCGCCACGACCAAGATGCTCATGGCCGCCGTACGGGCCGGGGTGGGCCGCGAGACCGCCCACGAGGTCATCAAGGAGCACGCCGTCGCCGCGGCGCTGGCCATGCGCTCGCGCGGCGCCGGCAACGAACTGCTCGACCGCCTCGCCGCCGACGAGCGCTTCCCGCTCGGCCGCGCCGAACTCGACGCGCTGCTCGCCGACCGGTCGACCTTCGCCGGAGCCGCCGCCGGTCAGGTCGCGGCGGTCGTCGCGCGGGCCGGGGAGATCACCGCGCGCCATCCCGGCGCCGCCGCCTACACCCCCGGCGCGATCCTGTAGGGACGCCGGTGCGGCCGATCCCGTCGGTGAGCCCGCTGGCCGGTGAGCCCGAGGTCGCCGCCGCCTCCGGCGACGCCGACCTCGTCATGTGGGCGGCGCAGGGCATGCGGCCCGGCGTCCGCGCCTGGGCGTACGGCGACGCGGTGGCGGTGGCGAGCCCGGCGCTGGCGCGGCGCGACCGCCTCGTGGTCAGGGGCGAGCCGGCCCGGGTCGTCCCGCTCCTGCGGCACGCCCTGGCCGAGGCCGGCCCGTCGTTCCGGCCGCTCGGCGAGGCCGCTCTCCTGGAGGAGGTGGTCCGCGCCGCGCCCGAGCTGGAGCTCGCGGGTCACTTCACCTGGATGACGGCCGAGAAGCTCGCCCCGCCGCGTGCGGGCGCCCCGGACCCGGCGCAGGGGGCGTCGGCGGGCGCATGGTCGATCGGGGCGGAGGCCGGGTGGCTGGAACCCGCCGACGAGCCGGAGGTGGCCGCCCTGCTCGCCGCCGCCCACCCCCACTCGTACGCCGTGCCGGGCCTGCCGGGGGTGCGCCGGTGGGCCGGGATCCGCGACGGCGCGGGGGCGCTGCTGGCGGTCGCGGCCGACGCGTGGTCCGCGCCGTCGGTGGGGCTGCTCGCCGGCGTCGCGACCGCCGTGCCCGCGCGGGGGCACGGGCTGGGGGAGCGGGTGTGCCGGTTCGCGGCGTCCGCGCTGCTCGACGCGCACGGGCGGGCGGCACTGATGGTCGACGACTGGAACGCCCCGGCGATCGCCGTCTACGAACGGCTGGGTTTCTCCCGCCGCGGCCTCGGCGTCGCCGCCGTACGCCGCTGAGCCCGGCCTCAGGCGGGCTGGAACAGTTCGACCAGGTTGCCGGCCGGGTCGGCGAGCAGGATCTGCCGCCCGCCGGGACCGGTGACCACGTCGCTCCGGAACGGCAGGCCCGCGGCCCGCAGCCGGGCGACCTCGGTGTCCAGGTCGTCGACGATCAGGTGGACGCGGTTGCGGCCGGCGGCCCCCGCGTCGTCCGGGGTGGCGCGGGCGCCGGAACTGGCCGGGCCGGACAGCAGCAGCCGCAGCGGCCCGCGTACGACGTCGGCGAAGGCGGGCGCGGCGGCGGCCCGCAGGGTGAACCCCAGATGCGTCGTGTAGAAGTCGACGGCCGCCTGCACGTCGTTGACGATGTAGCGGACGCCGGCGAACCGGTCGGGTGATGTCATGGTTGTGCCTCCTCGGTCAGGTTCGTGGAGGGTGGGTGAGGACGGGGAGCAGGTAGCGGATGCGGGTGTCGATCTCGGCGGCGGCGCGTTCGAACGCCGGATAACCGGCCTGGCCGGTCCCGTCGCCGGTGGCGGCCGGGTCGGGGATGCTCCAGTGCAGGTGCCGCGAGTGGCCGCCGGGCTCGGGGCAGACCTCACGGACCTTGTCGCACAGAGTGATCACGTAGTCGAAGCGGCGGCCGGTCAGCGTGTCCAGATGCCGGGGCCGCCGGTCGGCGATGTCGATGCCGTACCCCCTGCGCAGCACGCGAACGGCGTCGGGGTGCGTACGGGGCTTGGGGTGGCTGCCCGCGCTGGCCACGTCGGCGCGGCCGCCGGCGCGGTGACGCAGCAGGGCCTCGGCGACGGGCGAGCGGGCGCTGTTGCCGGTGCACACGAACAGCACCGAGGACGTCACGGCGGGCGTCGCAGGGGACGTGACCGGATCGCCCGCGGCCGCCGGCTGTGCGGGCACCAGGCGCAGCGCGGGATGCAGGGCGGTGCCCGCGGCGGCCAGCGTCTCCGCGCAGCGCTCCAGGTCCAGGCGGTAGTAGCTGTCACGGCCGTCGTGGCTGCTGCGCCGGGCCGTGACCAGCCCGTCCGAGCGCAGGAGCCGCAGGTGGTAGGAGACCACGTTCTGCGGCTCGCCGACCAGCGCCACCAGCTCCCGCACGCGCAGGTCGCCGTATGCGAGCTCGCTCAGCAGCCGCCACCGCACCGCGTGCGCGGCCAGCCGGACGAACGCCGGCGGGACGGCGTGCGCGGACGACACCATGACGAGCATGGTACATCAAACTGGTTTGATTGATCTGCCCCGTAGCGGGTCGGGCGCGCCTGTCTTAGGCGCCTCTGTCTTAGGCGGCTCTGTCTCAGGCGGCGCGGACGGCGTCGGCCAGGCGGGGATTCAGGCCGTCCAGCACGCCCGGCAGATCGCGCAGCGTGGTGACCCTCACCACGGAGCCGGCGGGTTCGCCCGACGAGGCGAAACCGGGGGAGGGCTCGGCGCGGTAGCGGTCGAGCCAGACGCCGTGCATGCCGACCCGGGCGGGCGCGACGGCGTCCAGCAGCAGGTTGTCGCCGACCATCAGCACTTCCTCGGGCCGCAGCCCCAGCTTCGCCGCCGCCCGCAGGTAGCACTCCGGGGCCGGCTTGAACGCGCCGAGCGTCTCGGGGGTCAGGACGACCTCCATGCGGTCCATCAGCCCGAGGCGCCGCAGCTTGGCCTCCTGCTGCACGGGATCGCCGTTGCTGAGCACGCCCAGTGTCAGCCCGTCGCCGAGCGCCGCGAGTGTCGCGGCCACGTCGGGGAAGGCGGCCCAGGCGTCCTCGTAGTGGGTGAGGAACCCGGCGAAGGCCGCGTCCGGGTCGGCCGGCGCGGGCATGCCCAGCCGGTCGCAGAACTCCCGCAGCCGTCTGCGCCGCTGCTCGGCGAACGAGCACTCGCCGGCGTGCCAGGCCGGCAGATGCTTGTCCTCCAGGTCGAGCCACAGCGCCGGCGCCTCCGGCAGCAGCTCATGGCCGGGGCAGACCGTCTCCATCCAGCGGGTCGCGGCGTGGGCGACGGCCCGGCGATGGTCGAAGAGGGTCTCGTCGAGGTCGAACAGTATGGCCCTGATCACGAGTCCCCATCTTCACGGTGATGTGTTTCCGGTGCGTTTCGGAAGCGTGAAAGGCTGCGTGAAGATCGCAGTCAAGTGACCGCCTGCGGAGTGTTGGGGTAGGAAATATCCTACCTAAGCGATGACAGGTAGGAGATTTCCTACGTATTATGGAACGCGTGGACATCACTCCCGCCGCCCCCGCGGAAGACGAGATCTTCGCCGCCCTCGCCAGCCCGGTGCGGCGCGAGGTCCTGCGCCTGCTGCGCGAACAGGGCCCCCAGTCGGTGCAGGACCTGGCCTCCGGCTTCGCGATGGCCCGGCCCAGCTTCTCCGAGCACCTCCGCGTGCTGCGCGAGGCGGGCCTGGTCAGCGAACGCCGCGACGGCAGGCGCAGGCTCTACCGTCTGGAGGCCGTCCCGCTCGCCCGCGTCCGCGACTGGCTCGACCCGTACGAGCGGTTCTGGCGCGGCAGGCTGACCGGCCTGCGCGACCTGCTCGACGGCATGGACGACACAGACGGCACAGACGACATGGATGACATCGGGGACGCCGCCGCTCTCGGCCGTACCGGAGACCAGGAGACGAGATGAACGAGATAAACGACGTGAACGACACCGGCGACCTGGCCGTGCTGCGGCTCGACGAGTTCCTGGCGCATCCGCCCGCCCGCGTGTGGCAGGCCCTGACCGACCCCGGGCTGCTCGCCCGGTGGTTCATGCCGGGAGACTTCCGCCTCGCCGTAGGCCACCGCTACACCATGGCCGGCATGGCCATGCCCGGCACCGGGTTCTCCGGCACCGTGCAGGCCGAGGTGCTGGCCTTCGAACCCGAGCGCATGCTCCGCCTCGGCTGGCGCGACGCCGACCCCGCCAGCCGCGCCGCCGCCGACTGGACGATCACCTGGACGCTCGAACCCGAAGGCAGGGGCACCCGGCTGTTCCTCACCCACGAGGGCTTCGATCCCGGCAGCGAACTGCAGCGGCGGGCCCGATCCATCATGGACGGGGGATGGCGCCATCTGCTGACGGACCGCCTCGCCGCTGTCCTGTGACCGCCCGGCCCCGAGCCGGGGCAGGGGAGAGCGGGTGAAACTTTCCGGCCCGGGTCGCGGCCGAGCAGCGGCGACGCCGCCGCATTAGTTTGGACGGTTGACTTATTCCGCCGGGCGATCTTACCGTGCGGAGGCTTTCGCTCGCATGGTGCGAGCAGCGGCTTTCCGTCCACGATGACCCGTCCCGAAGGAGCGCAGATGCCCGACACCACGCCTGGGACGGCGAGTCCCGGCCCGCACAGCGGCTCCCGAAGCGGCCGCCGCGGTGGTACGGCGGCTCTGGCGGCCGCGCTGGTCGTGGGCGGCCTCGCCGCCGGGGTCCCGGGAACGGCGACCGCCGCGACCGGCTGCGCCGTCACCTACACCACCAGCGAGTGGCCGGGCGGCTTCAGCGCCGCCGTCACCGTGCAGAATCTCGGCAGCGCCGTCAACGGCTGGACGCTCGCCTTCACCTTCCCCAGCTCGGGTCAGAAGGTGACGACCGGCTGGTCGGCCAACTGGAGCCAGAGCGGGCAGAACGTCACGGCCACGAACGTGGATTACAACGCCGCCATCGCCACCGGCGCGTCCGTCTCGATCGGGTTCAACGGCTCGTGGTCGGGTTCCAACCCCAAGCCGGCGGCTTTCACGCTCAACGGCGTGACCTGCACCGGCTCCACCACCACCTCGTCACCCACCCCCTCGGTGACGCCGACGGTGACGCCCACCGTCACCCCCACCGTGACACCCTCGGCGACTCCCACGGTGACTCCCACGGTGACGCCCTCTGCGACACCTTCCGCGACGCCGACGGCGACGCCCACGACCGGGAAGCCCACCGTCGCCGCCGACGGCACCGGCACCTACCGGACGGTGCAGGCCGCGATCGACGCGGTGCCGACCGGCAACTCCAGCAGGAAAGTCATCACGATCAAGCCCGGAACCTACCGGGAGATCGTCACCATCCCGGCGAACAAGCCGTACATCACCCTGCAGGGCCTCGGCTCCTCGGCCAGGGACGTCCTGATCGTCAACAACCACGCGGCCGGCGCGTACGGCACGTTCAACAGCGCCACCGCGTTCGTCAACGGCCACGACTCCGCCCTCACCAACCTGACGGTCTCCAACGACTACGTCGAGGACGGCTCCACCGTCAACCAGCAGGCGGTCGCGCTGAACCTCAACGCCGACCGGGCGACCCTGTCGAACGTACGGCTGCTGGGCGACCAGGACACCTTCCTGGTCAACGCCTCCGCCCGCGCGTACGTCAGAAGCTCCTACATCGACGGCACCGTCGACTTCATCTTCGGGGACGGCACCGCCGTGCTGCACGACTGCGACATCTACGAGAAGCGCAGCAGCGGCGCCCCCATCACCGCGGCCAGGACCGACGCCGCCAAGCCGTACGGGTTCCTCATCTACAAGTCCCGGATCAGCGGCGCGACCGGCGACACCACCCAGCTGGGACGGCCCTGGGGTCCCAACGCCCAGGTGCTCTACCGGGAGTCCACCCTCAGCTCGACCATCAAGACCTCCCAGCCCTGGACCGACATGTCGGGCAACTCATGGAAGAACGCCCGCTTCTTCGAATACCGGAACACCGGCGCCGGAGCCACGGTCAACGCCAACCGCCCGCAGCTGAGCGACGCGCAGGCCGCCAACTACACCCCGCAGAAGTACCTGGCCGGTTCCGACGGCTGGAACCCCGTGAGCTGACCTGCCTGAGCTGACCCGGCCCGGCAGGCACGCTGCCCAGCAGGCACGCGGCCGGCGGACCTACGGCGGCCCGGGGATCAGCCCTCCCCGGGACCGCTCTCCCCGCCGGGCGCGGTCCGCCCGGCCCGGCCGCCGCCACGGCGGCGCAGCAGCGGGTGCGACCCCATCGCCACCTCCAGCTCGCCGGGCAGATCGTCGCGGTAACGTCCGAGCGTCGACAGGTCGCTGTGCCCCAGCACCCGCCGCACCGCGTCCATGTCCGTGCCGTCGGCCAGCAGGTGCGTCGCCGTCGTGTGCCGCAGCCCGTGCGGCGTCACCTCCCGGCTCCGCCCGGGCTCCACCCCCTGCCGCACCCGGTCGATCACCGCCTGCACGTCGCCCCGGGCCAGCCGCCTGCCCCGCCACGACAGCAGCAGCGCCTTCTCGCCGTCCCCGGCCACGCGCACCGCGAGGTACGCGTCCAGCGCGGCGGCCACGTCACGGGGGAGCGGCACGTCGCGGGTACGCCCGCCCTTGCCGAAGATCCGCCAGTAACGCATCCCGTCGTTGGTGTAGAAATCCTCCACGTTCGCCCGCACCAGCTCCGACACCCGCGGCCCCAGCGCGGCCAGCAGCATCACCACCAGCGCGTCCCGTACCTCGGTCCGTTGATCCACCCGGCGGCGGCGCCCGTCCGAGCCGCCCGGCTCAGGCGGCGGGGCGGGGGAGCGGGCCGCCTCGATCAGGCCCTCGGCCTGCTCCCGGGTCAGCGCCCGGCGTTCCGGCCGCAGCCCGCCCCGCTCCCGTGCCCGCACCGACGAGGCGGCCATCGGGTCCAGATGCACCCACCCCGCCGACGCGGCATGCCGGAACAACGCCGACACCGACCGGCGGAACCTCGCCTGCGACGCCGCGCTCTGCCCCGGACCACCCCGCGGGGTCGCTCCCCGCGCCCCACCTCCACGAGAGGCACCGTCACCCGACGAGCCCTCGTCGGCCGTGCCGTCCTCACCGCGCCCGCGCCGGCGCTCGTCCGGCTTGCGCGCGAACGCCAGCAGCACCGCGTCGACGTCCTCACCGGTCAGGTCGTCCAGCACCCGGGCGTCGCCCGCCAGCCGTACGAACGTGGCCACGTCCCGCGCGTACACCTCGGCGGTCGCGGGCGAGAGCGCCCCGGTCACGGTCTTGGCCCGGACCAGCTCCACATAACGGTCCGCGGCCTCCTGCACGGTCAGCCGGTTCACCTGCGGGGGCAGCATGATCGACACCGTACCGCCCGGGACCGACAACAATCATCCGGCCCCGAACCGGCGTGGAACCGCGCGGCCACCCGCTCCGGGAGCAGGCGCCGTTTCTACTCCACGCCGAGCGCGTCGACGAACCGCTCCGCCTCGCTCTGGCTCATGCCCGTCTCACCGCGCACCAGGAACACCGCCTGCTCCACACGGCCCGCCTCCTTCAGCTCCCGCGCCCGCGCGGCCAGGTCGTACCCGTGACGCGCCGTGGCCACGGGCAGCGGCCGGCCCGCGCCGATCCCGTCGGCCAGGTCCTTCGCCTCCTTCAGCCCCAGCCCGGTCTCCTCGCGGATCAGCTTGATCGCCTCGATTTTCTTGTTCTCCGCGTACAACTCCCGTACGCGCTGCAGCAGAGCTGCCGAGACCGGTGGCGCCAAGCCCGGACTGCGCCAGGCGAGCGGACCCGCGGGCCGCGCACCTGCCCGCACGGCGGCGAAGACGACGAAGAAACCAAGCAGCACGATCACGATGACGCCGAGGAGCACGAACTCCATCGGACCCAGGTTAGGCATGTGGTGATCGTAAAACGCGCGTCGGCGCGATAGTGGCCCCAACCGGCAATTCAGGTACAGATCACCGCCGCGCGGAAGAGCGCGTCATGGCGGGCGATGTGGGCTATATCGGTGAGGTAGAGGGTGTCGTCGCCGCGCGCCAGATGGGCGGCGAAGGCCTCGTCACCCGCCCGTGCCCGTTCACGCATGTGGTTCACCAGGTGCTCCAGCCGGGCCGACGCGGTGGCGACCAGCGCCTTCCGATCGCCCGAGCCGAGCCCGTACGCGCCGGCGAAAAGACCCAGCCGCCGCGCCTGTTCCACCACCGGCGGGGCAGCCGGGTCACGACCGGGATCGTGCAAGGGCACGAAGCGGTACGCCGCGTACGCCACATCCCACACCCGGGGGCCCGGATGCGCGGTGTCGAAGTCGATGAACGCCACCGGCCGCCCATCACGGAAGACGCAGTTGTAGGGCGCCACGTCGCCGTGGCACACCACCTCGGCCGGAGTCCGTGGGGAGAAGTACCACTCCGCGTCCCCCGGAGGCTCAAAGCCCACCGTCGCGTCGTGATAGTCCCGCAGCAGCTCGCCGACGTCCGCCAGCGCCTTCGCCGACGCCGCGTACGGCGGCAGGGGATAGTCGGGCACCCGCCCCGGCAGGAAGTCGAGCACCTCCCGGCCCTCGCCGTCCATCCCGTGCGCTCTCGGCGCCCCCGCGAACCGGGCCGCCGCCAGGTGCTCCAGCAATGCGTGAACCGCCGGCGTCCACCGGCGGGCCGGGCGGCGCACCGTGCCGCCGATCCTGACGACCCGGTTGACGCCCCCTACCAGGATCTCCTCGTCCATGCCGGCCGGCCCTCCTCTCGCTTCACCGTACGAGAGGAGGGCCGGCCGTACGAGCTCAGCTGAAGGAGACGGACTGCACGTAGCAGTTGGTCTGCCACGGCCCGGGGTAGACCGGGGCGGTGGTGCAGGCCCAGGTGCCGATGACGGTGGTCGTGCCCGCGGGGATGCTGGCATAGCCGGTGGAGCCGAAGAAGTCGTACTGGTGTCCGCCGCTGCAGATGCCGCCGGCGCCGACGGCCGTCGTCCCGCTGGGCACCGTCTGGGTGAACTGCCACGAGTGCGTGGCCGGGATGGCGGTCGCGCTGCTGTAGGGCACCGACACGCCGCCGAACCGCAGGTCGGTGGCATACCAGTCGGAGGTGTCGCCGAAGAAGTTCACGTTGAGGCAGTCGACCGTCACCTGCACCGTGATGCCGGACGCCATGGCCGGTTGTGGCGCGGCCACCAGAGCCAGCACCCCGGTCGTGACCAGCGCCGATCCGAGCGCCAGCGCCCGCCGGGCCGTTTTCGCAGCGAACATGTGCAATCCCCTTCTCCCGCCTCACTCTCGCCACGTGAATTCATCACCGCCGCCGGGAACGGTCAATGACCGCGATTTTCGGCGCGGACCGAAAGTCAGGTCGAAACGAGAGGTGAAAATACTGCTGCGGAGGACACGCAGTCCGAAACTGCCGGCCTGTTCGTCCGCGGACACAGTACACGCAGCGGCGATCGACTTATCGCCTGTCCAGGCCCGGCCGGAAACGTGGTTTCCGGCCGGGCAGCCGTTCGGGAAAGAGGACCTGCCGGACCCGTGAAAAGTTCACGCCGCATTCGATCCGGGAGCGGCACGCTCACCGTGCCAGGAGGCGGCGGCGCAGCAGGAGCCCGGCGCCGGCGGCCAGACAGATCGCGAGACCGGTCAGCACGTACATGCGGCCGTCCGGCCCGGCCTCGCCACCGCCTCCGGTCGCGGCCGCGCCGATCGGCGTCTCGATCGCGTCCCGGGCCGCCGGGGCCACATCGTCGTCATCGTCCGGTACGGCCGCGGTCACCGTGGCCGTGACGGTCCGGGTCGGCTTGGGGCTGCCACTGGTGGTGGCGCTCGCGGACGGCGTAGCGCTCGGGGAGGGGCTGGTGCTCGACTGCCCGTCCCGGGTGACGGTGAGGGTGTAGGCGGTGAGCTCGTCCGCGTTCCGCACCTCGCACTCGATCACCGGCGCGGTGGGCGAGGGGCCGATGTTGACGGCGGCCGGCCGCACCGAGGCCGTGCCCGCGTTCGACGCGGTCGTCTTCAGGCTCACGGCGGCCGTCGGCAGCGGAATGATCTCCCCGCCGGCGATCGTGCTCAAGTGCTCGCTCACGCCGGTCGCGGAGGTCAGGTTCGCGATCCCGGTCAGGGCCGCGTACGCGTACAGCTTGACGCCGGAGAGCCCGCCGGCGGGCGCCCGCAGCTCGCTGCCGGTGACGTACGTCCCGCGCCAGCCGATGGACATCTGCCGGCCCGTCGTGGCGTCGTCCGGCATGGTCAGCTCGACGTTGATCTCGACGTTCTGCTTCTCGGTGACGCCGTCGGTCGTGCATTCGTACTCGACGACCTCGGTGGCCATGCGCAGGCCGCGTTCCGCGCCCGGCAGGGGAGCGGCCTCAACCGGTTGACACAGCACCGCGAGCCAACCCGCGAAGACGAACGAGACCACCGCACGCATACGCAACGCCGGCTCCTGATGGGACTCATGGGGCGTAGGGGACCTACATGAGACGTGGCACGGCGAAGATCGGTTGCCAGCCGATCACCGATCAGCGGACCGGTGCCCCTGGGGGAGGGGATGCGCGGCCTCGGCGCGCAGGCCGTCGAGGAAGAAGGCCAGGAAACGGCGCCACGTGTCCGGAGCGGTCTCCATCGACTCACGGATGACCTGCGACATCGCCCAGATCAGGGTGACCAGATCCGTGGGCGCGAAATCGGCCCGTAGACGGCCGGCGGTCCTGGCCCGCTCGATGATGCGCTCGACGTCCCGGAAGCCGCGGTGGCACGCCTGGCTCACGTCAGTGGCCAGGGAGAAGCTCTGCGTCAGAGCCTCGTTGAGGCTGTGATCCTCGGCCTGCAGGGTGAACAGCCCTTCGAGGAAACCGGCGAAGCCCGCCCAGGGGTCGGGGTGAGCCAGCGCCGCCGCGGTGATCTCGTCGAGAGCGGCCATCCGCTGGGGGAGGACCGCCCCGAGGAGCGCCTCCCGGGTCGGGAAGTGGTTGTAGAGAGTGCCGATGCTGACGCCGGCACGGCGGGCGATGTGCTCCAGCGGAGCGTCGAGCCCGCGCTCGGCGAGCACCTGGGTGGCCGCGACCAGCAGTTTGTCGCGGTTGCGCGCGGCATCCGACCGCAGCGGTTTCGATCCGGCTGCCATGCCTCCCATCATACGAATCTGAGGGTTGCCTCAAGTTTGTGCTAGTGTCGCGCTCAAGTTGAGACGATCCTCAACTTACCGACCTGGAGAGGTGCCCCATGCCTGCAGCAGCACGCAAGACCGTCGCCGTCATCGGTGCCGGGCCCGGACTCGGCATGTCCGTCGCGCATCGGTTCGGGCGCGAGGGGTACGCCGTGGCGCTGATCTCCCGGACCGAGGCCCGGCACGCCGGATACGTGGCGGCCCTGGCCGAAGCGGGGATCGAGGCGGCGTCCTTCGCCGCCGATGTACGCGACCGCGACCGGCTCGTCTCCGCCCTGGGCGCGATCACCGATCGTTTCGGCGCGATCGACGTTCTCTACTACGGGCCGGGAGCCTCCGACCTGAACACCCCGCCCCGGCCGATCACCGAGACGACCGCCGGCGACGCCAGGGAGGCGATGGACTTCCTGTATCCGGCGATCGACGCGGTCGGCGCGGTGCTGCCCGGCATGATCGAGAGAGGGGAGGGCGGGCTGTTGTTCGCCGGTGGGTTGAGCGCCGTCATGCCGATGCCCGCGCTCGGAAGCCTGGCGCTGTCGGCGGCGGCGCTGCGCGCCTACGCCCTGACCCTCAACGTCGCGTTGGCAGGGGAGGGCGTCTACGCCGGAAACCTGATCATCGGGGGACTGGTCGAACGGGGTGACATCCACCGGCTGGTGACCTCCCAGCCCGAGCGCTTCGGCGACGTGGGGAGTAGGTCCCTCGACCCGGACGTGATCGCCGACGCCGCTTGGGACCTGTACGCCAAGCGCGACCGCCCGGAGGCGACGTTCAGCGCCTTCCAATAAGTCCGTGCCGGTTTGATCCATACCAAACAGAATCCACCTTCTGTCCGGTATAGGGGGACGAGTGGGGGTCCCGGTTCTCCGATCGATGAGGTCCGGCGCGCGGCGAAACGATGTCCGCCGGGTTCCCGTCCCGTGGCGTATCGAAGCCGGCGAGGCCCGGAATCGGCGTCCCGGAGCGGAAATGGCCGGTGCAATGGCCGGTGCAAAGGCCGGACCCGGCATGGCGGCGTGATCATGACGCGAGCCCGGCATGTGGGCGGCGTCTGGGCCGTGTAGCAGCTCCGCGGAGCCAGATGCCGCGACGTCACACAGACGGCGGTTGAGCGTGCCGGGTTCGGCGTTCTCCTCGGTGCGGGAGTTTGCCTGACGCCGTAGATGCGGTGAACGGACACAGCCGCGCGACCAGCCCGATCCACCCCTTCCCGCACCTCTAACTCGTTGCTCGATAATAAACATTATGTCAAATACGTGATGGGAGCTGCGCGCCAGGTTTCCCCGCCGCTGAATGCACTGGCAGACCGGTTGTCGCCCTCAACGCCGGCGCCCGTGACGTCGCGGCGCTGCGGCGGGGATGTTATGACGTGGGAGCGCCGTGGCCCGAGCTCACCTTCGCCTCTTCGCTCGCGCTTGCGCGCCGTATCTGGCTCACAGGCGGCGGCGCTACGGCGTCACCGGCCGTTCCGGCCAGGCCGACCGGCTCCCCCGCGTCCAGCGCCACACGCCAATTGTCGATCGGCCCGGTCCACCAGGCCAGCGGATCGGCGGCCGTGTCCACACCGCCCACCGCCCGCGCGATCTCGGCGCCCGTCAGCAGGTCGGGCTCCGCGATCCGTGCCACCAAAGCGTGGACCTCCGCCGCGTCGGCGGCCGGGCGGAAGGCGTACCTCCCGGGGGTCGCCGGCGGAGGCGAGCCCGTCCAGGCGTATCTCAGCCGCTCACCGCGCCCGGCCAGGCCGGCGAGGCGGGCCGCGGCCATCGGCGCCCGCACCGCGGTGAGGATGTCCGGCCTGCTCCGCCAGTGCGGCGGCAAGGAGGCGTAGTACGACCCCGGCCCGCCGAGTGCCTCGTGCGCGGTCCGCAGCAGAGCGGCGCCCACCTCCGGATCGGTCATGAATGATCCTCCGGGAAGGCGGAACGCCCCCGATCAGATCCGCGCGGACGCCGGAACGCGGACGGGGCGCAGAACATCGGACATTGTTCTGACCTCCTTCCGGGCTCGACGGCGTACCCGGAACCTACTCGCCGCGCTCGCCCCTCGCAAGAGCGCCGGTCACCGAGCCGCCGCCCGCGCCGGGCCCCGCCGCCCGCGCCGGGCCCCGCCGCCGGCGGCGGCCCGCCTCCCTCCGGCCGCCGCAGTGAGGGGTCCCACGTGCCGCTGTCGATCATCACCACGCCGTCCAGGTTGTGCCTGTGCACGGCCCGCGCGAAGGCGTCGTCGGTCCGCTCACCGTTCCTCTCCCCGCTGGTGGCGAGCATGAGGAGGTGATATCCGCGCCCGCTGAGCGCGGTCTTCAGGCCGACGAGGATTTCCTGGAAAAACGGGTGCCGCCAGCCGGGGCGGCGGTGGTCGGTGTCCCCCACACGAGGCCGACCATGAAGGACTTCTTGGTGGCCGGCGTGCGGGCCGACTCGTTGGGCAGGTAGCCGATCTGACGCGCCGCCCGCAGAACCTGCGTCCTGGTCTTCGCGTTCGCTACCTCCGGATTGTTGAAATCGCGGGAGACGGTTGCCGGGGACACGCCGCACAGGCGTGCCAGCTCTCTGATCGTTGCCACGGATCGAACGCTGCCGCATCTCGCTGCAACCGGTTTCATGTAACCGGTTTCGAGGAAATTACGCAATCGTGGGAAGTCTGTCAAGGTTGCCGGTAATTTCATCGGTGTTACGTTTTCGTGATTTGACATCGCGTGCCGCTGTTATGTCTCATGGCGGGCGTATCGGTCGATGCTTTTCGTTGCCGCGGCTCGACCGTCGCATCTCGCAGCCACGCCCCTTCTTCCTGCCAAGGAGTTCACGGTGTCTGCTGCGAAACTTCGTCTGCTCGTGGGTGTGCTCGCCGTCGGCGTGCTCACCGCCGGCTGCGGCGGCTCGACCGGCTCGTCCGGCGACGGCCCCGTCACCCTCACTCTCAACCTGTTCGGGAACATGGGGTTCAAGGACCTGTACGCCAAGTACGAGGCCGCCCACCCGAACATCAAGATCGTCGAGCGTACGTCGGCGTACAACGACCACCATCGCAACCTGGCCGCCCATCTGGCGACGGGCAGCGGCGCGGCGGACGTGGAGGGCATCGACACCGGCTTCATCGCCCAGTTCAGGGCGCAGCCGGAGCGCTTCGTCGACCTGCGCAAGCACGGCGCCGACGGGCTCAAGGACCGGTGGTTGCCGTGGAAGTGGCAGGCGTCGGTGGCCAAGAACGGGGCCCAGATCGGATACGGGACGGACGTCGGCGGCCTGGCCATGTGCTACCGGCGCGACCTGTTCGAGAAGGCCGGCCTGCCCACCGAGCGCGACGAGGTGAGCAAGCTCTGGCCGGACTGGGCGTCGTACTTCGAGGCCGGCAGGAAGTACACCGCGAACAAGCCGGAGGGCGCCAGCTTCTTCGACGGCGGCGCACAGATCTTCAACGCGATGATCGGGCAGGCCGAGACCGGCTACTACGACGCCTCCGACCACGTGGTCGTCGCCACCAACCCGGTGGTCCGCTCGGCGTACGACGAGGTGCTCAAGGCCGTAGCCGACGGCGAGTCGGCCAAGCTGGTGGGCAGCTCCCCGGCGTGGAACACCGGCTTCGCCAAGAGTCAGTTCGCCACCATCGCCTGCCCCGCCTGGATGCTCGCGAAGATCCAGGACCAGGCCAAGGCATTCGCCGGCAAGTGGGACATCGCGGCCATCCCCGGCGGCGGCGGCAACTGGGGCGGCTCCTACCTGACGGTTCCGGCGCAGAGCAAGCACGTGAAGGAGGCGGTGGACCTGATCACCTGGCTGACGGCTCCCGAGCAGCAGATCGAGGTGTTCAAGGCGCACGGCATCCTGCCTTCAACAGTGGCGACGTACGAGAAGCCCGAGGTCAAGAACCTGAAGAACGCCTTCTTCAACGACGCCCCGGTCGGGCAGGTCTTCACCACCGCCGCGCTGAACCTGAAGCCGCAGTACCAAGGGCCGCGGGCCGGCGACATCCAGACCGCCATCCGCGACGCGATCAACCGAGTGGAGGAGGGCAAGCAGGACGGCCCGCAGGCCTGGGAGCAGATGCTCAAGGACGTCGAGCGCATCGAGCAGTAGCCGCCCAGCCAAGCCGGGTGACGGCGGGAGGTAAGGGCTCGCCGTCACCCCTTCCCCGGGATGGACCCATGACCCTCGCACGATCCGGGCCACGGCGCCGCTGGGCCTACCAGCTCGACGTCAAGGGCTCGCCGTACTTCTACATCGCCCCGTTCTTCCTGCTGTTCGGCGCGGTGGGGATGTTCCCGCTGCTGTACACCGCGTACGTCTCGCTCACGAACTGGAACCTGCTGGAGCCCACCCGGCACTGGGTGGGGCTGGCGAACTACGCCGAACTGCTGACCGACGACTACTTCTGGAACGCGCTGTTCAACACCGTCAGCATCTGGCTGCTGTCCACCGTGCCGCAGCTGCTCGCGGCCCTGTTCATCGCGCACATGCTCAACCGCAGCCTGCGTGCCCGCACGTTCTTCCGGATGGGCGTGCTGCTGCCCAACGTGACGTCCATCGTCGCCGTCACGATCATCTTCGCCCAGCTCTTCGGCCGCGACTTCGGCATGGTCAACTGGGCGCTCGATCTGGTGGGGCTCGACCCGGTGGACTGGCAGGCGGGCACCCTGTCCTCGCACATCGCCATCTCGCTCATCGTCATCTGGCGGTGGACCGGCTACAACGCGCTGATCTACCTGGCCGCCATGCAGACGATCCCCGAGCATCTGTACGAGGCCGCGACGCTGGACGGGGCCGGCCAGTTCACCCAGTTCCGGAAGATCACGATCCCGATGCTGCGGCCGACGATCATCTTCACCGCCGTCGTGTCCACCATCGGCGGCTTCCAGATCATCGCCGAGCCGCTGCTGTTCCAAGCCGGCACGGGCAACCCGACGGGGGGCTCGGACCGACAGTTCCAGACCGTCGGCCTCTACCTCTACGAGCAGGGGTTCAGCCTGTACAAGTTCGGCTACGCCTCGGCCATCGCATGGACCCTGTGCCTGATCATCGTGGTCATGGCTCTGGTCAACTACTCGGTCACCCGCCGGATCAGGAGAAGCTGACGTGACGACGATCATCACCGAGGCGCCCCGGCAGGCGCGCATGCCCCGCTCGCGGGCGGCCCGCTCCCGCGGCGGGCGCCGCTCGGCCGGGTTCTGGACCTATGCGGCGCTGGTCGCCGTCCTGCTCGGCTCCCTGTTCCCCGTCTACTGGTCGCTCATCGTGGCGTCGCACGACAACGACGCCATCGCCCGCGTGCCTCCCGTCCTGACGCCCGGCGGGCACCTGTTCGAGAACATCGCGCGGGTCTTCGACACGACCGCGTTCGGTAAGGCGATGCTCAACTCCTTCATCGTCTCCGGCTCGGTCACCGTCTCGGTCGTGCTGTTCTCCACGCTGGCCGGGTTCGCCTTCGCCAAGCTCCGCTTCCGGGGCCGGACGTCGCTGCTGGTCGTGGCCATCGCGACCACCACCGTGCCGCACCAGCTCGGGATCATCCCGCTCTACATCCTCATGGCGGAGCTCGGCTGGACCGGCCGGCTGGAGGCGGTGATCGTGCCCGGCCTGGTCACGGCGTTCGGTGTCTTCTTCATGACGCAGTACCTGTCGAGCGCGGTGCCGGACGAACTCCTGGAGGCCGGACGGATCGACGGCTGCTCCACCTTGCGCCTGTTCTGGCACGTGGTGGTGCCCGCGGCGCGGCCGGCCGCGGCCGTGCTCGGGCTGTTCACGTTCATGCAGGCGTGGAACGACTTCTTCTGGCCGCTGGTGGTCCTCACCCCGGAGAACCCGACCGTGCAGGTCGCGCTCTCCTCGCTGGCCAGCGGCTACACGACCGACTACGCGCTCGTGCTCACCGGCACGGTGCTGGCGACAGTGCCCGTCGTGGCCGTCTTCGCGGCCCTGGGCCGGCAGATCATCGGAGGAATCATGTCAGGAGCGATCAAGGGATGACGGCGATCGAGGACAGTCGCACCCGGCCGCGGACCTTTCCAACCGGCTTCGTGTGGGGCACGGCCACCGCGGCGTACCAGATCGAGGGGGCCGTTGACACCGACGGCCGGGGGCCCTCGATCTGGGACACCTTCTGCCGGGTGCCCGGCGCGGTGGCACGGGGCGAATCGGGTGAGTTCGCCTGCGACCACTACCACCGCTGGCAAGAGGATGTCGGCCTCATGAAAGACCTGGGGGCGGGGGCCTACCGATTCTCCGTTGCCTGGCCGCGGGTGCTGCCCGACGGGCGCGGGCCGGTGAACCGGCGCGGGCTGGACTTCTACCGGCGGCTGGTGGACGCCCTGCGGGAGGGCGGCATCGAGCCGTACGTCACTCTGTACCACTGGGACCTGCCGCAAGCGCTCGAGGACCTTGGGGGCTGGCGGGTCCGCGACACCGCCGAGCGTTTCGCCGACTACGCCGAGGTGATGTACGACGCCCTCGGCGAGTCGGTGTCGAACTGGATCACGCTGAACGAGCCGTACTGCTCGGCCATCGTCGGCTACGGCGAGGGCCGGCACGCGCCCGGCGCCAAGGAGGGGCACGGCGCGCTCGCCTCGGCCCACCACCTTCTGCTCGGGCACGGCCTCGCCGTGGGGCGCCTGCGGGAGATGGCCAGGTCCGGTCAGCAGATCGGGGTGACGCTCAACATGTCGCCGACGGTTCCCGTCACCTCGTCGCCGCAGGACGTCCAGGCCGCGCGCCGGATGGACCTGCTGGTCAACCGGCAGTTCACCGAACCTCTCTTCGGCGGTGCCTACGCCGCCGACATGGCCGAGACGTTCGGCCGGATCAGCGGCTTCTCCTTCCGCCGGGACGGCGATTTGGAGATCGTCGGCAGGCCGGTGGACTTCCTCGGGGTGAACTACTACTACCGCCTGCACGTGGAGGCGGCGCCGTACGAGGAGGCCGATCCCGTCCGGCGCTCGGCGTTCGATTTGGGCGTGCGCACCGTCACGCCCGAGGACGCGCGCACCAGCGGGCTGGGCTGGGTGGTGGAGCCCGAGGGCCTGTACGAGACCCTGGTCGGCCTGACCACCCGCTATCCCGACCTGCCGCCCGTCTACATCACCGAGAACGGGTACGGCGACGACGGCGCGCTGGAGGACACCGGGCGCATCGACTACCTGCGCGACCACCTGACCGCGACCCGTGAGGCGATGACGGCGGGCGCCGACGTGCGCGGGTACTTCTGCTGGTCGTTGCTGGACAACTTCGAGTGGGCGCGGGGGTATTCGGCGAGGTTCGGCCTCGTGCACGTCGACTACGACACCCAGGCGCGCACGCCGAAGGCCAGCTTCCGCTGGATGCGGGACTTCATCGCCGACCCGGTCGTCACCACCCCCGTCACCGCCCGCCCCGCGACCACCGGCCCGGTCGACATCCTGGTCGCCGGCACCCCCAGGGGTGAGCGCTGGGGACCGGGGCCGCTTTCCCAGGCGGCGGAGGAATCGACGTGACGGTCTCCAGCGTCGCCCGGATCTACGGCCATCTCCTCGGCGGCAAGACCGACTTCGCCGTCGACCGGGCGGCGGCCGAGAAGCTCATCGAGCTGACCGCTCCTCCCGATCGTGTTGCGCACAGCCCGCGGAGCTGAACGTGCCGGAACCGGCCGTTCGCGAAGCCATGTCGGGGCGCAGGAACGCGGCCGATCTCTTCTGGAGCGCCATTGAGCAGACAGCGGCCGTCAGTGGCCGTCTACTGATCATCGACAATGCCGACGATCCGCAGTCGGTGCTGGCGGTGACCGGAGACCAGGTCGCCGACGGGACCGGCTGGATTCGAGTCAGCCGGAACTGCTCCATCGTCGTGACGTCCCGGGACAGGGCACCGACAACATGGGGGCGACTGTGCGAGCTGCACCTTCTCGGTCCCCTATCCCCCGATGCCGCCGCTGACCTTCTGATGGACCTCGTCCCAGGAGACAGTGATCGTGCTGCCGCGCTGGCGGTGGGACATCGGCTGAACGGACTGCCGCTGGCGCTGCATCTGGCCGGGATCCACATCAGTGCGAAGAACAGCCGGCACAGGACCTTCAACACCTATCTCGAGGCCTTGAACAACGACTTCGCCTCGACAATGCGCGAACAGTCCATCTCTCCAGCGCGGCCAGAGGGCGCCTGCCGTGGATGTCACCGCTTTGGAAGGCCTGGACAGGATGGGGCTCATCGACTGGGCCTCCCCTTCCGAACCTCGGGGCATCAGGATGCACGATCTGGTTGCGACGACCATACGCCAACAGACCCCTGCGCCTCGGCGGCGGAGCAGGTCTTCCTGGAACACGGCTTTGCGCATGCTCACTGCGGCGGCAAAGGCGCTGGACTTCCGTCTCCCCAGCCATTGGCCCGTCTGGCGCCTGTTGGTCGCCCATTTCGAAGCACTTCTCAGCACATCGGCCAGGCAGCCGAAACACGACCAACGGCGACTGCTCGAGCTGGCGCCGCCGTTGGTCGCGATGCTGCGGCTCAGCAACGCCTGGCAGGAGGCCGAACGTTTGGGCGAGGCCGCCATTTCCGCCGCCGGCAAGCTTGGGCGGAGTGAGGCCATCGTGGTGGGCGTCCAGCACAACCTGGCTACCATTTTGCAGTGCCGCGGCCTCTATCCGGAATCGGAGCGCCTTCTTCGGGACGTCCTGCGCAAGCGCGAGAGGATCCTTGGCAGGCATCACAGAGAAACAGCTCACACGAGAGGCAACCTGGCCATCGTCCTCACTCTGCAAGGGCGTCACGGAGAAGCCCTGTCCATCATGAAGAGGGATTTCCGTGAGCGCATGAGACTTCTGGGCCCGGAACATCCCGACACTCACGAGACGGCGAAGGCCCTGCTCGCCGCGAAAGACCTGCCTTCCTGCGGAGGCACCGGCTGAGTCGCAGTGACTGAGCCAGGACCGTGGTGAGTCGCCCATCCCCGGCCTCGCAGGCATGCCCGGTGAGCGGGCGCCGGGCCGTCCCGGCCGTACGGGAAGGTCGTGCATGGTGACGGCCGGGACGGTGGCTGAACAGTGGCGGAATCGGAGCGCCGAGCGGCGCGGGTCAGCCGGTGGTGTCGGGCAGGCAGAGGGTGACGGCTTGGGGCACCACCTTGACCGTGATGCGCTTGACCCGGTCGCGCGCTCCCCCGTCCAGTTCGTACGCCATGGGGGTCTGCAGCTTGACCGACACCTTCCTGGCGCGGGTGATGCGGACGAAGGGGGACTTCTCGGCGTTGCCGGCGCTCATCCGGCCGAGGGTGCGCGCCCACTGGATGGGGCCTTCGGCGGTGGAGACGCCGACCTCCAGCCAGCCGTCGTCGTAGCGGGCGTCCTCGAAGACGTCGATGCCTCCGGTGACGGTGCCGACGTTGCCGACGAGCACGCAGCTGGCGTCGCCCTCGAACCAGTCGTTGCCGTCGACCTTGACCTTCATCGGGGTCACGGAGCCGCCGACGTGCCGCAGGCCGGTCCAGATGTAGGCGAGGCGGCCGAGGCGGTCCTTGAGGCCCCGGTCGGCGTCGGCGATCATCTCGGCGTCCAGGCCGACGCCCGCCATGACCGCGAAGTGCTCGCCGTTGATCTTGCCGAGGTCGAGTCTGGCGCGGCGGCCCTCGAAGCCGATCCGTACGGCCTCGGCCAGGTCCTCGGGGATGTCGAGGTTGCGGGCGAGCAGGTTGGCGGTCCCGGCGGGGACGATGGCGACGGCAGCGTCGCTGCCGGCCAGGGCGTCGACGCAGCGTTGCACGGTGCCGTCGCCGCCCCAGACGAAGAACAGCTCGGCGCCGTCCTTGAGCGCCTGGCGGACCTTCTTGGGCGCCTTCTTGCTCTTGGGGACCTCGTACCACAGCAGGTCCTCGACCTCGTAGCCCGTGATGAGCTTACGCAGCTCGTCGAGGCCGCCGCCGATGGTCTTCTTGCGGTGCGCGATGACCGCGACGCGCGGGGCCTTGGTACGGGAGGCCTTTGTGTCGAGGGCCCTGGTCGCGGGTGCCTCGGTGCGGGCGGCGCCCGGCTGTTCGGCGCGGGAGGCGTCTGTGCGGCGCGCCGTGGTGCGGGGGGTGGCGGGCGCGGGGGCGGCCGGGTCCGGCGCGGCGACCGCGGACTGCCGATCAGCGGATTTCACCATGGGCACACGGCTACCCAGCCGGGAGCCGATTAGGCCTCGGGCAGGGTGTAGCCGAGGGTGTAGTGGTGGCCGTCCTCGACGCGGATGGCGCCCTCCCCCGTGAGGCCGGTCAGTTCGCCGGTGCCGGTGGCGGGGACGATCTGCCACTTCATCCACTGCTCGCCGTTGTGGCTGGCGGCGCTGTGCTGCAGGACGAAGGTGCCCTTGCGCCCGTGCAGGGCGCCCTCGAAGTGTTCGACGCCGACGTAGGCGGCGGGGCCGTCGGGGGTGCCGACGGTCAGGATCTCGGTGGTGCTGGTGCCGGTGAGGTCGCCCTGGAAGGTCTTGGTGATTTGGGCGCGGCCGAACGTGGCACCCTGCTTCTCCTCGGTGGCCAGGTCGTTCCAGCCGGTGACGTCGAATGTGCCGGTGGCGTGCGTGTTCATGGGACCAGGGTGGCGGCTTTTCCTGTCATCTCCTGTCAGGTACGCGGCGGCATTCCGGGGACTTTCCCCGTGTCTTTTCGGTGATGAGTCGGAGAAAGTTCGGCGAATGCTGTCAAGGCTGACGCTTTACCGCCGGGCATGACGGATGATCGGAGACATGCCTACTCCCCCAGTGGCCGCGCCGGCCGCCGCAGGCCGGTCCGTCCAGAGCCGCTCCACGGGATGCTGACCTCCCCCTTCCCCGCGCGGGAAGGCGGCAGGATCGCGTACCGGGTGTTCGGGTCGGTCGCGACCGCGCCGCGGCGGGCCCGTGCGTTCGTACGGTGCCAGCTGCGGGGGTGGCAGCTCGGGCATCTGGCGGACACGGCGGAGCTGGTCGTCTCGGAGCTGGTGACGAACGCGGTGCGGGCGACGGACGCCGTGGTGAGCCCGCCGGTGGCGTCGTCGATGTTCCCGGTGGCGCTGCGTACGGTGGCGCTGCGGGTGCGGGAGGCTCCCGGGCCGCGCAGCGTGTTCATCGAGGTGTGGGACGGCAGCGGCCGCGAGCCCGTGCCAGGCGGCGACGCGGGTGACGAGCCGGGTGAGAGCGGCCGGGGGCTGGTGCTGGTGGGAAGCCTGGCGCGGCGCTGGGGGCACTACACGGCGCCGGACCGGGGGAAGATCGTGTGGTGCGAGCTGGCGATCGCGTCGGCCGATGTGGTGGCCTTCGGCCCGGCGGAGGACGCTTCTCCGGGGGTGACGCGGGAGCCGTTGCCGGGGGTGTTCGCGGCGGTCGTGACGGGGCTCGCGTCCGGAGTGTCGTCGGCGGTGCCGCCGGCGGCGGGGTCCGCCGGGGCGCTGCCGCGGCGGGAGCGGCGTCATCCCGTGGGAGTGCGCGCGGACGGCCCGGACGAGGCGACGCTCCTGCGGGTGCTGGAGGGGCTGCGCGCTCTCGACGTGTCCGGCCCGGGTCACCGCTGATCTGTGCTTGACCCGGGCTTCCTGGGCTTGACCCGGGCTTCCTGGGCTTGACCCGGGCTTCCTGGGCTTGACCCGGGCTCAAGGGGCGGTCAGGGCACGACGGTGACCGGCCATCGGCCGGCGCGGACCAGGCGGAGCGCGACCGAACCGATGAAACGGTGCCCGGCCTGGGTCGAGGCGCCCACGACGACCGCGTCCGCCCTGATCTCGTCGGCGATCTTGGCGATGACTCCGGCGGCGTCGCCGTACTCGGTGCGGAAGGAGTAGCCGACGTGGGAGTGGAGGGTCCGGGCGTGGTGCTCCACCTGCTCGCGGAGCTCCGCGGCGACCTGCTCCCCCGCCTCGACGACCGATGCCGAGGCGGTGGGCATCATCGTGCTGATCGTGCCGGGGTCGGTGACATGGAGGAGCACGACGTGGGAGCCCTGGCGGCGGGCCAGCCCCCAGGCGTAGGCGGTGGCGCGGAGCGAGGTGTCGGAGCCGTCGACGCCGACGAGGATGACCCGCGGGCCATCGGTGCCCAGTTCGAACGTGCTCACGCACGTCAGGGTACGGCCCGCGCGGAGTGCGCGTGCGGGGGCCCTCGTCCGTGCCCGGGGAGGCGGGGACGTCCGGGGGCGTGGCGGGGGTGCCGATAACCTGTTGCGGAAATGTCGGGGCCGTTGGTTAGGGTCTCGGATCGTGGCTGACCAACCTCTGATCGTGGCGCGTGGCCTGGTCAAACGCTTCGGAGACTTCACCGCCGTCGACGGGATCGACCTGGAGGTGGCGCGGGGCGAGGCGTTCGGGTTCCTGGGTCCCAACGGGGCCGGGAAGTCCTCGACGATGCGCATGATCGGGTGTGTGTCGGTGCCGACCGCCGGGGAGCTGCGCATCCTGGGGATGGACGCGGTGCGGGACGGGCCGCGGATCCGGGCGCGGCTGGGGGTGTGCCCGCAGCTCGACAACCTCGATCCCGATCTGACGGTGCGGGAGAACCTGGTGACGTACGCCAGGTATTTCGGGTTGTCACGGGCGGAGAGCCGCAGGCGCGCGGACGAGCTTCTGGACTTCGTGCAGTTGTCCGACCGCGCGAACGGGAAGGTCGAGCCGCTGTCGGGGGGAATGAAGCGGCGGCTGACCATCGCGCGGGCGATGGTGAACGAGCCCGATCTGGTGCTGCTGGACGAGCCGACGACGGGGCTGGACCCGCAGGCGCGTCATCTGCTGTGGGAGCGGCTGTTCCGGTTGAAGCAGCAGGGCGTGACGCTGGTGCTCACCACGCACTACATGGACGAGGCCGAGCAGTTGTGCGACCGGCTGGTGGTGATGGACGGCGGGAGGATCGTGGCCGAGGGGTCGCCGCGGTCGCTGATCGAGACGTACTCGACGGCGGAGGTGGTCGAGCTGCGGTTCCCCGACGGGCTGGAAGGGATCGCGGGGCACGCCGCCGCGCTGGCGGGGGTCGGCAAGCGGGTCGATCCGCTGCCGGATCGGGTGCTGGTGTACGTGGACGACGGGGACGCGGCGCTGGCGGAGGTGCAGCGGCGCGGGCTGGCGCCGTCCAGTGTGCTGGTGCGGAGGTCGACGCTGGAGGACGTGTTCCTCCACCTGACGGGCCGGACGCTGGTGGACTGAGATGGCGCTCACGCGGTCGGCTCATCCGACCTTCGCGGTGCTGGAGCGGCACCTGACCCTGTATCGGCGGGTGTGGCAGGCGTCGGTGTTCTCGTCGTTCGTCATGCCGGTGCTGTTCCTGTTGAGCATCGGCATCGGGGTGGGCGGCTACGTCGGTTCGGTGCAGGGGGTCGACTACCTGTCGTGGATCGTGCCAGGGGTGCTCGCGTCGACGGCGTTCCAGATCGCGGTGGGCGAGTCGACCTACGCGGTGCTCGCGGACTTCAAGTGGGTCCGGGCGTACCACGCGATGCGGGCGACTCCGGTGGGCATGGCGGACATGGTCCGCGGTCATCTGCTCTACCTGGTCTTCCGGGTGACGGCGACGGTGGTGGTGTTCCTGGTCGTGGTGGTGTTCTTCGGGGGGCTGCATTCCCCGTGGGCGCCGGTGACCGTGCTGGTGTGCGCCCTGGTGACGGTGGCGGTGGCGGCGCCCGTGGCCGCGTTCTCCGCCTCGATCGACCATGACAGTTACTTCGCCCTGCTGTTCCGGTTGATCGTGTTGCCGGCGGCGCTGTTCTCGGGGGTGTTCTTCCCGGTCGGGCAGCTCGTGGTGGGGTTGCGGCTGCTGGCGTACGCCTCTCCCCTGTGGCATGCGGTGGAGTTGTGCCGGGCGGCGACGCTGGGCCGGGCGCCGGCCTGGCCGGTCTGGGCGCACGCCGGTTATCTGCTGGTGTGGGCGGTGGCCGGGTTCGTGCTGGCGGTGCGGGCGTTCCGCGGGAGGCTGGAGGACTGATGGTGACGAGTCTGGTGGTCTCCCGCCTCTCCCCTGGCCGGGTGGGCGCCGTCATCAACCGCAACGTCGGCGCGCTGCGCTCGGGGCCGTCGTACTGGATCGTGCTGCTGTCGGGGTTCTTCGAGCCGCTGCTGTATCTGCTGTCGATCGGTGTCGGTGTGGGCGCGCTGATCGGTGAGCTGACGGTGGACGGGCGGACCATGTCGTACGCGTCGTTCGTCGCCCCGGCGATGCTGGCGGTGTCGGCGATGTCGGGGGCCTTGGCGGAGACCACGTTCAACTTCTTCTTCAAGATGAAGTACATGAAGACGTTCGAGGCGGTGCTGGCGACGCCGGTGCGGCCGGTGGAGGTCGCGGTCGGCGAGTTGGTCTGGGCGATCGTGCGGGGTTCGGTCTACACGGCGATCTTCCTCGTCGTGATGGTCACGATGGGGCTGACCGAAGCCGGCTGGGCGGTGGCCGCGTTCCCGGCGACGGTGCTGGTGGGACTGGCCTTCGGCGGGCTGGGGATGGCGGTCAGCACGCTGATGCGCGGGTGGCAGGATTTCGACCTGATGAACACGGGTCAGTTCGCCCTGTTCCTGTTCTCCGGGACGTTCTCCCCCGTGCGGGACTATCCCGTCGGGGTGGAGGTGCTGATCCAGGTCACTCCCCTGTATCACGCGGTCGAGCTGGTGCGCGGCCTCTGCATGGGAGCGCCGGGGTGGGGCACGCTCGGTCACGCGCTGTATCTGACGGTGCTGGCCGTCGCGGGTGTCTGGTTCGCGTCGCGGCGTCTGGAGCGTGCGCTGTGCGCGTGAACGACGCACGCGGGTAGCCCACGGCTGCGTCCCGCCGCACGAGCAGTGCCGGTCAGGGGTCGCCTGTGCCGGTGGAGGGGGTGTCCTCGCTGTGATCGGGGGGCGGCGTGGGCCCGGTCATCTGGTCGATGATCTTTTGCAGTGCGCTGAGGAGGTGACGCCGTTCCTCGTCGGTGAGGGTCGCGGTCGCGTGTTCGGCGAGCCGTCGTCTCGCCTCGGTGATCGGGCGTTCGGCCGCGCGGGCCCGGGGGGTCAGGTGCAGCCGCACGAGGCGGCCGTCGGCGGGGTCGCGGCGGCGTACCAGCAGGCCGGCGTCTTCCATCCGGGTCGCGGTGTTGACGATGGTCGGTGTGGTGACCTGCAGGCGGGCGGCCAGCTCCCCCGGTGTGAGGCCGTCGGCCTGCCAGAGGACCTCCAGCACGAGGTTCTGGCCGATCCGTACGCCGTGGCGGCTCATCGCCTCGTCGGCCGCGGCCCGCAGGAGCTTCTGCACTCGCGTGAGCAGCCTCAGAACTTCGGTCACCGGTCAATCCTACGATTCGTTTGCAGGCTAACGACTTCCTCGTTACGCTGATCGTTAGCCTGCTAGCGAACTGGGGAATCATCATGATCTTGGTGACGGGTGGCCGGGGATTCATCGGCGCGCACGTCGTACGGGCCCTGCTCGACCTGGGCGAACGGTGCGTGCTCGGGCAGCGGTCGGCGGGAGCGCCGCCCGCCCTGCTGCGAGGGGCGCCGGACGGGCACGCCGTGATGGAGCCGCTCGACTGTGCCGACGCCGGCAGTGTGCGGGCGGTGGGCCGGCGCCATCGCATCACGGGCATCGTGCACCTCGCCGCCGCGGGGCTGGGGTCGTCGCCGCCGCTGGAGGAGGCGCAGGCGAACACGGCGGGGCTGTTCACCGTGCTGCGTGCCGCGCGGGAGTGGGGCGTGACCCGCGTCGTGGCCGCCAGCACCATCGGCGTGTACGCCGGGGTCGGCGGCCGCTCCTATCGGGAGGACGCGCCGCTGCCGGTCGCGAGCCCGCATCCGATCCCGGCGAGCAAGAAGATCGGCGAGATCGTGGCCGATCTCGCCGCCTCGTCCGGGCAGGAGGTGGTCAGCGTGCGGATCGGCGCGATCTGGGGTCCGCTGGGCAGGCCGTCCTCTCCCTTCTTCGCCGCTCCCGGTCTCGTCCACGCGGCCGTACGCGCCGGGGCGAGGTCCGGCGCGGGAGACGCCGAGGCCGTGCGCGGCGGCCTCGCACCGCTGGGCGCCTCCCCCGCCGGACCCTCACCCGCCGGACCCTCACCCGCCGGACCCTCACCCGCCGGACCCTCACCGGCTGAACCCCCACCGGCCCGGCCTTCCCCTGTCGGCGCCGCTCCTGGAGGACCGGCGGTTGCGGGGGCGCCGCCGGTTTACGCCGAGGACTCCATCGACATGTGTTACGCGCGTGACTGCGGGCGGGCGATCGCGCTGTTGCAGACGGCTCGGGCCCTGCGCCACCGCACCTACAACGTGGGCAGCGGCCGGGTCACCGCCAACCACGAGGTCGCCGCCGCCGTCGGCAGGGTCGTGCCGGGAGCCGTACCCGCGCTGCTGCCCGGGCGCACCCCGGGATCCTCGGGCCTCGACGCTCCCCTGGACGTCGCGCGGTTACGGGAGGACACCGGGTTCGTCCCCGAATACGACCTGGACCGCGCCGTGGCCGACTACGTCGGCTGGTTGCGGGCCGGCCACCCCCGCTGACGGCGCGGGGGCGGGCTGTCTTTGCATCCCGTCAGCTCGATCCGCATTGCATGTCCATGCACTGGGGTGTATATATTCTACTCATGTCCAAGGTCCTCACCTCCCTGCCTGCCGGCGAACGTGTCGGCATCGCCTTCTCCGGTGGTCTCGACACCTCGGTAGCGGTCGCGTGGATGCGCGAGAAGGGCGCGGTGCCCTGCACCTACACCGCCGACGTCGGCCAGTACGACGAGCCCGACATCGCCTCGGTGCCGGGGCGCGCCACCGCCTACGGCGCGGAGGTCGCCCGGCTGGTCGACTGCCGGGCCGCCCTCGTGGAGGAGGGGCTGGCGGCCCTGGCGTGCGGGGCGTTCCACATCCGCTCCGGCGGCCGCACCTACTTCAACACCACTCCGCTCGGGCGGGCGGTGACGGGCACCCTGCTGGTGCGGGCGATGCTCGAAGACGGGGTGCAGATCTGGGGCGACGGGTCGACCTTCAAGGGCAACGACATCGAGCGGTTCTACCGGTACGGCCTGCTCGCCAACCCGTCCCTGCGCATCTACAAGCCCTGGCTGGACGCCGACTTCGTCGGCGAGCTCGGCGGCCGCAAGGAGATGTCCGAGTGGCTGGTGGCCCACGGGCTGCCCTACCGCGACAGCGTGGAGAAGGCCTACTCCACCGACGCCAACATCTGGGGCGCGACCCACGAGGCCAAGTCGCTGGAGCACCTGGACACGGGCCTCGAGATCGTCGAGCCCATCATGGGAGTGCGGTTCTGGGACCAGGACGTCGAGATCGCTCCCGAGGACGTCACGATCGGCTTCGAGCAGGGACGGCCGGTGACGATCAACGGCAAGGAGTTCACCTCCGCCGTCGACCTGGTGCTGGAGGCCAACGCCATCGGCGGTCGCCACGGCCTGGGCATGTCCGACCAGATCGAAAACCGGATCATCGAGGCCAAGAGCCGGGGCATCTACGAGGCGCCGGGCATGGCGCTGCTGCACGCGGCCTACGAGCGGCTGGTCAACGCGATCCACAACGAGGACACCCTGGCCAGCTACCACGTCGAGGGGCGGCGGCTGGGCAGGCTGCTGTACGAGGGCCGCTGGCTGGACCCGCAGGGGCTGATGCTGCGCGAGTCGCTGCAGCGCTGGGTCGGGACCGCGGTCACCGGCGAGGTGACCCTGCGGCTGCGCCGCGGCGAGGACTACTCCGTCCTGGACACCTCCGGCCCGGCTTTCAGCTACCACCCGGACAAGCTGTCCATGGAGCGCACCGAGGACTCCGCTTTCGGCCCGGTCGACCGCATCGGCCAGCTGACCATGCGCAACCTGGACATCGCCGACTCGCGGGCGAAGCTGGAGCAGTACGCCAGGGTCGGCATGGTGGGCACCCCCCACCCGATGCTGACCGACGCCACCCTCGTGGCCTCGACCGAGCTGATCGGTGCGATGCCGGAGGGCGGGGCCGAGGCCATCGCCTCCCGCGGCGAGGTCTCCGCCGACGAGGAACTGCTCGACCACGCCGCCATGGAGGCCGGCACCGACTGACCCCTGTCGCCCTCCCACTCCGCAGGGCCTGATGGCAGTGCCGAGCGCGTGAGGGGGATGATTGCCGGGTGTACGAGGAGAGACGGGCGCGCGTTCCGGGGGCGGTGCTGTGGTGGCAGGAGGCCCCCGGCACCGCTCCCGATAGCGCTCATGGGTCCGCTCCTGATCCCGGTCCCCGGCCGGTCCGGCGGGTGCTGCCCGACGGCTGCATGGATCTGATCTGGATGGACGGCGCGTTGCTGGTGGCCGGGCCGGACACGGCGGCGCACCTGGTGCGTGATCGTGCGGGCAGCCGATATGTGGGGCTGCGTTTCGGCCCCGGCACCGCGCCGGGGATCCTTGGCGTGGCCGCCCACGAGCTGCGCGACCTACGGGTGCCGCTGGCTGAGGTGTGGCCGGGGGCCGAGGCGCGGCGGTTGTCGGAGCGGGCCGCCGAGGCCGCCGACCCCGGCGTGGTCCTCGAGGAGGCGGCGCTGGGCCGGATCCGCGTGGCCGGGGACTCAGCCGGCACCACGCCCGTCTCCGCGGCGCTCATCTCTGCCGTGGTAGGCGGCGTCCGTGCGGGCCTGCCGGTCGCGGAGGTCGCGGCCGGTGCGGGGCTCGGGGTGCGGCAACTGCATCGCCGGTGCCTGGACGCCTTCGGATACGGCCCGAAGACGCTCGGCCGGATCCTCCGGATGAACCGCGCTCTGGCCCTGGCCCGCCGGGGTGTCCCCTACGCCGTGGTGGCCGGCGCTGCCGGATACGCCGATCAGGCCCATCTCGCGCGGGAAGTGAAGTCGCTGACCGGTGCCACCCTGGGCGAGCTGACCCGCTGAGCCGCGCCACCGAGTCACGCCACCGAGCCGGTTTGCTGATCCCGGGTGACCGGTGACTTGCGGTGGGCTCCCGCAGAGTCGATCAGCCGAGTGACTCCGCCTCCGCGCGCAGATCCTGCAGGGCGGCCAACACGTGGTACGCGGGTCCTCTCGTGTCATCGCGATCACCTTCGGACCACTGTGCGTAGCCTCGGGCGGGCAATCGGCTCAGGGTCTCCTGGCCGGCGACCCCGGGTCAGGCACCGGGCAGCGGCGCGAACAGGTCCACGCCGTTGCCGTCCGGGTCGTGGACGACGGCGTAACGCTGCCCCCAGAAGGCGTCCCACGGCGGCAGGTGCCCCGGATAGCCCGCCTCGACCAGGTCGGCGTACAGGCGGTCGACCTCTCCGGGGCTGTCGCAGCGGAAGGCGAGGGACATCCTCGGGCCGCCCGTGGCGGGCGTCCACGCGGGGTCGAAGGACCGGATGGTGTCGACGGTGTCCCAGGCGAGGCGGAGCCCTCGGTCAAGGGTCATCTCCGCATGGGGCTCGGTGTCCGCCGACACGGGGATGTCCATGCCCAGTCGGCGGTAGAAGGCCAGGGACGCGGCCATGTCGGCCACGACGAGGCCGATGAGGTCGAACGATGGTGTCATGGCGGTCACGGTAGACGGCGGGCGGGCGCGGCGTCTTGAACGAATCGGACACGCGGCACAGGAACCGCCGCCCGAACCACCAGTCTCAAGAGATCACGCCGCTCCGGGAACGAACGCCGTGCCGTCGCGGTGCCGTCCGTGAGGGGCGGGTTCACCGGGTGAAGGGCGTGACGGCGACCACGGCGGTCACCGGGATCGGCCCGTAGATGTGGGGGAACGCCTCCCCCGTGCCTTCGGGCACCTCCAGCCTGACCGGGCAGCCGAGCCGCTCCTCGTCGATCTCCAGCACCACCAGCGGCTCGGTGACCTGACCGTAGTAGCGACCGGCCACGCCACGCAGCTGGAGCAGATCGGAGCAGGCGTGGACGAAGCCCTCCTCCTCCAGGGTCACGCCGAGGGTGGAGACGCGGTATTCGCCGACGGCGACGGCGGCGTCCCAGTCGGCGGCCAGCGCGAGGTGAAGGATCATGGGTGGCCTCCGGCGGGGGTCTGGAGCGTGGTCAGTGCGCGGGTCACCGCGTCGCGGGCGCGGTCCCGCGAGTCGGCGCGGGCTTCGACGACATCCTCCACCCACAGTCCCGACAACAACGCCGCAACGAATCGGACCTCGGAGTGACCGCAGGGATAACCCGCGCCGCGCAGCGCGGAGGCGACGATCTCGTCGCAGCCGTCGGTCCAGGCGCGGGCGACGGCCTGCAGCGCCGGGTCGCGGCCGGCCTGCAGGTACAGCTCCCACAGTCCGAGCTCGCGCAGCCGGTCCGCGGCGTACACGTCGGTGAGGGCCTCGGCGACCGCGGCGGCCGAACGGCCCGTCGGCTGCCGTACGGTGGCGCGCATGCGGGCGAGCTCACGCTCCACGAGCAGCGCGAACGCCTCGGCCAGCAGCTGGTCGCGGCAGGAGAAGTAGTAGGAGGTGGCCGCGAGCGGAAGAGCGGCCCGCCCGGCCACCGCGCGGTGGGTGACCGCGGCGAAGCCGCCCTCGCCGAGCAGGTCGACCGCCGCGTCGAGCAGCGCCTCCCGCCGGCGTACGGCCCGCTGCTGCGGCCGCCGAGACGATGGCTCCTCTGACGCGGGCGGTCGTGGCGAGGGCCGCCGAGCGGTCGCGGTGCCACCTACGCCAGCCGTGCTCGCCGTGCCCGCCGTGGCGACACCGGTCGCGGGCCGGTCCTGGTCGGGCACGCCGTGGTCCTCCCCTGGCTTGTCGGGATGCGCGGGTCGTCGGGATGCGAGCCGTCGGGACGTGCGGGTTACGAGGAACCCGGCAACCGTCCGGACCCACCCTTACCGGCACTCGGAGCCGGGGTCAAACGATCAGTGCGCGCCGGAGAGGTTGAGCACGGCCACCCCGGCGATGATCAGGGTGATGCCCGCGACCTTGATCAGGTTCATGTGCTCACCGAGGAAGAGCGCGCCGATCAGTGCGATCGCCGCGGTTCCGGTGCCCGCCCACACCGCGTACGCGATGCCGACGGGCATGCGGAGTTTGAGCGCCCAGGCGAGCAGGATGAACGAGGCGATGTATCCGGCGGCGACCACGATGGTCCAGCCCCAGCGGGTGAGGCCGTCGCTGAGTTTGAGCGCGGAGGTGGCCAGGACCTCCGAGGCGATCGCGGCGGCGAGCAGGAGCCAGGCCATGGAGGAACCTCACAGACAAAGCGGTACGCTTGTCCCAATTTTAGGCGCGAGGGCTCTTCCTGGCCATGGGATTGCCGGGCCGGAGCTCCAGCTATACCGAGTGGGCTGTGCCGGGGCGGGGAAAGGCTCGCTGAACTGTTCGGGGCGCGAGCGGACGACGCGGCGTCGCCGATGACGGAGCGAGCAGGAGTTCACAGGGTCACCGGCAGTGCGGTCAGCCGGCGGGTGCCGGGGTCGACGGCCTGCAGTTCCTCCACCGGGGCGGCCAGGGCCATCTGGGGGAACCGGTGCAGCAGCGCGGTGAGCGCGACCTGGGTCTGCACGCGGGCGATGGAGGCGCCGAGGCAGAAGTGCGGGCCGTGGGAGAAGCCCAGGTGGCCGGTGGCCGGCACCCGGGCGAGATCGAGCCGGTCGGGGTCGTCGAACGCACGTGGGTCGCGGTTGGCGGCGGAGATGAGAGCGGTGACCTTCGCGCCTTCGGGCACCGTCGTGCCGTACAGATCGACGTCGCGGCGGGCCTGACGCGGGACCGCCAGCTGCGCGGGGCCGCACCAGCGGGTGAGCTCCTCGACGGCGCGGGGCATGAGCGCGGGGTCGGCGCGCAGGGCGGCGAGCTGGTCGGGGTGCGACAGCAGGGCGGCCACGGCGTTGGCGATGAGGTTGGCCGGAGTCTGCCCGGCGATGACCAGGTGCCAGACCAGGGTGACGATCTCGGTGTCGCTCAGCCGGTCGCCGTCCTCGGCCTGGACGCGGACGAGGTCGCCCACCAGATCGTCCCCCACGCCGGGGTGACCGGGGTCGCGGCGCGCGGCGACGGCGGCTTTGGCGCCGGCCATGATTCCCGGGATGGCCCGCGCGAAGTCGTCGCCGGCGGCTCCGGCGACGGTGGCGCCGTACTCGCGCCAGCGTGGGCGGTCCTCCTCGGGGACGCCGACGAGGGCGCAGATGACGTCCATCGGCAGCGGCCGGGCGAAATGCGGCAGCAGATCGGTCTGCCCGCCGTCGGCGTGCGCGGGCAGCTCGTCGAGCAGCGCGTCGACGATGGCGGCGATCCGCGGCCGGAACTCGGCGGCCCGGCGGGGGGTGAAGGCCGGGGCGACCAGTTTGCGTAGCCGCGCGTGCTCCGCGCCGTTCATCTCGCTCATGGTTCGCATGTACGGCAGGCAGCCCGCGGGAACCTCCGGACGCATGTAGCTGGTGGAGTCGAGCTCGAACCGGGCGTCGCCGAGCATCGCTCTCGCCCCGTCGTGTCTGGTCAGGGCGTAGGTGGGGCCGAAGCCGGGAACCAGCAGCCGCGCGAGCGGGCCGTCTTCGCGGGCTTGTCCGTACGCGGCGAGGGCGTCGCGCAGGACCTCCGGGCGGGACAGGTCGATCTCGGGCAGGGTGCCGGTCATCGCATTCCTCCAGATGTTCAACTCACATGTTCATATCATCTGGATGGCGACGGTATCTTGGGTGTTCGGCGGTCGGCAAGCCGTGGCCGTCGCGGCGAGGAGGGTGATGGAACGCCTGTCCAGGGCGGAGCTTCAGGCGCGCAACCGGGCGAGGGTGCTGGCCGCAGCACGGGACGAGTTCACCGAACGGGGGTTCCGCGTCGCCAAGATCGACGCCATCGCCGAGCGTGCCGGGCTGACCCGGGGTGCGGTCTACTCCAACTTCCCGGGCAAGCGGGCGCTGTACTTCGCGGTGCTGGCCGAGCTCGCCGAGGGCGCCGCCGCGCCGGACAGCGAAGGGCCGGACAGCGAGGGGCCGGACAGCGAGGGGCCGGACAGCGCCGCTCCCCCGGGGGCCGGGCCACGTGGCGGGGTCTATGGCGGGGACGGCGCTCCCCCGGACGGCGGGGCGCCCGGAGGTGTCTTCGGCGCCGGTGGCCCGGCCCGGGACGGCGCGCCGCGGGTCGCAGGCGCCCGTGAGGCGCTCGCCGCGTTCGCCCGGGCCTGGGTGGCGCGGCTTCCCCTGGCGACCGACGGCCCGGGCAGGATCGGCATGGACCTGATGCCGGAGATCATCGCCGACGAGCGGACCAGGAAGCCGTTCGCGCAGCTCATGAAGCTGAACGGGATGTTGCTCGGGCTCGCCCTGGAGGGGGTGGCCGCCGGGGGCGGGCGCATGGTGCGGGTCGCGGAGGTCGCGCTGACGACGCTGCACGGCATGAGCCAGATGGCCGACGCCGCGCCCGGTTTCGTGGAGGAGTTCGACGTCGTCAGCGCGTGCGAACGGCTGGCCGATCTCGACCTCGGCGACCGGTGGGACCCGCCGCATCTGCCCTGGGCGGCCCCTGCCCGGCCCGCGGACGCGCCGTGGGCGCCGCCGGCGGCGGCCGACGCGCTGCGCGGCGGTCCCGCGCCGCTCTCCGGTGACGGGGTGGTGGCGGTCGTCGGGCTGCACCGCCTGAGCGCGGTGGAGGAGGCGGTGCGGGGCGCGAGAGCCGGTGACGAGGTGACCGCCGTGCTGGTGACCGGTGACCCCGGTGAGCTGGGGCCGCTGGTGCGGCTGGTCCTCGCCGACCTGCGCGGCTGCCTGCGGGAGGCGTTCCCCCGGCGGGCCTGGCCGCGTCTTCGGGTGGTGTACGACGAGCGGGGGGCCGTCGCGGCGGCGGCCGGGGTGCCGGCGGTGAGCGACGGGACCGAGGCGGCGGTGCGCGTGCGGGCCGGACGCGTGGTCGCCCGCGCCGACGGCCACGGCGCCTGCCACGCCGCCGCCTCCGCCGCCGGTCCCTGACAACAGCCTCGTCGCCGTGATCCCGCGCGCTCACACGCGGTCGTCCGGCATCAAACCGCGTTCGCGTGCGGGAAAGTCCGCGACCCTTGGTCCTCCGAAAAATGAGGCACCTGGTTCGCAGATGGCCCGCTGCCATTGTCCGCGCGCGGAAGACCGTCCTTCCGGCGGTGTTCTCCTCGCCGGAGAGCAGAACATCTCTGTGCTTTTCCGCGGCGCCGCGGACGGCCCATGAGAACCGGGAAGTCAGGCGCTTCCGCCCTGGAATATCTCGGTCGGCACCAGCACTCCCGGGCGTCCGGTGGGCCCCGCGTCTATTTCGGCCTGGCATCGGTCGATCAGTTCGCCGGCGACCTTCTCCAGCGGAATCCGTACGCTCGTGATGGTCGGTTCGGTGATCAGTCCCATCGCTCCGCCGTCGAAGCCGGTGACCGCGATGTCGCGGCCGGCGCGCAGGCCGAGGGAATGACCGATGTTGACCACGACGGCGGCGATGGAGTCGCTGCTGGTGACGATCGCGTCGGGCCGTTGCCGCCGGCTCAGCATCCGGCGTACGTGGTCGCGAATCGCGTCGCCGGAGCCCTCGAAGACGTCTTCGTCCCTCACTTCGAGCCCATGGCGGTCGAGGCCCCGCCGGAAGCCGTGGAGCCGTTCGCGCTTCCAGTACTCGTCGCCCTCGGCCCCCACGTAGGCGAACCGGCCGTACGCCTTCGCGACCAGGTAGTCCATGAGCATGGCCATGCCGTGGGCGTTGTCGATGTCGACCCACTGCTGGGGGAGGTCGGGGGCGAGGCGGCCGAAGGACACGAAGGGCAGCGTGCCTCGCGCCAGCAGCCGGACGCGGGGGTCGTCCACCTGTGACTCCGAGATGATCAGCGCGTCGATGGTGCCCCGGGTGGTCAGCTCGGTGAACACGGACAAGGGGTCTTCGTCGGTGTGTGTGAACACCAGTATCTGGTAGCCCCGGCGGGCCGCCGCCTTTATCAGCGCCTGGAGGAAGCTGAGGGTGAAGCCTTTCACCGTCTCCAGTTCCTCGCCGGACATGTGGTAACCGATTTGCATGCTCCGCCGGGAGCGCAGGGTCTGGGCCGCACGGTTCGGCTTGTATGAAAGCGCTTCCATCGCGGCCACGACGCGGGTCTGCGTCTGTGTCGAGAAGTAATCCTTGCGGCCGTTCAGCACATTGGAAACCGTCTGCCGTGATACGCCGGCGAGTTTTGCGACATCGTCGATGCTGGGGCGGCGGACGGAGTGACGATCGTTCGCGCCGGCCATTTTCCCCCGATCGGCTGTCTCTGACATTCGCACCACTCATGGTGTCACGGGCGCCCGGACCCTCGAATGCCTCCGGACTCTAACACGCACCGCACGCCCCGGAGAGGGTCGCGCGGACCGGTGCGCGCATCACCCCGGACGCACCCCGGCGAAGCCCCGGACGACACCTTGACGTAACACGGACGGCATGTCACTCTCGGCTCCATTGAACGATACATGTGACCGCTAACACACTTCTCACCCTCATCGAGACACGTAGCCGGGCCCCAGGCTCTCGGCGGTTGATGCACGCCAGATTCGGGATGAAAAGGACGTAAGTGTGGCAATCGTGGAAGCTGTCGCCGAAGGGGGAGATCCGCACTCCCCCGGTGCGGGCGACGAGGTCACGGAGCGGTCGGCCGGGCGCGGAGCCGACGGCTTCGTCCACCTCCAGGCGTCCGGGGTGAGCCTGGTGCTCGACTGCCGCGGCCCCCGGCTGCCACGGGTGCTGCACTGGGGACGCCCGCTGCTGCGCGCGTCGGACGCGGACCTTTCTGCGTTGGCGCTGGCCTCGCTGCCGGCGACGGTGCCGAACTCGCTCGACACGCCCGCTTCGGTCGCGGTGGTGCCGGAGTCGGCGACGGGGTGGTTCGGCCTTCCCGGTGTCCTGGGCCACCGCGACGGCCGGCACTGGTCGCCGCTGTTCGAGACGGAGCACGTCGGCGTCCACGACCGCGGAGCCGGTGAGGGCGGCGAGGTGGCCGTCCTGGCGTCGGACGCCGGTTGCGGGCTGTCCCTCGAACTCCGCCTCGACCTGACGGCCGGCGGCGTGCTCCGCATGCGAGCCGTGCTCCGCAACACCGCTCCCGGCTGGTACACGCTCGACGGCCTGGTGATGGCTCTGCCGGTGCCGGCGGAGGCGACCGAGCTGCTCGACTTCACCGGCCGCTGGAGCCGGGAGCGGGACCCCCAGCGACGCGCGTTCTCGGCCGGCGCCCATGTGCGCGACGGGCGGCGCGGACGCACCGGCTCGGACGCGTCGTTCATCCTGGTCGCGGGCGAGAAGGGGTTCGGGTTCCGGTCCGGCCAGGTGTGGGGCGTCCACGTCGGCTGGAGCGGCAACCACCGGACGTACGCCGAGCGGCTGCCCACCGGCGATTCGGTCGTCGGGGGCGGCGAGCTGCTGCAGAGCGGCGAGGTCCGGCTCGCGCCCGGCGTGTCGTACGAGACCCCATGGGTCTACGCCGCCCACGGGGACGGCCTCGACGAGATGGCCGCCCGTTTCCATCGCCTGGTTCGCAGCGGGCGGGGCGGCCGGCGACCGGTGATCGTCAACACCTGGGAGGCGGTCTACTTCGACCACGACCTGGGCCGGCTCACGGCGCTGGTCGACGCGGCCGCCGAAGTAGGGGCCGAGCGGTTCGTGCTCGACGACGGCTGGTTCCGGGGCCGCCGCGACGATCGGGCCGGGCTGGGCGACTGGTTCGTCGACGAGACTCGCTGGCCGGAGGGGCTGCACCCGCTCGTCGAGCGCGTACGGGCGCGGGGCATGGACTTCGGCCTGTGGGTCGAGCCCGAGATGGTCAACCCCGACTCGGACCTGGCCCGCGCGCACCCCGACTGGATCATGGCGACCGAATGCCGGCAACCCCCGCCGGTCCGTCATCAGCAGGTGCTCGACCTGCGCCGGCAGGAGGCCTACGACTACATCCTGGAGCGGCTGGACACGCTCGTGCGCGAGTACCGGATCGCGTTCCTGAAGTGGGACCACAACCGCGATCTCGTCGACGCGGGAGTGCACGAGCAGACCAGGGCGGTCTACCGCCTCATGGACGAGCTGCGGGCGCGTCACCCCGGGCTGGAGATCGAGTCGTGCTCGTCGGGCGGCGCCCGGGTGGACCTCGGCATTCTCGAGCGCACCGATCGCGTCTGGGCCAGCGACTGCATCGACGGCACAGAGCGGCAGGCGATCCAGCGGTGGACGGCCTTGCTCCTGCCGCCTGAGCTGATCGGTTCCCACGTGGGGTCGGCGCGCGCGCACACCACCGGACGGACGCAGAGCCTCGCGCTGCGGGCCGGCACCGCGCTGTTCGGCCACTTCGGCATCGAGTGGGACCTGACCGCGGCCTCCGGGGAGGAACGCGCGGAGCTGCGGCGGTGGGTGCAGCTCTACAAGCGGATGCGCGGCTGGTTGCACCGTGGGCTCGTCGTACGGGCCGACCATCCCGATCCGGCGCTGTGGCTGCACGGAATCGTGTCGGCGGACCGCGACCAGGCGCTGTTCTCGGTGGTGGCGATGGCCACCGGCGCCCGCACCCAGCCCGGACGGGTCCGCATCCCCGGACTGGACCCGCACCGGCGTTACCGCGTGCGACCGCTGGCTCCGGGCGACAGTCCGGGCACCACCGCGGTGGCCCCGAACCCGTGGCTGGCCGAGGGCGTCGTGGTCACCGGCCAGATGCTGGCGGAGGTCGGCCTGTCCGCCCCGCCGCTCCACCCCGAACAACTGCTCCTGCTGCACATCACGAAGGCTTGACCGTCATGAGGACCAGCACCGAACGGCAGAGCGGCACGGCGGAGCCGCGGCCCGGCACATCCCCGCCGCAGTCCGACACGTCCGCGCCGCGGCCCCGGCGCCGCGCGGGCGACCTGCCCGTCGCGATGGTCTTCCTCCTGCCCGCGGCGGTCGGCTTCGCCGTCTTCTACCTGTGGCCGGCGCTGCGGACCGCGTACCTCAGCTTCACCGACTACAGCCTGCTCGCTCCGCCCGAATGGGCCGGGCTCGACAACTACCGGCGCCTGCTCGGCGACCGCCTGTTCTGGAACGCGCTGAAGGTCACGGTCGAGTACGTCGTCGTCAACATCGGGGTGCAGACGATCGCCGCCCTCGGCCTGGCCGTGCTGATGCACCGGCTGACCCGCTCCGGGCTGATCCGGGGCGTGCTGCTGCTGCCGTACCTGGTCGCCAATGTGGTGGTCGCACTGATCTGGTACACGATGCTCGACGCTCAGCTCGGCATCGTGAACCAGGCGCTGGAGTGGATCGGCCTCGACCCGGTGGCCTTCTTCGGGGAGACGAGCACGGCGATCCCGACCATCGCGCTGGTCAACGTCTGGCGGCATGTGGGCTACACCGCACTGCTGATCTTCGCCGGCCTGCAGGCCATCCCGAAGACCGTGTACGAGGCGGCGGCGACCGACGGAGCCTCCGAGGCGAGGATGTTCTGGCGGATCACGCTGCCGCTGCTGCGTCCCGTCCTGGCGCTGGTGCTCGTGCTGACCGTCATCGGATCGTTCCAGATCTTCGACACGGTGGCGGTCACCACCAAGGGCGGGCCGATCAACGCGACCCGGGTCATCTACTACTACATCTATGAGCAGGCGTTCCAGCGCTTCAACTTCGGTTACGCCGCCGCCGTCTGCGTCGCCCTCTTCGCGATTCTCGCCGGCCTCGCGCTGCTCCAGCTCAAGCTGCTCCGCGCCGGCGACTCGGACCTGGACTGAGAGGCAGGCCATGAGCCACGCATTGAGACGGCTGAGCCGGCGGCGGACGGCGGCCTGGGCGATCCTCGTGCTGTTCGTCCTGATCACGCTGCTGCCGTTCTACTGGATGCTGCGCATCTCCCTGTCCAACAACCGGACCCTTTTCGCGAACCCGGGTTCGCTCATGCCGACGGACTTCACGTTCGGCGCGTTCAAGCGGGTCCTGGGCATCGCGACGCTGGCGGAGGCCACCGCGGAGGGCGGCTCCGGCGCGAACATCGACTTCTGGCGGTACCTGGCGAACTCGGTGGTCACCTCGGCCGTCATCACGGTCTGCCAGGTGTTCTTCAGCGCCATGGCGGCGTACGCGTTCGCCCGGCTGCGCTGGCCCGGACGGGAGAAGGTCTTCTTCGTCTTCCTCACCGCCCTGATGATCCCGCCGATCTTCACCGCGCTGCCCAACTTCGTGACCGTCAAGCAGCTCGGGCTGCTCAACACGTACGCGGGGATCGTGCTGCCGTACCTGTTCATGACGCCCTTCGCGGTGTTCTTCCTGCGGCAGTTCTTCCTCAACATCAGCAGGGAGGTGGAGGAGGCGGCGATCGTGGACGGCGCGGGGCACGCGCACATCTTCTTCCGGTTGATCGTGCCGATGAGTTCGGCGCCGATCGCCACCATCTCCCTGCTGGTCTACATCGGAGCCTGGAACGAGTACTTCTGGCCACTGCTCGTAGGGCAGGAGAACGACGTCCGGGTGCTCACCGTGGCCCTGGGCATCTTCCGTGCCCAGAGCCCGCAGGCCGGGCCGGACTGGTCCGGGCTCATGGCCGCGACGCTTCTGGCCGCGTTGCCGGTCATCGCGCTCTTCACCGTTTTCGGACGATGGATCGTCAACTCCATCCAGTTCTCCGGGATCAAGTGATCCCTCCCTGAACCGCCCTCATCCCCCCACCGCAACAAGGAGATCTGGCATGAGACGGATAACGCGCCTCGCCGCTGTCGCGACGATACTTCCGCTGGCCCTGGCCGGGTGCGGCAGCGGGGACGACAGCGGCGGCGGGAGCGGTAACGCCCAGGCCCCGGAGAAGACCGAGATCAGCTACTGGCTGTGGGACTCCAACCAGTTGCCGGCCTACCAGGCCTGCGCCGACGCGTTCCACGCCGCGAACCCCGAGATCACCGTGAAAATCTCACAGTTCGGCTGGGCCGACTACTGGACCAGCCTCACGACCAACCTCGTGTCCGGCAACGCGCCGGACGTCTTCACCAACCACCTGAACTACTACCCCGAGTTCGCGGGCAAGCAGCAGATCCTGCCGCTGGACGAGTTCGTCGCCGCCGACGGCACCAAGACCGACGTCTACGCCCCCGGCCTCGCCGACCTGTGGGTGTCGGCCGACGGCAAGCGGTACGGCCTGCCGAAGGACTTCGACACGGTGGCGATCTTCTACAACAAGAAGATGCTCGACGACGCCGGCATCACCGAGGACCAGATGAAGTCGCTCACCTGGAACCCTGACGACGGCGGCACCTACGAGAAGATCATCGCGCGCCTCACCGTCGACAAGAACGGCAGGCGCGGCGACGAGCCCGGCTTCGACAAGAAGAACGTCAAGGTCTACGGCCTGGGCCTGGACGAGAACAACGGCGCAGGTGTCGGCCAGCAGATGTGGAGCATGTACGCGCTGTCCACCGGCTGGCAGTTCACGGACAAGAACCCGTGGGGCACGAAGTTCCGGTACGACGACCCGCGTTTCCAGAAGACCATCGCGTGGTGGCGCGGGCTGATCGACAAGGGGTACATGCCGAGCCTGGCCATCGCCCGGTCCGGCACCAGCGTCAACGACGGCTTCGGCGCCGGCAAGTACGCGCTGTCCACCAACGGCTCGTGGATGATCAACACGTACTACGGCTACGACGGGGTCGAGGTGGGCACGGCCCCCACGCCCGTCGGCCCCTCCGGGAAGCGCGCGACCATCTACAACGGTCTGGCCGACTCCATCTACGCCGGCACCAAGCACAAGGACCAGGCCTGGCGGTGGGTCAAGTACCTGGCGTCCGCGGACTGCCAGAAGACGGTCGGCGACAAGGCCATCGTCTTCCCGGCGATCCCTGAGGCGCTCACCGTCGCCGAGGAGAAGTTCAAGGCCAAGGGCATCGACATCGGCGCCTTCACCGTGCAGATCCACGAGAACACGACCTCGCTGTTCCCGATCACCGACCACGCCAGCGACATCGGTGCGGTGATGGGCCCGGCGATCGACGCGGTGCTGAGCTTCGAAGCGGAGCCGTCGTCGCTCACGAAGGCCAACGACGAAGTCAACGCCCTGTTCCAGTAGCCCCGGCGTTCCAGTAGCCCCCGGCGCACCACATGCCGACACGGATTCCCCTGGGCGGTAGATCACCGCCCGCGCGGAGCCGGAAACACCGGACCACATGAGAAAACGCGGTGAACCGGCCGAGAAACGCCTGTGCAAGGGCTCGGCCGGCCACCTTCGATCAACGAACCCCCCTACCCCATCGGCCATCGACTGGAGAGCCAGAGGAGAGGCATGTCCAAATTACCAACAGATCGGCGAACACGGCGAATCATCGCCGCGGTGACAACCACGTTCGCCCTCGTGACGGCAGGGGTGACGGCGGCGGTCCCCGCACAGGGAGACGGCCCGGCGGCCACGCAGCTGGTCGTCGACCTCGGCACGAGGACCGGCGCGTTCCGCGGCGCCGCCGGCGGAGCGCTGTACGGGCTGAGCGACGAGGGCGTGCCCAGCGACAACACGCTCGAGCCGCTGCGGCTGACCACCGTCAACCAGAAGCCACCCGCGGGCGCCCAGCACCCCAACGGCGACGCCTTGTCGGTGGCGCCCTCGTTCTTCCGCAACGGCGGCAAGTACATCCAGGTCAACGTCCAGGACATGTACGCGCAGTGGACGTACGAGAACGCGGGCGGCGTGATCCCCTGCAACCAGGTCTGCTTCGACAACTACATGCAGAAGCTCGCCTGGGTCGTCAACCAGGTCAAGAACAGCCCGTACGCCGACCGCATCGTCTACGTGCCGTTCAACGAGCCCGACGGCATCTGGTACAACACCTCCACCGGCAACACCGCGCAGTACCAGACCCGGATGGCCGCCCTGATGGCGCACTGGAAGGCGGCCGTGGAGTACATCCGCGCCAACCACCCGGGCGCGCGGGTCATGGGCCTCAACGACGCCACCTTCCGGGCCCGCAACTACGGTGACTTCCTCACCTACGCCCGCGACAACAACGTGCTGCCCGACTTCGTGTCCTGGCACCAGCTGGAGTCCGGCAGCCTCAACCCCGCCGGCGGCAACTACTACCGCACCAACTACCGGACCTACCGGAACCTGGAGCAGGAACGAGGCGTCTCCCCCATCCCGATCAACATCAACGAGTACGGCGGCAACCGCGACCTGACGGTGCCCGGCCAGCTCATCCAGTATGTCGCCATGTTCGAGGACACCAAGGTCGACGCGGGCGGCAAGGCGTACTGGACCGCGGCCGGCCTGCTCGGCGGCGACGTCGTGGAGACCAACAAGCCCGGCGGCGGCTGGTGGTTCTACAAGATGTACGCCGACATGGCCGGCGGTGACACGGTCAAGGTCACTCCCCCGACCCCGACCACCCTCGACAAGCTCGAAGGCATCGCGGTCATCGACGACGACCGCAGGCAAGCGCGCATCGTGGCCGGTGGCGGCGCCTCGGCCGACTTCGACGTGGTGGTCGGCGGCATCGACGGCGAAGTGTTCGGCGACAAGGTCAACGTGACCGTGTCGGCGACGACGTGGAGCGGCCAGAACTCCGACGCCCCGCCGCCGGTCGTGCTGCGCGACGTCGACCTCGCTCCCGAGAACGGGTCGCTGACGATCCCGATCCGCGGGCTGGGCGTCGAAGGCGACGGCGGGCATAACGTCGACCAGATGTCGGTGTACGAGATCGTGCTTTCGCCCGGCGGCGTCGGCACCCGCCAGTCCGTGGACCTGCCCTGGCGAGGCTCGTACGAGGCGGAGCTGGCCACCGTCACGGCCGGAACGGTTCAGACCTTCGGCACCCCGTCGAACTGGAACGCGGCCGCCACCTCCGGCACGCGCCACGTCGGCAATCTCACCCAGAGCAACAGTGCGGTGACGTTCGACGTGAACGTGCCCAAGGCCGGTGCCTACAAGCTGGGCATCCTGTACGCGAACCAGACCGGTCAGCCCGCCCAGCAGGTGCTCACGGTCAACGGCGCTCAGGCGCGGCTCGTGGACTACCAGGCCACGCTCAACTTCCAGTGGCGCACTCGCAAGGACGTGGTGGTTCAGCTCCAGGCGGGCGCGAACCAGATTCGGCTGGCCAAGTCCCATCCGGAGCTGGGCACCGCGGTCGGCCAGGCGACGCTGGACCGCATCGACCTGGAACCGGCCGCCGCCGGCCCGGTCACCCGGGACTACGAGGCCGAGCGGTCGCAGACCAAGGGCGACGTGACCTACGAGTACGACCAGCCGAAGCAGTCGGAGGCGGGCTTCCTCACCCTCAAGCGCGGCGGCGAGGCCATGTTCACCGTGTACGCCGAGGAGGACGGGTACTACGACCTGGAGTTCCGGCACAACAGCCCCGGCAAGCCGGGGTCGGTCACCGCGAACATCGGGCTCGACCGGCGCGCGGTCGACGGTGCGGTGCTCCACGCCAACCCGGGCGGCGGCACCTTCTGGAAGGCCGACCGGCACCGGCTGTTCCTGTCGGCGGGCGTCAACCGGGTGACGGTGGAGCCCTCCGGCCCCACGCCGGTGCGCCTTGACAAGGTGAGTGTGACCCGGGCGACGTCCGGGCCCCGGCCGGTGCAGGTGATCGAGGCCGAGTCCGCCGCCCGGTCCGGCTCGGCCGCGGTGGACAACCACGGCTACGCCTCCGGAGGGAAGTTCGTCGGCTGGATCGGACAAGGACCGCAGAACCGGCTGACCCTCCAGGTCGACGTGGACAAGGCGGGTGACTACATGCTCGTCGTGCAGTACGCCAACGACGAGCGGAAGTCCGGCCACGTCTACAACGCCGACATCATCTCGCGGCCCCTCGACATCTCCGTCAACGACGGGGACTCGAAGCGGTACTGGTTCAAGAACACCTGGTCCTGGGGCAACTGGTGGGCTCGCGGCGTGCCGGTGAGCCTCAAGGCCGGTACGAACACGATCAGTGTGTACAACGATCCCGCCAACGGCGCGAAGGCCCAGGGATGCCCGGCACCGTGCATCTCCGAGCTCGACAGCCAGTGGGCGCCGAACCTCGACAGGTTCGACATAGCGCCGATCAAGGTCGGCTGACGCGGTGACCCGGGGCGGGAGCGGCGGCGGGACAGCCGCTGCCGCCCCGGGCTCGCGGCACTCCCGTCAGGCGGCGAACAGCAGGAGCAGGCCCACCACGGTGTAGACGACCATCAGCACGAGCAGGGGGACCTGCCCGATGACGGCGGTCCGCCGGGGGAACAGGGCGAGGGCGCGGTCGTGGGCCAGCACGGTGCCCAGCACGTGGCCGACGACGATCACCGTCACCTGGAGGGTGGCGACTCCGGCGGGGGTGGTGCCGAGCGCCTGGATTTTCCAGCCGGCGGTGCCCAGCCAGTTGGCGCCGGTGTCCAGCGGGTCGGACAGCAGCGCGATGGTCCGCTGCCCTTCCAGGAGGAACAGCGTGTAGTAGTGGGCGATCACGTATCCGACGGCGATCGGCACGATCGAGTGGGCGATCTCCCCCGCCGTCTGCCCCGCTGTTGTCCCGGTCGTCGTCCCCGCCGTGGTCTCTGCCGTTTTCCCCGCCGTTTTCCCCGCCGTTTTCCCCGCCGTTTTCCCCGCCGTTTTCCCCGCCGTTTTCCCCGCTGTCGTCCCGGCGCCGGCGGCGCCCCACCGCCCGGCGAGCGCGGTCGCGACGCGGTACGCCGCGAGCACCAGGCCGATGACCGCCAGCAGCCCGGCGGTGCCGGTCACCGGCGCCGGAATCGGGCTCTCCTGGATGAACCGCACCCAGATCGGGGCGTTGGACAGGCTGTCGTACATGGTGGAGCCAAGGAGGACGACCACCAGCGTCGTCAGTCCCGGCGCCGGTCGCAGCCCGGCCATGCCGTCGAGCGAGTTGCGCCAGGCGACGACGCCGTCGTCGCGCCGGTGCACCGGCGCGAGCCTGCCCACGATGCCGCTGTAGGCCTCGAACGGATCGGCGTGGCCGAACCACCCGGCGCCGAAGACGACCGCTCCCGCGAGCATGATCACCGTGTACGCCGCGAGCCAGGCGCCGATGACCGGCAGGGTGGCCCGTTCGGGGGCGACGAGTTCCAGCCAGACGAAGGCGAACAGCCCGGCGCAGGCCGGCCAGTAGCCGACGCCCGGCGGCAGTGGGCGCAGGCCGGCGTCCGGGTCGCGCCGCAGGGCCGTGCAGGCCAGCAGGTGCAGCGTCCGCAACGGGCTCAGGGCGCGCCACACCGGGCCGAACAGCAGCGACAGCGGCACCAGGCCGACCCAGAACAGAACGTAGAACGCGCCCGCCGTGGGGTTGTCGGCCTTGTCGGGGCCGAAGACCAGCCCGACGCAGAAGTAGGCGGCGGCGAGGAGCCCGGCGATCCGCCAGGCCCAGTCCCAGGCCGGCGTGGCCATGGCCCGCTGGAGCGCGCCCGGCAGGGTGCGGGCGCGCGGGTCGGCGCCGCCCAGCCGCGGCTCCTTCCACAACGCGCCGAGTGCCACGAACGACACCAGCAACGCCAGCGCCGCGCCGGTCAGCGCGGCAGGGAACGGGATCGGCAGGTCCTGGCGTCCGCCGACCCCGTGGGCGAGGAGCATGGGACGGGCCTACCGCACCACGAGCTGGAACAGCTGGAGGCCGGACTCGTGGGTCTCCATCTCGAACAGGCCGGTCTCGTCGGCCGTGAACTCGATGGTGGCGGGGGTGCCGGGCTTCAGCTCCGCCTCCTTGTCGTACCCGTGCAGGTGCGCCTCGTCGGCGGCGTCGCCGGTGACGGTGATCCGCACCCGCTGCCCCTTGTCCACCTCGATGCGTCCCGGGGGCGGCGTCACCTTGCGGCCCTTGATCGTGACGTCGATCTCCTTCACGTCCGCGTCCGCGGGAGCGTCGGCCGGCGCGTCGGTGGCGGGCGCGGCCGGCTCCGTCGCCGCGTCACTCGCCGCCGCGGCGGGCAGTTCGGTGGACGACGCGGTGGTGGGTGCGGCGGCGGGCGCGGCGGTGTCCGACTCGCCGCAGGCCGACACCGCCATCGGCAGCGCCACGCCGAGCAGGAGCGCGGCGAGCAGCGGGCGGCGGCGGGCACGGTGGCGGCGGGCAGGGGTGAACGTCACGACATTTCTCCGGAGGTGAGGGCGGTTCAGCGCCGCTTGGCGGACCTGGGGCGGTTCGCCGTCCGCGACTGGGACGAACTCGTGGGGGTCTTCGGCTTGGGCGTGGAGCGCCCGGAAGGCCGTCCGGCCGCCGACTTCTTCGGGCCCGCCGTACGTGCCGGGGCGGCGCCGGTGGCCGGGGCGGGCCGCCGGCGCGCCGCCCGCAGGATCAGGGCGCCCGCTGCCACGACGAGGAGGGCGGGCACCAGCCACACCGACAGGCCGGTGCCGGAGTCGTCCTGCTGCGCCGCCGTACGCGCCGCGGGAGCCGGGCCGGCCGTACCGGCGCCGGTCTCGGGCACGGCGGCGGGGCCGGTGGTGGGGCCTGCGCCCGCCTGGGAGGGCGCCACGGGCCCGAGCGCGCCGCCGCCGTTGTCGGGCGTCGCGTTCGCGGTGGCGCCGCTTGCGGGCTCGGACGTGGCGAGCAGGGCGGCGTCGGGCTCGTTGGCCGGGGCCTTCCAGCCCTTGGGCGCCGCCGTGGTCCTGCCCTTGTAGGTGAAGCGCAGCTCTCCCTTGACGGGCTCCCCGTCGGAGGCGATCGAGAGGTAATGGACGACGTACTCGCCCTGCTCGGGCCAGTAGGCGACGGGGACCACCGCGGGGAACCCGGTGTTGTAGACGCTCGGCTCCCACACGCCGTCGACGAGGTTGTACTCCTGGACCGGCTTGTCGAGCCGTTCCGGCTGGCCGTGCGTCCAGGTCTGGTCGACGCGGGCGCCGCTCGGCGCGGTGACGGCGAAGTAGGCGTTCGGGGCGGGCGCCTCGGTGAAGTAGAGCCGCAGCGACTCCAGCGGGGTCTTCACCGTGCTGTCCTTGGCCGGGGTGGACATCGCGAGCTGGCCGTGGGCGGCGGCGGGAGCGGCCAGGGCGGCGAGGGCCAGCACGCCGACGACGATCGGCAGAAGCAGCCGGCCCAACCACCGTGCCATCGTCACGTCCGCTCTCCATGGGGTACGGCCCCTGGCTGGGGCGAATGCGACGAGATTAGCCACTTATGACGTCATTGAACAGAACTTCATGCGTTCGCAACGAAAGTGGAGTAACGTGCGCCCGGCCTCCCGCGATGCCAGGCGCGCCGCCGGGCGTGGACACTTGGCGTGGGGGTCGAATGCGTGTTCTACTGATCCTCATGCGTCGCGACGCCACTTCCCGCCCCGACTCCCCGTCCGGGGACCAGGGCACGGCGCGGCCCGCCGAGCAGCATGCGACCGTCAGTGCCGAGCAGCAGCCGATCACAGGCGCTGAGCAGCAGTCGATCGTCGGCGCGGGCCCCGCCCGCCCTCGTATCGAGCGGCAGGCCGTCACCCGTGTGTTCGACGGCATCACCTGCTACGAGGTGCCCGCGCGCGCCGCGCTGGAGCGCGTGCCCGACGCCGCCGAGCTGCCCTTCACCTGGGCCGCGAGCCCCTACCGCGGATGCGAGGCGGGCTGCGGCTACTGCGCGGCCCGGCGCGGCCACCGCTACCTCGGCCTGGATCCGGGCCGGGACTTCTCCACCCGTATCGTCGTGAAGACCGATCTCGCCCGCCGGCTGCGCCGTGAGCTGGCCTCCCCGCGCTGGGGCGGCGAGCAGGTCGCGCTCGGCCTCACCGGCGACTGCTACCAGCCGGCGGAGGAGATCTACCGCCTCATGCCGGGCGTCGTGCGGGCCCTGGCCGACGCGGCCAACCCGTTCACCGTGCTGACCAAGAGCCCGCTGATCCTGCGCGACCTGGACCTGTTACGCGACGCCGCGAAGGTGACCCAGGTCGGTGTCATGGTGTCGGTCGGCTTCGTCGACGACCGGGTGCGGCGGGCCGTGGAGCCCGGAGCCGCGACGCCGCAGCGGCGGCTGGAGGTCTGCGCCGCGCTCAACGACGCCGGCATCCCCTGCGGGGTGCTGATGGCGCCGATCCTGCCGCTCGTCACCGACTCCAGCGATCATCTGCTGGCCACGGTCAGGCGCGCGGCGGAGGCGGGGGCGGTCAGCGTGACGCCGGTCGTGCTGCGCCTGCCGTCCGGGGTGCGCGAGGGATACCTGGGCTGGCTGGAGCGCGAGCACCCCGGCCTGGTGCCGCGTTACCAGGCGCTGTACGGCAAGGGCCAGGTCGCCGAGGAGGGCTACCGCCGCCGGATCGCCGAGCAGGTGCGGGCACTGGCCGAGACCTACGGCATCGGCGGCCACGCCCGGCGCTGGCGCCGCCGCCGCTCCCCCGACCGCCAGCTCGCCCTCGTCTGACCCCAGGCCACGCCGCGCCCCCCCCGGCTGGCCGCGCCCCGGTTTCGCGCCGCGCCGCCTCCTGCCGTACGCGCTGGTCACGGTCGCCCTGGTTGTCTCCCCTGCTCGCGGCTCGCGGTGAAAGCGGCACCGGTACGGGGCGGTCGTTTTGACACCTCCTACGGCTAACCGCTATCTATCAGCTAACCGTTATCTGTGAGAGGGTGCGAGGCGGGATGCAGGACGCGGTGCTGGCGATGCTCGCCAAGGAGCCGTCGTACGGGTATCACCTGCGCGCCCGGCTGCGGCGGGCCCTCGGCCCGCTGGGCGAGTCGATGAACCAGGGCCAGATCTACGTGACGCTGGCCCGGCTGGAAAAAGCGGGGTTCGTGGTCTGCGAGCGGAGCGACGGCCTGCCCGACCGGGCGGACCGCAAGGTGTACGCGCTGACGCCGGCCGGGCAGCGGCGGGTGGCCGCGTGGCTGGCCGAGGTCGGCTGGCCGAAACCGGACCTGGCGGAGTTTCATCTCAAGCTCGTCGCGGCGGCCGCGGCCCGGCTGGCCGACCCCGTCGAACTGGTGGCGGCGCAGCGCCGTGAGCTGCTGCGCCGCCTGCGTGAGGTGCAGCAGGCGGCCCTGGCCGAGCCGGAGGGATCGGCCGCCGTGCTGCTGGAGGGGGTCATGCTGCGGCTGCGAGCGGATCTGCGCTGGCTGGCGGCCTGCGAGCGGGCCTGGTCCTCCGGGGACGCGGGCGGCGCGACCACCGTTGGAGCGACCGCCGGTGACGAAGACGGTGACGAAGACGGTGACGAGAACGACGAAGTCGAGGGCGGATGAACGGGTCGGATGCCGTGCCCAATCCGGTGGCGGGTCCAGTCGCGGGTCCGGTGGCGGAGATCCGCGGCCTGGTGAAGGAGCACGGACAGGGGCAGGGCAGGGTCCGCGCGGTCGACGACGTCGACCTGGAGGTGCCCCGGGGGCAGACGCTGGCGGTGATGGGCCCCAGCGGCTGCGGGAAGTCCACCCTGCTGCACCTGCTCGGCGGGCTGGAGCGGCCCACCCGCGGCGAGGTGTGGCTGGCCGGCCGGCGCGTCGACACCCTGAGCGAGCGTGCGCTGGCACGGCTGCGACGCCGGTCGGTGGGATTCGTCTTCCAGGCCTTCCACCTCATGGAGGAGCTGACCGCCGCCGAGAACGTGGAGCTGCCGGTGCTGCTGGCCGGGCGCTCGCCGCGCGAGGCCAGGCGCCGCGCGAGCCTCCTGCTGGAACGGGTCGGGCTCGCCGCGCGGGCCCGGCATCTGCCGTCGCGGCTGTCCGGCGGGCAGCGTCAGCGGGTCGCCATCGCCCGCGCGCTCGCCAACGAGCCGCCGATCGTGCTCGCCGACGAGCCGACCGGCAACCTCGACACCGCGGCGACGCTCGACGTGCTGAGGATCTTCGAGGATCTGCGTACGGCGGGGCAGACCCTGGTGATCGTCACGCACGACGAACGGGTCGCGGCCACCGCGGACCGGCTGGTGTCGATGCGCGACGGCATGTTCGTCGACGACACCCGGCTGACCGGCTCGTCCTCGCGGGGGCTCGGCGGCCTGATCGAGTGGGAGAGCTGACCGCGATGGGCTCCTTCGTGCTCGTCGTCCGGCTCGTTCTCGCCGACGTCCGCCGGCACCGCGCGCAGGCCGCGATGCTGCTGCTCGCGGTGACCGTGGCCACCGCCACGATGGCACTGGGCCTGTCCCTGCGCGGCGTGAGCGAGGCGCTGTACGAGCAGACCCGCGCGGCCACCGCCGGGCCCGACGTGGTGGCGCTCTCCGGCGACACGGGCCCCGCCGTGACCTCGGCCCTGGCCTCGCTGGCGGACGACCCCGAAGTGATCGCTCACCACGGCCCCTACCGCATCGTCTACGCCGACCTCACCACACACGGCTCGGGCAGGTCTCCCGCGGTGGCGTCCGGAGTGGTGGTTCACGGTTTCGCCGAGACGCCCGGCACGGTCAACCGGCCGCTGGTGACCTCGGGCGGGTGGGTGCGGCCCGGCGGCGCGGTCGTCGAACGGGGCTTCGCCGAGGCGCTCGGCATCGGCGTCGGCGACCGTGTCACCATCGCCGGCCGGTCGTACCTCGTCGTCGGGATCGCCGTGACCGCGGCCACCTCCATCTACCCCTGGGCGGCGCAGATCGGCCCGTACGGCGGCCCCAGCGACTCCAGCGGCCTGGTCTGGCTCACCCGGTCGGACGCCCGGACCCTGGCGGGCCGGGATCTGCCGGTGACCACGGCCATGGACCTCAAGCTGCGCGACCCCGCCGCCGCCGAGGCCTTCGTCGAGGCGTTCTCGGACGCCCACCGCGACCCCGCCGCCAGGGTGAACCTGCACACCTGGCAGTTCATGGCCACGCAGGACACGGTCATCCTCAGGAACAGCCAGCCGATCCTGGTCGTCGGGAGCTGGCTGCTGGGCTTCCTGGCCGTCACCGGAGTGGCGGCGCTGGCCGCGGGACGCGCCGTCGAGCAGACCCGCCGGGCCGGGCTGCTCAAGGCCGTCGGCGCCACTCCGGGCCTGATCGCCACCGTCCTGGTCACCGAGTATCTGGCGCTGGCGCTGGTCGGCGACGCGGTGGGGCTGGCGATCGCCCGCCTGACCGTGCCCGGCATCGCCAGCCCCACCGCCAGCCGGATCGGTGACGCGGCCGGGCCCGGCGGCGCCACCGTCGCCGCGGCGACCGTCCTCGCCGTGACGGTGGCGGTGCTGTCCACCCTGCGTCCCGCACTGCGGGCCATGCGTACGGCGACCGTGACGGCGCTGGCCGCCGCCGCGCACCAGCCCCGTCACCGGCCGCTGCTCACCGCGCTGTCCGCGCTGCTGCCCACCCCTCTGCTGCTCGGTTTGCGGCTCACCGCCCGCCGGCCGGGCCGCGCCGTGCTGCAGGCGTGCTCCACCGCCACCACGGTGATCGCGACTGTCGCCCTGCTGACCGTCTACTCCCAGAAGGAGAGGGGCTACGGCCTGAACGGGTCCTCCGTCCTGCCCAACCTGCGGGGCGAGCTCGACCGCCGGCTGATGCTCGCCGTCACCATCCTGCTGATCGCGCTCGCCGTCGTGAACACCGTCACGCTCACCTGGACCACGGCCATGGAGGCCCGGGCGAACATGGCCGTCGCCCGCACGCTCGGCGCCACCCCCGGTCAGATCGCCGCGGGGCTGTCGGCCGCCCAGGTGCTGCCCGCCCTGCTCGGCGCCATGGCCGGTGTTCCCCTGGGCATCGGTGTGTGCGGGCTCTTCAGCGCCAGGAACACGATCATGCCGCCCGTCTCCTGGATGCTCGCCGCCGCACTCGTGACCCTCCTGGTGACGGCGGCGTTCACCGCCCTGCCGGCCCGCCTGGCCGCCCGGCGGCCGGTGGCGCGGGCCCTCAGCGCCGAAGCGGCCTGACCGGCCTGGTAAGGCGATCCCCGGGCGACGGCAGCAGACGACACCGACAGCAGGAGCGGAGAAAGCGGGGAGCGGCGGAAGCAGGCGGCGGAAAACCGGTCGACGCGCGGGGTCGTGATCGCTACCGTCCACCGCATGGTCACTGACACCGACGCCGATCGTTTCGTCGCCGAGGGCTTCCTCAAACTGGAGGAGGCCTTCCCCCGGGAGACCGGCGATCGTCTCAGGGACATCCTGTGGCAGCAGGTCGGGCTGTCGCCCGACGAGCCCGGCGACTGGACGCAGCCGGTGGTGTGGGCAGGCCCCGACCCGATGGGACGGGGCCCGTTCGGGGAGGCGGTGCGCAGCCCCGCACTCGCCGAGGCGCTCGACCTGGTCGCCGGGAAGGGCGGCTGGGAGCCGCGCGCCACGATCGGCAACATACCGATCCGTTTCCCGCATCCCTCCGACGCCGGGGACACCGGCTGGCACATCGACCAGAACGACCCCGGGCCCGGCGGCGCCTGGGGGAACGTCACCGCCAGGTCCCGCACGCTGCTCGTGCTGATGCTGTTCTCGGAGGTCGGCCCGGACGACGCGCCGACCCGCATCAGGGTCGGCTCCCATCTCGACACCGCCCGCGTGCTCGAACCGCACGGCGAGAGCGGGCTGGAGTTCTTCGCCTCCGGGCCGCTGCTCGACGAGGCGAGCGCCCACCGGCCCGTGGCCCTGGCGACCGGGCTGCCGGGAGACGTCTACGTGTGCCACCCCTACCTGGTGCACGCCGCGCAGCCCCACCACGGCACCCGGCCGCGGTTCATGTCCCAGATGCCGATCATGCTGACCGAGCCTCTCAGCCCGGGTGCCGCGACCCCGCTGTCCCGCGCGGCCAGGCTCGGCCTCGCCGGCTGACCACCGAGGGCCGACCGACCGCCACGGCCGGGCCAGGCGTGAGGACGCGCACCTCGTCCGGCCGGGTTGCGGGCGTGTCCGGCGCGGCCGCATCGCGCGTGCCGCGCTCTCGTCCGGTGCTCACGTGGTGCCCCCGGCCGTCGTGCTGTGCTCGGTCAGGGTGGTGCTCTCGGCCAGGGTGGTGCTCTCGGCCAGGGTGGTGCTCTCGGTCAGCGTGGTGACGAAACGCAGCAGCTCCGCGGTGTCGGCCACACCACCCACGATGATGATCTTCAAGCTCGCCCTGTCCTCGTCGTAGATCGTCTCGACGCGCAGGGGCCGCCCACCGGGGGTGCGTCCGTTGACGGCCGCGATCAGGGTGTTGCCCACGGTCATCGCGGTGTCGGGGGTGATCGCGTCGATCTGCACGATGCTCGACGCCTCGGCGTGACGCCGCCGGCCCGCGGTCCCGGCGGCCGGGTTCGTCACCGGCTGCCCCAGGAAGGCGTCGAGGTCCTCGGGGGCGATGCGGTACTGCTTGCCGATGCGCACCGCCTTGAGCCGCCCGTCGCGCACGTAGCTGCGCACGGTCTTGACGTGCAGACCCAGCAGTTCGGCCACCTGCTCGACCGAGTACGGCTGCCGCGGCATCTTGGCACCCCTCTCCGCGTGACTCCCCAAACCACCCTATCGCTGGTCAGTTCGGGGAAGTTTAGGGAGCGAGGCCGACGCGCCCGGCTGGTGGGGCGGAGAGGGAGGGCGATAACCTGGAGGCATGTTCCACCGCAAACCCCTGGAAGAGCGCATCGCCGAGCGCGTCGCCAAACGCCCCCCGCTCAAGGAGGGCAAACACTTCGAGCACCGCCCCGCACTGATCGTCTTCTGCGTGATCATGGTGCTCGTCGCGCTGAAGATCGTGGGCGCCTTCGCCCTCATGAAGTGGGGCATCACCTAGTTCGCGGACACCCCACCGGGTCCCGGCCCTGACGGGCCAGGACCCCAGGACTCAGGGGCTCAGGACTCCAGGGCACTGCCCTGCTTCCACTTGCTGAACGGCATCTGCCAGAAGCCCCAGCCGTTGTTCCACTCCAGCGCCCGGTTCGTGCCGACGATCTTCACGACGTCGCCGCGGTGGAAGTTCTCGTAGAACCACTTGGCCTGCGAGGGGCTGGCGTTGACGCAGCCGTGGCTGACGTTGGCGCGGCCCTGCGAGCCGACCGACCACGGCGCGCTGTGGACGTACTCGCCGCTGTTGGAGATGCGCACCGCGTGGTTCACGATCTCCTTGTAGTAGCCGGGGTCGCCCTCCTTCTTCCCCGGGGAGATCATGGTGACCGGGTTGCCGCGTTCCATGGTGAGGTGGACGCCGCTGGTGGTGGTGTACTCGCGGGTGGTCGCCTTGCCCGCGCTGATCTTCATGGACTGCACGACCTTGCCGTCGCGCTTGACCACCATCATGTGGGTCCGGGTGTTGACCGAGCTGACCCAGGCGGCGCCGATCTTGATGGTCGTGGAGTGGTCCTCCACGCCGTAGGTGTCGCGTCCGGCCTTCACCCCGGTGAGGTGCGCGGTGAACTTCACCTTCTGGTGCGCGGGCCAGTACTTCGCCGGCCGGTAGATCGCGTACGTGTCGTCGATCCACCGCCAGGCGCCCTTGACCGGCTTCTGGGCCTCCACCTCGAGAGCCTGCTCGACGGCGCCCTTGTCCTGTACCGGCCGGTTGAACCGCACCATGATCGGCATGCCGACGCCGACGGTCTCCCCCTTGATGCCGGGGGTGACGTCGGCGATTTCCAGGGGGAACTTCGGCTTGAGCGTGGCGAAGCTGCTGGACGCGTTGGCGGGCCCGCCGTCACCGGCGGCGGTGGCCGAGACGGTGTACTTGCTGGAGGGCTTGAGCGGCTGCTTGGACGTCCACTTGGTGTGGGTGGAGTCGAACTCGCCCTCGACCGTCGTGCCGCCCGCCCTGACGGTGACCTCCTGCAACTGGCCGCCCGCGGCCGTGACGACCACGGTCTTGTCGGGGCGCACACCGGCACTGCCCGTCGCGGGGCTGATCTTGATCGTGGGGGCCGGGACCGCGGGGGCGGAGTTCCCCGATCCTCCGGACCCTCCGTCTCCGGTCGAGCCTGATCCGCCCGACCCACCGGAGCATGCCGACAGAGTCGCGGTCAGAACCACGGCGACACCGGCGATCGGCGTCATCGAACGACGTGCAGTGCTCAGCACAACTACTCCCCCATGAGCGCGAAGGGCACTATCAGACCTTATTCGGGGTTGCCTCTTATGTTGGCATTTTCCCTGGCCCTCAGGTCACATTTCGGTCGCTCTTCGCTGGTCTCACCTGTGTAAACGGTAAGGCGCAGGTCAAGTCTGATCAAGTGTTCGGTCAGGTGCGCCCGGCCCGCGGAGGCCCGCGGTGCGGCGTCGGCGGCAGACGGGGCGCGGCGCGGGAGATTCGGAAGCGCCCGATCACACGCTAGGGGCGCACCCTTTCGGCCGAAGCGCGACGGCGCCCGCCCGGCCGTATTCCGGCAGGTGGATTGGGTCTTTTCAAAGATCGCCACACGGGTTATCACAAAGCGGAAAGGTGAAAGTGAGCCTTCCGCCTTCACCGTGATCGCCCGCCCCACCCTGATCACGGCTCGACTCGATCACCCGCCCCACCCCGATCACCGCTCCACCCGAAGCAGGGCACGACGCGCCGGGACCGCCCGGCGTCGACATCTCGCACGCCCACTGGGCACCACCGCGATGGAGGACGGCATGCGCCTGTTACGAACCGTGGTCATCCGACTACTGGTCATGGTTGCGATGGTCGCCGGGGGGACGACCGCAGCGGCGGGCGCCGCCTCCGCGGCCGTTCCCGACGTGTGGGGATTCGCCTACGTCAACACCAGCTCCGGCGTCCCGAACCTGTCCTACCAGGCGGGCAGCTGGACGTCCGGGTCGGTGACCGTCACCCCGGGGGTCCCCGGCGAGTACTTCGTGCGGTTCCCGGGGATCGGGATCCCCTCGGGCGGGATCGCGCACGTGACCGCGATCACGCAGTCGGCCGAGTGGTGCCAGATCGAGAAGTGGGGTATGGCCGGCACCGACGAGATCGTGGCCGTGCGGTGCTACCGGTTCGGCGGGGGCCCGGCGAAGGCGTTGTTCTCCATCGTCTTCGCCAGCAGCAGCGGAGCACTCACCTCGGCGACGCAGGCGTACGGCTACGTCTTCTGGAACGGCTCGTCCATCGCCTCCCACTACAACTCGGCGCTCGCGGTGAACACCGTGACCCACACCTCCACCGGGACCTGGACCGTCTGGATGCCCGGCCTCGGCTCGTCCACGCAGGCAGGGAACGTGCAGGTCACCGCGGTCGACTCCGGCGTGCCGGCGCGGTGCAAGGTGGGCGCCTGGAGCTGGGCGGCGACGGGGCAGAAGTTCCAGGTGCTCTGCCACGACGCGACCACCACGCCGCTCGACACCGGCTGGACCCTCACCTACCAGCGCGAGCGGGCCATCACCGGGGCGTTCGCGCCGCCGAAGTACTTCGCCTACACCTTCGACAACACCCCGGCCAACCCCGGTCCGTACGCGCCGCTGCCCGCCGGGATCAACTTCAACTACCCGGGCGCGGTCAACACGGTGCAGTCGGCCGGGACCGGCATGCGCCTGGTGACCTTCCCCAAGGTCGGGTTGCTGCCCAACAACGTGCAGGTCACGGCGTACGGGCCGGGGCCGGCCTTCTGCAACCTGCTCACGCTGTGGACCACCTCGGGCTCGGACGTCTACGTCCGTGACGTGGTCTGCTACAACGGCACCACGGCGGTCGGCCAGCCGTCCCTGGTGACCTACACCTCGAAGTACTGACAGAACCGGAGCACTGGCACGACCGGGGGGCGGGTCACGGCACGCGGAGGCGGTGGGTGAGCCCCGTGTGCCGGCGGCCCGCCCCCCGCGTGCGGACCGCCTGGCCGAGCGCCCGCCGTGACCCCACGACGACCACGAGCTTCTTGGCCCGGGTGATGGCGGTGTAGAGCAGGTTGCGCTGCAGCATCATCCAGGCGCTGGTGGCCAGCGGGATGACCACGGCGGGATACTCGCTGCCCTGGGAGCGATGGATGCTGACGGCGTAGGCGTGCGCCAGCTCGTCCAGCTCGTCGAAGGAGTAGTCGACGTTCTCGTCCTCGTCGGTGAGCACGGTCAGCTTGCTCTCCTCGGGGGTGATGGCGGTGACCACGCCCACGGTGCCGTTGAACACCCCGGCCGCGCCCTTGTCGTAGTTGTTGCGCAACTGGGTGACCTTGTCGCCGACGCGGAAGACGCGGCCGCCGTACCGGCGCTCGGGCATGCCCTCGCGGGCGGGGGTCAGCGCCTCCTGCAGGGCGATGTTGAGCGCGCCCGCCCCGGCCGCGCCGCGGTGCATCGGCGCCAGGACCTGCACGTCCCTGCGGGGGTTCAGCCCGAACTTCTTCGGGATGCGGCGGGCGACCACGTCCACGGTCAGCGCGGCGATCTCCTCGGGCTCCTCGCAGGGGAACAGGAAGAAGTCGGGGAACTCCCGCACGAGGGGGTGCTGCCCGGTGTTGACGCGGTGGGCGTTGACGACCACGCCGGACTCCTGCGCCTGGCGGAAGATCTGGGTCAGCCGCACCCGGGGGACGTCGGGGGCGGCGAGCAGGTCGCGCAGCACCTCGCCGGCGCCGACGGAGGGAAGCTGGTCGACGTCGCCGACGAACAGCAGGTGCGCGCCCGGGGCGACCGCCTTGGCCAGCTTGTTGGCCAGCAGCAGGTCGAGCATCGACGCCTCGTCCACCACCACCAGGTCGGCGTCGAGGGGGTTGTCGCGGTCGAAGGTGGCGTCCCCGCCGGGCCGCAACTGGAGCAGCCGGTGCACGGTGGTGGCCTCGTGCCCGGTGAGCTCCGCCAGCCGCTTGGCCGCCCGCCCGGTCGGGGCGGCGAGGATGACCTTGGCGCGCTTGGCCCGCGCGAGCGTCACCACCGAGCGGACGGTGAAGCTCTTGCCGCAGCCGGGGCCGCCGGTCAGCACCGCGACCTTCTCGGTCAGCGCGAGCCGTACGGCCTGGGCCTGCTCGGGGGCGAGGTCGGCGCCGGTGCGGCCGCGCAGCCAGTCGAGGGCGGCGGGCCAGTCGACGTCCGCGAACGCCCTGAGCCGGTCGTGCGACGAGGCCAGCAGGCCGCGCAGCGTGCCGGCCAGCGACAGCTCGGCGCGGTGGAAGGGCACGAGGTAGACCGCCGGGACGGTGACGTCGCCGTCCCCGGCGTCGCCTTTCCTGTCGCCTTCGCCGCTCCCCCGGGCCGGGATCTCCTCGCGGACCACCCCCTCCTCGGCGACCAGTTCCTCCAGGCAGGTCCCGGCCAGGGCGGCCGGCACCTCCAGGATCTTCACGGCGTCGGCCACGAGGTTGGGGGCGGGCAGGAAGCAGTGGCCGTCGTCGGCGCCCTGCGACAGCGTGTAACGCAGCCCGGCCTTGACCCGCTCGGGGCTGTCGTGGGGGATGCCGACGGCCTGGGCGATCGTGTCGGCCGTCTTGAACCCGATGCCCCACACGTCGTCGGCGAGTCGGTAGGGCTCCTTGCGGACCACCTCGATGGAGTCCTCGCCATACTGCTTGAAGATGCGCACCGCGATGGAGGTGGACACCCCGACGCCCTGCAGAAAGATCATCACCTCTTTGATGATCTTCTGTTCCTCCCAGGCGGCGGCGATCATCTTGGTCCGCTTGGGGCCGAGCCCGGGCACCTCGACCAGCCGCTTGGGCTCCTCCTCGATCACCCGCAGGGTGTCGGTGCCGAAGTGGTCCACGATCCGCTCGGCCATCTTCGGGCCGATGCCCTTGATCAGGCCCGAGCCCAGGTAGCGCTGGATGCCCTGGATGGTCGCCGGGAGCACCGTGGTGTACGACCAGACCTCGAACTGCCTGCCGTACCTGGGGTGGGAGCCCCAGCGGCCGGTGAGCCGCAGCGACTCGCCGACCTGCGCCCCGAGCAGCGGCCCGACCACGGTCAGCAGCTCGGTGCCCGACCGCTCGGTGGCGACCCTGGCGATCGTGTACCCGGTCTCCTCGTTGGCATAGGTGATCCGCTCCAGCACGGCGTCGAGCTGGACGCCGGGCGGCCTGCCTTCGGGACCCGCGGTGGTCATGGGTGGCATTCTCCCCCACGCCCTCGCCCGTGCGCGCCGAGCAGGACCGCAAAGAGTTCTTCGCGAAGAACCCTTTGCGAAGAAATCTTTGCGGTTTAGGGTGGGAGCATGTCCGACTCACCGTCCTCGCCCTACACCCCGGGCAACCCCGACGTGGTCGTCCTGGACGCCAAGGGCCTGCGCGCCCTGGCGCATCCCGTACGCGTGCAGCTGATCGGCCTGCTGCGCAAGCACGGACCGTCGACCGCCACCCGGCTCGCCGAGCGGCTGGGCGTCAACTCCGGCACCGCGAGCTACCACCTGCGGCAACTGGCCGCCGCGGGCTTCGTCGAGGAGGACGCCGGGCGCGGCAACGCGCGGGAGCGCTGGTGGCGCTCGGTCCACCGGTCGACGTATTTCGAGGGCATCGACCTGGTCGAGCGGGAACCCGAGGTCGCGCTGGCCTACCTGCAGTCCGTCGCCGCCGCCTACACCCTGCGCGTGCAGCGGGCGGTGAACGAGTTCCAGACGATGCCCCGCCCGTGGCGGAGCGCCGCCGACATGAGCAGCTGGGCGCTGCGGCTCACCCCCGGGGAGACCGTACGGCTGCGGGACGAACTGCACGACGTCATCGCCCGATACCGCCGTGACGTCCCCGAGGAGGCGGCCATCGCCCCGGAGGGCGCCGAGCGGGTGGGGCTGATCTCCTACATCCTGCCCGAACTGGACGCCCCCGACCCCGGCGCGGACCCTGGGCCCGATCCGGACGACGATCCGGACCACGACCCCGACGGCGGGGGCTCGTCATGACGGCCCCGGCGACCGGACCCGCGACCGGGCCCGCGACCGGACCTGTGGCCGAACCCGGCACCGGCCCGGGCGGGTCCTCCCGGGAGCGGGGAGCGCGGGCGCTGACCGGGCTGCTCGCGGCCACGGCGGTGGCGCTGACCGGCACCCGGGTCTCGACCGTCGCGCTGCCGTGGTTCGTGCTCGTCACCACCGGCAGCGCCACCCAGACGGGCCTGGTGGCGTTCTGCGAGATGACCCCCTACGTGGTGGTCAAGGCGCTGGCCGGGCCGCTGGTGGACCGGGCCGGCCCGCGGCGGATCTCCTCGAGCACCGACCTGCTCAGCGCGGCCGCCGTCGCCGCCGTACCCCTGCTGCACGCCCTCGGCCTGTTGTCCTTCCCGCTGCTGCTGGCCGTGGTCGCGGTGGTCGGCGCGGCGCGCGGCCCCGGCGACCTCGCCAAGCACGTGATGGTGCCGGAGGCGGCCGAGCGCGGCCGGGTGCCGCTGGAGCGGGCCACCGGACTGTCGGGCGTGACCGAACGGCTGTCGTCGACCCTCGGCCTGCCCGCCGGCGGGATCCTCGTGGCGCTGCTGGGCCCCCTGACCGGTCTCGTCGTCAACGCGGCGTGTTTCGCGCTCGCCGCGCTGCTCGTCGCGTTGGCGCTGCCGCGGGGCATGGGGCGGCCGGCCCCGGCCGTGAGCCCGGGACGCCCGCCGGGGGATGCCTCGCCCGGAGAGCCGGGATACTGGCGGCGTCTCGGCGAGGGCTTCGTCTTCCTGCGCGGCGAACCGCTGCTGCTGGCCGTCATCGTCATGGTGGGCATCACCAACCTGCTCGACGCGGCGCTGAACACGGTGCTCCTGCCCGTGTGGGCCGAGCGGTCCGGAAACGGCCCGGCCGCCATCGGCCTGAGCAACGGCGTGCTGGGCGCGACGGCGATCGCGGGGAGCCTGCTCGCCGCGGGCGCCGCGCACCGGCTGCCGCGCCGGGCGGTGTTCTTCACCGGGTTCCTGCTGGTCGGCGCGCCGAGGTTCCTCGTCCTCGCCGCCGACGCGCCCATGTGGGCGGTGGTCGCGGTGTTCGCCGTCGGGGGGTTCGGGTCCGGCTTCCTCAACCCGATCCTGGGCGCGATCGCGTTCGAGCGGGTGCCGCGCGCCCTGCTGGGGCGGGTCAACGGGCTGGGCGACGCGCTGGCGTGGGCCGGGATCCCCCTCGGCGGGCTGGTCGCCGGGGCCGCGGTGGCCGCCTTCGGCCTCGCACCGGTGCTGCTGGCCGGCGGCGCGGCCTACTTCCTGACCACCAACCTGGCCGGGCTGCGCCCCGAGTGGCGCGAGATGGACCGCACGCGCGGGCGTGGCTTCCGGGAGCGTGAACCCGGCCCGCTCTCCGAGCCCGCGGCGTCCCGGGGCGGGTGATCCGCGGCGCGGCGTTGTGCGCGGCCCCCGGAGGCCGGTCCCGGCCGGGCCTCCGGACGGACGCGCGGCGGTGGCCTTGGTCCTCGCGGCCCGTGACCCTCGGACCCTGACGGCGGTCCGGCCCGGACGGATGCTGAGGTCGTACCGCTGTGACGGCGGAAGGAGGAGCCATGCGGACCGACAGGCCCGGCAGGGCGACATGGCCGAGGAAGCTGGGCGTTCTCATCCTGGTGCTCCCGCTGGTCATCGTCGTGGCCGGCAAGAACCCGGACGCGGCGGGGGCGGTGGTGGCCGCCGGCGGGCGGCTGCTCGGCTGGTGCGCCGACGCGATCGCCCGTCTGCTGGGCGAGCTCACCACCTGACCACCCCCCGGCCTGACGACTCCGCGGGCCGCCCGTCTCGCGAGCTGAGCATCCGGCGTGCCGGCCGTCCCACGGACCTCCCGTCTCGCCCGCTCCCCCTGACCGGTGAGCTGGGCGGATGCGGAGGCCGCGGGAGCGGCGGAGCGCTAGCCTGGTGCGGATCACGGAGCGGGAGGGGTGGGGCATGGTTTCCGAGGGGACGGCCCGCGCGCTGCTGGCGAAGCTGGCGGCCGAGCAGGCGGAGTCACGGGTGCCGTCGCTGGTGGCGGCGATCGTGCGGGGCGGCGAGGTCGCCTGGTTCGGGGGGCGCGGCCGGGTCGGCGACGAGCCGCCCACGCCGGACACCCAATATCGCATCGGCTCCATCACCAAGACGTTCGTCGCGACGGCCGTCATGCGGCTGCGCGACGAGGGCCGGCTCGACCTGCTGGACCCCCTCGGCAAGCACGTGCCGGGCACCCCGCTGGGCGACGTGACGGTCGCGCAGCTGCTGTCGCACACCGGAGGGCTGACCGCGGAGTCGCCCGGTCAGTGGTGGGAGCGCACGCCGGGGACGCCGCCGGCCGACCTGCTCGCCGCGCTCGGCCCGGAGACCGCGCGGCACCGGCCCGGCCGCCGCTACCACTACTCCAACCTCGGGTACGCCCTGCTCGGCGAGCTGGTCGCGCGCAAGCGGTCGGCGCCGTGGGAGCAGGTGGTGCGTGAGGAGATCCTGCTGCCGCTCGGCATGCGCGACACCACCCCCCGGCCGAGGCCGCCGCACGCGACCGGATACGCCGTGCACCCGTGGGCCGACGTGCTGCTGCCCGAGCCGGAGAACGACCACGGCGCCATGGCCCCCGCCGGGCAGATGTGGTCCACCCCCGCCGACCTCGCCCGCTGGGCGGCGTTCGTCGCCGGCGACACCGGCGAGGTGCTGCGCCCGGCCACGCTGGCCGAGATGCGTGAGCCGGCCACGGTGGAGGACGGCGACACCTGGACCCGCGGCTACGGCCTGGGCTTCCAGGTCGCCCGGCACACCGGGCCCGGCGGGCCGCGGCGGCTGGCCGGGCACACCGGGTCGATGCCCGGCTTCCTGGCCACCGTGTGGGCCGACCCCGCCGACGGCGTGGCGGTGCTGTGGATGGCCAACACCACCGCCGGGGTGCGCCCCCTCGACACCGCGCTGCTGGACATCCTGGCCGAGCACGAGCCGCCGCTGCCCGCCGAGTGGCGGCCGTCGCCCGTGGACGAGGACCTGCTGGAGCTGACCGGGCCGTGGTACTGGGGCCCGACGCCCTACGTGCTGCGGGTCCTGCCGCGGCGGGGCCTGTCGCTCGGCCCGGTCAACGGGCGGGGCCGGGCGTCCCGGTTCGTGCCCGACGCGGACGGCACCTGGGTCGGTCTCGACGGCTACTACGCCGGGGAGACGCTGCGGGTGGTCCGTTCCCCCGGCGGCGTGACGCATCTCGACCTCAACACGTTCGTGTTCACCCGTGAGCCGTACGACCCGGCGGCCCCGGTGCCGGGCGGGGTCGACCCGGACGGCTGGCGGTAGCCCGGCCGGTCAGGTGGCCGACAGCGCGGCCGTCGGCGGCAGCCGGGCCGCGCGCATCGCCGGGTAGAGACCGGCGATCGTGCCGATGACCAGCGCGGCGCCGGCCGCGCCCGCGAACGCCCAGGGCGGCACCACCGGCGGCCAGCCGCGCGCCAGTGCGTACGCGGTGGTCGCCAGGCCGCCGAGCACCGTGCCCGCCAGCCCGCCGAGGGCCGACAGCAGCAGCGACTCGGTGAGGAACTGCAGGCGCACCTGCCCGCGGGTGGCGCCGAGCGAGCGGCGCAGGCCGATCTCCCTGCGCCGCTCCAGCACCGAGATCACCATGGTGTTGGCGACGCCGACCCCGCCGACGAGCAGCGCGACCGCGCCGAGGCCCAGCAGCAGGCCGGTGAAGGCGCTCGCGGCGGCGGCCCGGGCCGCGAGCGCGTCCGAGGGCCTGCTCACCGTCACCTCCTCCGGGTTCTCCGGGTTGACCGTGCGCGGCAGCACGGCCCGTACGGCCTCCACCGACTCCTCGGTCGACCGCTCGTAGATCGTCGTCGGATGGCCGTCGAAGCCCAGGTAGTCGGCGGCGGCGGGGAAGCCGACGAGCGCCGAGCGTTCGATTTCGGGGGCGAGCGGCATCGGGCCGAGGATGCCGACGACGGTGAACCACCGCTCGCCCATCCACACCCGTACGCCGGTGCGGGTGACGCCGAGGCGTTCGGCGGCCTTGGCGCCGAGCACGACGGCGGGCCGCGTCTCGGTGGCGGCGTTCAGCCAGGCGCCCGCGGTCACCCGGCCCTCCAGGGTGGCGAGCAGGCCGGACGTGGCGGCCTGGACGGCGATGCCGCCGGTCACCGCCTCGGGGATGCGGTCGGTGCGCCGGATCGTCGTGCCGACCACTCCTGTCGCCGACGCCGTGCGGACCGGTCCGATGCGCCGGACCATGCGCAGCGCCTCCTCCGGCAGCTTCGCCTGCTCGCCGAACAGCGTGTGGCCCGGCGAGACGGTCAGCAGGTTGGTGCCGAGCCGGTCGAGGCGGCGCAGCAGCTCCTCCCGGGAGGAGGCCGAGACGCCCAGCACTGCGATCATGGTCGCGATGCCGATGGCGATGCCGAGCGCGGACAGGATCACGCGGGCGGGGCGGGTGCGCAGCCCGGCCACGCCGGTCCGCAGGACGTCGGACGGCCCGAGCCGGGCCGGGACGAGCCGCCCGCCGGTCGTCCCGCCCGTGGTCTCACCGGTCATCGTGACGCTCCCTTCGCCGTCGCGGGGACGGCCCCGGGCGCTCGGCGGCCCGTTCCCGGGCCGTCGTCGCCGGCGATCCGCCCGTCGCGGACGCGCACCTGGCGCGGGCACCACGCCGCGATCTCCGCGTCGTGGGTGATGACCAGGATCGTGGTGCCGGAGGCGTGCAGGTCCCGCAGGACGGCCAGCACCTCGGTCCCGGCCTCCGAGTCGAGGTTGCCCGTCGGCTCGTCGGCGAGTAGCAGCGGCGGGTCGCCCGCCACCGCTCGGGCCACCGCGACCCGCTGCTGCTCGCCGCCCGACAGCTGGTGGGGCCGGTGGCCGAGGCGGTGGCCGAGGCCCACCCGTTCCAGCGCCGCGGCGGCCTTCTCGCGCCGGGCCCGCGGCGGGACGCCCGTGTAGAGGAGCCCGTCGGCGACGTTGTCCAGCGCCGCGACCCCCGGGGCGAGATGGAACTGCTGGAAGACGAACCCCAGGTGGCGGGCGCGCAACGCGGACAGCTCGCGGTCCGACAGCCCCGGCACGTCGTGCCCGGCGATCCGCACGGTGCCGGTGGTGGGCCGGTCGAGGGTGCCGATCAGGTGGAGCATGGTCGACTTTCCCGACCCGGACGGCCCGGCGACGGCCACCAGCTCGCCCTGCTCGACGAGCAGGTCCACCCCGCGCAGCGCCCGCACGCCGCCGTAGGTCCGGGTCACCTCGCGCAGTTCCACGACGTACGGCCCGCCGGCGCGGACGGGTTCGTTCGGGAGCCGGTTCATGGGGCGGGCACCCCGACCTTCATGCCCTCGGCGAGCCCGGCGCCGGTGATCTCGACCATTCCGCCGCCGAAGGCGCCGGTCTCCACCGGCACGATCCGGGTCGCGGCGCCCTCGACCACCTCCACGCCGAAGCCGCCCTCGCGCAGCGCGAGCAGCGCCTCCACCGGCACGGCCAGCACGTCGCGACGGCGTTCGCTGACCAGCTCCACCTGCACGGGCGCCTTGTCGAGCCGGGTTTTCGGGGTCCTGGCCAGCGTGATGTCCACGTCGACGGTGCTGTCCTCGTCCTGGCCCTCACCCTGCGAGGCCGCCTTGGCGACCGTGCCGACCGAGGTCACCCTGCCTTTGACGCGTTCACCGCCGGGCAGCTCCACCGCGACCGTGGCGCCCTTCCGCACCAGCGCCTGGTCACTCGTGGACAGGTCGACGTGGACGAGGCGGCGCAGGCCCGACACGACCAGGGCCGGTTGCCCGGGGCCGGTCCTGGCGCCGACCTCGGCCCTGGCGTCGGTCACCCGGGCGGCGGCGGGCAGGAACACCACCTGGGAGGCGTCCACCTGCCCGGTCCGCGGCAGCCCGGCGTCGTCCTGCCACTGCCTGACGGCGAGATAGGTGGCGTAGCTGAAGTGGTCGTCCACCGTCAGGTCGCCGCCGTAGCCGAGGACCTTCAGGTTGCGTTCGAGCTGCTCGACGTCCGGCCCGTCGGCGACGCCCTGCCGGAGCGTACGGTAGAGCGGCAGCGTGCCGTACATCAGCACGACCGGGCGGCGGGCGACCCGCAGCAGCGGGCGGCCCCGGCGGACGACCGCCCCCTCGGCGGGCACCCAGGTCACGACGCCCCGGGCGTCGGTGACGATGTGCCGCTCCCCGGAGTAGGTGAGCGATCCCTCCACGGTCTTGGTGTCGACCAGGTCCTGCCGGGTGATCGGGGTGGTGGCCGGGACGGCCCGCGCGGAGGGCCCGCCCGCGCCGTCGCCTCCACCCGCACCTCCACCCGCACCTCCACCCGGCCTGCCACCGGGGCCGCCGCCCGTCACGGCGACGGCCGTTCCCGCGGCGGCCAGCGCCAGGACGCCCGCCCCGGCGAGCACCAGGGCCCGGCGCGTCACGGCCGCTCCCCCGGCGCGAACTCCTCGCACTCCTTCTGCGCCGCTTCCATCGTCTTCTCCTGGCCCGGCTTGACCTTGACGAGGAGCCCCTCGCCGGGCTTGGGGTCGGCCATGTCGATGCCGTGTTCGCGCATGCACTGGGCGAACTTGAGCATCCGGTCGCGTTCCCGGGGGTCGTCGGCGCCCGCCCGGTCGCCGACGGCGTTCTTCATGAAGTGCTCGCAGGCCCGCATGGCCTCGCGGGTCGTCGCCTCCTCCCCCTTCCGGCCGCGGATCTGGACGCGGCCGGAGGCGTCGGGGTCGGGCATGTCCACGCCGTGTTCCCGCATGCACTGGGCGAACTTGAGCTGGGCCTCGCGCAGGTCGGTGCTCGCCGAGGCGGACGGCGTGGCCCCGGCCGTGCTCCTGGCCGTGGACGCGGCGGCGATCCCGTCGCCGTCGGAGGCGCCGTCGGAGGCGCCGCCCCGGGCGCCACCACAGGCTGCCGCCGTCGCGAGAGTCGTCGCGAGAGCTGTGGCGAGGGCCAGGCGCAGCCCCGTCCGTACGGGTCGCGGGCGCAGGGGTCGTGAGCGTGCCGGTCGCAGGCGCATGGTCGTTCCTCCTCCCCCGGGGCCTTCGCCCGGGACGGGGCCCAACTCCAGCGCAGCCGGTGCTAACCACGGATAAGGAGGAGCCGCCGGTGATCCGGGAGGCTTCGCTTATCCGGGCCTAACACCGCGTGCGCCACTGTCGGTGCCGAGCGGGAGGCGAGGATGCGGGTGCTGGTGGTCGAGGACGAGGAACAACTGGCCGACGCCGTCGCCCGCGGGCTGCGGCTGCACGCGATCGCGGTCGACGTGGCCTACGACGGCCGGGAGGCGCTGGAGCTGGCCTCCTACGTCGGCTACGACGTGGTGGTGCTCGACCGCGACCTGCCCGACGTCCACGGGGACGAGGTGTGCCGGGAGCTGGTCACGGCGAGCGGCGCGAGCCGGATCCTCATGCTGACCGCGGCGGGCCGGGTGCGGGACCGGGTCGGCGGCCTGGCCCTGGGCGCCGACGACTACCTGGTCAAGCCCTTCGTGTTCGCCGAGCTGGTGGCGCGGGTCCGGGCGCTGGCCCGGCGCGCCCCCCGGGCCGCGCCGCCGGTGCTGGAGCGCGCCGGGATCCGGCTCGACCCGGGCCGCCGTACGGTGGCCCGGGACGGGCGGCAGGTGGCGCTGGGCCGCCGCGAGTTCGACGTGCTGCACGAGCTGATGCGCGCCGGCGGCGGCCTGGTCAGCTCGGCGCGGCTGCGCGCGAGCGTGTGGGACGAGCACGCCGGCGCCGGCACGGGCGTGCTGCGCGTCACCATCACCTCGCTGCGCAGGAAGCTGGGCGACCCCCCGGTGATCGAGAACGTCCCGGGCCGGGGGTACCGCCTGTGACCCGCCGCCTGCTGGTGTGGCGCAGGCTGGGGCTACGGACACGGCTCACCCTGCTGTACGGCGGGCTGTTCTTCGTCGCGGGCTCGGTGCTGCTGTGGTTCACCCACCTGCTGACCGCCCGCGCGCTCAACCAGCGGTTCGTCGTGGCGGTGGACAAGGTGGGCGACGGCGGGCGCCCCACCCCCGCGGTGTCCGGCGCCGCCCTGCCCGCCGACAGCCTGCCGGGCGGCGCGCTCGGCGCCGACGTGATCGCGCGCCGCGTGCGCACCGACGTCGAGCAGGGCGCCGCCGACGTGCTGAACGACGTGCTCCGGTCGTCGCTGATCGTGATGATCCTCGTCGGGGTGGTCGCGGTGGTGCTGGGTTACCTGGTGGCCGACCGCGCGCTGCGCCCGCTCGACCGGGTGACCGAGACCGCGCAGCGGCTGTCGGAGAGCACGCTGCACGAGCGGATCGCCCTGCGCGGCCCGCAGGACGAGGTCAAGCGGCTGGCCGACACCTTCGACGCGATGCTCGACCGGCTGCACCGGGTCTTCGACGCCCAGCGCCGTTTCATCGCCAACGCCTCCCACGAACTGCGCACCCCGCTGGCGGTGAACCGCACGGTGCTGGAGGTGTCGCTGGAGGAGCCCGCCGCGTCGGAGGACCTCAAGGCGCTGGCCCGGGCGCTGCTGGGCGCCACCGCCCGGTACGAGCGGCTGATCGACGGGCTGCTCATGCTGGCGCAGTCGGAGCAGGAGATCACCACCCGCAGGCCGGTGGACCTGCGGCAGGTCGTCCGTACGGCGATGGAGCAGATCGGCCCGCACCCGCGCCGGGGGAAGGTCACGGTGCACGAGGACCTGAGCCCGGCCGTCGCGCACGGCGACCCGCTCTTCCTGGAACGCTGCCTGGTCAACCTCCTGGAGAACGCCGTCAAGTACAACGTGCGGGACGGGGAGGTCTGGGTCCGGCTGCGCGAGGACGACGCCGGGGCGTGCCTGACGGTGGAGAACACCGGGCCGCCGGTGCCGCCGTACGAGGTCGGCGACCTGTTCGAGCCGTTCCGGCGGCACGGCGGCGACCGGATCCGGTCGGCCCGCGGCGCCGGGCTCGGCCTGTCCATCGTCCGCGCCATCGCAGTCGCGCACGGCGGTACGGCCGACGCCCGCGCCCGGCCGGAGGGCGGCCTGACGGTCACCGTACGTCTGCCCAGGTAGGGGGACCGGAGTGTTCCAACTCGCCAAGGCCCCTTAAGGGACAGCACCCCTCACCCGTGACCGTCATGCGGATGTCGCGCGAACACGAGGAGGCATCCCGCGCGACGCGATTTCGCCTATGAGCTGGGCCGTCGCCGGTTAGCGTTGTCTTTTCGGCGAGAACTACCGGGACGCATGAGGATCGCGGGATGGGCCGGGTTTATGGCGATGCCGGTTGCGGGCGTGCATATCAGGCCGGTAATGCGATGCCGGAAGACGTCATTTTCGGGCCTCGGGTAGCCGCAGTATCCGCCGGAAAACCAGCGCATATCTCTGAGCGGCGGAAATGTCAAGGCGTGGGATGCCCGGTGGGAATTTGCGGAGGTTCGGCCGCCCGTCGCAGAACCCTTGTACAGGCGTATCACCGCTCGATAAACTCGATGTATCGACAGCTGTGTGATTTCCCGTATCTCGCGCGCCGGCGAGCGCACGTCCGTGACGGCCTGAAGGAGACGCCATGCCGCTTCCCAATCAACCTGTCGATGGAACGCTTGTGCACCGCCCGCGCCCCCGGGGGGTCGACACGGGGAAGGCCGACATCAGCGGAGACGTCTATACCGAATTGGACGGCCTTCGCTACACCATTCACCTGAGCAAACAGGCGGTCGTCTGGATCGGCGGCATGGAGAAGCTCTTCGACCAGCTCCTGAACGCGTCCATGGAGGCAATCGAAGAACTCGCGCCGCTCTTCGAGGCGATAAGTATCTATATCGACGCCGAGGCGGAGTCGATCAAGGCGGTGTCGGGCACCGTGTCGGACGGAAGGGTCAAATTGGAGGGATACCTCCCCGATCCTGCCGTGATGCCAGAGCCGGACGAGGGCTACGTCCCCCCGGGAGGATGGAACCCCCCGGACCCCGTGAACGGCCTGCGGTGGTGGACCGTGAACTCCATCAACCTCTACAACAAGCGTTGGGCCTTCACTGCCACCAATTCGAATCCGGACGAGTCCTCGGTGTCGTCCGTCTACTTCTCCACGGAGTATGACGGCAACTCCATGCACGTCAACCCTCGGGATTTCAGGAGCACCTATGGATGGCCCTGCCTCAAGGGCCATGCGGAGTTCGACAGCGGGCTCGACACGTGCACCTTCGTCCCCCGCACCGGGATGTGGTGGCTGTTCAACGGCCCATACTGCGCGAGAACGGACGGCTACGGAACCTCTATCACCTGGTCGCCGTCGAGACTGACAGAGACCTGGGCGGGGCTCGGCCGGATCGACGGCGGAGACTTCGGTCAGGAAGAGAAAGACCACTGGGCCAACGGAATCTCCTGCGCCACGACCGACGGCAACGGCTACTACTGGCTCACCGCGGGAAACCGGGTCGTCGTTCTCGAACCGAACAGCGGAGATTTTCTGCCCATCTCCGGCTGGGACCGTCCCAGGGATCTGACTGAGATATGGCCGGCTCTCCAACACCTGGAGGAGGCCGGCATCATGGGCGACCAGACCCTGAAAGCCCTGTGCTGGGCGCACAACGGCAATAGAGCGAAATGGTTTCTGGTCTTCCACAGCACGCTCTTCACCAATTACCCCGACGACGACTCGGGCAGTTTCGGTTACAACTTCATCGCGTGCCAATCCGACACGGAGGACTGGTACTACAGCTGGAACGCCATGTTCGACTACCTGAACGGCCCATGGCCGTACCCGTCCTGCGATTGACCACCGCCCGGGGTGCGCCGTGTCGGAGATGACCATCGTCTTCGCGTGACCGCGCGTAACCCCGCAGGCGTACCGCGCCAGGCGCGGTGCCTGGCCGGCGTGATCGGGATTCCGGCCGGATGACGATCGAGAAGTCCCCACCGAGCCGGCGGCGCCGCGCCGCCTCGTCCGCGCGAAGAGGCGGCGACGCCCTGGGGCCGATCCCCAAGGCTATGGTGTGTCGCCGGGGTGCGTGGCCGCCGCCTCGTGCGACGTGCTCGGCGCCGCCATGTCTCCGCCGACCGTCACGCAGCGCCCAGCTGGGCGCCCTTCTTGGGCGGCTCCCGGCTGGTGCGGTCGACGATGGCAACGCTCACCTCGAAGATCATGGGACCGGGTTGTACTTCACCCAGGCGTCCGGCCATCTCACCAGCATGAGGAGCGGCTCCACCCGCAGGTGAGCGAGGTGCGTTCGCTGTGAGCGAACAAAGGTGTGAGCAGAGGAGAAGAAGGGGAACGCGGCATCCCCGGCGGGGCGGGCGAACCCGTTCTTTGCGCCCGCCCGTCCGGCATCTCACCAGGTAAAACCCGACTTGTCATCACTTGACTGGTTTGGGCGTGTCTATTACGTTTTGGGCAACTCAGGGCCCACTTGCTCATCTCAGTGGTCAAGAAAGCCCACCTCACACCGACGCGGCCGGCCGATCTCGGCCTGCCGCCCGGCCGCCTAATCCGCGTAAGCGGAACCGGGGACCCAACCTCTTCCTGGGGTGAATCGGCATACCTGCCGTAGGGCGACTTCCAGCCCGAACCCGTCAGCTAACCCGGTCGGCGGCATGGAAGCAAAGGGAGTCCGCCCATCATGCACGCCCTCACGACCTGTCTGCGCACGGCCCTCGCCGGCGGAGTCCTCGCCTCGGCCGTGGCGATCGCCTCGCCCGCCGCGCAGGCGGCGGACAACCCGGTCTCCGGCAAGGGCCCGGCCGCAGCGGCCGCGGCCGCGCCGTCCCTGACCGAGATCGCTGCCCGGCTGCCCAAGGTCGGCCCCCAGGACGTCATCAAGCTGGCCGCGAGCCAGGTCGGCATCAGCGAGAACTCCGCCGGTGGCGGGACCAAGTTCCAGGAGTGGTACATGACCAGCCCGCGCGCCCGCGAGACCCTGGCGCGCGACGGCGGGGCGCTGCAGGAATACGAGAACGCCCCCTGGTGCGACATGTTCGTCTCCTGGGTGGGCGAGCAGCTCGGCATCCAGCCGGTGATGGGTTCCGACGCCTACACCGTGGAGCACGCCCGCTGGTTCGCCGACCACGGCCGCTGGGGCCGTACGCCCAAGCCCGGAGCCGTGGTGTTCTTCAGCTGGAGCGGCAGCAAGAAGATCGGCGACATCCAGCACGTCGGCTTCGTCGTCAGGGACAACGGCGACGGCACCATCCGCACCGTCGAGGGCAACACCGGCAACGGCGCCGTCGAGGCCCGCACCCGCCCCGCCTGGCAGGTCGCCGGGTACGGCTACCCGGTTTACCCCGCCGAGCTCGCCTCCTGACGACACCCGGGCCGGGGATCGCGAACCATGGTTCCCGATCCCCGGCCCGGGCTTCGTCGGTCAGGACACCGCCTCCGGCGTCCCGGGGCTCACTGATCAGCCGATTCCCACCACGTCAGATTGGCCGTCGCCTGGGCCACCGGCTCGATGATCTCCCACGCCTCGGCGATCAGCCCGTCGTCGAGCCGCCAGATGTCGACGACCGCGATCCCCGGCCCGGCGCCGGGCAGCCGGCGCCGCGAGTGCATCACGACGTGATCACCATCGGCCAGCACGTGCAGGATCTCGACCCGCATGCCCGCGAGCGGGACGAGCGCGACGCGTACGGCGGCGAGCCATTCCGTCTTGGTCTTCGAGGTCGAATCCGGCCGGTGATGGGCGAAGTCGTCGCTCAGCAACGGCGCGAGCGCGTCGACGTCGCCCGTGGCGACCAGTGCCGTCAGCGCCCGCTGGACGATGCTCTTGTTGTCGGTGGTCGTGTTCCGCGTAGTCACGGGACGCAGTGTCTCCGCCGCTCGCGACGGTGTCGATGAACTCCCATTTCATGGCGCGCAGCGCCACGATGAGTAGCATCGGCGGTCATGCGCACGGTCGGGGAACTGTTACGGGAGTGGCGGCATCGCCGGCGGCTCAGCCAGCTCGATCTCGCGATCGCCGCCGACGTCTCGGCCCGGCACGTCAGCCTGGTGGAGACCGGCAGGTCCAACCCGAGCGCCGACATGGTCCTCCGGCTCGCCGACCAGCTCGACGTGCCGTTGCGTGAGCGCAACGTGCTGTTGCTCGCCGCCGGCTTCGCGCCCCGCTACGCCGAGCGGCCGCTCGACGGGGACGCCCTGTCGGCGGCCTGGGACGCGATCGCACGCGTGCTGCGCGCACACGAGCCGTACCCGGCGCTGGTCATCGACCGCCGATGGAACATCGTGATGACCAATCGCGCCATCGACCCGTTCCTCGCGGACGTCGCCCCCGACCTGCTACGGCCGCCGGTCAACATGGTGCGGCTGGGACTGGACCCGCGCGGGCTCGCTCACCGGATCGTCAACCTGGCCGAGGTGCGCTCGCTCCTGCGTACCCGTATCGGACGTCAGCTCGCCACGGCTCCCGACCCCGAGCTCACCGCCCTGTACGAGGAACTCCTGGCACCCGGCTCCGAGGACGCGAGCCCCGCGATCGGGTCCGAGATCGCCGTCCCGATGATCTTCCGCTTCGGTGAACGGGAACTGCGACTGTTCTCGACCACCACGACGTTCGGCACCCCGACGGACATCACCCTCGACGAGATCGCGATCGAGTCGTACTACCCGTCGGACGCCGAGAGCGCCGCCTACTTCACCACGTCCTGCGCCGGAGCCGACCCGCGGCCGCGCACCAGCGGCAGGTAGACCTCGTCGACGATCTCGACGAGGACGTCGTCGGGCGCGGTGGGCACCCCGCGCACCACGAACTCGTTGCGCAGCAGGACGACGGCCACCGTGGCGACCCGGGGATGGAGCGCCTCGGGGGACGCCTCGCCGCGCGCGACCGCCCGGCCCAGGACGGTCAGCCACGCGGCGGCCGCGGCGTCGCCCGACTGCTCCGGCAGCTGCGTGAGGAACTCCCGCGCGCCGCCGGCGGCCGACATCAGCTCGCGCAGGATCGCGCCGAGGGGGGAGCTCCAGTGGCGGTTGGCCCCGCGCAGCATCTCCAGGACGTCGCCGCGCAGGTCCCCGGTGTCGGGCGGCTGGACCGCCGTGACCAGTCGCCGGTAGGCGGCGACGCCGAGTGCGAGACGGCTGGGCCAGCGGCGGTAGATGGCGTTCTTGTTGGTGCCGGCGCGGGCGGCGACCTTGTCCATGGTCAGCCCGGCGTATCCGGATTCGAGCATCTCGTCCACCGCGGCGCGCAGGATCGCCTCCTCCAGGGAGGCGCCGCGCCGCCGCGTCCGCCCCGCCCCCGGAGGTTTGCCCGAGTCGTTCACCACGAGCCTTCCCGCCGCACAACCGCCCGTACCTTACCTGCGGATCTGGTCGGAAGGTTAGCGAACCGGCAAGGTACTCGGCGTACCGGAAGGCGAGGAGACGGCACCATGGCAGCTTGCCGTCTTGCTGCGTACATGAGTTTTACTTCATACTGAAACTCACGAAATCAGGGAGTCTCAGTGGCCGACGACGAGCGACTGCTGGAATGGGCCGAGCAGGTCGCCATGCACCTGGCCCGCGACGGCGTGCCGCCGATCGCCGGGCGGATCCTGGGCTGGCTGATGGTCTGCGATCCGCCGGAGCAGTCGGCCGGGCAGATCAGCGCCGCCATCGGCGCCAGCCGCGCGTCGTTGACCATGAACCTGCGGTTGCTGACCGGCATGGGATTCCTCACCTGGAGGACCCGGCCGGGCGACCGCACCATGTACTACCGGATGGCCGACGACGCCTGGCAGGCGGTGGTGCGGCAGCAGGTGGCGGGGATCGCCTCGTTCCTCGACATCACCCGCCGGGGCCTCGATCTCGTCGGCCCCGACGCCGAACGGGCCGCTCGCGTCCGTCAGGCGCACGCCACCTTCGCATGGATGGCCAGGGTGTTCGAACAGGCTCCGCCGCTCGGCGAGGAGGACCGGTGACCGGCCACGCGATCGTGATCGGGGGTGGCATCGGCGGCCTGGCCGCCGCCGTCGCCCTGCGCCGCATCGGCTGGCGGGTGGACGTGCTGGAGCGCGTGCCCGCCTTCGGGGAGGTGGGCGCCGGCCTGTCGCAGTCGCCCAACGCGATGCGCGCCCTCGCCGAACTCGGCCTGGCCGACCAGGCCGAGGCGGCGAGCATGCCGACCTGGGCCACCCACGCCATGCGCCTGCCCTCGGGCCGCCACCTGATGCGCGCCCCCGCCGGCGGGAGACCACCGCTGCGCGCCTTCCGGCGCGCCGCCCTGCACCGGCTGCTCCTGCAGGCGCTGCCCGAGGACGTGGTGCACACCGGCGTCGAGGTCACCGGCCTGGCCCAGGACTCCGGGAAGGTGACCGTCACCTGCACCACCGGCCGGCGGGAGGCCGACCTGGTCGTCGGCGCCGACGGCATCCACAGCCTCACCCGCCGCCTGCTGTGGCCGCATGCCCCCGCCCCGCGCTTCCTCGGCTACACCGCCTGGCTCGGCCTGGCCGGCACCTCCATCCCGGTGAGCGGCAGCATCACCCTGGGCCGCGGCCGCTACTTCCTCATCCACCCCGTCGCGCCGAGCCAGGTCTACTGGGCTCTGGGCACTGCCGCCGACCGGCCCGGCGTCCGCTTCGACGACGAACCGGAGCAGGTGCGGCGGCGCGTCTCCGGCTGGCACGACCCGATCCCCGCCCTCCTGGAGGCCACACCGTCCGAGCAGGTCCGCCACATCGACATCCACGAGCTGCCCGACCTGCCCGCCTACACCAGCGGCCGGATCGCCCTGCTCGGCGACGCCGCCCACGCCATGAGCCCCGATCGCGGTCAGGGCGCCGGCCAGTCGATCGAAGACGCGGTCGTCCTGGCCGCCGCCCTCGCCGCCGGAGCCTCCGTGCCCGCGGCGCTGGACGCCTACGACGCCCGGCGCCGCCCCCGCACCCAGGCCGTCGCCCGCGGCGCCCGCCAGGCCGGGCATCAGATGATCGACGCCGGGCCGATCAGCCATGCCCTGGCCGTTCTCGCCCTCCGGGTCACGCCCTCGACGTTGTGGGCGCGCCTCGCGCCGCGCGCGCTCGGTCCCCTGTGGGACTGGACACCCACGGCCCTGCACCCTTCCCTCACTTGATCACACGGTAGGTCAGGTGCTCGGCGGCCGGGGTGGACACGGAGCCGAGCGGCTCCAGCCGCAGGGACTCGGGCATGCCCTCGGGGAACAGCGACGTGCCGCCGCCGAGGATGAGGGGAGCGAGGTGGATCCGGAGGATGTCCACCAGGCCGGCGCGCAGGAGCTGGTCCGCGATCGCGCCGCCTCCCATGATCACGACGTCCTTGCCCCCGGCGGCGGCGCGCGCCTTGTCCACGGCGCTGTCGAGGCCGTCGGTGACGAAGCGGAACCGGTCGCGCAGCCGCACCTTCTCGGGCCTCGAGTGGGTGACGACGAAGACGGGCGGGGCGACGGCCTGGTCCTGGTCGTGGCCGTAGCCGACCTCGTCGCCCCATCCGTTCGGCCCGTCGACGACGTCGAAGGTGCGCCGGCCCATGATGACGGCTCCGGTGTCGACGAAGGACCTGTGGAGGATCTCCGCGTCGCGCGGCGTCCGCTCGTCCGTCACCCAGGCGTGCAGGATCTCACCGCCCACCCCCAGGCCGTGATCGGGGCCGGCGCCCGGCGCGGTGACGTACCCGTCCAGCGACATCGTGATGTCCAGGACGACCGGTCCGGCCTCCGGGCGGTCCTCGCCCTGGTCGTGGACCAGCTCGCCGAGGCGGTCCATCGAGTCGGCGACGCCGCGTTCCATCCCGCCGGCGATCATGGCGTCCCGCGCCTCGACGGTCGGGAACACGGAACGGGACCACAGCCGGGTACGTCCGCCGAGATCCTCGAACGTCGCGGAGTCGAGGCTGACGACACCGGGCGTGCCCTCGTACTCGAAGGTCTGGATGATCCGCTCGCCGGGGGTGACGGTGTGGAAGACGCCGTGGAAGACGTGCTCGCCGCCCTCGGTGTCGCGGTGCACGTAGCGGTATGTCCCGCCCGGGCGCGCGTCGTACTCGACGAGGCGCATCTCGACGTCCCGCGGACCGAGCCAGCGGGTGACCAGCTCGGGGTCGGTGTACGCGCGGAAGAGCCGCGCGGGCGGCGCGTCGAAGTCGCGGACGACCTCGATGAACGGGCTGCCGGGCTGGGCCGTGATGGTGGTCGGGTTCTCGATCATGATTCCTGCTCCCCTATCTCGCCGAGTACGTCGTCGAGGCGCCGGAACTGCCCCTCGCGGGTCAGCCGGTAGGTGTCGATCCAGCTCGTCAGCTCCTCGAGCGCCGCCGGATTGAGACGACACGGGCGGCGCTGGCCGTCACGGCTCCGCGTGATCAGCCCGGCCGCCTCCAGCACCTGGATGTGCCGCGAGACGGCCTGCTTGGTGATCGGGAACGGCTCGGCGAGCTCGTTCACGGTCGCCTCGCCCCGCGACAGCCGGGCGATCAGCGCGCGCCGGACCGGGTCGCCCAGCGCGGCGAACGCCCTGTCCAGGCGGTCCTCCGCCTCATTAACCGTCATCTTTATCAACCAACCTCTTTATCAACCGATGTGTTGACTATAGGCACGGAGCTGCCGCCGCGGCAAGGGGTTCCGGTAGACCGGTAGCGGTTTCACCGATCGGAAATCCTCCGCCGCGTCGTCGGTTCTGGTAGCCCCTCGCCACCCGCGGAAGGATTGACGACCATGACCGACGCCAGACCGCCAGCCGGCGACGAGGCCGCGTTCATCGCGGCGGCCCGCTCGAACGACGCGGCACAGTTCGCGCTCGTCACCGAGCGCTACCGGCGTGAGCTGCAGGTGCACTGCTACCGGATGCTCGCGAACTACGAGGACGCCCAGGACATGACGCAGGAGACGTTCCTGCGGGCATGGAACAAGCGGGAGTCGTTCAAGGGCCATGCCGCGCTACGGACCTGGCTGTACCGGATCGCGACGAACGCCTGCCTCGACTTCCTGGAGAAGCGCAACGACCGCACACCCGTGCCCGCCGGACTGCCGGGCGCGGACTCGGAAGTGCGCTACCTGCAGCCCTACCCGGACCGGATGCTCCCGGAGGACCCGCAGGAATCGGTGGTGGCGCGGGAGACGATCGAGCTGGCGTTCATCGTCGCCGTCCAGCACCTGCCGCCGCGGCAGCGGGCGGTGTTCGTCCTGCGCGACGTCCTCGGCTGGCCGGCGTCGAAGGCCGCCGACGCCCTCGAGCTGACCGTCGCGTCGGTGACCAGCGCACTGCAGCGGGCGCGCGTGACGATACGCGAGCAGCTGCCCGACCGCCGCCTCGACTGGCGGAGCCCTGCCACGCACGAGCTGTCGGATGACGAGCGCGGCGTGGTGAAGTCGTATATGAACGCCCATGAGCGCAACGACCTCGACGGGCTGACGGCCCTGCTGCTCGACGACCTGCGCTTCGCGATGCTGCCCGAGCCGGGCACCGTGACCGTCACGGCCAAGGACGCGGTGGACGGCTGGGTCTGCGGCGGGCTCTTCCAGCGCGGCCACGACGACTGGCGCTGCGTCGCCACGACGGTCAACCGCATGCCTGCCGCCGCGCTGTACCTCCGCACCCCCGGCGACCCGGAACACCGGCTGTTCGCCATCGCGGTCCTGCACATCGTCGACGGGAAGCTCGCCGAGCTCACCGGATTCGACGCGACCGGCAAACCATGGCTGGGCCTGCCCCCGACGCTGTCGTCAGGCGAAGGCCCCATCGTCGACGAGTCCGGCGCACGGGCCGCCGTCACCGCGGTCACCGCCGAATGAGCACCCCGGCGGGTTGAACACCGACGCGGCGACGCGAACGCCGCCCCGCCGGCGTTGCCGGCGGGGCCTGGCCCGTGCTCATCGCCTCGTCTCATATCGGGTCAGCACCACGCCACCGGGAAACGTCCGCGTCTCGACCAGGTTCAGGTTCACCCAGCTGTCCAGCGCGGTGAAGAACGGCGTGCCGCCGCCCACCAGGACCGGCCTGGTGACCAGCGCGTACTCGTCGATCAGCCCGGCCCGCATGGCCGCCCCGGCGAGCGTCGCGCCGCCGATGCCCATCGGGCCGCCGTCCCCGGCCTTGAGCCGGGTGATCTCGGCGACCGCGTCGCCGGTGACCAGGCGGGTGTTCCAGTCGACCGTGTCGATCGTCGACGAGAACACCACCTTCGGGGTGTCCCGCCAGTTCCGCGCGTATTCGATCTCCGCCGGGGTGGCGTCGGGCCGCTGGTCGCCGGTCGGCCAGTAGGGGCTCATCGTCTCCCAAAGCTTGCGCCCGTACAGGAGCATCTCGTTCGCCCGCTCCCGGTCGAGCCACCACTGGAACAGCTCGGCCCTCGGCGACGAGTCCGGTCCCTCGTCCCCACTCCAGCCGATGTCGTCGCCGGTCGCGGCGATGTAGCCGTCCAGGGTCACGTTCATGGCGAAGATCAGTTTCCGCATCGTGCAGCCTTCCGTGAGTCGATCTCACACGTACAGACGGGCGCGGCGCGGAAACCTCATCGGTGCGCGATCCGCGTCCGCGGACAGTCCTCGCGTTCCCGGCTCGGCGCGGCGTACTCGGCGGGCACGAGCACCACCGACCGGATCTCGATCTCACCGATGCCGGTGGCGGAGTGCTCGTTGCTCCGCGGCGTCGAGTGCGGGTGTGAGGGGTGCGAGCGTGGCGCGCAGGAGGTCCGGCAGCGAGCCGGACGGCACGACGAGCCCGCCGGCCGTGAAGGACGAGACGGTCGTCTGCAGCCACTGCTCGATCGCCACGCGGACCGCGGCGGTCACGCTCGCCGCGAGCACCCGTGCGGTGTGCGGGTCGCCATCCCCGAGACGCTCGGCGATGGCCTCGGTGAGGGGACGTTCGATCGCGGTGGTGGTGTCGATGAACGCGTCGCGCAGCGCGGGACGGGTGGTGATCAGCAGCAGCGCCTCCTGGCCGGGCGCGTCCGAGGCGGTGTACTGATCCACGACGGCCTCGACGACGGCGTCGGCGAGGCCGACGCCGTCGGGCCGGTCGATCACCGCCGCCGCGACTCGGGTCTCTCGTTCGCCGGCCACGGCGGCGACGATCGCCTGTTCGCGGCTGGAGAAGTAGTTGTTGTACGTCCTCGGTGAGACGCCGGCGGCCTCGGCGATGTCATCGACGCGCACGTTGTCCGGCCCGCGCTCAAGAGCCAGCCGGAGAGCCGCCGCGCGCAACGCCTCCCGGGTGGCCTGCTTCTTCTGCTCGCGCAACCCCGTCCGTCTCGTCGTCACCGTCTCAGCATAGTCTAGTTGCGCGCACGCAAATTTGCGCATGCGCAACTTTAAGCCCTAGCCTGGCCTCCTCACCCCAAGGAGAAACACGTGATCACAGATGTCGTCGTCGCCGGTGGTGGCCCGAACGGGCTGATGCTGGCGTGCGAACTGAGCCTGGCAGGGGCCCGGCCGGTCGTGCTGGAGCGGCTGATCGAGCCCAGCGAAGAACCGAAGGCGAACGGACTGCTCGGCCAGGTCGTGAGAGTGCTCGACCACCGGGGACTGCATGAACGTCTCAGTGGCAGCCCGCACCCTCCGCAGCCGAACTCCGGATACTTCATGTTCGGCGCGATGGGCCTGGACCTCAGCCTGCTGGAGGACAGCCCCGTCCATGCCCTGCCGGTGCCACAGCGACGCATCGTGCAGGTCCTGCAGGAGCGCGCCGTCGAACTGGGCGTGGAGATCCGCCGGGGACACGAGCTCGCCGGCCTGTCGCAGGACGACGACGGGGTGACCATCGACGTCGCGGGCCCGGGCGGGGCCTACCAGTTGCGGGCCCGGTACCTCGTCGGCGCGGACGGAGCCCACAGCACCACGCGCAAGCTCTCCGGCATCGCGTTCCCCGGCGTCACCTACGACCGGATGACCGTGCTCTCGGCGCACGCGACGGTCCCGGCGGAATGGGTCGATCCCGCGACCGGCGCGCTGAACGTGCCCGGCCACGGCGCTGTCTTTCCGTTCCTGCCCCACCGCACCGAACACGGCGGGTTCTCCTACGCGCCGTTGCCGGGCCACCCGCCGCTCATCAGCACCACCGAGTGGGACACACCCGCGACCGACGCGCCGATGAGCCTGGAGGAACTGCGGGCGAGCATCCGCCGCGTGCTCGGCGTCGACGTGCCGCTCGATCCGCCCGACGGAGCGGGGCCGCACGTGCTGCGCCGGCTGACCGGCGGCAACACCCGGATCGCCGAACGGTTCGCCGACGGCCGGGTGTTCCTGATCGGTGACGCCGCGCACGTGTACGCCGCCACGGGAGGCGGTCCGGGGCTCAACCTCGGCCTGCAGGACGCGGTGAATCTGGGCTGGAAACTCGCCGCCGAGATCCGCGGAAACGCCCCGGCCGGGCTGCTGGACAGCTACGAGACGGAGCGGCGATCGGCCGCCGAGCGCATGGTGCTGAACGCGCAGGCGCAATCGGCCTTGATAGCCCCCGGCAGCGATGTCACCGGACTGCGCACGGTGTTCACCGAACTGCTCGGCGACCGAAGCACCGTACAGCGCCTGGCCGACCTCCTCGCCGGGGCCGACGTCCGCTACGACATGGGCGAACCCGAGGCGCACCCGTTGACCGGCCGGTTCGCCCCGGACCTGGACCTGGACACCCCGGCTGGACCGGTCCGCCTGGCCGAGCTGACCAGAAACGCGCGCCCTCTGCTGCTCGACCTGACCGAAGAGGCTTCGCTGGCAGACGCACCCGCCCTGCGGCACGACCACGTCGATGTCGTCACGGCGCGCTCCCGCATCCCCACCCCCACCGCCCTGCTCCTTCGACCGGACGGCTACGTGGCCTGGGCATCCGCGTCGCCCCGGCCCGGTCCCACCGAGATCGAAGCACTTCGGGCAGCCATGCAGCGGTGGTTCGGAGTCATCACCCCCGCCCACACCTGACCGGTCAAACGGACGGCCCCCGCCCGTCGCGGGGCGGGAGCCGAGTCGCGCGCCCGATCAGGAGGCGGGCGGTGGCGCGCTTCCGTTGTAGAACGGGTTCTCGGGCAGACGGTCGGGTGTAACGAGCAGCCGGATCACGCCGGCCTTCACTTGCCACGCGTTCCAGACGATCCAGCCGGGCCCGACCCGGTCCGCAGGCAGCGGGTCGAAGGATGACATGCTGCCCGTTTTCGCATCCATCCGAATGAGGCTGAACACCACAGTCAGGTTACGCTTGCGCGCCTCGGCCAGGATGTCGGCCACGGGACGCCCCTCTCGCAGCCGAACCCCGTCGAACATCTCGCCTGGCGCCATGGCCGAGTCGAAGTTCGCGTATTCCTCCCCTGGCTTCGCTTGGCGTCCCAGCCTGACGTCTACGTCACCGGTGAAACCGGCGGGGATTCGCATCACCATGATGCAGTGGTCGTCCAGTCCCGGCTGGCATCCTCTGGGCGTCGTCTCCATTGAGAGGGGGACACCGTTGAACCGGGGGCCGGAGGGATCTGGCGTAGCTTCCGGGTCAGGACGGGAGGAGCCGCGGTCCGCGATGATCATCCCCAGGATCTTCCCCACGCCGTTCGGCGAGGTCGGCACCGGGCGCAGGTCGACGTTCAGGCCGACCGCGTGGAACGCCTGGGTGTACTTGTCGTGGTCGGCGAACGGGTCCTTGATGCGGGCGACGTACTGGTCGCCTTCCAGGTGGATCTCCATCGCGGAGTTGGCGTAGGAGACCGCTGCGCCCCGTCCGCCCAGCAGGCTCGGACCCACCACGATGCCTGTTGCGAGCGCGACCGCTGCGGTCACGCCCAACGCAAGACGACGAGGGCCGTGCAGAGTGTGCCGGCGGGCACGACCCGGCCCTCGCGGAACGACGCCGGGTTCCTGGGCGGTGATCGAGGCCAGCAACGCCCGTGCCCCCGTCCCGGACGCGCGGCTGTCCGGCTGTCCGGGCTCGACCCGGGCCAGGGGCCTCAGCAGTTCGTTGACCTCATCGACGTTCCTCATAGCGACCTCCCCGCCGGAATCGCCCGGCTTTTTGCTGTAGACGGGACACCGGCTTCGTCAAGTGCGCGCGAGAAGCGCTTGCGGGCGCGATACAGCCTGATGCGCATGGCGTTGCGGGACAGTCCCAGCATCGCGGCGATCTCCTCGTGCCCCAGGCCCTCCCAGGCGACCAGCGAAAGAAGTTCACGGTCGTTGTCGGACAGGCTCCGAAACACTGTGCTGATCACGCTCAGCTCAATGCCGCTGTCAGGGGAGTTCGCGTAAAGATCGGCCATCTCCGCGTCCAGTTCCACGCTGTGCAGCCGCTGTCGGACCGCGCTCCGGCGGTGGTCGGCCAGCACCTTGCGCGCTACGCCATACAGCCAGAGCCTGGCCTCATGCCCTGGTGGCAGGTCGGCCACCCGGCGCCAGGCAATGGTGAAGGTCTCCGCCACGACATCGGCCGCGTCCTGTGGGAAGTCACAGCGGCGCGCGGCGTAGGCCGCGATCTGGTCGTATGTCTCCCTGTAGAGGGCCTCGAACCTGGCCACCCCATCGTCATCCACGAGCAATTCCCATGGCTGATCTCCTTCGTCAGTACGAAACGCGGACACTCCCGTACATGGCGAAAGGTGCTCCATCATTTCGCGTGGATCTAAGCAACTTCGGCGTTTCCGGGCCGGAGCACCTCCGCAGAGGCCACGCCACCACTACCGATACTCGCGAGATCCAAGCGGGCCATCGCGGTGGAAACCCTCAACGTCACAGGGATGGTCGCCAACCGGCGGATGGCCAGGGGCGATCTCCGACCTCGGCTTCGGCGAGGTCGCCGCGCAGTTCCACGTCGCCGGGCAGTTCCCCGGAGACGCCGAACGCCTGTGGAGGCGGGGTAAGACCAGGCTCCGGCCTGGCGGATGCCGATGAATCAGGAACGAGAATCACTGAGATTCTCCGAACGGCCGGTGAGGATGACGAGCCGGCGGGTCGCCCGGGTCATCGCGACGTAGCGGTCGACCGCTCCTTCGATGCCGTCGCCGAAGGTGTCCGGGTCGACGAGCACGACAAGGTCGAACTCCAGCCCCTTCGACAGCTCCGGGGTCAGCGACCGGACGCGCGGCGTCTCCTCGAACGTGGGGTCGCCGATGACGCAGGCGGTCCCCTCGGCGTGCGCGGCGAGCCACGTGCCGAGGACCGAGCCCAGCTCCGACACCGGGCCGTGCACGACCGGGACGCCGCCGCTGCGGATGGAGACCGGCACGTTCGCGTCGGGGAGCACGGCCCGGATGACCGGCTCGGCCTCCGCCATGACCTCCTCCGGCGTCCGGTAGTTGATGCTCAGGGAGGCCAGGGTGATCCGGTCGAACCCGATGCGCTCCAGCCGTTCCCGCCACGACTCGGTGAACCCGTGCCTGGCCTGGGCGCGGTCCCCGACGACGGTGAAGCTCCGGGACGGGCAGCGCCGCAGCAGCATCTGCCACTCCGCGTCGGTCAGTTCCTGGGCCTCGTCCACGACGATGTGCGCGAACGGGCCGGCGAGCGGGTCGGGGTCGCCGGCGGCCAGCGCGGCCTCGTCGACCAGGGCGTCGCGCATGTCCTGCCCGCGGAGCATCGACATCACGAGCATCTCGGAGTCGTCGGCCTCGATCAGGTCCTCGACGACCCGGTTCATGTGCTCGTGCTGGGCGGCGACGGCGGCCTCGTTCCGGCGCCTGCGGCGCGCGGCCTCCGGGTCGCCGAGCCGTTGCCGCGCCGCGTCCAGGAGCGGCAGGTCGGACACCGTCCAGGCCTGCGCGTCCGCGCGCCGTAGCGCGCGGATCTCCTCCACGCTGAGCCAGGGAGCACACATCCGCAGGTAGGCGGGCACCGACCACAGGTCGCCGACGAGGTCGGCCGCCTCGATCAGGGGCCAGGCCCGGTTGAAGACCGTGAGAAGCTCCCTGTCGCGCAGCAGCGCCCGGCGGACGAGGTCGGGCGGTGCGTCGCCGTCGTGGCGGTCCACCAGGATCGTGAGCAGCTCCTCCCAGATCAGGTCGCGCGCGTCGTTGTGCGGGATGCCGGGTTCGGCCGCCTCGAACGCCTCCGCCCAGTCGTCGGGGCTCAGCCAGACCTCCGACCACGGCGTCGTGACCGTCATCCCCGTGGCCGGCGGGTTCTCGTAGAACCTGACGGCCGGCTCGATCGCCTCCACCAGGCGGGCGGACGACTTCAGGCGGGCCACCTCCGGGTCGGTCTCCACCCCCGCCGCAGCCCCCTCGGCGACCAGGTCCCGCAGGGTACAGGTCCGTACGCCGTCCTCTCCGAGGCTGGGCAGGACGTCGGAGACGTAGGCGAGGTAGGGCTGGTGCGGGCCGACGAACAGCACGCCGCCCCGGCGGTGACCCAGGCGGGGGTCGGCGTACAGCAGGTAGGCCGCGCGGTGCAGGGCGACGACGGTCTTGCCCGTGCCCGGGCCGCCGTCGACGACGAGAGCGCCGTGCGATCCCGCGCGGATGACGGCGTCCTGGTCGGCCTGGATGGTGCCGAGCACGTCCCGCATCCGCGACGACCGGCTGCCGCCCAGGCTGGCGATGAACGCGGACTGGTCGTCCAGCGCGGCGTTCCCCTCGAACCCGTCCGGGGTGAACACCTCGTCCCAGTAGTCGCTGACCCGTCCTCCGGACCAGCGGTACCTGCGGCGGCTCGCCAGCCCCATCGGGTTGGCGTGAGTGGCGCCGAAGAACGGCTCGGCCGCGGGAGAGCGCCAGTCGAGCAGCAGCCGGCGGCCCGCGCTGTCGGTGAGGCCGAGCCGCCCGACGTACACGGGCTCGGAGCCGTCCGCGCCGACCATGCGCCCGAGGCACAGGTCCAGGCCGAAGCGGCGCAGCGTACGCAGGCGGGCGGTCAGCCGGTGGATCTCCAGGTCGCGGTCCAGCGCCTCCCGGCCCTCGCCGCCGGGCGCCCTGCGCTCGGCGTCGAGGCGGCCGGACAGCTCGGCGACCGACTGCCGCAGGCTCTCCGCGATGGCCGCGAAGCGCCGCTCGTCCTCGGCGATCAGCTCCGGGCCGGCCTTGTGGGACAGGTGGTGGGGCAGGTCGAACGCGCTGGTGGTCAAGGGGTTCACGGCATCGGCTCCGATCCGGTCCGGTGGTGCGCCGGCGTCCCCCGATGGGCGCGGGCCCGGCCTCGGCCGACGATTGTGCGGCACGACCGGGGTCTTGTGGCAAGGCCCCTGGTGCGCTATAGGTTGAGAGTGGAAAGGAGTGGACGATCCCCTTTCCGACCGATCTCCACCCGCCTGGACCGCGTCTGTACACGCCCGCTGGGGCGGCACATCCTCCGCGCGGCCGGCTCCCTCACTTCCCGGAAGACCCGCGGCCACGACTGGATGCCTCCTCGACGGTGGCGTGGACACCGTCGAGGAGCCAGCTGAGGCCGAGAGCGAAGCTGGTGTCCCAATCGCTGTCCGAAGCCAGAGGGCCGTGGGCGGCGAGGACGGGATACCGGTCACGGTCGGCGCGGAAGCGCTCCTGAGCGGCGGCGCGCGTGGCCTGCCCTTCCCCGGCCGTCCAGGTCGCCTGCATGAGTGCGGAACCGATGACGTAGTTGGACAAGCCGTACGCGGCGGCGGTCAGGTGCGGCTCAGTTACCCCGGCGTCCAGCAGGGTGGCGTACAGGAACTCGCTGCGGGCGAGCACGTTGGGACCGAGCATCGGCCGGCCGAGCAGCGCCGCCGACCAGGGATGGTCCAGCAGGACGGCACGCCACCCGCTGATCAGCGCGGTGATGCCGGCACGCCAGTCCTGGCCGTCCGCGCGCGGGATCTCGACCGCTGCGAAGATCGCGTCGAGGGCGAGGTCGAGGACGTCGTTCTTGGTCTTCACGTGCCAGTACAACGTCGTGGAGCCGGTCCCCAGGCGCTCGGCGAGCCGCCGCATGGTCAGCCGGTCGGCGCCTTCCTCGTCCAGGAGGGCTATGGCCTCGGCCACGATCCGATCGCGGCTGAGCGGCGGCGCTTCGCGCGCCGCCCGCGCGGGCGGTCGCAGCCACACGTCTCCCGGCGATCCTGAGTGCTTCGTTCCCACCACGTCTCTCCTCGTCCTCGCGCGGGCAAGTCTAGTATCGTGGTCGGGGACCGGATCAATGATCCGTTCCCCGACCAACGGTCTGGAGGGCGTCGCCCGGCAGGGAGAACACGGTGGCGGGACATGTCGAGGTGGACCGGCTCACCTACGTACTGCCGGACGGGCGGCTGCTTCTCCACGAGGCGTCGTTCCGCGTCGGCGACGGTGTCAGGGCCGGGCTGGTGGGACCGAACGGCGCGGGAAAGACCACTCTGCTGCGGCTGATCGCCGGAGACCTGCGGCCGGACGACGGCCGGGTGGCCTGCTCGGGCGGGCTGGGAGTGATGCGGCAGTTCATCGGCAGCGTCCGCGACGACCGCACCCTGCACGATCTGCTGCTGTCAGTGGCCCCCGACCGGGTCCGCGTCACCGCCGCGGCGGTGCGACGGGCGGAGTCGGCGATGGCGGGACGCGACGACGAGACGACGCAACTGGCCTACGCGCAGGCGATCAGCGACTACGCCGACGCCGGTGGCTACGCCATGGAGGTGGTGTGGGACACCTGTGCGACAGCTGCCCTGGGCCTGCCCTACGACGCGGTCCGGGAACGCCGGGTGAGCACCCTGTCGGGCGGCGAGCAGAAGCGCCTCGTCCTGGAGGCGCTGCTGCGTGGGCCGGATCAGGTCCTGCTGCTGGACGAACCGGACAACTACCTCGACGTGCCCGCCAAGGAATGGCTGGAAGACCGGCTGCGCGGCACCGCCAAGACCGTGCTGCTGGTCTCCCACGACCGGCAGTTGCTGGCCAACGCGACCGACCGCATCGTGACCGTGGAGTCGCGTGGCGTCTGGGTCCACGGCGCGGGCTTCGCCACCTACGCCGAGGGCCGCCAGAACCGCATCGACCGGCTGGAGGAACGGCGCCGCCGCTGGGACGAGGAGCACACCAGGCTCAAGCGCCTGGTGCAGACCCTCCGGCAGACGGCGGCCAACAACGACGCCCTGGCCTCCGCCTACCGGGCCGCCCGTACCCGGCTCGCGAGGTTCGAGGAAGCAGGCCCGCCCGAGCGCCCGCCCAAACGGCAGAACGTGCGGATGCGGCTGCGCGGCGGCCGGACCGGCAAACGCGCCGTCGTCTGCGAGGCACTGGAGCTCACTGGACTGATGCGGCCGTTCGACGTCGAGATCTGGTACGGCGAACGCGTGGGCGTCCTGGGGTCGAACGGTTCGGGCAAGTCCCATTTCCTGCGACTGCTGGCCGAAGCGGCGGACGGCGCGGTCCCCTCGGTGCGCCACACCGGCTCCGTACGGCTCGGCGCCCGGGTCGTGCCCGGCCACTTCGTGCAGACCCACGCCAGGCCCGACCTGGACGGCCATACCCCCGCCGAGCTGGTCACGGCCGGGCATGCCCTCACCTTGAACGACGCCATGGCCGCGCTGGCCCGCTACGAACTCGCGCCGGCGGCCGACCAGCGGTTCGAGACCCTGTCCGGCGGGCAGCAGGCCCGGCTGCAGATCCTGCTGCTGGAACTGTCGGGGGCGACACTGCTGCTGCTCGACGAGCCGACCGACAACCTCGACCTGGCCAGTGCCGAGGCCCTGCAACAGGGCCTCGCGTCCTTCGCCGGCACCGTGCTGGCCGTCACCCATGACCGCTGGTTCGCCGCCGACTTCGACCGCTTCCTCGTCTTCGGCGCCGGCGGATCCGTCTACGAGAGCGGTGAACCGGTCTGGGACGAAGCACGGGTCGAGCGGGACTGATCGGCGCCCGGTCACCGGTCCGGCTGCGGGGCCTCCCCGGCGGCCCGTAGCTCCGCGGCGACCGCCCGTTCGCGCAGCTGGGCGGCCTCCGACCTGGCCACGTCGAGCTGCGAACGCAGGTCGTCGAGCCGCGCCCGTTCCAGTGACAGCTCCAGCGACAGCTCGGCCTGGACCCGATCGCGCTCGGCCGCCGCCGACCGCGACTCCCCCACCGCGCGCTCCGCCTCCGCGACCGCGGCCCGGGCGCGCGCCTCGGCCTGCGCCGCCTCGGCCCGCAGGCGGGCGGCCTCCGCGACCACCTCCTCGCGGGCCGACTCGGCGGCCTGCGCCCGTGACAGCGCCCGGTCGCGTTCGTCCTGGGCCTGGGCGACGGCCCGGTCGCGCTCGGCCTCCGCCCGCGCCACCGCGCGGTCACGCTCGGACTCGGCGGACTGGGCCCTCGCCAGCGCGGCGGCGCTCGCCTGCTCCGCCTCCCGGTGCGCGCGGCGGGCCAGCTCGGCCTCCGCCCGCGCCGCCCGCGCCTCGGCCTGGGCCTGGTCGCGTTCCTCACCGGCCCGCGCCGCCCGTTCCCGCACCTGCCGCACCTCGGCCGTGGCCTTGTCCACGCGGTCGGCGAGCTCGCGTACGGCCTGCTCGCGGGCGGTCTCGGCGAGCTCGGCCCGCCGGGTCGCCTGATCGGCCTCCTGCCTGATCCGGCGCTCGGTGGCGGCCGCCTCGCGCAGCGCGGCGAGGGCCTGCTCGCGGGCGGTCTCGGCGTCGGCGAAGGCCGTGTCCCGCTCCGTGTAGGCCTCGTCGGTGCGGCGGCGGGCCTCCTCCGCGTCCCGCCGCGCCTCCTCGGCGGCCTCCCGGGCGAGGCGCACCTGCTCCAGCGCCTGCTCCCGCTCGGCGCGGGCGATGGCGACGCTGGTGTGCGCCTCCGCCTGGACCGCGCTCAGCTTGGCCTCCACCCCCGCCGGGCTCAGCTCCTGCTCCAGCACCCGCGCCAGCGGGTCGATCGCCGCGGCGAGGCCCTTCTCCATCCGCTCGTACAGGTCCTCCACCCGCGCCAGCGCGCCCTCCAGGCCCGGGGTCGCGCGGCGCAGCTCCCGCTCCCGCTTCGCCGCCGCCTGGCAGTCGCCGTCCGGGCAGTACTCCCGCGGCCTGCCCCGCCGTACGGGCTGGTCGATCGGCGCCCCGCAGTGCTTGCACGCGGTGATCACGGAAGCGGTCACGGCAGGGGTTCCGGAGGTCGTCACGACGGGCAGCTTACCGATTTTCTGATTTTCTGGAAACAGAAAACAGAAAGCCTCGATTAGTTGCGCGGCACCGACACACGGATAACTTGGGAGATGGGTAATTCTCGCAAGTTATTTTTTCGGCGGCCCGCCCACGCCGGGGAACGTCCCTATGCGTTCGCAGATCGCTGAAGCTGCGGCCACGGCGGAGTGGCGCCGTGGCCTCTGGAGGCCGGCCAGCTCCTGTGGGGCGGTGGGATCCGGATCTGTGCTCGATGATGCGGCTGATGGTCAGGCCGACGTAGCGGATGGCGTTGTTCGTCCGGCCCAGCGAATGGTCAGGCTTCGATTCGTCCGGCCGCACGAACGTCGGCCCGGCCCGTGTGCAGGTAACGCGCACGACCCTCGCCGTCATCACCCAGAAACGCGACAGGCCCGTGACCGGGCTCCGCGGGCAGCAGGGAGTCCTCCCGCCAGCTGAGCAGTTCCGTCCGGTACGGCTCGTCGCCGGCCTCCACCGCGAGGCCGAGGGGGACGTGCTCGAGCAAGAGCCGTCCCTGTTCGTCCCCGCTCACCGTGGTCCGGCTCGTGCTCGACAGGTAGACGCCCGCGCAGCGCCTGACGTCCGGACGCGCCGAGGGATCCGGGACGGGCTCGGCGGGCGACCCGACGACCCTGCCGAGGATCTCCTTCATCAGCGGCTTGCGGTCGCCGCCGTTGGTGAAGATCGCCACGGACACGTCGCGGACGGGGTCGATCCGCAGGACGGCCGACTGCCCGATGGTGTTGCCATTGTGGCCGAACACCGGGCCGCCCGGCAGGTCGTAGAGCTCCCAGCCCAGGCCCCAGGCCGTTCCCCAGCCGATGTCCGGCAGGACGACCTGCGGCTCCCGCATGGCCCTCAGCCCCTCGTCGGCGAGATGCGCCCGGGCGAAGGCCAGCAGGTCGCGCGGGGTCATGGCGAGCATCGACCCGGCGGGCGCGTTCGACCGCGCCATCGCCCAGACCGGGACGGGCCGCCCGCCGAGGTGCCCTACCGCCGTGCGATGGAGGATCGCCTCGTACGGATCGCTCGCCGCGTGCGTCATACCCAGGGGCGCGAACAGGTGGTTCCGCATGCACCGGTCGAACGGCTCGCCCCGCATGACCTCGACGATCCGCCCGAGCACGCTGTAGCCCGCGTTGTTGTAGGAGAACATCTCCCCGGGCTCGAAGATCTGCGGCACGTCGGCCAGCAGTTCCACGTACCTCTCCAGGCAGTCGTCCCCCTTGCCCGTGTCGGTGAACACGTCCCCCTCGAACCCGGCCGTGTGGCACAGCAGCTGCCGGACGGTCGCCTCCCGGAACCCGGGCAGATACGTGCCCACCGGCGCGTCGAGCTCCACCAGCCCCTCGGCGGCGAGCCCCATCACCAGCGTCGCCGTCAGCACCTTGGTGATCGAGCCGATCTGGAACACCGAGTCGACCGTCGCCTCCACCCCCGTCGCAGTGCTCAGCACCCCCGCCGCCGCCTCGACCACCCGCCCCCCGGCGCCGACGGCGACCGCCACCCCCGGCACCCCGTGCTCCTCCGCCAGCCCCGGCAGCCGCTCCCGCAGCCACCCTCCGACCTCATCGATCTCCATTCTCATCCGCCCCACCGTAGAGGGCTTGTGACTTGATCGTCCCGTTCCGCCCGGCCCAGCGGCACGATCTTCAATGTCCGGCCGAAGCCCGAGCGGGTGGCGCCCGTCTTGTTTCGCACCAGCTCCCAGTCGCCGCCCAGCAGTGTCCACGCGGCGATCGGCTCCTCCGGCTCCCACTCCCGACGCACCCCACCCGCCCTCCACCCGACCGCCTCCGACATGAACACGATCAAGCACAAGCCCCGATCGACCAGCCCACTCTCACGCGCCCGTGATGACTACGAACCGCGATCCCGATCACGCATCCGGCTACTTCGGGGCTGGGGACGCCTTGAGGAGCGGTGTGCCGAACCAGCGGGCGAGGTGGGCGTCCAGGTCCTGCTGATCGTCGCCGACCCAGGCGACGTGGCCGTCGGGGCGCAGCAGGACGCAGGGAACGTCCAGTGCCGCGGTGGGATCGGCGAGGTGGTCGACCCGGTCCGACCAGCCGCCGGCGGTCAGGCGTGCGGTGCGGTCCAGCAGCAGGCCCCGGCCGCGGTGCAGCAGGTCGTAGAGGCGGCCCTGTTTCACGTCGATGTCGCGCAGGCGGCGGCCGAGCAGGTCGGGGCCCTCGCCGAAGTCGTAGCGGACGCCGATCGCGGTGATCTTCTCGATGAGGTGGCGGTTCACCTCGTCGAAGTCCATCAGTTCGGTGAGCAGCCTGCGCACGGCCTGCGCGCCCGGTTCGGCGGACAGCAGTTCCGTCTGGGCGCGGGTGTTGTCCAGCACGTCCTCGGCGACCGGACGGCGCTCGGCCTGGTAGGTGTCCAGGAGCGTGTCCGGCGCCCAGCCGCGGATCTGTGCGGCCAGTTTCCAGCCGAGGTTGAACGCGTCCTGAACCCCCAGGTTGAGGCCCTGCCCGCCTATGGGGGGATGGATGTGCGCCGCGTCCCCGGCCAGCAGCACCCGGCCGACCCGGTAACGCTCGGCCAGCCGGGTGGCGTCCCCGAAGCGGGACAACCAGCGCGGGGAGTGCACGCCGAAATCGGTCCCGGCGACGGCGCGCAGCTGCTGCCTGAAATCCTCCAGGGTGGGCGGCTGCGCGCGGTCGCCGACTCCCCCTGCCGGGACGACGACGCTGTAGACCCCTCCGCCGAAGGGCCGGAGCCAGAACGGGTGAATCTCGCGGAGTTCGGCCACCTTGGCGGCGATCTCCTCCTGCGGCGCGTCCGCTTCCATCTCGCCCATCAGCGTCTCGGTCCGCGAGGGCTCGCCCGGGAAGCCGACGCCGAGCAGCTTGCGCACCGTGCTGCGCCCGCCGTCACAGCCGACGAGATAGCGCGCCCGCAGCCGTTCCCCGTCGGCCAGCTCGACGGTCACGCCCTCGTCGTCCTGCTCGAGACCGGTGACCGCGCGACCGCGCCGGACCTGCGCACCCAGCTCTACGGCGTGTTCTTCGAGCAGGCGCTCGACGACCGGCTGCGGGATGCCCAGCAGATAGGCGTACGCCGAGTCCAGGTCCTTGGGCGCGGGTTTGGCGATGGCGGCGAAGAAGCCGCCGGCCGGACGCCGTCTTCCATGCGGGAGAAGGCGCTCCAGCAGTCCGCGCATCGCCATCAGTTCGAGACTGCGAACATGCAGGCCGACTATGCGGACGAACGACTTGGGTTCGGTCTCCTTCTCCAGGACGAGCACCCGTACGTCGTGCAGCCGCAGCTCGGCGGCCAGCATCGCGCCGGTCGGCCCGCACCCGGCGATGATCACATCGACCATGAGCGGCGCGCGGTCGGCGCCGGAGGTCTGCGACCCGAGCGCGGGGACGTCGCCGACGGTGAGGTCGCGCCCGGTCGTGTCGTTCGCCGACGGCTCGGTGGTGAAGTGCTGGGAATGCATAGGTGTTGCCCTTCGGGAGTGCCTTGGTGGGGAGGCGCTCCCGGCGACACCTACGTCAGTCGCCGGCCGTGACGGGAAGGGGGAGCACCCACATCGCTACAGCGTTCATGGGTCTCACCTCCTCGGGCGGCGTCACGGTCGCGTGCACGCTACAAGCCCGGGCGTCACCCCGTCCAACCCTTTTTCCTCCCTACCTCCCCGCCGCGACCTTCCGTTCCGCTGCCCCGCTGCCGGCGGGATCCCGCCTGCTCAGGCCGGACAGCTGCCAGGCCAGCCGGGTGCGTACGGCGGGGACGCGGCCGGCCAGGGCGAGGAGGAGGTTGCGCAGCACGCGGCGGCCGGCCGCGGCGGTGGCCAGCCTCGTGAGCCGCCCGGCGAGGGCGACCACCTGCTCGGCCTGCGGGCGGCGGGTGGCGGCGTAGGAGTCGAGCAGACTGTCCGGTTCGCCGCCGAGCACCCGGGCCAGCGTCTCTCCCAGGTGCACGGCGTCGTCGATGCCCAGGTTCATGCCCTGGCCTCCGGCGGGCGAGTGCACGTGGGCGGCGTCGCCGGCCAGCAGGAGGCGGCCCTGGCGGTAGGTGTCGGCGATGCGGTGGTGGACCCGGAAGCGCGAGCTCCAGATCAGCTCCCGCACCCGCGCGGGCTCGGCCTCGGGACCACGGGTGTCGAGCAGGTGCTGCACGAAGGGGATGCCGGGTTCCTTGGGGGCCTCGTCCACGGTGGCGACGATCCGGTGCATGCCGCCGGGCAGCGGGGCGACGACGACCAGCCCGGCGGGCGAGAAGTACAGGATGACCTCGTTCCGCGGCACCCCGCCGGACAGGCGGACGTCGGCCAGGACGAACGACTCGGCGTAGGTGCCGCCGGTGAAGCCGATCCCGGCGCTCTCGCGGACCGTGCTGTTCAGGCCGTCGGCGCCGATCAGGTAGGCGGCGCGGATCCGCTGCCCGTCGTCCAGGGTGGCGGTGACGCCGCCGGCGTCCTGCTCGACGTGGCTCACCCGGGCGGGCCTGATCACCTGGCCGCCGAGTTCGTGCAGGCGGGCCAGCAGGTGGGCCTCGGTGTCGGCCTGGGAGATCATCAGGGTGTAGGGGTAGGCGGTGGGCAGTCCGTCGAAGGGCACCGGCACCAGCAACCGGTCGCGGTCGCGGATGGCGAAGACCGGAGTGTGGATGCCGTGCGCGGCCAGCCGCTCCGCCACGCCGTACGGCTCCAGGACCTCCAGGGTGCGGGGGTGCACCACGGCGGCGCGGGAGGTGCCGGCGCCCTCCGCCCGCGCATCGACGATCATGACCTGCCGGCCCTGCTGGGCCAGGACGATCGCGGCGGTGAGCCCGGCGGGCCCGGCCCCGACGATGAGCACTTCGGCGTTCATTGCGCCTCCTTGGTCAACGACTGTTGACATGAAGGTAGGCCGGTCCCGATTGGAATGTCAACACGCGTTGGCCTACAATCGTTGACATGAAGAGATCCTCCGTCGAGACCAAGGCAGTGATCCTCGCCGCGGCCCGCGAACGCTTCGCCGCCGACGGCTACGACAAGGCCACGATCAGGGCCATCGCCGCCGACGCGCGGATCGACCCGGCCATGGTGATGCGCTACTTCGGCACGAAGGAGAAGCTGTTCGCCGCCGCGGCCGAGTTCGACCTGGAGCTGCCCGAGCTGGCGCCGGACGAGGCCGGCGCCGGCCTGGTGCGCCACTTCCTGCGCAAGTGGGAGGCCGACGAAGGGCTGCAGGTCCTGCTCCGCACCGGCGTGACGAACGAGGCCGCCGCCGAACGCATGCGGACGATCTTCGGTGGCCAGGTCATGCCGCTCGTGCTCGGCCTGACCGGCGATCCGGAGCGCGCTCCCCTGCGGGCGTCCCTGGTCGCCTCGCAACTCCTGGGCATGGCCCTGTCTCGCTACATCCTGAAATTTCCGCCGATGGTGGCGGCGACGGAGGAAGAACTCATCACCTGGCTGAGCCCCACGATCCAGCGCTATCTCATCGAGTGAACGGGCATAGGGTTGGGCGGCATGGCGCTGCGACTGGTTCAGGTGAACTTCAAGGCTCGGGATGACGTAGCCCTCGGCGGGTTCTGGGCGGAGGCGCTCGGCTGGGGCGTCTCCAGCGAGGGACCCGGCGTGACCAACGTCGAACCGTTGGGCGACTTCGTCTGGCCGGACCCCGCCGCGGTCTGCGTCGACGTCGTCGCCGTCCCCGACCCCGAAACGGTGCGATACCGCGTGCATCTCGATCTCGCCACCACCTCTGCGGCCCACCAGGCGGAGCTGGTCGCGCGCCTTCGGGATCTCGGTGCGACGCCCGCGGACGTCGGGCAGGGCGACGTGCCGTGGACGGTTCTGGCCGATCCGGAGGGCAACGTCTTCTGCGTGCTGGAGCCGCGGGAGAAGTACCGGGACACCGGGCCGATCGCCGCGGTGGTGGTCGACTGCGCGGACCCCCGGGTCATGGCCCGGTTCTGGGACGAGGCGATGGACTGGACCCTCCACGAGGTGACCGACGACCAGGCGACGCTGCGCTCCGCCAAGGGTGTCGGTCCGTACCTGGAGTTCCTTCGTACGACGCCCGGTCCGAAGACCGTGTGGAACCGCGTCCATCTCGACCTGCTGCCGTACGCCGGTGACGACCAGGCGGCGGAGGTGGCCCGGCTGAGGGGCCTCGGCGCGACGCTCACCGACGTCGGGCAGGGCGACGTCCCGTGGGTCGTCCTCGCCGACCCGGAGGGCAACGAGTTCTGCGTCCTGCGCTCGCGCTGACGCGGAGCCCCGCCTCACCGTGGCCACCGGCGACGGCCACCGTCCGCTGTTCGCCCGGCGTAACCGCTTCACCCTGGACTGGACGGGGGCCTGGCGGCTGGACACCCCGCCGGCCTGGCACGACGAGACGTGGCCGGTCCAGGTGGAGGTCGTCTTCGACGATCCCGTACCGGTGCGCCCGGAACGGCTCATCGCGCAGGGGCTCGGACTCAGCCGGAACCAGGTGCTGCGCCGGATCAAGTGCGACGTTCCGCTGCGCCGTACGACGAGCACCGGATTCACCTTCACCGTGATGGCCGGGGACTAGCGTGATGGCCGGGGACTAGGGAGTGTGGCCGTGGCGGGCCATCCGGCCCGCCACGGCTTCACCCGGACGTTCTCCCCGACACTGATCACGCCCGGGCGACAGTGTCCAGGTCAGCACGACCTGCCGATCACAGGATCCGTACGCGGTCGCTGTCGCCGTCGGACAGGAACGACGCCAGCGCCCGGCCTTCCTCGGCCAGGTCGGCGTGGCCGGCTCGGGAGAGGGAACGCAGCGGAGTGACGATCACTGCGCCGTCCTCGACGGTCCAGGTCGCGGCGACCCGGCCGTCGACCAGGACCACGCGGGCGCCGGCGACCGACAGCCCGCGGTCGGCGTCGTCGATGATCCGGCCGCGGTCGTGGTAGCCGAGGATCGCGTTGTCGAACGCCGGCAGGAACCGTACCGGGGCGGGCGTGTCCGGGTCGGGGCGCGGTGCGCCGGGGAGGTCGAGAAGTTCCCGGCCCCGCTCGTCGCGAAAGGAGACCAGCTCACCGCGGATCGCGGCCACCGCGGCCGGCAGCCCCGCCAGCCCGCACCAGGCGCGCAGGTCGGCCACGGCGGCGGGGCCGAACGCGGCGAGATAACGCCGTACAAGGGTCTCCCCCACCGGATCGGCGCCGTCCGCGGCCGGTGGGTCGATCTCCTGCCCCAGCCACGCGGAGAGCGGGAGGTTGCGCACCCCGGCCTTCGCGCGCCACAGCCCGCGCGGTGGTAGCTGCGCCATCGGGACGAGGGCGGCGACCAGCATCTCGCCCAGCGCCCGCGGTCCCGGCTCCGGCCAGCGGCCCGCCAGCGCCCTCGCGAGCTCGCCCATCGAGCGTGGCTCGCCGTCGGCCATCACCGCCCGGCCCGCCGCCGCGAGTTCGTCGAGGTTCACCCCGGCGAGCTCGCGGCGGTAGGTTCCGAGCACCCGCTGCCGCAGCATGGGGTCGTGGCGGGCCCGCCAGGCCAGGGCGTCGCCGGCGGTGAGCAGATGGACGGTGCGGCGCATGAGGTGGGTGCGCACCACACCACGGCGGACCAGCAGGTCCGACAGCGCCGCCGGGTCGAACCCGCGCAGCCGCGACCAGAGCCCCACGAACGGCTCCTGCGGCTCCTGCGCCTGCAGGCCGCACAGATGCGCGACGGAGTCGAGGACCGGCAGGCCGGCGCGGTCGAGCAGCAACTGCCGGGCGAGCGTGGCGCGGTTGAGCGCGCGGGTGCCGAGTACGGTCAACGGGTCACGCCGCCGAACGCTCGCCGGCCGGCCGTCGGCGCAGCGCGGGCCGGGTGATGGGAGGCGGGTCGTAGGACACGTCGAGCGGGCCGATGTCGGCGCCCGGCGGCACGATCTCGTCGATCCTGTCGAGGAGGTCGTCCCCGAGCACGGCCCCGGCCCCGGCCAGCAGGTCGTCGAGGTGCTCCATGGTGCGCGGCCCGATGATCGCCGCGCTCACGCCCGGGTGGGCGACCGTGAACGCCATCGCCATGTGGGCCGGCGCGAGCCCGGCCTCCTCGGCCAGCAGGGCGAGCCGCTCGACGGTGCCGAGCGTGCGTTCGTCGGTCATGTGCCTGGGCACCCAGGCCATCCGGCGCTCGGGGACCTGAGTCGCACGGCCCTTGCGGTAACGGCCCCCGAGCAGGCCCATTCCGAGGGGACCCCACACGAGCGTGCCCATGCCGTAGCGCTCGCAGACGGGCAGGACCTCGCGTTCGATGCCGCGGTTGAGGAGCGAGTACGGGGGTTGCTCGGTGCGGAAGCGCGCCAGGCCGCGTCGCTCGGCCACCCATTGGGCCTCGACGATGTCGGAGGCGGGGAAGTTGGAGGTGCCGATGGCGCGTACCTTGCCGGCGGCCATCAGGTCGGTCAGCGCGGAGAGGGTGTCCTCGATGTCGGTCCCGGGGTCGGGATGGTGGATCTGGTAGAGGTCGATGTGGTCGGTCCGGAGGCGGCGCAGCGAGTGCTCGACCTCGGTGACGATCCAGCGCCGGGAGCTGCCCGCGCGGTTGGGATCCTCGCCCATCGGCCCGTTCACCTTCGTGGCGAGGACGACGTCGTCGCGGCGGCCCTCGAGTGCCTTGCCGACGATCTCCTCGGTCTCGCTGTAGGAGTAGACGTCGGCGGTGTCGATGACGTTGATCCCGGCGTCGAGGGCCCGGTGGATGATGCGCACGCAGTCGTCGTGGTCGGGGTTGCCGACCCGCCCGAACATCATGGTGCCCAGGCAGTAGGCGCTGACCTGTACTCCGGTCCGCCCCAGGGGCCGTGTTCTCATGCTGGTTGTTCCCTTCGATGTCAGGCCGGGGCGTGGTGCGGGCCTCCGCACCACGCCCCCCGCTGCTCAGCCGTTGTATTCGCGCGCGACGTCCACGACCCAGACGACGCCGAAACGGTCGGTCAGCATGCCGTACAGCGGAGCCCACTGCGCGGGTTCCAGGGGCGCCGCGATGGTCGCCCCGTTTGAGAGCTTCTCCCAGTACGCGGTGATCTCCTCGGTGGTCTCGCCGCGGAGGGAGAGGAAGAACGAGTTCTCGCCCCGGTCCCACGGCAGCCGCGAGGGCACGTCGTAGGCCATCACGTGGAAGCCGTTGCCGGCGACCACCTGGCCCCACATCACCTGGTCCGCCTCGGCGGGGTCCTGCACGTTCCCGGCGTCCTTGTAGGTGACGACCGCGAGATGACCGCCGAAGACGGACTGGTAGAACTCCAGCGCCGCGCGGGCGTCGCCCCGGAAGTTCAGATGAGTGACGGACTTGACGGACATGCCGCTCCTATTGGTTCTGGACGCTGTGCAGCGCCTCTTGTGCGACAACCGTCGCAGGGGTAGCGGTCAGGATGTGGCCGCTACCTACGGCACACTGGATTTCATGCCGAAGACCTCAGCGCGACTGCTGGCGTTGCTCTCACTGCTCCAGACGCGCCGGGACTGGCCGGGGGCACTGCTCGCCGAGCGGCTGGAGGTCAGCCCGCGTACCGTGCGCCGTGACATCGACCGGCTGCGCGAGCTCGGCTATCCCATCGCGACCTTCAAGGGACCCGACGGCGGCTACCGGCTGGACGCCGGCACGGAGCTGCCCCCGCTGCTGTTCGACGACGAGCAGGCCGTCGCCCTGGCCATCGCGCTCCAGACCGCCGTCACCAGCGGCGCCGGCATCGAGGAGGCCGCGGCCCGAGCGCTGAACACCGTACGGCAGGTCATGCCCGCACGGCTGCGCCACCGGATCGACACCCTCCAGGTCACCGCCGTCGAGCACCCCGCGCCCCGGCCGGCCCCTCAGGTCGGCGCCGAGGTGATCATGGCCCTCAGCGCCGCCGTCCACAGTCGTGAGGTGTTGCGTTTCGACTACGCGGGGTCCCCGCCGCGGCGGGCGGAGCCCCATCACCTCGTCACGTGGGGCGGGCGCTGGTACCTCGTCGCCTGGGACCTCGACCGGGAGGACTGGCGTACCTTCCGCGCCGACCGGATCACCCCGCGCATCCCGGCCGGGCCCCGCTTCATCCCGCGCGAGCTGCCCGGAGGAACGGTGGCCGCCTTCGTGGCCGCCAGGTTCCGGGGCTCCGACGGCTCCGGCGACTGGCCCTGCCGCGGCGAGGTGATCCTCGGCCTGCCCGCCGCCGTCGTGTCCCGCTACACCCGCGAAGGGGTCGTCGAGGAGCTCGGCCCGGACCGCTGCCGGCTCGTCCTGGGCTCGTGGTCGTGGACCGGACTGGCCGCCGCCGTCGGCAGGTTCGACGCCGACATCGAGGTCGTCGGCCCGGCCGAGCTCAAGGCCGCCTTCGCCCACCTGGCCCGCCGCTACGCGGACGCCCTTCGCTGACGCGGCGGCCAGGGTCAGGCGGCGGCACCCGGACCCGGCAGCAGGTCGATGTCGCCGGCGTGCATCGACCGGCCGCAGTGGGCACAGCGCAGGTCGACGTGACTGATCTGACCGCAGGCGTGGTGGCGGTAGAGCACCGGCGGCCCGGCTTCGCCCGCCAGCCACCTGTCTCCCCAGCCGGCCATGACCATGAGCAGGTCGACCAGCTCGGCGCCCTTCTGGGTCAGGTGGTACTCGTAGCGTGGCCGGTTGTCGTAGGGGCGGCGTTCGAGCACGCCCTGGCCGACGAGGTGGTTGAGCCGCTCGGTCAGCACCTTGCGTGAGATCCCGAGGTCGGCCTGGAGCTGGTCGAACCGGTTCATGCCGACCCACACGTCGCGCAGGATCAGCGGCGACCACGGCTCCCCGATCACGTCGAGCGTGCGTGCGATGGAGCAGGCCATCTCCCCGAAGTTCGTACGTTGCATGGGATCAGTCTAGTTCTTGAGGTTCCCTCAGGGAACTCAGGATGGTACTGTCGTGGAGTCTCTTTAAGGAACTCCAAAAGGAGTCGCACGATGAGCAAGGTCCTCATTGCCCATGCGGTGTCGGTCGACGGGTACATCACCGGGCGCGACCCCGGCGCCGGGCGCGGACTGGGCGACGCGGGCATGCTGTTCGACTGGTATTTCGACGGCGACACGCCCAGTCAGGTGTTCGGCGGCTTCGAACTGAGCGGACCCAGCGCCCAGGTCTTCGACACCCTCGCCGGACGTGTCGGCGCGATCGTGGCAGGGCGCGCCACGTACGACGACTCCGACGGTTTCGGAGGCGGCAGCCCCCATCCTGCGGCCCGGGTCTTCGTCCTCAGCCGCCGGCCCGCGCTCGAGATGACCGAGCGGCAGACCCTGATCACCACCGGCATCGAGGACGCGGTCGCGGCGGCACGCGAGGCCGCCGGGGGCAAGGACGTCGGGCTCATGGGCGGCGGCGTCGCCACCGAGGCCCTCAGGGCCGGGCTCGTCGACGAGGTGATCCTCCATCAGGTGCCGATCCTGCTCGGCGGCGGGCGTCCCTTCTTCCGGTCGCTGCCCGGGCACGTGCGCCTGGGCCTCGTCCAGGCCGTCCCGGCGCCCGGTGTCACCCACCTCCACTACCAGGTCGAACGCTGACCCTCGTCCCCGGCGTGGGGGCTCTCCCCCGCCACCGGCCGGGCCGTGTCACCGACGACAACCCCGCAAGGAGAAGCAGATGCTCGACCCCGACGTACGCCGCGCCTTCGACGGAACCTCGCTGGCCCACCTCGCCACCGTGCTGCCGGACGGCTCGCCCCACACCGTCCCCCTCTGGGCCGGAACCCACGGCGACCACCTCGTCTTCCTCACCGGGCCGCACTCGCGCAAGGCCCGCAACCTGCGCGGCGATCCCCGGGTGGCACTCTCCCTGGCGCCCGCCGACAACCCGTTCCAGCCCGTCATCGTCCGCGGCCGGGTCGTCCGATGGCTCGAAGGCGACGCGGCGTGGGAGATCATCGACCAGATCTCCGAGAAGTACATCGGCCGGCCCTACTCCCGGACGGAGGAACGTGTCGTCGCCGTCATCGAACCCGAGTGGCAGACCGTCGGCGTCGGCTGAGCTTCGGTTGGCGGTTACGCAGGGCATAGGCGATGGTTTCTGGAGACGGTGGGAACCGCCCCCGAGTTCCAGGGGCGGGGCCTTGGCGGCGCGGTGCTGCTTCCCGGTCTCGAAGAGGCCGAACGAGCTGGGTATCCGGCATTCCTGGAGACCTCCAGCGAGCGGAACGTGGCGTTCTACGAGCGACACGGTTTCAGGGTCACCGCCGACGTCCGGCTCCCCGACAACGGCCCCCGCACCTGGTGCATGCGCAGGGATCCACGCTGAGGTCCGGGAGCTCTCGCCCGCCTCCTTTGACCGGCGAACGGCGCGGGGATCTGGACCGGCTGCTGAAGTATGACGCCGGGCTGAAGATGACCCGGCTGGCCTCCTGATCAAAGCCGCCACCGACGCCAGCGAGACCTCGGTCAAGACCGCCATCGGAAAACTCATCTACCTGCGCACCATGGACGCCCACACCCTGGAATATCGGCCCTGGCTGCCGAGCGGCGCGGTTCACCCCGCGGTGGCCGGCGGTTCGCGACGCCGGCCCGCTGACCGTGCCGCCGCGATCAGTCGGCGCGGTCGAGGATGTTCTCGCGGGCCACGGCGTACCGTTCGCGGATCGCCGCCACAGTATCCGCCTCGTGCGTCTCGACCTGCCCGACCGTCCACGACGGCGGCCGCTCCCCGCCCGACAGCACCCAGGCCGCCTGGCGGGCTGCGCCGTCGGCGACGTGCTCCCCCAGCGGTGGGACGAGCACAGGGCGGCCGAAGACCGTCGGCGCGATCCGGCGCACCGCCTCCGAACGGGCGCCGCCGCCGACCAGGATGACCCGGTTGACCGTCGTGCCCTGCGCGATCATCGCGTCCAGCCCGTCGGCGAGTGCGCACAGCATGCCCTCCACCGCCGCGCGGGCCAGGTGCGCGGCGGTCGAGGTCCGCAGGGTCAGGCCGTGCACGGCTCCGGTGGCGTGCGGGCGGTTCGGTGTGCGCTCGCCCTCCAGGTAGGGCACCAGGACCAGCCCGTCGGCGCCCGGCGGGGCCGACAGCGCCAGCGCCGACAGCTCCGCGTGGTCCACCCGCAGCATGGTCGCGGCCGCGTCCAGCACCCGGGCGGCGTTGAGCGTGCACACCACCGGCAGGAACCGGCCGGTCATGTCGGCGAACCCGGCGACGATCCCGCTCGGGTCCGCGGCCGGCACGTCGGAGACGGTGGACACGATGCCTGAGGTGCCGATCGACACGATCACGTCGCCTGGCTCGGCACCGGCACCCAGCGCCGCCGCGGCGCAGTCCCCGGCGCCGGGGCCCAGCGGCGCGCCGGTGCGCAGGTGCCCGGCCTGACCGGTGGGCCCGAGCACCTGCGGCAGCAGCACATCGTCGCGGCCGAACGCCAGCCGGATCAGGTCCAGGCGGTACTCACCGGTCGCGGCCGACCAGTATCCGGTCCCGCTGGCCTCGCTGCGGTCGGTGCGCAGCGCGTCGAGCCCCGGCGCGCCGGACAGTCGCCAGGTCAGCCAGTCGTGCGGCAGACACACCGCGGCCGTGCGGGCGGCGTTGTCCGGCTCGGCCGAGGCCAGCCAGCGCAGTTTGGTGACGGTGAAGCTGGCCACCGGTACCAGGCCGACCGCCTCCGCCCATGCTCGCCGTCCCGCCTCCCCGCCGCCGAGATCCGAGATCAGGTCGGCGGCGGCGCCGGCCGAGCGGGTGTCGTTCCACAGCACCGCGTCCCGGATCACCGCGCCGTCCGCGTTGAGGCACACCATGCCCTGCATCTGCCCGGCGATCGAGGCCGCCGCCACGTCGTCCAGTCCGCCGGCCTGTGCGACCGCGTCGGAAAGTGCGGCCTCCCACGCGGCCGGCGGTACGGCGGTCCCGGTGGGGTGTGGCGCGCGGCCTTCGCGCACCAGTTCCCCGGTGTCGGCGTCGCGGACGACGACTTTGCACGACTGGGTCGAGGAGTCGACCCCGGCGACGAGGGGCACCGGTCCTCCGGGGGTGTCGGGCGCGGACGACCGCGCCGGGGCTTTGCGGAGATCATGACACAGCCCCGCCGAGGCTCCCCGAGCCGGTCACCGGCGACGGACCCGTGGTGGCGCGTCCGGGCCGCTCCATGTCACACTCACTGTTATAGAACTCACTCATGAGTTATAGAACGATGGGAGCTGACATGCGAGAGGTGCCGCTGCGGCGTGAGCCGGTCCCGCCGGACGGGGTGATGGGCGGTCCGCCGGCGCGGGGCCGGTTCGGGGAGTACGGCGGACGGTACGCGCCGGAGTCCCTGGTGGAGGCGTGCCGCGAGGTGGGCGAGGCGTTCCGGGAGGCCTGGGCGGACCCGGGGTTCCGCGGCGCCCTGGCGCGGCTGCTCGCCGTGCACGCCGGGCGGCCGACCCCGCTCACCCCGGCCCTCCGCCTGTCCGAGGAGCTGGGAGTGCGGCTGTACCTCAAGCGCGAGGATCTCACCCACACCGGATCCCACAAGATCAACAATGTGCTGGGCCAGGCCCTGCTGGCCACCCGGATGGGACGGCGCAGGCTGATCGCCGAGACGGGGGCGGGCCAGCACGGGGTGGCCACCGCGACCGCCGCCGCGCTGCTCGGGCTGGAGGCCACGGTCTTCATGGGCGAGCGCGACATCGAGCGGCAGGCACTGAACGTCTTCCGGATGCGCATGCTGGGCGCCGAGGTGGTCCCGGTGATCACGGGCAGCCGCACCCTCAAGGACGCGACCAGCGAGGCCATGCGCCACTGGGTGGGTGCGACCGGCGACTCCCACTACTGCATCGGCTCGGTCGTCGGGCCGGATCCGTACCCCTGGATGGTCCGGGAGCTGCAGCGCGTCATCGGCGACGAGGCCCGCGCGCAGTGCGCCGCCGAGCTGCGGACCGGCGTGCCGGACCACGTGGTCGCGTGCGTCGGCGGCGGATCCAACGCGGCCGGCACGTTCGCCGGCTTCGCCGATACTCCAGCGCGCCTGGTCGGCGTCGAGGCGGAGGGCGGCGCCGGGGCGGCCCGCGGCCGGCTGGGCGTCCTGCACGGCTGCCGCTCGCTGTTCCTGCAGGACGGCGACGGGCAGATCACCCAGGCGCACTCCATCGCCGCCGGGCTTGACTATCCGGGGGTCGGCCCGGAGCACGCGCACCTGCGCGACCTGGGCCGGGCCCGCTACGTCACCGTGACCGACGACGAGGCGGTCCGCGCGGCGGTACGGCTGGCGCGCACCGAGGGCATCGTCCCGGCGCTCGAATCCGCGCACGCCCTCGCCTGGGTGATCCGCGCGGCGGGCGACGGCGAACTGCCCGCGGGATCGACGGTGCTGATGACGTTGTCCGGCCGCGGCGACAAGGACGTCTCGACCCTGAAGGAGCTGCTGTGACCTACCCCAGGACGAACCCCGCCGTGGCCGCGGGCGCGGTCGAACGCCACCTGCGCGCCCGCCGGGACGTCGGCCGCGGCCTGCTCATGCCGTACGTCACCGGGGGGATCACCCCGGGCTGGACGGACTACCTGCGGGCGTTCGCCGCCGCCGGGGCGGACGCGATCGAGGTCGGCCTGCCCTTCTCCGACCCCACGCTGGACGGCGTCACCATCCAGCAGGCGAGCGACGCGGCGCTGGCCCGGGGGGCGAGCACCCGCCGGATCCTCGCCGATCTGTCCGAGCTGTCCGGCCTGCCGGACCTGGGCGTGCCGCTGGTCGTCAGCACCTACTACAACCTGGTGCTGCACGACGGCCCCGAGGCGTTCTGCGCCGCGCTCCGCCGGGCCGGCGTCGGCGGCCTGATCGTGCCCGACCTGCCGGTGCACGAGGCGGACGAGCTGACCGGCGTGGCCGAAGGCGCCGGGATCGAACTGGTCCTGCTGGCGTCACCGGCGACGCCGCAGCCGCGGCTGGCGGAGATCTCGGCCCGGAGCCGTGGTTTCGTCTACGCGGTCTCGCTGATGGGCACCACCGGTGAACGGGCCGCTCTCGCCGCGTCGGCGGCGGAGCTCACCGGGCGGATCAGGCGCGTCACCGACCGGCCGGTCTTGCTAGGATTCGGCATCTCCACCCCGGACCAGGCCCGCGGAGCCCGCCGGCACGCCGACGGCGTGGTGGTCGGCGCCGCGGTCATGCGGCGGGTGCTCGACGGGGCCGGGCCGGACGACCTGCGGGCCTTCCTCGCGCCCCTGCGGCAGGCCCTCGACCAGGAGTGTGACCGACCACGATGACCCCCGAGGCGAACCCCCAGGCGGGCCCCGACGCCGGGCACGAGGCGAGATACCGCGCCATCGCCGCCGACCTCGCCGCGAAGATCCGGTCGGGGCACTACGCGCCGGGTGAGGCTCTGCCGCCGCAACGGGAGCTGAGCGCCTCCTACGGGGTGGCCCTCATGACGCTGCGCCAGGCGTTGCGGGAGCTCAGCGACGAGAAGCTGATCGTGCAGCGGCCCGGCAAGGGCACGTTTGTCACCCCGCCGCATCTGGCGTACCAGCTCGACTCGCTCCGCAGCCTGGTCGACGACCTGCGCAAGCAGGGCCATGACGTGCGCACCGCGGTGGCCGGTCGGGCGGTGCGCCGGGCCCCTGCCCGGATCGCCGCGGAGCTGCGGCTGCGCCCCGGCGACACCGCCCTGCGGCTGGAGCGGGTCCGCGAGTTCGCGGGGCGTCCCGCCGTGCACCAGGTGTCCTGGGTCCGCCGGCCGGTCGCCGACCGGATCCGCGACCGCGACTTCACCGCCGTCTCCCTCTACACGGCCCTCGCCGACGCGGAGGTGACGGTCGCCCGGGCGTCCGAGGTGGTCCGGCCCGGGCTGCTCGACCCCGCCGCCGCGCGTCACCTCCAGGAGCCGCAAGGCAGCCCGGTGCTCGTCAGCACCCGGATCACCTACACACTCGACGCCACACCCGTGGTGTCCGACCACGCCACCATCCTCGGCAGCATGATGGAGATCCGCACCGAACGCGCCGCCACCGGCCTCTCTCTCACCTGGGGCGCCATCAGCTGAGAACCTGTACGCGGTCTATCCACCATGGACCCAACCGGGAGATCCCAGGAGACATCAGCGGCGTCGCGGCGTGTAGGGAGCCAGAGCAGCGATGTCCACATCCGCGTCGGGCCAGCGAGAACGCGGCGCCTCAGCCAGGCGCCGGCACAGGCCCGTCAGCTGTGGCAGGGCGTGGTGCGCCTGAGCGGTGGCGGCGGCAGCCTCCAAGGTCGTCACGAGTTGGGCGCGGCTGTCCTCCCCCGCCGGCCGCCCGTCCAGTGCCGGCAGACGCCAGAGGCGGGTCAGCGCGAATGCCACGCATGCCGCCGCCAGGGCGGCACCGTAGAGCCGATCGTCCTCAGCCTGCGGCACCCCGGCCGCCAGAGCCCGCCGATAGATCTCGGCGACTTGCGTCGGCGGCGAGCCGCCGGGCTGTGCGGGCATGCTCACCCACATCCAACCGGATCGACCTGCCCGAGGCTCGCTCGCCGCCGGTAGTACAGCCCCGCCTGTCCGGCGGTCAACGCGCCGAGTTCGCCACGGGCACGAGCGAAGGCCTCCAGTCGTACGGCATGCGCGGCGATGCCATCGCCGCGCAACAGTCCGTCCAGTGCGACCCGTGGCGCGAGATCCTGCAGGATGACGCGTCCCGCAGAGATGTCCGCCGCCAGCACACGTGGTGCCAGATCGACGCGGAGGTCCTCCGCCAGGAACCGCAGTGCGGCTACTTCCGTCCATAATCGCCACGCCTCGGCATGCCTGCCGTCGGCACGCGGTCCCATCCACTTGACGATCACTGTCTCACCGCGGTCGGTCCGGGCACGAGCGACCCGCCAGGGCTCCAACCTCGTCCACTCCACAAACGTGATCACTCGCAGAAGCGAAGGAGGCCGGCGACCCGGCGGCCCAGTACGGCGAGCAGGCCTGCCATGACCACGCCGACGGCCGCCAGGCCTGCGCGGTCGGCTGCCGTGTCGGTGTTGGAGATCAGGCCGAAGGCGGTGTGGGCGACGAGAGCGCCGGAGGCGAGGGCGAGGCTGTGCCGGTCGGTCCATCGGCCGTCCGCCGTCCACCGGCGCAGGAGCCACGCGACGGCCACCGCCACGACCACGGCGGCCGACATGGGCACGAGCACCCACCCGCCGTGGGTGAAGGCGGGCCGGGTCGCGCCGCCGAAGGGGAACAGCAAGGCCAGGTAGGCGAAGGCGGCCACCGCGCCGAACAGCCCCGCCGCCGCGGGCGCGGGCGGCCTGGTCGCCGCCGCGCGTGGGCGGGACCTCAGCCGCAGCCCGGCCGCCACCAGCAGGGCCACGGCGGCGGCGCAGCCCGCCAGGATCGCCGGCGGCGCCTGATAGCCGGGGTCGATGGTGGTCACGACCGTCACCCGCAGCAGCAGCGCGCCGAGGACGAAGACCACCCCTGCCACCCACGTGCCGAGCCTGCCGAGGTAGGGCCGGTCGCGCAGGGACGGGACGATCAGATCGGTCAGGAGGATCGGGATCGCGGCGCTGAAGACCGCGTGGTAGGGGATCTGCAGCTCGGTGTAGGCGCTGTTCAGGCCCAGGATCCGCGGTGCCCACCCGGCGGCGCCGTACATCGTGGGGCTGCTCAGCGCCTGCAGCGCCAGGCCCTCCTCGACGATGCCGTACGCCGCGCCGAGCAGCAGCACCCCGGTCCAGCCCGTCCCGGCCCGCCGTACGAGTTCGCGCACCAGGACGACGCCCGCGCCGTAGATCGGGATCCACAGCAGCAGGAGCCAGGCCATGCGCAGCGGCGGGTTGCCGAGGGTGAACTCGGCCACGAGCGGTGTGATCACCGCGAGGAGCAGGGCGGCCAGGCGGCCGCGTGTCTTGTTCGCCGTCATGCGGCCAGCGTGTGCCGCGCGCACCCCCCGCGTCTGCCGCCCCCGGTCCTGCCCATGGCAACCCAGGTGACAACCCCGCGTCGACTTTGGTTGCTGCCGCCGCCCCGCCCGTCGTCGTTACGCTGGGCGTCCGTGACGGCAGACGTACGGCCGGGCCCGGCCGGCACCCGGCGGGACCGGGCGATCCGGGCGGGGAGCGTCGCCTGCGCGCTGGCCGCGGCCGCGGTCGTCGTGCGAGGAGACCTCGGCGAGGCGCCCGCCTGGCACCTGGTCGCCGACGCGGCCGGCGGCGCGGTGGCGTGCGGGGCGCTGTGGCTGTCGCGCCGGTGGCCGGCCACCACGGCGCTGATCGCCGTGGCGCTGGCGGTGCCCGCCGCCTCGGCGTCGGTCGCGGCCGGGATCGCCACGCTGATGACCGCCCTGTACCGGCGTTCGGCGGTGGCGATCGGCATGGGCGCGGCGTGGGTGGCGGCGACGCTGGCCCGGTTCTGGCTGCGGCCGCCGGGCCTGGCGCCGTACCCGGTGTGGGCGCTGGTCGCGGTGCTGTTCGGGGTGGCGCTGACCGGATGGGGGATGCTGGCGCGGGCCCGCCGCCAACTTCTGCTGTCGCTGGCGGAGCGGCTCCGCAGGGCCGAGGAGGAACAACGGCGGCGCGTCGAGCAGGCGCGCCACACCGAGCGCCTGGCCATCGCCCGCGAGATGCACGACGTGCTGGCGCACCGGCTGTCGCTGCTGGCGCTGCACGCCGGGGCGCTGGAGTTCAACGCGCGGGCCGACCCCGCCGAGGTGGTCGAGGCGGCCGCGGTCATGCGCTCCAGCGCCCACCACGCGCTGCAGGAGCTGCGCCAGGTGATCTCGGTCCTGCGCGAGGCGCCCGTCCTGGCCGAGACCGACCTGCCGGCGCTGGTCGAGGAGGTACGGCGGGCGGGCATGCGCGTCGACCTGCACGACGGCGGCGTGCGCCTGCCCGGCCTGCCGGGCGCGACGGCGCGGGCCGCCTACCGGATCGTCCAGGAAGGGCTCACCAACGCCCGCAGGCACGCCCCCGGCCGGCCGGTGACCGTACGCCTCGACGGCGCCCCCGGCCGGGGGCTGGCCATCGAGGTGCGCAACCCCGTCGCGACGTCCGCCGCCGGTTCCGCTTCCGGTTCCGCCTCTGTGGCGGGTCCTGTCGCGGGCGAGGGCGCCGGCCTGGCCGGGATGCGGGAGCGCGCCGAGCTGGCGGGCGGGCGGGTGGAGCGGGCCGGTGTGGACGAGGACGGGTTCCGGCTGGCGGTCTGGCTACCATGGCCGGTGTGAGCGCCATCCGCGTGCTGGTCGTGGACGACGACCCGCTCGTCAGGGCGGGTCTGACCCTGATGCTCAGGGGCGCCGACGAGCTCGTCGTGGTGGGCGGTGTGGCCGACGGCGCCGACGTCGCGGCCGCGGTCGACGCGCACGCGCCCGACGTGGTGCTCATGGACATCCGGATGCCGGGCCTGAACGGGATCGACGCCACCCGCCTGCTGCGGCGGCGGCCCGACCCTCCCCAGGTCGTCATCCTGACCACGTTCGACGCCGACGAGCACGTCTTCGGCGCGCTGCGCGCCGGGGCCGGCGGGTTCCTGCTGAAGGACACCCCGCCGGAGGGCATCGTGGACGCGGTCCTGCGGGTGGCGGCGGGCGAGCCGATCCTGTCGCCCGACGTGACCCGGCGCCTGATCGCCCACCTGGCGCCCGAGACGGAGGACCGCCGCCGCGACGACGCGCGCCGGCTGCTGTCCAGGCTCAGCGACCGCGAGCGCGAGGTCGCCGCCGCGGTCGGCCGGGGCAGGTCCAACGCGGACATCGCGGCCGAGCTCCACATGAGCGTCGGCACGGTCAAGAGCTACGTCTCCCGCATCCTCGCCAAGACCGGCCTGGACAACCGCGTCCAGCTCGCCCTGATCGCCCACGACAACCCGCTCTAGTCAGCGTTCCGGGTGCCGGGCAGACCGATATCATGGGCGCTTCAGTGGGGTCCACCAAAGGATGGGGAGGCTCGCAAAGTGGCGAGGCGAGCGCGACCATCGGCTTCCGACGTCCCCGCGATGAACGGCGCCGCTCCTGACCTCGACCTCGAAGAGGAGCGCCTGCTCGGCATCGTGTGGCGGGCCGACGGTCCCGTGGGCGCCCGGCTCGCGGGCCGCCAGCTGCGCGAGAGCGGGCTGGAGATCAGCGAGGCGACCGTCTCACGGATCTTCAAGCGCCTGGACGACTTCGGGCTCACCATGCCGTCCGGCCGCAAGGGCCGGACGCTGACCGAGCACGGACGGCGCTGCGCCGAGGCGATGTCGGCGCGGCAGCGTCACGAGGAGGAGTTCGCCCGGGCCTTCGACATCCGCACGGTGGAGCAGCTGCTCGACCTGCTGCACGGCAGACGGGGTGTCGAGCGGGAGATCGCCGGCCGGGCGGCGAGCCGGGCGACCGACGACGACGTCGCGGGGCTCGAGGAGATCCTGCGCCGTCACGAGTCGATCCTGGGCGACGACGAACGCGCCCGCCAGATCGGCATGGAGTTCCACCGGGCGATCGCCCGCATCGCGGGCAGCGATCTCCTGGGGGCGCTGGCGGGCGCCGTGCTCAACGAGTCGCTCGTCCCGCTCGAGAAGGTGCTCGACGTGATCACCGGAGGCCACGGCACCGTGAGCCAGTCGGTGCCCGAGCACGCGGAGATCGTCTCGGCGATCCGCCGCCGCGAGCCGGCGGCGGCGGAGGAGGCGATGGCCCGTCACCTCACCCGGCTGATCGACGAGGTCACCGACTTCTCCCGCAGCGACCAGGTGCGCATCTTCGACCGGTTGCTGATGTTCACGCGTCAGTCGTGACGGCGCCGGCCGTCCGCGGGAGCCGCTCGATGTGGCCGACGACCTCCTCGATGGGCAGCACGTCGGCGTAGCGGGCGTTGATGTCGAAGAGGGCGGCCTCGTGCGCCGAGGCGGAGCGGTCCCCCACGGCCTCGGCCGGGACGATGGCGCGCAGACCGTGGTCGATGGCGCTCTCGCAGGTCGAGCGGACGCACCCGCTGGTGCTGCATCCGACGACGACCACCGTGTCGATGCGCTGGGCCGCGAGGATGCTCGGCAGGTTGGTGTTGAAGAACGCGCTGGCCCGCGGCTTCTCGATGAGCGCCTCGTGCGGGCGGCGGTCCAGCCCGGGCACCAGCCGGACGCGCTCGGACCCCCGGATCATGCGCTCCAGGTGCGGGGTCTTCAGCCGGCTCGGGAGGGGAAGATCGGAGTACGTCTCGTCGTAGGCCATGGTGGTGAACACCACCGGAATGTCGTCACGCGTGCGCACGACGTCCAGAAGCCGCCGGATGTTGCGCAGCACGCCGTCGAGGTTCGCGCCGATCATCTCGTCCTGGCTCGTCCAGGCTCCGGCCATGTCGATGACCAGGAGGGCCACGCGCTCCCCCCATCCGACGCGTCCGGCGAACCCCGCCGCGAGGTACTGGTCGAGCAGGTCCCGGTTGCCGAGGCCATGGGTCTGCTGGGTCTGCGCAGCGGTCATGTCGGCGTCACCTTTCACGCACTGGAGGCGGCGATTCACGATCGTCACGATACAAGCATCTTCCTCAATTTTGATAGACCTAGACAGTTATCTGATATCTGAGATAGACATCTTTCCGTGTTGATGGATTACTGTCGGGAGATGTCCGGTGCGTGATGACTTCGACCTCGTGGTGAGCGGTGCCCTCGTCGTGGGTGAGCACGACATCGAGGTGGCCGACGTCGGCGTCACCGGCGAGAGGATCGCCGCGCTCGCCGCGCCGGGCACCCTGCGGGGGACGCGGATCGTCGAGGCCTCACCGGGCGCGGTCCTGGTCCCCGGGGGGATCGACACCCACACCCACATCGCCTGGCCGATCGCGGAAGGCGTCCGCAGCCTCGACGACTTCGCCTCGGCGACCCGGGCGGCGGCGGTCAGCGGCACCACCACGGTGATCGACTTCGTCCCGGCGTCCGGCGGGTCGCTCCTGGCCGCGGCCCGCGAGCGCATGGCCGAGGCGGCGCCATCGGTGATCGACTACACCTTCCATCCGGTGATCGCCCGCATCACCCCGGACCGGCTGCGGGAGATCCCCGCCCTGGTGGACGAGGGCCTGGCCTCCTTCAAGATCTACACGACGTACGACGACCGGCTCGACGACGGCGAGATCAGGGCGGTGATGACCACCGTGGCGGAGGTGGGCGGGCTCGCCGGTTTCCACGCCGAGAACCACGCCATCCTCGAACACGCCAGGTCCGCGGTGCTGTCCGGCTCGGCCGCGGCCATCGACCGCTTCCCCCGCAGCCGGCCCGGCAGCGCGGAGAGCGCCGCGATCGGCCTGGTGACGCACTTCGCCCGGGAGCTCGGCGCGCCGGTGTACGTCTACCACGTCTCCGGCGGCGAGGCGCTGGCCGCCATCGAGGCGGCCGGTGAGTCGGGCGTCCTGGTGCAGGCGGAGACCTGTACCCACTACCTGGTGCTGGACGACTCGGTGTACCGGCGTCCCGACGGGTGGAAGTACGTGATCACGCCGCCGGTCAGGGACGCCGCCGCGCAGGACCGCCTCTGGGACGCGCTGCGCGCCGGAGTCCTGGGCAGCGTGGCCTCCGACCACTGCGCCTACGGCCTGGAGCACAAGCTGCCCGGCGCCGCCGACTTCACCGTGCTGCCGCCGGGAGCCCCCGGCCTGGACGCGCGGATCCCCCTGCTGTGGGACCACGCGGTCACCCGGGGCCGGCTCGGCCTGCGGGGGTTCGTCGAGGTGTCGGCCACCGGCCCGGCCCGGACGTTCGGCATGTATCCCCGCAAGGGGGTGATCCGCGTGGGCGCGGACGCCGACCTGGTGCTGTGGAACCCCGGGCGGGAGTGGACCTGGCCGGCCTTCGAGGCGGGCTGGGGCAGCGACTACGAGCCGTACGAGGGCATGACCGGTGCGGGCCTGCCCGAGCTCACGATCTCCCGCGGCCGGGTGGTGGCCCGCGACGGCCGGTTCACGGGCGCCAAAGGCGCCGGGCGCTTCGTTCCGCAGCGGATCGACGTCCGGCAGTGGCCGGGGAGACAGGCGGCGCGGGGGGCAGGCCGGCACCCGTCGGCGTGAGCCTGCCCCCGGCGACGCGCCCGGACTCTCCTCCGGCACGGAACCTCCTCCGGCACGGGGACGGAACGGTCAGCGGAACGGGCGGAGGGAGGACGGCGCGACCTCTTCGAGGGTGCGGCCGAGCCGGTCGTGGTCCGGCACCCGGGCCCAGGAGCGCTCGCCGGCCCGCTGGAGGCGCTCGGTCATCCCCTCCTCGTCCACGGTGAGCAGGGCGCCGTCCCGCATCACCCACGCGCCGTCGATCATCACGGACGCCAGGTCCTCGCGGGTCGCGTAGTAGACGAGGTTCCTGATGGGATCGCGGACCGGTGACATGACGGGGGTGTCGAGCCGCCACAGCAGCAGGTCGGCCTTGGCTCCCGGCGCGATCCGGCCGAGGTCGTCGCGGCCCAGCAGCCGGGCCGCGTTGACCGTCGCGGCGTCGAGCAGATGGGTGGCGAGCCAGGAGTCGGCGCGCCGGTCGGCCACCTTGCCCAGGATGGCCGACCAGCGGATCGACTCGATCATGGACTGCGGCGTGGTGTCCGTGCCGAGCGTGATGTTGACGCCGGCTCTCCGGTAGCCGGGGAGCGATTCGACCATGATGCCGCGCCGGGCGAACGTCCAGGCGTTGTAGGAGATCGAGGCGCCGGAGTCCGCGATGCGCCGCAGGTCGTCCCCGGGCAGGTTCAGCCACGAGGTGCCGGTGGTGAAGATCGCGTGCCCGAGCACGACCCGGGGGCCGAGGAACCCGGCCGACTCCAGATACTCGATCGGCGTCATGCCGTGCGCCGCCATGACGTCCATCACCTCGAACATCGCCTGGGCGGCGTGGATCGTCAGCGGCACCTCCAGGTCGTCGGACAGCCGCCGCGACTCCTTCAGCAGGTCGGGCGTGCAGGTGTTGGCCTGCCACGGGGACAGGAAGCCCCGCACGCGTCCGGAACCGCCGTCGCGCAGTTCCTCGATCAGCCGCACGGCCCGTTCCAGGCCGGCGAACCCGCCGTCCTCGTCCCACTCGTACGCGACGCGGTTCCCGTCGGGGGTGAACCAGCGGCCCGACCGGTACCCGTCCGCGATGTAGGCGCGCAGGCCGGCCCGTTCGCAGGCCTCGGCCACCCGCCGGCCCCGCAGCCCTTGGTGCATCACGGTCGTGGTGCCCGTACGGATGAGCTCGGACATCGAGACGTCGATGCAGGTGTCGACGCCCTCCTCGTCGATGGAGTTCTCCTGCATCGGCAGGGTCTCGACCAGGCCGGTGGAGAAGAACTGCCGCTTCCCGACGTCCTCCTGGAAGGACTTGTCCAGCGGGGCGGTCTCCAGGTGGGCGTGCGTGTTGATGAACCCCGGCGTGACCAGCGTGTCTCCGGCGTCCACCCGCTCGTCGGCCGGCCCCTGGTAGTCGCGGCCGGTGTAGACGACGCGGTCGCCGTCCACGACGACGGTGCCGTTCTCCAGCAGCCGGTGCTCACCGTCCTGGAAGGCCACCACGTAGCGGGCGTCAAGGCGCAGGATCGGCATGTGCCTCTCCCCTTTCTTTTCGTTTTCCTCGTGTCTCTTCGGGTCAGAGCGTGAGCTCGATCAGGCGTTTGACGACCTCGGCGCCGCGGTCCGTCGCGGCGCGTTCGGCCTCCTCGATCAGCCGGTCGACGTGCGCGAGCATCGTCCGCTCCGCCTCGTCGGGGTCGCCCGCGCGGATGGCGGCCAGGACGTCGACGTGCTCGGGAGCGGACTGGGCGAGGGTCCCGTGGCCGCCCGTGATGACGTCGAGCACCCGTTCCAGGGGTTCGAGCGACTCGTCGAGCACGACGTCGCCGATCGCCTGGAGCAGGCGGTTGCGGGAGATGCGGAAGATCTCCCGGTGGAAGCGCATGCCGCACAGCCGGGCGTCGCCGCCGGCGTCGAGCGCCTCGCGGTGCCCGTTCACCAGTTCTTCGAGCCGTTCGATGTCGGCGGGGGTGGCCCGGGCCGCGGCCCACCGGGCGGCCTCGCGCTCCACCCCGCGCCGGGCGTACAGCAGGTCGAGCAGCTGACGCGCGTTCTGGATGTCCAGCGCCTGGTGCAGCCCTTTCGCCTGCCGCCGGGTGCGCCGGGTGACCTGGGCCACGCGGCGGCCCGCGTCCGTGACCACCCGGCCCTTGCGGCCAGAGGAGACGGTCAGTCCCAGTTCGTCCAGCCGGGCGAGCAGCCGGGACGTGCTGGCCTCGCTCAGCGCGATGCCGCTGTCGCCCAGGAGGCGCGTCGCGATGCGCGCGCCGACGGGGTCGGCCGACTCGGCGACGATGTCGAGCAGCAACAGCTCCTGGTGGGACAGAGGGGAGGAGATCGGATAGGGGACGTCGCTCACTGGTCAGGAATCCGTTCGAACAGGCTCGGGAGCAGGGTGGGTGTCGGGGGAAGGTGCCGCGGGCGCGGGCGCGGGCGCGTGGGCCGGCGTGGGGGTCTGCATTGGGGTATGCATGGCTCGGCTCAGCGGCTCCTCCGGACGCGCCGCAGCAGCAGTACGGCGGCGAGGACCAGCGCGAGCAGCAGGAACGCGGCGGACGACAGCAGGCCCACGGCGGCCGGTTCCAGCCGGCCGTCCAGCGCGCCGGCGAGGAAGTAGCCTCCGGAGCCGCCGGCGACCGCGGCCGACCCGAAGTAGGAGAACGCCTCGGCCCGGCGGCGCAGGCCCATCCGTCCCTCGATCTCGGTCGCCATCAGGCCGTTGAGCGGCACCATGAACAGCCCGGCGGCGAACAACCCCGCGGCGTACCCGAGGGAGCCGCCCGCGAGCCCGGGCGGCACGGCCAGGGCCGCCGAGGCGAGCAGCATGGCCGTCGTGGTGAGCAGGGCACGCCGGCGGCCCAGCGGCCAGGCGCTGACGACGATCCCGCCGAGGCAGGCCCCGGCGGGCAGGGCCGCGGTGAACCAGCCGGAGGCGCCGGAGTCGAGGCCGTACTGCGCCATCCGCTGCGGCACGTTGGCCATGAGCAGCCCGTACGCCAGGCCGATCCACAGCACCAGGGCGGAGACGAGTTGCGTGTCGCGCGGCGGGAGGAGCGTGTCCGGGCGCCGGGGCGCCGGAGGCAGCGGCGGCACGGCCCGCATGAGCCAGGCGCCCAGCAGCGACAGGGCCGCCATCCCGGCGAGCGCGGCGACGGTCCCGCCCGTCAGCACGAGCACGCTGACCAGGACCGGGCCGACCACCGAGCACAGCTCGACGAGCAGGGACTCGGCGAAGTGGGCGCGGCGGAGCTGGACGGCCGGAACCGTCACCACGAGCAGGGCCCGCATGCCGCCCCACATCCCCGCCGTCGCCAGCCCGAGGACGACGGACAGGACGTACAACGCCCAGATCGGCGCCCGCACCTCGGCGGCCGCGACCAGGCCCAGCGTGACCAGCCCGGAAAGGGCCACCGTCACCCTCATCGCGCGGCGCAGTTCGAGCCGGTCGAGCAGCCGCCCGAAGAACGGGCCGGGCGGCCCCGAGCAGAGGCTGAGCACCCCGGCCAGCAGCGCGCCCTCCGCCAGCGAGCCGGTGACCCGCTCGCCCACGAGCATCAGCACCAGCCCCGCCATGGACGTGGGCAGCCGGGCCAGCAGGGAGCCGAGGATCCAGAGCCGCCAGGGACGGTGGGCCACCAGCCCGAAGGGCCCCGGGTGGGCCTCCGGCGACGACGGAGGATTGTCTGTTCGCATTGTTCATCGATTCAGCGAAGTCGATCGTGGATATTTGGCGTTCGGCATCCGTACGCACGCGTTCATGGTTGTGCCACACTGTCCGGGGCGGGAGGGCCGTCGCGGGCGGGTGACGGGAACGGGAAGCGGATCCTTGACGCAGCGATACGAACTTGACGCGCAGGACCAGGCGATCGTCGGCCTGCTGCGGGAGGACGGCCGGGCTCCGCTGGCCCGGATCGGAGAACAGGTCGGCCTGTCGGCCGACGCGGTCCGCGCCCGCATGGCGCGCCTGGCCGGCGACGGCGTCCTGCGGGTGATCGGGCTGGTGGACCCCGCCGTCCTCGGCTACGACGTGCTCGGCACCGTCGGCCTGCGCTACCGCGGCCCCGTCGAGCGGCTGCGCGTCGCGCTCAACGCCACTCCCCAGGTCACCTTCGCCGCCCAGACGATCGGCCCGTACGACGTCATGTGCGAGGTCGCCGCCCGCGACGACGCGGACCTCGCCGACATCGTGCAGCGGATCGCCGGCACGATCGAGGGCGTGGGGGACCACGAGGTCTGGCGCCAGCTCGACGTGGCCAAGTGGGAAAGCCAGGGCAGGCCGCGGCGGTCCGGGCCGCCGGCGCCGAGGCGGCCGGAGCTCGACGACCTCGACGTGGCGTTGCTGCGCCTGCTCGTCGACAACCCGAGGGCCAGCTTCCGGGAGATGGAGGACGAGCTCGGGGTCCCCTACTGGGTGGTGCGCAAGCGGGCGCAGACGCTGTTCCGCGACGGCACGATCCAGGCGACCGCGATGGTCGACCGGGTGTCCACCGATCCCGTCATCATGATGGCCTCCGTCGGGATCACCCTGGACGGCTCCCCCGAGGCCGCCCTGGACGCCCTGGTCGCGCTGCCCGAGCTGCCGATCGTCACGCTGACGGCGGGCCGGTTCCATGTCGTGGCCGAGGCGGCCTGCGGCTCGGCGCGGGACCTGGCCGCGCTGACGCGCCGCGTCGTCGCCGTGGACGGCGTGCGCGACCTGACCGTGCTGCCCTACGCGCGCGTCCTGGTGCTGCCCCGCCCGTGGCGGTTCGAGACCGCCGCCGGCTGACGCGTCCGCCCGCCGCGCCGTGCCTGTCACCGTGCCTGTCACCGTGCCTGTCACCGTGCCCGCGCAGGGGACGCGGCGGGGGTGCGCGCCAGGACGCCCGCGAGCATCGCGGCGGAGACGCAGGCGCCGGCCAGGAACACGCCGCGGGGCCCGGAGACGTCGAGCAGCGCTCCGAAGACCACCGGCAGGACCAGCATGCCCACTCCGTTGAGATAGTTCGTCGCGGCCAGCCGCAGGCCGGTGCCTCCGGCGGAAGTGCTCGCGGTCGCCAGCAGGTTGGTGGCCCCGATGCCGGTGGCCCCGGCCAGCCCGTGCAGCACGGCGCCCGCCGCGACCCCGGCGAAGCCGTTCCCGGCCAGCCCCACCGCGGCCAGCCCGGCCACCGCGCACACGCCGGACACCGTCACCGCGCCGCGCAGCCCGATGCGGGCGACCACCCGCCCGAAGAAGGGCCCGGCGGCGACCGAGGTCAGGTCGCGGCACAGCAGCAGCGTCAGCACCAGCCCCGGCAGCCGCTCGGCGGGCACGTCGAGCGCGATCGGATAGAAGGAGTTGCCGAGCAGGACCACGGTGTTCAGGTTGAGGTTGATCAGCGACGACGCCTGCAGGGCGGGCTCGCGGCGCAGCATGCGCAGCGACGCCGCGTAGCCGGCGCGCGCGCCGGCCGTGCCGGTCAGGGCGGCGGGGTCGTCCCGGTCGGCCCGGCCCCGCACCCGCCGCGCGAGCAGCGCGAAGGCCAGGGCCGACAGGACGACCAGCCAGAGCCCGGGCCCGGCGGCGCCCCCGGTGCCGAGGCGCGCCAGCAGGACGACCGACAGCGTCGCCGCCACCGCGGCCGACAGGCGCTGTGCCGCGCCGTTGAGGCCCTGGGTCCGGTAGCGGTCGCCGGACCGGGCGACCACCGCCAGCGTGGTGGTCACGACGGAGCCCCTGGCCAGGCCGTACCCGAGCAGCGGCAGCACCCAGATCCACGCCGAGGAGAACGACGTGGCGGCGGCGAGCGCGGCCGCGCACGCCGCGAGGACGAGGCCGCCGGCGAACAGCACGCCGCCGCGCCCGTGCCGGTCGGCGCGCAGGGCCGCGGGCGGGGACATGACCACGCCGGCGCCCTGGGCGAGTGCGAGCAGCACGCCGATCAGCAGCCCGGACCCGGCGCCGCTCGCCTCCAGGCCGATCGGCAGCAGGATCTGCACCAGTCCCTCGGTGAGGAACAGCGCGCCGACCATCGTGACCGCGAGCGCGGTCCCGCTCGCCCCCACCGGCGCACCCGGGTCGCGGCGGGGGCGGGAGAGTGTTCCCACGGACGGCTAGAGCTTCTCGCCGAAGTCCGTGGTGGTCGGCAGTTGCCACTCGAAGCCGCGGGCGGTGGTCACGTACTCGGGCCAGGGCAGCTCGACGGGCGGCGCGAAGTCGCGCGGCAGCAGCGGGTCGCGCAGCGCCTCGGGCGCGGCCTCGCGGTTGCGCCGGAACTCCTCCGTGGCGGCGCCCAGCAGTCCGCTGTCGTCGATGAGCCGCAGCGCGGTCGCGGCGATGACCTCGCCGGCGTAGCCCCACACCGGGTCGATCGCCGGGGCCAGGCCGTTCATGGCGTTGTTGGCCCAGTGGTTGAGGTCCTCCCCCACCACCCGCAGCAGCGGCTTGGCCGTGTAGAAGCGCACGGTGGGGGCGTGCCAGGTGTACTCGGTGCAGTCGTCGGCCCCGGTGCAGTCCTGCCACGGCGGGAGGGTGGCGCGGGTGGCCGCGTCGTGGTCGCGCGGGTCGGTGACCTGGTGCAGCATCGGCCGGAAGGGGTCGTCGGAGGGCGCGTGCCCGAGGGTGCGCTCCAGTTCGCGGGCGAACTCGTACGCCTCGGGCGCGAACCGGCGCGGCCCCAGCTCCAGCAGGTTCTCGTACGTCGCCTGCGCCATGACGTGGTTCTTCAGGCCCGGCCGGGTGCGGGTCACCCAGCGCATCGAGACCTCGCAGTTGGCCAGCCCGGCGACGTGCCTGGCGTTGCGCCTGAGCACCTCCAGGATCTGCTCCTGGACGCCGATCAGGGGCGAGCGCCAGCTGAACTGGATCTGGGTGATCCGGGGCGGCAGGTTGTCGGCGGTCGCGTTGGCCGCGCCCAGGATCGCCTCGTTGAGCGACCACAGGCCGGTCCGGGGGAACATGTTCTCCTTGGCGTACTTCGTCGCCGTGATCATCAGCCCGAGCGCGTCCAGCGCCCCCGGGGAGCGGACGCTGTTGTGCGCGCCCATGCCCGACCCCTCCAGGGGGTCGCCGTCGATCCACGGCGGGGCGTCGTCCCGCTGCGCCTCGAAGCACTGGAAGGTGAAGACCGCCGACCAGTACAGGCAGTTGTGGATGTCCCACACCGCCGTGTTCTCGAACAGCGGGTGGTAGCTGATCACCGCGTCGAGCTCGTCGTAGTAGCCCTTGGCGGCGTGCACGGGCTTGGAACCGCACACCTTCTCGGCCGGCTCGCCGAACAGGTGGACGACCCCCCGGCCGCCGGTGCGCTCGATCGCCCGCTTGGTCGCGAGCGCCCCGGCGAGGGCGCCGACGCCCAGGGCCGAGTGCGCGTCGGTGAAGCCCGGCGCCCACGGGTGGAGGCCGGGGCGCGGCTGCCGGTAGGGCACGGTGTCCTGGGAGTAACCCGGCGAGGCGTCGTACTCGGAGTACATCCCGATGGCGGGGCCGTCGTCGCCCCACCGGGCGTGGAAGGCGGTCGGCATGTCGCCCGACCCCACCTCCACCTCGAAGCCCTCCGCCTTCAGCAGGTCGACGTACGCCTGCGCCGACCGGTACTCCCGCCAGGCGGGCTCGGCGTACGACCAGATGAGGCGGTGGAACTCCGAGAGTTCCTTGCCGAGTTCCTCCACCGCGGCGACTCCGGCGCGCTGGCGCTCGGTCAGTCCCATGTCGTTCCTCGTTCCTTGTTCTGGGTGTTGTTCCCGGGGTTTGCGGGGGTTTCCGGGCATGCCGGAGGCGTGGGCGGCCGCCTGGCGGCGCCCTCGTCGCAGGTCGGGCGCGGTCAGGCCGCGCCGGGGATGATGTGGCAGGAGCCGGGGTCCCACTCCAGGACGACCTCGTCGCCCACGGAGCACGGCAGCGGGGCGCCGGACTCGCACCTGACCACCAGTTCGGCGCCGTCGGCGCCCGCGACCAGGACCTTGCGCGAGTCGCCGGCGTAGATGTCGGCGCTCACCACGCCGGGCATGCGGGAGACGGACGCGGACGGCTCCGCCCCGGCGGGCCGGATGCGGATGGCCGACGGCCGCACCACGACGACCGCCTCCCGCTCCCCCGGCGTGTCGCCGGGGACGAGCACCCGCCCGTACGGCAGGGCCAGCACGGAGTCGGCGCCCTCCCGCCGGACCCGGCCGCGGAACAGGTTGGACTCGCCCAGGAAGCGGGCGGCGACCTCGCTCTCGGGCAGCCCGTACAGCTCCTCGGGCGTGCCGTGCTGGACCAGCCGGCCGCCGGCGAGCAGCGCGATGCGGTCGCTCATCGTCAGCGCCTCCTCCTGGTCGTGGGTGACGTTGATGACGGTGAGCCCGAGCTCGCGGCTGAGCCTGCGGATCTCGATCTGCATGGCCTCGCGGAGCCTGCGGTCGAGGGCGCCGAGCGGCTCGTCCATCAGCAGCAGCGGCGGCCGGGCCACGATGGCCCTGGCCAGCGCCACCCGCTGCTGCTGCCCGCCGGACAGCTCCTTCGGGGAGCGCCGGCCGTACCCGCCGAGGTGCACCGCCTCCAGCGCCCGCTCGACCAGCGCCGCCCGGTCGCGGCGGCGCACCCCCCGCATCTCCAGCGGGAAGCCGACGTTGGCGGCGACCGACAGGTGCGGGAACAACGCGTAGTTCTGGAACACCATGCCGATCCCGCGCTGGTGCACCGGGACCTGGGAGATGTCGCGGCCGTTCACCACGATCCGGCCCTCGTCGGCGTCCACGAAGCCGGCGATGATCCGCAGGAGCGTGGTCTTGCCCGACCCCGAGGCGCCGAGCAGCGTGAGGAACTGACCGGGCTCGACGGTCAGCGACACGTCGTCGACGGCCCGCGTCTCGCCGTACACCTTCACGATGCCGGCCAGTTCGACCCTCGCCCCCGGCGAGCCCTCCTGGCCGGCGGGGCCGGCCTGGGTTGCCGTCTCGGTCACGTCCTTCTCCTTACCTTCTTCACCACGGCCGGCCCCACCAGGACCAGGGCGGCCATGAGCAGCGAGACGAGGGTGATCAGCGTCGCGACCGCCGAGATGGACGGCTCGACGCCGGAGCGCACCTGGCTCCACATGACGACGGGCAGGGTGCGGAACTGCGGCGTGTTCAGGAACAGGGCGACGACCACCTCGTCCCAGGAGGAGACGAAGGCCAGCACGCCGCCGACCAGCGCGGCCGGGGCCACCAGGGGCAGCGTGATCCGCAGGAGCGTGACCGCCTCGGTCGCCCCGGACACGCGGGCCGCCTCCTCGACGCGGCGGTCCACGCCGGTGAGCGCGGCCAGGACGTTCACGAACACGAACGGCAGGCCGAGCACCGCGTGGGCGATGCCCAGGCTGAGCACGTTCCCCGACAGGCCGACCCGGATGTAGACCAGGTAGAAGCCGATGCCGGCGACGACGAGCGGCACCGTCATCGGCAGCACGGCCAGGCCGGTGACGAGGGCGGGCGGCAGGAAGCGGCTGCGCGCCGCGGCGAAGGCGAGCGAGGTGCCCGCCGCCATCGCCAGGACCGCGGCGAGCAGCCCCACCTGCGCGCTGTTGCCGAGCGCGGTGAGCCACTCGGGATCGGTGAGGACCTCCTGGAACCAGCGCAGGGAGAAGCCCTTGGGCGGGAAGGTCACCATCGAGCCGGAGGTCACCGAGGTCGCCGCGACGATCAGGGTGGGCGTGACGAACAGCAGCGCGATCAGGCAGGCGAACAGCCGCACGCCGAGGCCGGCCCTCATCGCCGCCTCCCCATGCCGACACCGAGGATCCTGCCCAGGCCGACGAACCGGGCGGCGAGCCCGAGGACGGCCAGCACCGCGACGAACAGCAGGACCGCCATCGCCGCGCCGACGCCCGGTTTGAGGAACTGCTCGATCTGCTGCATGATCGCTTGCCCCACGTACACCTGGCGGGCGCCGCCGAGCAGCTGCGGCGTGATGTAGAAGCCCAGGGCGAGGACGAACACCAGGACGCCTCCGGCCACCGCGCCGGGCAGCGACAGGGGCAGGGTGACCCGCGCGAACACGCGCCACGGCCGCGCCCCCATCACCTGCGCGGCCCGCTCGACGTCCGGGTCGATCGAGCGGAGCTGGGCGAACAACGCGAGCACGGCGTACGGCAGGAGGATGTGGACCATGCCGACGTAGACCGCGAAGGGTGTCCTGATCATGTGGATCGGGGCGGACGTGAGGCCGAGCCAGTCGCGCAGCGCGGTGTTCACGAGACCGGTGTCGTTCAGCACGATCTGCCAGGCGTAGGTGCGCACCAGCAGGCTCGTCCAGAAGGCCAGCATCAGCGCGACCATCAGGAAGGTGCGCATGGCCGTCCCTGACCTGGCCATCGCGTAGGCGTACGGATATCCGATCAGCAGGCACAGAACGGTGACCACCAGCGCCATCTGCAGGGTGTCCACGACGGAGCGCTGGTAGACCGAACTGGTGAAGATCGCGGTGTAGTTCGCCGGCGAGGGGTCGGTCAGGCTCTTGACCACCACCACGGCCATCGGGACGACGAACGCGGCGACGACGAAGACCAGGCCGGGCAGGCCGGCGCCGCTCCAGAAGTCGGGCCGGGGGAAACGCCGGGCGCGGGCAGGGCCTTCGCCGGGCCCGGCGCCGTGACCGGCCCGGACGGCCGAGCCGGCCTCGGGCCCCGCCTGCGGGCCGGGAGACGACGCGCGGGAGGGGATCTGGGAAAGTGCGCTCACTGTGCTCCTCTTTTCGGTCCGCGCTTCGCCGCGCGTTCCACCGCGCGTTCCGCTTCCGCGTTCCGCGTGCGAGCACGTTCCGCTCTCGGGCACGGCCGGGCCGCCGTCACGGTGGTCAGCCCGCCAGCCAGGCGGTGGTCTTCTCGATCGCCTTCTCCATGTTGGCGTTCCACCAGGCGGAGTCCATGACGATCGGGGCGTCCTCGCCCTCCAGCTGGTGGGCGGTCGGGGCGTCCGCGGCGTACGTGCCGGAGGCCGTGGCCTTGGGGTTGGCCGGGCCGTACGGGATGTACTCGGTGATCTTCCCGTTGTTGGCCGCCTTGGCGATGTAGGCGATGAGCTTCATCGCGTTCGCCTTGTCCTTGGCGCCCTTCGGCACGAAGAGGTAGTCGCAGAGGTAGATCTGCTGGCCCCAGGTGTTGTCGATCGGCTGGCCCTCGTCCTTGGCCAGCTTGACGCGCCCGTTGTAGCAGTTGCCCATGACGGCCTCGCCGGAGGAGACCAGGTTGATGCACTCCGCGGCGTCCTTGAAGACGATCAGGTCGTCCTTGATCGGCTCCAGGAGCTTCAGCGCGGCGTCGACGTCGAGCGGGTAGAGCTTGTCGCGGGGGGTGCCGTTCGCCATCAGCCCCGCCTCCAGGATGCCCTGGAAGCCGGCGGTGCCGTCGATGGCCCGCTTGCCGGGATACTTCGCGGTGTCGAAGAAGGCGGCGTAGTTCTTGGGCGGGTTGCCCCCGAACTTGTCGGTGTTGTAGGCGAGCACGATCGAGAAGACGAACAGCGGCACGCCCTGCTTGTAGACCTTGAACGGCCCGTCCGCGTAGTCGTCGCAGGCGACGACCGAGCAGTCGATGTCCTCCAGGCGCGGGTTGCCCTCCAGCCCGAAGTCGACCCCGCCCTGGGCGATGTCCCAGGTCACGTTCTTGGCGTCGACCATCTGGTGGATCTTGGCGTACGTCACGGGGTTGTCCTGGACCACCCTGACGCCGCTCTCCTTGCCGTACGGGTCGAGCCACGCCTTGGCGATGGCCTCCTGGCCGGTCCCGCCGAAGCCCGCGTAGGTGACGGAACCGGAGTCGCCGGACGCGCCGGCGTCACCGCTCCCGCTCCCTCCGCCGCACGCGGCGGTGAGGGTGAGGGCCAGCGCCAGCGAAGTGACGGCCCACAAATTGCGTGAAACCTTCACGTTCTCACTTACCTTTCCTTTTTCCTTGGTGGTCGTCCGCCCGGCCGGGCACCGGTTCGCCGGCCCCCTCCCGCGGCCCGGCCCGGTCCGGGCGGACGTGTCCGGTGCGCGGCGGCGACCGCTCACCGCTCCCCGGTGAAGCTCATGACGTGCTTGATCCGCGTGTAGTCGTCGAACCCGTAGGCCGACATGTCCTTGCCGTAGCCCGAGTGCTTGAAGCCCCCGTGCGGCATCTCGGAGACCATGGTCATGTGGGTGTTGAGCCAGACCGCCCCGAAGTCGAGGCGGGCGGCGACACGCAGCGCACGGGCGTTGTCCCGCGTCCACACGCTGGAGGCGAGGCCGTACGCCGTGTCGTTGGCGAGCGCCACCGCCTCCTCCTCGGCGGTGAAGGGCTGCACGGTCACCACCGGCCCGAAGACCTCCTCACGCACCACCTCGTCGGCCTGCCGCACGCCGGCCACGACGGTGGGGGCGAAGAAGTAGCCCTCGCCGGCGGCGCGGGCCCCGCCGGTCGTCACGGTGGCGTGTGCCGGCAGCCGTTCCACGAACCCGGACACCCGCCGGAGCTGGGCCGCGTTGTTGAGCGGGCCGATCGCCGCCGCCGGGTCACCCGGCGGCCCGACGCGGACGGCCGCCGCCGCGGCGGTCAGCCCCGCCAGGAACTCGTCGTGGACGCTCTCGTGCACCAGCACCCGGGTGGCCGCGGTGCAGTCCTGGCCCGTGTTGGCGTACCCGGCCTCGGCGACCGTGCGGACGGCGACGTCCAGTTCGGCGTCGGCGAAGACCAGCACCGGCGCCTTGCCGCCGAGCTCCAGGTGGAGGCGCTTGAGCGACGCCGACGCCGCGACGGCCACCTCCGTCCCGGCCCTGACCGACCCGGTGATGGAGACCATCTGCGGGATCTCGTGGGACACCAGGGCGCGCCCGGTGTCGCGGTCGCCGCACACCACGTTGACGACGCCGGACGGCAGGATCCCGGCCGCGATCTCGGCGAGCAGCACCGTGGTGAGCGGCGTGGTGTCGCCGGGTTTCAGCACCACCGTGTTGCCCGCCGCGAGCGCGGGGGCGATCTTCCAGACCGCCATCATCAGCGGGTAGTTCCACGGCGTCACCTGGGCGCACACCCCGACGGGCTCACGCCGGATCATCGAGGTGTGGTCGTCGAGGTACTCCCCCGCCGACCTGCCCTCCAGCAGACGGGCCGCCCCGGCGAAGAACCGCAGCACGTCCACGCACTCGGCCACCTCGGCCGCCGACGCGGCCGCGGGCTTGCCGGTGTTCGCCGACTCGGCCTCGGCCAGCTCCCCCGCCCGGGCGGCGACGGCGTCGGCCAGCCGCAGCAGCAGGTCCTGCCGGACGCGCGGCGTGGTCCGCCGCCACCCGGCGAAGGCCCGCTCGGCCGCCTGGCACGCGGCGTCCACGTCCACCGCGGCCGACACCGGCGCGGCCGCGATCACCTTCTCGGTGCTCGGGTCCACCACCTCGGCGGTGCGCCCGTCCGCGGCGTCCCGCCACCGCCCGTCGATCATGTTGCGTACGGTTCTCACGAGCCCCGCCTCCATCACGATCCCCCTCTCCATCACGATCCGACCTCCCAGACGATCACGGTCGGCCGTGCGGCCGTCAGCGCGGCGGCGGCCTGCTTGGCCGCGCCGGCGGCGTCCGTCACCCGGACGCCGTGGCAGCCCATCGCCTGGGCGAGCGCCGCGAAGTCGGGACGGGCCAGGTCCACCGCGTACGGCGCGATGTCGCGGTCGAGCATGTTCTGCCGGATCTCGCCGAAGCCGTGGTTGTCGAGGATCACCACGGGAAGCGGGAGCCCCAGCTCGGCGCCGGTGACCAGCTCCTGGGCGCTGAACATGAACGCGCCGTCGCCGAGCAGGGCCACCACCGGCCGCGCGGGCTCCGCGAGCCGCGCCCCGATCGCCGCCGGCAGGGCGTACCCGAGGGTGGAGTATCCGACCGGCGCGAGGTAGCGGCGCGGCGCGGAGAACGGCCAGAACGGCGCGGTGCCCAGATAGGAGACCTGGGAGCTGTCGCCCACCACGACGACGTCGCCGGGCAGCTCGGCCCGCAGCGCGTCCTGCACCTCACGCCACCGGCCGCCCTGCTCCGCGGCCTGCTCCAGGCACCCGGCCCGGGTTCCGGCCGCCCGCCGTTCCCCTTCTGCGGCACGTTCCGTCCCGGCCGGTCCGGCGAGCCCGGCCGCCAGCGCGGTCAGCGTCTCCCGGGCGTCGGCGTGCACCGGCAGCGCGGCGCGGAGGTTCTTGTGCAGCTGGGCCGGGTCGAGGTCGATCCGGATGACGGCGCCGCGCGGCGCCAGGCGGTCGGGCAGTTCGGCGTCGCCGAGTTCGCTGCCCACCACGAGCAGGACGTCGGCGTCCTCCATCAATCCGCGGGCGGCGGCGAAGCCGGGGAACGGGCCGACGGCCAGCGGATGGTCCTCGTCGAGCACTCCCTTGCCCGCGGTGGTGGTGACCACCGGCGCGCCGAGCGCCTCGGCGACCGCCCGCAGCGGCGCGGTGGCGCCCAGCGCGCCTCCCCCGGCGACGATCACCGGGGCCGCGGCCCGCGAGAGCAGGGCGAGGGCCTCCGTCACCGCCGCCCGGGACGGCGCCGGCGGGTGCGGCGCGCGCCAGGGGCCCGGAACCTCGCCGTCCCAGGGCGCCTCGAGTACGTCCAGCGGCACCTCGATGTGCACCGGACGCGGCCGCTCGGCCGCCCAGCGGGCGAAGGTCTCGTGGACGGCGTCGACGGCCTGCGCCGGGGTGCCGGGCCGGACGCTGCGCGCCACCGCCGCGTCGGCGGCGGCCCGCTGGTCCTTCATCTCGTGCAGCCACCCGAAGTCGGCGCGCTCCAGGCCGGTGGGCACCCCGGGTGAGAGCACCAGGAGCGGTACGGAGTCGGCGTAGGCGGTGCCCATCGCGGCCATGGCGTTCATCAGGCCGGGCCCGCTGGTGGTGACGACGAGCCCCGGACGGCCGGTGACCCGGGCGTACCCGTCCGCCGCGTAGCCCGCGCCCTGCTCGTGCCGCGTCACCACGTGGCGGATCCCGCTCGCCGCCATGCCGCGGTAGAGCTCCAGGTTGTGCGTGCCGGGGATGCCGAAGGCGAGGTCCGCCCCGTTGGCGGCGAGCGCCTCGGCCATGGCGGTCCCGGTCGTGCGCCGCGCGCTCACGCGGCCGGCTCCACGAGGGTGCGGGGGGCTGAAGGGGAAGGGTTCACGAGCCATCGGCCTCTCCGGGTGGTGCGCGGCGGGCGACACGACCAGAACACTCCTCGCCGATTTCGGTTGTGCATCATCTCGGGTTTCCAAACGGTAAATTTAGCGATCTGAGGATCTTGGTGAGTGTTTTTGAGTTGGTCAGCGATATGTGGCGCGCGTATGTGAGAAGTGCCTACGTCACGCCGCCGGGGCCGGCGAGGGTCTCCGGGGTCCAGTGCGCGAGGGCCCACTCCCGGTACTCGCCGACCTGCCGCGCCAGGTCGCGCGGCCGCCACCCCAGGAGCCGCGCCGCCCTCCCCACGTCGTAGATCCCGTCCTTGCCCGAGCGCAGCGCGGGGTCCATGTCGGCGACCGCCCGCTCCGAATCGGTGGCCGGGTCGGCGACCAGCTCGACGCCGAACAACTCGGCCAGCCGCGGCACCGGGACACCGGCCCCGCCGGCCAGGTTGAACGCGACACTGCCCACGTCCGGCCGGGTGCACAGCAGCCCGAGCGCGGCGGCGACGTCGACCGCGCTGATCCAGTCGCCGGCCGCCCGGAGCGTCCGCGGCGTCACCGCCAGCGGCGTCCCGGCGACGAGGGCCCGCGCCAGGTGGTACGGCAGGGACATCAGGGTCCGGGCGGAGGTGGGCCGCTCCATCGGGCCGAACACCTTCGTGAACCGCACGATCGGCACGCTCATGCCGTAGAGGGAGGCGAAACGTCTGGCCACCAGTTCGGCGGCCACCTTGCTGACGCCGTAAATGTCGTCGGGCTCCAGGGGCGTGTCCTCGTCCTGCGGTTCCGTACGCCCGGGGTCGCCGGCGCCGTACACGGCCGCGCTGCTGACGTGGACGACCCGGCCGACCGAGCCGGCGCGGCGGGCGGCGTCCAAAACGGCGGCGGTGCCCATGACGTTGACGTCCAGGAACCGCCCGGGGTCCTCCCGCTCCCACTCGGGCACCAGGGTCACGGTGGCGCCGTGCACCACGGTCTCGGGCCGGTGCCGGGCGAACAGCGTCGCGAGGCGGTCGCGGTCGCGCACGTCGCAGCGCTCGACGTCCACCCGGCCGGCGACGTCCGCCAGATGGCCCGACCAGGCGTCGTCCGGTTCGCCCACGTCGAGGGCCAGCACCCGCGCCTCCTCGTGCTCCTGGAGGAAGCGCCGGATGAACACGCTCATCACGAAGCCGCAGGCTCCGGTCACCAGCACACGCATCGCCGGCCCCCTCAGGACGCGGACGCCGGGACGGCGGGATGCGTCTCGTGCCAGTGCCGGGCGACGTCGACGCGGCGGGTGACCCACACGTCGCCCGCCCCGGCGGCGTGGTCGAGGAAACGCATCAGGTCGGCGGCCCGGCCGGGGCGGCCGGCGATGCGCGTGTGCAGCCCGACGCTCATCATCTTCGGCCGGTCGTCCCCCTCCTCGCGCAGCAGGTCGAGCGCCCGGCGCAGATAGGCGGAGAAGCTCTCCGACTGGAAGCCGTAGGTGTTGAGGTAGCGGCCGTCGTTGTTGTCCAGGGTGTACGGGACGACCAGGTGCGCCCGGCCGGCGACGTGCTCCCAGTAGGGCAGGTCGTCGGCGAAGGAGTCCGAGTCGTACAGGAACCCTCCCTCCTCCGCCACCAGGCGGCGGGTGTTCGGGCTCATCCGGCCGGTGTACCAGCCTTCGGGCCGGCTGCCGGTGACCCTGGTGTGCAGGTCGATCGCGCGGCGGATGTGCTCCCGCTCCTGATCGGCCGGCATCTCCGCGTAGTCGATCCAGCGCAGGCCGTGGCAGGCGATCTCCCATTCCGCCTCCCGCATCGCGGCGACCGCCTCGGGGTTGCGCTCCAGGGCCTCGGCGATGCCGAAGACCGTGACCGGCAGCCCCCGTTCGGTGAACAGCCGGTGCAACCGCCAGAACCCGGCGCGGCTGCCGTACTCGTACTGCGACTCGACGTTGAGGTTGCGGACGTTGGGGAACTCCCGGGTCGGCTCCTCGGTCAGGAACGCCTCCGAGCACCGGTCCCCGTGCAGGACCGAACGCTCGCCGCCCTCCTCGTAGTTGACGACGAACTGCAGGGCGACCTTCGCGCCCCCCGGCCAGCCGGCGTGCGGCGGGCGCCTGCCGTATCCCTTGAGGTCTCGTGGGTACATGGGGTTCTCACCTCTCGACGGGGGCGGTCCGGGGGCCGGGGGTGGTTCGGGGGCCGGGGGTGGTTCGGGCGGGTCAGCAGTCGGGGACGGAGGCGGCGGGCCGGACCGGCAGGAGGGGGACCACGCCGGTGTCCGCGCCCGAGTCGACGACCAGTGGGGCGACCAGCCGTCCGCTCTGGTAGACGGCCCGCACGTCCCACAGCCGGGAGACGTCGCGGGTGGCGTCGCCGCCGACCACGAGCAGGTCGGCGAGGCGGCCGGGCGCGAGGGTGCCGACCTGGTCGGCGATGCCGCAGGCCTCGGCGGCGACCGCGGTCGCCGCGCGGATGGCCGCGAGCGGGGTCAGGCCGGCCGCCACGGCGAGCTCGATGCCGTGCTGGAGCCCGCCGAAGGCGACGTCGTACGGACCGGCGTCGCTGCTGATCGCGATGCGCGGGCCCAGGCCGTCGGCCAGCATCGACGACAGGATGCCGAGCTTCATGTCGAAGTAGGCCTCGATGGCGGAGACCCGGCCCTTCTCCGTGTCGCCGAGCGGGCCGCGCTCGGCCCGCCTTCGCAGGTCGACCAGCGTCTCCCAGCCGCCGGTCTGGGCGGTGAAGCTGATGTAGGTGCCCGCGTCGTGCACCGTCTGGGCGACCGCCGGGTCGTAGACCATGCGACCGCTGGAGGCGACGCCGCCGCCGAACTCCATCATCTCGCCCGGTACGAGGAACTCCCCGTGCTCGATGCAGTCGAGGCCGGCCTCGACCGCGTTGAGCATCGAGGACGTGGCCCGGCAGTGCGCGGTGGTCAACCGGCCGAGGCCGTGCGCCGTCTCGACGGCGACGCGCATCTCGGCGGCGGTGTAGGAGGAGTAGTAGGGGATGTTCCCGGCCGTCGCCCCGCCGGAGGCCATGATCTTGATGTGGTCGGCGCCCTCGGCCACCAGGCGGCGCACGGCCGCGCGGATCTGGTCGGCGCCGTCCGCGACTCCGTTGCACCAGTAGAAGTGCCCGTACGAATGCGTGATGGGGCGGCCGGCCAGCAGCATCCGGGGTCCTCTGACATAGCCCCGCTCGACGGCCTCCCGCACCTCGAACACGATGCGGTTGCGCCCGCCGTTGTCCCGGATCGTGGTGACGCCGGAGGCGAGATGCCGCTGCAGGTTGCTGACGGCGATGAGCGCCATCATCTCGTCCGAGTCGAGAACCTGCTGCTCGTACGGGGTGCCGTCGCCGGTCAGCGTGATGTGGCAGTGCGCGTCGACGAGACCGGGGACGACGGTGGCGTCCCCGTAGTCGATCACGCGGGCGCCCGGCCGGGCGAGGTCGTCGGCGGCGTCCGCCGCAGTACGCACCCGTACGACGCGGTCGCCCCGCGTCTCGACCACCGCGTCGTGCAGGACGTCGTCGCCGAGAGCGGGATACACCCGCGCCGCCCGAAGAAAGCGCTGGTCCGAGCTGTGGTCCACCGGTGTCCCTCCTGCTGGACGGCTCATGTTCCTCAAATGTGACAGAGGTCTTCCAGAGTTGTCTAGGGGTCGGTAGGTGTTCACATCGATTTCACACGAGGCCCTCCAGCACCACCGGCAACCACCGACGGGCGGCCTTGGCTGTGCGACAACTCCGGTGCAGCTCAGCCCGCATGCCGAAGCGGCCGAGGGGTGGCGTTATCAAACCTTGATGTCGCGAAATCTGGACATACCACAGAGGCGGCGGCATATTGTCACCCCCACAGGTCGATCAAAGCTGACGTACATTTACACGATCTGACAAATCCGTGAAGACGCCGGGGATCCGGGAGAGAGGAAGCACGATGCCTGGAACCGTCCTGGTGACCGGAGCCGCGTCGGGAATCGGCGCGGCGACCGCGCGACGCCTGAACGAACGCGGCTGGCGGGTGTGGGCGGCCGATCTCGACGAAAGCGGCTTGGAGCGACTGGACTCCGAGATCGTGAGCCGGGCGATCGACGTGGCCGACGAGGCCGCCGTCGAGTCGCTGCTCCACGAGCTCGGGGAGGCCGAGGGACGCCTCGACGGAGTCGCGGCCTGCGCGGGGATCGGCTACACCGCTCCGGCCGCCGAGACGTCCCCGCAGGCGTTCGACGAGGTGCTGAACGTCAACCTGCGTGCTGTCTTCGTGCTGGCCCGGGCGGCCCTGCCGCTGCTCGCGCGGTCGTCCGCCCCCTCCTTCGCGGCGATCGCGTCCGAACTCGGAACGGTCGGCGCTCCCGGGCTCAGCGCGTACAGCTCGTCGAAGGCGGCGGTGATCAACCTGATGCGCGTCCTCGCACTGGAGAACGCCGAGCAGGGCATCCGCTTCAACGCCGTGGCGCCGGGCGGCACGAGGACACCCATGCTGGAGCGGGAGCAGGCGCGCCTCGGAAAAACGCTCGCGGACTCGGCGGCGAACATCCCGCTCGGCCGGCTGGCGGAGCCCGCCGAGATCGCGTCGGTCGTCGAGTTCGTGCTCTCGGCCGACTCCTCGTTCATGACGGGCAGCGTGCTGGTCGCCGACGGCGGCTACACGGCCAGGTGAGCCGGCGTGGCCTGTTTCGAAGGTCTCCCGGTCAGGGGTCGCGGGTCCGGAGGTAGACGTCCAGGTCGGCGGCGCCCCTGAGCATGGCGCGGCCCCGGGCGGACAGGCGGGCCTGCCAGTCACCCATGGCCGACTCCAGCGGAGCGACCCCACCGGCCGAGCGGACCTGGGCGATCAGCGGGGCGATCTGCTCCAGCAGGTAGCCGCCCCGCCTGAGCTGGTGGGCCAGCCGGACGTCCCGTACGTCGTCGGTGCCGTAGACCCGGTAACCCGTCCGCGGGTCGCGCCGCGGGCGGACCAGCCCGGCGTTCTCCCATTTGCGCAGGGTGGCCGGGCGGAGGCCGAGCCTTCTCGCCAGCGGGCCGATGAAGGTGTCGCCGTTGAAGGTGTCGCTGTCGATCGTGTCGCCGCGTTCCCGCGGCACGGGCGCCAGGTCGTGGAGCGCGGCCTCGACGGCCTCCAGAGTGCGGCGGTCGTCCAGGAGCCGGGCGTGGCTCTCGTCGACGATCCGCAGCGCGTCCTCGGTGGCGCCCCGGTTGACCGCCTGCATGATCGACGTGGCCGTCTGGTGACCGTGCCCGGGCACGAGGGAGAGGAACGCGCGCAGCGCCCGCGCGTGCAGCGGCGTGTAGACGCGGTAGCCGGAAGGGGTGCGCCCGGCGGCGGGCAGGATCCCGGCGTCCTCGTAGTTCCTGACCGCCTGGGTGGACAGGCCGTGCTCCCGCGCCAGGTCCACCGGCCTCATGGATGCATCTCCGATTGAAGGTTCATCGCCGATCATCAGCACTAAGCGGGGAAAAGTTTCCACCTAGGGTTCAACGATACCGTCGAAGGCATGGATATCAAGGACATGGCCCGGCCGCTCGACGGCGCGGGAGTCTCGGCGTTCCTCCGCTCGCTGCCGGCGCGGCCCCTGCTGCTCGGCCTGGGCGAGGCGAGACACTTCGTGGGCGAGCTGGGCGAGGTGCGCAACGAGGTCTTCCGGCATCTGGTCGAGCACGAGGGCTACCGGTCGTTCGCGATCGAGAGCGACTGTCTCATGGGCCTGGTGGTGGACGACCACGTCAGGACGGGCGCGGGCGACCTCGACGACGTCATGGAACGCGGCTTCAGCCACAACTTCGGCGCGTCGGCCGCCAACCGGGAACTCGTCCGCTGGATGCGCGCGTACAACGAGGAGCACGACGAGCAGCTCCGGTTCTTCGGCTTCGACGGCCCGCTGGAGTATTGGGCGGCGAGCCCACGCGAGGCACTCACCGCCCTGTACGCCCTCCTCGACGGTCCGCTCCCCTGCACTCCCGAGGCGCTGGACGAACTGCTCGGCCCGGACGACCGGTGGTCGGACGAGGCCACGGCCAGGGACCCGGCGCGGTCGATCGGGCGATCCGCCGACGCCCGGCGGCTGCGGCTGATCGCCGACGACCTGGTGGCGCTGCTCGACACGCAGGTCCCGCGGCTGAGCGCGGACGACGGGGAGCGGGCGGCGCTCTACGCCCGCACCGCCGTCGGCCTGCTCCGCTACCACCACTTGATGGCCGACGCGTCCGAGGCGCGGTGGACCCGCCTGTCGGCGCAGCGCGACGCGATGATGGCCGCCAACCTGCGGGCCGTCGCCGGCCACGGCCCGGCCCTGGTCTTCGGCCACAACCTCCACCTGCAGCGGAACAAGAGCGTCATGCCGCTCGGCGACCAGACGCTGGAGTGGTGGAGCGCGGGGGCCATCGCCGGAGCGCACCTGGGCGACCGGTACGCCTTCCTCGCCTCGGCCCTCGGCACGACCGGCGACGACGCCCCTCCCCCGGACACCGTCGAGGGCATCCTGTCCACGCTCCCGTGGGACCGCTCTCTCGTCGACGCCCGCCGCCTGGCCGAGGCCGTCACCGAACCCGCACCGCGCGTCTCCCGGGATTTCCGCTACTTCCCGCTCGACCCGGCCCGGCTCGACACGATCGACGGCGTCGTCTTCCTCAGGCAGGCGGTCGAGCTGGGCTGACGCGCTCGGGGGCCGGGCTCGCCTACGTGGCGCAGAACTCGTTGCCCTCCGGGTCGAGCATGATCCACCAGTGACCGGCAGGGCCCCTGTCCACCTCGCGGACGCGGGTGGCGCCGAGGCCTTCCAGCCGTGCCACCAGGGCGTCGAGACCACCGGGCTCACCGTGCACGTCGATGTGCAGGCGGTTCTTGCCGGTCTTGCCCTCGGGCACGTCCTGGAAGAGCAGCCGCCGCCCGAGCCCGACGCCGCTGGTGGCGTCGAAGGGGTCGTCGGGGTGGCGGATCGCGGCGTAGCCGCGGAAGATCCTGCGGCCGCCGTGCTCGGCGGCCGCCTCCTCCGGGAGGTGACCGGCGGCCAGCAACTGCCCGACGAGCGCGCTGGGATCCTCCACCTCGTAGCCCAGCGCCGCGGCCCAGAAGTCCGCCAGCACGGGCGCGTTCACGCTGTCGACGACCAGCTTCCAGCTCAATGCCATGTAACTGGTTATAGTGGTTACCCGAGTTAGGGCGCAACCCGCGGCATCACGACGACGGGCTGCGCACCCGTCGCAGCGATCAGTGACCTCGTTCCCGGCCGAGGAAGCACGACAGGAGTCTCCTGAAGTCGTGCGGGTGCTCGAGCGCCGGCACGTGCCCGCATCGGCCGAGCACGTGCAGACGGACATCGGCCAGGTGTTCGAGCAGGGGCAGGGCCGCCGTCCCGAGCGGGGTCAGTCGGTCCTCGGCGCCGTGGACGAGCAGCACGGGCGCGCGGACCCCTGCCAGCGTTCGCGCCGAGAGGGTGAGGTCGTCGGCCCAACGTGCCCTGGGTGGAGGGAACAGCGACGCGTATGCGGCCGCCCCCGCTTCCATCGCGGCCGCACGGGCAGCGACGGCCGACTCGGTCACGAGCGCCTGGTCGAAGACGAGGCGACTCAACATGTCCCGTGCCCCTGACGGGCCGGCGGGAGCGGCCCAGACCGCGTCGAGGTCGGCGGACAGCGGCGCCCCGGGGGCGCCCATCGTCGAGACCGCCACGACATGGGTGACCTGCTGGGGACGCGCGGCCGCCAACGCCAGCGCCACGGCACCGCCCATGGAGTGACCCACCACGGCGTAGTGCTCGGTACCGAGAGCATCCATCAGGCCCGCGGCCTGCTCCGTCCACAGCCGGAGCCCACCCCTGGAGCCCGCCGGGATCGGCGTACGGCCGAACCCCGCCTGGTCGGGAGCCACCAGGTGCCAGGACGTGGCCAGCGCCTCTGCCGTCGTCGCCCAGGCTCCGGATCCGGTCGTGCCGGGTCCGGAGCCGTGCAGCATCAGCACCGCGGGCCCCGTGCCGCTCTCCAGGACGTGGACGGGGGAGCCGTCGACGGTGACGGTCCGAAGAGTCGTCACCGGAACAGCCTAGGTGTGCTCATGCCGATGCGGAGTTGAC